>CAVWTB010000041.1:0-285433 GCA_963757845.1 uncultured Alphaproteobacteria bacterium
GATGCGATCGCGACCGGCGGCGTGATCGCCGACAGCATGCCCCAGTAGAAGATGAACATGTGCACCGCCATCTTGTTGAGGCCGAGCTTCTCCAGCGCCGGCGCCACCAGAATGGCGAGGAAGATGTAGCAGGAGGTCGCCGTCAGGCCGAGGCCGAGGATCAGGCTCGTCACGGCGCACATGATCAGCAGCAGGAACGCGTCGCCGCCGGCGATGCGCAACAGGTCGTTGGCAAGGCTGGAGATCACGCCGGTGACCGAGAACGCGCCGATCAGCAGGCCGCAGCCGGCGAGGATGGCGGTCAGCTCGACGAAGGTCTTGCCGTTCAGCTCGAGGAAGGTCAGCCAGCGCTGCCCGCCCCAGTTCTTGCCGGGGAAGAATTCGTTCAGTGCCGCAAGGACGCACATGCCCCACAGCACCGCGTTGTTGACGTCGTACCAGAACATCAGCCCGGTCACGAGGATCGAGAACACCAGCACGGCGGTGTTGCCGCGCTTCCAGGGCGCGGGTCCTGACCACTGATGCAGGATGACGAGCAGGGCGGTGGCGTAGAACGGGGCGTGGCTCTCGCGCTTGAAGTGGAGCAGCATGACCACCAGGATCACGATCACGAACAGGTAGTACCAGCCTTCCTTGAAGGCGTCCGAAGGCGCGGCAGCTCCGCGCGCTGCAGGCCCTTCAGCTTGTTGCGCGCGGCGTAGGCATCGACCTGCATGTACAAGCCGACGTAATACAGGACCGAGGGCAGCGTCGCGGCGAGCGCGACTTCGGCGTAGCTGACGTTCATGAACTGCGCCATCACGAACGCGGTCGCGCCCAGCACCGGCGGCGCGAGCACGGCGCCGGTCGAAGCACAGGCCTCGATCGCGCCGGCATAGGAGGCCGTAGAAGCCGGTCCGCTTCATGGTCGGAATGGTCATCGTGCCGGCGGTCAGCACGTTGGAGACGATGCTGCCGCCGACGGTGCCGAGCAGGCCCGAAGCAAACACGCAGACCTTGGCGGCGCCGCCGCGGAAGGTGCCGCACAGGGCGAAGGCAATGTTGATGAAGAATTTTCCCGCGCCCGTCATCATCAGCGCGGTGCCGAAGACGAGGAAGCCGATCACCGTATCGGCGAAGGCCTGCAGCGGGATGCCGAGCAGGCTCTCGCCCGAGAGCACGTGATAGGACGTGACGATATCGAGATCGGATTGCGTGCCCCGGAAAGGCCCGAGCCATTTCTCGTCGGCAAACAGCGGATATACGGTGAACGGAAAGACGCTGAGCAGCAGGCTCCAGCCGCCGGAGCGGCGAAGCGCTTCCATCAAGACAGCCCACATGACGAGACCGGCAAAGATCACGCCCTTTGGCGCGCCACCGAACTCCCAGCCGTTTGCCGCCGCGGCGCGGATGTGCGCCATCAGGTAGATGGCGATGCCGAACGTGATGACGAACAGCGCCATGTCGTACCAGGGAATGCGATCGAGCGGCGCCTTCGACCAGCCCGGAAAGATCAGGAAGGTGAAGGGCAGCATCAGCGCGATCAGGAGATAGAAATACTCCGTGTTGAGCTGCGTGTAGCCGATGAAGAAGCGCCAGGCGAACTGCTGGTTCATGCAGAGCAGGATGGTCGCCAGCGTCAGGATGATCAGCGCCCAGCGCCAAAACCCCTGCAGCGTCCGGATGCGGGTGACTTCGGACTCGCTTAAGCCCGTGTCTTCAACGTGAGGATCCGTGACAACGATCTTCTCAGGCTGCGCCGCTGAGCTTCCCGAGTGAGAATTCGTCGACATCGTTGCTCCAAACAATTTGTCCGGGCCGCGGGCAGGCTGATGCACGCAGTCCGGACGGGAAAGTACACTTGGCGGTCACCTGACTGGCGGCGATCGCCTCAGGCTGGAACCGTCGGCGCGCCAGGACGGCGCGCCAGCGTGAGCGCCAGCAGGATCGTCGGCAGCAGGATCGCCACGCCGAGCGAGGTAATCTGCAACTGCGACAGGGGATTGATGCCGCCGCCGGGGGTGGCGATCACAAAGCCACCGATCACCAGCAGCACACGAATGGGCCATTCCATCGCCCCCGCTTTCCGCAAGTCGCCGACGAATGCCTGATAGCCCTGGATGCCGCCGCAGATGAACAGGGTGCCGATGCCGGCCAGCGCCATCAGGCCCAGCGCCTCGAAGTAATTGCCTTGCAGCACCAACGCCGGATTCATCACGAAGAAGAACGGGATGAAGTAGATGATGCTGCCGACCCACATCGACTTCCCACCCGGTCTTCATCGCCGGCGAACCGGCTATGCCGGCGGCCGCAAACGAGGCGATGGCGACAGGCGGGGTGATCGACGACAGCATGCCCCAATAGAAGATGAACATGTGCACGGCCATCTTGTTGAGGCCGGCCTTTTCCAGCGCGGGCGCGATCAGGATCGCCAGGAAGATGTAGCAGGCCGTCGTCGTCAGGCCGAGGCCGAGGATCAGCGAGGTGATGGCGCACATCAGCAACAGCAGGAAGGCGTTGTCGCCTGCGATCCGCAGGAGGTCATTGGCGAGGCTCGAGACCACGCCGGTCATGGAGAACGCGCCGATCAGCAGACCGCAGCCGGCGAGGATGCCGACCAGCTCGACGAAGGTGCGTCCGTTCACCTCAAAGAATTTCGCGATGGTCGGCAAACGTCCAGCGCGTGTCCTTGGAGAAGATCTGGTTGAGCACCAGCAGCAGCGCGGTCGCATAGAACGGCGCGTGGCTCTCGCGCTTGAAGTAGAGCAGCATGACGATCAGCAGCGCGATCACAAAGACATAGTACCAGCCTTCCTTGACGTATCCCACACGCGCGGCAACTCGGACCGTTTCAGTCCCTTGAGATTGTGCCGCGCGGCGTAGGAGTCGACCTGCATGAACAGGCCGGCATAGTAGAGAAACGCCGGAATGATCGCGGCGGCAGCAACTTCCGCGTAGCTGATGTTCAGGAACTGGGCGATCACGAAAGCGGTTGCGCCCATCACCGGCGGCGCCAGCACGGCGCCGGTCGACGCACAAGCCTCGATCGCCGCGGCGTAGGACGCGCGAAAACCGGTCTTCTTCATGGTCGGGATCGTCATCGTCCCGGCCGTCAGCACGTTGGAGATGATCGAACCCGACATCATGCCGAGCAGGCCCGATGCAAAGATGCAGACCTTCGCCGCGCCGCCCCGGAACGTGCCGCAGGCCGCAAACGAAATATTGATGAAGAATTTTCCCGCGCCGGTCATCATCAGCGCCGTGCCGAACACGAGGAAGCCGATCACCGTGTCGGCGAAAGCCTGAACCGGGATGCCAAGCAGGCTCTCACCTGAGAGCACATGATAGGAGATGGCCAGATCGAGCGTCGACTCGGTGCCCCGGAACGGTCCGAGCCATTTTGCGTCGGCAAACAGCGGGTAGACGGTGAAGGGCAGCACGCTCAGCAGCAGGCTCCAGCCGCCAGTGCGCCGCAGCGCCTCCATCAGGACGACCCACATGATCCCGCCGGCAAAGATCACACCCTGGGGCGCGCCGCCGAACTCCCATCCATTCGACGCGGCCGCGCGGATGAACTGCATCAGGTAAATCGACGCGGCAAAGGTGATCGCAAACAGGGCCACGTCGTACCAGGGAATGCGATCGAGAGGCGCTGTGTTGGTCGCCGGGAAAATCAGGAACGTAAACGGCAGCATCAACGCGATCAGCAGGTAGAAATACTCGGTGTTGAGCTGCGTGTAGCCGACGAAGAAGCGCAGCGAGAACTGCTGGTTGATGCAGAGGAAGATCGTCAGCGCGGTGGCGGCGATCAGCGTCCAGCGCCAAAAACCCTTCAGTGCGCGGACGCGGGTGACTTCCGCCTCGTTGAGGCCCGCCGCAGTGGCGTGCGGGTCCTCGAACACCACCTTCTTGGGAACATCCGCTACGCCGGGATCGGTTGAAGATACTGTCGACATCAATACTCCCCTTAACTCCGATCCGGTCAGCAGCGGCTTGGGATCAGAAGCCGTTTGGCATGCTCGCCTTCGACAGCGCGTCTGCGCGCGCTTTCATCCAGGCCTCAGCGTACGTCTTCGGATCCGACGGCGGGCTCGATTTGTTGAAATCGGCCCACGCGGACGCCAGCGTTTCCTGCCGCTTGAACAGGTTGTTGTTGTGCTTCTCCTGGTCGTCGCTCCAGGCGCCGGCCTCTTTCAGCGCCTTCACCGCGCCCTTGTGCACCGGCACCGACCAGTTCTTGGTCTGCGCCTTGACCGCCATGCCGGTCGCGCCGGGGGCCGCGTCCTTGTAGGCGTCGTAGCCCTCGATCATCGCCTTGGTCAGCATGTAGACGTCGTCTTCCTTCTGGTTGGCGTAGACCGTGTAGATTGGATACGGATAATTGGAGAGCTGGATCGGCTTGTCCTTGGAAATGCCGGCGCCGCACGTCGCCATGTGCGGGTTGATGAACGGCGTGATCTTCTGCAGGCGCGCCCATGCGGCCTTGTCGTCATGCGGGGTCGGCGGCCAGACGATGCCGCGGGGAGAGGATTTCAACTTCCTTTGCCGGGCCGGTGATGGTGGTGCCGTAGGCGGCGTCGACGTCGTTGTTGACGAGACCCTTCCACATCGCGCCGTAGCTGGCGAACTCGACGACCTTCACGTCCTTCTCGGTGAGGTTGGCGAAGGCGAGCACGCCGAGCGTGTTCTGGTTCAGGGCCGGCGAGCCGACCACGAAGCCAACCCGCTTGCCCTTCAGGTCCGCCAGCGACTTCACGCCGGTGTCGGCGGCGACACCGAGGCTGCCTGCGTTGCAATCCACCGTCGTCAGCGTGGTCTGGACGGCCTGCGGGCCCCATTCCTTGCTGCCGAACTCGAACACGCCTTCCTGCGCGAAATAGACGCCGGAGCCCATGCCCGAAATTGCCGCACGGCCCGTCCGCAGCGGTTGCAGTCGCGCAACGTCATTGCCGGCCGGCAGCACGCGCATGTCCGTGCCGTACTTGTCCTTCATCATCTTGCCGATGGCGACAGTGATGTTGAATCCGGCCGTGCCGGTGTCGTAGGCCGTCGCCGTCACCGTTGGCGGCAGCTTCACCTGCGCGAACGCAGGAACTGTCATGACCGCGGCCCCTGTGAGCGCGATCGATGCAAGCTTGATGATCGGATGAGTCACGTAACCAACCTCCCGTTTCCGTCTTCTTGTGCGAGTTTTTCGCAGTTATTCTTGCCGGAACGTCGCAGGGCGACATCCGTAGCTATCCAGCCATGCATTAACATCGACAACGAGGTCAAGTAGCTAACTGTCGATTTCTGCACGGAAAAAGCGCGTTAGCGGATTGTCAGCAATCGCTGGCGCTTCGCATTTGTTACAATAGATAGAACGTGTTTCGCGCGACGGCGCAGTCAAGGGAGTGAAAGTCGTGAGAGCTCAAGGAAAATCCCGCAGCGGCGGCCGCATTCTTGTGGACCAGCTTCAAATCCAGGGTGTGGAGCGGCTGACTTGCGTGCCTGGCGAGAGTTTTCTTGCCGTCCTTGATGCACTGCATGATGCGTCGATCGACGTGCTGGTCTGCCGCCAGGAAGGTGGTGCGGCGATCATGGCCGAGGCCTATGGCAAATTGACCGGCCGGCCCGGCATCTGCTTCGTCACCCGCGGCCCGGGCTCGACGAACGGCGCCCACGGCATCCACATCGCCGCACAGGATTCGACGCCGATGATCATGTTCGTCGGCCAGGTCGAGCGCGGCATGCGTGAGCGCGAGGCGTTCCAGGAGCTCGACTACAAGGCCGTGTTCGGCTCGATCGCCAAGTGGGTGGTGGAGATCGACAGCGCCGAGCGCATTCCGGAGATGGTCGCGCGGGCTTTTCGCGTGGCGATGCAGGGCAGGCCGGGGCCGGTCGTGATCTCGCTGCCGGAAGACATCCTCACCGAGATGGCGGACGTCACTGACGCGCCGCGCATCGAGCCCGCGGATACCGCGCCGTCCGAAGCCGACATGAAAGCGCTCGGCGACATGATGAAGGCGGCGAAGAAGCCGTTCATGATCGTCGGCGGCTCGCGCTGGACTGCGCAGGCCTGCAAGTCGGTCGCGGATTTTGCCGCGCGGGCCGGCATTCCGGTCGCAGCCTCGTTCCGCCGCGCCCAGCTGTTTCCGGCCGATCATCCGAACTTCGCCGGCGATCTCGGCATCGGTCCCAATCCAAAGGTTGCCGCGCGCATCAAGGAGGCCGATCTGCTGCTCCTGGTCGGCGGACGCATGTCGGAGATGCCGTCGTCGTCCTATACGCTGATCGACATCCCGACGCCGCAGCAGAAGCTCGTGCACGTGCATCCGGGCGCCGAAGAGCTCGGCCGCGTCTATCAGCCCACGCTCGCGATTCAGGCGAGCCCGATCGCGTTCGCCGCAAAGCTCGCTGCGCTTGACGTCGGCGGGCGCGGCAATGCGGAGGAGGCAGCGACCGCGCACGCGGACTATCTCGCCTGGTCCGACAATCCGCGGAAGCTGCCGGGACGTTTCCAGTATGGCGAGGTGATGTGCTGGCTGCGCGACCACCTGCCCAAGGATGCGATCATCTGCAACGGCGCGGGCAACTATGCCGGCTGGATCCACAGATTCTTCCGCTTCAGAGAGTTCGGCACGCAGCTTGCGCCGACCTCGGGCTCGATGGGCTATGGCGTGCCGGCGGCGGTGATGGCGAAGCGGCAGCAGCCGGACAAGGTGGTCGTCGCGTTTGCGGGGGACGGTTGCTTCCAGATGAACGGTCAGGAGTTCGGCACCGCCGCGCAGTACGGCATTCCGTTCATTGCCATCGTCATCGACAACGGCATGTACGGCACCATCCGCATGCATCAGGAGAACAACTATCCGCATCGCGTGTCGGCAACGGATCTGAAGAACCCGGATTTCGCCGCGCTCGCGCGCGCCTATGGCGGCCACGGCGAGCGGGTGGAGACGACGGAAGAGTTTCAGGGCGCCTTCGAGCGCGCGCTCGCCTCCGGCAAGCCGGCAATCCTGCACTGCCTGCTCGATCCGCAGGCGATCACGGCGTCGAAAACGATCGACGAGCTGCGGGCGGCGTCAGCAAAGAGTTGAGGTCCTGCAGCGGGCCTCGAGCCATCACGAGGTTTGGGCCCCGCGTGTTGCCACGGCCGCAATTGTGGCAGCGCAGCTTCAGAGCATTCAGGGCAAAACGACCTTTGTGCACTCTCCGCCGTTCGGATGATGTGGGGCGAGGTCATTCATAATTTAGAGCCATGCCAGCGTGACGGATCGTGTACAGATCATCGCACCAACTAAACAACGCTTCTATCGACGCGGGCTGGCAACTCTTCGGTCGATGTGCGGCATCCGGTGCTCGCTCCACGAGAGAGCACTGAAATTTTATTGTCACGGATGCGCAGCTGATGATTGGGCGGCAAAGCGCGATGTCCATGGGTAGGGGGCACAATGCCGAACGCCAGGGATATCGATTGGTTCAAGGATCAGTTCGCGACCGAGATTGAAGCTGCCGTTGCCGGCGGTCCGTTCGACCTGGACATGATCGTCGCGATCGCATGTCAGGAGACCGGCCATATCTGGCAGCGGCTGCGCAAGGAGGCCAACCCCCTGACGCGGGACGAAATCCTGGCGCTGTGTGTCGGCGACACGATCGATGCGAAGCCGGGCGGCAAGGGACGCAAGGCCTTTCCGAAGAACAAGGCGGAGCTGCTGACCCATCCCAAGGGGCAGCAGATGTTCGACATCGCCCGCAAGGCGCTGGAGGACATGGCGCCCCATGTGCCGGGTTTTGCCGGTGCGGTCGCGAACAAGAACAAGTTCTGTCGCGGCTTCGGCCTGTTTCAGTTCGACCTGCAGTTCTTCAAGGTCGAGCCGGACTACTTCCTCGAGCGCCGCTACGAGAAGTTCGACCAGACGCTTGGCAAGTGTCTGCACGAGCTCATGAATGCGAAGAAGAAGATCGCATTCCTGAAGAACAAGCCCTCGCTGTCGGACATGGAGTTCGCTTTCGTTGCGATCGCCTACAACACCGGAGGCTTCAAGCCGCCAAAGGGGCTGATGCAGGGATTTAAGAGCTCCGACGGCAGGTTCTACGGCCAGAACATCTTCGATTTCGTGCGCCTGTCGCGCACGGTCGCGAGGTCGGGCGGCTCCCCGCAGCTCGCTGCGCCGGCGGCCGGCCATGCGATCATGGCCGCGCCGACGCCGGTCACGGCCTCCGGTCCCTTCATGAGGGTCGATACGCTCGAGTCCACGTTGCGGGTCCGCAGCGAACCGAAGATCAGCGCACCGTCGACCAGGAACGTCATCGGCGAATTGCCGGACGGCCATCCGGTACGCGCGGTGACGGGGAGCCAGAAGAACGGCTTCCTGGAGATCGAGACGAGCCTGAATGGTGCGCATCTGCGCGGCTTTTCCTCGGCGAAGTTCCTCACGGCGGCGCCTGCAGTCACGAACATTCCCGTCGAAGTGCCGGCAGCGCAGCCTCCGGCCAGCGGCCTGGTCGCGGTCCACATGCCGCACAGGCCCAACCTCGTCACCAAGCGGACCGGGGTCGCCACCGCGCATTCGCTCAATGAACCGAACCAGCCCGGGCGTACGGGAACGACCGCGAACGACCTGCGCAGGGAGCTTGCTGCCATCATCGACCACCTCGCCGTCGATAAGGCTGCGCACAAGCGCTACAAGCCGACCGCCAACGCGACTTTCTGCAACATCTACGCGCACGACTACTGCCATCTGGCGGGCGTCTACCTGCCGCGCGTGTGGTGGACGGAAAAGGCGATCGAGAAGATCACGGCCGGCGCAACGCTGCCGCCACTGATCGGCGACACGATCCGGGAAATGCGCGCCAACGATCTGTTCCGCTGGCTCAGGGACTTCGGCCAGCGGTTCGGCTGGCGGCAGACGAGCACGCTCGACAAGTTGCAGCAGGCAGCCAATCAGGGCGGTATCGGTGTGATCGTCGCCCGGCGCAAGGTCGAGGGCAGGTCGGGCCACATCGTCATCATTCCTCCCGAAACCGAGAGGGATCAGGCCGAGCGCAAGCAGGGGGCCGTGACAAAGCCGCTGCAAAGCCAGGCCGGCGCCGTGAATTTCCGCTATGGCACGTCGACCCTCAACTGGTGGAAAGGCGAGCAGTTCGCCGAAAGCGCTTTCTGTATCCATGACTGAGATTTCAGTCCCAAGCACCCCGCTTGCTATGTTTGAATCGAGGCATGCATCATGGCGCCGGCCGAGCTCCTGCCCAATGAACTGCAACATGGCCGCCGACCTGATCCAGAACCCGACCTCGCGCAAGCTGCGCATCTTCGCGTTTGATCCGAGCGTATCCGGTCAGTTCGACACCGCCGCGATCGGTGAGATCACCATCGGCATCCAATGGGAAGCCGATCTGAAGCCGGGCCCGGTCGGCGAATACATCGAGGTCGTGGATGTCGATCCGGCGAGCGGCGCTGCCTACCGGCCCGTCGACCTGAACGACCAGCGAATTCTCGGCATGAACGGCCTCGCGCCGTCGGAGGGCAACCCGCAGTTCCACCAGCAGATGGTCTACGCCGTCGCCATGGCGACCATCGGCCATTTCGAGCAGGCGCTCGGCCGGGTCGCACTGTGGTCGTCGCACCGCCAGGGTTCGACCGAGGAAAAGTTCGTCCGGCGGCTGCGGATCTATCCGCACGCGCTGCGCGACCGCAACGCCTTCTATAGCCCGGTCAAGAAAGCGCTGCTGTTCGGTTACTTTCCGGTCAGCATCAAGAACGCGGCGAACACGCCCGGCACGCTCGTATTTACATGCCTGTCGCACGACATCATTGCGCACGAGACGACGCACGCGCTTCTCGACGGCGTGCATCCGCGTTTCAATGAGCCGGTGAACTACGACGTGCTGGCCTTCCACGAGGCGTTTGCCGACATCGTCGCGCTGTTCCAGCACTTTGCCTATCCGGGCGTGCTGCGCGACCAGATCGCGCGCACGCGGGGCAATCTCGCCGGGGAGAATCTGCTGGGCCAGCTCGCGCAACAGTTCGGCGCGGCGTCCGGTCGCGGCAACGCGCTGCGCGATGCGCTGGGTGCGGTTGATCCTGCGACCGGAAAGTGGACCGCGCACAGGCCCGACGTGCACCGTCTCGACGCGACGCACGAGCCGCACGATCGCGGCGCGATCCTGGTCGCGGCGGTGTTCGGTGCGTTCATCAAGGTCTACAAGGCGCGCACAGCCGATCTCTACCGCATCGCGACGGAAGGGACCGGCGTGCTGCGCGAAGGCGACATCCATCCCGATCTGGCCGGCCGTCTCGCGGACGAGGCGGCCCGCTGCGCATCATACGTGCTGCAGATGTGCATCCGCGCGGTCGACTACTGTCCGCCGGTCGGCATCACCTTCGGCGACTATTTGCGCGCGATCGTCACCGCCGACTACGACCTCAATCCGGACGATCCGAGCGGCTACCGGCTGGCGTTCGTGGAGAGCTTCCGCCAGTGGGGCATCAACCCGAAGAACATGCGCAGCATGAGCGTCGAAAGCCTTTTGTGGCCGACCGGCGACCAGGCGATGGAGGAGCACAGCGTTACCATCGACAACGCGGAGATGAATGAACTGATCACCCAAGACCGCGCTGTCCACGATCTGGACCAGCCCTTGTCTCCCTCGCGGCGACGTGGGCAAAAACTGCGTCTGCAGCCGTGGAATCTGGAAAGCGACCGCTACAAGACCTGGGAAGGCGTCGAAAAGAACAAGGCCGCGTTGTGGGCCTGGCTGGTGAAGGGGTCCGGGAAAAAGCTCGCACCGGCAATCGGCATCGTGCTCGACGGTGCCGCCAAGGGCAAGGCCTCCATCTTTCGTTCGCGGACGACCGGCGAGTTCGCCGTTGAAGTGCATTCGGTCCGCACCGCGCTGCGCCGCACGACGCGCGGGGCAACGGTTCCGCACCTCGTGGTGGAGATCACCCAGCGCCGGCGGGGCTATTACGATGCCGACGTGCAGCGGGACGTCGACAAGGGCAAGGTTAAGCTAAAGGACGGCGACAACGGCGACTTCCGCTACCGCGCCGGCTGCACATTGCTGATCGATCCGCAGACCATGGCGGTGCGCCGCGTCATCCGCACGGCCGGCGCGATCGACGACAACGATCAGCTCGAGCGTGTGCGGGGATTCCTCACCGGCGAGCTCGAGCCGACCAACGCGTTCGAGAAGGCTCGTGCGGCGATGGCGGCGCGCGAGCCGTTCGCTCTGCTGCACCGCGACGGGGAGGGCTGAGCGGTGGCGAAGAAGGCGGCAAAGGCGAAGAAGGCCAAGGGAAAAAAGGTCAAGAGAAAAAAGGCCGTGAAAGCGGCGAAGAAGACTGCGGCGAAGAAAGCCTCCAAGACGCCGCGGAAGACGGCGGCCGGGAAGGACACCGCGGCCACGCCGGCGCCGGCTGGCCCGGTCGCGCGGCTCCTGCCGCCGCCGAACTCCGTCACCATACGCTTCTATCGCATCGGCCACGGTGACTGCTTCCTGCTCGCCTTCGCCACCAGTGACCCAAACAAGCCGGTGTACGTGCTGATCGACTGCGGCTACAAGCCGGGCTCGCCCGCCTTCATCAATACCAAGGCGAAGGAGATCGGCCAGCACATCGTCGCCGCCACCGGTGGCCGGGTGCACGTCGCCGTGATCACCCACGAGCATCAGGACCACGTCAACGGCATCACGGAAACGAATTTCGACGGCCTTACCATCGACGAAACCTGGTTCGCCTGGACCGAGGATCCGGAAGACGACATCGCCAACGACCTGCGCAAGAAGTTCAAGGACAAGCTGGTCGGACTGATCGGCGCGCGCATGCGGCTTGCCGCAGCCGGCGAACAGAAGGAAGCCGAGAGGCTGGACGAGTTCATCGCGTTCGAGTTTGGCGGGGACGACGATGTCAGCTTCAGTCCGCAGCAGATGGCGGCGATGCTCGGCGCGGCCAAGGGCGGCCGCGGTATGTCGGCGAACAAGAAGTCGATGAAGGTGTTCAAGGACCTGGCCAACGACGTCCGCTTCCTGCGCCCGCATGAGGAGGTCGTGAAGCTGCGCGGCACCCAGGACGTGCGCGTGTTCGTGCTCGGACCGCCGCGGGATCCGGAGCTGCTGAAGACGCTCGATCCGGAGGGCGGAGAGGAGTTTCACAGCCTCTCGCTGTCCCGTGCGTCGTCGGGCAACTACTTTGCCGCGGCGGCAGGCAGCCCCGATAGTCCCGGAGCCAGGCCGCCTTTCGGCGGCAGGTACTGCATTTCGTTCGACAAAGCCCTGCGCGAGCGCGAGCACGGTGCATTCTTCAGGGATCACTATGGCGGTGACGCCGCCAAGCAGGCGTCTGCCAGGAACAACTTGCGCGGCGAGGACGAGGTTGCCGACAACGAGGCCTGGCGGCGCATCGATACGGAATGGCTTTATTCGGCCGACCAGCTCGCGCTCGACATGAACGGGCAGACCAACAATTCGAGCCTGGTTCTGGCCTTCGAGCTCGGCAAGGGCGGCAAGGTGCTGCTGTTTGCCGCCGACGCCCAGCGCGGAAACTGGCTGTCCTGGGCGAAGAAGAGCTGGAGGGATGGCCGGGAGAGGGTGACCACAAAGGATTTGCTGGCGCGCGCGGTGCTCTACAAGGCCGGCCACCATTGCAGCCACAATGCGACGCTGAACGGGCAGCTGTCCGACACGTATGCCAACCTGTCGTGGATGGCACGGCGGCGATCATGGCCGCGAGTTCACCGCGATGATCACGGCGGTGCGCAAGTGGGCCGAAACGCAGAACGGGTGGGATCATCCCTTCGCGGCGATCAAGGACGCCCTGATCAAGAAGGCGTCCGGCCGCGTGTTCCAGACCGATACCGACCTCGAAGCAATGACGAAAGCCGACAACAGCGCGCAGGTCGAATGGTCGGACTTCCAGTCCCGCACCGCCGGCGAGCGCCTCTTCTTCGACTACACGGTGAGGGCATGAACGACGCGCGGGTTTGCCTGCGGGATCAATCTGTTTGTCAGTAAAGGAGAGCGATGATGTGTCCGATCGACGCCTTGCCAACATCAGCCGGACGCGTTGCTGCTGATGCCAGCGAGTTCCAATGGGACGGCAACGGCCCTGAGCCCGGCATCGGCGTCGCCGTCTCGGGCGGCGGCTTTCGCGCGATGTTGTTTCATGCCGGCGCCTTCGCACGCCTCAACGAGCTTGGCCTGTTGTCGAAGACGAAGCGCATTTCGAGCGTATCGGGCGGCTCCATCGCGTCCGGCATTCTCGCGACTGTCTGGAGCAAGCTCGGCGCGCCGAATGCGGACGGCGTGTTCGCCAATTTCAAGAACCTCTACGTGGTGCCGGTCTGCGACTTCTCCCGTCGCAACATCGATGTGGTGGACGCGCTGACCGGCCTCTTGCCGTGGACGTCCGCTGCGGAACAGGTCGCCGATAGCTACGACAAACACCTGTTCAAGGGGCGCACGTTGCAGGATTTGCCCGACGCGCCGCGCTTTGTGTTCTGCGCGACCAATCTGCAGAGCGGCGTGCTGTGGCGGTTCTCGAAGGCCTATGCCGGTGACTACGTGGTTGGCAGGCTGTCGCATCCGACCTTCCGTCTCGCGTCGGCGGTGGCTGCGTCGTCGGCGTTTCCGCCGGTGCTGTCACCGATGCTCTTGAAGCAGCAGGGTGCGAATTTCTCCGACTGGCCGGGCGGACAGGGCCCGCTCAGTCCGGCCGAGCGCGCGGCATTCCGCGATCGCATCGTGCTGACCGACGGCGGCGTGTACGACAATCACGGCGTCGAGCCGGTGGTGAAGCGCTACTACACGGTGTTCGTCAGTGACGGCGGCGCGCCGTTCGGCCGCATGTCCGAACTCGACACGGACTGGATTTCGCAGCTGCGCCGGATCCTGGATGTCACCGACAATCAGGTGCGGGCGCTGCGTCGGCGCGATCTCATCGGCCGCTTCATCGACGGCAACAAGGTCGGCGACGAAACGAAACTTCTAGCTGCAAAGGCGTACGGCCGGCTCGGTGCCTATTGGGGCATCGACACCGACCCCGCCAAGCTCAATCCGCCCAACGCCCTGCCGGTCAATCCGGCGGTCGCGGACCGACTTGCACAAACGAAGACGCGGCTCGCCGACCCGGGCGAGCGGACGGCCAAGGAGCTGATCAACTGGGGTTATGCGATTTGCGACCGCTCTCTGCGTGCCAATTATGCCGGACCGATTTCGTCCGCGGCGCCGTCCTGGCCATATCCAGAGGCGCCGTTGACCTGAACGGGACGGGCGACCTCCCGTTGGCGGCTGCGGTTCACACGGGACCCGACGCCTACACCGGCGCATCACCCCGCACGGTGATGCGATGCATGACGCGGCGCTGGCCGTTGTAGTCGTTGATCGCAAAATGTTGCGTGCAGCGGTCGTCCCAGATCGCGAACGAGCCGGGCTCCCAGCGGAAGCGGCAGGTGAATTCCGGGCGGACGGAATGCTGCCGCAGGAACGACAGGATCGGCGCGCTTTCCTCGTCCGTCATGCCGACGATTTTTGCCGTGTGCGATGACAGGAACAGCGATTTGCGCCCGGTGTCGGGGTGCGTGCGCACGATCGGATGCTCGGCCTGCGTGCCTTCATCGGCGTTCGGATCCTTCGGCTTCATGATCCCCTGGCCGAGATACTTCTCCTTGCGCGAAGGGCCGCCGGCCGCGGCGCTGCGATCGCCGAGAAACAGTCCCTTCAGCGGCGCGAGCATCTGCTTCATGGTGCCGGACAACGCCTCATAGGCGGCATACATGTTGGTGAACATGGTGTCGCCGCCGAAGGTCGGCGTTTGCTTCGCGTAGAGCAGCGTGCAGAGCGCGGGCCGCGGCGAGAAGGCCTGGTCGGTGTGCCAGCCGCCGCCGAAATTCTTCGTGTCCTCCTCGCGCTTGATGATCTCCAGGACCTCGGGATGGTCCGGCAGTCCCTGCATATAGGGATGAAGATGAATTTCCCCGAACCGTTTGGCGACGCCGATCTGTTCGACCGGCGTCAGCGTCTGGTCGCGGAAGAACACGACCTGATGCGCGAGAAACGCCCCATGGACGTCAGCAAAATCCTCGTCGCTCATGTGGGCGAGGTCGACACCATGAAGCTCGGCGCCGAGCGCGCCGGCGATAGGCCTCACCTCGATCGAATTGCTGCGCATGGCGCGTCCTCCGTGGCTTGCTTCCTCTTGTTCTATTTGTCGCAACGGCGCGCGGCGGAGCGGACGCCGTGATGCGAAGTTCAGACCCGTTCGGGGGAAAGATCAAGTCACGAAAGCAAAGGGTGCGTTCCGTATGCCAGAACCACTGGCGTGTGCAGCGCAGGGGCTTGCCGGTTCACGCGATTTCAATTGGAATCGGTCATACGGGGAATCACGGTGCTCGACCTCGCGGCCTGCCGACCGTGGCGCGTGCGTCAGAGCGGAAAGCTTCGCAAATCCATGTGGGCGCCTTCGAGAGCCTTGGCCTTGCTGCTTGGCCTTTTCGGTGCGGGGCCCGCTGCCGCGGCGGATTTCGAGGCCTGCGTCGCAGGGGTGCGCGAGGGCATGGTGAAGGCGGGCGTCAGCCGGTCGCTCGCCGCCCGCGCGCTCGACCAGTCGAAACCGGACGAGAAAGTTCTGCGGCTGTCGAAGGTGCAGCCGGAAAGCCGGATCGCGATCTGGGACTACATGAGCTTTCTGGTCGACGAGCAGCGCGTCGCCGACGGCCGCGCGATGATGAGCAGCCACGCCGACACGCTGCGCGCGGTTGAGGCGCGCTTTGGCGTCGATCGGCATGTGATTGCGGCGATCTGGGGCGTCGAGAGCGATTACGGGCGCGAAATGGGCGACAGTTTCCTTCCCCACGCGCTGGCGACGCTCATCTGTGAAGGCGGACGCCGCACCTCGTTCTTTCGCGGCGAGCTCCTCGCAGCCTTGAGGCTCGTCGATGCGGGCGAGGTCGCTCTCGACAAGCTCAAAGGTTCGTGGGCGGGCGCGTTCGGCCAGACGCAGTTCATTCCGACCACCTATCGGCGTCTCGCTGTCGATTTCGATGGCGATGGACGCCGCGACCTCGTCGGCTCCGTCGCCGATGCGCTGGGCTCGACCGGAAATTACCTCAAGCGCGCCCGCTGGCAGAAGGGCGATCCCTGGATGATCGAGGTCAAGGTCCCGCAAGGTTATCGCGGCGCGTCGGGGCGCAAGCGCAAGGCGGCGCTGTCGGTCTGGGCGCGCCGCGGCATCGTGCGCGCCGACGGCTCAAAGCTTGCGGGCACGGGCAGGGCCGGTCTGCTGCTGCCGGCCGGGCCGAAAGGGCCGGGTTTTCTGGTCTTCCGCAACTTCGATGCGATCTACGCCTATAACCATCACAACTCCTATGCGCTCGCGGTGTCGCATCTGGCGGATCGGCTCGCGGGCCATCCCGCGCTGCGGACCAGGTGGCCGACCGATGATCCCGGCCTGTCGCGCGCGGCGCGCATCGACCTTCAGAAGCTGCTGGCGGCGAAGGGCTACGCGATCGGCGCAGCCGACGGCAGGATTGGCCCGGCCACGCGCGACGCGATTGCCGACGCCGAGAAGAAGCTGGGCTATGCCGCCCACCGGCCGTGCAGGGCTGAAGATTTATCGCGCGCTCGGCGGCACGTTGTAGGCGGCGGTGCGCTGCTTCTTCTCAAGCCGCATACGTCGAGCGTGCCTGCACAGCCCAGCGGCCGTCGAGCTTTGCGACGATCCACAGCGAGCGGTAGGTGCCAAGCACCGAATTGTCGGCGCGATAGCGCGTGAACTGCACGTCGAAGTGAATCTTCTCAGGGCCTGCGACGATCACGTTGCGGAAATCCCAGAATGTGTGGTGCCAGTCGGCACCGGCGCGCTTGTGGAAATCGGCGAGATAGGTGTCGGGCTTCTCCCAGACCTGCATCTTCCCGCCGGCCAGCCGGTAGTGCGGAAAGTGCAGCGTTGCGCAGAGGCGGGCGTTGTCCTGCGCATTGAGCGCGGTCATATGCTCGTCGAGTATGGCCATGGCGGCGGCGATTTCTGCGTCATGGCCTTCGGGCATGCGGCGGCTCCGGGAGTTTCTTCTCCAGTCTACGTAATTACGCAGCGGAAGTCTGTGACTGCCGCTAGGCCGCTTGCTTCATCTTCCTTAGCGTCGCCGCCGCGATCTTCAGATCATCGACAAAGCGTTCGTACTCGCGCTCTTTTGCGTCCGTGTCGGGCAGGCGCAGCAGGTACGACGGATGCACGGTGACGAGCACCTTCACGCCATCCGCGGTGTCGAGGATCTTGCCGCGTACCTTGCCGATGGCGGTGATCTTGCCGAGCACCGATTGCGTGGCGGTCGCGCCCAGCGCCACGACCAGCGACGGCTTGATGACGTCAAGCTCGGCCTCGTACCACTGCCGGCAGGCGCGGATTTCCAGGGTCATCGGCTTTTGATGAATGCGCGCCTTGCCGCGCGGCACGAACTTGAAGTGTTTTACCGCATTGGTGACGTAGGTTGTCTTGCGTTCGATGCCGGCCTCCTTCAGCGCGCGGTCGAGCACCTGGCCTGCAGGCCCGACGAACGGCTTGCCGGCGAGGTCTTCCTTGTCGCCGGGCTGCTCGCCGACGAACATGATCTCGGCATCGGCCGGTCCTTCGCCGAACACGGTCTGCGTCGCATTCTTCCAGAGCGAGCAGGCGCGGCAGTGCGCGGCCTCGGTTCGCAACTCGTGCAGCTTGGCGGATGATTGGAGCTCTGCGGTCATCGTAGCGGTATCCTTATGCGGATGTCAGGCGCGGCCGTTGCCATCGACGTTTAAATCGGTGAAGGGGCTCGTCCGTTCCTCCCTCCATCCCATTGATTTGTCTGAAGTAAAACTTTCACGCGGAAGCTGATTGACTCTTTTTCCCGATCTGCTTTTAATGAGAACATATCATGAACTAAGCGGCCTGTCACAGGCTTGGTTCTCTTAAATCTGTTGTTGGCCCCTTGAAGAGATCAGGAGCGGCGCGGAATGACCCTCGCGCACGCAAGGAATCTTGCGTCCCTACGTACCGAAGTGGAGCGGCTGGAGACCGGCGGCGGCGAACGTTTGCTGGAACGCCGGGCGCTGGGCCATGCCGGTGTCGATGCCGCGCTGAAGGGCGGGCTCGCGCTGGGCAGCCTGCATGAGGTGTTTGCAGGCGCGGGCGCGCAGGCGGCGGCCGCCACGGGTTTCGCGCTTGGGCTGACGCGGAGGATGACGCAAGGCAAGCGCTTCGTTCTCTGGATCAGGCAGGACTTCTCCGCGATCGAGTCCGGCGATCTGTCGATGACGGGCTTTGCCGAGCTGGGGCTCGATCCGCGTCACCTTGTTGTCGTGCGTGCGCCGACGGCGGAAATCGTATTGCGTACCGCCGCCGACGGTCTTGCCTGCAACGCGCTCGGCGCCGTCATCGCCGAGATCTGGGGCGAGACGCGTGCGTTCGATCTCGTCGCCAGCCGCAAGCTGACGCTGGCCGCAGGCGAAAGCGGCGTCCCCGCGCTTGATGCTGCGGCTTGGCGCAACCCCGCAGGCTTCCACGGCCGAGACGCGCTGGATCGTGCGCGCCGCGCCTTCGCCGCCGGTCCAGGACTGGCAGGGATGGGGCTGGCCGACCTTCGACGCCGAGCTCGTCCGCAACCGCCATGGGCGGACCGGACGATGGATCATGGAATGGACGAGTGATGAGTACCTTTTCCGCGAACAGGCGTATCCTCAGCGTGTGGCTGCCGCGCCTGCCGACCGACCGCTACTGCCGCCTGCAGCGGCAGCAGCATGGCGTCGCACCGCCTGACGAAAAGCCGCTGGTCGTCGCCGCCAAGATCGACAATGCGCTGCAACTCGTCGCCCTGAACGATGCGGCGGCATCGACAGGGCTTGTGGTGGGACTGCCGCTTGCGACCGCGCGCGCGATGCTGCCGGCGCTCGAGGTGATCGATGCGGACCCGGTCGCCGACGGCAAGACGCTGAACGCCATCGCCGACTGGTGCGACCGCTTCACGCCGCTGGTGGCGCTGGACGGCACCGACGGGCTGTTTCTCGATATCACCGGCTGCGCGCATCTGTTCGGCGGCGAAGCCCGCATGATGGCAGCTGTCTGCGATGCGCTGTCGCGGCAGGGGTTTATCGTCAGCGGCGCGATCGCGGGCACGGCGGTGGCGGCCCGAGCGCTGACGCGGCATTCGCATGGACGGATCGTCGTGAGCGGTGGAGAAGCTGCAGCCGTCGCGCCCCTGTCCATCGCCACGCTCGGCGTGGACGAGAAGATCGTGCGCGGGCTCAATCGCGCAGGACTGAAGACCATCGGCGATGTCGCTTTCCGCATGCCGGCGGAAATCACTGCGCGGTTCGGCGCGGCGTTCACCTCGATCCTGCAGCAGGCGCTGGGGCAGGGCGATGCGCCGATCTCGCCGCGCAAGCCCGCGCCGGATTATGTGGTGGAGAAGCGTTTTGCCGAGCCGGTCGCAACCCACGACGCCATCATGCTCACGCTGTCGCTCGCTGAGCGCTGTGCTGACCGCGGCCATGGAGCGGCATGGCAAGGGCGCGCGGCTCCTGGAGGCAAGTTTCTTCCGCACCGACGGCGCGGTACGGACGATTGCGGTGGAGGCCGGCCAGCCGATCACGCGGCCCGAGGTGGTCGAGCGGCTGTTCGCCGAAAAGCTCGATGCATTGGCCGATCCGCTCGATCCCGGTTTCGGTTTTGACCTGATCCGCCTGTCGGCGCTTCACACCGTCAGCGTCACCGCAGTCCAGCACGGTTTCGATACGGCCGCGAACGAGGCCGAGGATGTGGGGCATCTGGTCGATCGGCTGGTCGCGCGGATCGGCCGGCGGCGGGTCATCCGTTACGTGCCGCAGGATACGCATATCCCGGAACATGCAGCACTTGCCATTCCGGCGCAGGAAGATGCTGAGCGGCGCAGGCGCATGGCCTGTCCCGATCAGGAACGAGCCGCCGTCGCGGCCCTTGCGGCTGTTCGCGCGGCCCGAGGCGATCAATGTCACGGCGGACTTTCCGGACGGGACGCCGGCGCAGTTTCGCTGGCGGCGCAACCTGCATGTCATCGTCCGCACCGAGGGCCCCGAACGCATCGCGATGGAGTGGTGGCGGCATCGCGACGAGGACGAAGACGATGACGGAGGACGAATTCGCAAAGCTGCATCCGCCGCAGCCGGACACGGATGTCCTCAAACGCGACGGCAGCGTGCTGACGCGCGACTATTTTCGCGCCGAGGACAGAGAGGGCGTCCGCTACTGGATTTATCGCGAAGGCATTTTCGAGCGCGAGGTCGAGACCTTCCGCTGGTTCCTGCACGGGGTGTTCGCATGACCTATGCGGAGATCGGCGTCACCACCAACTTCTCGTTCCTGCGCGGCGCATCGCATCCGCAGGAGTATGTGCGTCAGGCGGCCGACTACGGCCTCACTGCGATCGGCGTTGCCGACACCAACACGCTTGCCGGCGTCGTGCGCGCCTATTCCGAGCTCTCAACGAGGAGCTCGACCTACAAGCCAAAACTTCTGGTCGGCGCGCGGCTCGTCTTCATCGACGGTACGCCGGATATTCTGGTGTATCCGCGCGACCGGGCCGCCTATGGACGGCTGTGCCGGCTGCTCAGCCGGGGCAAGCTCAAGGCGGAGAAGGGCGAATGCCTGCTCACGCTCGCCGATCTTGAAGGAGTTCTCCGAAGGCCAGCTGCTGGTGCTGGTGCCTTCCTATCGGTTCATACCGGGCAGCGTCGCAAGCACCTTGAACAGCCTGCGTCACCTCGCAGGCCGCGGGCGTCTTTCTTGCAGCGAGCCTTTTCTATCGCGGCGACGACGAGCGCCGCCTGGCGCGGTTGAAGCGCGTGGCCGACACGGTGCGCGTGCCGCTGATCGCGACCAATGACGTGCTCTATCATGATCATGGGCGCAGGCCGCTGCAGGACGTGCTCACCTGCGTCCGCGAGAAGACGACGATCGACAAGGTGGGGCGGAAGCTTCAGGCCAATGCCGAGCGGCATTTGAAGCCGCCGCACGAGATGGAAAAGCTGTTTGCGCGACTATCAGGACGCGCTCGCCGAGACGGTCCGCTTTGCCGGCAAAATCGTCTTCTCGCTCGAGGATCTGAAATATCAGTATCCCGACGAGCCGGTGCCGCCCGGCCGGACCGCGCAGGAGCATCTGGAGTATCTGACCTGGGCCGGGACCTATCGCTATTTTCCGGACGGGATCGACGAGAACACCCGCAACAATCTCTTCAAGGAGCTGGCGCTGATCGCCAAGCTCAACTACGCGCATTACTTCCTCACCGTGCACGACATCGTGCACTACGCGCGCTCGCAGAACATCCTGTGCCAGGGGCGGGGATCGGCGGCGAATTCCGCCGTGTGCTTCATGCTCGGCGTGACCTCGGTCAATCCGCAGGAGATCAACCTGCTGTTCGAGCGCTTCCTGTCGGAAGAGCGGCTGGAGCCGCCGGACATCGACGTCGATTTCGAGCACAACCGGCGCGAGGAGGTGATGCAATATGTCTATCGCCGTTACGGCCGGCATCGCGCGGCGATCATCGCCACCGTCATCCACTATCGTCCGCGCAGCGCCATCCGCGACGTCGGCAAGGCGCTTGGGCTGACCGAGGACATCACCGGTTCGCTGGCCGACACCGTGTGGGGAAGCTGGGGCGACGGTTACACCCGCCAGCAGCTGCAGCAGGCCGGGCTCGATCCGAACAATCCGATGATCGGGCGCGCCATCGAGCTTGCGACCGAACTGATCGGATTTCCGCGCCACCTGTCGCAGCACGTCGGCGGCTACGTCCTGACCCAGGACCAGCTCGACACCTATGTGCCGATCGGCAATGCGGCGATGGAGTACCGCACGTTCATCGAGTGGGACAAGGACGACGTCGATGCGATGCGGATGATGAAGGTCGACGTGCTGGCGCTCGGCATGCTGACCTGCATCCGCAAGAGTTTTGACCTGATCGACGAGCACAAGGGCAAGCGCTACGAGCTCGCCGACATCAAGGGTGAGGACGAACGACGACGTCTACCAGATGCTGCAGCGGGGCGAGTCGCTCGGCGTGTTCCAGGTCGAGAGCCGGGCGCAGATGAACATGCTGCCGCGGCTGAAGCCAAGGACGTTCTACGATCTCGTCATCGAGGTCGCGATCGTGCGTCCCGGACCGATCCAGGGCGACATGGTGCATCCTTATCTGAAGCGCAGGAACGGAGAGGAGCCCGTCGATTTTTCCCGCTCCCGATCCCGCGAGTATGGCGAGAGGAACGAGCTGGAGCAGATCCTCGGAAAAACCCTCGGCGTGCCGCTGTTCCAGGAGCAGGCGATGCGGATCGCCATCGAGGCGGCGAAATTCACGCCCGACGAGGCCAACCAGCTGCGCAAGGCGATGGCGACGTTCCGCCACAACGGCACCATCCACAAGTTCGAAGACAAGATGATCAACAAGCTGATCGAGCGCGGCTATCCGGAGGATTTTGCGCGCAACTGCTTCAACCAGATCAAGGGATTTGGCGAGTACGGCTTTCCGGAAAGCCATGCGGCGAGCTTTGCAAAGCTGGTCTATGTCTCGTCCTGGCTGAAACATCTTCATCCGGACGTGTTCTGCTGCGCGCTGTTGAACT
Organism: uncultured Alphaproteobacteria bacterium; assembly: GCA_963757845.1. Taxonomy (GTDB): domain Bacteria; phylum Pseudomonadota; class Alphaproteobacteria; order Rhizobiales; family Xanthobacteraceae; genus P52-10. The sequence continues at coordinate 22,579 of CAVWTB010000041.1, forward strand.
CGCAGCCGATGGGATTTTACGCGCCGGCGCAGATCGTCGCGCGACGCGCGCAAGAACGGCGTCGTGGTGCGCGAGATCGACGTCTCCTTCAGCTTTGCCGACAACGCGCTGGAAGAGCGATGCGGCGAAGTATCACGCCCTGCGGCTCGGCTTCCGCCAGATCGACGGTTTTGCCTATGTCGATCCCGACGACTACATCGAGCCGGACAAGAAGGAAGAAGAGACACGGAAGAGAGCGGCGAACGACTGGTCGAAGCGGATCGTCGAAGCGCGCAAGCTGCGGCCGTTTTCCTCGCTGGAGGATTTCGCACGCGCCACCGCTCTGCCGAAGCGCGCGCTGATCCTGCTCGCCGATGCGGATGCTTTTCGCTCGCTCGGCCTCGACCGCCGCGCGGCGCTGTGGGCGGTGCGCCGCCTGCCGGACGACATCCCGCTGCCGCTGTTCACCGCCGCGCTCGCGCGCGAGCAGCCTGACGAGAGGGCAGAGCCGCTGCCGGCGATGCCGCTGCCTGAGCATGTGGTCGCCGACTACCAGACCATCCGCCTGTCGATCAAAGGCCACCCGATGGAGTTCCTGCGGCGAATGTTTCTGCAGGAAGGGATCAAATCATGCCGCGATGCGACGGAGCTTGCCGACGGCAGATACACCCGTTGCGCCGGCGTGGTGCTGGTGCGGCAGCGGCCGGGCACCGCCAAGGGCACGGTGTTCATGACCATCGAGGACGAGACCGGCATCGCCAACATCGTCGTCTGGCCGAAGAAGATGCAGCAGTACCGCAAAGAGGTGATGGGCGCGCGGCTGGTGCTGATCGAGGGCAAGGTCCAGAAGAGCGTCGAGGGCGTCACGCACATCGTCGCCGAGCGGCTGATCGACCGCACTTTTGAAATGGGCCGCCTGTCGGACGGCTCGCTCGACCAGCGCGCGGCCCTGCCTGCCGCGCCCGCGCTGATCGAGCCGGTCGAGGGCGACGAAATCCACCCGCGCTATGACAAGAGCAGGATGCCCCGACGCACGCCATCCGCGCAACGTCCGCATCCTGCCGCCGTCGCGGGATTTTCATTGAGGCGTCCATCTCGCTACCGTCTCAACAACCGTATCCTTTCTCCTCATCCGAGGAGCCCTGCGTAGCTCGAAGAGCGAAGCAGGGCGTCTCGAAGGATGAAGGCCCCCGAACGCAGTTGCGACGAAGCGCTCGGGCCTCGCGGTTCGAGACGCGTCGCTCGCGACGCTCCTCACCGTGAGGGTCTGGGTAATGCGGGAATGTCGATCGCAAGACGCAGATATATTGATTGCCCCAATCAATGATGACGACACTCGCGCCTTGCGGCCATACTCGCCGCAAACTCAACCCGGGGCCCGTCCAACATGCAATCCAGCGCCGACATCCTGAAAAACCTCTGGGCCGTCGCCGGCGGCGATCCGTCGGCGCTGAACGCCGTGAAGCTCACCGGCACGGCGCCGCTCCTGCCGTCGTCGTTCGCGATCGATACCGCGGCGCAGGTGACGATTGCCGCGGCGGGCCTTGCCGCGGCCGAAATCTGGAAAGCTGCGCTCGGGCGAGACGCAGGACGTGTCGGTCGATCTCGAGCACGCCGTCGTCGAATGCCGCAGCGAGCGCTACCTCCGCGTCGACGGCAAGCCGCCACCGCCCGCCTGGGACGCGATCGCCGGCGTCTACAAGGTGCGCGACGGGTTCGTGCGGCTGCACACGAATTTCAGGCATCACCGCGACAACGTCTGCAAGGTTCTGGGCTGTCGAACCTGAGCGCGAAAAAGTGCAGGCGGCGCTGAGCAACTGGGACGGCGAGGATTTCGAAACAAAAGCCTACGCCGGCGGCTGCGTCGTCTCGTTCATGCGCTCGCACGACACCTGGTCAAAACATCCGCATGCGAAGGCGCTGGCCGAATTGCCGGTGCTGACGATCGAGAAGATCGGCGAGGCGCCGCCAAAACCGTGGCCCGGCAGGCGACCGGCCGCTCTCGGGCGTGCGCGTGCTCGATCTGTCGCGGGTGATCGCAGGTCCGGTCGCCGGCCGTACGCTGGCGGCGCACGGCGCCGACGTGCTGCTGATCGCGGGCCCCGAATTGCCGCAGATCGACTGGCTCACCATCGACAACGGCCGCGGCAAGCTGTCGTCGTTCGTCGAGCTCAAGAGCGAGCAGGGGCGGGCGACGCTTGCGCACGCTGCTCAAGGACGCCGACATCTTCTCGCAAGGTTTCGGCCGCAGTCGCTCGCAGCGCTCGGCTTCTCGCCGGAAGAGGCGGCGAGCATCAATCCGGGCATCGTCTTCGTGTCGATGTGCGCCTATGGCCATGCCGGCCCATGGGCCGGCCGGCGCGGGTTCGAACTCGCTGGTGCAGACCACCACCGGCTTCAATCACGCCGAGGGCCAGGCCGCCGGCGTCGACGGGCCAAAGGAGCTGCCGTCGCAGATGCTCGATCACGCCACCGGCTACCTGATGGCGTTCGGCGCGATGATGGCGAAGGCGCGGCAGGCGCGCGAGGGCGGCAGCTGGCACGTGCGCCTGTCGCTGGCGCAGACCGGCCGCTGGCTCTGGAATCTCGGCCGCATCGAAGGCGCGATGAAAAAGCCCGACCTGCCGGCGGAGACTGTGCAGAAATACATCCAGGCGATGCCGTCGGGTTTCGGCGAGCTTTCCGCCGTGCGGCATTCGGCGATCCTGTCGAAGACGCCGGCCCATGTGGGCGCGCCCGGCGATGCCGCTCGGCAGCCACAAGCCGGAATGGCCGGCGCGGTGAACGTCAGAGCCTCATGGTGAGGAGCGATGCGAAGCATCGCGTCTCGAACCATGCTGGCCCGAGACGTTTCATCGGTGCCAGCAGGTCGTGGCCTGCATCCTTCGAGACGCGTCGCTTCGCGGCGCTCCTCAGGATGAGCGACGCAAGCTTCGAGAGCTTACCGTCCCTGAAACACCGGCTTGCGCTTTTCGTGAAACGCCTTGCGGCCTTCCTTCACGTCGTCGGCCGGGTTGGCGATCATCACGGCCAGCGACGCGTCCTGCAGCGAACGTTCGAGCGAGATGTCGGCCGAGCGCTGCATCATGTGCTTGGCAAGCCGCACGGCGAGCGGCGCCTGATCGGCGAGCGCACGCGCAAACGCCATGGTCTTCGCCTCGAGCTGATCGTGCGGCACCACCTGCGTGACCAGCCCGAGCCGTTCGGCCTCGGCCGCGTCATAGACCTCCGCGAGCAGGGTCATCTTCAGCGCCTTGTCCATGCCCATGAAGCGCGGGAACAGCCAGGCGCCGCCTTCGTCCGGCAGCAGGCCGAACTTGCCGGAGGTGTCGCCAAGCTTTGCCTTGTCGGAGGCGATGCGGAAATCGCAGGCGAGCGCCAGCGCAAGGCCGCCGGCGACGCAGGGGCCGTTGACCATCGCGATCACCGGCTTGTCGCAGCGCGACGAGCGCCAGGATCACCCGGTGCATGCCGTCGCGCATCTCGACGCCGCGGCCGATCTGCACGTTGATGCGCGCCATCCGCTCTTCCACGGGCTCGGTGCCGGAGATGTCGCCGCCGGCGCAGAAGCCGCGGCCTGCGCCGGTGATGATCAGGCAGCGCAGCGCGTCCTGCTTCATGTAGTCGTCCACGACCTCCGTGACCTCGTGGCACAGCACATGATTGTAGGCGTTGAGAAACTGCGGGCGGTTCAGCGTGATGCGGCGGATCATGTCCGTCATCCGAGACGATGATGGTCTTGTACTCGTGCGCCATGTTTCTCTCCCTGTTTCTCAACCCGTTCGAAAATGCCGCCTCAGGCCTCGATGATCGCGACCACCTGCTCCTCGGCGACGACGTCGTCGACCTTGACCAGCACCGACTTCAGTTTGCCGCCGGAGGTCGCCGTCACCGGAATTTCCATCTTCATCGCCTCGACCAGCAGAATCTCGTCGCCGTTGCTCAGGCTTGCGCCGAGTGCGGCGGGGATCGAGCACACGCGTCCCGCCACTTCGGTCTTGATCTTGATTTCAGCCATTCACCTCTCCTGTTGGAACTCGAAAACCCTGAGCTAGCGATCCTTCATGGTCGGATCGAGCACGATGCGCAAGGACTCGCCAAGCGCGTTGAACGCAAGGGCAATGACCAGAATTGCAAGGCCCGGCGCATACATCTGCTCCGGCGCGATCTCCATGTACTGGTAGGCGCGGGCGAGCATCGCGCCCCAGCTCGGATTGGGCGGCTGGATGCCAAGACCGAGGAAGCTGAGGCTTGCTTCGGCGAGCAGGGCGGCCGCGAGCAGCAGCGTCACCTGCACGATCACCGGCTGCAGCGAGTTCGGCAGCACATGCTTCCAGAGGATGTGCCAGGCCGGCGCGCCAAAGCAGCGCGAGGCGTCGACATAGAGCTCCTGCCGCACGATCAGGGTGCGGGCGCGGACGATGCGGGCGAGCGAAGGAAACATGACGATGCCGACGGCGATCATGCCGTTGGTCAGCCCGATGCCGAGCGCGCCGGTGACGGCGATCGCCAGCACGATCGCCGGAAACGACAGGAACGTGTCGATGACGCGGCTGATCAGGTCGTCGGTCCATCCGCCGAAGAAGCCGGCGACCAGGCCGACCGGCAGGCCGATGATGATGGCGACGCTGACGGCCAGCAGGCTCGCATAGACCGTGGCCGGCGCGCCGTAGATCAGGCGGCTGAAGATGTCGCGGCCAAGGTCGTCGGTGCCGAGCAGATGCGCGGTGCTCGGCGGGGCCAGCATGTTGTTCACGTCCTGCGCGGTCGGCGAGTAGGGCGCGATCCACGGCGCGCCGGCGGCTACGACGACGAGGCCGAGCAGGACGGCCAGCGACAGCGCGGCGCGCAGGTCGGAGGCCAGCCAGCGCAAGAACCGCCGGAGCGGTCCAGGCTCGGCGCGCCGTTGCGGCCGGGGAAGGGCCAAGTCGGTCATTGTTCGATCCTCGGATCGACGGTGGCGCAGAGCAGGTCGGTGACCAGGTTCACGAGAATGACCATGATCACCATCGCGAACACCACGCCCTGCACGATCGGGAAGTCGCGCTGGATCGCACCGCGCACGATAAGACTGCCCATGCCGGGAATGGCGAATACCGCCTCGACCACCACCGTCGCCGCGAGCATGCGGTTCACCAGCAGGCTGATGATGGTGAACAGGTTAACGCTGACGTTCTTCAGCCCGTGCTGCCAGAGGATCTTCGACATCGACAGGCCCTTGGCGTGCAGCGTGCGCACATATTGCGACGACAGCACCTCGAGCAGGGAGCCGCGCAACTGCCGCGCCACTTCCGCCATGCCGTAGGCGGCGATCGCGATCGCCGGGAGCAGCGCGTGCCGCATCGCCTCCCACGGCGAGGTCAGCAACGGCTTCGCACCGGTCGCGGGCAAAAGGTTCAGCCTGAGCGAAATCTCGGCGACGAGGATCATCGCCAGCCAGAACACGGGAATGGCGACGCCGAGCGAGGCCAGCATGCTGACGACCTTGTCGACCCAGCCGTTCGGCTTGATCGCCGCGACGATGCCCATCGGAATGCCGGTGACGAGCGCCAGCACCAGCGCGATCACAACGATCAGAAGTGTGTTCGGGAAGGCGCGGCCGATCGAGGTCGCGACCTTCTCGCCCGACAGCAGCGATTGCGACAGGTCGCCCTGCATGGCGTTCGCGAGCCATGAGCCGTATTGCACCAGGAACGGCCGGTCGAGGCCGTAGATCTTCCGAATCTCGGCGATGCGCGCATCGGTGGCGTTCTCGCCCGCCAGCGTCACGGCGATGTCACCCGGCACGAGCTTCAGGAGCGAGAACACCATGAAGGTCGCAAGCAGCATGACCGGCAGCGCCTGCAGCAGGCGGCTGCCGATCACCTTTGCCGGGCTGCGCCGTGCCACGTCTCAGCTCTCCAGCCAGACGTCGTCGTATTTCGGCTTGCCGAGCAGGTTCGGCTTGTAGCCCTGCACGCGCTTGTTCATCGCCACCAGCTCGAACTGGAAGGCGAGCGGACATACGAATGAATTCTCCATCACGATCCGCTGCACCTTGGCGAACGCCTTGACCCGCGCGTCGATGTCGTCGGTCGCGCGCGACTCCTGCAGCGCGGCATCGAGTTCCGCCGGCACCGGCGCTCGTCCCGCGTTGAAGTAGGCATCCTTGGTGAACATCAGCGAGTAGGTCTGGCTCGGGTCGGGGCGGCCGGTCCAGGCCGCGAGCAGGCCGGAGTTCTTCTTCTCCGCGCCGAAGAAGGCGGCGGCTGTTTCGGCCACCGGAGCGTTGTTGAATTTCAGGGTCATGCCGACCTTGCGCAACTGCTCGATCAGGATTTCCTGCCGTTGCACCGAGTCCTGATCCGGGTAGCCGCCAAGCTCGACCACGGTGCCTTCCTTGAAGCCCGCTTCGGCGAGCAACTGCTTCGACTTCGCGACATCATAGGGGTAAAGCTCGGCGACCGACTTGTCGTAGGCCCAATGCACTTTGGGCAAATTCATGTGGCCGGGCTCGGCGAGGCCGGCGAGCGACGCCTTGACCAGCGCCTCGCGGTCGATCGCGAAGTTGAAGGCCTTCCGCACCCGCAGGTCGTCGAACGGCGGCTTGCCCCAGTTGAAGAAGATCTGGAACACATAGAGCGTCGGGCCGGTGACGATCTTGAGATTGGGCGAGCGCTCCATGATCACCTTCTGCCGTGGCGGCAGTTGATAGATCAGGTCGTTCTGCCCGGCGCTGACACCGAACGCGCGCCCGTCGTCAGTTCCGGAATGATGGCGAACTCGATCGCGTCCATGTAGGGGCGGTTGGGCTTCCAGTACTTGTCGTTGCGCTTGGTGACGATGCGGTCGCCGTCGGCCCAGCTGACGAAGGTGAAGGCGCCGGTGCCGACCGGCGTGCGGTTGAGGTTGCCGGCCGACGCAGCCTTCAGCGCCGCCGGCGAGACCATCATGCCGGCGCGATCGGACAGGATTGCCGGCATCGCCGAATCCGGTGCGTTCAGCTTCACCGTCACCTGCATCGGCCCGCTGATCTCGACCGAAGCCACGGTCGCAACGTCCGCCTTGATGTTCGACTTCGGATCAGTCTTGGCGCGATCGAGGTTGAACTTCACCGCCTCGGCATCGAGTTTCGTGCCGTCGTGAAAGGTCACGCCCTGGCGGATGTTGAGCACCAGCGTGGTCGGATCGGAAAAATTCCAGCTTTCGGCGAGGCCCGGCTTCGGCTTCAGCGTTTCGAAATCCCACTCGGTCAGCGAGTCGTACATCGTATAGAGAAAGGTGTGATCGGAGCCCGCGCCGCCGGTGGCCGGATCGAGGCTCGACGGATTGGTGAAGGCCGAGACGCGCAGCGTGCCGCCGCGCTTCGGCGTTGCCTGCGCGAGCGCCGGCGCACCGAGGGAGGCCGTGATCGCGGCACCGCTCATCAGCGCGATGGCGTTGCGGCGGGTGATGGCTGCTGCCTGCAAACGGTCATTTGTCATGTCGTTGTCCTCTCTTGACGTGGCAGTTGCTTCAGTTCGGCGAAAAGTTCGGCCGGTCGGCGAAATGGCAGGCGACCCAGTGGTCCTTCGCAAGCTCGCGCCATTCGGGCGTCTTCTCGGCGCAGAGCGCTTGCGCGTAGCGGCAGCGGGTGCGGAAGCGGCAGCCGGACGGCGGATCGATCGGGCTCGGGATCTCGCCCTCGAGGATGATGCGCTTGTCGCTGCGCATGGATGAGGGCAGCGGCAGCGGCTCCGCCGACAGCAGCGCCTGCGTGTAGGGATGCATCGGCGTGCCCGGACACCTGCTCGGTCGGGCCGAGCTCGACGAAGCGGCCGAGATACATCACCGCGATGCGGTCGCTGATGTGCGAGACCACCGACAGGTCGTGGGTGATGAACACATAGGTGAGGCCGAGGTCGCGCTGCAGCTCGGCAAACAGATTGAGCACGTCGCCGCGGATCGACATGTCGAGCGCGGCGACCACCTCGTCGCAGACGATCAGTTTCGGCCGCAGCGTCAGCGCACGCGCGATCAGCACGCGCTGCTTCTGTCCGCCGGACAGCTGGTGCGGGTAGCGTTCGTAGATCTCCTGCGGCAGTCCGACCCGCTCCATGGCGTCGCGCGCGCGGGCGAGGCGCTCGTCCCTGGTGCCTGCGCGCGCCAGCTCCAGCGGCTCCAGCACCGACGACATGATGGTCATGCGCGGGTTCAGCGCCGCGTTCGGATCCTGGAAGATGATCTGGTAGTCGCGGCGATGCGACTGGAACTGGCTGCGCGGCAGGCTTTGCGGGTCGATGCCGTTGTGCAGGATCGCGCCGGCCGTCGGCTTCTGCAGGAACACCAGCGCGCGGCCGATGGTGGTCTTGCCCGAGCCGGACTCGCCGATGATGCCGAACGTCTCGCCCCGGCGGACGTCGAAGTTGACGCCGTCGACCGCCTTCACCGTGGCGCGGCGATCGAGCGTCTGGAACTGCACCTCGAGATCGCGCACCGAGACGATGGTGTCCGGCGGCGTCTCGGCGGCGAGGGGTGCTGCGGTCGTCATGGTCGCACCGCCATCTCGATCGCGGGCGCGGATGCGCCGTGCTGCAGCGCGCCGGGCAGCTCGAGCTCCTTGAAGCGCCAGCAGCGGACTTTTCGGCCGCCGCCGGCGTCGAGCAATTCCTGCTCGGCGTCGCAGCCATCGGCCGCGTAAGGGCAGCGCGCCTTGAAGCGGCAGCCGTTCGGCATCTCGGTGATCGAGGGCACGCGGCCCGGGATCGACGAGAGTTTTCCACGACGCGGGCTCAAATGCGGCAGCGAGCGCAACAGGCCGGAGGTGTAGGGATGCAGCGGCCGGATCAGCGCCGCATCCACCGGCGCGTCCTCGATCACCTCGCCGGCATACATGGTGATCATGCGCGTGCAGGTCTCGGCCACCACGCCGAGATCATGGGTGATCAGCATCAGCGCGGTCTTCGATGTTTCGCTCAGGTCGCGCAGCAGTTCGAGGATCTGCGCCTGCACCGTCACGTCGAGCGCCGTGGTCGGCTCGTCGGCGATCAGCAGCTGCGGCCCGCAGATCAACGCGGCGGCGATCATCACGCGCTGGCGCATGCCGCCGGACAGCTGATGCGGATAGTCGTCGATGCGACGCTCGGGCGAGGCGATGCCGACACGGCGCAGCATGTCGATGGTTCTGGCGCGCGCCTCGTCCTTGCTGATGTTGGTGTGAATGCGCAGCGTCTCGGCGATCTGGTGGCCGACCGTGAAGACCGGATCGAGCGCGCTCATCGGCTCCTGGAAGATCATGGCGATGCGCTTGCCGCGGATCGCGCGCATCGCGCGCGTGCTGCAGGAGGCGAGGTCGGTGTCGCCGAACATGATCGAGCCGTCGATGCCGGCAAGGTTGTTCGGCAGCAGGCGCAGGATCGAGAGGCCGGTGATGGTCTTGCCGCAGCCGCTCTCGCCGACGATGCCGACGCGTTCGCCGGGCGCGACGTCGAAGGCGATCTTGCGGGTCGCCTGCCAGACGCCCTGGGCCGTCTTGAAGCGGATGCCGAGACCGCGCACGGAGATCAGCGGCGGCGTGTCGCTCGCCGCCGCATTCGTGCTCGCCCGGTTGTGTGCGTCCATCAGCCGGCCGCCCGCTTCTTCTGTTCGGCGGCGTCGGGAGGTGTGCGATAGGCCAATGCTGCCGCGCTGCCGATCTCGACAACGCGCAAGTGTGACAGGGGCATTCCCATCCTCCCGACGCACCCCTCGAGAGGATGCGGTCCGCGTCGTGCGCGGCTTCTTTTCTCGGCAAAAGATCGCCCGCAAGTGCTCCCGCGGCAAGCAGAAATTTCATTCCGTGTGTCAGAATGAAATCGGCAACGGGAGACCGTTCCGGCCTGCCGAATGCAATCAGGGGGCGCGGCATTGCCTTGCGCGCTCTTGCTCAAGCTCCGCATTGCCGTCAGAACGATAGTGCAAGGGAACTGCGCCGCCGCGCGGCTGCGTGCGTTCAAAAGCAAGAACAGGATGGAAACGGAGCGCCCCACATGAACTGGAAACCCGAACTGGACGAGCTTGCCCGGCGCAAGGCCTTTGCGCTCGAAATGGGCGGTCCGGACAAGGTCACCCGCCAGCACACGTCCGGTCGGCTCACGGTCCGGGAGCGGATCGACAAGCTGGTCGACAAGGGGACGTTCCAGGAGACCGGCACGATCTCCGGTCTCGGCGAATACGAGCCGAACGGAGACCTGAAGACGGTGACGCCGGCGAACTGCGTGTTCGGCCGCGCCAAGGTCGACGGCCGGCCGGTGGTCGTGGTCGGCGACGATTTCACCGTGCGCGGTGGTTCGGCGGATGCTGCGATCTCGGCGAAGCCGTTGATGGCGGAAGAGACGGCAAACGCATTTCGTCTGCCGATCATTCGCGTGATCGAGGGGTCCGGCGGCGGCGGCTCGGTGAAGACGATCGAGACCAAGGGCGCCTCGAACCTGCCCGGCGGCGTCGGTGGTACGCGCGGCTTCTATTACATGACCGAAAATCTCGCGCATGTGCCGGTGGTGGCTCTCGGGCTTGGTTCGGTCGCGGGCCTCGGCGCTGCGCGCCTGGCGTCGAGCCACTATTCCGTCATGACCAAGAAGTCGGCGATGTTCGTCGCAGGCCCGCCGGTGGTGGCGCGGCTTGGGCAGCCGCTGGAGAAGACCGAGCTCGGCGGCTGGGAGATCCAGACCCGTTCGGGCGGCGTCGATCATGCGACCGAGACCGAAGAAGAAGCCTTCGAATGCGCGCGAAAATTCCTGTCGTATCTGCCGTCGTCGGTCCACGAGCTGCCGCCGACGATCAAATGCGACGATGATCCGGAGCGCAGCCGACGAAGCGCTGATGAACATCGTGCCGCGCAACCGGCGGCAGGTCTACAAGATGCGGACGATCATCGAGTTCGGTGGTCGACAAGGGTTCGTTCTTCGAGCTTGCCCCGAATTTCGGCCGTTCGATCATCGCAGGCTTCGCGCGTTTCGACGGCCGTGCGGTGCTGCTGCTGGCGAGCGACCCGTACAACTATGCCGGCTCATGGACGGCCGACACCTGCCAGAAGGTGGTGCGCTTCGTCGATCTTGCCGAGACGTTCCATCTGCCGGTGGTCTATCTCTGCGATTGCCCGGGCTTCCTGATCGGGCTCGAGGCGGAGAAATCCGCCACTATCCGTCACGGCGTGCGCGCCATGGCGGCGCTGAACCAGTCGACGATCCCGTGGTGCACGATCATCATCCGCAACTCCTACGGCGTCGCGGGTGCCGCGCACCAGCCCGGCGGCCGGCTGTCGCTGCGCTACGCGTGGCTGTCGTCGTCGTGGGGCTCGCTGCCGCTGGAAGGCGGCGTGGAGGCGGCCTATCGCGCCGAGATCGATGCGGCCGACGACCCTGCGGCCAAGCTGAAGGAGATCGAGACCCGCCTCGACAAGATGAAGTCGCCGTTCCGCACGGCCGAGAAATTCTGGGTCGAGGAGATCGTCGATCCGCGCAAGACCCGCTCGCTGCTGTGCGATTTTGCGCGGCTCGCCGAACCGGTGCGCACGCCCGGCAAGGTGAATTTCTCGATCAGGCCGTAAGGGGCAGGGCGCCATGGCGAAGCGTTGGAAGAAACGGCCCGAAGGCTCGAACTGGGGCGAATTCGGCGACGACGATCAGCTCGGCAGCCTGAACTACATCACGAGCGAAGCCGTGCTGCGCGCGGTGAAGGAGGTGCTGGAAGGGCGGTCGTTCTGCCTCAGCCTGCCGCTCGACTATCCCGGCGGGCGGTCGCTGGCGCCGATCCGCTTCCCGCCGACGCTGAAGCCGACCGAGCGCGATGGCAATCCGGTGTTCAACTCGCGCGTCCGCACCAAGACGCATTACTTCTGCGACGTGGTCTGCGACGACGCGGTCTTGATGTGCACGCAGTACTCGACCCAGTGGGACAGCTTTGCCCATGTCGGATCGACCTTCGATCTCGACGGCGCCGGCGAGGAGGTGCCGTGCTTCTACAACGGCTATCGTGCCGGCACCGACGTGATCCCGCCGGACCAGCGCGGCGACGACTATGCGATGACGCTCGGCATCGACAAGTTCGCGGTGAAGGCGATCCAGAGCCGCGGCGTGCTGGTCGATCTGGAGAAGCATTTCGGCCGCGCCGAGAAGACCGTGACGTTCACCGAGTTCGAGAACGTCATGAAGGCCGACGGCGTCACCGTTCGAGCCGGGCGACATGGTCTGCATCCACACCGCCTTCGGCGACGAGGTGCTGAAGATGGGCCGCGATCCGGACCCCGAGCGCATCCATCACATGTGCACCGCGCTGAAGGGCAACGACGAGGCGCTGCACAACTGGCTGTCGGCAAACAAGGTCGCCGCTCTTTGCGCGGACAATTTCGCCGTGGAGCGGATGGAGGCCTCGCCCGAGCTGCATGTCACCCACCGCCTGCCGCTGCATCAGCATTGCCTGTTCAAGCGCGGCATCCCGCTCGGCGAGCTCTGGTATTTTACGGAGCTCGCGATGCACTTGCGGCAGGCGAAACGCAGCCGCTTCATGCTGACGGCGCCGCCGCTGCGCCTGACCGGGGCGGTCGGCTCGCCGGTGACGCCTGTTGCAACGGTCTGACAGGTGAACGGCGCGTGACGCAAAGCTTTGCCAGCGCCGAGGCGATTGCCGACAGGATCATCGCCGATGTCGGCAAGACCATCGTGCTCGGCCTGCCGCTCGGGCTCGGCAAGGCGAACCACATCGCCAACGCCCTGTTTGCCCGGGCGGCCGCCGATCCATCGATCAAGCTGAAAATCTTCACGGCGCTGACGCTGGAGAAGCCGCGGCCCTCGAGCGAGCTCGAACAGCGCTTCATCAATCCGGTGATCGAGCGGCTGTTCGGCGGCTATCCGGAGCTCGCCTACGCCAAGGCGCTGCATGCGAAGGCGCTGCCGCCGAACATCGAGGTCAACGAATTCTTCTTCCTGGCGGGCCGCTGGCTCGGTTCGTCCATGGCGCAGCAGAACTATATCTCGGCGAACTACACGCACGCCTTCAACTACCTGCTGTCGCGCGGCGTCAACGTCGTCGCCCAGCTTGTCGCGAAGCGCGTGGTCGACGGCGCGCCGCGCTACAGCTTGAGCTGCAACACCGACATCACCGTCGATCTCCTGAAGGTCCGCCGCGCAGGCGGGACGGCCTTTCGGATGTACGGGCAGGTGAATTCGGAACTGCCGTTCATGCCGGGCGACGGCGATCTTCCCGAAAGCGAGTTTGCAGGCATACTGGAAGGCGCCGACGTCGAATTTCCGCTGTTCGCGCCGCCGGCGGAGCCGATCTCGGACAGGAAATATGCGATCGGCCTGCATGTGGCGGGCCTCGTGCGCGACGGCGGCACGCTGCAGATCGGCATCGGCCAGGTCGGCGATGCGCTGGCGCAGTCGCTGATCGTGCGGCATCGGGAGAATGCCCGCTTCATGGACATCCTGAAGCGGCTCGCGAATGGCGCAGAGCTTCCGCCCCTGCAGTCCGCACCGTTCGACAAAGGCCTCTACGGCGTCAGCGAGATGTTCGTCGAAGCGTTCCTGCAGCTGATCAAGGCGGGCATCATCAAGCGCGAGGTCGACGGCACGCTGCTGCACGCAGCGTTTTTCCTGGGCCCAAAGGGCTTCTATCGCGCGCTGCGCGAGATGCCGGCCAAGGACCTCGACCGCATCCAGATGAAGGCCGTGTCGTTCACCAACGAGGTGTTCGAGGATCTCGAAGCCAAGCGCCGCGCGCGGACCGATGCCCGGTTCGTCAACAACGTGATGATGGCGACGCTCCTGGGGGCGGCCGTCTCCGACGGTCTCGACGACGGCCGGATCGTCAGCGGCGTCGGCGGCCAGTACAATTTCGTCGCTCAGGCATTTGCGCTCCCCGGCGCGCGCTCGATCCTGACGCTGGAGGCGACCCGCGGCGCCGGCTCGAAGGTGGAGTCGAACATCCGCTGGTCCTACGCCCACCAGACCATCCCGCGGCATCTGCGCGACGTGTTCGTCACCGAGTACGGCGTTGCCGATGTGCGCGGAAAGTCCGATGCCGATGTGATTGCCGCGATGCTCGCGATTTCCGACTCGCGCTTCCAGGGCGAGTTGATCCGCGAAGCGAAGGATGCGGGCAAGCTTGCGACGGACTATGAGATCCCGGCGGCGCACCGCGAGAACTTTCCGGAGCGGATCGCCGAGGCGCTGAAGGCGGCGCGGGAGCAGGGGCCCTTGCCGTCGTTTCCGTTCGGCTCCGATTTCACGGACGTCGAGCAGCAGCTCATTCCGGCGCTGCAGCGCCTGCGCGACGCATCGGCTTCGCCGCTCGGGTTGCTCGAGTTCGCATTGCTCGGCCTTGTGAAGGGAGGCAACAAGCCTGCGCTGGCGCGCCTCGGCCTCGACAAGCCGAAAGGCGTTTCCGATTGGATCTACCGCGCTCTCGTCAATGGTACGCTCGGGGTGCCCTGACGACGTCAGACGCGGCAGTCCTTGAGCGAAGCGCGGTCCAGGCGTCGCTCGACTGCATGCGATGGCCAATGGCCGGAGATACCGGGGTTGCCGAACGACAGTTTGACTCTTCCGACTCATGTTGTCACCATCCTTGCAAAAAGAGGGATGGATCATGTCGCCGGCACATTGGACCGACTCTTCCGTCGAGGTAGCCGGTACCAAGCTGCATCTGAGCCGTGCAGGCAAGGGCAGGCCTCTCCTGGTGCTGCATCACGAAACCGGCACGCTCGATCGCCTGCCGTTCTACGACGCGCTGGCGTCCCGCTTCGATGTCCTTCTGCCTCACCATCCCGGCTACAGCCGCTCGGCGCGCCCCGACTGGATGCGCAGCGTGCGCGACATCGCCGTGGTCTATCGCGGCCTGTTGAGCGACCTGAAGGTACGCGATGCCGCCCTCGTCGGGCTCGGCTTCGGCGGCTGGATTGCAGCGGAGATGGCCGGCATGGCGCCGTCGGATGTGTCGCATCTCGTTCTCGTCGGCGCCATGGGCATCAAGCCGCCGCAAGGCGACATCCTCGATCTCGCGGTCACCGGCTACATCGACTACGCGCGCGCGGGCTTCCATGACCAGAAGGCGTTCGATCGCGTCTATGGCGCCGAGCCTTCGACCGATCAGCTCGAGATGTGGGACATCTGCCGCGAGATGAGCTTCCGCATTGCCTGGAAACCCTACATGTACAGCCAGACGCTTCCGTATCTGCTGGGGGCGGTGCGTGCGCCGGCGCTGGTGGTGTGGGGTGACGACGACAAGGTCGTGCCTTCGAGCGCCGCTAAGCGTTATCTCGAAGCTCTGCCCAACGCGCGGCTGGAAACGGTTGCGGCGTGCGGCCATTGCGTCGACATGGAGCAACCGGACGCGCTCTCCAAACTGATCCTCGATTTCATCGGTCGGGAGTAATGCAATGCACCTGATGTATTTCACCGAGCAGCCGATGTCGGCCTACCCCGAACAGGCCGGCCGCGACTTTGGCGCGACCGCGCTGATGTTCCCGAACACCAACTTCGATCCGGTCGAGGGCTCACGCCTCTACAACAATTACATCGAGCAATACATGCTGGCCGAGGAGGTCGGCATCGACGGCATCATGCTGAACGAGCACCACAACGCACCGTTCTGCATGCAGGCGAAGGCCAACATATTCGCCGGGCTCCTGGCCGGCATGACCAAGAAGACAAAGATCGTCATGCTTGGCAATCCGCTGCCATTGGCGGAGAATCCTATCCGGCTTGCCGAAGAACTCGCCATGATCGACATGATCTCCAAGGGCCGGCTGGTTTCGGGGTTCGTGCGCGGCGGCGGCCAGGAACAGCTCGCCACCGGCGTCAATCCCGCCTTCAATCGCGAGCGTTTTGAGGAGGCGCACGAACTGGTCGTCAAGGCGTGGACGCAGCCGGGGCCGTTCCGCTTCGAGGGAACGCACTACCAGCATCGCGTGGTGAACCCCTGGGCCGTGCCCTTGCAGAAGCCCTATCCGCGCGTCTGGATCCCGGGCGTCATCAGCAAGGAAACGATCATTTGGGCGGCCCAGCAGCGCTATCCCTACATCGCACTCAACACCTCGATCGAGCAGACCAAGAAGATCTGGGAGCTCTATGACAAGACGGCGGCGGAGGTGGGTTATGTCGGCGGACCGGAGAATCGCGGGTACCTGATCCAGGTCCATATCTCCGACAACGAGGAGAAGGCGATCGAGAACGCCAGACAGTTCCGCTGGATGCAGGGCGAGTTCACCGGTCTTGCGCATCCGGTGTGGAGCACGCCATCAGGCTATGGTTCGCCGTCGAACCGCCGCGCCTTCGTCGAGTTCGCCGCCGGCCGCGCCGTCAATCCGCGCGGCATCGCGAGCTTCGAGCAGCAAATGGCCGATCTGCGCATCATCGCCGGCACTCCCAAGACCGTGGTCGCCAAGCTCAAGCGCATCCTCGAGGAGACGAGGCCGGGCATCCTGGCGCTGTGGGGAAATGACGGGCGCGTCAGCCAGGAGGATTCGCTGACCTGCATCAGATTGATGGGCCAGGAAGTTTTCCCGGCGATCCGCGAGATTGCCAGGCAGCTCGATCTCAAGAGCCCGTTCGAGGCCAACGCGCCGGTCCATCTCAACTATTCGACCGACCTCAAGCCGGGCCGGATGGCGGCGGCGGAATAGGTGGGGGTCATGCTTACTTCGCGAATGCTTCCTTTCTGCGAGCTGGCTAACCCAGACTGAAATCTACGCGTTCAAACGGAGCTCCCGGCGGCCCGAATCTCTTGATCGCATACCCACCGACGAGTGCTGGCCAGTTTCTTAAGACTGGCTGAATGGCTGAGAAGAGCTTGCCGGCATCCGGCCCGTACATGAACACGACACACTCACCTCCGCCGAATTCGTCGCCATCGAGCTCGCCGACATCGTTGGCGAGAATTGCCTGCTTCAGCCGGTCCATCATGCGATGGATGTCGTCCCCTTCTTCCTCGGACCCGAACTGCTCGTCCGACAGTCTGAGGTGCAGCATCACTGCATGCGAGTTGTCCATGGCGATCGCCATTTCACGGAGACGCGGCGCGATGCCGACGTCTACCGCCCCTTGAACGCCGGCGGCCGCTTGGCGATGAACGCAGCCATGCCCTCCGAACGGTCCTCCAGCGCGAAGGTGCCGTGGAACAGGTTGCGTTCAGCGTCGAGGCCTTCGGCGAGGGTGGTCTCGTAGGCGCGGTTGACGGCTTCCTTGGCGGCCATCACGGCAGGGGCCGACATCGAGGCGATCTTTTCGGCGACCGCAATGGCTTCATCCATCAGCTTGTCGGCCGCGACGATGCGGCTGACGAGGCCGGAGCGTTCGGCTTCCGCCGCATCCATCATGCGGCCGGTGAGGCAGAGGTCCATCGCTTTCGACTTGCCGACGGCGCGGGTCAGCCTCTGCGTGCCGCCGAGTCCGGGAATGGTGCCAAGCGTGATTTCCGGCTGGCCGAATTTCGCCGTGTCGCTGCAGATGATGATGTCGCACATCATCGCGAGCTCGCAGCCGCCGCCGAGCGCAAAGCCGCTCACCGCGGCAATCGTCGGCTTGCGGCATTCGGCGACGCGATAGCCGCCGATGGCGATGAAGTCCGCCTTGAACATGTCGATGTAAGCCCTTCGGCTGCATCTCCTTGATGTCGGCGCCGGCGGCAAAGGCGCGCTCGCTGCCGGTGATGACGATGGCGCCGATCTTGTCGTCCGCCTCGAAGTCGTCGATCGCGCGGGCGATCTCCTTGAACACGTCGACCGAGAGTGCATTCAGCATTTTCGGCCGGTTGAGCTGCAGGACGCCGATCGCGCCGCGCCGCTCGACGAGGATGTGTTCGTAGGCACTCATGTCTGCACCTTGAGGATTGTCGTTGGCTTCGACCGGACTGTGCCCATTGCGGCAGCCCGCCGCAAGCCTCTGCCGGCGCGACGGTTGTTCCAGGCTTTCCGCAAAAAGCATACGGCCCGCCGGGGCTCGGCGGGCCGTCAAATTCGAAGGCGGCGGAGACCGGGCCGCTCAGGCCATGAACATGCGGATCGCCGAGCCGATCGTCAGCAGGGCGCCGAAGGCGACGAACAACTTGCCGATGGTCGAGGTCTGCGCCCAGCTCGAATCGTCATCGCGAAGTTCGGCGTGGCTGTTGCTGCCGGTCAGCTGCATCAGCTTCGGCATCTGATTGGCTTCCCAGGCGGCGCGATCGAGATCGTTGAATTGGTCGGACGAGACAAGCTCGACCGTCTTCGGCCGGGCATTCGTCGCCTGCGCCTCAGTGGCCGCAGGCTGCGCCAACGTGCCCGCGTCCGCCTTGTCTGGCGCTGCAGCCTTGTCAGGTGAAGACGCCTTGTCTGTCGAAGAGCTCTTGGCTGCTTCCGCGTCGACGAATTCAGCATTGGCGTTGGCGAATGCGGGCGCTGCCTTCCTGGCGGTCTTGGTGCGAGTGGGCGTTTCGTCGTCGTCCTGTTCGCCCTGCTTGGCCTTTGCGACTTTGCTGCCCTGCGCGCGCTGCGCAAGGGTGGCCTTGCGCGACTGCGCCCGCCGCGCCGTGCGGATCTGCGGCTTGGTGAACTTCTTGAGCTTCACCGGCTCAGCGGCTTGCTTCGGTCGTCTCCGGATAGGTGGGCAGGGCGTTCGCTGCCACGCCGTTCAGGTTGGATTCGCTGGAGGGACACCCCCCTGTCGCCTCGCATGCGGAGAGTGGTTCTGCAAAGAATGCGGCGAACGCAACGGTTGCCGCGATGATGAGTGCCAAGCGCCATTTGGCCCTGCTATCCATGGCAAGCTTCCCCGATTTGCCAGTCCCAGAATGGAGAATTCGCCTGCACCCATGTCCACAACGCGGGCGAAAGCGGGAAAGATTTCGGTTGTCCTGGGGCAAAAGCTTGGCGGGAGGGCCCGGCACGGTTTCCGCGTCGGCAAAAGCGGTATCGATTCCCGTAAAGTTGCGCGGCTTAGTGTTCCCGGCGTAACAAGTGGCCCGATTGTGACGAACTTCAGGAATTAGGGGCGCGCGTGCGCGAGCGTGAGGGCGAGTGGACGGAGCTGATGCGGTCGGCCAATGCGGGCGACGGCGCGGCCTATCACCGCCTGCTGCTGGCGATCACGCCGGTGCTGCGGGCGACCGCGCAGCGCGGGCTGGCGCGCGCCGGCCAGCCGACCGATCAAGGCGAGGATATCGTGCAGGAGATTCTGCTCGCAGTGCACCTGAAGCGGCACACCTGGGACCCGACCGCGCCGTTCGGCCCCTGGCTGTTTGCGATCGCGCGCAACAAGCTGATCGATGCCTTGCGCAAGCGCGGCCGCCGGGTGTTCGTCGACATCGACGATTTCGTCGACTCCCTGCCGGCCGAGCCGCCGCGTGAACAGCTGCCGGTGGGCGAAGTCGGCCCCCAACTCGAGAAGCTGCCGCAGCGGCAGCGCGAGGTGCTGCAATCGATCGCGATCGAAAGCGCCTCGATCCGCGAGACCGCGGCAAAGCTCTCCATGAGCGAGGGGGCGGTGCGGGTGGCGCTGCACCGGGGGCTGGCCAGCCTCGCAGCAAAGCTGCGGAGGGATTGATGGACACCAACGAGCTCATCCGCAGCCTTGCCGCCGATCACGGCTGGCGCGCCCGGCCGGTTGGGATCGTGTTGGCCATCGCGCTGGCGGTGGCCCTGCCGTTCACCGTGATGATGTTCATGATGCGGCTCGGCATGCGCCCCGATTTCATGGCCGCGACGGCAAACCCGTTCTTCGTTCTGAAGTTCGTCGTCACGCTGGCGCTGGTTTTTGCCTCTGTCGTGCTTGCGGCGCGGCTGGTGCGGCCGGGGCGCCGATATTCGCAAGGCCGCCTGGCTGCTCGGCATTCCAGTGCTGCTGCTCGCCGGCGGGATCGCTGCGGACGCGGTGGTGATGACGTCGCCCTGGACGAAACGGTTGATTGGGACGAATTCGCTGATCTGCCTTTCGGCTATTCCGGCGCTGTCGTTGCCGCTGCTGATCGCCGCCCTTATCGGGCTGAGACACGGCGCGGCCACGCGGCCGATGCTGACCGGCGCCGTGGCCGGGCTTCTGGCGGGCGGAATCGCCGCGACGTTCTACGCCTCGCACTGCATCGACAACTCGCCGCTGTTCGTCGCCATCTGGTACAGCATCGCGCTGGCGGTGGTCGCGCTGGTCGGGGCGGTTGCGGGGCGCTGGGTGCTGCGGATTTAGAGCGCCGGCTCGCGCCTGCGAGCAGCTGACCTCGGCTTGATCGCCGTCTCCACAGGTTGCGCCGCGAGCAGCGCGCGTCCGGCGCTGGTCACGACAACGATCGTGCCGCGTGCGCCGACGTTCCTGCGCGTGACGTAACCGAGATCGACCGCGTCTTCCCACACCGTCAGCCGCGGGCATGACGTCTTCCATGCATCGATGACCTCGGCATAGGTGCGCGGCTCGCGCGCCACCCACTGGACGAGGTCGAGCACCAGCGGATCGCAGGTCGTCGTCATCGCTGCCTCCTTCTGCTCTGTTTGTGCATGATCTATTCCGAAAACCGGTTCCCACTTTTCGGGGTCATGCACTATGCAGTGAACTGCGGCGCGACGAGCAGGATGCTGCCGTGCCCAATGTAGTAGAGAGCAATCGTCGTGACGATGCGATTGGCCCACAGCCGGTACTGGCCGTCGCTCATCGCGCCGAGCACGCGGGTCGAAAGCGTCGTGCCGATCGCCGAGGCGAGAATGGCAAGCGCCGCCACCACCGGATCGAGCTGGCCCGCCTGTTCGATGATGCCGCCGAAATAGACGAGCTTCGCCGCGTGGCCGAAAACCTGGCACGCGGCCTTGGTGGCGACGATCTCGCGCCGGTCCATCTTGCCGCCGCCGAGGAAGAAGGTGTCGAGCAGCGGTCCCGCAACGCCGGTTGAGAGCAGCAGCGTCATGCAGATCACGCCGTAGGCCGCGCATTGCAGCGGATTTTCCGGATCCGGCTGAAAGCCCTTCGGCGTCATCCGCGCCAGGAATGGGGTGACCCCCAGCAAAAGCAGGGCTACCGGCTTCTCGGGCACGTACTGCCAGAACGTCCAGATCGACAGCACGGCGACGCAGCCGACCACATAGGCCAGCGCCGGCCGCCAGCGGATGTAGCGCCACCACAGCATCGCCCGCCAGCCGTTGGAGGCCATCTGCGTCACCGCATGCAGCACCATGGCCTGCGGCAGCGGCAACAGCGCCAGCAGAACGCCGATCAGGATCATGCCGCCGGCCATGCCGAAAATGCCGGACAAGAACGATGTCGCGACCATTGTCAGCAAAAGAAGGGTGACGATCAGGGGACTCATGGCGTGGCTCCGGATCCTTGATGATCCTGTTTGCGGCGCTTTCGCAAACTGAGTTATCAAGGCCTCAGCATCAGTTTTTCTAATGGTGGGCCATGCGCCGGCTTCCGTTCCTCAATGGCGTCAGGGCGTTCGAGGCGGCCGCGCGCACCGGCAGCTTCGCCAAGGCGGCGGATGAGCTGCATGTGACGCCGGCGGCGATCAGCCGGCTCGTGCACCTTCTCGAAGAGCGGCTCGGCGCGGAGCTGTTCGAGCGCAAGGCCAACCGTCTTGCGCCGACGCCGGCAGGCCGAACCTACCAGGCCGGGCTGACGCCGCTGTTCGATGCGCTCGCAAACCTGACGGCGCAGGTCTCGGCCATGGGCGGCGCGCGCGTGCTCACCGTCGGCGTCGGTCCGACGTTTGCGATCCGCTGGCTGATCCCGCGCCTGGCCGAATTCCAGAAGGTCGCGCCGGATATGGAGGTGCGCTTTGCGACCGGCGGCGCGGCTGCACCTTTCAGCGACGACTGGACCTGCGGCATCACCCTCGGCGACGGCGACTGGCCGGGGCTTGTCGCCGAGCGGCTGTTCGCAGCCGAACCTGACGCCGGTCTGCGCGCCGGCGCTGGCCAGGCGGCTGAAGCAGCCGGACGACCTGCGGTCGGCGACCTTGCTGCGGGTCAGCCACGCGCGCGAGGACTGGCCGCGCTGGATCCGGGGCGCTGGCCTTGCAAAGCTGTCGGCGAAGGGACCGGAGTTCGAGTATTACGGCCAGGCGCTGCAGGCGGCGCTCGACGGCGTCGGCGTTGCCATGGGCATCAGTCCTTACATCGACGACGATCTTCGCGCCGGCCGGCTGGTGGCGCCGTTCAAGAAAAGCGTGCCGAAAGGCATGCACTGGTACCTGATCTACCGCCAGGCGCGCCAGGACGAGCCGGGCTTCGCCGCGTTTCGCAAATGGATTGTCGGCGCTGCGGCCTAACAGGTCGTTCCGGGGCGCGCTCTTCGCGAGACCGTCGCTCTCTACGCCTCTGCCGTCTCCGGCTGCTGCTGCATCTTGTGGAAGCGCAGCACTTGTTGCGCCGTCGACGGCTTGAGCCGCTCGTAGCTGATCTTGGTGAAGGCTTCATCGGCGTTGGCCGATCCGCCGCGCATGTCGAGAATGGCCTTCACGGTCGGCCAGGAAAAGTCGAGCACCTTCGCCAGCACCATCGCGGCTTCGGAGCGCTGTTCGATCATCATGCTTTCGACGGTCACGAAGGGCAGGCTGGTCAGGCAGCAAATTGCCGCGTTGGTCTCGGTGAATTTCTTGTCGCGGGCGAACTGCGCCACTTGCGCCTCGTTCAGCTCGCCGGCCTCGTGCAGCTCGCTGACGTAGCGACGCGCGGCCATGACGCCGGCGTCGTCGCTCGCCGAGCGTCGCTGTGCGTTCGCGGCGACCTCCTTGACGACGCTCTCGATCTCCGCGCGCGTCTCGGGATGGGCGGCCTGCAGCTTTTCGCGAACGGTGTCGGAGGCCTTCGCAAGCAGCCGCAGCAGGTGGTGGCGCGGAACGTTCGATCGTAAACCGACGCTGGTCGTCAGACTCTCGTTGCCTTCGGCCCGTTCAACGAGCCTGGCATAGCCGTTTTCCGAGAATTGGGCGCCCGGGATTGCCTGCAGCCGACGTCACCACGTCGATGTCGCCGCGTTCGACCAGGACGTCGGTGACGGCGCCGCTGAGCTGCGCCCGCTTTGAAATCGCCAACAGGTGCGCCTGGCTCTTGCTGCGTGCGTTCTCGACCAGCGCGTTGTCGTCGAGCCGTGGCGACTGCGTCAGCACGGGCTCGGCCACCTCGATGGCGTCGTCGAAGGCAAGCGTGTGGATGATGCGCGGCGGCGCTGCCGGATGCGGCGCGAGGCGCTTTGCCAGCACCGCCTTTGCGGAAACCTCGAGGTTCTGCACCAGGCAGGCGTACACGTCGTCGAACAGCTGGAGCTGGTTGTCGTCGTCATAGTCGACGCCGCCGGCCATGAACAGGTCGGTGATGCTGCGAAGCATCTCGACGCGGCGCGCGAGCGACCCGTGGACGAGGGTGTCCTCCAGATCGCCAAGGAGCTTGACGGCAAAAGCGCTTTTCTTGGGCATCATCGGTCTGCCATTGTTTCGGATGGAAGGTCAGGCAACATGGACGCGGTTCCTGCCATGCTCCTTGGCGTGGTAGAGCGCCCGGTCGGCACGGCTGAGGACGGTGTCGGTCGTATCGTTGGCGCGAACGGACGTGATGCCCGCGGACAGGGTGACGGTCATGCTCGGGGAGATCGCCGCCCAGTCGAGACCGGCAATCGATCTCGCGAAGCCGGTTCAGCGTTCGGTTCGCCACATCTTGCGGCGTATCGGGCATGACCAGCAGGAATTCCTCGCCGCCGTAACGCCCGAACTTGTCGATGCCGCGGATGTTGGCAAAGATCGTGATCGCAAATGTCCTGAGCGCTTCATCGCCGGCCGGATGCCCGAAGGTGTCGTTGATCTTCTTGAACCAGTCGAGGTCGATCAGCGCGACGGCGCATGGCTGATTGCTCCGCATGCAGCGAAGCAGTTCGTCATCCAGTTCCTGCATGACGCAACGCCGGTTCAGCGCACCGGTCAGTTCGTCCAGCTTGCGCCAGTTCCTCGATGCGTTCGTATGCGGATTTCAGCTCCTTGCCGCGCTTGTAGAGCGCCTCGCGCATCGCGATGGAAAACAGGCCCATGGAGATGCAGCGGCCGAGCGAGGTGATCAGGAACAGCAGCGTGGCGACACGCTCCGCCCAGGATCCGGTCGGCAGGCCGATGGGCCGGTCAGCCAGCAGGATCGCCGCGGCCAGTCCGATGGTGGCGTAGGTCCAGATCGTGGCGGCCTGCCACGCCGTCGTGCGGAGGGTCGCGAAACCGAAGACGAGGAAGAAAATGAAGCAGAATGCGAGACCGACCTCGGGCGCCAGGTAGACGCCGCCCAGCATGATGGTCGACGCGCAAAAGCCCTGCGCAAGCGTCAGGTAGTGATCGGCAAAGCGGTCGTTGAAGCCCGTCTCGGACAGCACCAGGAAGACGAGCATGCTCGTCACGCCGACCATTGCGTAGACGATGGGCGTCGCGAACGTGGTGGCGCCCGCGTGCGCGTACAGGGCGAGCAGCGCCGCGTCGACGAGGTAGCTCGCCCCCATGGCGACGAGCATGGTGCGCCGGTTGGCCTTGCGGCGGGCAAGGACCTGCGGCGTCACCTCGACTGTGGAGTCGATATCGGTGACGGAATGCGGGGGAGCTGTTGCGGTGCTGTGCATGTAATCCGAAACGGTGCACCGCGAGGGTAGGGACAAAGCCTTTAGGTTTCGTATCGGAAGTCGTGCGCATTGCGTCGACAAAGGTTGCGGATGTATGAAATTCGGCAAGTAATCTCAGATACTTGCCGCCCTGGATTGCTGGCGCTGAACCGGTCTCGATCCGGGTTCCCTGCATATCGGGAGCGCTACTGTTGGGCCGGTTGGCGTCATTCGATACAATTGCTGCAAATTGAGGTGTTTTGTTACCTTTATGGACTAATTTGCCGCACTTGCCCTTGGGTCCCTTCCGAGGGCACTTAGTGTGCGCTGAATCACGGAATCGCCCAGCCGATCCAAATAAATCGAGAAGATTTTTCCTTTGTTGATCGAACCTGCCCCGAAAACCGTCGCGACCAACCTTGCGAGCCGAGCGTTGAGCGCAAATCTCGCGGCATCAGATGAAGTCCTGATTGCGCGGATCGCCAAAGGCGACCGGCTTGCCATGCAGGTGCTGTATGGGCGGCACCATGTACGGGTCTATCGTTTCGGGCTTGCGGCTCGTGCGGGACGAGCAGGTCGCGGAAGACCTCATCAGCGAGGTTTTTCTCGATGTGTGGCGACAGGCTGGAAAATTCGAAGGCCGCTCTGCTGTCTCAACCTGGCTGCTGGCGATTACAAGGTTCAAGGCCCTGTCCGCTCTCCGCAAGAGAAAGGACGCGGAGCTTGACGACGAGACTGCGGCTGCGATCGAGGATCCGTCCGACGATCCGGAGGTGATGGCCCAGAAGAAGGATACGGGAAAGGTCCTGCGGCGATGCCTCGAGCAACTGACGCCAGACCATCGGGAGATTATCGATCTGGTCTACTACCACGAGAAATCCGTGGAGGAGGTCGCAGAGATCGTCGGTATCCCGGAGAACACGGTGAAGACGCGCATGTTTTACGCGCGAAAGAAATTGGCCGAGCTGCTGAAAGCAGCCGGCGTGGAGCGAGGTTGGCCATGACATGCTCTCAGCAAGATTCCGGACATGCCCCCCGAGGAAGTCGAGGCGCTGCTGCCGTGGCATGCTGCCGGAACGCTGAGTGCGCGAGATGCGCGGCGTGTCGACGAGGCGCTGGCCCGCGATCCGAAGCTCGCCAAGCAGTATGCGGTGATCCAGGAAGAGTTCGCCGAAACCATCCATCTCAACGAAAGCCTCGGCGCGCCGTCGGCACGCGCCATGCAGCGCCTGTTCGCAGGGATCGATGCGGAGCCCGCGCGTACCCCCTCGGTGACGTCGACTTTCAGTGTGCGCGTGGCCGAATTCTTCGCAAGCCTCTCGCCGCGGACGCTGGCCTATTCGGCCGGCGCGGCTGCCATCGCGCTGCTGTTGCAGGCGGGCGTGATCGGCGCGGTGCTGGTCAAGCAGCAGCAGGGTAGCTTTCAGTCGGCTGCCCATGAAGCGCAGATGGACGGCGGCGCCCGCGCGCTGGTCCGCTTTACACCGGAAGCGCGCGTCTCCGACATCACGCAATTCCTCGATGCCTACAATGCGTCGATCGTGGCGGGCTTGAAGGCGGGGATGTTCCGCATTCAGTTCGGCGAGAAGCGGATGACGAAGGACGAAGTGACGAGCCTGATGAAGAAGGTCGAGCAGGAGAAGATCGTCAGTTTCGTCGCGCCCGCGCAGTAGCCGATGAGGTTTTGCGGGCGTTTGGGTAGCGGGAATTCGCGGAGGTCACAATGACCGGCGATCGCGTCCATGAAAAGCGACATGCGTTCAATCGTGCACCGCGCGTGCTGGCGGCGTTTGTTGCCGCGGGTCTTGCAACGACCGTCGGTGCAAGCATCGGCGTCGCGCAGCAAGTCGCACCAGGTATTGGACCGACGGTCCCCAATGTGGGCCGGTTGGTCCCGCTGACACCGACGATTGGGCCTAACGTCAGACCCTTGGGGACGGGAGGGCTTGGTCCGACGGCGCCCACCGCGCCGCGACCAACCGGCGTGGGTGTGGGTACCGGCGGGACGTCGAACTCCACGCCGACCACGACCACGACGCCGACGAACACACCGACTCCCGGAACGACGTCGACCAACGCCGGCGCCAATCCGAATCGCAACATCGAGCCGCGCACGCCGGGCTCGTCCGGCGGCGGCGCGGGGGAGTCGCAGTATTCCTTCGGCTCCAATCCGAACTGCAGCTCGTACAGCAGCTTTGAAGGTTTTGGCGGACGGCCGTGCCGACAGAAGTCGAGGCGCACCGTTGCTCAGTCGAAAGACGGCGGTGAGAGCCAGCAGACGAAGAATGCAGGCAAGAAGGGGACCGCGAAGGGTGGCGCGACCGCGGTTGCTGCCGGCTGACTTCGTGCCGAACGAGATCATCATCGAGGTCGACGGCGCCGTGACCGAGGCGCAGGCCATTGCGCTCGCGCAAAGGCATCGTCTGACGCGCGTGGAATCGCAGAATTTTCCGTTGATCGGCGCGACCATGTTCCGCTGGCGCATTCCGGACCGCCGCTCGATCGATACGGTGGCGCGGCAGCTGCTGGCTGACGGCAGCGTCCGCTCGGTGCAGCGCAACTATCGCTTCGCCTTGCAGCAGGCCGAGACGGCGCGGGACGATCCCGGCCAGTATGCCATCGGCAAGCTGCGTCTGACGGAAGCGCATGCGGTGACCAAGGGCGACGACGTGCGGATCGCGGTGATCGATTCCGGCATCGACGTTGCGCATCCCGAACTCGCAGGCACGATCGCAGGCACGTACGACGCATTGCGCTCAACGGAAGGTCCGCACACCCACGGCACCGGCATTGCCGGTGCAATCGTCGCCCGATCGCGGCTGCTGGGCAGCGCGCCCTCGGCGCGCGTGCTGGCGATCCGCGCCTTCGGCGCCACCACGACCGGCGCCGAGAGCACCTCGTTCGTGCTGCTGAAGGGGCTCAACTATGCGGTCGAGCAGGGCGCGCAGATCATCAACATGAGCTTTGCCGGACCGAAGGATCCGCTGCTCGAGCGCGGCCTCGCGGCTGCCGCCAAGCGCGGCATCATCCTCATCGCCGCCGCCGGCAATGCCGGGCCGAAATCGCCGCCGCTGTATCCGGCCGCCGACCGCAACGTGATCGCGGTGACCGCGACGGACGCGTCCGACAAGCTGTTCGAGGCATCGAACCGCGGCAGTCATCTGGCGCTTGCCGCACCCGGCGTCGATCTGCTGCTGCCGTCGCCGGACGAGAAGTATCAGGTCGCCTCCGGCACCTCGTTCGCGGCCGCCTATGTCAGCGGCGTGGCGGCGCTGATCGTCGAACGCAATCCGGGCGTGGCGCCGGAGGTGGTGCGGCGGATCCTGATGGACACCGCCGGCGATCTCGGCCCGAAGGGCAAGGACGACCAGTTCGGTGCGGGCCTTGCCAATGCCCTGGCCGTGGTTCAGGCGGCGCGCCCGGTGACCGCCGGCGCGGCTTCGCGCGCGATCGAGCTTGCCAAAGCCAACTCGCTGATTTATCAGCGATTTTTCGCCTCCTAATTTTTCTTAAGAAATTTCGAACGGGCGTTGAACCTCACCCCGGGGTGCCATGACCAACTGAGTGCGAGGGAGCCCAATCCCTCCCAGAAAGGCTGTGTTCGGCGCGAGCGCCCATCCACCCCAAGCGCCAATACGGCTGGCCCGTCCGGTTGTCCCCCCGGACGGGCCTTTTCTTTTCCGCGGTTCCGCTCAGACTTTGAACCTTGCGCGTGCCTCTTGCGACATATGACACGGTGGATTGCGTACGTCGTGGAAGGGACATCCATGCGCCGTTGGAAGTGCCGGAATTTTGCCGCGAGCGGATTGCTCGCGGCGTTGCTGCTTGTCGCACCGCACACGGCCTTCGCCCAGACACTCGTCCCGCCGTCCGATCCGGTCGCCAAAGGCGCCTTCGATGTGCTCGACCGGCACTGCGCGCGCTGCCACCAGGAAGGCCGGCTGATCGATCGCGACAAGCCCGCCAAGAACTTCGGCAACATCCTCAAGCTCAATGAGATCGCGGCCAGCCCGCACTACGTGCTGCCCGGCAATGCGCTCGGCTCAAAACTGTTTCGCCAGATCGCCGACCGCGAGATGCCCTACGACGTCAACTACGAGGCCGACGCGCGCTACCCGCACGTGACCGCCGACGATCTGCAGGCGCTGGAACGCTGGATCGTGTCGCTCGGCGCGCGCGCCACCGCGGCATGCGGCAATCGCGCCGTCGTCACGCCTGCGGTGGCCGCAAGCCTGATCGCGGCCGATCTGGAGCGTATGCCTGCTGCGCGCCGCGCGAGCGCGCGTTACCTGACGCTCGATGCACCTCGCCAACACCTGCACCGATGCCAATGCGATGAAGGTCTACCGGCAGGGCGCGATCAAGCTCGTCAACTCGCTCAGCCGTTCGGCAAATGTGGTGAAGGTCGAGACCATCGATCCCGACGCATCGATCCTGCGGATCAATCTCGCCGATATCGGCTGGACGGCCGCGGATTGGGAGATCGTGCTCTCCGCCTATCCCTACAACGTGCAGCCGGCCGGGCAGGCGAGCTCGGCGATCGCGGCAGCCACGCAGACGCCGGTTGCCGCCGTGCGCGCCGACTGGTTCGCCTATGCCGCCTCGCAGCCGCCGCTGTACGACGACCTGATGCGGGCGCCGAACAGCCTGTTCGAGCTGACGCGCGATCAGGGCGTGAACGTCGAGGCGAATATCCGCAACTTCGTCGCGCAGCGCGCGGGCTTTCAGCGCTCGGGCATCAGCCAGAACAACCGGATGATCGAACGGCACAGCTCGCGCAGCGGCTATCTGTGGACCAGCTACGATTTTGCCGGCAGCCGCGGCAATCAGAACTTGTTCGCATTCCCGCTCGGCCCTGGACCCAACGGATTTCAGCACGACGGCGGCGAGACCATCTTCAGCCTGCCGAACGGCTTTCAGGGCTACTACCTGAGCTCTGCGACGGGGGCTCGCATCGACAAGGGGCCGACCACGATGGTGCGCGACCCCTCGCGCAAGGACTCGGCCGTCACCACCGGCATTTCCTGCATGGGCTGCCACGATCAGGGGCTGCGCAAGGCGCGCGACGAGGTGCGTGACATCGTGCTCGGCTCGCGCACGCTGCCGCGCGACGTCCGCGACAAGGTCGAGGCGCTGCATCCGCCGCATGCGCGCATGGACGACGCTGATCGAGACGGACAGGAAGCGATTTGCCGACGCGATGGTGCGCGCCGGCCTCGATCCGGCGCTGAAACTCAACGGCGTCGAGCCGATCAATGCGCTGGCGAAGCGCTACGAGGACGACGTCGATCTTGCGCTGGCCGCGGCCGAACTCGGCATCGACAAATCGAGGATCAAGTCGTCGTCCGCGGATCAGAAATTCTATTCGCTGTTGCGCCGCCTGGAGCAGGGGGCCGTGCCGCGCGATCAATTCGAACTGTCCTACCGCGATCTGGCAGCCGGCATGACCGATCAGAAGATCGTTCGCATCGCCGCTCAGCGCGGCCGCGAGCGATTGCCGGAGGCTTCGCGCACGGACGAATTATCGCTCACCTCCGATGCCGATTTCTACCGGCCCGGCGACGGACCGGTGTTCACAATCGCCTCGACGCGCGACTGCTATCTCACGCTGACCAACGTCGACGAGAAAGGCGAGGGGACGGTGCTGCTGCCCAATCGATTCCAGCAGGACAACCTGATCCGCGCCGGCACGCCGTTCCAGTTTCCCGGCGCCAACGCGCCGTTTCAGTTTCGCACCAAGGACAAGGGCGTCGAAAGCATCGTCGCCGTGTGCACGGTCCGGCCGAACGACAATGACGGCATCAAGCACAATTTCACGCGCGAGGCGTTCACCTCGGTGCCGAACTATACGCGCACGCTCGGCCGCGCGCTGGAGGTGGTGCCCGCCGGCGCGGCTGCCGCCGGCTCGTCGGCACCTGCGCCGGCAGCGCGCGGTGCCTGGCGCTTCGTCGAACGTTGCAAGCACGGGCGGCGAGCCACAAGGCTGCCGCCGCGTCCGAACGCGGGCGCGAGGAATCGTTCCGCGCCGCGATCCAGGTGACCGTGCCGTTAGCGACGACGCGTTGCCGAGAAAGGCGATCGCTCGCAAGGCGGTTACGACGGCTTCTTGCAATAGGCCTCGATGCGGTAGCCGTCCGGATCGACGACGAAGGCCGCGTAGTAGTTCGGACCATAGCTTTCACGCAGGCCCGGCTCGCCGTTGCGACTTGCCGCCCGCGCCGATCGCGTTCGCGTGAAACGCGTCGACGCTCGCGCGCGTCGGCGCCACGAAGCAGAAGTGCAGGCCGGATTCCATCGTCCGCCGGCACGGGCTTCTCGCACGCGCTGATCCACAGGCCGACGTCGCCTGCGCCATAACCAAGCAAGTCCTTGCCCTCGCTCAGGCAGGAATAGCCGAGCGGCTTCAGCGCGGCGTCGTAGAAGCGCTTGGTGCGCGCGACATCGCGAACGCCGATGGAGACGTGATCGAACATGGCTTCTTCTCCCTAACCATCTATATGGTTAGATAACGCTACGCCCGTCTTAACTGGCTGTCAACCGGCTATGGGGTTAGAATAGGATTCGATGTCCCACGGCTCCCGATGCGACGGTTCTGGTTCCGGCTCCCGCCGAGGAGCTGTGTCTGAGCTTCGCCAACACGCGCTATCTGGCGCGGCAGCGAGCCGGCCGCGACCGAGCAGCTCACGACCGCGAAGGCGCTCGGCGACTGGCTGGCGGCGAATGCGGCGATGCCGCGGACGCGCAAGGACAAGCGGAGCGCCGACCTCGACGCGCTGTTCGATTCACGCGCTCGCGTTGCGCGAGGCGATCTACCGGATCTTTCTTGAGCATCGGCGAGGGGCGGGCGCCGCCGCCTGGCGACCTCGACGTCTTCAACCGCGCGCTGGCGGAAACCCCGCAACGGCTCGGCATCTCCGCACGCGGCGGCGCGTATTCCTGGGTCGTGGCGGCGCCGCCGTCATCGCTCGGCGGCGTGCTGGCGCCGGTGATCTGGTCGGCGGCCGACCTTTTGACGCACGCAGGCGACCGGCGCATCCGCCGCTGCGCCAACGACAAGTGCCGGTGGGTGTTCATCGATCGCAGCAAGGGCGGCACCCGCCGCTGGTGCGACATGAGCTCGTGCGGCAACCGCGCCAAGTCGCACCGCCACTACGCGCGAATCAAAAAGGTCTGACGCCGAGCGGTGGATAACGGCGATAATACGGTTGCGCGTTTTACATCGCCGACAGAATCGGCTACGAATTGATTCGTAAATGGCGTGCGCGTCGCGGTTGTAGCGAGTGTTTCTGGGTCAGTTTTGCCTGAGTCAGTTTTCCTCCAAGCGGCATTGGGCCGGCGCCTCGATGACATCCTCCTTCGATGCTTTGCGTTACCAGCGTGCGCTGGAACGATGGCGTGTGCTTGCCGAGCAACGGCTCGAGCACATGACTGTGCTTTACGAGAGCGGTCGCTGGCGTCGTTACTTCAGCGAAGAACAATTCATCGGCGTCATCCGCGAGACCCGGACGGCCGTCGAGGCATGGCGAAGGATCGTGCCGGAGCAGGAGAGGGTCGCGCAACTGTTCGCAATGGCTGATGAGCGGCCTCCTGTCGTCACTGAGCCCCAGCCTCCATCATTCGCGATCGCCGATGAGCGGCGCCTTGCCATCTCCGAGCCGCGGCCTCCGGCATTCGCGATCGCCGATGAGCGGCGCCTGCCTTGCCATCTCCGAGCCGCGGCCTCCGGCATTCGCGATCGCCGATGAGCGGCGCCTTGCCATCTCCGAGCCGCAGCCTCCATCATTCGCGATCGCCGATGAGCGGCCTCTTGTCGTCCCCGAACCGCAGCCTCCGGCATTCACGATTGCCGATGAGCGCGCTCTTGACGTCGCCGAACCACCGCCTCCGCGGTTCGCGACGCCGCTGCCCGAGGTCCGTCTTTCGACCGCCTGAAGGTCTAGCGCACCAGGTTGGAGCCGATCGCAAGCTGCGCGAATTTCTGCGCGCCCTGCAGGGTGAGGTCGCCGGTGATCCGCTTGTGATGGTCGAAGCCGACCACGGCGCCGTTTTTGGCACCTGAGATCACGTTGTCGTTCACCAGCGCGCTGCCTGCGCCGGCCGTGACCGAGACGCCGATGCCGACGTCGGCATTGCGCACCACGTTGCCGGTGATCGCGACGTCGCGCAGATATTTGCCCCAGCCGGCGATGATGCCGTAGCTCGGCGCATTCTCGATCACGTTGCCCGTCACCGCGGCATCGGCCTCCACGGCGATGCCGATGCCGGCGCCGTCGCCCGCTTGCGATGGAGCAGGGCGCTTCGTCAGCATGTTGCGGAAGATGTTGCCTTGCACCACCGCGACGCGGCCGCCTTCGTTGAAATTGCAGGCGACCGCACCGATGGCGCAAATGTCGACGGTGTTGTTGGCGATCACCGCGCCTTCGAATGCGAATTCGGAATAGATCGCCACCTCTCGGACATCGGTCATGCTGTTGCCGATGATCTGGATGTTGGACGCGGAATTGCCGCGGACGCCGGAAAAGTCGCAGTTGCGGATGCGGTTGCCGCGGACGATGACGTTCGCCGCGCGAAAGGCGTTGATGGCGTTGCCGTGCTGACCGGTGCCGCCGGGACCGGCGACGATGTCCTCGATGCGGTTGTCGATCACCAGCGTGCCGTCGTCGCCCGCCTGGTGGCGCAAGATCTCGATGCCGTTGTTGCGGGTGCCGGAGATCGTGTTCTGCGCGACCAGAAGGCCCTGGGCGTCGAATGACACGAGCGCCGTCGAGGCAAGATTGCGGAAGATGTTGCCCTGCACCTCGCCCGACACCTGCTCGAACCAGATGCCGGCGCCGCCGCTGTTGATGAGCTCGCAATCGACGATACGGAGCTCGCGGCTTCGCTCGCAATGGACGAGGCCGCGGCGGGCCGGCAGGCCGATCAGGCTGCCGTCGAGCGTCAACCCGGTCAGCGAGACATTGGCTGCGCCCATGCCGGCAAACAGCGAGGGGCCGCCGCCGAATTCCAGCCTGGTCGCGCCGCGGACGCCGATCAGCTGCGCATTGTCGGGCAATGTCAGCGCGCGCGTCCGGTACACGCCGGGTGCCAGCGCGAGGGGGACTTTTGCCTTTGCCGCATCGTTGATCGCGCGCTGCAGCACGTTGGTTTGATCGTCCGGGCTGCCCGGCCGAACGCCGAATTGCGTCGCGTCGCGGCCGAGTGCTGACATCAGCGGGGCGGCTGTCGCAGCGCCAGGCGCGGCCGCAAGCGCGCCGGCCGCGGCGCCTGCGGAAGCGTTCAGGAGGTTGCGGCGATTGACGTCCATCAGCGCCTCACGGGTTCCTAAGGACCTGAGCGTCCTGAATAGCGCCGGATCGAGGCGGTGAGCGTCACACAAGCCGGTGAGGGGCGGAATGTTGGTCGGAGTGGTTAATGTCGCGGCCACAAGGGCTTAAGGGTTACTACTGACAGAAATGGATCGACCGGCCGCTTAACCTGCCGGAACAGTCGGACCGCTCCGGAGCGAGGAAATCCACATGAGCACGCTACGCCTGTTCTCCGGCCCGCTCAGCATGTTCGGCGCCAAGGCCCAGATCGCCGTGCTGGAGAAGGGCCTGCCATTCG
This sequence comes from uncultured Alphaproteobacteria bacterium, assembly GCA_963757845.1. Classification (GTDB taxonomy): domain Bacteria; phylum Pseudomonadota; class Alphaproteobacteria; order Rhizobiales; family Xanthobacteraceae; genus P52-10. The sequence goes on from CAVWTB010000041.1 coordinate 56,679, forward strand.
AGCTCGCGATGGTGCCGTTCAAGACGTCGTATGAGCCGAAACATCCCGAGGTGCTGCGGATCAATCCCAAGCGTCAGGTGCCGGTCCTGATCCACGGCGACCTGGAGATTTTCGATTCAACGCAGATCTTCGAGTATCTCGAGGATCTCAAGCCGGATCCCGCGCTCTGGCCGCGCGACATCAAGGCGAGGGCGCGCGCCCGCTTGCTCGAATTGAAATCCGACGAGATCTACTTTCCGCACATCATTCGATTGATGGGACTGCAGGGCGACCTCGCAAGTTCGGACGCCGTCGCGGCCAAGGCCGGTGCGGCCGCCTTCTGCCAACAGTTCGAAGCGCAGCTCGCTGACCGCCAATACCTCGCAGGCGAGTTCAGTTACGCGGACATCGCCTTCTTCATGGCGCAGTTGTTCGGCGAACGCCTGGGCGCGCCTCTCGACAACTCCACACCGAAACTGCTCGCGTGGCGCGCGCGGCTGAGCACGCGCCCGTCGGTCCGCGCCGTGGTCAAGCCGATGATGGACTTTCTCGCCGCGAACGGGCGCGCCGTTCCGGCATTCGCTGCGAACCTTTGATCTAGGATTCGATGTGCCGCTGCGACCCGCGCGCCGCCCGGATCATTTCGAACAGGATCGCCTCACCGGCATCGACCAGCTGCTCGAAGCTGACGCGCGAGACGCCCTTGCGACGGGAGACGGTGCCGCGCGGCACCAGCGGCACGTGGATGAAGGCCGTCAGCGGCGGTTGTGGCGAGGCCATGCTCGCCTCGATGGCGCGCCAGCACAGGTAATTGCAAAGATAGCGTCCGGCGTCGCGCGATGATTTGGCGTGCACGCCGGTCTGCAGCGCCGCGCGCAGCAGGCGTGCGGTGTGCGGTCCGAACGTCAGCGCGTCCTTGCCGCCGGCCGCGATCTTGCCGAGGGCGATGCGTGTGCGACCGGCATCCGGCCAGATCGTGGTGATGGCGTTGCGCGCCCGCGTCTCGATCCGCACATGCGGCGTGCGCGCGGCGAGCCCGAACATCAGCAGCACGTCGGGACGTCGTTCGGCCAGCAGCCGCGGCAGGTCGCGGTCGACGTCGCCGTAGCTCACGTTGAAGATGTGCGACGTCCGCTCGACGTCGGCGAATGCCGGACGGCGCAGCTTCGCCAGTCGCGCCACAAGCTGCTGCGTCGGATTGAAGGGCGCACCGGGAAAGGGCCCGAAGCCGGTGATCAGGACTCGCAAGCTCACGATTTCTCCAGAAGTTGCGCGATCTGATCTGCTGCGACCGCAGGCGTCATCTTGCCGTCAGCGACTGCGATCTCCGCGTGCTTGACCTTGGAGCGAATGGTTGCGTCGGCGCGCAACCGCGATCGCCAGCGCTCCTCCAGCATCGACCACATCCATTTGACCTGCTGCTCCCTGCGCCGGGCGGCGAATTCGCCGGAGGCCTGCATCGCCGTGCGATGATCGAGCACCTTCTGCCAGAGCTCGGCAATGCCGCCGCCGGTCAGCGCCGAGTAGGTCACGACCGGCGGATGCCAGTGCTCGCGAGCGCGGCGACAGGATATGCAGCGCCGCGCGATACTCCGCTGCGGCGGCATTCGCGCGCGCGATGTTGTCGCCATCGGCCTTGTTGACGGCGATCATGTCGGCAAGCTCGACCAGCCCCTTCTTGATGCCCTGCAGTTCGTCGCCGGCGCCCGGCAGCATCAGCGCGAGGAAGAAGTCCGTCATGTCGCAGACGGCGGTTTCCGACTGGCCGATGCCGACGGTCTCGACCAGAACCACGTCGAAGCCCGCCGCCTCACAGAGCAGCATCGCCTCGCGGGTTTTTGCCGCGACGCCGCCGAGCGTCCCTGCGGCCGGTGAGGGGCGGATGAAAGCATGGTCGGAGGCCGAGAGCCGCGCCATCCGCGTCTTGTCGCCAAGGATCGAACCGCCGGTGCGGGCGGAGGAGGGGTCGACCGCGAGGACCGCAACCTTCAGCCCGAGGCCGATCAGGTACATGCCGAGCTCATCGATGGTGGTGGATTTGCCGACGCCGGGGGAGCCGGTAATGCCGACGCGCAGCGCCTTGCCGGTCTCCGGCAACAGCGTCTGCACGAGCTTGCGGGCCGCAACCTGATGATCGTGGCGCCGGCTCTCGATCAGCGTGATCGCGCGCGCGAGCGCCGCGCGGTTGCCTGCGCGCAGTCCGGACGCAAGGCTCGACGGATCGCGCGTGTTGAAGGGCTCCGGACAATTCATGAAGCCGGTTTACAACGATTGACGAGCGCAGGCGAGGTGACGCCCTACTGCGTTTTGGGATCTTTCGGCTTGTCCCCGCCGAAAATCGCCAGCCCTTCCGTGGTCAGGTAGGGCCGCAGGATGCGCCAGGGGACGAAGGCCGTATACGCGCCTTCCGCATAGGGGCCGACCGCATAGGGCGAATAGTGAAACGTCAGCCCGGAGCTCTTGCCGGGCTCGCTCGACGGCTCGAGCACCACTGCACCGATCTTGAACAGGCTCGGCTGCAGGCTCTTGAACCACTCGTTGTCGCTCGGATCGTAAGTGCCGCGCTCCTTCTTCTCGGCAGTCAGGGAGGAGATCACCGCGTTCTGGATCTCGACCATCGCCCGGCTGTTGTCGGACAGGTCGTTGAAGAAGGGGCGGATGCTGATGCGCTTCTTGGTCTGCTCGTCCCAGAGCACGGTTTCGAGCGTGGTGTTCGGATGAGCGCCGCCCGTATAGGTATAGTCGGTGCGCAGGATGCTGACATAGCGATCGGCGACCACCGACACGACCGCGTAGTCGCGTTCCAGCGTCCAGCGCTGGCCGCCGCGGAACAGTTCCGGTGAATTCTGCCATTCGCGGTCGGCTTCGCGACGCTCGCGTTCGGCCCAGCGCTTGCCTTCGCCGAGGATGTTGGCTGAAAGCTCGGGCCGGGCCTTGATCGCGTCGTCAAAAGCGACGCTGATCTCAACAGCCTTGGTCTTGGTGGAAACGATAGGCTTCGGCGGCGCCGCGTGCGCAAGCGAGGCCAGAAGCAGGAGCCCTGCGATACTTGTTATGCCCCAACGCAGCACTGTTTATTCCGCCGCCTCGCTGGAGTGTCCAAGACGCGCGCTGAGCTTGCGGACGAGCTCCTCCGCGGCGTCGGCGATCACCGTTCCGGGCGGGAAGATTGCTTCCGCGCCGGCCTTGGTGAGCGCATCGTAGTCTTGCGGCGGAACGACGCCGCCGATGATGATCATGATGTCGTCGCGTCCGTGCTTCTTCAGCGCAGCCTTCAGTTCGGGCACCGCGGTCAAATGCGCGGCAGCAAGCGACGAGACGCCGAGGATATGAACGTCGTTTTCGACCGCCTGCCGCGCGGCTTCGTCGGCCGTTGCAAACAGCGGGCCAATGTCCACGTCGAAGCCGATGTCGGCAAAGGCGGACGCGATCACCTTCTGGCCACGATCATGCCCATCCTGACCGATCTTGGCGACCAGGATGCGCGGGCGGCGGCCTTCGGCCTCCTCGAATGCCTCGATCAGATGGGCGAGCTTTTCGACCTTGTCGGACATCGTGGAAACCTCGCGCTTGTAGACGCCGGTGATCGACCTGATCTCGGCGCGATGGCGTCCGAACACCTTCTCCATGGCGTCGGAAATCTCGCCGACTGTGGCCTTGGCGCGCGCCGCATCGATGGCGAGCGCCAGCAGATTGCCGTTGCCGTCGCCGGCGCTGCGGGTGAGGTTGTCGAGTGTTTCCTTGAGCGCCTTCGGATCGCGCTCTTTCCGCAAGCGCGTCAGCTTGTCGATCTGCAGCCGCCGCACCGTGGAATTGTCGACCTTCAGCACGTCGATCGCGGCTTCGCTCGCGGGCTTGTACTTGTTGACGCCGATCACCGACTGCCGGCCGGCGTCGATCCGCGCCTGGGTCTTGGCCGCGGCTTCCTCGATCCTGAGCTTCGGTACACCGGCTTCGATCGCCTTCGCCATGCCGCCCAGCGCCTCGACTTCCTGGATGTGGCCCCAGGCTTTCTTCGCAAGTTCCTGTGTCAGGCGTTCGACAAAATAGGAGCCGCCCCAGGGGTCGATGATGCGCGTGGTGCCGCTCTCCTGCTGCAGGAACAGCTGCGTGTTGCGGGCGATGCGCGCGGAGAAGTCGGTCGGCAGCGCCAGCGCCTCGTCCAGCGCATTGGTGTGCAGCGACTGGGTGTGGCCCTGCGTTGCGGCCATCGCTTCGATGGTCGTGCGCATCACGTTGTTGAACACGTCTTGCGCGGTGAGCGACCAGCCGGACGTCTGGCAATGGGTGCGCAGCGACAGCGAGCGCGCGTCCTTCGGATTGAAGTCCTTCATCAGCTTCGCCCAGAGCAGCCGCGCGGCCCGCATCTTGGCGACTTCCATGAAGAAGTTCATGCCGATCGCCCAGAAGAACGACAGGCGCGGCGCGAAGCGGTCGATGTCGAGGCCGGCGGCCGTACCCGCACGCACGTATTCGACGCCGTCGGCCAGCGTGTAGGCGAGCTCGAGGTCTTGCGTCGCGCCGGCTTCCTGCATGTGGTAGCCGGAGATCGAGATCGAGTTGAACTTCGGCATCTTCGCCGACGTGTAGCCAAAGATGTCGGAGATGATCCGCATCGAGGGCGTGGGCGGATAGATGTAGGTGTTCCGCACCATGAACTCTTTGAGGATGTCGTTCTGGATCGTGCCTGAAAGCTTCTCCGGCGGCACGCCTTGCTCTTCGGCGGCGACCACGTACAGCGCCAGCACCGGCAGCACCGCACCGTTCATGGTCATCGACACGCTCATCTGGTCGAGCGGGATGCCGGCGAACAGCGTGCGCATGTCGTAGATCGAGTCGATGGCGACGCCCGCCATGCCGACGTCACCGGCGACGCGCGCATGATCACTGTCGTAGCCGCGGTGGGTGGCGAGATCGAAGGCGACCGACAGGCCCTTTTGCCCGGCGGCGAGGTTGCGGCGATAGAAGGCGTTGGAATCCTCCGCCGTGGAGAAGCCCGCATACTGGCGTACGGTCCACGGCTGATTGACGTACATGGTCGGGTAGGGGCCGCGCAGATAGGGCGCGATGCCGGGATAGGTGTCGAGAAAATCGATGCCGGAAAGATCGGCTTCCGAATAGGCGGATTTCACCGCGATGCCTTCGGGCGTCATCCATGGCTGCGCGACGCCGCCCTGCGGGGGCACGGCGGCCTCCGCGAAGTCGAGCGACGTGAAGTCAGGAATGCGGCTCATGACCTGTGTCCATCCATTTGCGCCAGAAGCGCCTCGCGCCGGGCGATCGCCCGTTCCAGCTTTACGCGGCGCCGCTCCTTTGCGCTACCGCCCATCCGATATCCCCAAGATCGGGCAAATCTTCAAGTAGGATCAGCACCAGGCCAAAGACGATAATTGCAGCAAGCACAAACCAGCGCCGGCCGATCCACCAGACTGCGAGCCCTGTCAAGGCCGCGACGGCGGCGGCAACGAGCGGCGAACCCGACCACCAATGGGCCTTCCACGCGACGAGAAAGACCAGCGCCGCGACGCCCGGGATGGTCAGAATCGCCCAAACGATCTCCTTGGTAAATAAGTGGCTTTCCATTGTCCGCAACACGGCAAGTTCGCGCTCGATCCGTTTGCGGCGGCGCAGCGACAGTCGCGAAGCCGGCTGCAGCTCGGCGGTCATGGCGTGATGCTTGCTGTTGCATTCTTCGTCTGGTGCCGGAGACGTCCTTCAATTCGCATTCAAGAATGTAGGCATCGGGATCAATCCAATTCCCCCAGTGGAATGCGGCCAGGATACCAAGTACGACGGCTTGGGCCTTGTAAAAGATCCGCGCGTGAAAGGGGCCGCGCCAGCGCGTCCACTGGTCGATCCGATGCACCCACTTGCCGTTGATGAACGACCCCTGGTGCAAGGCCACCTTCTCCGTGATCAACGCTTCATATCTCGACGCGATCTCGGCGTCGTCGAGCTTGGCTAAATCTCCGCGAAGGTTGATGCCAAAACGCATGCGTTCAGTCAGCCCGTTTGTCCGCGTGCGGCGCATGCATCATATGCGAGTCTCGTCAACCTGTATCGTTCCCACGTCATGTGTCGTGGTCCGGATGCTGGTGGCTGACAATTCGCTTCAGCGCTTCCGCATTGGACGCCTCGGCCGTCGTCCTGCTCGGCAAATCACCAATTGTCTTGGTCCACGGCAACTGCGACTCCGTGCCCGTCGCATAGGTCGGCACAACACGCTCGGGCTGATCGAAGCTGCCGGTCGTCAGTTCAATATGCGGGCCGCCGATCTGGCGATAGCTGAGCGGCGTGCCGCATGCGGCGCAGAAATCGCGCTCGGCAATGGTGGATGAGCGAAATGAAGCGGGCTTGCCGCGCGTCCAGGCGAAATCCTCGTGACGAACGTCAGCAAGCGAAATGAACGGGCCGGCCACCGCTTTCTGACACATGCGGCAGTGGCACAGGCCGATCCTGACCGGCTTTTCGGCATAGACGGCAAATCGGACGGCGCCGCACTGGCATCCGCCGGTGAAGACGGCTTTTCGCTGCCCTGCCATTGCTCACGTCCCGATCTTCTCGTAGACGGCGCGCAGTGTCGCGAGCGCGTCGCCGCCTGCGAAGATGAAGTCGTCGATGCCGGCGGCGCGGAGTTCAGCTTCCTTGTCGCCGGGACGGCCTGCCAGATAGATCGGTGCTGCGCCGGCTTCTTTCAATGCCTTGGCGGCGTCAGTGGCGTTGGTCGCATAGACGGCGTCCGACGAGCAGAGGCAGACCAGCGGCGTCCCGGACTTCTTGAAATGGTGCACGAGGGTCGGGATTTCCCAGTAGCCCTCGTTGTCGAGGGCCTCGATCCCGCCGGCCTCGAAGAAGTTCTTCGTGAAAGTCGCGCGCGCCGAGAAGCTGGCCGGCGTGCCGAGATTGGCGAGAAACACTTTTGGCCGGCTGCCGGTCCTGCTCAGGATCGCATCGGAGGCGTCGCGCAGCGCCTCGAACGGTTCGCCAAGGCGATGCGGCGTCAGCGCATCGAACTTGAATTTTGCCTCTCCGTACGACGGCAGCGCCAGCGGCTTCGCATCCAGCACGGCCGACGACTTCTCATTCAGGTTGGCGAATTCGCTCGTGCCGAGGATCGCATCCTTGCGCCGGGCGATGTTCTTTTCACGCGCCGTGCGGACCGCCGCGACCTGACGCTGCAGCAAGTTGCTTTCGAGCGCAGCCCAGATGCCGCCGGCTTTCTCGATCTCCTGGAACAGCTCCCAGGCGCGCGTGCAAAGCTGGGTGGTGAGCATCTCGATGCCGCCGGAGCCTGCGGCGGGATCGGTCACCTTGTCGAGGTTCGACTCCTCAAGCAGGATCAGCTGCGTGTTGCGGGCAACGCGCCTTGCAAAATCATCAGGCAGTCCGAGCGCCAGCGTGTGCGGGAGCACGGTGATGCTGTTGGCGCCGCCAAGGCCGGCGCGCGAATGTCGCCATCGTCGCGCGCAGCATGTTCACGTCGGTGTCGCGGCGGCTCAGCATGCGCCATGCCGTGTCAGTGGCGATGAAGAGCGGCGCGGGCTCGAGGCCGCAGGCCTGCTCGATCCGCGCCCACAGTTTTCGCAAGGCGCGGAACTTTGCGATGGTGAGAAACTGATCCGCGTCCGCGCGCGAGCCGCGCGTAGATCATGTCGCGGGCGGCAGCGAGCGGCATGCCCGCAGCTTCAAGCGCACGCAGATAGCCATCGCGACCGCGAGCACGAAGGCGAGCTCCTGGGCTTCCGATCCGCCGGCGTCATGCACGACGCGCCCGTCCGCCACCGCAGCACGACCCTTGAAGCCCTGCGCCGCCACGGCACTGACTGCACCGGCCAGCGCGGGCGCGATCTCGTTCCATGAATAAGGGCTCGAGCCCCACACGGCGGCGGCTCCGATCGGATCGAAGCCGAAGCGGATGTCGCAGGCGTCCGGCGCGATGCCCTTTTCCTTGAGCAGCGCGAGCAGATGAAACGGCGCTTCGCGCGACTGCGGTCCGATCTGGAATTCCAGGCCGATGCCGGCCTCGAGATAGACGCCGTCGAGCAAGACGCCGGATCGCCTCAGGCGACGGATCAAGTCCAAAGCCTGCCGCGCCGTTTGCGCCTGCGAACACGAGGGTGAGGCCGGTGGCGCCGTTCTCCAGATCGGTGAGCGCCTGCTTGTTGGCCGCGGCCGGATCCGGATGATCGGCGCGCTGCATGATCTGCCAGGGCGTGGCTGCAGCGCGCCCGGCAACAGGCTTTGCGTCGCCGGCGCGCGCATAGAGCGGCTCGATCGTCAGGCCGTCGGCCGTCTTGCTCGCGAGACGTTCGCGCGGCGCGCCCTTCAGCACGCCGTCGACAAGCTTCAGCCATGCCTCGCGGGTGGCTGCGGGAAACTCGGCCGCGAGCGGCAGGTCGTCGGTCTCGGCAGGCATGAACGCGTCAAACTCCGGGCAGCGGTCCTTGTTCTTTGACCGAAAAATGCCATGGCGCAAGGGGCACCGGTTCATCGCTGGCTCGCGCTAGGCGAGCTTCTCGATTCCCGTCCGTGGAGACGGCTTTCAGCGCTTCTTTTGCAGTGCGGCCGCCGATTGGGCGATCCGGCGCGATCTCGGCCAGCGGCACCAGCACAAAGGCGCGTTCGAACAGGCGAGGGTGAGGGAGGATCAATCGGCGCGTATCGATCGAGCGATCGTCGTACGCGAGCAGGTCGAGGTCGAGCGTGCGCGGTCCGAAGCGCAGTTCCCTCGATCGGTCACGGCCGTGCTCGCGTTCGATCTCGTGCAAGACGTCAAGCAGGGCGTGCGGCTCAAGCGCCGTCTCGATCTCGATGCAGGCGTTGACGAACGGCGGCTGCTGTTCTTCGCCCCAGGGCGGAGTGGCGTAGTCCGACGACCGCGCCAGCAGCCGGGCTGCGGCCTTGTTGCAGATCTCCGGGATCGCCCTTGCAAACGTCGCGCGCACGTCGCCGACGTTGCCGCCGAGCGCGATCAGCGCGCTAGCCACGGGTTTGATCCCGTATGGTCATTGCCGCGTTCGCGTCAGGATCACGCCGACATCGCCGAAGATCGCCGCGATCGGCGCATGCGGCTTGTGGACCGTCACCTTCAGCGCGGAGACCGTCGGGAACGCCGCCATCACCGCATCGGCGACCGCGCCTGCCGCGCGCTCCAGCAGATAGTAGTTGTGGCCGGCGAAGGCCTTTGTCGCCGTCGCAACCACGTCCGAATAGGAAATCGTGTCCTTCAGCTTGTCGGTGCGCGACGGTTCCGAAAGATCGGTCGACAGTTCCAGGTCGATGACGAAACGCTGGCCGACCGCGGCCTCGTGCTCGAGCACGCCGTGGCGGGCATGGATGACGATGCCGTGGATGAAGATCGTGTCGCTCATCGGCGTCCTTCGATTGCAGCATTGACGCGCAGGGCCTGCACGGTCTCGGCGACGTCATGCGCGCGGATGATGGCAGCGCCATTGCGCGCGGCCAGGAGATGTGCAGCCAGCGAACCGCCGAGGCGCTGATGCGGCTCGGAGGCGATCACCGAACCGATGAAGCGCTTGCGCGACGCGCCGACCAGAAGCGGGCAGCCAAATGTGCGCAATTCGGACAGCCGCGCCAGCGCCGTCATGCTTTGCGCGGCGTCCTTGCCGAAGCCAATGCCGGGGTCGAGAACGACCGTCTCGCGCGCAATCCCGGCCTTGTCGGCGATCGCCAGCGTGCGTGCGAAGAAATCGGCGATATCCCCCATGATGTCGATGGCCGGATCGATTGCCTCGCGATTGTGCATCGCGACCACCGGGACCGCGTAGGTCGGCGACAATGCGCGCCATCTCGCCGTCGCGCTGCAGGCCCCAGACGTCGTTGACGATCGATGCGCCGGCATCCAGCGCGAAGCGGGCGACCAAGGGCTTCATGGTGTCGATCGAAACCGGCGTGCCGAGCGCAACGATATCTTTCAGCACCGGACGCAGCCGGCTGATCTCTTCGTCGGCCGAGACCGGCAGCTGGCCGCCATAGGGTCGGGTGGATTCCGCTCCGATATCTATAATGTCGGCGCCGTCGGCGATCATCCGCTCGGCCTGGGCAATCGCTCGCTTCGGATCGAGGAACTTTCCGCCATCGGAGAACGAGTCCGGCGTGACATTGAGAATACCCATGACCGCCGGATAGTCGCGCTCCGGCGCAAGCCATCCGGGTGCCGATGAAGGGCCCCGGACCGCGCGAACGGGCTGACGTTGCGACGCCTCGGTCATGGCTGCGCTTTGCGCGGTCCCATACCCTAAGTCAAGAAGCCGGGTCCGCTGGCCGAACGGGCGGCTGCCCAATGAAACGGCAACGCTCAGGCCGACCGGGGACGCGATCAATAGGTGATCTTGCGCGGCAGCCGCTTTGCACGCTCGATCAGGACGCGAACGGTTTTTTCCGTCGGCTGGACCCGCACCAGCCTGTGCTTGGTGTTGGCTTCCGCCATCGCCTCGGCGAGCTTCTTGGGGTTACGGTGACTGAGCTCGCCGACGGTCGTGACTCCCGCGCGGCGCAGCAGCTTTGCCTTCTCGCTGCCCATGCCCTTGATGCGCATGCAGTCGGCGTTGTTGGCCCAGTCGAGCCACTGCTGCTCGGGAATGCCGGTGGCGGCTGCGAGTTCCTTGCGGCCCTTCACGGTGCGCGCGGCTTCCAGCAGCTTCTCAGTTGTGCGAATGCGTTTTGATTTGAGCTTGACCTCGAAAAACGGGGTCATTCCATCAATATGTTTCAACGGGTAGTTCATGGCACTCGCAAAAACACTCGTTCGGACCAGCTTTGAAAGCGTCAACAGACCTGAACGGTGTCCTTCACGAGAAGGACCAAGTGCTGCGGTTCTCCTGACAATAGAAGACTCGCCCTCGATGGCAGCTTTCGCTGCATCAATCCGCCCGCCCCGTGTCGCTCCGCTCTTGCCGGTCGATAGAATGTGTCTTTCTTGTTGGATTTCACTTTAGGTCTCGCCAATCGTGAAACACAAGCATCAACGCCCCAACTGAACGCTTCATGACCGCCAAGTGTTGCAACAATGCAAGAGTGGTGGCGAAATCCCGTCTAAGAAATTGTCCGAAGGTGCAAGATTGACGATATCTCGCATCCATCAGTCGCGTTGCGCACCGTCAAGCGACGCATTCGGGCCGTGTCGATGGTGCACGCGGCCGATCGAACATCTCGCATTCGCGAACAATTCAGGTAGATTCATCCTTGCGAACGGTTTCTGAACGCAGAAGGTACGAGCATGGCGAACGGTGACACCAAGGAAGCGATCTTCGTCGGCAAGGAGGAACAGGCAGCCTTCCTGACGCTGGCGTTCGCGAACCGGCATGGCCTCGTCACCGGCGCGACCGGTACCGGCAAGACCGTGTCGCTGCAGGTCTTGGCCGAGGGGTTTGCCCGCGCCGGCGTGCCGGTATTCGCCGCCGACATCAAGGGCGACCTGTCCGGCATCTCGGCGCTGGGCGAAGCGAAGGATTTCATCCTGAAGCGGGCCAAGGACATGGATCTGGCGTTTCAGCCCGACGAGTTTTCGACGGTATTTTGGGATGTCTTCGGCGAAGGCGGCCATCCGGTGCGCGCCACCGTCTCGGAAATGGGGCCGCTGCTGCTCTCGCGGATGATGGACCTCAATGAAACGCAGGAAGGCGTATTGAACATCGCCTTCCGCGTCGCGGACGAGCAGGGGCTGCTGCTGCTCGACATGAAGGATCTGCGCGCGATCCTTGCCAACGTTGCGGAGAACGCCAAGGCGCTGACCGTTCAGTACGGAAACGTATCGAAGCAGACGATCGGCACGATCCAGCGCCAGCTGCTGGTGCTGGAGAACCAGGGGGCCAATCACTTCTTCGGCGAGCCGGCGCTGGAGCTGAAGGATTTGATGCGCACGGACAAGGATGGACGAGGGCTCATCAACATCCTCGTCGCCGACAAGCTGATGCAGAACCCGAAGCTGTACGCGACATTCCTGTTGTGGATGCTGTCGGAACTGTTCGAGCAACTGCCCGAAGTCGGCGACCTGCCGAAGCCGAAGCTGGTGTTCTTCTTCGACGAGGCGCACCTGCTTTTTGACGATGCGCCGGATGCGCTGATGGACAAGATCGAGCAGGTGGTCCGCCTGATCCGGTCGAAAGGCGTCGGCGTCTATTTCGTCACCCAGAACCCGATCGATGTGCCCGAGAAGGTCCTGGCTCAGCTCGGCAACCGGGTGCAGCACGCTCTGCGCGCATTCACGCCGCGCGACCAGAAGTCGGTCGCGGCTGCGGCCGAAACGTTCCGGCCCAATCCAAAGCTCGATACGCAGAAGGTGATCACCGAGCTCGGCAAGGGCGAGGCGCTCGTCTCGTTTCTCGAAGGCAATGGTACGCCGTCGATCGTTGAGCGCGTCTTCATCCGCCCGCCGTCGGCGCGGATCGGACCGATCACGCCGGACGAGCGCAAGGCACTGATGAGCAAGAGCCCGGTCAAGGGCAAGTACGACACGTCAGTCGAACTCGGAATCCGCGTTCGAGATGCTGCAGAAGCGGGTCAAGGACACGGCCGTGGAAGGACCCGATGCGCCTGCTCCCGGCGAGGCCGCGGAGCCGCCGCCCGAAGGCGTGCTCGGACACCTCGGTGCGATCGTCGGCATCATCTTCGGCACCAGCCGCAAGCGCGGCACGCGGCTGACGACCGGTCAGGTCATCGCCCGCGACGTGACGCGCACAGTCACCAACCGCGTCGCAGGCCAGATCGCCAACCAGCTTGGCAAGTCGGTCGGCGGTCAGGTCGGCGGCACCCTGACGAAGGCCATCGTGCGTGGCGCGTTGGGCGGCATGCTCCGGCGGTGAACGGTCTTGCGCGATGACGACATCGCGGCGCGGCTGCTGGGCTACCTGGCCGACCGCTGGGATGTGAATGATCCCGACTATGCGGAGCAGCTCCAACCGGTGTCCGGCGGCTTCGACACGGCGATCTTCGGCTTTGCGCTGAACGGCGCGCCGCCTGCAGCTTACGGCCGCTTGATCCTTCGCCTCGGTCGCGAAGGGTCTTATCCTCCGCGCTTCGCGCTCGAGGCGATGACCCAGAATGCGCTGGCGGACATGGGTTACCCGGCCCCGCGCGTCCTTGTGGTGGAGACGGACATCGCAACGCTCGGCGGACCATTTCTGGTGATGCGGCGGCTGCACGGCCAGCCACTCGGGCAAGGGCTCGCTGGGCTTTGCGGTCGGCGCATCGATCGCGGACAGGCTGAAAAACCTCGCGCGCTTGCCGGCGACGTTCAGCGCCATCAACCGCGACCTGGGTCGAGATGCAAGTGCGTCTGCATCAGCTTCCGACTGAGCCGCTGCTGCGAGCGGCGGCAGCCGCCGGCGTCGACGAGCGCATGCTGACCTTCGACGGCCAGCTCGCGCGGCTGGAGGCTGCGGTCGAGAGCTCCGGCCTCTCAGGCCTGACGCCGGCCGTGTCGTGGCTCAAGGCCCATCGTCCGGACGACACCACTTCAGCTGCGATCTGTCACGGCGACTTTCATCCGCTGAACATCATGGCCGACGGCGACACGGTCACCGGCGTTATCGACTGGGCGAATGTCGTGATTGCCGCGCCCGAGATGGATGTGGCGTCGGCCGTAGCCAACATCGCCACGCTGCCGATCAAGGTGCCGGCGGCGCTGCGCCTTCCGCTGCGGCTCCTGATCGCCGCGCTGCTGCGCAGGTACGTCACGGCCTATCGGGCGTTGCGCCCGCTGAACGAGGCGCGGCTCCGCTACTATCAGGTTTTTCGCGCGATGGTTCAGCTGAGGCCGGCCGCATCGGCCGTGCTTGGCGGCCGCACCGGCGGCGGCGCTTTCCACTCGAGCGCCGGCATTCGCAATCTGATCTCCCATATCGAGGCGCAGGGCGGTCCGAAGCTCAAGCTGGAGCTGCCGTAGATTTGTGCGTTGGGCGGCGGTTCGCACGGCCGCTCCGGCAGGGTATAAGCGTTCTCGTCCGATCAAACCTGCGGAGATGGGAATGCCAGACCAGAAATCACTCGACGCCGTGCTCGCGCATATCGACGCCGATATCGACAACAGCCTCGAACGTCTGTTCGCGCTTCTGCGGATCAAGTCGATCTCGACCGATCCGGCGTTTGCCGGCGATTGCAAGGCGGCGGCCGAGCATCTCGCAAAGGATTTCACCTCGCTGGGCTTTGCGGCCGACGTGCGTCCGACCGGCGGCCATCCGGCGGTGATCGGAAAGTCCAACGGCACCGGTCCGCGCGTCATGTTCTACGGACACTACGATGTGCAGCCGGTCGATCCCTTGAACCTTTGGGAGCATCCGCCGTTCGAGCCGGCGGTGCGCACCTTGCCGGACGGCCGCAAGGCGATCGTCGCGCGCGGCGCGGAGGACGACAAGGGCCAGCTCATGACGTTCGTCGAAGCGTGCCGAGCCTGGAAGAAGGTCACGGGAAGCTTCCCGGTGCCGATCACGATATTGATCGAGGGCGAGGAGGAGATCGGTTCAAAGCATCTGGGCGCGTTCTTGAAGAGCAACAAGAACGATCTCGCCGCCGACTTCGCACTCGTGTGCGACACGGGCATGTGGGACCAGAATACGCCGGCGATCACCACGTCGCTGCGCGGGCTTGTCTATGAAGAGGTGCGGATCAAGGCCGCCGATCGCGATCTGCATTCCGGTCTGTTCGGGGGCGCGCGCCCGCAATCCGATCCGCGTGCTGACGCATATTCTCGGCGGACTGCACGACGAGAACGGCCGTGTCACCGTCCCGGGCTTCTACGATGGCGTGAAGGACACGCCGCCGGAGATCCTGGAGGCATGGAAGAAGCTCGATCTCTCGGCCGACAGCTTCCTCAAGCCGATCGGGCTTTCGATCCCGGCCGGCGAGAAGGACCGGCTGCTGATCGAGCAGGTCACCTCCCGCCCGACCTGCGACATCAATGGCATTATCGGCGGATATACCGGTGAGGGCGCCAAGACGGTGATCGCGGCGGAGGCGAGCGCCAAGGTGTCGTTCCGCCTGGTCGGAGGTCAGGATCCGCAGAAGATCCGCGACGCCTTCCGTGCCTACGTGAAGCAGCGTGTGCCCGGGTGACTGCCGTGTCGAATTCGGCGATCACGCCAATGCGCCGGCGATTGCGCTGGATTGGAGCATGAAGCAACTGGGCGCGGCGAAACGGGCGCTGACGGAGGAGTGGGGCAAGGAGGCCGTGCTGATCGGTAGCGGTGGCTCGATTCCGGTCGTGTCGGACTTCAAGAATACGCTGGGGCTCGACTCGGTTCTGGTCGGCTTCGGGCTGGAGGACGACCGCATCCACTCGCCGAACGAGAAGTACGACCTGAAGAGCTTCCACAAGGGCATCCGCTCGTGGGCGCGCATTCTGGCCGCGCTCGCCGAGGCGCGCGCCTAGAGCCTTCAGTTCGCGAAACAAACTGTGGTCTATCGGCAGACGTTCCGATCATGCACTCAGCTCGTGGATGGTCAGGACGGCTTGAGGAGGCTGCGGCCGGCGGACGGCGAATAGTCGAGCGGCGTCAGGATGCGATCCTCGATGCCGCCGACCAGCGCGCCGTGCTCGGCCGAGGTCACGCGCTTGATCTCGGCCCATTCCTTGTCCTGCATGAACGCCGACCAGGCGGCGGTCTTGGCCGCCTCGTCAGGCCATTCGAGCAGGTAGACGAACAGGGTCTTTTCGCCCGATCGGGTCTCCCACATCGCGGCGATCTGAAATCCGTAACGCTTCATGATGCGCGCCGCGTGGTCGCGAAAGCGCGCATGGAATGCAGCCTTGCTGGTCTCGAAAATCTCGTAGATTCGAATCTGGTGGATCATTGTCGTGATCTCGTTTTGGCGACCGCCGGCCGTCGTCGCCGGACGCGCATTATGTCGGCACGGCGACACGACCGCGCAAGCGGGCGAGGCGGCTTTCCCGTGGAACTGAAATCGATCGCTATTGCGGCGGCGGGATCGTCAGCAGGCTGGAAATGCTCGAGCCGCGGATGTCGTAGACGCGGGCGAAGACCACGTCATCGCGCTTGATCTCGACCAGCACGGGCGCATTGAGGCCCTTGCAGTAGAACTCGCCGAGCGTCATCGCGAAATCCGCGCTCTGGCTGTCCCAGCCGATCGAGAACTCGTCGCCGAGCGCCACGCGCGCCGAATGCTGCGGCCCGCAGACCGCAACCTTCCATTTGCGGTTCGCCGGCGGAACCTCCTGGCGTTCCTCCAGCTGCTCGCGCAATTCTTCGGAGGCCTGCTTCAGCGCAAGCCCCCAGTAGTCGAGCATGTAGAGCGCGTCCGCCGCGCGCACCGTGCCGGCGAGATGATTGAAGTAGGTGTACTGATAGGGATGCAGCCGCATCATCTCGGTCAGCGGCAATAGCAGCGCGGTGATGAAGACCGCGCTGACCCCGACCACCGCCATGCACCCCCTGGCGTTTGACGCGATCGATGATCCAGGCAAACCCGAAGCCGGCCATGACCGCCATCGGCGGAATGACGAACAGGAAGTGGCGGATGCCGTTGTAGAGGGCCGGGCGCTTCACCATCGCGACCATCAGCGGCAGCGTCGCGGCGAGCGCAAGCATGGTCAGGATGGTCTTGCGGTTCGCCGGCACGTCGCGGCGAAACAGCGAGGCAACCGTCACGCCGAGGCCCGCCGCCAGCGTCACCATCATCGCTTCCGGCAGCTTGAGCGCGAACAGCGTCGGCAGGTACGACCACGGCATGTCCGGTACGGAGACCATTTCGCCGTTGAACAGTTCTTTCCACGGCTTCTCGAAGAAGGCGGAGAAATACGTCATCGCCTGCAGCGGATTGTCGAGCTTGACGATCGACCACGGCCAGATCAGCCCCATCACCAGATAGCCGAACAAGAGGCCCGGGATCAGCACATAGACGACGTGGGCGAGACGGTGCGCCGCTTCGCGCAGGCCATGCGTTCGCACCTCCGTCATCAGCAGCGGGATCGCACCGATCGCAGCGTAGATCAGTGCGAAGCCGCCGAGGATGCGGCAGCCGAGCGCCAGGCCTGCGCCGAGGCCGACGATCAGCACCGTGCGCGGCGAGGGCTGCGGATACTCTTCGACGAGACGGACGAGACCCAGCATCAGGACGACCATCGCGATCGCGAACGGGATGTCCTTCGGGTTCATGAAGAGATGGCCGTAGAAGGCCGGGCAGACCGTGACCAGCACAAGTGTCGCGAGGCCCGCGACCGGTCCGCCGACACGGCGGCCGAGCCGCCACGTCAGCGCGATGCCGACGACGCCGACGCATGCGCCGACCAGGCGGCGCGTCTCGAACAGTTCGAGCGGAAGGATCTTGTGCAGCAGCGCGGCCGCCATGTCGAAGCCGCCGCCATACATGTAGAGGTTGACGAACGACAGCGCGCTCTTGTCGGTGAAACCCGATCCGTAAAGCTGCAGCAAAAGTTCCGCGTATTCGGCGTGGGTGTAGTCGTCCCAGCCGAGGCCGTATCGCTTGAACGTCAGCGATGCGATGATGGCGATTGCGGCCAGCAGCAGCAGCGCAATGTCGTCACACGTCTGCGCTATCGATCGCCGCGCCGGCGTCTCGACGATCGAAGTGATACTGGACATCTGTTGCTAGACCAGCCCGTTCCTCTCGACCCGCTATACTCGTGTGCGCGGGTCTATCCCCGGCCCCGACTATATATCGCGATCACGGTTCAGTGTAAGAGCAAATTGTAGACTTATTTTCTGAATGCAATGCAATAAGCATCCGCAAGGTAAAGACTTTTTGGCATGAAGCAGGTGCCGAAAATGACTGTCTGTTCATCTGGGCGGCCTGCCTGAAGTTCCCTGCTGGAGAAGGTTCGCCGCTGCTCAGCAATCGTGCACAGGATCGTCACCGTCACGAGTTCCAGCTTGAAATGCGAAGGCGAGCAGGATGACCGAGCTTGCGCGCTGCGCGCCACGCCTTCTGGTCGCGCACTGGGAATAAAACCAGACGTTGAAGGTTGTGATCAGCGCAAGCGGCGCGTGTGCCGATCGCGATGTCGACCGCGCGCTTGGACGCGTGACAGGTCGCGGAGCTCGGCGACGCACGCGAGCGCAGACGACGGCAGCGAGCGCGGCGGCGGCAAAGGACTGGGCTCGGTCTTACGGAGGGTTGACGGTCGACACACCGGCGCGCCCACTAGCGTACGGCTGGTTCCTGGGTGGCCGGCTGCGAAATTAAGCCTATCTGCTAACCAAAACGTCCATCGGCTCAGGCGCTTGGAAAATTCGAGTTTTGCAGAGCGAACCTTATGACGGTATTGTGGCGTTGGGTTGGGCTTGTTCGGTTTTGAACGGGCCCTGAGGAATGACGCTGCAATTGCAATGCAGTGGCGTGGGGTCTTGAGATGATCGTGCTGCTCGCCGCAGGCATCGGCGTATGCATGATGGGATTGCTTGCCGTCGGCTTCGGCATTCCCATCAGCGACACCAGTTTTGGCAACGCGTTGCTGATCGCAGGCGTCGTCATTCTGTGCACGGGCCTGATCCTGCTCGGCATGTGGTTCGTCGCGCGTGAACTTGTCGGCCTGACGAAGCTCGTCGTTGCGCAAGGCACGCAAGGCGCCAGACCGGTCGCGCCGCCGCGTCCGGCCAATCCGTTTGCAGCGACGGCTGCCGAGCCCTCCGGCCAGAATGGCGCGATGGATCGCGCTGCATCGCCGCCGCCCTGGGCGGACGAGGCCGCAGCTCGCGCCAAGCCGCCGGCGCCTGCTCCCGACGTTCAGCCCGCCGAGCCTGCGGCACCGTGCCACCGCCTGCGCCCGATCGCCCGGCGCGTCGCAACCTGCTGTTTGCGACCCGGCGACGCGACAAGGACGAAGCCGCCGCCGCGGCGCCGCCGAGCACGGCGCTTGAGGCCGAACCGAAGGTTTCGTTCGAAAATGCCTGGCCCAATCCGGCGCGGCAGAACGGCGCTGCGGAGCGTCCGGAGGCCAGCGCGAGCGAGCCGGCTCCCGCAGATCAGGCAAAGCCGGATCTGCCGCCTGGCGTCACGGTCATGAAGTCGGGCGTGGTCGACGGCATGGCCTATACCCTCTATTCCGACGGTTCGATCGAGGCGCAGTTCGCCGGCGAGAGCCCGATCCGGTTTGCCTCGTTCGATGCGCTGCGGGCGCATGTCGAGCAGCAGCGCCAATAATAGCCGGCGCGTTTCATCCCGCCATCCTGGATCGGCCTGATCTGCGTTCTACGCACAGCGCCCGCGGTCTGAACTTGGATAGTCTTTGGCGGCCAAATCATTCGCTGGTATAGCTTAAGTATATCCGGTGTGATGCGGAGGCTTCCTGATGAATTCGCCTGCCAAGGGATTCATCGATCTCACGGCTGAAATCGTCTCGGCCTATGTCGGCAACAACACGACGCCGGCGTCGGAACTGCCTGCTCTGATCGGTCAGGTTCACGCGGCGCTGGTGCGGGTCGCCGAGGGACAGGCGCCGCCGGCGGTTGCGCCGATAAAGCCCGCGGTGCCCGTGAAAAAGTCGCTGACGGCCGAGTACATCGTCTGTCTCGAGGACGGCAAGAAGTTCAAGTCGCTCAAACGCCACCTGCGCACGCAGTACAACATGACGCCGGAGCAGTACCGGGACAAATGGGGGCTGCCGGCGGACTATCCGATGGTCGCGCCGAACTACGCCGTCACGCGTTCCCAGCTTGCCAAGAAGATGGGCCTCGGCCAGGCGCGCAGCGGCAAGCGTTGAGGCCGTCCGAACCCGTTTGAAACCCTGTCAGGAAGCCATCGCGAGCGCTTCGCGCGCGTCGGTGCGCACGCGCTCGACCATCGAGCGCAGCCCGTTGGAACGCTGCGGCGAAAGGTGCTCGCGGAACCCGAGTTCGTCGAACACGGCGATCGCGTCGGTCTCGAGGATCCGCTTCGCCGTCTGTCCGGAAAAGAGCGACAGCAGGATAGCGATCAGCCCGCGCACGATGTGTGCATCGCTGTCGCCCACGAAGGACAGCGTCGGCTCGCCGCGCTCGTTGCGCGAAAGATGCCTTGCGAGCCAGACCTGGCTGGCGCAACCCTGCACCTTGTTTTCCGGCGAATGCTCCTCCTCCGCCAACGGCGCAAGCGTCCGCCCCAGCTCGATGACGTAACGATAGCGATCGTCCCACTCGTCGAGCAGCGCGAAATTGTCCTTGATTTCGTCGATCGTCGCCATGCGTTCCATTGTTGCTCGCGGCCGCCTTGCGCAACCACCTGAGCCATATATGAGAACGCGCGCCGCCGAAAGCGAGCGGGCGGCAATTCTTTTGGTCACTTTTGGGCGTGAAGCAGCCCTTACCGGGGCCGTGTCGGATCAGCCCCTGCGCATCTTCGTCGGCGTATTGGCGAGCGGGCCGCGCCAATCGGCCTTCAGGTCTTCCAGCGTCAGCGTGTCGGCCGGCGCATGGTTCGAGGCGGCCTCGTCAGCACCTCCGATCGACCCGGTGTGGTCCGGCTTCTTCTCGGTGATCATCTGATACACCTTGCGCGCGCCGGCTTGCGCACGATGACCGATCACGGTCACGGCCTGGCCGCCGATCTCGCAAGCCGCCGGCTGGCGAACGCAGAACCGGCTCGCGTCAGACACCGCAGCGCTTGCAGCCGAGACGGCCTCGCTCGCGCCGATCTGCGGCAGCTTCTCCAATTCCGGAGTTTTTTCCGTCGGCAACAGCACGAGCACCAGCCCGAGCCAGAAGGCCATGCGCATAAGAAAGAACATCGAGTTCTCCCGTCCAGTCGACACATCCCCGTTGCGATGTCTCTCGCAATCTGAGGCAAGCAGTAGCAGCGGCCGATGAAGTCCTGGTTTTCACCGCGCGCGCAAATTGCATAAAATCGGAATGATTGTGTTTGGCGTAAATTTTCGGTTGATCCGCTTGTGGTTCCGAACGCAATGGTTTCGCCCGGACTGTTTGTCCGTGTGCACGATTTCGAAACCATAATCGGGCGGCAAGCGGAAACGCACCGTTCACCATGTAGGCTCAAAATGTGCCGGATTTTCGTCCTGAACGGCACGTTCCCGGGTGCCGCCGCCACACCTTAGCGTTCGCTTAAGTTCGCTCTGACACGATCGATCCAAGAGAAAAAAGGGGGCGTGCCGGCCGATCCCATGATGGATCGAAAACGACCGGACGCAAGGATCGATTGACATTCCTGGTGAGCATACGCCGCTTTCTCGATGCGATGGTGCATCCGTCCGCGCGCTACGACGCGATGGCGGACGCGCGCCATCGGCTGTTCATCGGCGCGCGCCTGTTCGGCAGTTTTGCCCTGCTTGCGAGTTTTCCGATCTATGTCGCGCTGCGCGGCGCGCCGGGCGTGCTCGAGGTCGCCTGCTTCGCCTGGCTGATCATGCCGATCCTGATTTCCTACTATCTGTCGCGAACGGGACAATACGAACGGGCGCACGTGCTGTCCTCGTTGTCCCTTGCCACGCTGGTGACCGCGGTCGCCATCAACACCGGCGGCGTCTCGTCGTTCGCCGCGATTTGGCTGGTCGCCATTCCGATCGAGGCGGCGCTGTCGTCGTCGCGCCGGGTCGTCCGCTTTTCGGCGATCCTGTCGTTTGCCTGCGCCGGGGTGCTGATCGCGCTCGGCCTTGCGGCCTGGTTGCCGGTCTCGCAGGTTCCTCCGCATCTCGGTGCAGCGTTCGAGGCATTCGGAATAGCGTCGGTCGTGCTCTATTGCGGCACGCTGGCCTTCGCAGCCGAAATGCTCGGCAGCAGGAGCCGCAGCCTGCTCAATGCCGAAGAAAGCCGCTACCGGCTGCTGGCCCGCAACATGAGCGACGTGATCACGCGGCATCGGCGCAACGGCGCAGTCGAATTCATCTCACCCGCAGCCCAGACCTTGTTCGGAGCTTCGATCGGCCAACTGATGGGGCACGGCCTGTTCGATCGCGTGCATGTCGCCGATCGTCCAGCCTATCTGACCGCACTCGCAGACGTCGCGTGCGGCGCGAGCGAGCGTGACGTCGAGTTTCGCGTCAGGCGCAGCGTCGATGGCGAGACGCGCACGTCCGCGTCGCCGAGCTTCATCTGGATTGAAATGCGTTGCCGGCCGCTCGATCAGACCGCGCGTGATCCCGCGGCGGACGTTGAAGTCGTCGCCGTCATGCGTGACATCACCGAGCGCAAGTCGCAGGAGCAGGCGCTGGAGGAGGCGCGCAGCGAGGCTGAAAAGGCGCACGCCGCCAAGAGCCAGTTCCTTGCAACGATGAGTCACGAGCTCAGGACGCCGTTGAATGCCATCATCGGCTTTTCGGAAATGATCGTGAAGGAGGCGGAGCTCAGCCTGGACGCCGCGCGCAGGCACGAATATGCCGAGTTGATCAACGATTCCGGCCAGCACTTGCTGTCGGTCGTCAACGGCATCCTCGACATGTCGAAGATGGAAAGCGGCGGCTTCGAGATCTCGGCAGAGCCGTTCGAGCCGCGCGAAGCCATCGTGAGCTGCAGCAATCTGATGGCGTTGAAGGCGCGCGAGAACGGCATCGACCTCGTCGTCAGCCTGCCGCAAGATCTGCCGGGCATGGTCGGCGACCAACGGGCGTTCAAGCAGATCCTGCTCAATCTATTGTCGAATGCGATCAAGTTCACCGAGCGGGGCGGTGCCGTCACGGTGTCGGCGTTGGTCGATGGGGCCGATCTCGCGCTCAGGGTCAGCGATACCGGCGTCGGTATCAGCGCGGAAGACATGAAGCGGATCGGTGATCCGTTCTTCCAGGCGGAGAAGACCTATCGACGTCGCCATGAAGGAACCGGACTGGGTCTGTCGATCGTCAAGTCGCTCGTCGCGCTGCATCAGGGCGAGATGACGGTGCAAAGCAAGGTGGACGTCGGAACCACGATCCTGGTGCGCTTGCCGCTCGATCTGGAGCGCAATATCGCCAAGCCGTCACCGGTCGTGACCACGCTTGCGCCGAAAGTGAAGGATAAGCTCGAACAGAAGGTAAAGCGAAGTGCCTAGATCCATCGCTGTGAACGATCGTTCGCGTTCGCGCCGCCGGAAAGCTGCAGCGGCGGAAACGGAACGTGGTCTCATCATGCAGCTCATGTTTCACTCGCCCAAGGATACGCTGGCCGGTGCGGTCGCGCTGACGGCGGTGCTGGCCATCATCGTCAACGCCTTGTTCCTGCAGGCCGGCCGCCATCCATCGCCGCTGTTCGCGTCGGTGTTGCCGGCAACCAGGAGCGCTTCCGAGCCACAGGCAGGGCCAAGGCCTGCGACCGTCATCGTCACGCCGGCGCAGCAGACAGCGGCTTCGCCGCAAGCGACAGCCAGTCCGATGCCGCGGCCGCGCCCGGCAGAAGCCGAAATGCGGTCCGGTGATCCGCTGGGCAACCTCGTGCGCTCGACCAACGCCCCGGCAGCGCCGGCCGCGACCGCGCCGGTCGCGTCTGCGGTGCGTCCCCCGGCAGCGATCCCGCAGCCGGCAGCGTCCGCGAAGGCTGATCCTGCCGCCGGCACGACCCTATCGTCGGCGCGGGTCGCCGCCGTGCAGCGCGCGCTCACCGATTACGGCTACGGCCAGATCAAGGCGACCGGCACGGTCGGCGCAGACACGCAGGCCGCGATCCAGAAGTTCGAGCGCGAGCGGAAACTGCCGCTGACCGGACAAGTGTCCGAACGTCTGGTGCGCGAGTTGGGGCTGGCAACGGGCCGGACGTTCGAATAGGGCCCTTCGGCACTGGTACGTCCGCGCCGCTTCGCGTAGCCTTTGCGATATGCGAGTCAAATCCTACATTTGGGTGGCGGCCTATCTGCGCCGCTGCCAGAACGAGAGCATTTTTGGCGCCGTGCGACGGCGAGGGGCGGAAGAGGCGGGAGCGATTTTCGTCAAGCTGGCGCTGCTCGACGGCAACGCGCTGCTGTTCACGCCGGCGCCGCAGACCGCCTACGACGAGAGCAGGCCGGCCGACCGCGTATTTTCCCAGTCGACGCCCGCGCCGGTCGCCGAGCAGGCGGTGGAAGACCGCCTTGTGAAGGAAATTCGCTTCGACTCCGACATCTGGATCGTCGAGATCGAGGATCGCGCCGGACGGCACTTTCTCGATCTCGCGAAAGTCTGAGTTCAGCCACCCGTGCTCGTGCGTCCAGGGAGCGGCTTTGCCGTCTCGGCAGCGCCTGCGGGGCGCGCGGCGGTCGCAGCGGGGCGCGCGCGCTGCCGCTCGTCGTCATAGAGGGCCGGGCGGTACTTCGCTTTCGTTTGCGCGACGATCGCGCCACGCCATACCGACAGCATGATCAGCGCCGTGCGATCGCTGAGCGAGTCGTAAAGCCGCGCGAGGCGGAAGACGCTGATGACCGACGAACTCCATTCGGGTTTCAGGAACAGCAGCACGCGCTGGAAGATCTCGCTTGGCATCGCCAGCGATCTGGCTGCGCATGCGAGCAACTCGCCGCTATCGTCCGCGACGATGCGTTCGCCGACGGTTGCCGGCAGCAACAGGACGTCGGAAAGCTCCGCCGCGAACGCGGCCTGGTCGCGCGCGAAGGCGGCGCGTTCGAGCACGGCGATGGCGCGGCCTGCGCGGCGCGGCTCGATCCGCGCGGTCGGCCGCAGCGGCGAGCTCTCGAGGCTGCGCAAAATCTGAATTCGTTCCGAAGGTCCCGCCGCGGTGAACATCTCGTCGATCGATGCCGCATCGCTTGGCTGCATCGACAGTTTTGGAGGAAGACGGTCGGCTGCGCGCTCGACTTGCGGCGATTGCGGCTGGGGCGGCGCAGCATCCATGACCGACTGAGGCAAGCGAGCCGGTTTCGACAGACCGAGCCGCTCGCGAATCTCGATCGGCGTTTCGGGATAGACCGTGAGGCGGGCGCGGACCACGTTGCGCGTGGCCTCATCGACCTGATCGATCAGCCGCGACGCCAGTTCCACGTAGTGCTGCTGCTCTTCCGCCGAATGGCCCGGCGCCTGGACGTAGAGGTCCGTCAGCACGCGCAGCAGCGTCGGTCTGACGTCCACGCCCTCCCGCTTTGCGAGATTCATCAACCCGTCGAAACTCGGGAATAGAGGCGATTGTGACATGATGATCGACGCAACAGTAGGCAACAGGAAAACAACAGCTGAAGCTTATCCACGTCCCCTTAAGAGCGCGTTAACCTTGCCGCGCTCTTAATGCGATCGCGCGCTCCGCTGGGTGCAATGGGGGCGAGGAGAGAGCAATGGGTATGGTCGTGGAGTTTCCTGCGGACGCCACGCAGCGGCGGCCGACGGCAACTGATTTGTCGCGGAATGAAGGAATGGGGACGGTGTTGATCCTTCCCGTGATCCGAATTGAGCGCCATGAGGGCGATCTCTTCGGTGGCGGCGGCTCGGAGCAGGGCTCGCCGTCGGGGCGGCGCGGCAAGCGTCGTACGCGTTCCTGACAACGTCTTTAAGCCGGCAGAGCCGAATGCCACGCAGCCTTCGAGCTGATCGCGTCCGCAATCGGCAACGGTTGCTATCGGTATTTTCCGTGGCGCTGTTGGGCGCATCGCTTGGCGGCTGCGCCGGCGGCGACCTTGGCCGGACGCGGCCTTTCGCTCTCAACGACGATATGCATCGCTGGGTCGGCGCCGAGGCGGTCAACAGCGTCGGCAAGCCGTCCTCGCGGTTCCAGCTCACCGACAACGAGCGCCTGCTGCGCGATCTCGCCTATCCCTTGATCGAGCCGCCGCACTCCCGACCGGCGTGGAAGACGGTCTTCGGCGATTACGAGCGAATGCCGGCGCCCTGGCGGCAGGAGATTCGTTTCGATCCCACCGCCTACGGCCGGCGGCTGATCGACGAGCCGCACCGCTCGCACACGTCGCGCTACGCCCAGTTGATGGAGGACGTCCGCAACGACCTCACGCGGTTCGACCCGTTCTTCGGCGCCGCCGCGGTGGTCGCCGATCTTGACGGCAAGCGCCGGGCGAGCCTTCCGCTGGTGGCCGGCCTCTCGCCGCCGGAGCACGCCGACGCGATCGCCCGCATGAAGGAGAACCGCTTGATCGTCGAATGGGTGCAGCTGTGCCTGCAGCAGCGCGTTGCATCCTATCGCTGGGCGCTGGAGCGGCTTGTCATCCATGCGCCGGACGACATCGCCGCGGACGCAGATCGCTTGATCGCCCAGTTGGCAAGCCGCAGTACGCCTGCGGTTGCTGCGGGCGGGGTGGTCGTCAGCAAAGGCTGACGCTCCTGTATGGAGGACTTTCCTCGGTTCAGGCGTTGCAACAACTGAGCCGATGTAACGTTATCTTACCCTTCTTGATGGCCAGCTTGTCGCAATCCTCCTGGTTGGGCAATGAATCAGCATCTGTCTCTCGTTAGTCTCGTGGTCGCGGACTATGACGAAGCGATCACCTTCTTCACCCGCGCTCTGAATTTCGAACTCTGCGAAGACACGCCGCTCGGCGGCGGCAAGCGCTGGGTGGTCGTGCGTCCGTCGGGCGGCGCCGGCACCGGCCTGCTATTGGCGCGGGCGGACGGTCCGGCGCAAGCGGCGCGCATCGGTGACCAGACCGGAGGACGGGTCTTCCTATTCCTGGAAACGGATAATTTCGAGCGCGATCACGCGCGCATGATCGCCTCCGGCGTGCGGTTCGTTGAGGAGCCACGGCATGAGGCCTATGGCGTCGTGGCGGTTTTCGAGGATCTCTGTGGCAACCGCTGGGACCTGATCCAGCCTAAGTCGACACACGACGACGATACGAGGTCTTAGCCGATGACACGGCCTGCCACTTGATTGACGGAGGCGCCTTCGGCATTGGGCTTTCGCGGCCTGACCCACGAACCGCAGCGTAGAAATGGTCGCCCCTGTGCGCCATTAGCGTGCTCTTGAGAAAGTGGCGCGCCACGGCCGATGAAGATGGGCACTATTGCTTCGCCTTCGCGCTATGATGCCGGGGTCCCGCACACGGATCGGTCATTTTACATCCCCTTGCTGCAGCCGGTCGGCTCACCGACGGCGGTAGGCACACGCCCGAGGCGCGCACGAATGAACGCGTAGTTTAATACAGCTAGCCTACTGGGGGCAGCCCGATATCGCGGCGCGTATCATTGATCATCTGCAGCACGCGCTCCCGGAACGGAGGATACTGGATGCCGAACTCGGAGCGCAGGCGACTATTGTCGAGGAGATAGGTCGCGTTGACCGCCCTGGCTCCGCGCTCATGCTGAAAGCTGATGTTGGCATCGGGCAAGTAGGAACGGACGATGTCAGCGATTTCACCGATGCTGATTGGCGTGCCACCGGAGTTGTAGATGCGATGAGCCGGCTTATCTGCCAGCAGCACGCGCGCAAAAACCTCGGCCATGTCGTTCACATGGATCGCGCAGCACATCGCGTCCTTAAACGGTAAAGTCACCGCATTTCCGCGCGCAGGCTCGGTAATGCACCGTACATGATCGACCGTACCGCGCACCTTGTCCGGACCGGTGACGTAGGCGGCGCGAATGCCCGTAATGCACATGCCGAACTTCTCGCTGTAATCCAGCGCCTGCCACTCATTCATGATCTTGTGTCGTGCGTACTGATATTCGCCATATACCGGATCGTCTTCGGTAACGGCGCGGTCGCCATAGTTGGACTGCTTGCCGTTTGGAGCGAATGAGCCGGCATAGACGGTGTGTTTGACATCCAACTGCCGCGCGGCCTCGAAGCAATTGTCGGTGCCGAGCACGTTGATCCTCATCGCCAGATGCGGGGCATGGTTGCTGCCGATGAGGTAGGCGAGGTTGACAACGCGTCTCGGCTTAACCGCCTTCATCGCGGCCATCACCTCGTCAAACTGCGCGACATCCCCACGAATGGATGAGACCTTCCCGCCGAGGTCGGCGAAGGAGTGCGCGTTGGGGTTGGTATCCATGCAGGCGACGGTCTCCCCTCGCGCGACCAGCAGGCGGACGAGGCGGTACCCGATGAAACCGGTGCCGCCGATGACCAGAATTGTCATTTGGTTCTCCCGGACATGGGCCGGTGTGGTCCCTTTTCTTGGCTGCCGGATCGCGCGTATGACTATTCAATGAAGTGGACCGACGAAAATCTATTCAGTGTGCACTCGACGCAGGCCCCATTCTGTCAGGATCCGCGGGAGCGTCTCTGAGTTTCCCAATCGATCGACGACACCAGCGGTCGAAGATTGCAACAGGTGGATCCAATTGGAAGATTAGTGGCGCGCCACGGCCGATGAAGATGGGCACTATTGCTTCGCCGTGGCGCTATGACGCAGCAGCCGCCGATGCGATCCGGCCGGATAACCAGCGACGGACTGCGATCTTGCGCTACGCCTCGTGGACGGCTGTCTTCCCAGTTTCGGGGTTGGTCCGGTTACCCTTTGGCTGCGGCCATTTCGATCAATCCCGGGAACGGCGCGATGGGCCAAGTGCGGAAATCGAGCAGGCTCGTCAGTGACCAAAGATTGCCCGGTAAACGGAGGTCAGCGGATCGAAAAAGGGCGATACCTGCCTGAGCCCGACTACAGGTTGGCGCGGAAGAACTTGATGAGAGCGTCGTTGAACTGTTCGTGAAACTGCGCCCGGTCGAAACAAGTTTCACCTCATCATGCCTGGAAGCCACAGCGAGATCGCGGGAAACGCGATCAGGATCGCAAGACGCACGACATCCGCGCTCATGAACGGCAACACGCCTTGGAACACGGTAGTCGTGGGCACCTGCGGCAGCAGGGTCGAGAGCACGAACAGGTTCATGCCGACGGGCGGGCTGATGAGGCCGATCTCAACGATCGTCACGATGAGGATGCCGAACCAGACCGGGTCCAGCCCCATGCCGACCACCAGCGGGAAGAACACCGGCAAGGTGAGCAGCACCATGGAGAGCTCTTCCATCGCCGTGCCCAGCAGGACGTAGATCGCCATGATCGCCGCGACCACAAGGATCGGGTGCAGCTCGAAACGCGTGACGAATTGCTTGAGGTCGGCCGGCATCGTCGTGATGTTGATGAAGTCGGCGAAGATCAGCGCACCGATCAGGATCGTGAAGAGCATCGCCGTGGTGCGGCCGGCCTCGACCAGCGCGGCGTACAGCGTCTGCCAGGAGAGCGCGCGCCGCCAGAGCGCGAACATCATGGCGCCAAACGCGCCCATGCCGGCGCCCTCGGTGGCGGTAAAGAGGCCCCCGTAAATTCCACCCATCACGAACAGAAACAGCACTGCCACCGGCCAGACGCCGCGGAGCGCTGCGCCGCGCGCGCGCCAGCTTGAACGCTCACCGGGAGGGCCGGCCTTGGCATCGCGCCAGCACGTCCACTGCACCGCGACGCAGAGCAGCGCCGCCCCAAGAATCCCCGGCAGGATGCCGGCGGCGAACATCTTGCCGATGTTGGTCTCGGTGAAGATCGCGTAGATAACCATCAACGTCGAGGGCGGGATCATGATGCCGAGCGTGCCGCCTGCGGCAATGGCGCCGGCCGCGAGTCGGTCGGAGTAGTTGAAGCGCTTCATCGAGGGGTAGGCGACCTTGGCCATGGTCGCGGCGGTGGCGATCGAGGAACCGCAAATCGAACCGAAGCCGGCGCAGGCCATAATGGTCGCCATGGCGAGGCCGCCGCGCCTGTGCCCGATGAAGGCATAGGCGGCGCGGAACAGCTCCTGCGCGATGCCGGCGCGGGCGACGAAGGTCCCCATCACGATGAAGAGCGGCACCACCGACAACGTGTAATTGCGTCCCGTCTCGTAGACATTGGTCTGCACGGAGGCGAAGGCGACCGCCCAGTTCCAGTCGCGCATGTAAGCGTAACCGACGGTCCCGACGATCGCCATCGCGAACGCGATTGGGATGCGCACGAACACGAGCGCGAGCATCGCCGCCAGAGCGACGAGACCCTCGGTCATCGGGGGCCCCGCGCGAAGGCCCGGAAGAGGTGCACCGCGCCCGACAGCCCGATCATCGCCGTCATAAAGTAGACGAAAGGCCCGATGGCGATGCGCAGCACGTCGGTGCTGTCGTTGTAGCCCGCCACTTTCCCCGCCTTGAGCCACATCAACCAGGTGAGCAGGAACATGAGCAGGGCGCAGAACACCTCGATCGCGCGGTTCAACAGATCGCGCGCCCGCGGGCCGAGCAGCCGATCGATCAGGTCCATGGTCACGTGCTCGCCGGCGTGGGTGACGAGCGGCAGCCCGGCGAAGATCAGCACCAGCAGCGAAAGCTCGGTGATCTCGAAGCCGCCGCGCACCGGCGACCTGAAGAGGTAACGACCCATGACGTCTGCGAACGTCAAGATCATCATGCCGAACAGGATCGCCGAGGCTGCCACGCCGAGCACGGCGTCTATTCGCCGTTCCCAGGCCGCGCCGTCACCGATCGAGCCGTTGCCTTCGCCTGGCTCGAGTTGCGTCACTAGCCCGCCGCGGCCTTCTTCAGCTCGTCCCGGAACTCCGCGAGCGCGGCAGCGCCGTCGACGCCTTTCGCGTTCGCCTTGCCGATCCAGTCCTGGATGAGCGGCTCGGAGCGTTTGCGCACCTGATCCGCCAGTTCGGGAGATGCGTTGACGACCGGCACGCCGGAGGCACGCAGCGCCTCGAATCCTCTGCGGTCGGCCTCGTCCCAGGATTTTCCCGCGACGCGCGCGATGCGCTCGCCTGCGACCGCATCGATCGCGTCCTGGTCGCGCTTGGAGATTGCGGTCCACTTCGCCTCATTCATGAAGACCCCGAACGATGAACTGTAAAGGCCACCGGGAAAGACAGTCGCCTGCGCGATCACCTTTTCCAGCTTGAACGATGCCACTGCTTCGATCGGGAAGAACGTGCCATCGGCTATCCCCGAGCTCAGCAGCTCGTACAATTCGCCTGCCGGCTTGACGAACGGCGAGGCGCCAATCGCCCGCGCCACCGCCTCGGCGATCCCGCCGCCCGTGCGGATCTTGAGGCCCTGGAGGTCCTCGATCGTGTCGACCTTCTTTCTGGTCAGCATCTGCCCAGGTCCGTGCGTGAACACGCCCAGGAGCTTCACGCCTTTGTATTCGCCGGCCTGATGGAAGCGCTTCCAGTAGACGCGCGAGTACGCGATCGAATTGATCTCCGCAGTCGCGCCGAAGCCGGGCAGCTCGGGCATTGTCGTAAGGGTATGTCGCGCCGGTGTGTAGCTGGCGGTCACATACGACAGATCGACCAGGCCATCCTTGACGGCGTCCAATGTTCCCGGCGGCGCGGACGGATGCTTGCCAAGCATCTGGAACCTGACACGGCCGTCGGTGGCCTTTTCGACCTCGTCCGCCCAGCCACGCAAAAACCCGCTGATGTGGTGGGCCGGCGGCACCCACGAGGACATCGTCAGGTTCGCTTGCGCCATTGCCAAACGCGGTGCGGCGAGCAGCGACCCCGAGCTTGCAAGAAACACGCGGCGAGTTCATGAGCATGGCGAGCTCCCGGGTTGCAATCCGGCGCCCATCTGATCGTCGATAACTGAACCTGTCAAACGTACAACTCGGTTATTTATGATGCTACGCAACATTTACCCGCCGCCGCAGCGGCGGGATTCATTGGCGGTGAGGCCGCAGCGCGCCCGCGCGGACCAAGGTCGCGCCGGTCGGTCGTTCGCGGCTCAGGCTGAGTTAGTAGCCAGTTTCGAGGGGGTCTAAACTAAGACAGGAAGCGCTTCGTAACCGCAGCAGCGTGAGCACTGACCAGTGGTTCGAACTTGCCCTCCATGTCTCCAACAGCTCCGAATACGAGCGAGAACGGAATGATACCTCATCGTCCGCAACTAGCTCCGCGAATGATTTCAGCTCAGCACGAACTTCGAATTTTCTTTATGCCTGTGCTATCGGCAGCGCATAGGAGGCCTCCATGTTCTCTGTCGCAAGGGACGCACGCTTCTGGGACCGCAGCGCGCGCAAATATGCCGCCAGCCGGATCGCTGACGTGGCGGGCTACGAGCGGACGCTTGAGCGCACGCGTCATTATCTCAAGCGTGACCACGTCGTGTTCGAATTCGGATGCGGTACGGGAACGACGGCGCTCAGGCTTGCGTCCCATATCGAACGTATCGTCGCGACAGATGTATCCAGCGAAATGATCGCGATCGCACGCGAAAAGGCCAAAGTCGGAGGCTGCCTCAACGCCGCGTTCGAGGTTGCAACGCTCGACGCAGTTCCCTGGCCGGACGGAACGTTCGATGTTGCGCTGGGCTTCAACATCCTTCATTTGGTGGCCGCGCGGGAAGCAACCTTGAACGGTATCCATCGGCTCTTGAAGCCTGGCGGGCTTTTCATCTCCAAGACGCCGTGCCTCAAGGAAATGAACCGGTTTGTGCACGTCGCCGTGCGCGTGATGCAGATGTTCGGCAAAGCGCCCTATGTCGCGTTCTTCTCCGGGCAAGACCTGGAACGCGAGATAGCAGCAGCGGGATTTGAAGTTCTTGAGCGCGCCCGCCACGCCACGCGCGGCAAAGATGCACGGCCATTTCTCGTGGCGAAGAAACGGTGAATGAGTGTGTTCGAACGACACTAATGGTTGCGTGCGGCTCACCTCGTCGCGCACAGCAGAGCGCATTTGGCAGCGATATCGCATTTTGGAGTGGCGCACCACGGTCGATAAAGATGGGCACTACGCCTTCGCTGTGGCGCTATGATGTGGGAGCCTACGACACGCCGCTTCTAGCCGAAAACGCGAAGGCCTAGGATTACGCGCTACGCTCCGTCACCGCGATGCGGGCTCGCACATCCAGTCACGATGTGCCCAACCTGCGATCACGCGGCAGTCCGCGGAATGGCGGAAGTATCGCAATAAGCGGCCCAATTTCGCGATCTCAGGATTCTTCTCCTATGGGCCAGATTCGGTCCTCATAATGCGCAGGCGCAGACGGCCGGTCTTCCTCCGGAATCGGAAAGACACGGCGTGTGGAGCAGTTGCCCGGCCCATGCGTTATTTCGACCTGGCGGCTAAGGTAGTGGGCCCTCCGGGGCGAGGCCGCTAGGCGCGCTTGCTACGCTTCGCCGTCTCGCACTGTTTGTTGCAGCCGGCATCGAGCCGCTTGCAGCGATTCCTTTATCCGGCTCGCCATGGCGTCAACCGCGGAATCCAGCGCGGCACATTAGTCCGAAAGCTCTCGTACTCCGTGCCGAATGTTTGCTTGAGCGTCGGTTCTTCGATCATCACCACCCAGACATGAAAAAAAAGCCAGAGTAGCGCGCCGTACCAGAGGAGACGCCAGTCACCAAACAAAAGGGCCTGACCAAAAATGACTGCGACGACCGCGATGTAGATCGGATTTCGCACGTAGCGATAAAGGCCGGTCACTACGAGCTTTTGTGGCGGCGCGATCGGGGCGGGCGTCCCCAGCCCCTCCAGCGCAAAACGGGCAAATGAATCCACAACTCCGGGCACTCCGACGATGATCAATATACCGCCGAGGATGCGGGTTAGATCGACGCCGAAAAAGGCTGGCCGAAATTCCCACTGCGTGACCCACCAGGGGACGAAGCCTGCCAGCACCAACGGCGCAATGACGAAGAACAGAGCGGAGCCCAAGACGGCAATTGCTTTCGACATTGCGTGCTCCCACGACCCGACAAGAATAGCTTAGCAAATCACTTTCTGCATACCGCGATCGTTTTCCGCACGGCACCTCCTTCCCGTCCTGTCGCAATGTTAATGCAGCCATGTCCGGTCAGCGCGTTCAGCGGTTGAATCGCGACGGCCTTGCGAAAGCGTCTCGACCAGGCCCACTGTCCAGCACATCGGGCATCCGCGTAGCGCGACGAGGGCGGCAACGCCCGCGCCCAAGGATAGCCAAGGGTGCGCGGTCTGCTGGACGATGGCCCAAGCGAGTAGCGCCGCCGCAGCTGCGCCGCGCATCAGGTGTGCGCCCAGGAAGGCGCTCCCGAACATGCCGACTCCACGAAAGTAATTCATGTGCTCTCTCGTCCGCTGTCCTTTGTGCCGAGCAGGTATTCGCGCACCAGTGCGCGGGCGCGGCGCAGGCGGCTTTTGGCCGCTTCGCGCGTCACGCCGAGCCGCCCGGCGATTTCCCAAATTGTCAGGTCTTCGAGATCTCGCAGCAGCAGCACTTCGCGATGGGACGGCGAAAGCGACTCGATCGCATTGACCAAGTCGATGCGCAACTCGTCCGGCGGGACCTTTGCGAGCTCGCGTGACTCTTCCAGGCTGGCGAGCTCCTCGACTCCGCGCATCAGCATCAGCGCCGGCAGCATGCAAAGGCGCGCGATGACGGTCAGCAGCCAGCCGGCGAGTGCGGCTGGACTGCGGATCGTGCCCACGCGCCGGTACACGACGATGAGTGCTTCTTGCACCACATCTTCGATAACCGAGGTGCGGTAGCAATGGCGCCGGGCGTAGCGTCGAATGTCCGGCTGCAGCGCCACCAATAGCTGTGTCAGCGCGTGCCGGTCACCCGACTGTGCCGCGAGCAAGAGATCGTCTGATACGCGCGCCAAGGCAGTCACCCCTTCAGTGGCTCGCGCCCGGCGATGGCGCAGGCAGGGCAATAGCCGAACACGCCGGTGACCAGCGTCACGACACCCGCGCCGCTGAGCAGTAGCCCGAGCGGCGAAGCGTGCAGCGCAACCACGCCGCAGATGAGCATCAAGCCCCCGCCGATCAGCCTGGCCGCGCGCTCCCACCCGCCAACGTTCTTCCTATACCACATGGTTCTGTGCTCCGGTTCGTGACGCGCCGCTATGGCGCATTCACCCAGACAAGAGGGCGCAAACCCGGCGCCGGGGTCGCGGCACAAAAAATAATTTGAGGGGGTGGCAGCTTCAGCAGGCTGGCGTGGGCGTCGGGCGCGGGCCTGGGCCCGTGAGAAACGCCGGCATCGGGTCGCCGGGGTGTGGACATCCGGATAAAGATGGCGCGTCACTCTGGGACGCGAACCACAGGGCGGACGGGGACGGCAAGATAAAAGCGACGATGTCGCTGCGGTCAATTTGGGGCACAAGTGTTTGTCTGCACATTGATTTTTGAAAGGTGCGGCGCCAGCCAGCGAGGTGTCGAACTGGCTCTTGGAGCGAAAATGCGTTGAGGATCAAAGCGCCCGGCGACTGCCGGTGGACCTTGCGCCCTGAATCCGGCGGCCGGCGCTCTCCCTTGGCCTTGATCGCTTGGGCGAGCGATGCCGGCCCGGCGTCAGCCGGTCAAGGCTCGCGCTTCGCGCGACCGGCTCCGCCGGCTTGCGGCCTTGACCGCCTGCCGACGTGCCGGCGTTTTGCCGCCAAGCAATCAAGGCTTGCTGTGCGCGGCTGCGCCCAATCCGCAGAGGAAACGCGAAGTCGCAGCACTGTAGCGTGACGCCGCGTGCACTTCGGCCGTTCTGTGAATTTGCGAGCCCTGCCACAGTCGCGCCATGGCTCGCTCTCACAAATCGTGCGGACGGCATGTGCCGGGCGACACGTCGCTTGACGATCTTTACGACTACGCAACATCTCGCGTGCGTCCCCGCCGACGACAAGCGACCCGCAATAAAACAACGTGGTGTGTGACAGATGATTGGCCGAAGGACGTGCCGGTGACCGAAGCCGAGATCGACGTGTTCGAATCTTGGTTCGGTGATCTGTTCGACGAGGTGTTTGGAGAGAGCTGAGGGGGCATCATCATGGCTGCAACGGTTCGAGCGGCGCTCTACCTGCGAGTCTCGACCGGACGGCAGGCCGACAGCGATCTTTCCATCCCGGACCAGCGCCGCCAGGCGAAGGCCTATTGCGCGTCGCGCGGGTGGGAAATCGTCGCAGATTTTGTCGAGCCCGGTGCGTCCGCGACCGACGATCGGCGGCCCGAGTTCCAGCGCATGATCGACGCGGCGACGGTCAAGCCGCCGGCGTTCGACATCATCGTCGTGCACAGCTTCAGCCGCTTCTTCCGTGATCAGTTCCAGCTTGAGTTCTACGTGCGCCGGCTCGCCAAGAACGGCGTGCGGCTGGTGTCGATCACGCAGGAGCTCGGCGACGATCCGATGAGCAACATGATCCGCCAGATCATGGCCCTGTTCGACGAGTACCAGTCCAAGGAGAACGCCAAGCACACGCTGCGGGCGATGAAGGAGAATGCACGGCAAGGCTTCTGGAACGGCGCGCTGCCGCCGATCGGATATCGCGTCGTTGAAGCCGCTGAGCAGCGCGGCCACCGCACCAAGAAGACACTGGAGATCGATCCCATCCAGGCCGAGACCGTGCGGCTGATCTATCGCTTGGCGCGCGAAGGAAACGGCTCATCCGGATCGATGGGTGTCAAATCGATTGCCAAGCATCTGAACAAATCCGGCATCCGAACGCGCGATGGCGGGCGCTGGGGCGTCGACGCCGTGCACAAGGTGCTTACGCGAACGACGTATATCGGCCGCCACCGCTTCAACACCAAGCATTGGAAAACACGCGAGCGCAAACCGGAGGCCGAGGTGGTGGAAATGGCCGTTCCGCCGATCATCGATGCCGTCGAGTTCGAGGCCGTGCAGACGCTGCTCAAGACGCGAAGCCCAACACTGACAGCGCCGCGCGTCGTCAGCGGCCCGACCCTCCTTACCGGCATCTGCTTTTGCGCTGCCTGCGGCGGCGCGATGACGCTGAGGACCGGGAAGAGCGGAAGATACAGATACTACACTTGCTGCACCAAGGCCCGGCAGGGCGAGACCGGTTGCAAGGGTCGGGCCGTTCCCATGGAAAAGCTCGACAGCCTCGTGGCCGAGCACATCGAGCAGCGCCTTTTGCAGCCCAAACGCCTCGAGGAAGTCCTATCGGCGGTCCTGCATCGCCGGAAGGAACGCGCGGAGCGCCGAACAACGCATATCGCCGAATTGCGCAAGCGTGCGGCCGAGGCTGAAGCCAAACTCAAGCGCTTGTACGACGCCATCGAGAACGGCGTCGCTGACGTCTCCGACCCGATGCTCAAGGACCGCGTAACCGAGTTGAAGGCCGTCCGCGATCAGGCCCGCGCCGACGCAGAGCGGGCCGAGGGTGTGCTTGATCGGGCTGGGCCGAGCATCACACCGCAGGCGCTCAAGACCTTCGCCAGCAAGGCTCGCAGGCGGATGCGGACTGAATCGGGTGGCTACCGCCGCGATCACCTCCGTGCGCTGGCCCAACGCATCGAGGTGGACGCGAAAGAGGTTCGCATCATGGGATCGAAAAGCGTGCTCCTGCGCACGCTGGTCGCCGCGTCCGGCGCAAAATCGGCAGGTTTCGGAGTGCCCAGTTCTGTACCGAAGTGGCGCGCCTGGAGAGATTCGAACTCCTGCCCCAAGATTCGAAGGCTGATGAATCAAGAGCTCATTGCGCTAGTCTAGCGCGATGCCTGGTCGCCTTGCGGCCGGCAGGTCGCCGCCATCAGCGACGCGCGGGCTTGCGGCATCAGATCAGGTTCTGCCGCCAAGGCCTTGATGACGATAAGGCCGGTGGGCGTCGGCGACTCGATGATGAGGCGGTCGGCCGCCGTGATTTCCTCGTCTTCCGGCAATTCGGCACGCTGCTCCGGCGTCATCAGGTCAAGCTCGATGATCCGCCGGCCTGCGGAGCGGTCGTTGATCGCGTAGTAGGCGACCTCGTTGCGGGTATAGAACGACACGGACGTGTACGCTTGGCTGACCGGTACCGAGAACTTGAGCGGTCCGGACGAAAGGTCGTAGCGGCACACGGCGGTTGCGAAAGCGGGGTCCTGGAACGGCAGCAGGGCATTGCGCGGCTCCGCGGCCGGCAATTGCGCCACGGCGTTGACATTGGTGATCGGCGCGAGCCGCGAATACGCGTCCTTGGTCGCGACGCGCGGCAGCGCAAGCACGCTGATGAGGTGGACGATGCCACCGAGCACGATCCCGCCGAGGATTGCGAACAGCCAGCGGATCATGGGCAGCCCACCGTGGTGATGGCGGGCATCGGCGCGTCGCGTTGCGAACGGGTGGAGACGCCGACGGGCGTATCGTAAAGGCGCATCATCAACAGGTAGCGATCGAGGCCGCCGGTCGGC
Organism: uncultured Alphaproteobacteria bacterium; assembly: GCA_963757845.1. Classification (GTDB taxonomy): domain Bacteria; phylum Pseudomonadota; class Alphaproteobacteria; order Rhizobiales; family Xanthobacteraceae; genus P52-10. The sequence goes on from CAVWTB010000041.1 coordinate 94,543, forward strand.
AGCCAGTTGCCGGCGCGCGAGCGCGGAGCGATGCGGATTTCAAACGAGCCGTCCGCGCTGCGCACGATCTCCTGGCTCGTAAAACCGTAGCGTTGCAGCGAATTGCTCACCAGCTGGCCCTGGGTGTCGTAGAGCGTAATCGTCCAGAAACGCGCGGCCGGCGTGATGCCGCTGACGGAAATATCGCAGCGTCCGTCCAGCGGTCGTCCCTTCTCATCGTTGCGGGCGAGAAAAGCAACGCCGTCGCCGCTGCCGATCGGCAGTTCGCCGCTGCGGGCCACCGCCGCGCGGGCATAGGGGTCGATGTCCGCCGTGCCCGTTTTCGGCCAGGCCGTCCATGCGCCGATTCTCACCGCATCGAAGCTGACGCCACGCGTCGACGTCGTCCAGGTCATGCCCAGGCCGACGGCCGTGGCGATGGCCAGCGCGATCAACGATATGAAAATCAGGCGCACGGGACGTCCGTCAGTATCGTGCTAGTTCTTGCGCGGTGCGGGCGCTGCACCGCCCTGCGTTGCCGCGGCAAAGCTTTCGGTCGGCGGGGCGGCCCCGCCCGTCGACGTGGTTTTCGCCGGTGGCGTATCGGCCACGGCCTTCGCGGCCTCATCGAGCAGCTTCTCGACCCGCACCAGGATATCGGCACCGCGTCGCGTCAGCACCGGCGGCGGGCCGACCGGCGCTTCGCTGACGCCGGGAGCTGCGGCATTCGCGGCCGCAACCGCAGCCGGCGGCCGCAGCTTGCCGAGGTTCACGCCCGGAATGTCCTTGATCTCCACGCCCTGATGCGCGGCGACCATGATCGCCCGCCACGTCATCGCCGGCAGGGAGCCGCCGGTCATGCGGTTGGTCGAGGAGTAGTCGTCGTTGCCGAACCAGACGCCGGCGGCGAAGTTGCCGGTGTAGCCGACGAACCAGGCGTCGCGGAACGCGTTGGTGGTGCCGGTCTTGCCGGCGGCCGGCACGCCCTCGATGATGGCGCGCCGCGCCGTGCCCTCATAGACGACGTGGCTCATCATCTCGTTCATGTCCGTGGCAACCTGCGCCGGAATGGCCTGGACCGGCTTCTTGCCGTCGCGATCGAAGCGCCAGACGAGGTCGCCGGTCGGAGCTGCGGACTTCCAGCGCGGCATGCGGCACGACCGCACGGCCGCGGTTGGGGAAGGTCGCATAGGCGACGGTATGCTCCAGCACGTTCACTTCGGTCGAGCCGATCGGCAGCGACGGCGTGTCGATCAACGGCGCCTTGATGCCCATCTTGCGCGCCGTATCGACGATCTTGGCGCGGCCGGCGCGCGGGCCATCGCGCCCGCCCATGGCGATCGACAGCTTGACCGGGATGACGTTGATCGAGCGGGTGATGGCTTGCGTCAGCGTATTCGAGCCGGAGTAGGACCGGCCATAGTTCTGCGGGCACCAGTTGCCGATGCAGACCGGTCCGTCGACCACGATCGATGTCGGCTTGAAGCCGTTCATCAACGCGGTCGCATAAACATATGGCTTGAAAGACGAACCAGGCTGCCGCATCGCGTCAACAGCGCGGTTGAACTGGCTGGTGCCGTAGTCGCGGCCGCCGACCATGGCGCGCACGCCGCCATCGAGGTCGGCGAGCACGGCCGCCGCTTGCGTCGCATGATAATCGCGGCCGAACTGGCGCAGATTGTTTTCCACGGCGGCTTCCGCGGCGCGCTGCACGTTCATGTCGATCGCGGTGCGGACGACGAACACACGCTCGGTGTAGGATTTCGGGAACGTGTTGACGAGCTTGCGCATCTCTTCGAACGCCCAGTCGAGATAGTAGTTGGGCGAGTTCTCGTCACGGCGGTCCACCGCGTTCGCCGGATTGCGGCGGGCGCCGAACACCTGGCCTTCCGTCATCATCCCGGCCTCGACCAGGTTGTCGAGCACGATGTTGGCGCGCGCGCGGGCGGCGGGCAGGTTGATGTGCGGCGCGTAGCGCGTCGGCGCCTTGAACAGGCCGGCCAGCATGGCGGACTCGGCGAGGTTCACGTCGCGCGCCGACTTGTTGAAATAGAAGTGCGCGGCGCCGTCGACGCCGAAGGTGCCGCCGCCCATGTAGGCGCGGTCGAGATAGAGCTTCAGGATCTCGTTCTTGGTCAGCCGCGATTCCAGCCAGACCGCAAGGAACGCTTCCTTGACCTTGCGTTCGATGGTGCGCTCGTTCGACAGGAACAGGTTCTTTGCGAGCTGCTGGCTGATCGACGAGCCGCCCTGAACCACGCCGCCGGCGCGCGCATTGGTCAACAGCGCGCGAAACGTGCCGCCGAAATCGATGCCGAAGTGCTCGTAGAAGCGCCGATCCTCGGTCGCCAGCGTCGCCTTGATGAGATGGTCCGGAAATTCCTCGAGCGGGATCGAGTCGTTGTGCTTGATGCCGCGGTTGCCGATCGGATTGCCGTAGCGATCGAGGAACTGCACGGCGAGTTCCGATTTCTTCAGCCAATCTTCGTCGGACGTTTCGCGAAACGCCGGGATCGCCAGCGCGAGCATCGCGATCAAGCCGAGCAGGCCCAGGGTGGCTGCCTCCGACAGCGGCTCGATGAACACCCAACGCTTCCAGCGGCCGACGTGGAAGCGATCCATGAAGGTGGAAAAGCGTTCGTAGAGTTCGCGTGCGCCTGCGCCCGACGAGAACAGGGTCGAATCGATGCGCGCGTCGAGGTCCAGCAGGAAATGCCGGAACCAGTTCTTGGGGTCCTTCAAATCGAACTTGCCCACGAAAACCCTGACCTATCCCGAAAAGCGCCCAAATCGATACGCGGCCGCTTACGATCTATCGCGGCAACCCGTGGCGCTTTGACGGCGCCGATTCCGCGACTAACCACAAAGGATTCCGTAACTTTTAGCCGAGCGGGGCGGTCAGGCCAATGGCTTGCTGAAGAATATGCCGGGGACGGCTAACGCTGATGCCGATCAAGGATTTGGCCGGAGTTCCTTCTGCCGTACATGCGCGAACTTGCCGTTCTGAGAGTTAGGTATAAGCAGTTCATGTGAAATCGTCCGGCGAGCTTCGCGGAACCGGCCAACGGCGGCGCAGATGACGGATTTATTCTGGAAAACCAAAGCTTTGGAAGAGATGACGGCCTCCGAATGGGAAAGCCTGTGCGACGGCTGCGGGCGCTGCTGCCTGGAGAAGCTGGAGGATGAGGACACCGGAAAAATTTACTTCACTCATATCTCCTGCCGCCTGCTCGATACGGCGAGCTGCGGCTGCAAGGACTACGCGAACCGTCACAAAAAAGTGCCCGACTGTGTTCGCCTGACGCCTGGAAACGTCCGGACGCTGAACTGGCTGCCGCCGAGTTGCGGCTATCGCCTCGTGGCGGAAGGCAAGGACCTTTACTGGTGGCATCCGCTCATCTCGGGCGATCCCGAAACCGTCCACCAGGCCGGCATTTCCGTGCGCGGACGCGTCGTCGGCAGCGAAAGCGATATCGACCAGGCCGATTGGGAGGACCACATCGTCAAATGGCCGGGGCAGTTTCCGAAAAAGGCGAGAGAGCCTCAGCCGAAGTAATGACGTTCGGGCCGGGTGCCTGACATGCGCGGTCGCGGCAGCTTGCCGCCCCGATCTGTGCACTAAGCTGACGCCATCGCCGCTCGCGGAAAACAAAAGAAAAGCCAATGGACACTCTTGAGCGACAACGCGGCGATGCGGAAACGGCCGACGCCAGTTCCGGATCGAACGGGGAGCCATCCCGTTCCGTGTTCACGCCTGCGGAATTCCGGCCGCTTCTCATCGGGCTTGATGATGGCGATGTTTCTTGCGGCGCTGGATCAGACCATCGTCGCCATCGCACTGCCGACCATCGGGCGGCAGTTCAACGACATGGGAAATCTCTCGTGGGTCGTCACGGCCTACCTGCTTTCGGGCACCGCGGTCGCGCCGGTGTTCGGAACGCTGAGCGACATCTTCGGCCGGCGCATCATGATGGTGATCGCGCTCGGCATCTTCGTCGTCGGTTCGGCGGCATGCGCGCTTGCGCCCAATCTGCTCACTCTCATCCTCGCACGCTTCCTGCAAGGGATCGGCGGCGGCGGACTGATCCCGGTGGTGCAAGCCATCATTGCGGACGCGATCAGCCCGAAGGAGCGCGGCGAGTACCAGGCCTATTTCAGCGGCGTCTGGCTCGCGGCCGGGCTTGAGCGGTCCGCTGCTCGGCGGCGTCATCACCGACTATCTGCACTGGTCGATGATCTTCTGGATCAACCTGCCGCTGACGGCGGTCGCGCTTGCGATCCTGCTGCCGCGCATGCACCGGCTGCCGGTTCATCATCGCCGCCGCAAGGTCGACTGGCTCGGCGGCGCGTTGCTGATGGCGGCGGCCATCGACATCCTGCTGGTGCTGACATGGGGTGGGCTACGTTATCCGTGGTCCTCGCCGATCATCATCGCAATGATGCGGCGCTGCGGTCGCAATGCTGGCGGTGTTCGTCTGGCACGCGGAGCGGACCGCCGAGCCGTTCCTGCCGCTTCGCCTGTTGGGCGGCCGCGTCGTTCCGTTCGCGATTCTCGCCGGCGGGCTGACGGTCGGCTGTCTGCTTGGGCTGACGGTGTATCTGCCGATGTTCTATGAGGTCGTCTACCGGCTGTCGGCGAGCGAAGCGGGGCTTGCGCTGCTGCCGCTGGTCGCGCTCTCCGTGCCGGGATCGTGGGTCGCGGGCAGGGTGATGATGCGGCGGCATCGTTACCTCTGGGTCAGCATCGCCGGCGGCTCGCTTGCCGCGGTCTGTTTCGCGAGCCTGGCATTCGCCGACCGCATGCCGCTCTGGGTCTTCCTTCTCGTCCTGTCGGTCGGCTCGCTCGGCGTCGGGCCGATGTTCTCGACGACGATGGCGACGATGCAGAACGCCGTCGCGCGCAGCCAGATCGGCACGGCAACCGGCGCGATGAACTATGCCCGCGCCTTGATGGCGTCGTTTGCGGTTGCGGGCTTCACGACCATCCTGATGGCTGCGCTCGGCGCAAGCGCAGCAGGCCGCGACAACATCGACCTCGCACGTGAATTATCCGGCGCCGAAGCGGTCTCGGCATTCCGCTACATCTTCGCAACGGCAGGGTTGATGATGGCGGGAGCGGCGCTGTCGATGGCATTGATGGAAGAGCGGCCGCTGGCGGGACCTGAGCGGGATCAGACAGAGCCCGTCTAAACGCGGAACCACGCCCCGTGAGGAACATCACCGCGCATCCCGCGTTGCCCTCGCAGCAAGAGAATTCGCGCGAGCGAGGACGTCATGGTGGAAAAGCGCGGCGAGCAAGTGATCGAGACGGCGCGCGAGGCGCGTCAGGCAGAGCCGGGGCCATCGATGCGCAACGTGCTCGTCATCAGCACGACTGCGGTGATCATCGCGTTCGCGGTGATCTGGCTCATGTTCTTCCGCACCTGAGTTAAGGGCCGCATCTTGCGACGCGGCCCTCGGGTGTCCTCAGCACCAACCCTTCTTCCAGTGTCCGGGAGGGCAGCCCCTACCGCGCCAGCCGACCTTGCGGCCGCGGCTCCAGCCGGGCGGCGCAAAGGCGTGACCGCGGCCCCAGCCATGACCGCGGCCCCAGCCATGTCCGCGCCCGTGGCCGCCCTTCACTTCGATCATGTCGGAGGAAAGCTGTTCGCCGATCACGCTGACCGTGCTTGGCGCCGGGCAGCGCGGATGCAGGAGCGATGACGAAGGAGAGCGGCAGCGCGAGCGCTGCTGCCGATCAGAAGTTTTTTCATGGCCGTTGTCCCGTTCGATTTCATGTTCACGCGTTGGCCCCACATCCGCCGCGGCGCGCCCGGGCAATGTCTGTGTCGGAACATGAACGCGGCATGAAGGAACTGCGCTGCCGCGGTATTATGCTAGTGCGCCTCGTCGCCGGCGTTGCGGACGATCAGCCGATCCGCCGACCGGTCCTGAGGCGACGGAAAGCGGTACCGATTCGATGCACGAGCTTTTCGTCAAGCAGTCCGCGCGGGCGCACGATCAAGAGCAGAGCGACGAGCCCGCCGAAGATGATCATGCGATAGCCGGCCAATGCCCGGATCGATTCCAGGAGCCCGATGTCGATGAGCACGCCCAGGATCGGTCCGAGCGCTGTCCCAAGTCCGCCGATCAGTCCATAGGCCAGACTGTGCACACCGAGCATCACATCGAAAATGCGCGGTTCGACATAGGTTGTCAGATGCGCGTACAGGCCGCCGCCGAGGCCCGCAAGGGCGCCGGCCATGCCCGCGGCCAGAACGCGGAGCCGCGTCACGGCCACGCCCTGCAAGCTCGCCAACGTCGGGTCCTCGCCGATCATGCGAAAGACGACACCAAGGCGCGAACGTTCGATGGCCATGAACGCGACGAGGCGTTGCCGCAAGCAGGCCGTAGACGATCAGCATGAATTGCAGAGTGCTGATATCGTTCTCGAAGATGTAGCGGATATTGCGGAAGCCGTCGGCGCCGTTCGGGCCGACCCATTCCCCGTCGATCAACGTCTGATAGCGAAACATTTCGAAGAGAATGCGCACCATTTCCGCGAAGGCGAGCGTGGCGATCGCAAAATAAAGGCCATGCAGCCGCAACGTCGGGATCCCGACAAGCGTCGCAGCCAGAGCGGACGATGCGGCGCCGAAAACGAGCGCCGGCGCCAGCGGCCAGGACCAGATCGCGGTCGCAATTCCCGCCGCATAGGCGCCGATCGCGAAAAACGCCTGCTGCCCGAACGATATCTCTCCCGTCAGCAGGAGCAGGTAGGCGGAGAGGGCGACAAAGGAGATGATCCCGATGTTGGACAAGACGCCGATCAGATAGTCGTCCATCGACTACGTTCCTTGCGGCGATGTCGGGTCTGCGGTGAACGGCTGGCCCATCAATCCGCCAGGTCGGGCAACAAGGAAGGTGAACAGCACGAGATAGGCGGCAAGATCGCGAAACTGCGGACCGCAGCACCACTGGCTGTGCGCTTCGATCACGCCGAGCAGCAGGCCTCCCAGCACCGCGCCGGGAATCGATCCCAGACCGCCGATCATCATGGCGATCAGGCCTTTCAGCGTCGCCCACATGCCGAACATCGGGGTTACCTGCTGATCGACGGCAAGCACGAGAAAGCCGGCAGCGCCGCCGATCGCAGACGCCGCCGCGAATGCAAGCAGGATCGCGCGACGGACGTCGATCCCCACGAGATGCGCGGCGACCGGATTTCCGATGATCGCGCGCAGGGCAAGACCGTAGCGCGTGCGGTAGAGGACGATCTGGACCCCAGCCGCGAGCGCAAGCGCGCAGGACAGCATGACCAGGTGGTCGATGCGAACAAAGATCGATCCGATCTCGATCGGCTTCGCCGTCGAAATCGGCGGAAACGCATAGGTGTGGCGCGGCAACAGCAGGATCGCGGCTTGCTCGAGCTGCATCCAGATCGCAAAGCTCGAAACCATGGAGGCGATGCCCGCGCCGGCCTTCATCGGCGCAAAGCAAAGCCGCTCCACATAGATCCCGGCGACGACCGCGCCGGCAATGACCGCGCCGGCCACCACGAGCGGCTCGGCCTCGCCCTGCACATAGAGAAAGGTGCCGAGATACGCCCCGATCATGATCGACGGCCCGTAAGACAGGTTGAGCCTTCGCATCACGCCGAAGATGAGGGTGAATCCGAGCGCGAGCAGCGCATAGGACGACCCGATCATCAGGCCATCGGCGGTGTTTTGCACGAGATCCAACATCTCCTGCCGCTCTGCCCAGTCAGCCGGCCGCCCGGCGCGCTCCGAGATAGGCGCGCTGAATGACCTCGTCTTCGGCAAGCTGGCCGGGCGTGCCTTCGAAGGTGACGCGGCCCTGTTCCATGAGAAAGAATCGATGCGCGACCTTGAGCGCCATATGCGCGTTCTGTTCCACCAGGAAGATCGTCGTGCCGTCACGATTGAGTTGGGCAACGATGTCGAAAATCTCCGCGACGATCAGCGGCGCGAGACCGAGCGACGGTTCGTCCATCAGCAGCACGCGCGGCCTCGACATCAGCGCACGCGCGACCGCAAGCATCTGCTGTTCGCCGCCCGACAGCGTGCCGGCGAGCTGCTCCCGGCGCTCCTTGAGCGTCGGAAACCGCGCATACATGCGTTCGATGTCGGCATCGATCTCGGCCTTGTCACGGCGCTGATAGGCGCCGGCGAGAAGATTTTCCCGCACGCTCATTTGCGGGAAGACCAGGCGGTTCTCCGGCACAAGCGCAATGCCCCGGCTGACGATCCTTGCAGGGGGCAGGCCGACGAGTTCGTCGTCGCCGAGCCGGATCGATCCGCGTCGCGGTTTCAGGATGCCTGCGATCGACATCATCAGCGTCGTCTTGCCGGCGCCGTTGGGGCCGAGCAGGCAGGTGATGCGCCCGTCCTCGACCTGCAGTGAAACGCCCTTCAGCGCTTCGATCTTGCCGTAGGCCGTGACGAGGTCGGTGACTTTGAGCATCGGGATTCCTTAACGTGGCCACCGCGGCGCCGAGATAAGCCTCGCGCACAAGCGGATCGTTCTGCACCTCCGCCGGCGCACCCTCGGCGATCTTCTGCCCGAAATTGAGCACCGCAATCCGGTTCGCGACCGACATCACGAGCTCGACATGATGCTCGATGAGAAGAATGGCCATCCCGGTATCGCGCAGCTTGCGGATCCGCGCATCGAGCTGATCGATCTCCTCGGCATTCATCCCGGCCGCCGGCTCGTCCAGCAGCAGCAAATCCGGCTTGGCGGCGAACGCGCGCGCGAATTCGAGCCGCCGCTGCTCGCCGAAGGCGAGACTGCCGGCGAGTTCGTCGCGCTTGTGGGCGAGGTCGAAGAATTCGAGGACCTTGCCGATCTCCTCGCGGGCGTTTCCACTCCCGCCCAACCAGCGACGGATCAAGCCCGCGCTGCGTTGCTCGGCGGAATTCTGCGCGGCCCAGAGATTCTGCCAGACGGTGAGCTGCCCGAACAGGCGAATGTTCTGAAACGTGCGTGCGATCCCGAGCGTGACGCGCTCGTGCGGGGGCAGGGCGGATATGTCCTGCCCCTTGAACACGACGCGGCCGGATGTCAGCGGAAAGAGACCGCAGATCAGGTTCACGGTCGTGCTCTTGCCGGAGCCGTTGGGCCCGATCAGTCCAAGCACTTCTCCGGCGCGGACGGTAAGATCGACGTCGTTGACCGCGCGCACGCCGCCGAAGTGCTTGGTCAAGCGCGTCGAGTTCAAGCACCGGACCGCTCCTTTCATGAACAGCAACCGTTTGAGTGCCAGCGACGTCTGCGAATCCAGAATTCCCCGCGGCCGCAGATTCATCGCGAGCACGATCAGCCCGCCGAACAGCAGATTGCGCCAGTCTCCCATGAAACGCAGGCCCTCGATCAGGAAGGCCTGGATGAAGACCACCGCGATCAGCGTCCCGAATACGTTCGAAAGCCCGCCAAGAATTGGGTAGGCGATCGCGAAGGTGGCGAGCACGACACCGAACTGAATGTGCTCGATATGGGTCGTGTAGTGCGCGAAGAGCCCGCCGCCGATGCCCGCGATCACGCCGCCGATCGTCATCGCCGACACTTTCACCGCCGTGATGTTGATGCCGACGCTCTGCGCGGCGAGTTCGTCCTCGCCCACCGCGCGGAATACCGCGCCGGCGCGCGACCGGTCGAACCACCAGAGCGCGGCCATGACAAGCACCACGACCACCCAGATGAAGATGAGCACACCCAGCGTGCTCCAGCCGTTCTCCGGAAAGTAGCGGATTTGCCGGAATCCTTCCCCGCCGTGCGGCCCGAGTTTCAGGTTGCCCGCCTGCACCTGATAGGTGAAGTTGAAGAAGAACAGCCGCACCGCCTCGCCGAATGCGGTTGTCGCCACGACCAGCATCAGTCCCTTCACGCGCAGGGCGGGGAATCCGACCGCGCAGGCCACGGCGCCGGACACGACGGCCGAGACCAGCAGCGCGTAAACGAGCGGCCAGCCCGCGAGCACCGTCAACATTCCCGCGACATAGGCGCCGATGGCGAAGAAGCCGGCCTGCGCGAGGCTGACCTGCCCGGTGAGCAGCACGCAATAGGCGGACAGACCGAGCAGGGTATGCACGCCGATGATCTGACCCAGGCCGAGATAGAAATCCATTGTTCGGCGGCTCCGTCAGTCGCGTCCGCCGGGGGCAGGCGAACAAGCCGCCCGGCCTGAAAACAAGGAACAGGAACAACAGCAGCATGATGTAGAGGTCGCGCTCGGTGACGCCGCGGAAAAACTGAAAGAAATTCTCAAGGCCGCCGACGATCAGCCCGGCCAGGATCGCGCCGGGAATGCTTCCCAGGCCGCCGATGACGGTGACGATGAGCCCCTTCACCGTCAGCGGAAGCGACAGAAGCGGCGACAGCATGCCGATGGCCGCGCCGGTCATGGCGCCGGCGATGCCGCCGATCATGCCGGTGATCACGAAGGTGAGAACATTCACCGAGGTGATGCTGATCCCGCACAATTGCGAGGCCACCGGCTGCTGCGACACTGCGCGTGTGGCGAGACCGAGCTTGGTCCGGTAGAGCAGCAGCAACAGCACCACCATGCAGACGCAGCCGAGAAGAAAGACAAAGACGAGATCGCCGCGGATATTGAACGGCCCCGCGCGGATGATGACGTCGGCAAATAGCGCCGGATAGTTGAGCGGAATGCCGTCCGTCGTATGGACGATGATCTCGTCGATAAGCAGCAGCAAGCCGACCGTCGACATCAGTGTCGCGAGCGGATTGGCCAGTGGGATGAATTTGAAGCCGACGACATAGACCAGTGCGCCGATCACGCCGCCTGCGGCGGCCGCCATCAGGAAGATGACGATCGCCGGAGCCTTGAACGCAGCCAGGATCAGAAGGCTGGCATAGGCCGCCCCGATCGAGGCCGCGGCATACGACAGGTTGATCTTGTGCATGACGCCAAAGATCAGCGTGAAGCCGATGCCGAGCAGGGCGTAGGTCGCGCCGAACAGAACGCCGTCTGCGACCGACTGGACCCCGTCGATCAGGTCGAGAATGTCCACTGCCTTGTCCGTGATGACCGAGTGCGGGTGCGATGACCCGGAGGCCGGCTGTCAAAGCCAGCCTCCAGGGTCGCGGCGGTCAGCCGTCAGGATGCCGGCTTGTGCAGGACCAGCCAGCTGCCTCCCTTTGCGTGGACATAAAGGAACGGCTTGATCGCCTCGCGGTCGGGCGTGCGGCCCACCTTGCCAAGCAATCCGTTGGTCTCCTTCAGCGCGGCAAGGCCCTCGCGCATCTTCGACGCGATCGGCCTGCACCGTGTCCGGCTTCGCCATGATCTTCTGCGTCTCGATCACATCCTTGAGAATGAACATGATCTCGTAAGCCGCGGCGCTGTGCAGATCGGCGCTGCCGCCGAACTTCGCGACATTCTCCGCGGCCTTGGTCGCTTCCGGAGTCACGGGCGCGAAGCTCGTCGGGATGATGATCCCTTCCGCCTGCTTGGCGCAGCCCTGCAACGTCTCGATGCTCGACGATGACGTCAGGCCGATCAGGAGCTTGGGCTTCACGCCCTGGCGATCCATTTCCTTCAACACGCCGCAGGTCGTGAACGGATGGGCCGAGATCGCGACGATGTCCGGATTGGCGCGCTTCATGTCGCGCACCTGGGTCGAAAACGTGGTGTCGGCCAGCAGCCATTCGGACGTTCCGAGCGACCTGCAACCCGTTCGCTTCGGCCTGCGCCTTCATCACGCCATAGGTCGCGTTCGAATGCGCGAAGTCCTTCTCGACGCCGCCATAGATCGTCTTGAGGTCCGGATGGTTCGCTTTCACCCAGGCCATGAGCGACTTGTACATCTCGAGCTTCGCTCGGGACATTGCGGAACGACCATTCGGAAATCTTTGCGAGACCGCCCTTGGCCGCGACATCGGCGAAGATCGGGAATTGCAGGCCGCTGTCGGAAGCATCGCCGACTTTCTTTTGCAGGATGCCGAACAGCGACTCGGCGACGTTGGAGCAGGTCGGGCCGACCGCGACAAATGCGTCGGTCGAGGCAATGCGGCGGACGACCGAAATGCCTTCCTCGGCGTTGCAGCGATCGTCGAGGAATTCGACCGTCAGCTTGGCCGTCGAGCCGTCACCAAGCTTCACGCCGCCGGCCTTGTTGATCTCTTCGGCGGCGGCTTTCATCGCGGCTTCGCTGTTGACACCGAACACGCGCACGACACCGGACTTCGCCCCGAAGCCGGTGATCTTCACCGTCCGGTCCTGCGCGAACGCGCCTTCGGGCAGGGAGAACGCCGCGCCGGCAAGCAGCACGGCAATTGCAATCTTCAGACACCTCATGGGGTTTCTCCTCCAGAGACATGCGGGCATTGCCGCGTTCTTTTTGGTTCGAGCAAGCTCGCCCGTGTTACGCGATAATCGATCCTGTTCGGCCCGTCGGCTTGTATCGCCAGCTTGATGCGCGGCGGGGAACATTGCAAGCCGTGCATATTGCGGCGCACGCTACCGCCTCGCAAGATGCGGCCCTATAGTAGGCGATCAGCCCGCCTGAGAATGTCGCCATTCTAACAATTGAATTTGACGATGCGTTCGCTCGATGAATTGCTGGCAGCAAGTACATGGGCGGGCGCGCTGCCGCCCGATCAATTGCAGCGTACGCGCGCGACCATCGTTGTGCGCGACCTGCAACCCGGCGGCTATGCGTGTCACAAGGGCGATCCCGCCAATGCCTGGGTCGGCGTCGTGGACGGACTGGTCAAGCTCGTGAGCCTGTCCGACACCGGCAAGTCCGTGACTTTCGCGGCCGTACCGGCAAATTCCTGGTTCGGCGAGGGCTCGGTGCTCAAAAGAGAGCGACGCAAATATGATGTCGTCGCCTTGCGTGAATCGCGGGTTGCATTGATGCCGGAGGCCACGTTCTTCCGGCTTCTGGACACAAGCATCCCCTTCAACCGCTTTGTCCTGACTCAGCTGAACGAGCGGCTCGGGCAATTCATGGCGGCGTTCGAGCATGACCGTCTGCTCGATCCGGAGGCGCGCGTCGCCCGGACGATCGCCAACATGCTGCATCCGCAATTGTATCCGGGCCATGAACACTGCATCGAACTGTCGCAGGACGAACTTGGTCACCTCGTTGGTGCGTCGCGGCAAAGGATCAGCCAGGCCTTGCAGGTGCTGGAGAAATCGGGGCTCATCAGGGTCAAATACCGGATGATCACGGTTCTCGATATCGATGGCCTGCGCGGCTTCGTCAGCAAGCGCGCGGCGCCGACATTGTCGTCGCCCTGACAGTCCGGCCGGGCGGCTGCTGGTATACGCTCGGGCCAGCGAAAATGGCGGACAACCGCCAGGCGGACGCGGCGCGCTCATGACGAATGCGACCGAACGAGCCGCACAAGGGAGGATTTGTGATGGCGCGCCCGCGAAAGAAGACGCAACCCGCAAAGCTGCGCAGCAAAAGCAGAAGGCCGGCGACGCCATCCCGCGGAGCGGCACGGGCCGGCAAGCCGCGCGCGAATGGTGTCAGGCGTCGTCCGGACGACGGCGGCTTTGCCAGTTTGCGTCCGAACGCAGCGAATTTCGCCGCCGCTGACGCCGGTGTCGTTCCTCCAGCGCGCCGCGGAGATTCATCCCGATCGTTGTGCGGTCATTCACGGCTCGCTCCGGCACAGCTATCGCGCGCTTTACGATCGCGCGCGGCGGCTCGCGTCGGCGCTCAAGCGGGCCGGCGTGCGCGCCGGCGACACGGTTTCTGTCATGCTGCCGAACGTCCCGGCGATGCTTGAGGCGCATTACGGCGTGCCGATGCTCGGTGCCGTTCTCAACACCATCAATACGCGCCTCGAGGCCGCGACCCTCGCCTACATTCTCCAACACGGCGAAGCCAAGGTGCTGATCACGGACCGCGAATTTTCCGCGCAGATCGGGCCGGCGCTTGCGCAGTTGAAGAAGCGCCCGCTTGTGATCGACGTCGACGATCCGCTCTATACGGGGCCCGGCGAACGTCTCGGCAAGGTCGAATACGAGGACTTCATCGCAAACGGCGATCCGGATTTTGCGTGGTCGCCGCCGGCGGACGAAAGCAGCCCGATCGCGCTCAACTACACGTCGGGAACCACCGGCAATCCGAAGGGCGTCGTGTACCATCATCGCGGCACGTTCCTCGAGGCCGTCGGCAACATCATGGCCTGGCCGCTCCCGGCGAAGCCGGTCTATCTCTGGACGCTGCCGATGTTCCATTGCAACGGCTGGTGCTTTCCCTGGTCGGTGACGGCGATGGGCGGCACGCATGTCTGCCTGCGCAAAGTCGATCCGGCCTTGATCTTTCCGATGATCGCCGAGCATGGGGTTACCCATATGTGCGGCGCGCCGACGGTGCTCACCATGCTGACATCGGCGCCGGACGAGCAGCGGCGCCGTTTCGACCACGTCGTCGATATCCAGACCGGCGGCTCGCCGCCGCCCGCCAAAGTGATCAAGGCGATGGAGGAGCTCGGCTTCAGGGTCACCCACATTTACGGGATGACCGAATTGCAGGGGCCTTCGACGCTCTGCGTCCCGCAGGATGGCTGGGAAGCGCTGCCGCTCGACGAGCGCGCGGCACTCACCGCGCGTCAGGGCGTCCGCTATCCGGTCGTCGAAGGGCACATGGTTGCCGATACGCGAAGCATGAAACCGGTCGCGCGCGACGGCAAGACGATCGGGGAGATCATGATCCGGGGCAACACGGTGATGCTCGGATATCTCAAGGAGCCAAAGGCGACCGAACAGGCCTTCCGCGGCGGCTGGATGCATACCGGCGATCTCGCCGTCGAGCACCCCGACGGCTACATCGAGATCAAGGATCGCGCCAAGGACATCATCATTTCCGGCGGCGAGAATATCTCCAGTGTCGAGGTCGAGATCGCCCTCTACAAGCATCCGGCCGTGCAACTGGCGGCCGTCGTGGCCAAGCCGGACGAGAAATGGGGCGAGACGCCCTGCGCCTTCGTTCAGCTCAAGCCCGGCGCAAATGCCTCGGCGGACGAGATCATCGGCTTCTGCCGGGAGCAGCTCGCGCGTTTCAAGGCGCCGAAATCGGTCGTGTTCGGACCGCTGCCGACGACCGCCACGGGAAAAATCCAGAAATTCGTGCTGCGCGAACGGGCGCGGTCTGTTTGATTTTAGAGAGAGCTACGGTCGAATGCAGAGGCTTGCGATAGGTTCCCGCGTCGTGCTTGCAGCTGTCGCTGTGCTGGCGGTCTCTGATGGGTTCGCGCAGAGCGGAACCGTTCGCGCCAGGACGAGCGTCGATTGCCGGTCGGTCGGACTGGAGCTCGATTGCACCATCAAGCTCACCGATGCGAAGACCGGGGCGCCATTGACCGGAGTCAGTGTGACGGTGGGCGCCGATATGCCGTCGATGCCGATGATGCATAACGTCAAGCCGGTCAAAGCCGTCGCCGGCGCCGAACCCGGCACCTATCACTCCCGGATCGAACTCGAGATGAGCGGTGCCTGGGCCGTGAAGATCGACCTCGCCGGACCGGTGCGCGATCGCGTGATCAAATCGATCCGCGTCGAGTAGCTACAGCGGAGCGCCCCAACTGCGCGCGGTCTGCAGAATCCAGTCGCGGTAGAGCGAGAGTGGGGTGACGCCGGTCATGCCGCCGCAGCCTGCCGTGCCGTTCGGTCCCGTCGACCAGCTGACGACGCCGATCACGACGGCGCGTCCCTGCTGATCCTCGAACACCGGTCCGCCCGAATCGCCGGTGCAGGCGCCAAGTCCCTCGCGCTTGCCTTCGCCGGTGGGATCGACGAGGCGGATCTGCAGGTTTCCGGGCCGGCCGGTGGCAACGAGATTTGCCGCGCGCACGATGCCGCCGCTCTTGCCGTCGCCGCGCACGCTGACGCCGATGCCCGCGACGACGAAGCGGCCGCCGGCGCTGATCGGCATCAGCGGCGCGCCGACCGCTGGCGGCTGGCGAGCCGCGGCAACCGGGTTCGCGAGCCGCAGCAATGCGACGTCGGCCGTGGCGCGATGCGCCAGCATGGTCTGCAGATTGAATTGCGGATGGGTTGCGACCTGGGTGATGTCGCGCAGCTGCGGCGTTCGCTGCGCATCGTATTCGACGATCTTGTAGGTCGCGCCGCTCGGCACGCAGTGCGCGGCGGTCAGCGCGATGTTCGGCGCAATCATCGTGCCGGAGCAGAAATTGCCGCGCGAGCCGACGATGGTCACGACATTGCGGCCGACGCTATCGGCGCTCGGCGCGCCGCCGCCGACGATCGCTCGCGCGGGGGCTGCGCCTGCAACGGCCAACGCGGCTGCCAGGACGACAAGGAGAGGAGGGCGTGCAGTCATCGGCGGCGATCAACCCTGCCGCGCAGCGGTTGTCAACCGATCGACGCGCTTGTGGCGGTTGGTCGCGTCCTGAAGCCTATGTCGCTGGACGGACACGGGAAAAAGCCGCTAACGTGCCGAACGAGGTGATGATGGCGCGGCTCGTTCAGCCGCCATTCACCTGCGCGCTGTTCATCTTCGTGAAGGTGAAGTGTGCGAACGTTATGAGGGTGAAGTGCGCGAACGCCGGGCAGGGAGGTTTGCTTGCGGCTTCTTGTGGTCGAAGACGATCCGGATCTGAACCGGCAGCTCACGACCGCGCTGACGGACGCGGGCTACGTCGTGGATCGCGCGTTTGACGGCGAGGAGGGGCATTACCTCGGCGAGGGCGAACCCTACGACGCGGTGATCCTCGATATCGGCCTGCCCAAGATGGACGGACTGTCGGTGCTGGAAGCCTGGCGGCGCACCGGCAAGACGATGCCCGTGCTGATCCTGACCGCGCGCGATCGCTGGAGCGACAAGGTGCAGGGCTTTGACGCCGGCGCCGACGACTATGTGGCAAAGCCCTTCCATGTCGAGGAAGTGCTGGCGCGCATTCGCGCGCTGGTTCGCCGCGCGGCGGGCCATGCGAAGAGCGAGCTCACCTGCGGTTCGGTGCGGCTCGATACGCGGACCAACAAGGTCACCGTCGACGGCAATCCGATCCGCCTGACGTCGCATGAGTATCGGCTGCTCGCCTATCTGATGCATCATGCCGGACGCGTGGTGTCGCGCACCGAACTGGTCGAGCATCTTTACGACCAGGATTTCGATCGCGACTCGAACACGATCGAAGTGTTCGTCGGCCGCATCCGCAAGAAGCTCGACGTGGACATCATCCAGACCGTGCGCGGGCTCGGCTATCTCCTGACACCGCCGCCGCCCGTCGATGCACGTTAGCGCGGCCGCGCGCGCGAAGGCGGTTCCATAAATTTGCAAATATCCCTTTGCCTGCGAAGTTCGTGTAAGGATTGAAGGATGTTCCGCGAACTTCGGAAAGGTGGACCGAGCTCGCTCTCGGCGCGCCTGTTCATCTCCGCGACCGTTCTGGTGGTGGTGATCCTGTTCGTCACCGGCATCGCACTGTCGTCGTTGTATCAGCAGGCGGTCGAACGCTCGTTCGACCGGCGGCTCAACCTTTATCTGCGCACGCTGATCGCCGAGGTGGCGCCGCCCGAAGACGCCGACGAAAAGGGGCAGCCGGCGCTCGGCGAGCCGCTGTTCGAGCTGCCGCTGTCCGGCTGGTATTGGCAGGTCGTGCGGATCGACGACGGCAAGCGCGCCGATCCGTCGAAGCCCGATGAGCGCGCCTCGCGGTCGCTGTGGGACCAGAAGCTGCCGAAGCTCGAGGACAAGGGCATTCCGCTCGGCCCGACCGGCGTGCGGATCGGTTACATCCCGGGGCCCGAGGACCAGCAGCTGCGGGTCGTCGAACGGCTGGTCGATTTCGGCACGGACGGGCGCTTCATCGTCACCGTCGCGGGCGACGCGACGGAAATCTTCGAGGAAACGCGTACGTTCGATTTCTACCTGTCGGCGACTTTCGTGGCGCTGACCTTCGGCCTGTTGCTGTCGACCCTGTTCCAGGTCCGCTTTGGCCTTGCGCCGCTGAAGCGCATCACCACCGGCCTGCTGGCCATCCGCTCGGGCAAGGCCGAACGGCTCGAAGGTGATTTTCCGGTCGAGATCGCGCCGCTGGCGCGCGAGACCAACGCGCTGCTCGACGCCAACCGCGAAATCGTCGAACGCGCGCGCACCCATGTCGGCAATCTGGCACATGCGGTGAAGACGCCGCTGTCCGTGATCGTCAATGAAGCGGCGGCGCACGGCAACGAGCCGTTCGCCGCAAAAGTGCTCGAGCAGGCGAACATCATGCGTGATCAGGTCGGCCATCATCTCGAGCGTGCGCGCATCGCCGCGCGCCTGACCGCGGTGACGACGCTGACCGACATCAGGCCGGTGATCGACGCCCTGCATCGCACGATGGAGAAGATTCACCGCGATCGCGACATCGAGATCGACGTCAGGATCGCCGAACCCCTGAAGTTTCGCGGCGAACGGCAGGATCTCGAGGAGATGGTCGGCAATCTGGTCGACAACGCCTGCAAGTGGGCGAAATCGCAGGTGCATGTCGAGGTGCTGGCGGAGCGCCGCTCGGCCGACGATCCGATGCCGATGGTCAGGATCATCGTCGACGACGACGGGCGTGGGCTGACGCCCGACGAGCGGGCACAGGTGGCACGGCGTGGCCGGCGTCTCGACGAGACCAAGCCGGGCTCGGGCCTCGGGCTCTCGATCGTGACTGATCTGGCCAGGCTCTATCGCGGCAACCTGACGCTCGGCGCGGCGCCGGCCGGTGGACTGCGGGCCGAACTGCTCTTGCCGGCGATCTAGCTGCGCGATTTGCAAAGTTACATACTGTGAGTTGTATTCTTACCGCCCAAGCTTCGCCCCAATCCTTCCGCCTTGGTGGAGGGATGCGGTTTCTCTGGGCTGGAATCGCACCGGAGGAACCATGTTGAATTATTTGCGGGTGGCGGCTCTTGGCGGTCGGAACCCTGGCGCTGGCGCGGATGCGCGAGCGATCCTTACGGGGCGGGTCCGCGCGAGGGGACCGGAACCGCGGTGGGTGCGGTGACCGGCGCGCTGATCGGCTCGGCTATCGGCGGCGGGACCGGCGAGCGGATCGGTGGCGCCATCGCGGGCGCTGCGATCGGCGGGCTGATCGGCAACCGGATCGGCGCCTCGATGGATGAGGAAGATCGCCGCATGGCCTATGAGGCCGAGATGGCGGCGCTGGAGCAGGGCCGGGTCGGCGCCCCGGTCGGCTGGCGCAATCCGGGCTCCGGCCGTTACGGCAACATTGTCCCCGGTCCGGTCTACGTGCAGCGCGGGTCGCGCTGCCGTTCGTACACCCATACCGTTTATATCCGCGGTGAGCCGGAGGTCGTCCGCGGCACGGCCTGCCGCAACCCGGATGGCACCTGGACAGCGCTCAGCTAATCCTCAACGCCATCTTAACGCCGGCCCTGTTATGACGGCAGGTGGCGCTTTTCGCGCCACCGCATGGATTCTTGGCCCGTTATGGAGCAACAGGCACAATCGCAGCCTGCCAAGCCGCTACCCGTTGAGCGGTTGCGCGACTATTTGCGCCAGCTTGCTCCGGCGGCCCAGACGCTGCTGATGCGCGAGTTCGAGCGCGCGCTGCAGCGCGGGGAGGACGTGGCGGTCGCGAACTTCGTGCTGGCCGAGCTGCGCCAGATCGTTCGGGCCGAGCCCGTCAACGACCGCCCGCGCGTCGAGGATCCGGCACGGCTGGTGTTTGCCTGTCTCGACGTCGTTCCTGATCGACGAGGGCGAGCCGCGTCCGGGCCAGATCCGCCGCTCCTCGCTCGAGCCGGTCTGGATCTGGCTGAGCAAGTCGGCGATCGAGGATGCGACGGCGGAGCTGGAACACGGCCTTTCGATGGGCTCCGGGCACGAGCAGGCGGTCCGCAAGTTCCAGATCGCGGCGGCCGAGGCGATCGCGGCGGCGGTATCGCCCGCCTCGCGCGGCGACGATCGCATGCGGAGCCTCGCGCGCGTCGGCTCGCCGACCGCTGTCGAAGACCTGCCGGCGATCGGCATCATCTTTGCCAACCGTGAAGCGCTCGAAGTGCTGGGCATCGCGCCTGCCGAAGATCATTCGCACCTTCGCCAACTCACAGATCGCCTCGGTCAAGGCGCAGCTCAGTCAGCTCCCGTCGCTGCAAAAGCCCGACGTGCTGCCGTCGTCGCTGTCGCTGGTGATGCAGCGGCTGACGTCGCCCTGGCAAATCGTTCGTCTTGCCATCAGCATCGTCGGCTCCGACGACGAGACCCGCATCGCCAGCTCGCCGTTCGGCGTCGCCGTCTCGATGGCGCTCGAGGATCTTGCCTGCGTTGTCGACAATCTTCGCACCGACATCAGGCGCGGTCATTTCGACAAGTGCGCGCACCATCTCAAGACCCTGCACGACGGGTTGCGCGATCTGCGCACCGAGCTCGATACGCGCTCCAACTCGCAATGGGGCCGCCAGCTGTCGGCGATCCGCACCGACGTGTCCAATGCGCTGAAGTCGGAGATCGAAAGCGTGCCGGGCCGGGTGCGCCGGTTGCTGCGACAGCGGCCCGACAAGGATATCAATGCGGGCGCCAAGCTCGATCCGGCCGAGATCGACGAGACCGCGGCGCTGATCGACTTCGTCGCGGCCTGCCGCAACTATGCCGGCGAGCTTGCGATCAACGAGGTCACGCTGCGCGCGTATTCCGACCTGCAGCACTATGTGGAGTCGGCCACCGAAGCGCTGGTCGAATCGCTGCGCACCGGTGACCCGCGCGTCCGCGCGTTCCGCCAGCTGCAGGCCGAGACGGCGATCCGCTTCTGCAAGTCGATCTTCGGCCACGAATACGCGTCGCTGATGACGAAGGCCGCCGAGGTCGCGCTCAGCGGCGAGCGCAAGCCGCAGAAAGCCGGCTAGATTCAGCTCGTTTTGCGCGCAAATATCCCAAAATCGTCAATTGCGCGCGGCGGTTAGCCATGGTGTAACCCTGCCGTCTCGCATAGCTCCCAAGCCGGGCAGTTGGCCGGACGATGATTGGCCGAACTTCGATATGTCGCTGTGGTTCCTTCTCGCGCTGATGACCGCCGCCGCAGTCTTCGCGGTGCTGTGGCCGCTCGGCCGCGCGCCGCGGCTGCGTGCCGGCGGTGAGACGTGCGATCTACAAGGATCAACTCGCCGAGGTCGAACGCGATCGGTCCGCCGGGCTGATCTCTGCGGCTGACGCAGAGGCTGCGCAGATCGAGATTTCGCGGCGCCTTCTGGCGTCGGCAAGGTCGGAGCACGGCGCTCCCGCAGCCGCTCATCTCAAGGTTCGTCGCGCGGTCGCGGTGTTTGCGCTTCTCGGCCTGCCGCTGATGTCGGGCGCGCTCTACCTGGCCTACGGCGCGCCGACGCTCGGCGGCTTTCCGCTTGCTGCGCGTCCTGCCGTGCCGCCGGCGCAGGCGTCGCTGGAAACGCTCGTCGCCCAGGTCGAAGCGCATCTGGAGAAAAATCCGAAGGACGGCCGCGGCTGGGAGGTTCTGGCGCCGGTGCTGCTCAAGCTCGGCCGCTCGGGCGACGCGGTTCGCGCCTACCGCAATTCGGTCGAATTCAACGGCGAGACCGCCGCGCGGCGCGCCGATCTCGGTGAGGCGATTGCCGCTGCGGCGGGCGGTGTCGTGACGGCAGAGGCGCGGGCAGGAGTTCGAGCGCGCGCTGAGGCTCGACGCCGGCGAGGTCAAGGCGCGGTATTTCACGCGCGGTCGCCGCGCAGCAGGACGGAAGGCCCGACCAGGCCGGCGCGATCTGGCGCGACATGTTGAAGGAGCGCACCTGACAATGCACCCTGGCGTCCGCTGGTGGTGCAGGCGCTCGCGCAACTCGGCGGCGGCGCTGCGCCGGAGCTCTCGACCGACGTGGCCGCTGCGGCAAACGACATGACCGCCGCACAGCGCGCGGAGATGATCGGCGGCATGGTCGATCGCCTGGCGGCGCGGCTGAAGCAGAACGGCGACGACGTCGACGGCTGGCTGCGGCTGGTGCGCGCCTATATGGTGCTCGGACAGATCGACAAGGCGAAGCAGGCCGTCGCCGATGCGCGGCAGGCGACCGGCGCGAGCCCGGAGCGGCTGCGCGCGCTGAACGATGGTTTGAAAGATCTCGGGCTTGAAGGCTAGAGCAAAGATCATGCTCAATCGAAAACTCGGTCACGGACGTTTCGCATGACGAGAAAGCAACGGCGGCTCGTTCTCATCGGCAGTGCGTTGACGGTGCTGGCCATCGCCGCGGCGCTGGTGCTGAACGCGTTGCGGGATTCGATCGTGTTTTTCTCGACGCCGAGCATGGCCGCAGAGAAGAACATCCAGCCCGGACAGCGTTTCCGGCTCGGCGGGCTGGTGCAGCCTGGCTCACTGGTGCGCGGCGAGCAGCTGCAGGTGAAGTTCGCCATCACCGACGGCAACGCCTCGCTGCCCGTCGCGTTCACCGGCATTCTGCCCGACCTGTTTCGCGAAGGGCAGGGCGTGATTTCGGAAGGCGCGCTCGATGCCTCCGGCGTCTTCAAGGCCGATACGGTGCTGGCCAAGCATGACGAGACCTACATGCCGAAGGACGTCGCCGACGCGCTGAAGAAGCAGGGGCACTGGAAGGCGGAGGATGCGCAGAAGGCGACGGACGCCAAGGCTGCCACCTCCAACCGCGCTGTCCGATGATCGCGGAAGCAGGCCATTACGCACTCGTTCTGGCGCTGGCGCTGGCGCTGGTGCAGTCGATCGTGCCGATGATCGGCGTGAGGCTCGGTGAACCGACGCTGATGGGCGTTGCCGGATCGACGGCGGTTGCGCAGTTCGCCTTCGCCCTGTTCGCGTTCGGCGCGCTGACGATCGCCTATGTCGTTTCCGACTTTTCCGTCGTCAACGTGTTCGAGAATTCGCATTCGGCGAAGCCGTTGCTCTACAAGATCACCGGCGTCTGGGGAAACCACGAAGGCTCGATGCTGCTGTGGGTGCTGATCCTGGCGCTGTTCAGCGCGCTGGTCGCGATCTTCGGCAGCAACCTGCCGTCGGTGCTGCGTTCGCTGGTGCTCGCGGTGCAGGGATGGATCGCCAGCGCCTTCTATCTGTTCATTCTCGTCACCTCGAATCCGTTCCTGCGCATCGCCGATCCGCCGCTCGAGGGCAGGGACCTCAATCCGGTGCTGCAGGACATCGGTCTCGCGCGTGCATCCGCCGATGCTTTACCTCGGCTATGTCGGCTTCTCGATCTCGTTCTCGTTTGCGATCGCAGCGCTGATCGAGGGCCGGATCAGCGCGGCGTGGGCGCGCTGGGTTCGGCCCTGGACGCTGCTGGCCTGGATCTTCCTGACGCTCGGCATCGCCATGGGATCCTACTGGGCCTACTACGAACTCGGCTGGGGCGGCTGGTGGTTCTGGGACCCGGTCGAGAACGCATCGCTGATGCCCTGGATCGCCGGCACCGCGCTGTCTGCATTCGGCCGTGGTGATGGAGAAGCGGGATGCGCTGAAGGTCTGGACCATCCTGCTTGCAATTCTCGCGTTCTCGCTGTCGCTGCTGGGCACGTTCCTCGTGCGCTCCGGCGTGCTGACATCGGTGCATGCTTTTGCCACCGATCCGACCCGCGGCGTGTTCATCCTCGCCATTCTTTGCGTCTTCATCGGCGGCAGCCTCGCGCTGTATGCCTGGCGCGCACCGCAGCTGACGCAGGGCGGCCTGTTCGCGCCGATCTCGCGCGAGGGCGCGCTGGTGCTCAACAATCTGCTGCTGACCACCGCGTGCGCGACGGTGTTCGTCGGAACGCTTTATCCGCTGGCGCTGGAGACGCTGACCGGTGAGAAGATTTCGGTCGGCGCTCCGTTCTTCAACCTGACGTTCGGTCCGCTTGTTCGTGCCGCTGCTGCTGGCGGTTCCGTTCGGACCGTTGCTGGCGTGGAAGCGCGGCGATCTGCTTGGCGCCGCGCAGCGGCTCATGGCCGCGGGCGTTTGCGCGCTGCTGGCGCTGGCGCTGGTGATGGCGTGGACGCGCGGCGGAGCGGTGCTGGCGCCGCTGGCGATCGCGCTCGCCGTCTTCGTGATCGTCGGCGCGCTGTCCGATCTGGTGGAAAGAGCGGGACTGTTGCGGCTTGCGCCACAGGTCGTCGCTGCGGCGGGCGGTCGGGCTGCCGCGCTCGACATGGGGCACTGCCTTTGCGCATGCAGGTCTTGGCGTGGCGCTGCTCGGGCATCGTCTGCGAGACAACCTGGAACAGCGAGCGCATCGCCGCGGTCAAAGCCGGCGAGGTCGTCACCGTCGCCGACTATCAGGCCAGGCTTGAAAGCGTCGTTCAGCGGCAGGGTCCGAACTACCGCGAGCAGGTCGCGCGCTTCTCGATATCAGCGCGAGGGCAGGCCGGTCGGTGAACTGTCGCCGTCGAAGCGGACGTTTTCGGCGCGAGGCGCCGCGACCACCGAGGCCGCGCTGCTGACGAGCGGCTTCAGCCAGCTCTACATTTCGCTCGGCGAGCAGAATGCGGACGGGTCGATTGCGGTCCGCGCCTATTACAAGCCGCTGGTGCTGCTGATCTGGTTCGGCGCGGTGATGATGGCCTTCGGCGGCGTGCTGTCCCTGTCGGACCGCCGCTTGCGCGTCGGTGCGCCAAAGCCGGCGCGCAACAAGCAGCGCCTGCAGCCGGCGGAATGAGCATGGGCCTGCGGCGTATCCTGCACTCACTGTTCGTTGCCTTGCTGATCGCCTGCGCGTCGCAGGCGTTGGCCGTCCAGCCGGACGAGATCATGCGCGATCCGGCGCAGGAAGCGCGCGCGCGAGGCTTGTCGCGCGAATTGCGCTGCATGGTCTGCCAGAACCAGTCGATCGACGATTCGGATGCCCCGCTTGCGCGCGACCTGCGGCTGTTGGTGCGCGAGCGGATCGCTGCCGGCGACAGCGATGGTCAGGTGATCGATTTTCTGGTGGCGCGCTATGGCGCGTTCGTGCTGCTGAAGCCGCGCTTTGAGGCGCAGACGCTTGCGCTTTGGCTGTTGCCGCCGCTCGCGCTTGCGCGTCGGCGCAGCACTTCTCTGGGTTGTCGCGCGCCGCCGCCGCTCAGGCATAGGCGGCGATCCGGGCGTCGCGCCGCTCAGTTCCGAGGAGCGGGCGGAACTGCAGGAACTCCTTGGCAGCAAGGAGGTTTCACCCGGTGCCGGCACGGGCGGCACAAGCATTACCAAAGTTTAATCCGTCCGAAACGACGCCGTAAGCCGGCAACGCCCATCTTATCGCTTCAGACACGGCGCGCATGGCGCCGACGAGATTCGAATTTGGAGATGCTTACAATGACTGGTGGACCCGATCCTTCCCGCAAAAGCCGCAGAACCGCTCACCTCTTCTCGCCGCGCGCAAGGTTGCGCTGATGGCCTCGGTGGTCGCGGGCCTCGGCGTTGCGACCTACGGCCTGACCCCGACGTTCCAGTCGGGCCATCTTTTCTCGACGCCCGCGCAGGCGCAGGTCGACAAGGCGGTCCGCAACGTGCAGCAGCCGATCGGCTTCGCCGACATCGTCGAGCGGGTGAAGCCGTCGGTGATCTCGGTGCGCGTCAAGACCGCTGAAAAGCCCGTGGCCGACAACAGCGACGACTCGCCGTTCCAGCCCGGTTCGCCGATGGAGCGCTTCTTCCGCCGCTTCGGCGGCCCGGACGGCTTCCCGGGCTTGCGTGCTCCGCGCGGCCGCGGCCCGATCAGCGGGCAGGGTTCCGGCTTCTTCATCTCGGCTGACGGCTTTGCGGTGACCAACAACCACGTGGTCGACGGCGCCGACAGCGTCGAAGTCGCCACCGACGACGGCAAGACCTATGCGGCAAAGGTGATCGGCACCGATTCGCGCACCGACCTGGCGCTGATCAAGGTCGACGGCCGCACGGACTTCCCGTTTGCGAAACTGTCGGACGGCCAGCCGCGCATCGGCGACTGGGTGCTCGCGGTCGGCAATCCGTTCGGCCTCGGCGGCACCGTGACCGCCGGTATCGTCTCGGCCCGCGGCCGCGACATCGGCTCGGGCCCCTATGACGACTTCATCCAGATCGACGCGCCCGTGAACAAGGGCAACTCCGGCGGCCCGGCGTTCGACACGCAAGGCGAGGTCGTCGGCGTCAACACGGCGATCTTCTCGCCGTCGGGCGGCAGCGTCGGTATCGCGTTCTCGATCCCGGCGTCGACGGTCAAGTCGGTGGTGGCCCAGCTGAAGGACAAGGGTACCGTCAGCCGCGGCTGGATCGGCATCCAGATCCAGCCGGTGACCGCCGACATTGCCGAAAGCCTCGGCATGAAGAAGGCGGAAGGCGCGCTGGTCTCCGAGCCGCAGGCGGATAGCCCGGCCTCGAAGGCGGGCATCGTCTCCGGCGACATCATCACGTCGGTGAACGGCACGCCGATCCAGGATGCGCGCGAGCTGTCGCGCACGATCGGCGGCATGGCGCCGGGCAGCCAACGTCAAGCTCAACGTGGTGCAGAAGGGCAAGGAGCGGACCGTCGACCTGACGCTCGGCGAGTTGCCGAACCAGCGCGAAGCGCGCGCCTCGCTTGAGGGCGATCGCGGTCAGCGCTCGCAACGCAGCATGGAGCTCGGCCGGCTTGGTATGACGGTTGCGCCCGCCAACAGCGTCGCCGGCGCAGGCAAGGAAGGCGTTGTCGTGACCGAGGTGCAGCCGAGCGGCGCCGCCGCGGAGCGCGGCTTCAAGGAAGGCGACGTCATTCTTGAAGTCGGCGGCAAGGCGGTTAGCAGCGTCGGCGACATACGCGACGCGATCCAGAGTGCGCGCAGCGAGAACAAGAACACGGTTCTTATCCGCGTGCGCTCCGGCGGCTCGTCACGTTTTGTCGCAGTCCCGTTGGGCCGGGGCTAAGGCGTACTTATATGAGAAAGGGAATGGATCGCCGGCATCAGTCGCCCCCCGCCGACGGCCCCTTCCCGGGGACGAGCTCAACCCTCGTCCCCACGCTGTTCTTCCGGCGGAATAGAGCCCCCCTCTGTCGGAAGATGCGTGACGGGCGGCGAGGCCCCCAACTCGCCGCCCGTTTCCTTCTTGCCTCC
Source organism: uncultured Alphaproteobacteria bacterium (assembly GCA_963757845.1). Taxonomy (GTDB): domain Bacteria; phylum Pseudomonadota; class Alphaproteobacteria; order Rhizobiales; family Xanthobacteraceae; genus P52-10. The sequence goes on from CAVWTB010000041.1 coordinate 121,507, forward strand.
TCATGTGCCGCTGTCGCCGACAGCCGTCGGCTTGATCGGACCGCGCACACAACGCCATGTTGTGCAAAAATGAAGCCAGCCGCGATTCAGCCTGCGTCCGACATGCGCCTTTTGATTATCGAAGACGACCGCGATTCGGCCGACTACCTCGTGAAGGCATTTCGCGAGGCGGGTCACGTTGCCGACCACGCAGCTGACGGCGAAACCGGCCTGACGCTTGCGGAAACCGGCGATTACGACGTGATGATCGTCGACCGCATGCTGCCGAAACGGGACGGCCTGTCGGTGATCGGCACGCTTGCGCGAAAAGGGCAACCGGACGCCGGCGCTGATCCTGTCGGCGCTCGGCCAGGTCGACGATCGCGTCAAGGGATTGCGCGCCGGCGGCGACGACTATCTGCCGAAACCCTATTCATTCACCGAGCTGCTTGCGCGCGTGGAGGTGCTCTCGCGCCGCGGCTCGGGGCCGGCGGAAGAATCCAGCTATCGCGTCGGCGAGCTCGAGCTCGACCGGCTGTCGCGCCGCGTGACGCGCGGCGCCGAGAAGATCGACCTGCAGCCGCGCGAGTTTCGCCTGCTCGAATACCTGATGAAACATGCGGGCCAGGTCGTGACGCGGACCATGCTGCTCGAAAACGTCTGGGACTATCACTTCGATCCGCAGACCAATGTGATCGACGTGCACATCTCGCGCCTGCGCTCGAAGATCGACAAGGGCCATGATAAGCCGTTGCTGCACACCATTCGCGGCGCAGGCTATATGATCCGTGACGGCATTCGGTAAGCTGATACGAACGACGGCGTTTCGGCTGACGCTCGTCTATCTGCTGTTGTTCGTCTTCTTTGCGTTTACGCTGCTCGGCTATTTCGCCTGGAATACCCGCCGCCTCGTCACCGAGCAGATCACCCAAACGATTCTTTCGGAAACCAGCGAACTGATCGACCGGTTCGAAAGCGGCGGCCTGCGTGGCCTCGTGACCGCGGTCGAGAACCGCGCGCTGCGCCCGAGCTCCAATCTTTATCTGGTTGCGACGCCGGCCGGGCAGGGCGTCGCCGGCAATGTCGGCTCGCTCGAGCCCGGCATCATCGATCGCACCGGCTGGGCCGAGACCAAATATCGCCGGCTGGAAGAAAGCGACCTTGCAGAGCATCGCGCGCTGGTTCGCGTCTCGCAGCTGTCCGGCGGATTCCGCCTGCTGGTCGGCCGCGACCTCGAGGAGCGGCGCCGCGTCTTCGGCGTGGTGGCGTCCGCCGCGCAATGGTCGTTTCTGGTCGTCATCGTGCTCGGGCTTGGCGGCGGCGTGCTGGTTGCGCGCCGCGTGCTGACGCGCATCGATGCCATGACCGGCACGACCCAGCGGATCATGGCGGGCGACCTGAGCGAGCGGCTCCCCGTCGGCCGCAGCGGCGACGAGCTCGATCGTCTGGCTGGAAACCTCAACGCGATGCTGGAACGCATCGAGGCGCTGATGCGCGGCCTGAAGGAAGTCTCCGACAACATCGCCCACGACCTCAAGACGCCGCTGACACGCCTGCGCAATCGCGCGGAGGAGGCGCTGGCGAAATCCGGCAACGAGGCCGACTACCGCACGGCGCTGGAGCGGACGCTCGATGAGTCGGACGCGCTGATCCGCACCTTCAATGCGCTGTTGATGATCGCGCGGGCGGAGTCCGGGCAAGCGCGTGGCGACATGACCGACTTCGACGCCGCCGACGTCGCGCGCGGGATCCATGAGCTCTATGAGCCGCTCGCCGAGGACGACGGCCTGAAGCTTGCGGTAGAGGCGTCGCCGGCGCCGCTGCACGGCAATCGGGAACTGATCAGCCAGGCGCTCGCCAACCTGGTCGAGAATGCGATCAAGTACGGCAAGCCGGCCGTTCGCAGGACCGGCGGATGCGACCGTGACGATCCGCTCCGAGCGCGAAGGCGAGACGGTCCATCTGAGCGTGGCCGACCATGGTGCGGGGATCCCCGAGGCGGATCGTGCCCGCGCCGTCGAACGCTTCGTGCGTCTTGAAGCCAGCCGGACCCTGCCCGGCTCCGGCCTGGGGTTGAGTCTGGCGTCGGCTGTCGCCACGTTGCATGGTGGCGAGTTGCGACTCAGCGACAATCACCCCGGGCTGCGCGCAACCCTCGTCCTTCCCCGCCGGGGTGCGGATCAAAAGATCGGATGACCCTTTCCGCGGCCGACAGCGCGGATGAGCGATCGCTCGCGGCGCGTTTCGTCACCGGACCGAAGCTGTTTTCGCCGGACGACGCGACGGCGGCAGCTCGCCGGCTGGCTGAGCGATCTGCCGGCCGAGCCACGATCGGCTTTTGATGCGATCTGCGCGGCATCGCCGCAGGCCCGCGCAATTCTCGAGGGCGTCGCCGAGGCCTCTCCCTACCTGTTCGATCTGATCCGCACGGACGCTGCTCGCGCGCTGCGCGTGCTTGGCGCCGACCCGGATCGCCGCATCGGCGAGCTTGTCGCGGGGCTCCGCGCCGACATGGCGGCCGCGGCCGATGATGCCGCGGCGATGCAGCTGCTGCGCCGCATGAAGGCCGAGGCCGCGCTTCTGATTGCGCTGTGCGACATCGGCGGCGTGTGGCCGGTGATGCGCGTGACGGCGGCGCTCACCGATGTCGCGGTGACCGCCACGCAATGCGCGGTCCGCTATCTTCTGGCGCAGGAGGCGGGGCGGGGCCGCATCGCGCCCGCCGATCCCGCGGCGCCCGAGGTCGGCTGCGGCCTGATCGTGCTGGCGATGGGCAAGATGGGCGCGGGCGAGCTGAACTATTCGAGCGATATCGACCTGATCGTCTTCTACGATGCGGACAGCAAATTCGCTGAAAGCAGACATCGAGCCGCAGCCGTTCTTCGTCCGGATCGCGCAAGGGATGGCGCGGCTGATGCAGCAGCGCACGGCCGACGGCTACGTCTTCCGGGTCGATCTGCGCTTGCGCCCGGATCCCGCGTCCACGCCGGTCGCCGTCTCGACCGCGTCCGCGCTCGGCTACTACGAGCGCGAGGGACGGACGTGGGAACGCGCGGCCATGATCAAGGCGAACCCCGTTGCCGGCGACCTGAAGGCCGCCGAAAGGCTGCTCGGCGAGATCGCGCCATTCGTCTGGCGAAAGTATCTCGACTTCGCAGCGGTCGCCGACGTGCACGACATGAAACGGCAGATGCATGCCTACAAGGGCCATGCCGAGATCGCGGTCGAGGGGCACAACGTCAAGCAGGGCCGTGGCGGCATCCGCGAGATCGAGTTCTTCGCCCAGACCCAGCAGCTGATTGCCGGCGGGCGGCATCCTGAATTGCGCTCCCGCCGCACGCTCGAGACACTGCAAGTGCTGGCGGCCGGCCACTGGATCACGTCACGCGCGCGCGATGAATTGACGCGCGCCTACGAATTCCTGCGCGTCGTCGAGCATCGCCTGCAGATGGTCGCCGACGAACAGACGCATACGCTGCCGGAAGACAACGTGGGCATGGAGCGCTTTGCGCGCTTCATGGGCTTTGCCGATCGCGACGCCTTCGCCGAAGCGCTGCTCGACCCATCTGCGCTGCGTTCAGCGCCACTACAGCCGCCTGTTCGAGGATGAGCGGACGACGTCGCCCACCGCTCCCGCGCTCGACTTTCGCCGCGGCGCGGCCGACGAGCGGCTGCTTGCGCACATCAGCGAACTTGGCTTCAAGCAGCCTGTGGCGGCGGCACAGACGCTGAAAGCCTGGCTCGTCGGCGAATACCGCGCATTGCGCGCCGAGGCGACCCGCGAGGCGCTGGAGGGCATGCTGCCGGTCGTCCTGACCAGCCTCGCGCGCGCGGAAAATCCGGACAGCGCGCTCAACCAGTTCGACAACTTCCTGCAGGCCGTGCAGCGCGGCGGCACCTTGCTCGGCCTGTTGCAGCAGAACCCGGACCTCGTCTCGCTGATCGCCTCGATCGTCGGCGCCGCTCCGCGGCTTGGCGACATGCTGGCGCTGCAGCCGCGGCTGATGGACGGACTGGTCGATCCGCGCTTCTTCGGCGCGATGCCGCGCCGGGAGGAGATATCGCAGCGGCTGGAGGTCGCGCTGGCCGACGCCGATTCCTATGAGGAGTTTCTCGACCGCTTGCGGCTGTTCGGGCAGGAGAGCCTGTTCCTGATCGGCTCGCGCATTCTCTCCGGCACGGTGTCGGCGCAGTCGGCCGGGATCGCCTTTGCCGACGTGGCCGAAGGCATCGTCAGCACGATCCACAGCCTCGTCACCGATCAATTCGCGCGTCAGCACGGCAGGGTCAAGGATCAGGAAACCGCCGTCATCGGCATGGGACGGCTCGGCAGCCGCGAGATGACCGCGTCGTCCGATCTCGACCTGATCTTCATCTACGACTTCGACCATGAAAATCCCGACAGCGACGGCGCGCGGCCGCTGCAGGGCGGACATTATTTTGCGCGTCTGACCCAGCGGCTGATCAGCGCGTTCACCACGCGCACGAACCATGGCGTGCTCTACGACATCGACATGCGGCTCAGACCCTCCGGCCGCTCGGGCCCGGTCGCGACGCGGCTCGACGCCTTTGCGCAGTATCAGGATTTCGAGGCGTGGACGTGGGAGCACATGGCGCTGACGCGCGCGCGCGTGGTGTCCGCGTCACCGGCCTTTCGCCGAGAAGATCGAGGCCGTCATCAAGGGCGTGCTGACGCGGCCGCGCGAGCGGCGCATCATCGCCAACGACGTGCTCGAGATGCGCCAGGCGATCGCGCAGGAGAAGGGCGACGCCGACATCTGGGACCTCAAATACGCCGCCGGCGGCCTGATCGATGTCGAGTTCGTCGCGCAATACCTGCAGCTCGTGCACGCCTCCGAGCAGCCGCAGATTCTCGATACCAGCACGTTGAGCGTGCTCGATGCCGCCGCCCGTCTCGGCGTGCTGCAGCAGCAAGATGCCGACGTGCTGCGGCCGGCGATGCGCCTCTATCAGGACCTCAACCAGATCCTCCGCCTGTGCCTCAGCGAGCGGTTCAGGCCGGACAAGGCGGGCGCCGACCTTTTGCGGCTGCTGGCGCGCGCAGCGGACGAGCCGGATTTTTCCGCGCTGGAGGCGCGGCTGAAGGAAACGCAAGCCGACGTCAGGCGCGTGTTCTTGAAGATCCTCGAAGACTAGGGCTCAAGCGGCCCGGGACGACGCGCTCAGGCGGTACACGTCGCGGGGCAGGGTGACCATCACCACCGTGCCGACGCCGAGCTTCGAGCGCAGCCGCATCGATCCGCCATGCAGCTTGGCCAGCGATTTGGCGATGGCGAGGCCCAGGCCCGACCCGTGATAGGTCTTTGAAAGCTGGCTTTCCACTTGCTCGAAAGGGCGGCCGAGCCGCTCCAGCGATTGCGGGGCGATGCCGATGCCGGTGTCGGCGATCATCAGCATCACCGAGTTCTCGAGCCTGCGCGTACGCACCGTGACGGTGCCGCCGTCGGGGGTGAACTTGACGGCGTTGGACAACAGATTGAGCGCGATCTGCTTCACGGCACGCCGATCGGCAACGATGTGCATGTCGGCTTGCGTCTGCGCGCGCAGTGTCAGGTGCTTGTTCTCGGCGCGGCCGGACACCACGCGCAAGGATTCGCCGACGGTGCGGGCGAGATCGAGCGGCTCGAGGTCGAGCTTGACGCGGCCGGCCTCGATCTTCGACATGTCGAGGATGTCGTTGATGACGTCGAGCAGATACTGGCCGCTGGCCAGGATGTCGCGGCAATATTCCTGATACTTCTCCGAGCCGAGCTGGCCGAACATGCCGCTGCCCATGATCTCGGAGAAGCCGATGATCGCGTTCAGCGGCGTGCGCAGCTCATGGCTCATGTTGGCGAGGAAGCGCGATTTCGTGGCGTTGGCTTCCTCGGCGCGGGTCTTCTCCAGCGCGTATTTCTGCGCCAGATCGGCAAGCTCGGCGGCCTGCCGCTTCAGCGCCGCCTGCGACGTCTGCAGGTCCTTGACGGTGGCGCGCAACTGGCCGTCGTTCTCGAGCAGCTTGTGCTCATGCGCCTTGATGGTGGTGATGTCGGTGCCGACCGAGACGTAGCCGCCGTCCTTGGTGCGGCGCTCGCTGATGTGCAGCCAGCGGCCGTCGTCGAGCTGCGCCTCGAACGTCTGGGCGCCGTGTTCCTGCGAAGAGCCGTCGGCGACGCGCTCGCGGATTTGCGGCATGCGGCCGACCTCGACCACCGTTTCGTAGGAGGTGCCGGGCGTGATGGCTGTATCCGGCAGCTTGTGCAGGCGCTGGAAGTAGGAGTTGCACAGCACCAGCTTGTTGTCGGCGTCCCAGAGCACGAAGGCCTCCGGGATCGTCTCGATCGCGTCGCGCAGCCTCAGGTCGGCCTCGACGGTCTTGGCGGCGAGGCTCTTCTGCTCGGTGATGTCGAGCGCGATGCCGATCAGGTGCGTGCCGCCGTCGGGCGATCGCACCAGCTCGCAGCGCACGCGCAGCCAGATCCAGTGTCCGTGGACGTGGCGCATCCGAAACGTCTCGTCGAAACTCTCGGCGTGGCCGGAGATCAGCTGGTTGGCGAAATGAAACAGATCGATGTCGTCGGAGCGGACCAGCGCGTTGACCTCGCCGAAGGTCAACAGGTCGCTGCGGCTTTCCAGCCCCAGCATCGTGAACATCGACTGCGACCAGAAAATACGGCCGCGCGAAAGATCCCAGTCCCATAAGCCGCAGCGGCCGCGATTGAGCGCGGTGTCGATCCGGCTGCGCACGGCGTCGTTGATCAGGTCGCCCTCGCGCGCGCGCGTCGACTGCCAGTGGAAGGCGAAGCCGAGGATCAGCACGACGAAGCCGGTGGTCGCCGAAAGCGTGATCGACAGCGCAGCCTGTTGCGGCAGCCACACGCTGGGCAGCTCCTGCACGACGATCGAGCTGCAGCGATGTCGGCTTGATCGCGCGCAGCGCGGCCAGCGCGCTTGCGCCGTTCGGCAGCCGCACTTCGGCGGCGCCCGCGCGCGAGGCCGGCGTCAGCAACGCTTCGGCGCCGGAGAGAACATCGGCGGCCTGATCGGCGATCGCGCTGCCGGCTCTCGGGCGTGCGGGCGAGGATGCGGCCTCCGTCATCGACGACAAGAACGTGCCGGCCAGCCGCTATACCCCAGGAGGGCATCAGACCCGGCAACAGGGCCTGAAGACGTTCGGCGGCGGCCGCACGCTCTTGACGCGGCGATTGCGGACGTTCGAGCCGGTCGGCAACGAGATCGGCGAGTGCGGTCACTTCCTTTCTTGCCGAGGCGTATTGCAATCGGCTCTGGTCGACCACCTGGACGAAGGCGCCGACGCAAATGGTCACCAGAAAAGCGATGATCAGCGTCGGAACAGCTCGGCGCAGTGTCGGCTCTGCGAGCACCAGCCGGTGGTAAGCCGGCTTCGCGATCGATTGTGCCAATCCCTTGATCGAATCGGATTGAACACACGCGTCCGCAGCACGCACACGCGTCATGCATTCCCCCTCGGGATGAAGCCCCATCATCCAAGTCCGGAAACGATGTTGAGCATCTTCCCGAATCGATTTTGATTTGAATCCACGTTCGGCGATTTGTCGAGAGTCAACGAATCGTTAAGGCGAAATAAATTCGTCCCACGCAGTTTTTAAGCGCTCGCGCCGTTCAGAAAGTGAGTCCGAAACGTGAACCATGCACGACCAACGATTCACTTGACGCGCGAATCTGTGGATGCGGTTGTTCGGATCCCTCGCTGAAAGAGTCCTAGCGCGCAGGCTCGGCGTGACTGATCACCCGCTTCACGGTCGGAAATGCCCGGCGCAGGCCGCGCTCGATCTCGTCGATCCGCTGATGCACCTCGGTCACAGTCATCGCCGGATTGACGCGGCAGTGGAAGTTGACGAACTCGCCGGCCTTCGCTGTCGCGAACGCGCACATTATGAATGTCGTGCAGGGCGCCGTCCTCGGCCGCGAGCCGGGCAAGCTCCTTGCGGATGACCTCGACCCGGCCGGCTCCGCTTTCGATGCCGAGCGGCAGCTCCGGCTCGAGCGGCTCGATGTGGGTGTCGACCTCGACGTCGGCGCCGAAGTCGGACCGGATCGCCTGTTCCAGCGTCCGCGTGATCTCATGCGCGTCGCCGAGCGGCATGCCGCCGTCGACCTCCAGATCGATGCCGACGGTGAGCCGGTCGCCGAGATCGTGCACGGTGACGTGGTGGATCGCGAGCCCGGAATTCCTGGCGATCACCATGATGCGGTCGCGGACGCTTTCATTGTCGCGGGCGACCGGGATGGCGGTGAAGGTGAGATCGGCGTCGCGCAGCACGTTGTCGACCGCCTCCTGCGCCTGCCGCTTGATGTCCTCGAGCCGGTCGATCGGCAGCGTCCGCGGCACTTTTACGCTGGCGTCGACGAAATGCGTCGGCCCGACCATGCGCAGGCGCAACCGCTCGACGTCGATGACGCCGGGAATGGCGCGGATCGCCGCTTCCGCCTTCTGCGCTGCGCCCTCCGGCGCGCGGTCCATCAGCGTCTCGACGGTCGACCGCCCGAGCCGCAGGCCGAGCAGGGAGATGAACACCGCGACGCCGATGGCGGCCGCCGCATCGCCCCATTTGTAGCCCCAGGCGCTGAGCGCGAGGCCGATCATGACCGCGACCGAACCGTAGACGTCGGACGTGAAATGCAGCGCATCGGCCGCGAGCGCCTGGCTCTTGGTCTCGCGCGCGGTCTTCTGCAGGGCGCGGGCGCGCCAGAAATTGACCGCCATGTCGACCAGCAGCACGATAAAGGGGACCGCCGTGATCGCCGAGGGCGCGGTGCCGTCGCGCAGACGGCTGACGGCCTCAACGACGATGCCGCCGGCGAGCACATAGAGCAGGGCGATGACGCCCAGCGCCGACAGGCTCTCGATCTTGCCGTGACCGTAGTGGTGCTCGGTGTCGGCCGGCCGGTCCGAGAAGCGGACGACGATCCACGTCACAACGGTCGCGATAAGATCGGTCAGGCTGTGCAGCGCGTCGGAGATGAGCGCCAGGCTGCCGATCGCGATGCCGACCGCGAACTTCAGCGCGGCCATGCTCGCGCTGGCTGCGATCGAGATCGCTGCGACCTTTTGTTTGACGTTGCTCATATCCGGTCCTGGTTCGAGCGCCCCGTTTAGCAACTGACGGCGCGCGGTCAACGGCTGCGGATATTCGCAAAGCCTTATGCAAATGAATATGGTTCGCAACTTGCGAACATTATTGTCGTCGTCATCAACAGGCGCGAGAGCCGCAAGTTATACTCAAATCGCGGACTGAGTATAACGCGGCGCTCCCGCCCTGGTGACGCTCACATCCGCAGCACGATCTTTCCAAAATGCTTGTTCGCGGTCATGTGCGCGTAGGCGTCGTCGGCCTCCTCGAACGGAAAGACCTTGTCGATCGGCAGGTTCAGCTTGCCGGAGACGACCGCGTCCCAGATGTCGTTCTTCACCGCCGTCGTGATCGCGCGGATCTCCTCGGTCGTGCGGGTGCGGAAGGTGACGCCGATATAGTTGATCCGCCGCAGCGCATGCAGGTCGAAATCGAACTCGCCGGTCATGCCGCCGAGCCGGCCGACATTGACGATGCGGCCTTCGTATTTCGTCGCACGCAGGTTGTCGTTGGCGAGTTTTCCCGAGACCTGATCGACGATCAGGTCGACGCCCGTGCCGTCCGTCGCCTTCAGCACCTGGTCGACCCAGGAGGCATCGGTGGTGTCGAGCGCGAGATCCGCGCCATACTCGTTCAGCCGCGCGCGCCGGCCGGCGTCGGTCGAGGTGCCGATCACGAGTTTTGCGCCTTTCAGCTTGGCGATCTGCATCGCCATCAACCCGACGCCGGAGCTCGCGCCCTGGATGAGGACGGTCTGACCCGGCTTCAAGGCGCCCGCGGTGACGACGGCGTTGTGCATGGTGTTGAGCGCGACGGGGAGGGTGGCCGCCTGCTCGTAGCTCATGTTGTTGGCCGGGATCTGGAACGCGCGGCCCGGATCCATCAGGCCGAACTCGGCGAAGGCGCCGTTGATCGAGCCCATCACGCGGTCGCCGACCTTCACCCCTTTCGCCTGCGGCCCGACGGCTACGACTTCGCCGGCGCCTTCGCCGCCGAGCGTGGTGCCGGCGCCGCCGCGGCTGCCATGCGCGCGGCCCTTCGCCATGCCGAGATCGGCGCGGTTGAGGCAGGCGGCGCGGACGCGCACCAGCACCTGCTCGCCACTCGCTTGCGGTTGCGGGACTTCGGTGATCTTCGGACCGTTGTCAGTCAGAACGTAGGCTTTCATGGCATCACCTCTTTCAATCACATCGCCCCGCCGCCGGCCGTGAGGCCGCCGTCGATCGTCATAATGACACCGGTCGTATAGCCGGAACGGTCCGAGGCCAGAAACGCCATCATGTCGGCGATCTCGCGCGGTGAGGCGGCGCGGCCGCGCGGATAGTTCTTGATCAGCTCGCGCCAGCGGCCTTCGTCGCCGAGGCGCTGTTTCGCCTGCTCCTTGAGGCGGGTGGTCATGCGGTCGGTTTCGACCGGGCCCGGATTGATGCCGACCACTCTTATATTGTCGTCGGCGAGGCTGCGGCTGCCCAGCGTGCGCGTGAACGCCATCAGGCCGGCGTTGCCGGTGGAGCCCGCGATGTATCCAGCGTTCAACCGCTCGCCGGCGGCGCCGAGAATATTGACGATGACGCCGTGGCCCTGCGCCTTCATCTTCGCGTAGACGAGGCGGGTGAGGTTGATGTAGCCGAACACCTTCAATTCCCAGGCGTGACGCCATTTCGCCTCGTCGACGCTCTCGATCGTCCCTTGCGGAATGTCGCCGGCGTTGTTGATCAGGATGTCGATCGGCCCGGTGGCTTCCGCAAGCCGCGCCAGAGCTTTGCCGTCGCGCAGGTCCACGACATGCGGGGTGACGTTGACCTGGTGCTGTGAGCGCAGTCGCTGCGACAACTGCTCGAGCGCTTCGCCGCTGCGCGCGGCGATCACCACGTCGCAGCCTTCCTCGGCAAAGACTTCAGCGCCGGCGGCGCCAATTCCCTTCGATGCACCCGTGATGAGCACGCGCTTGCCGCGCAGACGAAGATCCATGGCCGCCTCCCGATAAAACGCGCTTGCAAAGACAAGAAGCGCAGATCGATTGATCTGCGCTTCTTGAAACTACCTCAAAATGCGGATGGTTGTCAGGCGGCGGCGCCGCGCTTGGCTCCGCCCTGGAGCATGCCCTCGAGCCGGCCGCGGATGATTTGTTCCGCGTCGCGGACGATGCGGTGGATCAGCTCGGCGCAGGTCGGGATGTCGTTGATCAGGCCCTGCACCTGGCCGGCCGACCAGATGCCGTCCTTCCAGTCGCCGGTGGCATAAACCTGCTTGCCGCGGGCGCCGGCGACGAGGTCGCGAACGTCTTCGAATTTTGCGCCTTCCTTCTCCATCTGCACGACCTGGGTGCTGATCGGGTTCTTGGCCACGCGCGAGGTGTTGCGCATGGTGCGGAAGATCAGCTCGGTCGCGCGCTCGTCGTTGGCGACGATCTGTTCCTTCACCAGCTGATGGATCGGGCTTTCCTTGGTCGCCATGAAGCGGGTGCCCATGTTGATGCCTTCGGCGCCCAGGCAAAGCGCGGCGGCAAGCCCGCGGCCGTCGCCGAAACCGCCGGAGGCGATCATCGGGATCTTCACCTTGTCGGCCGCCGCCGGGATCAGGATCAGGCCGGGTGTGTCGTCTTCGCCCGGGTGACCGGCGCACTCAAAACCGTCGATCGAGATGGCATCGACGCCCATGCGCTCCGCCGACAACGCGTGACGGACGCTGGTGCATTTGTGGATGACCTTGATGCCGTGCTTCTTGAACTCGTCGACATGCTCCTGCGGCTTGTTGCCGGCGGTCTCGACCACCTTGATGCCGCTGTCGATGATCGCCTGGCGGTATTCGGCATAGGGCGGGGGCTTGATGGTCGGCAGGATCGTCAGGTTCACCGCAATCGGCTTCTTGGTGAGGGTGCGCGCACGGGCAATTTCCTTGCGCAGGTCGTCGGGGGTCGGCTGGGTCAATGCGGTGATGATGCCGAGGCCGCCGGCCTCCGACACCGCCGCTGCGAGCTCCGCGCGGCCGACCCATTGCATCCCGCCTTGCACAATCGGGTGCTCGATACCGACGAGATCGGTGAAACGTGTACTTAACATTCGTGTTCCCCTGCGTTTCCAGGATTTATAGCCGCGCGCGGCATGTTGTTCTGTGTGAAGGCACATTGCCGTTGCGAACGGGAGATTGTCTACCGGCTGAGACCCGCCGTCAGCGGGCGAGGCCCATGCTTTCCGCACAGGTTGCAACGCGTGCCTGCCGCGCCGCACTCTGGCTGTCGGCACGGCTCAAGGAACACGCGCCAGGCTTGCGACCACGGCGCCGGCGTCCCTTAAAGATAGAAAGATGACGGCAACGAACAGGCTGACGCACGCATCGCCAATCCAGCGAGGAAGCAGGGTCCCGATGACGAATGCAAAGACCAAAGGTCCGCTCGACGGCATCCACGTGCTCGAGATCGCGCACTTCATCGCAGGCCCCCATGCAGCGATGATCCTGTGCGATCACGGCGCCGACGTCATCAAGATCGAGCCGCCGAGCGGCGAGCACGCGCGCAACGCCGTTGCCGTCGATCAATACGGCAACAGTCTTTTTTTCGCCGCTCAGAACCGCGGCAAGCGCGCGGTCGCACTCGATCTCGGCCATGCCGATGCAAAGAAGGCGCTGGACCCGCTGCTCAAGTGGGCTGACGTGATCATCACCAATTACGGACCAGGCGTGCCGGACAAGCTGGGCTTCGGCTTCGCGCGGCTGCAAGAGCTCAACCCCAAGGCCATCCTCGTGCACATCACCGGCTATGGCAGCTGGAGCGACAAGAAGAAGTATGTCGCCTTCGACGGCATCATCCAGGCGATGAGCGGCGTCTGGAATCTGAACGGTCATCCCGACGGGCCGCCGTTGAACTGCCAGGTGCTCGTCGGCGATCACGGAACGGCGGCGCATGCGGCGAACGCCGCGCTCTGCGCTCTCGTCGAACGCGGCCGGACGGGGAAGGGACAGTTCATCGAGGTCGGCATGCTTGAGGTGCTGTCCTCGATGCTCCATTCGCTCGTCCCCGACTACGACGTCAACGGCGAGATCCCGCGACGCTACGGCCAGCGGCCGTTCGACCGCTTCGGCGGCTCGTTCAAGGCCAAGGACGCCTATTTCACTGTCGCGCCTGCGACGCCGAAGATGTGGAAGGACCTCTGCAAGCTGATGGGGCATCCGGAATGGGCCGATCCGAGTGTCGGCCGCAGGCCTGGCTATATCGCCGATCCGGAGTTGCGCAAGCAGGTCGACAAGACCGTCGAGGAATGGGCTGCGCAGCGCACGGCGGAGGAGGCGGTCGTCACCTTCCAGAAGCTCGGCATTCCAAGCGGGGTGGTCCGCACCATGGAGCGCATCTTCGAGGAGGAAGGCAGCAACCCGAATTCGCGCGTGCTCACCAAGGTCAAGCTGCCGAACAATCCAAAACCGGTGACGGTCCCCGGCCGCTCGTTCCGCTTCCCCGACGAGACCACGGAGATCAAGTCGGCTCCGGCGCTCAACCAGGACACGTTCGAGGTGCTGGCCGAGCTTGGCCTTTCATCCGGCGAGCTCGACGCATTGGTGTCGTCGGGCGTGCTGGCGCGGACGACCAGAGCAAGAACGTGTCGCCGCGGCCGAATAGGAGCTGACGCGAGCAAGCGTCCAGACAGTGGTTTCTGCGCGCTCAAAGCTCGGGCCCTCATTGGCGTAGAAACAAAGAGGCTACGGACAGCAGGCTGTCGGTAGCACCCATGCTGCGGACATGTCGATGCGCGAACCGAGATCTGGAGGACAGGCCATGAACGAATGCAAGCACGGCTACAACGATCTCAATACCGGGTTCGTCGTCGCCATGAACATCGAAGCGAAGAAGGCGAGGCGGAAGGTAGTTGCGGCCATCATGGAGGGATTGATAGCCTCGACGTATGGCGGAGCCAGGTATCAAACTCAAGCTGCACTACCGCTCGCCGACAAACCCGAATGAATTCTTCGCCTTCGAGTTGTACCGAGACGAGCGAGGTTGGGCCGAGCACCAGGCTACGGATCATTTCAAGGCTGCGATGAAGGAGTTACTGCCTTGGGGGGCGAATTGACGAGGCAAGAGTTGACCGGAGGCACCCATTTAACCCTCGTCGTGCCGTTACACGCCGCGGCCAATTGAACGTCGCTATTTTCGCGCGTCGAGAAAGAGTGCCGTTCATACCCTTTGCGTCGCCTCGGTAACTGTCGCTTTCCGGCGGCCTCGTCGCGCAGCTGACGCGGGCGCTCAGCATTCATGGTATCGCGAGCCAGACGATCTCAGGACCGCCGATCGGTCGAGCGCGCCGGCAAGGTCGGATTGCGGCGGACCTGGAACCCCACTATCGGCCGATTGCCATGGACGACAAGATTTCCCGGACCTCATGCAGGTCCTTCGCTATCCGCAGGCAGAGCTTGCGGATTTCGTCCGTCGGCTGGATCAGGTCCGGCACCATGATGGTCATCATGCCGGCCGCCGAAGCCGAACGGACGCCGTTGAACGAATCCTCCAGCGCCAGGCAGTTCTCAGGCCGCTTTCCAAGCCGCTCGGCCGCCTTCAGGTACGGGTCGGGATTGGGCTTTCCCAACACGTAGTCGCCGTGCGCCACCACGACATGAAAGCGTCGCTCGAGGTCGTGCGCGTTGAGGTTCCGCTGCACGTCCTGGTGGCGGGAGGACGTGGCGATCGCGCAGCTCAAGGCGGAGCGGTCCAGATGTCCCAGCAGCTCGACAACACCGGCTTTGAGAAACGTCCTGCCGACGATCAGCTTGTGGAAGTCGTTCGCCGATTCGACCCAGAAGGTGTCGACGTCGAAGTCATTGCCGTAGTGACTGAGCAGCTGCGCGCGGCTCGCCTCCGCCGGCAAGCCGACCAGCGCGAGGAAGACCTGGTCCGGCATCTCGAAGCCGAGCCGCAGCGCCGTTGCGATCATCGCTTCGCGATAGATCGCCTCGGTATCGAACAAGAGGCCGTCCATGTCGAACACGACGGCTTCGGGGATTCGTGGAATGCTCATGGCGAGGCGGTTAACGCCCGGACTGCGCTCCGTAAAATCACGATTTGCGTCATCCAATGACGGTGGCGGCCGTGAAAGGTCCGGCGCAGAACATTGTCGAAGCCTCAAATCCGGAGACCGCTGACCTGACCTGCCGATTACGTCACACTGTCGTGCAATAACATTGCAGCATGTTCCGACGCATTTTGACGCAGAGCATTGGAATGCTTGATTGTTTGACACCCCCTCCGAAAGCTGTAACGTTTCCAGTCAACGAAAGTCGCAAGGCTTGGATCGAGCCGAAGCGGCTTAGGGAGGAGTGACGTTCGCGGCTTCGCCAACAAGGGGATCGATGCCGAAAAAAGCATCGCCGCGCGCGCTCTAAGGTACGATCCGGCGGGTTCGATATGGGACGGCAAATCGTCCATCGGCTCTTGATCTCGCTCCCGGCGCTGCTGGGCGTGCTGTTCCTGTGCTTTTGCCTGATGCAGGTGGTGCCTGCGGATCCCGCGGCGATCATCGCCGGCCCTGACGCGAAGGCCGACACGATCGCGGCCATTCGCCTCGAGCTCGGACTCGACCGGCCGATCATCGTCCAGTTCGCCGAATACATCTGGCGCGTGATGCACGGCGATCTCGGCCGCTCGATCATCTCCAACAAGATGGTGATCGAAGAGATCAGCTCGACCATGGGGCCGACGCTCGAGCTGATGATCGCCGGCATGCTGTTTGCGATCCCGATCGGCATGACGCTCGGCACCATCGCAGCCGTCAAGCGCGGCACGCTGGTCGACCGGTCGATCATGGCGGTCGCGGTCGCCGGCGTCTCGATGCCGATCTTCTTCATCGGCCTGATCCTCATTCAATATGTCGGATACAAATGGGCGCTGCTGCCGTTCCTCGGCCGCGCGGGCCCGATCTGGGACGGCGGCCTGCCGAACCTCATCCTTCCGGCGCTGACGCTCGGCAGCGTGCTGATCGGTCCGATCGCGCGGCTCACGCGCACCGTCCGTGCTCGAAGTGCTCGGCGCCGACTATGTGCGCACGGCGCGGGCAAAGGGATTGCGCGAGCGCGTCGTCATCGTCCACCACGCGCTCCGCAACGCGCTGATCCCGGTGGTGACGCTGATCGGCCTGCAGGCCGCGTTCCTTCTCGGCGGCGCGGTGGTGACGGAAACGATGTTCTCCTGGCCGGGCGTCGGACGCCTCGCCGTCGGCGCGATCATCTCCAGCGATTTCCCGACCGCGCAGGGCGCGATCATGATCCTCGCGCTGGCGTTTCTGCTGATCAACCTGCTGGTCGACGTGATGTACGTCTATCTCGATCCGAGGGTGGCGCGCCAATGAACATCCAGGCACCGCTGGCGCTCGACGCCGCCACCGAAGCTCCCGTCACCGGCGAACTGCAACAGGTCGCTCTGCCGGGCCGCGCGAGCATCATGCGCCGGCTGGCGCGCGACAAGGCGGCGGCGCTCGCGGCGATCTTCCTGACGATCGGTCGTGCTGGCTGCGATCTTCGCGCCGATCGTCGCGCCCTACGATCCCTACTTACACCGACCTGTCGAAGGCGATGCAGGCGCCAAGCGCGGCGCACTGGTTCGGCACCGACACCGCCGGCCGCGACGTGCTGAGCCGCGTCATCTACGGTTCCCGCAACACGCTGGCGATCGGCCTGATCGGCGTGATCGTCGGCGGCTGTCTTCGGCGGATTCCTCGGCATTCTGGCCGCGTATTTCCGCAAGCTCGACGGCTGGATCATGCGCATCGTCGACATCATGCTGGCGTTCCCGGCGATCCTGCTTGGGCTCGCGGTCGCGGCGATCGCCGGCGCCGGCTTGACGGCGGTGATCATCGCCGTGGTGGTCGCGACGATCCCGGACGTCGCCCGCGTCGCGCGCGGCGCCGCCATCGGCGTGATGGGGCAGGAGTTCATGGAGGCGGGACGGGCGGTCGGCGTGTCCGACACCGCGCTGATCTGGCGTTACCTGACGCTGAACTGCATCTCGACCATCTTCGTGTTCCTGACGCTTCGCTTCGGCCAGATCATCCTGATCGGTTCGGCGCTGAGCTTCCTGGGGTTAGGCGCGCAGCCGCCGACCGCCGAGCTCGGCATGATGGCGTCGCAGGGCCGCGACTTCCTCTTCATCTCCGAGCATATCGCGATCATTCCGAGCCTCGTGATCTTCCTGATCGTGCTGGCCGCCAACATTCTCGGCGACGCCTTCCGCGACGTGCTCGATCCGAGGCTGCAGCAGTAAGGCTTCAGCATGTAGGTTTCAAGCGGAGCTTAACGAGCCTGAGAATAACGCGCAACGACGCGACAGGGAGGATCAGGATGAAGAGAGTGCTGTTGGCGGCTGCGGCCGCCATCGGCATGATGTCGTACGCGCAGGCGCAGACGCTCACAGTGATGAACTCGCGTCGAGGCCGCGCATCATGATCCGGCGCGCACCAGCGCCGGCTCGCATGCCGATGTACATGTTCGGCGATACGCTGGTGTCGCTCGACTACGATCTGAAGACGATCAAGCCGCTGCTGGCGAAATCCTGGACCATCAGCGAGGACGGCAAGACCTACACCTTCAACCTGCGCGACGACGTGACGTTCTGCAGCGGCAAGAAGTTCACGGCGAAGGACGTCGTCTACACCGTCAACCGCGTCATGGACAAGGAGACCAAGTCGCCGTTCACCTGGCGCATGGGCAAGGTCAAGGAGGTCCGGGCCAAGGACGACGTGACCGTCGAGTACGAGCTCGAGGAGCCGTTCAGCGAGCTGCTGCAGAACCTCACGGTCTTCCAGGCGACCATCGTCAACGAGGAGAACGTCAAGGCGCTCGGCCGCGACTTCGGCGTGAAGGGCATCGACGGCACCGGGCCGTTCTGCTTCACCAGCTGGGAGCCGCGCAACCAGATGGTGCTGACGCGGCGCCCCGAATACAAGTGGGGTCCGGAGTTCTATCAGAACCGGGGCCCGGCCAAATTCGAGAAGATCGTCTTCAAGATCGTGCCGGAAGAGGCGGCGCGGCTCGCGGCGATGGCGAGCGGCCAGGTGGACGTCACCACCACCATGCCGGACCAGTACCTGCCGCAGATTTCGAAGATGCCGAACATGCAGGTGCTGCGGCCGGTGGCCGAGCAGCGCACCTTCTACCTGGGCTTCAAGACATCGCGCGAAAACGTGTCGGACGTGCGGGTTCGCACCGCGCTCAACATGGCGGTCGAACGCAAGCCGATCGCCGATCAGGTCTATTTCGGCAATGCCGAGCCGGCGTCGACCTACATCCATCCGAAGACGCCGGGCTTCAGTCCGGACATCCCGATGCATCTCGGCAAATACGATCCGGTGGCGGCCGGCAAGCTGCTCGATGAGGCCGGCTGGAAGCTCGAGTCCGACGGCTTCCGCTACAAGGACGGCAAGAAGCTGACGCTGCAGCTCTACGGCTTCGCCGGCGGTCGCTCGCCGAAGGTCGCAGAAGCCGTGCAGGGCTCCTGGCGCAAGATCGGCGTCGATCTGCAGCTGCAGATGTGGGACGGCACCATCGTCTTCTCCAAGCTCGCGCAGCAGGACTACGACATCTGGTCGATCGCCTACCCCTACGCCAGCGTCGGCGATGCCGCCTTGCTCTACTTCCACTCGAAGAACATTCCGACGCCGAACCGGATGAACTGGAAGGACAAGGAAACCGACGAGTGGCTCGAGGCCGGCGGCGCGGCGCTGACCGAGAAGGACAAGGACGAGAACTTCACCAAGGTGATGAAGAAGGTGCACGAGGCCGCGCGTGTGGGTGCCGATCGTGCATGAGGGCGTGGTGCTGGTCGCCAACAAGAAGCTGAAGAACCTGAAGGCGCACAACCCTTATCCGTCGTACCTGCTCTACAAGGCGCTCGACGTTTCGCCGTAAGCGCAACCGGAGGGTTGCTTCGCCGCGGCCAGACGACGAAGGCCGCAGGGACAACAACGTGCAGGGAGGTGGCGATGAGGAGGGTCTTGCTTGCAGCGTCTGTCCTTCTCGGCGCGCTGTCCGCTGGCGCAGGCGCAGACCCTGACCGTGATGAATGCGATCGAGGCGGCGCACCACGATCCGGCGCGCACCAGCGCCGGCTCGATGACCATGTATCTCGTCGGCGACACGCTGGTGTCGCTCGACTACGATCTGAAGACGATCCAGCCGCTGCTCGCCGAATCCTGGACCATCAGCGAGGACGGCAAGACCTACACCTTCAAGCTTCGCAACGACGTCACCTTCTGCAGCGGCAAGAAGTTCACCGCGGCCGACGTCGTCTATTCGGTCAAGCGCGTGGTCGACAAGGAGACCAAGTCGCCGTTCTACTGGCGCATGGGCAAGGTCAAGGATGTCCGCGCGCACCGATCCGCTACACGGTCGAATACGAGCTGGAGGAGCCGTTCAGCGAGCTGCTGCCCAACCTGACCATGTTCCAGGCAACGGTCCTGAACGAGGACAACGTCAAGGCGCTCGGCCGCGATTTCGGCGTCAAGGGCTTCGACGGCACCGGGCCGTACTGCTGGACGTCGTGGGAGCCGCGCAACCAGACGGTGCTGACGCGCCGCCCGGAATACAAGTGGGGGCCGCCGTTCTACGCCAACCGGGGACCGGCGAAGTTCGAGAAGATCGTCTTCAGGATCGTGCCGGAAGAGGCGGCGCGGCTTGCGGCGATGGCCTCCGGGCAGATGGACCTCACGATCGACGATGGCGGACCAGTATCTGCCGCAGATCGCCAAGATGCCGACGCTGTCGATCCTGCATCCGGAGCGGGAGACGCGCACCTTCTATCTCGGCTTCAAGATCATCGCGCGAGAACGTTTCGGACGTGAGGGTGCGGACGGCGCTCAGCCTGGCCGTGCAGCGCAAGCCGATCGCCGACCAGGTCTATTTCGGCAACGCCGAACCGGCATCGACCTACATCCATCCGAAGACGCCCGATTTCAATCCGGACACGCCGACCCATCTCGGCAAGTACGATCCGGCGCAGGCGGCCAAGCTGCTCGACGAGGCCGGCTGGAAGCTCGAGTCCGACGGCTTCCGCTACAAGGACGGCAAGAAGCTGACGCTGCAGCTCTACGGCTTCGCCGGCGGTCGCTCGCCGAAGGTCGCCGAAGCCGTGCAGGGCGACTGGCGCAAGATCGGCGTCGACCTGCAGATCCAGATGTGGGACGGCACCATCGTCTTCTCCAAGCTGGCGCAGCAGGACTACGACATCTGGTCGATCGCCTATCCCTACGCCAGCGTCGGCGATGCCGCGAACCTCTATTGGCATTCGAAGAACGTTCCGACGCCCAACCGGATGAACTGGAAGGACAAGGAAACCGACGAGTGGCTCGACGCCGGCAGCGCCGCGCTGACCGACAAGGAGCGGTACGAGAATTTCTCGAAGGTGATGAGGAAGGTGCACGAGAACGCGGTGTGGGTGCCGATCGTGCATGAAGGCGTCGTGATGGTCGCCAGCAAGAAGCTGAAGAACCTGAAGGCGCACAACATCTATGCGTCGATGCTCTACAAGGCGCTCGACGTCGGACCATGAAACGCAGGGCACTAGGAACGGGTGGAACGTAATGTCTGACGCGTTGTTGGAGGTCCGCGATCTGCGTACCTATTTCGATACGGATCGCGGGCTGTTCAAGGCTGTCGACGGCGTCAGCTTCAAGGTCGACCGCGGCAGGACCGTCGGTCTGGTCGGCGAATCCGGCTGCGGCAAAAGCGTCACGTCACTGTCGGTGATGGGCCTCGTCGCCGACACCGGCCGCGTCGAAGGCGAAGGCATCATCTTCGAGGGCAGGGACCTCATGAAACTCTCGAAGGAAGAGCGGCGGCTGCTGCGCGGGCAAAAGCTGTCGATGATCTTCCAGGAGCCGATGACCTCGCTCAACCCGGTGCACACCATCGGCCAGCAGATCGTCGAGGGCATTCGCGCGCATCAGCAACTGTCGCCGCAGGCGGCGCGCAAGCGCGCCATCGAGATGCTGGAGCTGGTGCGCATTCCGTCCGCGGCCTCCCGCTTCGACGACTATCCGCACCATATGTCGGGCGGCATGCGGCAGCGGGTGATGATCGCGATGGCGCTCGCCTGCGATCCGACGCTCCTGATCGCCGACGAGCCGACCACGGCGCTCGACGTGACGATCCAGGCGCAGATCCTCGACCTGTTGCGCGACCTGCAGCAGCGGCTCGGCATGGCGATCCTGATCATCACCCACGACCTCGGCGTCATCGCCGAGATCGCCGACGAGGTGGTCGTGATGTACGCCGGCAAGATCGTCGAGAGCGGCCCGGTGCGCGACCTGTTCGCCGATCCGCAGCATCCCTATACGATCGGCCTGCTCGGCTCGATCGCCCGCATGGACGTCGAGCGGCCGCGGCTCGCAACCATCGAGGGCGTGGTGCCGAGCGCGCACAATCAGCCGAAGGGTTGCCGCTTCGCCCCGCGCTGTCCGTTCGCCGACCGGCGCTGCCATGCGGAGCCGCCGCCGCTGCGTGACATCACGCCGGGGCATCAGGTCGCCTGCTGGAAGGCGCCGGTCGAACTGCTCGCCGGAGTTGCCGCATGAGCTAGCCGAACCGGTCGTGCGGGTGCAGAACCTCGTCAAGCATTTCGGCGTGCGCCGCGGCGTGGTGATTTCGAAGACCGTCGGCCTCGTGCGCGCGGTCGACGACGTCTCGTTCGAGATCAAGCGCGGCGAGACGCTGGCGCTGGTCGGTGAATCCGGTTGCGGCAAGTCCACCACGGGTCGCCTGATCCTGCGGCTTATCGATCCGACCACGGGCTCGATCGAGTTCAAGGGCAAGGATATCGCCGGCCTCGACAAGCATTCGCTGCGCCGCATGCGCCGCCACATGCAGATCATCTTCCAGGACCCTTACGCCTCGCTCAATCCGCGCATGACGGTCGGCGAGATTATCGCCGAGCCGATGGCCGTGCACGACATCGCCGAAGGCAAGGAGCGCGAGGATCGCGTGCGGGAATTGCTGCAGGTGGTCGGCCTCGCGCCCGAGCATGCGAGCCGCTACTCGCATCAGTTTTCCGGCGGCCAGCGCCAGCGTATCGGCATCGCGCGGGCGCTCGCGGTCAATCCCGACCTGATCATCTGCGACGAGCCGGTCTCAGCCCTCGACGTCTCGATCCAGGCGCAGGTCATCAACCTGCTGCAGAACCTGCAGCAGCGCTTCGGTCTGTCTTATCTCTTCATCGCCCACGACCTTGCGGTGGTGAAACACATCAGCGACCGCGTGGCGGTGATGTATCTCGGCAAGCTGGTCGAGATCGCCGACAAGCGCACGCTCTATGCGAAGCCGTCGCATCCCTACACCCAGGCGCTGTTGTCGGCGATCCCGCGTCCCGATCCGACGCTCGAGCGCAATCGCATCCTGTTGCCGGGCGACGTGCCGAGCCCGCTCAACCCGCCGTCGGGCTGCCGCTTCCACACCCGCTGCGCCTACGCCCAGGCGCGCTGCAAGCAGGAGGAGCCGCTCTTGCGCGAGGCCGGCCCCGGCCACCGCGTCGCCTGCCATTTCTTCGAGACCATCCCGCAGCAGGGCGCGGTGAAGGCGGGCATGCTGCCAACGGCAAGTTCGCCGAACGCCTTGCGGCATTCGAGGCCGCCAAGGTGCGCAACGGCGGCGCGCGCGTGGCGAATTGACGCGAACCCGGAATGACGTCGAAACGTTGCGCGGCGTCGCCCATAGCGACATCGGAAAGTTGCAAGGCGGTGCCGCGGAATGACAATTGGTCGGCCTTGCGGCGGTCCGATCCCGTTGCTATTCGCCTCTGACAACAAGCGGCTCCCGGTGGACACCCGGCAGAAAAGCCGGATGCAATGGGGAAGGGGCCTTGGACAGCACGATCCTTCTGTTTCTGCTTCAGGACGGGATCACCAACGGTGCGATCTACGCGCTCTTGGGCCTGGCGCTGGTGCTCGTCTTCGCCGTCACGCGCGTCATCCTCATACCGCAAGGCGAGTTCGTCACGTTCGGCGCGCTGACCTATGCGCTGCTGGCGGCCGGCAAGGTGCCGGGAACCGTCTGGCTCGGCGTCCTGATGGGCGCGGTCGCGTTCGCTTTCGACCTCTGGTCGATGCGGCAGTCGTTTCGTCTTGCGGCCTTCCTGCGCTCGGTGGCGCTGTACCTGCTGCTGCCGGTGGCGATCCTGCTGCTCACCAACGTCCTTGCGGGCAAGACCACGAACGTTGCGGCGCTGTTCTTCCTGTCGCTGATCATCGTCGCGCCGCTCGGGCCATACCTTTACCGCGTCGCCTATCAGCCGATGGCCGAAGCCTCGGTGCTGACGCTGCTGATTGCGTCGGTCGGCGCGCATTTCGCGCTGCTGGGTCTTGGGCTCGTGTTCTTCGGTCCTGAAGGGCTTCGCGGGCCGGCGCTTTCGTCTACGAGCATCCCGCTCGGGCCCGTGCCGGTCTCGGGCCAGAGCCTGGCCATCTATGGCGCGACCTGCGCGCTGATCGTCGTGCTGTGGCTGTTCTTCGGCTACACGCTCTACGGCAAGGCGCTGCGCGCCACCGCCGTCAACCGCATCGGCGCGCGGCTCGCCGGCATCCGCACCTCGCTCTCGGGCCAGCTTGCGTTTCTGCTCGCCGCGATGATCGGCGCGATCTCCGGCATGCTGATCGTCCCGATCACGACCGTCTACTATGACACCGGCTTCCTCACCGGGTTGAAGGGCTTTGTCGCGGCGATCATCGGCGGGCTGATCAGCTATCCGCTGACCGCGGTCGCGGCCATCCTGGTCGGCTGCGTGGAAGCGTTCTCGTCGTTCTACGCCAGCAACTACAAGGAAGTGATCGTCTTCACCC
This sequence comes from uncultured Alphaproteobacteria bacterium, assembly GCA_963757845.1. Classification (GTDB taxonomy): domain Bacteria; phylum Pseudomonadota; class Alphaproteobacteria; order Rhizobiales; family Xanthobacteraceae; genus P52-10. The sequence continues at coordinate 145,406 of CAVWTB010000041.1, forward strand.
TGTTGCTGCCGGTGCTGGTGCTGCGCTCGCTGGCCGCGCCCGAAGTCGAAGAAGAGCACGACTGATGCAGCGCTGGCCGGTTCTCGTCTTTGCAGTTGTCATGGCGGCCATCCCGTTCGTGCCGGGGCTGCCGCCGTTCTGGCTGGTGCTGCTCGACAATATCGGGCTCGCAGCGCTGGTCGCGATCGGCCTCGTCATTCTCACCGGCGTCGGCGGGCTGACATCATTCGGGCAGGCGGCATTCTGCGGCTTTGGCGCCTACACGACAGCGTTGCTGACCACGGCTTACGGCGTGTCGCCGTGGCTGTCGTTGCCGGTATCGCTGCTGGTTGCGGGCGTCGCGGCCGTGCTGCTCGGCCTGATCACCGTGCGTCTTTCAGGCCACTACCTGCCGCTCGGCACCATCGCCTGGGGCATCAGCCTCTATTACATCTTCAGCAAGGTGGGGGTGCTCGGCCGCAACGACGGCATTTCCGGCATTCCGCCGCTGGTGATCGGTTCCGTGAAGTTCGGCGATCCGCGTGCGATCTATTTCATCATCTGGCTGGCGGTGATCGTCTCGGCCGTGCTGACGCTGAACCTGCTCGACTCGCGCACCGGCCGGGCCGTGCGTGCGCTGCGGCGGGGACATGTCGCGGCGGAAGCGTTCGGCGTGCCGACCGCGAAGATGAAGCTTCTGGTCTTCATCCATGCCGCGGTGCTGGCCGGCTTGTCCGGCTGGCTGTACGCGCACTTCCAGCTGTTCGTGAATCCGACCCCGTTCGGTCTCAATGCCGGCATCGAGTATCTGTTCGTGGCGGTGGTCGGAGGGGCCGGTTACGTCTGGGGCGCGGTGCTGGGCGCGGGCGTCGTCACCATCCTGAAGGACATTCTGCAAGGCGTGCTGCCGTCGCTGTTCAAGGTGCAGGCGCAGCTCGAGACCATCGTCTTCGGCGGTCTTTTGGTGCTGCTGCTGCAGGTCGCCCCGGGCGGCCTCTGGCCGCGCCTGATGGCGCTGCTTCCACAGCGGTCGGCGAGCAAGAGGAAGATCGAGACGGATGCCGCCGCGCTGCCGGTGCGCGAGAAGACCGGCGACGGGGCAGGGGCGCTGCTCGAGGTGCGCGAGGCCCGCAAGCAATTTGGCGGCGTCGTTGCCGTCAACAACGTGTCGTTCGACGTGAAAGCGAACGAGATCGTCGCCCTGATCGGTCCGAACGGCGCCGGCAAGAGCACCATGTTCAACCTGATCACCGGTGTGCTGCCCGCCAACGGCGGAAAAATCTCGTCGCATGGCCGCAGGATCGACGGCGCGTCGCCGCAAAGCATCGTCCGCCTCGGCATCGCACGGACGTTCCAGCACGTGAAGCTCGTCCCGGACATGACGGTGCTGGAGAACGTCGCGCTCGGCGCGCACCTGCGCGGCCACGCGGGCGCGATCGCCAGCCTGCTGCGGTTCGACCGCGCCGACGAGAAGCGCCTGCTGGCGGAGGCCGCGCGGCAGATCGAGCGCGTCGGGCTTGGCGACAGGATGCATCAGCTGGCCGGCAGCCTGCCGCTCGGCCAGCAGCGCATCGTCGAAATCGCGCGCGCGCTCTGCGCCGATCCGGTGCTGCTGCTGCTCGACGAGCCCGCCGCGGGCCTGCGGCACATGGAGAAGCAAAGCCTCGCGGCGCTGCTGCGCCAGCTTCGCGGCGACGGCATGGGCGTGCTGCTGGTCGAGCACGACATGGGTTTTGTCATGGGACTGGCCGATCGCGTCGTCGTGCTGGAGTTCGGCACCAAGATCGCAGAGGGCGTGCCGGAGACGATCAAGAACGATCCAGCGGTGATCGAAGCCTACCTCGGTGTCGCGGCATGAGCGAAGCGCTGCTCTCGGTCACCAAGGCGTCGGTTGCCTACGGCAATGTCGAAGCCGTGCGGTCGGTGTCCCTCGATGTTCGGCAGAACGAGATCGTCACCATCATCGGCGCCAACGGCGCCGGCAAGACCACGCTGCTTGAACGCGATCATCGGCCTTTTGCGCCTGAAGGGCGGCCTGACGTTCGGCGCGCGCGACCTGACGCGGTTCGAGATCGAGGATCGCGTCGCCACCGGCCTCTGCCTCGTGCCGGAGCATCGCGAGCTGTTCGGCACGATGCCGGTGGAGGACAACCTCCTGCTCGGCGGCTTTCGCATCAAGGCCGCGCAGGCGGCCGAGACGCTGGAGAAGGTGTTTGCGCTGTTCCCGCGGCTCAAGGAACGACGCCGCCAACTGGCCGGCACGCTGTCCGGCGGCGAGCAGCAGATGCTGGCGATGGGCCGGGCCTTGATGGGCCATCCGCGCCTGTTGATGCTGGACGAGCCGAGCCTCGGCCTCGCCCCGCGCATCGCCGCCGACATCTTCCGCACCGTGGCCGAGCTCCGGCAATCCGGCGTGTCGATCCTGCTGGTCGAGCAGAACGCCCGCGCCGCATTGCAAGTCGCCGACCGCGCCTACGTGATGGAGCTCGGCGAGTTCGTCCTCAGCGGCACGGCGCGAAGAGGTCGCCGCCAATCCAAGGGTGGCGGCGAGCTATCTGGGGATTTGATAGGCCGCAGCGGCGCCTATTTCGTCATTGCGAGAGATAGCCGTTCGAAGAACGGCGTCGCTTCGCTCGGCAATGGACGCGCGGTGATTGCGCTCAGCGCTGCCGTCGACGCACTGGCTCGCAGTTCGCAGTGCATGCTACTTCACCACCGCGAACTTGCCGTCCTTCACGGTCAGCAGAATCCGCGCGCGGTCATCCACGCCGTAGCGGTCCTTTTCCGTAAAATTGTAGACGCCCTGGCTGGCGGCGAGGTTCTTCTCGCTCAGCAGCGCCTGGCGGATGGCTTCGCGGAACTCCTGCGTGCCGGGTTTTGCCGTCTTCAGCGCCACTGGGATGACGCGCTTGAGGATCTCGAACGCGTCATAGATGTGCGCGCCGAACTGGTTGCGGGTGTTGGCGCCGTACTTGGCTTCGTAGGCGGCGTTGAGTGCGAGGCCGGGCTTCTTGGTCAGCGCGCTGTCGTCCTGGCCTTCCGGCGCCATCACGGGACCTGAGGCCATGATGACGTTCTCGGCCGCCTTGCCGGCGATGCGGATGAAATCCATGCTCACCGCGCCGTGGGTCTGGTAGATCAGGCCGGCGTAGTTGCGCTCGCGCAGCGTCGCCTGCGGCAGGGCCGCGCCGGTTCCGGATGCGGCGACCAGCACGGCGTCCGGCTTGACCGAGACAAGCTTCAGCGCTTGTCCGGCGACCGACGTATCGGGACGCGCGAAACGCTCGTCGGCGACCAGCTCGAGCCCCATCGGCACGCCCTGGTTCTTGAACTCGTTCAGCCAGAGGTCGCCCCAGGAATCGGAGAAGCCGATCAGGCCGACCGTCTTCACGTTGTTCTTCTTCATGTGCTCGAACATGACCTTGGCCATGAGCGGCACCGGCTGCGGCATCACCACCGACCACTTCGCGCGGGCTTCGTTGACCGGCATCGGCGCCAGGGTGAAGTGCGGGATGGCGGCTTCGTTGGCGACCGTCGAGACCGCGATCGTCGGCGGCGTGGTCGAGGAACCGATCAGCACGTCGATCTTCGATTCCGTGATCAGGCGGCGCGCATTCGTCGTTGCCGTCGTGGAATCCCCGGCATCGTCAAGCTGGATGACCTTGACCTTCATCCCGCCGATCTCGGTCGGCAAGAGCTCGATCGTGTTCTTGATCGGAATGCCGAGCGCCGCGGCAGGCCCGGTCGCCGAGATCGTGACGCCGACGGTAATTTCGTTGGATTGCGCCAGCGCCGGCGATGCGGCCGCGAGCAGGACCGCAGCGGACGCCGCGGAAATCATTCCCTTCAACATAAATTCCTCCCTGAACTCCTGTTCTGCTTCCAAACGGCGTTTTCGCGCGTTCCGGCCCTGGGCGGCCCGAGGTCGCAGTCTTGGGATCAATCGATGCCACAGGCGGGGGCGCGCCTCAATGCTCATCTGTTGTCTGCGGCAACAGTTCGCGGTTGCGAAACGGCTGGCCGGTGCCCGGTTTCACGGCTATGCTCGAAGCCTGGACGGGCCGGCTTTGGGACACTTTACGATGAAAGCTAAAATCGAAATCGACTGCACGCCGATCGAGGCGCGTGACTTCCTCGGGTTGCCGGACGTCAAGCCGATGCAGGAAGCCATGATGGATCAGATGCAGGCGAAGATGCAGGAGAACATCGCGAACTTCACGCCCGACGCCCTGATGCGAACCTGGTTCTCGTTCGATCCGAAGGTCGCCGAACGCTTCCAGGATATGTTTATGAACATGGCGGGGCTCGGCGCGCGCAAGGACAAATAGGCGCAACTGCTGCCTCCGTCGCTGTCGACTGGCCTCAGCGCGATTTAATCGCGCGCGACCCTCAGACCTTTGACCGATCGACCGAATTAGCGATTGCATCGGCATCGGCAATGCATTCAAACTCGCATCTTATAAGAAGCGCCGCCAAAGGCGCCGGTCACTCCGTGCCTTTTGGGGAGGAATCATGAGCAACGCACCGCGCCAGCTCTCTTCGGTCGACGCATCCTTCCTCTATCTCGAGACGCCCGAGATGCCGATGCATGTCGGCAGCATGGCGATCTTCCGCCTGAAGGACGGATATCAGGGCGACTTCTTCGAAGACTTCAAGGCGATGATCGCAAGCCGCATCCACATCGCGCCGATCCTGAAGTCGCGGCTGGCGAAGACGCCGCTGGACATCGATCATCCGAGCTGGGTCGAGGACGACCAGTTCGACATCGACCGCCACATCTTCCGCGCCAGCCTGCCGGCGCCGCACAACCGCGCCATCCTCGAGCGCACCGTCGGCTGGATGCACGCCAAGCTGTTGAACCGCGCGCGTCCGCTTGTGGGAGTTCTACGTCTTCGAGGGCATGGAGAACAACGAGATCGGCCTCTACTCGAAGATCCACCATGCCTGCATCGACGGCGGCGCGGGCGCGGCGCTCACCAACATGATCTACGACATCAGCCCGGTGCCGCGCGACGTGCCGAAGCCCGCGGAACAGGTCAGCGCCAAGCGCGAGCCGCGCGACATCGCCGCGCACTTCATCGATTCCTACCAGCAGCTCTGGAGCCGCCCGCTCGGCGCCTCGGCGGCGAAGGACATCTCGCTGCCGCGCATCGGCAAGGGCGATCTCGGCGCGGTGCTGTTCGACAACGCGATGTTCCAGATCGAGAACGCGGTGAAGTTCGCCGGCAACCTCCCGGAGATGCTCAAGAGCATGTCGGAGATGGCATCGCGCGCCGCCAACCCGAAATCGCGCGACAGCATCGCCGGCATGATGTCGCCGTCGACCGAGCTGAACAAGGCGGTGTCGTCGGAGCGCAGCTACGCCACCGTGACGATCTCGCTGTCGGAGGCGAAGGACATCGCCAAGAAGGCCGGCGGCAAGCTCAACGACGTCGTGCTGGCGCTGTCGAGCGGCGTGCTGCGCCGCTACCTGCTCGAGCGCAACGCGCTGCCCGGCCGGTCACTGACCGCGGCCGTGCCGATCTCGCTGCGCGAGGAGGGCAATGCGGACGCGAACAACCAGGTCTTCGCCATGGTCTGTTCGCTCGCGACCCAGATCGAGGACCCGAAGGAGCGGCTGGAGGCGATCATCGGCGGGGCGACGCAATCGAAGGAGCTGTCGCATCCGATGCGTGCGCTGGTGCCGCAGCTTTCGAACGTGTCGATGCTCGGCGCGCCGATCGTCGTGCAGATCCTCGCGCTGCTCTACAGCCGGTCCAACCTGTCCGACGTGCTGCCGCCGGCCGCCAACGTCACGATCTCGAACGTGCCGGGGCCGCGACAGACGCTCTATGGGGCCGGCGCCGAGCTGTTGCACATCTTCCCGGTGTCGATCCCGGCGCACGGGCTCGCGCTCAACATCACGGTGCAGAGCTACCGCGATCAGCTCGACTTCGGCTTCATCGCCGGCGCGAACGTCATCCCCAATCTGCGTCCGATGGCCGACATGCTGCCGCAGGAGCTCGCTGTGCTTGCCGCGGCCTTACGGGACAAAGGCCGAAGCCGGGAGCGACGCCAAAGGCGATGCGGGACGGGCTGCGGTAGTCTAGGGCATGATCCGGAAAAGTGGGTACCGGTTTTCTGAAAAGATCATGCTCAAACAAAAAACTAGTAGTGAATAGGGTTCGTCCGTCATGATTGAAATGCCGCCGCTCAAGTTCGCCGATACCAACGGCATTCGCATGGGCTACTACGAAGCCGGACCAGGCGACGGCAAAGTCCCGGTCATCCTCTGCCACGGCTGGCCGGAGCTGGCCTTTTCCTGGCGGCATCAGATCAAGGCGCTGGGCGAGGCCGGCATTCGCGTGATCGCGCCGGACCAGCGCGGCTACGGCGCGACCGACCGGCCCGAGAAGGTCGAGGACTACGATCTCGATCACCTGACGGGCGACATGGTCGGCCTGATGGATCATCTTGGCGTCGAGCGCGCCGTGTTCGTCGGGCACGACTGGGGCGGCTTCGTCGTCTGGGCGATGCCGATGCGGCATCCGTCGCGGGTGGCCGGCGTCGCCGGTGTCAACACGCCGCATCTGCCGCGCGCGCCGATCGATCCGATCGAGCTGTTCCGCAAGCGGTTCGGCGACATGATGTACATCGTCCAGTTCCAGAATCCGGCGCGCGAGCCCGACAAGATCTTCGGTTCCCGGGTCGAGCAGACGTTCGATCTCTTCATGCGGAAGCCGGCTCCGCAGCCGGCTGCAGCGCCGCAGGCTGGCGTCGCAAGCAACGAGCGACACGCCGTCGACGCTGATGCTCGCGTTCCCGCAGATGGTCGCCGGCTACGACAGTTCCAAGGACCCGCGCGAGCCGATCCTGTCGGCGGAAGAGAAGAAGGTGTTCGTGGACACTTTCACGAAGACCGGCTTCACGGGCGGCATCAACTGGTATCGCAATTTCACGCGCAACTGGGAGCGTTCGGCAGATCTCGATTTCACGATCCGCGTTCCTTCGCTGATGATCATGGCCGAGAACGACCGCGTGCTGCCGCCGTCGGCGGCGGACGGCATGGAGAAGCTGGTGCCGGACCTGGAGAAGTATCTGGTGAAGGGCTCCGGCCACTGGACGCAGCAGGAAAAGCCGGAGGAGGTCAGCAACAAGCTGATCGAATGGTACCGCCGCCGGATCGCGGGGTAGGCTGAGGTAAATTGAGTTGATGAGCAACCACACACTCCAGCCGTCGTCCCCGCGAAGGCGGGGACCCATACCCTCCGAGTCCGTGAGTGCGCACTGGCGCTCGTCGCCTCACGAGCGACACGGCGTATGGGTCCCGGCTCGCGCTTCGCTTGGCCGGGACGACTCACGTGGACTTGGCATGGCCACGATAGAGATGCGGCTCGATCGAAGCCACAGGGGACAACGCAAGACCATGGCGCTGACAAACTCACTGAGCTCGATCCCGCATCCGCCGAAGAAGCCGATCGTCGGCAACATGCTGTCGATCAATTCGACGTCGCCGGTGCAGCATCTGGCGCGGATGGCGAAGGAGCTCGGCCCGATCTACTGGCTCGACATGATGGGCGCGCCGCATCGTCATCGTCTCCGGCGCCGATCTGGTCGACGAGCTGAGCGACGAAAAGCGCTTCGACAAGGCGGTGCGCGGCGCGCTGCGCCGCGTGCGCGCCATCGCCGGCGACGGGCTGTTCACGGCCGACACCACCGAGCCGAACTGGGGCAAGGCGCACAACATCCTGATGCAGCCGTTCGGCAACCGCGCGATGCAGTCCTACCATCCGATGATGGTCGATATCGCCGAGCAGCTGGTCAAGAAATGGGAACGGCTGAACGCCGACGAAGAGATCGACGTCGTGCACGACATGACGGCGCTCACCCTCGACACCATCGGCCTGTGCGGCTTCGACTACCGCTTCAACTCGTTCTACCGCCGCGACTACCATCCGTTCGTCGAGTCGCTGGTGCGTTCGCTCGAGACCGTGATGATGACGCGCGGGCTGCCGCTCGAAGGCCTCTGGATGCGCAGCCGCCGCCAGGACATGGAGAAGGACATCGCGTTCATGAACGCGATGGTCGACGAGATCGTCGCCGAGCGGCGCAAGAACGCCGAGGCCGCCCAGGCCAAGAAGGACATGCTCGGCGCGATGATGACCGGCGTCGACCGCGCAACCGGCGAGCAGCTCGACGACGTCAACATCCGCTACCAGATCAACACGTTCCTGATCGCGGGGCACGAGACCACCAGCGGCCTTCTGTCCTGCACGCTCTATGCGATGCTGAAGCATCCGGAGGTGCTGAAGAAGGCCTACGAGGAAGTCGACCGCGTGCTGGGTCCGGACATCGACGTCAGGCCGACCTATCAGCAGGTGACCCAGCTCACCTACATCACCCAGATTCTGAAGGAAGCGCTGCGGCTGTGGCCGCCGGCGCCGGCCTACGGCATCCATCCGCTCAAGGACGAAACCATCGGCGGCGGCAAGTACACGCTGAAGAAGGGCACGTTCATCACCGTGCTGGTGCTCGCGCTGCATCGCGACCCGTCGGTGTGGGGACCGAACCCCGACGCGTTCGATCCGGAAAACTTCAGCGCGGAGGCGGAAGCGAAGCGGCCGATCAATGCCTGGAAGCCGTTCGGCAACGGCCAGCGCGCCTGTATCGGCCGCGGCTTTGCGATGCATGAGGCGGCGCTCGCGATCGGCATGATCCTGCAGCGGTTCCGCCTGATCGACCACAATCGCTATCAGATGGCGCTGAAGGAGACGCTGACGATCAAGCCGGACGGCTTCAAGATCAAGGTGCGGCCGCGCAGCGACGCGGAGCGGACGGTGGTGCCGGGACGATCGGCGCAGCCTGCCGCGGCCTCCAGTGTTGCGCGGGCGGCGCCCGTCACGCGGCCGGGCCACAACACGCCGCTGCTGGTGCTGTACGGCTCCAATCTCGGCAGCGCCGAGGAGCTTGCCACCCGCATGGCGGATCTGGCCCAGGTGAACGGCTTTGCGACAAAACTCGCGCCGCTCGACGAGGCGGTAGGCGAGCTTCCGAAGGAAGGCGGCGTGCTGATCATCTGCGCCTCCTATAACGGCGCGCCGCCGGACAATGCAGGGCAGTTCGTCAAATGGCTGGATGACGGGGTCGCAAAGGATGCGCTCGCGGGCGTGCGCTACGCCGTGTTCGGCTGCGGCAACAAGGACTGGGCTGCGACCTACCAGCACGTTCCGCGTTACATCGACCAGAAGCTCGCCGGGGCCGGCGCCCGCAATGTCTTTGAGCGCGGCGAGGGCGATGCCCGCGGCGGCGATCTCGAAGGGCAGTTCGAGTCGTGGTTTGCAAAACTGCGTCCGGTTGCCGCCAAGGAATTCGGCATCGAGACCGGGTTCGATCGTGCGGCGGGCGACGCGCCGCTCTATGCGATCGAGCCGGTCGCGTCGTCGGTGACCCAGGCGATCGTTGGTGCAAGCGGCGCGATGCCGATGAAGATCGCCACCAACGTCGAGCTGCAGAACAAGGCCGGCCCCAACGCGTCGCCGCGTTCGACGCGGCACGTCGAGGTCGAGCTGCCACCGGGCGTGACGCTATCGCGTCGGCGACCATTTGAGCGTGCTGCCGCGCAACGACGCGGCGCTGGTCGAGAAGGTGGCGCGCCGGTTCGGCTTCATGTCGGCGGACCGCATCCGCCTCAATGTCGGGGAGGGCCGTCGCTCGCAATTGCCGGTCGGCGAGATCATCTCCGTCGGCCGGCTGCTGACCGAGTTCGTCGAGCTGCAGCAGGTCGCCACGCGAAAGCACATCCAGGTCATGGCGGACAACACCCGCTGTCCGGTGACGAAGCCGAAACTGCTGGCGCTGTGCGGCGAGGATGCGGAATCCTCCGAGCGTTATCGCAACGACGTGCTGGCCAAGAAGAAGTCGGCGTTCGATCTCTTGCAGGAGCATCCGGCCTGCGAACTGCCGTTCCACCTCTATCTCGAAATGCTGTCGCTGCTGTCGCCGCGCTACTACTCGATCTCGTCGTCACCTGCGGCCGCAGGCTCGAACTGCAGCGTGACGGTCGCGGTGGTCGAGGGACCTGCGAGCTCGGGCAACGGCGCGTTCAAGGGCGTGTGCTCGAACTACCTTGCCGATCGCAGGCCGGGCGACACCGTGCATGCGCTGATCCGCGAGACCAAGGCGGGCTTCCGTCTGCCCGGCGATCCGGCGAAGCCGATCATCATGATCGGCCCGGGCACCGGGCTCGCGCCATTCCGCGGCTTCCTGCAGGAGCGCGCGTCGCAGAAGGCGAGCGGCAAGACGCTGGGTCCGGCGATGCTGTTCTTCGGCTGCCGTCACCCCGAGCAGGATTTCCTCTACGCCGACGAGCTGAAGGGATTTGCGGACCAGAACGTCTCCGAGCTCCACGTCGCATTCTCGCGCGGCAGCGGTCCGAAGACCTACGTGCAGGACCTGATCGCCGCGCAAAAGGATCGCGTCTTCAGCCTGATCGAGCAGGGCGCCGTCATTTTCGTCTGCGGCGACGGCGGCAAGATGGAGCCCGACGTCAAACGCAAGCTGATGGACATCTACCGCGAGAAGGCAAGCGCGGGCGAGGAAGCGGCTGCGCGCTGGATCGACGACATGGGCACGCAAAACCGCTACGTGCTGGACGTGTGGGCGGGGAGTTAGCAGTCATTGCGGGGCACGTGACGCGCGCTCCGCGTCATTCCGAGGCGCGCAGTGCCACGCTCGCTCCCCGCTCAGAGGGCGAGGCGAGTGGCGGGGAGGGAGCGCGCGCGCAGTAATGACGTTGATGCTCGCAGCAAGCGCATCGGGATGTCGCAGAGTGCTCGGACGCAGCGATCCGGCTACGAAGAATGCGGAGCTGTTTGCATTAGGAGAGACAAGCTCGCCGCGAACGCCCTGCTCATTGCGAGGAGCGCAGCTACGAAGCAGTGCGTGCGCGAACGCGCCATAGCGCAATCGAGCGATTTTTTTGCGCGCCTGCCGGCGCGCGGCTGGATTGCTTCGCTTCGCTCGCAATGACGGTGGGCAGCGCTGCGACGGCGCGGCTACGCCGCCTTCCTTGCCGCCGCCTTCGCATGCTCGGCAATCGCGCCGATGATTTGCGGCCACATCGGAATGGGCATGGCGTGGCCCATGCCTTCGACCATCAGCAGCTTTGCGCCGGGAATGGAATTCGCCGTGTCCTTGCCGGCTTCAGGCCGCACCAGCGGATCGACGGTGCCGTGGATCACCAGCGTCGGCGTCCGCACGTTTGCGAGCGCCTTGTTGCGGGCGCCGGAGGCGAGGATGGCGCGCAGCTGCCGGCCGACGCCGGCCGGGTTCAGCCCGCGCGCGTAACAGCGCTCCGCGAGGTCGCGGTCTCGCGCCTCATCCAGCGGGAAGCTGCCCTGGCGCAGGATTTTCCAGTTTCGGGAGAAGGTCGCGATGTACTCGTCCTTGGTCTTCGGCGGCGGCGACATCAACAGCGTCATCGCCTCGCGCTTCGGCTGCGGCAGTTTCAGGTTGCCGGTGGTCGACATGATCGAAGTCAGGGAACGGATGCGGTCGGGGAAATGAATCGCGATTTCCTGGGCGATGGCGCCGCCCATCGACGCGCCGACCACATGCGCCGAGCGGATGCCCAGCGCGTCCATCAGGCCCGTGGTGTCCTTCGCCATGTCGCGAAGCGTGTAGGTCGCCTGGGGCAGGATACCGAAGAGGCGAATCTTCAGAATATCGATCGGCGTGATGCGCTTGCCGCCGGTGAGCTTCGTCGAATGGCCGATGTCGCGATTGTCGAAGCGGACGACACGGAAGCCGCGTGCGGCGAGTTGCTGGCAGAACTCGTCGTCCCACAGCACCATCTGCGCGCTCAGGCCCATGATCAGGAACAGCGGCTCGGCGTCCGCCGAGCCGAAAATGTCGTAGCAAATCTCGATGCCGTTGGCCTTGGCGAGCTGCGGCGGCTGGTACGGAACGTCGGTCAATGGCGCTCTCCCTGATCGAGGTTCATCGACTATTGCATGCTTCGCCGTTGCGCAGAAGCTTGCCGGCCATCGATGCGAGCAGGCCGAAACGATAGTCGAATATTGACCGCATCGACCGGGCAGTGTGGAATGCGAGCAACGAGCGGGGTATGACCCGCCAGCGGTTTTCGAGGGAGGAAGCGTATGGCGGACAAGCCCACCGATCCTGTGCAGATGTGGCACAGCTTCCTCGCCGACATGGAGAAGCAGTTCAACTCGTTCTCCAACCAGGCCATGGGCTCGGAAGAGTTCAGCCGCGCCATGGGCCAGATGACCGGCGCGTCGGCCGGGGCCAAGAAGGCCTTTGGCGATTTCATGGAGCGATATCTCGCGACCATGAACCTGCCGAGCCGCAGCGAGCTGATCGATCTCGGCGAGCGGCTGAACACCATCGAGGGGCGGCTGAACGACGTCATGTCGCTGTTGCAGCGGGTGCACGCCGACGTCGTCGCCGCCGATACGGCTGCGACCGGCGTGCCGCGTCCGCCGCGCACAAAACGTCCGCCGTCACAGAGCGGGGAAAAGACATGACTGCGGCCGCGCAGCAGCAATCCTCGTCCGTCCAGGATCGCATCCAGCTCGAGGTGCAGCGCGCGATCCAGCGCAGCATCAAGGGCGTGGAATATTTCGGCTCGGCCGCGCCCGTGGTCGGAACGACGCCCAAGGACGTGCTGCTCTCGCGCGGCACCATGAAGCTCTATCACTACCGGCCGCTCGCGGACGAAATCTATCGCGTGCCGATCCTGTTCGTGATGGCGACCACCAACCGCGGCTACGTGCTCGACATGGTGCCAGGCCAAAGCCTGATCGAGTTCCTCCTGAAGCGCGGCTTCGACGTCTACATGCTGGACTGGACTGCGCCGCGGCCGGAGGAGCGGGGGCTCAAGTTCGAGGACTATGTCCTCGATTTCATCCCCGATTGCATCCGCCGGGTGCAGCAGGACTCCGGCGAGACCGACGTCAGCGTGATCGGCTACTGTTTCGGCGGCGTGCTGTCGCTGATGTATGCGTCGATCCATGCCGACGGGCCGCTGAAGAACCTCGTCTGCTTCACGACGCCGATGGATTTTCGGCAGATGAAGCTGTTCCAGAATTTTTCCGACCGGCGCCACTTCGACGTCGACCGGCTGGTCGACAGCGTCGGCAACGTTCCGCCTGAAATGATCCTCTCCTCGTTCGAGATGCTGCGGCCGGTCTCGCGCTCGATGGGCCAGATCACGCTGTGGGAGAACATGTGGAACGACGAGTTCGTCAAAGGCGTACCGCATGTTCGACCGCTGGTCGCAGGACATCCTGCCGCTCGCCGGCGAATACTTCCGTCAGACCACCAAGGACCTGATGTGGGACAACAAGCTCTACGAGCGGACCATGACGGTCGGCGGCCGGCGCGCCGACATCTCGCGCATCAAGGTGCCGATCCTGCACGCGGTCGCCGAGCACGATCACATCGTGCCGTATGACGCGGCGAAGCCGCTGATCGCGACCGTCGGCTCCACCGACAAGGAAGAAATCATGCTGAAGGGCGGTCACATCAGCCTGGTGGCCGGACCGAATGCCGTCAAGCGGCTGTGGCCGAAACTGGACTCCTGGCTAAGCGAGCGATCGACATGAGCGAACAGCGTTCCTATCCGCGCACCGTCAAGACCGATGCGGGCGACGTCGAATTCCGCCACATGACGCAGGCGGACGAGGCCGCCGTGCTGGACTTTGCGCGCGGCCTGCCGGCGCACGATCTGCTGTTCCTGCCGCGCAACATCAGCGAGCCGAAAGTGCTGAGCGCGTGGATCAAGGAGATCGACCGCGGCGCGATCACCAGCCTGCTCGCGGTCAAGGACGGCAAGGTGGTGGGCTGCGGCACGGTCGTGCGCGACCCGCATTCCTGGTCGCCGCATGTCGGCGAGATCCGCAACGTGGTGTCGCAGGCGGTGCGGGGCCTTGGCGTCGGGCGGGCGCTGTCGCAGGAGACGTTCGCGATGGCGCTGGCGATGGGGCTGGAGAAGCTGGTCGTGCAGATGACCGTCGACCAGGTCTCGGCGATTGCCCTGTTCGAGGGGTTGGGTTTCCGCGGCGAGGCGCTGCTGCGCGAGCACGTGCGCGACCGCGACGGCAACAAGCACGACATCGTCGTGCTCGGCCACAACGTGGCCCAGGTGCACGCCCAGCTCGAAGTCTATGGGGTGGACGAGGCGGTCTCGGCGCAAGGCTGACCGCGTCTGGACTACCTGAATACCTTAATTCATCTCACGAACTTCGTGATATCGCATCGCAACATCGATGTTGCGATGCACCATTAGGCATGTCATATAAGCGTCACCCCGGGCCAATCGGACGGGGCGAGCCATAGCTCAAACCCGAGGATGGAGAAGACCATGACTGCCAACACTTACGACTCCGCGTTCGATATGGCCAAGCAGGCGTTCGCGCCCTTCGCCGACGCGTTCAAGACCATTCAGGACAAGGTCCAGGTTCCGGAAGGCGCCCGCGACTTCGTCAAGCGCGTTGCCACCGACGCCACCGCGCGTGCCGAGAACATGCATGCCGGCGCCGAGAAGGTGACTGTCGCGATCCAGACGGCCGTGGTCGAGCAGATCGACGAGACCGCCAAGATCAGCCGCAACATCCAGCAGGCGCTGCTCGAGGATGCGCAGGCGTTCTTCGCCGGCCTCGAGAAGCTCGCTTCGGCGCAGTCGCTGAACGAGGCCTTCCAGATCCAGAGCGACATGGTGCGTGCGCGCACCGACGTTGCGGTGTCCCGTGCCCGTGCGACCGCCGACTACGTCGGCGAGCGTCTCGCGACCGGCGCCAAGACCGCGCAGGAGAATTTCTCCAAGGTCGTGACGCTGAACAAGGCCGCCTGATCCGGCCTTTCCAGGACTGCAGGTGCGAAAGCCCGCTTGGTTGAGCGGGCTTTCTTTTTGCCGTCTGCTGTCTATCTCCCTTCAAGGCCGAGTCCCAGTTTCGAAGCGTGATACAGCGGCACTCCGCACGACTCACGGGCACAGCATTGTGCCCTCGATGTCGATGACGCGGGACAGCAAAGGCTCCTGTCTTACGCGGCCGATGCGGCGCGCGCGGCCGAGCTGCGCCGCGTGAAGGCGGTCGCAGCCGGCGTGCTTGTCGCCTGTCTCGTCGTTACGGTGTTTGCGAAGATCATGGAGCCGCGGCACATGGCCTTCGGCTTCCTGGCGGCCTTTGCGGAAGCCGCCGCCATCGGCGGGCTTGCCGACTGGTACGCGGTGGTCGCGCTGTTTCGCCGGCCGCTCGGCCTGCCGATCCCGCACACGGCGATCATCCCGGCCAATCAGCTCAAGATCGCGGAAAAACTCGGCGAATTCATCGAGCGCAACTTTCTCGATGCCGCGCCGATCGAAGCAAAACTGCGCAGCGTCGACTTCGCATCGTTCGTGGCCGACTGGCTCGCCGACAGCAAGCGAAGCGCCGAGCTTGCGCGCTTCGTCGTCAAACTCCTTCCCGGAGGCGGTCGACGCCGCCGAGAATTCCGGCGTGCGGAGCTATCTCGCGCAGCAGGTCGTCGGCCGCCTGCAGGCGCTCGATCTGGCCCCGCTCGCCGTCGGCACGTTTCGCTCGTTCGTGCGCGCAGGCCGCCATCGCTCGCTGCTCGACGACCTCCTGGCTGCGATCCACAAGTCGATCAACGAGCCGAAGATGCTGGCCGCCATTCGCGAAAAAATCCGCGACGAGCTGCCGACCATCCTGCGCTTCTACCGCGCCGATGCCTACGTGATGAAGAAGGTCGCCGCATCCGCCACGGCGTTCTTCGAGGACGTGCGCACCGATCCCGAGCATCCGTTCCGCGGCGAGTTCGACCGGCTGATCCTGTCGTTCGTCGAAAAACTCGAGACCGAGCCGCACTACGCCAGCCGGATCGACGAGTTCAAGCGCGAGCTGCTGGCGCGGCCCGAGATCGGCCGGCTCGTGCAGAGCCTGTGGAGCGGCGTGCGCGACATCGTTGCGAAGAACGCGAGCGGCGAGAGCGACGTGCTGCAGCGGCATCTTGGCAGCGCCTTCGTCGAGATCGGCCGGCAGCTTGCGGCCGATGCCGACATGCGCGCGGAGATCAATCAGGGCATGGTGGTGGTGCTGAAGGGCTTCATCGCCGAGCAGAAGAGCGGCGTGTCGGTGTTCATCGCCGATCAGGTCAAGGCATGGGACATGCGCCAGCTGATCGAGCTGATCGAGCTCAACATCGGCAAGGACCTGCAGTACATCCGCTTCAACGGGACTTTGATCGGCGGTCTTGCCGGCCTCACGCTGCACGGCATCGAAGTCTTCATCCGCGCCCTGTGATCCCAGCGACACAGGTCCACGAATCGCAGCGGCGGCCTCTTGCAATGTCCATCCCGAATTCCAAGCTTTACAGATGGTGCGCACAGTTCCGGGCGTGCCATACTCGTCCTGGGGAAGAACCAGGGGGAAGGGCAATTGGTATGACTGCTGCTGCGCAATCATTTCGTCCGCCGTCGCGCGCGTTGATGCTGCTCGAGGGCCGGGCGATTCCGGAATTCGGCGCGTTCCTTGGCTCGCTGCCGCTGTTGAGCCTCGCGCCGCGCGGCGATGGTCATCCGGTGCTGGTGCTGCCGGGCCTCGTCACCAGCGACATCTCCACCCGACCGCTGCGCGCATTTCTGAAGCGTCAGGGTTATGCGGTGAGCGGCTGGGGCCTCGGCCGCAACTTTGGCCCGCGTGCCTGGCGTCGCCGACGGCATGCTCGCGCTGCTGCGCGAACTGAACGAAACGTCGGGACGGAAAGTCAGCATCGTCGGCTGGAGCCTCGGCGGCGTCTACGCACGCCAGCTTGCGAAGATGGAGCCCGATCGCGTTCGCTCCGTCGTCACGCTCGGCAGCCCGTTCGGCGGCAGGCCGACGGCGACGAATGCGTGGCGCATCTATGAGCTGGTGAGCGGCAAGCGCGCGGCAGATTCCGATGCAAGCTTCGGCGGTGCGCTGGCCGATCCGCCGCCGGTGCCGTCGAGTGCGATCTACAGCCGTACCGATGGCATCTGCGCCTGGCAGATCTGCATGGAGCAGCCGTCGGCGCGCACCGAGAATATCGAGGTGCAGGGCAGCCACTGCGGCCTCGGCCACAACCCCGCCGCCGTCTACGCGATCGCCGACCGCCTCGCGCAGGCCGAAGGCGAATGGCGGCCGTTCCATCGCTCGGGCTGGCGCAGCCTGGTGTACGCGGATCCCAATCGATAATCGCAGCACTTAATCCGCAGATGTCGAAACCATGAGTCGTTCGAAGAACGGCGTCGCTTCGCTCGCCTATGGTCCCGGGCATCCACGTCTTTGCAGCACTCGCTAGCGCCAAAGACGTGGATGGCCGGGACAAGCCCGGCCATGACGAGCGGAGAGGCAATGCCGAGCATTGCGCTCAGCCGAGGCCGAGCTTCTCGGCCAGGCCAATGCGCTGCAGCTTGCCGGTGGCGCCGAGCGGGATCTGCTGCAGGAAGACGATCTTGCGCGGCACCTTGAAGGCGGCGAGCCGCTGCGAGCAGAAGTCGCGCAGCTCCTTCTCGTCGGCCGCAGCTCCTTCGCGCAGCACGATCGCGGCGGCCACTTCCTCGCCGAGTTTTTCGTGCGGCATCGCGAACACCACCACCTGCTGCACGGACGGATGATCCATCAGGATCTCGTCGACCTCGCGCGGTGAAATCTTCTCGCCGCCGCGGTTGATGATCTCCTTCAGCCGTCCGGTCAGGCTGATGTAGCGGTCCTCGTCCATCGTGCCCTGGTCGCCGGTGCGGAACCAGCCGTTGGTGAAGGCGGCCGCATTCGCCGCCGGATTGTTCTCGTAACCCTTCGTGACGCTGTCACCGCGGATGACGATTTCGCCGATCTCGCCGGGCTTCAGCAGCTCACCATTGTCCGCCATGATGGCGACCTCGGGTCCCGCGGCGAGGCCGACCGCGCCGGGCTTGCGCTCGCCGCGCAGCGGGTTCGACGCCATCTGGTGCGACGCTTCCGTCATGCCGTAGGATTCGATCAGCGGCGCGCCGAACGTCGCTTCGACCTCGGCGATCACCTGCGGCGGCATCGACGAGGAGGACGAGCGCACGAACCGCAACGGATGCCGCGCGATGATCTCCTTGTTGCCGGCGGCACGCGTCAGGATCGCCTGATGCATGGTCGGCACGGCCGTGTACCAGGTGGGTTTGGCCTCATCCATCCAGGCAAAGAACCGCAGCGCATTGAAGCCCGGCGTGCAGAACACGCGGCCGCCGGCCGACAACGGCGCCAGCACGCCGGCCATCAGGCCGTGAATGTGAAACAGCGGCATGATGTTGAGGCCGCAGTCATTGGGTGCGAACGCGACGGTTTCGGCGATGTTGCCTGACGACACGCTGACATTGCGCTGCGACAGCGGCACGATCTTCGGCCGCGACGTGGTGCCCGAGGTGTGCAGGATCAGCGCCACTTCGTCCGGCTCGGCAAAGCCTTTCAGGCAGTCGCCCGAGGCGCCGTCGCAGGACAGCGCGAACGCGCCGGCGCCGTTCGCGTGCTGCGGCTGCAGCACGATGATCTTCATGCCGAGCTTTTTCGCCACGTCGATCGCAGGCGAATTGCTGCCGGCCTCGACCACCAGCGCCTTCGCCTTCACGTCCGACATGTAGAACTCGAACTCGTCGGCCTTGTAGGTGGGATTGAGGGGAGCAGCCGTCGCGCCCGAGGCGATGCCGATGAAGGCGGTCGCCATGTCGGGGCCGTTCGGCAGCACGATCGCGACGCGATCGTTGCGGCCGACGCCAAAGCTGTTCAGCGAGGCGATCGTCTTCTCCACCAGTGCCCGCAGGCCGCGATAGCTCAAGGGCACGGTGCCGGGCGCCGCGACCGCCGGCGCATCATCGGCGCCTTTCGACATCAGTTCGCGGAGGGTTGAGCTTCTGGACATGGGATTCGTCTCGCAGGGGATGTTGGATTTCGGCCGTCACGCCGTGGCGATGCGCAATCGGCCGTGCTGGTCGGACAGCGTCTTGCTCAAAAGTTTCACCAGCGCATAGGCGGTGTCGAGATGCGGCGTCGGCACGTTGACGATGCGTCCGAGCTCGATCACCGAGCCGATCAGCGCATCGGCTTCGACCGGGCGGCCGGCTTCGATATCCTGCAGCATCGAGGTCTTGTGCGGGCCGACCGCTTCGCCGCCGGCGATGCGTTTTTCGATCGGGATGCGGAAGCGGATGCCGAGCTGCTTCGCCGACCGCCTGCGCCTCGCGCATCATGTCGGCGACCAGCGCGCGGGTGAGGGGATAGCGGCAGAGGTCCTCGAGCGTCGCGTGCGTCAGCGCGCTCACCGGATTGAAGCTGAGATTGCCCCAGAGTTTGGTCCAGAGCTCTGCGCGGATGTCGGAGACGACGGGGGCCTTGAAGCCGGCGTTCTTCAGCGTCTCCGAAACCTGCTTGATGCGCGGCGTCTCGGAGTTGTCGATCTCCGACAGCGAGAAGCGGTTGCCCTCGATGTGCTTGATGACGCCGGGCTCGGTGATCTCGGCGGCCGGATAGACGACCGACGCCAGCACGCGCGCGATCGGCAAGTTGGCCGCGACCACGCCACCGGGGTCGACGCTTTCGAGCTGGCGGCCTTCGTAAGCTCCGCCATGCTTGAAGAAGTACCACCACGGGATGCCGTTCTGCGCCGTCAGCACCATGGTCTCCGGCGTGTACAGATGCGTCAGATCGGTGACGACGGCCGCGACCTGATGCGCCTTCATGCCGAGGATGACCAGATCCTGGCGACCGGCCTCAGCGATCTTGTCGGTGGCGGCGACGCGGGCGACCACCTCGCTGCCGTTCTCCTCGATCAGCTTCAGGCCGTTGGCCTTGATGGCGGCCAGATGCGGCCCGCGCGCGATCACGCTCACTTGTTCGCCGGCCTGCTGCAGCTTTGCCGCAAGCAGGCCGCCGATCGCTCCGGCGCCGACAACGCAGATTTTCATTCCGTGGTCTTCTCCTCGGACGCGAGGCCCTCGTAGCGGTTTCGCAACGTGCCGATCCCGTCGATCACGACCTCGACTACCGTTCCCGGCCGCATTGGCAATACGCCCAAAGACGTACCGCAGGCAATCACGTCGCCGGGCAGCAGGGTCAAATCCCTGGACAGCATGCTGACGATTTTGGCAGGCGGCAGGATCATGTCGTTGAGAGGGTAATTTTGCCGCTCGCGGCCGTTGACGAGGGTGCGCACGCGGCAGCTGGCCCAGTCCAGTCCGGTCGCGATCGCGGGTCCGATCGGCCCGAACGTGTCGCAGCTTTTTGCGCGGGTCCACTGCGAGAAGGCAGGATCATTGCCGAACGCTTCGATGGCCGTGACGTCGTTGACGCAGGTGAAGCCGAAGATCGCCGCAGGGGCGTCCGCCTCACTGACGTTGCGGGTCGGCTTGCCAATGACCAGTCCGAGCTCGCCTTCGAAGGCAATGCGCGTGAGATCGACTGATGGCTGCCGGATCACGCCTTCCGGATGGTTCAGGCAGGTCGGCGCCTTCAGGAAGTACAGCGGCGCGGTGGGGATTGTGTTGCCTTGCTTTGCCGCCTGCTCATGGAAATTGTTCCAGAGGCCGAAGAATTTTCCGGGCCGCACCGGCGCGAGCAGACTGTACGGACTGAGCGGGATGGGCGTCGCCGGTCCGGCGCGGAGCGGCGAACATGTCGCCGTCGAAGACATCGATGCGCGTGCCGTCTTCGGCAAGCGCGCCAAAACCTTCGACGCCGTCCTTCTCAAACCTGACCCAAAGCGTCACGAAGCGGTTCCGTCAAATACCAAGCGCACCGCGCTTTTACATCGAACATCTGGAATGTGGCGATGGTCGCGGTGATTGTCACTACCCCACGTTGCATGCCGTCGGCTCTGCGCACCAATTTCGCGCGCCAAAACAATGTGGACTTGCAATCATTGAATGGTACCGGTTGCCGTAGCAATATCGTTTTCAGTCCTCGTCAGAGATCGCACATGTCAAATGCATCATCCGCATCGGCCGTCTGGACGCCGGTGCCGCTGCCCCCACAGGTGAAGGCTGAAGAGGGCATCGCAAAACTTCCCGGGACGAGGCTTTGGTACTGGGACACGGGAGGGAAGGGTCCTGCCGTGGTGTTGTTGCACGCAGCTTCGGGCAGCGGTGCGTTCTGGGGCTATCAGCAGCCGGTGCTGGCGAAGGCCGGCTATCGCGTCATCAGCTATTCGCGGCGCGGCTATCTGAAATCCGATGCGGGCGATCCGAACGATCCGGGCATTGCTTCGGAAGATCTGCACAACCTTGCCGGCTTCCTCGGCATTAGCAAAGTTCCATGCCGTCGGCCTTGCCGCGGGCGGCATCGTCGCGACCGACTACGCGCTCTCGCATCCCGAGCGGCTGTTGAGCCTCACGCTCGCCTCGACCATCGTCGGCGTCACCGACAAGGACTACCTCGATCTCTGCAGCACATTCCGGCCGGCATTCTTCGCGCAGCTGCCGAAGGATTTTCAGGAGCTCAGCGCGACCTATCGCGCGGGCAATCCGGCAGGGCGCCGCGGCGTGGAGCGCGCTCGCGAAGACGTCGATGATCGGCGAACGCTTCAATCAGAAGAATGCAAACGTCATCACCTGGGCGAAGGTCGAGACGATCAAGGTGCCGACGTTGCTGATGACCGGCGACTGCGGACCTGTGGACGCCGCCGTCGATCCTGCGCCTGCAGGCAAGCCACTGAAGCATGCCGAAGTAAAGGTGATCCGCGAGGCGGGACACGCGCCGAGCTGGGAGCAACCGGAGGCCTTCAATGCGGCGTTGCTGGATTTCTCGCCCGGCATTCGAGCCTATGTAACTGATACAAGATCAGACGTAGCTGCGGTCTCGCGGCAAAATGCGCGGAGCACATAAAGGCGGCTTGCTGAAACTCCCCAAACATGCCCTTATGCGGCCCGGAAACGTTTTATCCGGACGAACGAGACGATCATGAAGATCGCAAGACGGCCGGATCGGGGGAATGCGCAGGGATGCTGGATTTCATTCAGCAGCTGGTGAGCGGAATAGCGCTCGGCTGCATCTACGGGCTGATCGCGCTCGGGTTCGTGCTGATCTACAAGACAACCGAAGTCGTCAATTTCGCCCAGGGCGAACTCTTGATGCTGGGCGGTTTCTTCGCCTTCACCTTCATTGCGCTGCTCGGGCTGAACTACTGGATCGGCTTTTTGCTGGCCGTCATCTGCATGGCGTGTTCGGGGCTGCGAGCGAACGCTTCGTGCTGCGGCCGGTGCTCGGCAGCCCTCAGTTCTCGATCATCATGGCGACGATCGGCGTCGGCTAGTTCCTGCGCTCGGTCGCGGGCATGATCTGGGGCACCGACGATCTGAAGATCGATACGCCGTTTTCCTCCGGCGTGCTGCGGATCGGCGACCTGGTGCTGGCGCATGACAAGCTGTCGGTGATCGTCGCGACCGCGATCCTGTGCGTGCGTGCTCTACCTCTTCTTCACCAAGACGCAGCTTGGCGCGGCGATGCGCGCGACGTCGGAGAACATGCTCGCTGCATACTACATGGGCATCCCGGTGAAGATGGTGGTCGCGCTGATCTGGGCGATCAGCGCGGCGGTGGCCGCCTGCGCCGGCGTGCTGCTGGCGCCGATCACCTTCATCCACACCAACATCGGGCTGGCGCTGGCGCTGAAGGCGTTTCCCGCCGCGGTGCTGGGCGGCTTCGGCAGTATTCCGGGCGCTGTGGTCGGCGGCATCATCATCGGCGTGATCGAGAACATGGCCGGCTTCTATCTGGCGCAAGGCTGGAAGGACGTCGCCCCGCACATCGTGCTGCTGACCATGCTGCTCCTGAAACCCGAAGGCCTGTTCGGCCTCGTCGGGAAGAAGAAGGTCTAGGGCCCGTCATGCGTTTCATCTTCAAGACGGATTACGACCAGGACATCCGCATCTTCCGCAATCGGGCTACTGGTACTCCTGCAGCCGTTGCTGTCGTGCTTGCCGCGCGCCGTTCATGATCGGCACTCTATCTGCAAAGCGAGCTGGTGTTCGTCTTCATCTACGCGCATCTTCGGCGTCTCGCTGATGATGCTCGTCGGCTTCACGGGGCTGGTCTCGCTCGGTCATGCGGCGTTCCTCGCCATCGGCGCCTACACATCCGCGTTTTGCCAGCAGCATGGCGTGCCGTTCGTGGTCTATTTTCCGCTTGCGGGCATCCTCACCGGCATCGTCGGCGTGCTGGTCGGATTTCCGGCGTTGCGACTGCAAGGCATCTACCTCGTGATCGCGACGATCTCGTTCGGTGCGATCGTCGAGGAAATCCTGGCACGGTGGGAAAGCGTGACCCACGGCAACGAGGGCATGAAGCTCGCACGCTCGTGATCTTCGGGCTTGGCCGTGCCGCGTGACGGGCCCGGCTTCTACTATCCTCTGCCTCGGCGTGCTGGTCCTCGTCATCGTCGGCGACCTTGAACCTGTTGCGCTCGCCGACCGGCCGCGCCTTGGTCGCCGATCCGCGACAGCGAGACCGCGGCAAAGAGCATGGGCATCGACATCGCCGCCTACAAGGTACGCTGCGTTCGCCATCAGCGCGGCGATCACCGGGCTCGCCGGCTGCTTCTACGCCCACAAGCTGTCGTTCATCAGCCCCGAGATGTTCACGCTCCTGCTGTCGATCGAGTTCATGATGCTGATGATCATCGGCGGCGTGTTCAGCCTGCACGGCGCGGTGCTCGGCGCGATCTTCATGGTCATGATCGATCCGTTCCTCACCTGCGCTGAAGGACGACCTGCCGGGCGTGATCGGCGGCATGGTCAACCTGTTCGGTGCCGATGTGCCGACCGCCACGCGCGTGCAGGAGAAGGCGGCGAGCATTGCCTCCGCGCCCGGCCTGAAGGGGGCGATCTACGGCTTGATCATCGTCGGCTTCATCCTGTTCGAACCGCTCGGCCTGTACGGCCGCTGGCTCAAGATTAAGCTCTACTTCCAGACCTTCCCGATGTACAAGGCGGCGACGTTCAAGCGGCAGAAGACCTACATGAAGTCGGAGCGCAACCGATGAGCTTCCTCGAGTGCGGAAAACCTCTCGCTGCAGTTCGGCGGCCTGAAGGCGGTCGATCAGGTCAACTTCGCCGTCGAGAAGGGGGAGATCTTCACGATCATCGGCCCGAACGGCGCCGGCAAGACCTCGATCTTCAACCTGGTCTAGCGGCATTACAACCCGACCTCGGGGCGGCTGGTGTTCGACGGCGAGGAGTATCACCGCGGCGCCGCCGCATCGCATCGCCAAGATGGGGATCGCGCGCACCTTCCAGAACATCGAGCTGTTCGAGCAACGCGACCGTGCTGAGCAACCTTCTGGTCGGCCGGCACTGCCATGCGACGAAGAACCTCGTGCAGGAGCTGTTGTATCTGCCCGCCGTGCGGCGCGCCGAAATCGACCATCGCCACAAGGTCGAGCAGGTGATCGACTTGCTCGACCTCGAGCCCTATCGCGACAAGCTGATCTCCGGCCTGCCGTATGGCGTCCGCAAAGTGATCGAGCTTGCGCGGGCGCTGTGTTCGGAGCCGAAGCTGATGCTGCTCGACGAGCCGTCGTCCGGCCTGAACGTGGAAGAGACCGACGACATGTCGTTCTGGATCCGCGACATCCGCAGCGAACTCGGCATCACGGTGCTGATGGTCGAGCACGACATGAGCCTGGTCTCGCGTGTCTCCGATCGCGTGATGGCGCTCAACTACGGTCGCGAGCTGACGACCGGGACGCCTGCCGAGGTGCAGAGCCACCCGGAAGTCGTCGCCGCCTATCTCGGCACGTAAGGTTCGAGCGACATGAGCGACGCACAGCCGATCCTGAAAGTCTCGAACATCGAGAGCTACTATGGGCCGATCATGGCGATCCGTGGCGTGAGCCTCAGCCTGCCGGCGGGAAAGATCGTAACCGTGCTCGGCGCCAATGGCGCCGGCAAGACCACCATCCTGAAAACCATCTCCGGCGTGCTCGATCCCCTGAAAGGCTCGGTCGAGTTCGAGGGCAAGGCGATCCAGAGGATGGACCCGGACAAGATCGTCCGCCTCGGCGTCAGTCATGTTCCCGAAGGTCGCGAGGTGTTTCCGTTCCTGACCGTGCGGGAAAACCTCGCCATGGGAGGCTTCCTGCGCACCAACCGCGACGAGGTGGCGCAGGATTTGGAGCGGATTTACGGGTATTTTCCCCGCCTCAAGGAGCGTCTGGACCAGCCGGCCGGGCAGCTTTCGGGCGGCGAACAGCAGATGCTCGCCATCAGCCGGGCGCTGATGAACCGGCCGAAGGTCCTGCTTTTGGACGAGCCGTCGCTGGGGCTGTCGCCGTTGCTGGTGAAGGAGATTTTCGGCATCATCCGCCGGGTGAACGTGGAGCAGGGGGTCTCGATCCTGCTGGTCGAGCAGAACGCGAAGAAGGCGTTGGAAACGGCGGACTACGGCTACGTTCTCGAGGTTGGCCGCGTGGTGATGGACGATACCTGCCAGCGGCTGATGCAGAGCAAGGACATTCAGGAGTTTTATCTCGGGGCGAAGGAAAACTCAGCGCGCGGCGAGCGACGCTGGAAGAAGAAGAAGACCTGGCGCTAAGCCGGGCTGCTTTGAGGAAGACGCGGATCGGAACAGCAACTTCGACGACAGATCGAAGCCGGGGCCGATGCAGAAAGTTCGAGGGAGCGCGACCATGCGAGTGAAGTCTGCCCTGACCGTTGCCGAGACGTTGCCGAAGACGTTTCTGCTCGGCGTCGAGACGCGGGGCGACCGGCCAGCGATCCGCGAGAAGCGGTTCGGCATCTGGAAGTCGGTGAGCTGGCGGGATTGGCTGGAGGTGACCAAGGAGGTCGCCTACGCGCTGGACGCGACCGGCTTCAAGCCGGGCGATGTGGCCTCGATCCTCAGCAACACGGTGGTCGAGTGGGTCTACGCCGACATGGGCGTGCTGTGCGCGGGCGGTGTCTCCTCCGGCATCTATCCGACCGACTCCGTCAAGCAGGTGGAATACCTCGTCAACGACAGCCGCACGAAGGTGATCTTCGTCGAGGACGACGAGCAGCTCGACAAGGTCCTGGAATGCCGCGGCCGTTGTCCTACGCTCGAGAAGATCGTCGTGTTCGACATGGAGGGGCTCGCCGCCTTCTCCGATCCGATGGTGGTCTCGCTCGACGCGTTCCTGACCTCCGGCCGCCAGCACATGGTCGGCAACGAAGGCCTGTGGGAGCGGATGATCAATTCGCGCGGACCGAAGGATCTCGCGATCCTGGTCTACACCTCAGGCACGACCGGCCCGCCCAAGGGGGCGATGCACAGCCATCACAGCGTCTGTTTCCAGATCTCGCATGCGGACACGCTGTTCCCGGTGCTCGAGAACGACGAGCGGCTGCTGTTCCTGCCGTTGTGTCACGTCGCCGAACGTGTCGGCGGCTACTACTACAGCCTCGCGACCGGCTCGATCATGAACTTTGCGGAAAGCCCGGAGACGGTGCCGGACAACATCCGCGAAGTGCAGCCGACGGCGTTCCTCGCCGTGCCGCGCGTCTGGGAGAAATTCTACTCGGCGATCATGATCGCGCTGAAGGATGCGACGCCGCTGGAGAAATGGATCTACAGCAAGGCGATCGCTGTCGGCTACGAGCTCGCCGACACGCGCCTTGAGGGGAGGGAGCCTTCGGCCGCACAGAAGGCGAAATTCCAGGTGGCCTACTGGCTGGCGCTGCGCAACATCCGCAAGGCGCTTGGCATCGATCGCTGCCAATACCTTTACACGGGTGCGGCGCCGATCGCGCCGGAATTGATCCGCTGGTATCTCGCGCTCGGCATGAACATGTACGAGGTCTACGGGCAGACCGAGAACTGCGGTGTGGCGACCATCATGCCGCGCGACCAGATCAAGCTCGGCACCGTGGGCAAGATCGTGCCGTGGGCCGAGATCAAGCTGTCGCCCGAGAACGAGATTCTGCTGCGCGGGGAATTCCTGTTCTCCGGCTATCTCAATCAGCCGGAGAAGACCGCCGAGACCATCGACAAGGACGGCTGGCTGCATACCGGCGATGTCGGTCAGATCGACAACCAGGGCTTTGTGAAGATCAGCGACCGCATGAAGGACCTGATCATCACCGCCGGCGGCAAGAACATCACGCCGTCGGAGATCGAGAACCAGCTGAAGTTCTCGCCCTATATTTCCAATTCGGTCGTGATCGGCGACCGGCGGCCGTACCTGACCTGCCTGATCATGATCGAGCAGGAAAACGTCGAGAAGTTTGCTCAGGACAAGGGAATTCCGTTCACCAACTATGTGAGCCTGTGCCGCTCTGCGCAGGTTCAGCAGTTGATCTCCGACGAGATCGAGAAGGTGAACGCTAACTTCGCCCGGGTGGAAACGATCAAGCGATTCCATCTGATCGAGCAGCAGTTGACGCCCGAGGACGAGGAATTGACGCCGACGATGAAGCTGAAGCGAAAATTCGTGAACGCGAAATACGTCAAGGAGATCGAGGCGATGTACGGAGCCAAGGAGACGGCCAAGGTCGCTTGAATCAAAATCGCCTGAGAACGAAGGGCCGTCCGCGCCGGAACGGGCTGCCCAGCGTCAATCTTACGAAGCAAGAACGATCCGGAGAACCGTTAAGGAGGAAGATCATTCCATGAAGCATATCGCACTCAAGGCCAGTCTGCTGGGCACGGCGATCGCGTTTGCTGCGACCCCGTCGCTGGCGCAGACCAAGACCACCAACCAGGGCATCTCGGCGACCGAAATCGTCATCGGCACCCACCAGGACCTCTCCGGTCCGATCAAGGGCTGGGGCGTGCCGGTTTCGAACGGCATGAAGATGGCGACCGACGAAATCAACGCTGCCGGCGGCATTCACGGCCGCAAGATCAAGCTCGTCGTCGAGGACTCCGGCTACGATCCGAAGAAGGCGGTGCTCGCCACGCAGAAGATGATCGAGAAGGACAAGGTGTTCTCGATGGTCGGGGCGATGGGCTCGCCCACTGTCCTCGCGGCACAGGATGCCGTGCTGGACGCGGGCATCTCTCAGCTCTTCCCGCTCACTGCGGCCGAGTTCACCTACAAGTTCGATCCCGCCAAACCGCAGGAGCGACTGAAGTTCAGCAACCTGCTGCCTTATGTGGAGAGCACCCGGGCGGCGGTGAAGTACATGGTGGATAACTTCAAATCGCAGAAGCCCTGCATCATGTATCAGGACGACGAGTACGGAAAGAACGTGCTCGACGGCTTCACCCAGCAGGTGGACGCCATGAAGATCAAGGCGGCGTCGGTGACGAGCTACAAGCGCGGCGCGTCGGACTTCAGCGCGCAGGTCTCGAAGATGAAGGCCGACGGCTGTGACCTGGTCGTGCTCGGCACCGTCATCCGCGAGACGATCGGCGCCATCGGTGAAGCCAAGAAGCTTGGATGGGACGTCAAGTTCCTCGGCGCGACGCCGGTGAACGTGCTCGAAATCCCGGTGCTCGGCAAGGACGTCGTCGAGGGCCTCTATGCGGCGGCAGCCTTCGAAATCCCGTACGAAGACACGGCCAAGGGCAAGGTCAAGGATTGGCTCGCCAACTACAAGAAGCAGTTCGGCACGGACGCGAACACGCAGGCGATCATCGGCTACAACGCCGTCATGACGTTTGGGCACTACGCGAAGGAATCCGGCAAGGATCTGACCGGCCAGAAGCTGCTAGACTCGCTCGAGAGCGGCAAGCCGTTCGACGACATCTTCGGCAACCCGACCACGAAGTTCTCCAAGACCAATCACCTCGCGTCGACCGTGACGCAGGTGCAGAAGATCGAGAAGGGCCGCTGGGTCGTGGTCAAGGGCGGGTTGATGTTCTGAGCGAACACAACCGGCCGTCGGCATAACCTGCCCGGGCTCAAGCAGTTGCAAAGCGGCTCGCTCCGTCCGGAGCGGGCCGCTTGATTTTCAGGTACGTGTTTTTGTCGCGGCTCGACAAAACGGCATCGACAACGCCGGGCTGCGCGATAAGATTTCGGCAGCGCCTCGAAGGCGCGCCAAAGAAACTCAACGCAAGAAACTCAACGCAAGAAACTCGGCGGACATCCTTCGTCGTGGAGCGACCCGGCGAACACGGAAAGAAGACAGGAGATCGGCACCGTCCGCTCGCACTGTCCACAAAACCTTGAGGGAACGCGCCATCGCGTCCGGAGATGGTCCGCGGGTCAACGATGATCCGGATGTTCAGGGAGGAATGCGCTGATGGATAATTCAGTCTTCAAGGCCGGCCTGCTTGGCTGCAGCCATGGCGCTTGCCGCCACATCGTCGTTCGCGCAAACGCGCGTGACCAATCAGGGAGTTTCGGACACCGAGATCGTGGTCGGCTTCCACGGGGACTTCTCCGGTCCGGTCAAGGTCTGGGGCATGCCGGTCCACAACGGCATGAAGATGGCGGTTGACGAGATCAACGCCGCGGGCGGCATCCACGGCCGCAAGATCAAGATGGTGGTCGAGGACACGGGCTACGATCCGAAGAAGGCGGTGCTCGCCACGCAGAAGCTGGTCGAGAAGGACAAGATCTTCGTCATGGTCGGCGCCATGGGCTCGCCCACCGTGCTTGCCGCCCAGGACATCCTGCTGGAGGCGGGCGTTCCGCAGCTCTTCCCGCTGACGGCGGCCGAATTCACCTTCAAGTTCGATGCGGCCAAGCCGCAGGAGCGGCTGAAATTCAACAATCTGTTGCCTTACATCGAAAGCACGCGCGCGGCGTTGAAGTATATGGTGGAGAACTTCAAGACCAAGAAGCCGTGCGTGATGTACCAGGACGATGAGTACGGCAAGAACGTGCTCGACGCATTCAACATGCAGCTCGACGAGATGAAGATCAAACCGGCGTCGGTCACGAGCTACAAGCGCGGCGTGGCGGACTTCAGCGCGCAGGTCTCGAAGATGAAGGCCGACGGCTGCGATCTCGTGCTGCTCGGCACGGTCATTCGCGAGACCATCGGCGCCATGTCGGAGGCCAAGAAGCTCGGCTGGGATGTCACATTCCTCGGCGCCACGCCGACCAACGTCATGGAAATTCCGCTGCTCGGCAAGGAAACCGTCGAAGGCCTCTATGCGGCGGCCGCGTTCGAAGTGCCGTATGAAGACACGGCCAAGGGCAAGGTCAAGGATTGGCTGGCCAACTACAAGAAGGCGTTCAACACCGACGCGAACACGCAAGCCGTGATCGGCTACAACGCGATGACGACGTTCGCGCACTACGCCAAGCTCGCCGGCAAGGATTTGACCGGCCAGAAGCTGCTCGATGCGCTGGAGAGCGGCAATGCGTTCGACGACATCTTCGGCAGCCCGACGACGAAGTTCTCCAAGACCAATCACCTGGCCTCGACCGTGACGCAGGTGCAGAAGATCGAGAAAGGCCGCTGGGTCGTGGTCAAGGGCGGGCTGATGTTCTGATCCCGCTTCAAGGCGACAAATGGCAGGGGAAAGCCCGGACCTTGGTCCGGGCTTTTTTCTGTGCGAGTTGCTGCGTGCCGACGTGGTGCAGTGCGACGTGCCAGTCTTGCATGCAGCCCATGCAGTTCGTTCGGACGAACGTGTCTTTGTGAGCGGCAGTCCGCCTTGCTAGACTGGCGTGCAAAGCGCGGCCTCAAGATAGGCCGTGCCGTCCGCGTTTTCGAGAAACCCGGTCCGGAGGGAACAATGAACATAAGAACCGACATCGAGGACACCGGCCAGCTCGACGCGTTTCGCGAGGAAGTCCGCGCCTGGATCGCCGAAAACCTTCCCGCGTCGGTGAAGGAAAAGATCGACGAATTCTACGCCCTGCAGCCGCGCTATCCGGAAGGGCCGGACTGGCAGCTCTGGAAGGACCGCGTCAGGGACAAGGGCTGGGGCACGCCCGGCTGGCCGAAGGAGTATGGCGGCGGAGGCTTGCCGACGTCGCAGGCGCGCGTCGTCGAGCAGGAAATCATCCGCATGGGCGGCTGCAATCCGATGCTCGGCATGGGCACGCGCATGCTTGGGCCGACGCTGCTCGAACACGGCAGCGAGGAGCAGAAGAAGCTGCACCTGAGCCGCATCTCGCGCGGCGAGAAGCGGTGGTGCCAGGGCTACTCCGAGCCGGGCTCCGGCTCCGATCTCGCGAGCCTGCAGACAAAGGCCGAGGACAAGGGCGACCACTATCTGGTCAACGGCCAGAAGATCTGGACCTCGGGCAGTCTCTGGGCCGACTGGTGCTTCTGCCTCGTCCGCACCGATCCGAAGGTGAAGCAGGACGGCATCAGCTTCCTGCTGATCGACATGAAGACGCCGGGCATCGAGGTGCGTCCGATCAAGATCATTTCCGGCGACTCGCCGTTCTCGGAAGTGTTCTTCACCGACGTGAAGGTGCCGAAGGAGAATCTGGTCGGCAAGCTCAACAAGGGCTGGACCATCGCCAAGCGTCTCTGCAGTTCGAGCGCGATGCGACCAACAACAACCGCCGCGCCTCCGGCGGCGATTTCCGCCCGATCGACCAGATCGCCAGGGAATATATCGGCGTCGACGAACAAGGCCGGATCGCCGACGCCGACCTGCGCGCGCGGATCACCAAACACATGATGGAGTTCCGCACGCTGCAGCTGATGCAGCGGCGGATGCTCGAATTGACCAGAGCAGGCGAGGGCCCGAGCGAGTATACGTCGGTCGCCAAGAACGCCCGCGCCCGCATCACCCAGG
The DNA here is from genome assembly GCA_963757845.1 of uncultured Alphaproteobacteria bacterium. Classification (GTDB taxonomy): domain Bacteria; phylum Pseudomonadota; class Alphaproteobacteria; order Rhizobiales; family Xanthobacteraceae; genus P52-10. Next base: position 177,049 of record CAVWTB010000041.1, read on the forward strand.
AGCGCGAGGAACTGCTCGTCGAGATCATGGGTCAGCAGGGGCTTGGCTGGAGCGGCGACCAGTTCAAGGACGCCGAGCTCGGCATGACACGCGCCTTCCTCGGCAACAAGGCGATGACGATCTACAGCGGCACGACCGAAGTGCAGAACAACGTCATCGCCAAGCGGATCATCGGCCTGCTCGACCATCAGTGAAGGGCGCGTTACTGCGAAAGCCTGAAAGCCCGGACAGGCGTCCGGGCTTTTTCCGTCGATACAGCTAGACGTCGACCAGCACGTAGCTCTCGTCGACCGTCACCGGAAACGTCTCGGCCACGTACGGCCCCTCGACCAGTTCGCCGCCGGACGTGACGATCACCGGATATGAGCGCGCCTTGGTGTGCACGGGATCGAAATAGGACTGGCCGGTCCGCATGTCGAACTCCCAGCCGTGCCAGGCGCAGCGCAGGAGCTCGCCGACGCGGGAGCGCTTGAACTCGCCGGGCTCGCTCGAGCTCAAGTGCGCGACGCAGGCCGCATGCGACAGCGGCGCGCCTTCATGCGGGCAGCGGTTCAGACAGCGCGAAGAACTCGCCGTTGACGTGAAAGATGACGATCTCGCGGCCGCCAACCGTGACGACCTTGTTGCCGCCGGGCGGGATGTCGGAGGTTTTCGCGGCAACGTGACGGGGCATGCGCTCAATCGAACCTGTAGACCGCGCGAGCGTTGCTGTTGAACAGCTGCTTGCGCTCGGCTTCAGTGAGCGGCGTCTTGAACGCGAAGCGCGGATCGTCGAAATCCCAGTGCGGGTAATCCGACGAGAACAGCAGCCGGTCGATGCCGATCCACTCGAGCACGCTGCGCAGGTGCTTTGCGTTGTCCGGCTCTTCGCTCGGCTGGGTCGTGAACCAGAAATTCTCGCGCACATATTCGGACGGCTTGCGCTTCAGGTGCGGCACCTCGCTGCGGAAGCGCTCGAAATGCTGGTCCATGCGCCAGGTGATCGCCGGCACCCAGCCGAAGCCGCCTTCGATGAACACGAACTTCAGTTTCGGAAATCGCTCCGGCACGCCTTCGATGACGAGGCTTGAAAGCATCGCCGCCATCGTCTGCGCGTTCGAGTGATGCTCCTCGTTGTAGAACGACGGCCAGCCGCTGCCGGTCGGCACATGCCCGCCATAGCCGCCGGTATGGATACCGATCGGCAGGCCTGCCGCCTCCGCCGCCGCGTAGATCGGCCAGTATTTGCGCCGCCCGAGCGGTTCGTTCGCACGCGGCGAAATGTTGACCTGGATGTGCCGTCCGAGCGCCGCGCAGCGTTCGATTTCCGCAACCGCCGCCACCGGATCGTCCTGGCCCACCAGGATCGACGGCTTCAGGCGCGGATCGGGCCTTGCGAAGAACTCGTACTGCCATTCGTTGATGGCGTGTTGCAGCGCCGCGCCGAACTCGAGGTTCACCTGCGAGAAGACGCCGAGGTCGAGCACCTGCAGGATGCCGAATTCGACGTCGAACGGATCGAGATGCTGCTTCTGCATGAAGGCGAGATCGGAACCGGGCGGTCCGCCGGTCGGCGGCCAGGCGTCGCGCCGCGAGATCAGCGGCGCACGAGCGCGGGTAGGGCGTCGTCGAGGTGAATGGATTGCGGATGTGCGAGCCGAACGTCTTCAGGTGCTCCTGCCAGCGTTTTGGCAGGAACGCATTCAGGTCGTCGCGCGAATGCAGCGACGGATGGATGTCGCAATCGATGATCTTCAGCCTGGTCCGCGCGTCCTTTTGCGGCGCAGAGCGGTCGTCGGTGCGATCGAGAACGTCGGTCATTTCGCTCTCCTTCAGGCGTTCGTTTGCAGGCGCGGAAACGTCTCAAGCGGATTGTCGGCGCACATGCGTTTGGCAATGGACGCAGGGATATGCGGCGGCATCGGCTCTTCGCCGTCGAACTGCCAGTGCGGGTAGTCGGTCGAGAACAGCAGCATCTTGTCCGAGCCGATCTGGTCGATCAACTGCTCGACGCTGGCGCGGTCGGGCGGGCTGTCGAACGGCTGCGTCGTCAAGCGAACATGGTCGCGCATGATGTCGGCCGGCGGCCGCTCCACCCACGGCACTTCTACGCGCACGCCCTTCCAGGTCTTGTTGGCGCGCCACATGAAGGCCGGAAGCCAGCTGACGCCGGACTCCATCAGCACGACCTTCAGGTTCGGAAACTTGCCGAACACGCCCTCGAGGATGAGGCTGAGAAGCTGCGCCTGAAACGCCTGCGACTCGGCGAGGTAATACTCGTAGCGATAGGACGGCCAGCCGATCGAGCTCGGCGCCATGCGATACTGGCTGCCGGCGTGGATCGCGAGCGGCAGCTTATGTTGCTCGGCAACCTTGTAGATCGGCCAGTACTGCCGCCGCCCAAGCAGGTCCTCGCCCTGCGCCAGCACGAGGATCGAGACGAAGCGATGGTCGTTCGCGAGCCGTTCGATCTCCTCGATCGCAAGATCCGGCGCTTGCAGCGGAATGACGATGGATGCGCGAAAGCGCGGGTCGCGCGACAGCCACTCCGCGGCGATCCAGTCATTGATCGCGCGGCAGAAGCCGAGCGCCATGTAGGGATCATGCACCGCCTGCGCGCCGTAGAGCACATTGCAGATCGCAATCTGCGAGCCAAAACCGTCGAGCGCCTGCGCCTTGAATTGCTCGAAATCGCTGCCGGGCTTGCCCTTCTTCGGTCGCCAGTCGGGACGGCAGCAGAGCGGCATGGAGGGCGGGTAGCTCTGCAGGTCGAGGCCGTCGATGGCGCGGCTGACGACCTGTTCCTTCCAGTGATCGTCGAGATAGGGAAGCAGCGTCGTGCGGGTTCCCTCGAGCCCCGGATGAACATCGCAGTCGATCTGCATATCGATCTCGCCGCTTCAAATTTCTGTTGTTGGCGATGCGGACGCTTCCTTGAGTGTTTATAGCGGAGAAGTTGTGGAGCCGTCTTCCCCAAGTTTGCTGCGTGCCGCGCATTGCTGCGGCGCGACGATGCAGAGGAGCGCGTGATGGAACAGCGATTGACGTTGATTACACTTGGCGTTTCGGACCTTGCCCGCGCCACGAGATTCTATGAGGAAGTCGTCGGCTGGAGGAAAGCGGAGAGCCCCGAGGGCGTCAGCTTCTTCGATCTGGACGGCCTGATCGCTCGCGCTGTGGCCGCACGGCGAGCTCGCCAAGGACATCACGATCGCCGAGGAGGCGCTGCCGCGCTACCACGGCTTCTCGCTCGCCTATAACGCCCGCAGCAGGGAGGAGGTCGATCGGATCTTCGCCGACCTGAAGCGCAAGGGCGCGACCATCGTCAAGCCGCCAGAACAAGTGTTCTGGGGCGGCTACGCCGGCTATTTCGCCGACGTCGACGGTCATCACTGGGAAGTCGCGTTCAATCCGCTCTGGACCGTCCGTGCCGACGGACGTTTGTCGATGACGGCGCCGAAGTAGGCTCCAAGGCCGCTCAAGGATACCCGCGGATCGTCATCCGGTCGTTGCGAACCTCCCAGCTTTCCAGCCGGTCGAGGAAGCTCAGGCCGAGCAGGTTGCTCTTCGCTTGTCCCCGCGGCACCACCAGCGCCGGCACCGAGCGTTCGACCACCGCGCCGACGGCGAGACGGTCGAGCGTCAAGCGTGCGGCACGGGTGCGGCCCGAGGCGGTTTCGAGCTCGACGTCGTACTCGAGCAGCTCGAGCGGCAGCCCGATCTTCTTTGCGGTCTCGTAGGTCAGCACCACGGAGGTGGCGCCGGTGTCGACCAGCATCGGCGCCTGCACGTTGTTGATCTTTGCGCGCACGGCGAACTCGCCGCCGTTCTTGCGGGGAATGTCGACGGCGCGGAGATTGGCCGGCGAATACGAGCGCAACGCGGTCGTGATTTCAGTCGCGGTCGCCGCCATCGTCTTTTGCACGTAGGCGATGCGGTTGGCATCGCCATACGTCAAGGCGCCGGCGCCGAGCAGCAGGATGGTGATGACAATGAGCAGCCGGTTCATGGCGCACCTGTTCTCAGGCGCTGCTCTCCGCCGGCAAGAGACCCGCGTCGCGCATGCGCTGGGGCAGCGCCGACATGATCGACAGCCGCTCGGCGCTTTCCATCCGTCCCCAACGCGCGATTTCCGGCAGCGTGCGGCCGCAGCCAAGACACAGGTTGGTTCTCGGATCCATCAGACACACCGCAATGCAGGGTGTCTCCTTCTTCTTTCCGTTCATTCCGCATCAGATGCACATTCCCCGACACGCGGCAAGCGTTCATTCCTTGAGGCCGGTGCCAGCATTCATGATCGGCACGTTGACGTGCGCGATGATTCTCGTTGGTCGGATCGTCCTGCCATTCCGGCTGCAGCGACGGCGAGGGCTCGTGCACCGGCGCGAGTGCCGACATCACGCGCTCGGGCGGGAACGTCACCGTCACTTCGGTGCCGATCCTGAGCTTCGATTTCAGCGTGAAGGTGCCGCCGTGCATGTCGATCAGATTCTTGGCGATCGGCAGGCCGAGGCCGGCGCCCTGTTCGGCGGATTTGATCGAGTTCGAGCCTTGCCCGAATGATGCGAGCACGATCGGGATCTCTTCTTCGGCAATGCCGGTGCCGGAATCCTTGCAGGTGAGGTACTGGCCGCCCGACGCGGTCCAGCCGACCTTCAGCCAGATGTCGCCGCCGGGCGGCGTGAACTTGATCGCGTTCGACAACAGGTTCAGCACCACCTGCCGCACCGCGCGCTCGTCGGCCCAGAGCCGCGGCATGCCGCCTTCGAAAACTTCGTGGATCGTCAGGCCGCGGCTCGAGGCGCGCAGCTTCAAGAGGTGATGGCAATCGGCGACGACGTGCACCAGCGCGACCGGCTCCTCGTTCAATTCGTAGCGGCCGGCCTCGATGCGCGACAGATCGAGGATCTCGTTGATGAGGTTGAGCAGATGGACGCCGGAATTGTGGATGTCGGCAGAGTAATCCTTGTAGACCGGCACGGCGTGCGGCCCGAAGATCTCGCTCTTCATCACTTCCGAGAAGCCGAGGATGGCGTTGAGCGGCGTGCGCAGCTCGTGGCTCATCTGCGCAAGGAAGCGCGATTTTGCGACGTTGGCGGATTCGGCGCGGAAGCGCGCCTCGTCGGAAATGGCTTTCGCCTGTTCGAGCTCGCCGATCAGCGCGTCCTTCTCGGCGCGTGCCTCCAGCGCAGCCAACGTCGTCGAATGCAGCCGGTGCGCGAGCAGCGCGAAATATCCCTCAGCCGCGATCGCGAGAACGGCGAGGACGTAGTCGTCGAACGAGCCGCGCAGCGCAAAGTTCAGGGCGATCGCCGTCGTTACCGGAACGGTCGCGGCGAATGCCGCCATGGGCAGGCTGGCGGCGAGCATGCTCGAGACCGCGACCACGAGCAGCATCAGGAACACGAGCAGCGTGTTCGACACCGTGTCGAAGCCGGACGGATGGACCAGGATGAAGGTCCACGCCAGGCCGAACAGCAGGTCGATCAGGATGAAGCGGGTGCGCCAGCGCCGGGTCGCGGCGGGAGAGGCGGGCTCGTTGAGGAAGCGGCGGCAATGGGTGATCATCACCGCGTGCACGACGAGCATGATGCCGGTCCAGATCGCGGCGGCAAGCGGCCCGACCCAGAGGCTGGACAGCAGGCCGGCGACCATGACCAGAAGCACCACGACGAGGGACGCCGACAGCCGCGTCTGGGCGTACTGGCGCAGCAACTCATGGTCGAAGGCGGGGCGGGTGCCGCTTGTCGAGGTCAGACGGTCACGGGCTTCGCGGACGCGCATGCTGGCCGCGCGGCGGCCGCGCGGCTGGGGTGGCGCCGGCTGTTCGGTCGGAACAGCGACGACCTCAGGCCTTTCCCCGGACTCACTCATCGACGGACACGCACTTAAGACCGCACTCGGACACAACAAATGCTGGGTCCATATCTCTGGCGCTAAAGGGTTAAGGGGTGCCTTAAACAGCCGTCTAATCCGGCTAATAAATTACTAATTCTGTGCAGAACGGGGCCTTTTTGCGCTGACTCGGTTTTCGAATTCAATCGCGGCCCATAGCGGCATCGGGCCGCAGCCGCACGACCGAACGTTGCGTGAGGCAGCGCACAGAGCGCCTGAACGCCCTTCTCTATGGAGTCACGAATGGATGATGAGACCTATCCCAAAAGGGGAATGCCATGTCTGCTCAGTTTCAATCTTCGCTCAAGGCCCGGTTGCTGGGGGCGGCATTCGCCTGCCTTGCCGCAATCGGCACGTTAACGAATACGAGTCCGGCGTTCGCCCAGAGCCCGACGTCCACACCCGGCGTCACGCGCGCGAGCCGAGGTGCTGCCGCCGGCTGCGCCTTACGGCCAGAACGCCCCGCAGACGGCCAATGTCGGCAATCCGGCGTCCGCGACGGGTCCGGAAAAGCGCATCGCGCTCGTGATCGGAAACTCGACCTACGAGAACGTCACGCAGCTGCCGAATCCGGCCAATGACGCCAGGGAGATCGGCAAGTTCCTGAACTCGGCCGGGTTCGAAGTCATCCAGGCGACCGACCTCGATCATGACGAGATGATCCAGGTGCTGCAGGACTTCTCCGCCAAGGTTTCGGAACGTGGTCCGAACACTGCCGTGTTCGTCTACTACGCGGGTCACGGCCTGCAGATCGCCGGCGATAACTATCTCGTTCCGGTCGACGCCAAGATCTCCTCCGAAGGCGACGTGCCGAGCGAGGCCATCCGCCTCGTCGACGTGATGGCGACGCTGCAGGCGGTGCCGAGCCGCTTCCGCGCGTCGTGCTCGACGCCTGCCGCAACAACCCGTTCTCGCAGCTGAAGGACACCGGCCACGGCCTTGCGATCGTCGACGCGCCGAACGGCTCGATCGTCGCTTACTCCACCGCTCCGGGCACCGAAGCGTTCGACGGTGAGGGCAAGAACAGCCCGTACACCAGCGCTTTCCTGCGACTCGGCCGCGAGCCGAACCTGCCGATCGAGCAGTTCTTCAAGAAGGTGCGCGTCGTCGTCAACGACGTGACCGAAGGCAAGCAGACGCCGTGGGAAAGCTCGTCTTTGACCAGCGACTTCTACTTCTTCGGTGACACGGCGGTTGCCGCGGCCACAGAACGTCGATCCTGCAGCGCGGCAGGCGAATGCGTCGGCCAGCCGTCCGGTCCAGGTCGCGCAGGCGATGCGCACCCGCACGCCGCGTGATGCCTACAACATGGCGGTCGCGGAAGGCTCGACCGAGTACTATCAGGAGTTCATCCGGATCTATCCGCATGATCCGTACTGCGACCACATCCGCCGCCTGCTCGCCGGTCAGGGCTGCTTGCTGTGGCTTGGCACAGTGCCGTGCTTGCGAACTCGCCGGTCGTCTACCGGAACTTCTACAGCCAGTATTCGGACAGCCCGTATGGCAACCTCGCGCTGAAGCTTGCTGACCAGCCGAAGGTGATGCCGCTCTATCAGCCGACCAAGATCATGGTCGCGCCGCAGATCGCGCCGCAGGTGAAGCTCACCAACTTCAATGGTGTGAACATCGGCCAGGGCAACAACGCGCCGATCGGCCTCGGTGGCAACGGCTCGCTGTTCAACAAGAAGATCCAGCTCGGCAACGGTGGCCCGGGTAACGGCGGCCTCGGCAACGGCGGCTTGGGTAACCAGGGCATCGGCCAGAAGCTCGGCCTGCCAGGTAACGGCGCTCGGCAACCGGGGCATTGGCCAGAAGCTTGGCCTGCCGGGCAACGGTCCGCAGGGCAACCCGATCGTCAACAATGGCGGTCAGGTCCTGCCGAACAACGGCCAGAAGCCGGGCATCGACTTTGCGAAGGGCGTGAAGCGTTTCGACACCAAGATCGACGGTGGCCGTCTCACCACGCTGCCGCAGAACGGCAACGGCCCGCCCGTCAACAAGGACGGCAAGGTGCTCAACGGCAACACGGGCATCAACGGCCGCATCGGTAACGGCAACACTGGTAACACCGGCAACACCGGCATCAATGGCCGCATCGGCAACACTGGTAACACCGGCATCCGGTCGCATCAACCAGGCCGGCACGACCAACGGTCAGCCGCTGATCAAGCGCCTCGACACACAGCGCGTCACCACCATGCCTGCGAAGCAGCTGAACCCGCAGCTGTCGAACCGGACGCCGGTCGTGAAGCGGTACCAGCCCAGCCAGCGCCTGTTCGGCAATGGCGGCAACGGCGGCGGCAATGGTGGCAGTGGCATGCAGTTCCGCGCCACCAAGCCGATGTCGTTCGGCGGCGGCAGCAGCATGGGTGGTGGCGGCGGTAGTGGCCGCTTCGCCAGTGGTGGTGGCATGGGCTTCGGCCGTTCGTTCCGCTGATCCGCCGCAGCAACGAGAAGAAACAAAAGAAGCCGGCCCTCTGGGGCCGGCTTCTGCTTTTCAGGTCAGCCGCAAACGCTCAGCGCTCGAGCCGCGCGATCAGGCTCGACGTATCCCAGCGGCTGCCGCCCATCTTCTGCACTTCCGAATAGAAGTTATCGACCAGCGCCGTCACCGGCAGGCTGGCGCCGTTGCGGCGTGCCTCGGCGAGACAGATCGACAGGTCCTTGCGCATCCATTCGACGGCGAAGCCGAAGTCGAACTTGCCGTCGTTCATCGTCTTGTAGCGGTTCTCCATCTGCCAGGATTGCGCGGCGCCCTTGGAGATCGTCTCGATCACGGCGTTGACGTCGAGGCCCGCTTTCTTGGCGAAGTGAATGCCTTCCGACAGACCTTCGACGAGACCGGCGATGCAGATCTGGTTGACCATCTTGGTCAGCTGGCCGGAGCCTGCAGGTCCAAGCAGCTTGCACATGCGCGCGTAGGCGGCGATCACCGGCTCCGCCGCCGCATAGGCTTTTTCGTCGCCGCCGCACATGACGGTGAGGACACCATTCTCGGCGCCGGCCTGGCCGCCGGAGACCGGCGCGTCGACGAAGCCGAAGCCGCCCTTCTTGGCTTCCGCGTCCAGTTCGCGCGCGACTTCCGCGGATGCGGTGGTGTGGTCGACGAAGACCGCGCCCGCCTTCATGCCGGCGAGTGCGCCGTCGGCGCCGAGCGTGACGGCGCGGAGGTCGTTGTCGTTGCCGACGCAGGACATCACGAAATCCTGACCTTGCGCCGCTTCCTTCGGCGTCGGTGCGGAGCGGCCGCCGAACTTCTCGGTCCACGCCTTGGCCTTTGCGGAGTTGCGATTATAGACCGTGACCTCGTGCTTGCCCTTGCTGACGAGATGCCCCGCCATGGGAAAGCCCATCACGCCGAGTCCGATGAACGCCACTTTAGCCATATCTGAGCCTTTGCCTGGATTGTTCGAGACGGATTGTCGAGGGCAGCGATGCCTAGCATGAGGAACAGGCGCCTTTGCGCGAGCGTTGCGCGTTGCGTTGGATAGCAGCATAAGGAATGCTGCGTGAAGGGCAACGGGCGATCAGGGGGAGGGACCATATGAGCGTCGGTGTTCTCGATCATTTCAATATCCGCACCCGCAATCTCGGTGAGACCGTGCGCTTCTACGAGGACGTGCTCGGCCTGGAAAAAGGGCCGCGGCCGAATTTCGTGTTCCCCGGCGCCTGGATGTACAGCGAGGGGCGGGCCGTGGTGCACCTGGTCGATATCTCACCGACGGATGAACCGCAGAAGCCCGATTCCGGTGTAGTGCATCACGTGGCTTTCGTCAGCCAGGGTTTTCACGGGATGAAACAGCGGCTGCAAAGCAAGGGTGTCGAGTTCGAGGCGCGCGAGGTGCCCGGCGGCGAGCTGTGGCAGATCTTCATTCGCGACCCGAACGGCGTGTTGATCGAGCTCAACTACGAGACCGCAAAAGAGAAGTGATGCGAGAGGTGCGGAGCAGCGTGCGTGTGAACGAGCACATGTCGGGAGACAGGACGTGGGCGTGACGGCGCAACAGGTCCGCGACGCGCTCGCGAACGTCACGTCGCCGCGCGGCGCGCCGCTGGCCGAGGCCGGCGTGCTGTCGGAGATCGTGGTCAACGACGGCAAGGTGTTCTTCTCGATCAATGTCGATGCGACTGAGGCGAAGGCGTGGGAGGATGTCCGCGCCAAGGCCGATGCCGCCGTGCGTGCGCTGCCGGGCGTCTCGTCGTCGATGATTGCGCTGACCGCCGAGCGCAAGGCCGGGCATGGGGCCGTCGCCGAGTTCGCGGCCGCAGGCGCGGCAAGGCGTGCCGCCGGCAAGCGCGCATCGCGCGCCGCAGTCTCCGCACGGCTCGCCGATGGCGCAAGCAGGCGCCGGTGCCGGGCGTCGCCGATATCATTGCCGTTGCGTCGGGCAAGGGCGGCGTCGGCAAGTCGACGACCGCGCTCAACCTCGCGCTGGGATTGCGCGATCTGGGCTTGCGGGTCGGCGTGCTCGATGCGGACATCTACGGCCCGTCGATGCCGAAGCTGACGGGCATTCGCGAGAAGCCGCAGCTCAACGACGCCAAGCGCATGATTCCGATCGAGCGCTTCGGGCTGAAGGTCATGTCGATCGGCTTCCTCGTCGAGGAAGAGACGCCGATGATCTGGCGCGGGCCGATGGTGATGTCGGCGATCACGCAGATGCTCAGGGAAGTGGAGTGGGGCACGCTCGACGTGATGGTGGTGGACATGCCGCCGGGCACCGGTGACGCGCAGCTGACGCTGGCGCAGCAGGTGCCGCTGCAAGGGGCCATCATCGTCTCGACACCGCAGGATCTGGCGCTGATCGACGCGCGGCGCGGGCTCGCCATGTTCACGCGCGTCAACGTGCCGGTGCTCGGCATCGTCGAGAACATGAGCTACTTCCAGTGCCCGCATTGCGGCACGCGGTCGGATATTTTCGGTCACGGCGGCGCGCGGCACGAAGCGGAAAAGCTCGGCGTTGCGTTCCTCGGCGAGGTGCCGCTGCACATGGATATCCGCGCGACATCGGACGCCGGCACGCCGCTGGTGGAGAGCGAGCCGAAAAGCGATCACGCAAACGCCTATCGGGCGATCGCCTCCGGCGTCAGGGACCGGCTCAAGATCGCCATACCGGCAGCCTAGATCGGCACAGAAGTCCGGCCCGGACGTTACTCAACTTTCGTTCAACGCGTGCGGCGCGTTTGCCTTTGCCTGTGACCATGCTAGACGCCGCCTCGTTCGGGGACCGAACGGCGTCCCCCAAGAAAACAGGAGATGCTCATGAAGCGTCGTGACTTCCTTAAAACTACCGTCACCGGAGCGGCCGTGGCCGCGGTGGCGTCGCCGGCGATCGCGCAAAGCGTCGCCGGAGATCAAATGGCGCATGACGTCGAGCTTTCCGAAGTCGCTCGACACCATCTATGGCGGCTCGGAATATTTCGCCAAGCAGGTCGCCGAGCTGACCGACAACAAGTTCCAGATCCAGGTGTTCGCGGCCGGCGAAATCGTGCCGGCGCTGCAGGCGCTCGATGCGACGAGCAGCGGCAACGGTCGAGGCCTCGCACACGGTGTCCTACTACTATGTCGGCAAGGATCCGACCTACGCGATCTTCTCCGCGGTGCCGTTCGGGCTCAACGCGCGCATGCAGAATTCGTGGCTCTATCAGGCCGGCGGCAACGAGCTCGCCAACGAGTTCTTCAAGAAGGCGAACGTCATCGGCTTTCCGTGCGGCAATACCGGCACGCAGATGGGCGGCTGGTTCCGCAAGGAGATCAAGACGGTCGCCGACCTGTCGGGCCTGAAATTCCGCATCGGCGGCATCGCCGGCCAGGTGATGCAGAAGCTCGGCGTGGTGCCGCAGCAGATCGCCGGCGGCGACATCTACCCGGCGCTGGAGAAGGGCACGATCGACGCCGCCGAATGGGTCGGCCCCTACGACGACGAGAAGCTCGGCTTCGCCAAGGTGGCGCCGTACTACTACTATCCCGGCTTCTGGGAGGGCGGCCCGACGGTGCACGCCTTCTTCAATCTGGAGAAGTACAACGCACTGCCGAAGCACTATCAGGCCGCGCTGTTCAACGCGGCGACCAACGCCAATACCTGGATGCTGGCGCGCTACGACATGCAGAACCCGGCGGCGATCAAGCGGCTGGTCGCGGGCGGCGTGCAGCTTCGTCCGTTCCCGGACGAGGTGCTGAACGCGGCGCTGACGGCGACCAACGAGCTCTGGACGGAAATCGCCGGCAAGAATGCCGAGTTCAAGAAGGCGATCGACGCCATGCAGGCCTATCGGTCGGACCAGTACCTGTGGTGGCGGGTTGCCGAATACACCAACGACACCTTCATGATCCGCTCGCGCACCCGCGGCTGATTCGTTAACGCCGCTCAGCGGTTATGCGACTAAAGGCCCAGCCGTTCGGCTGGGCCTTTTTTGCATTGCCGAGCGGCGATTTTGTGTAATGTGCGCCGCAAAGTCCATTCAGGACCAAGCCCCCGGCAAGAAGGGGCGCCGGAGAAACATGCTCAGGAGAAGAAATACCCATGAAAAGAAGAGACTTCATCAAGAGCGCCGGCCTGGGGGTGGCGGGCGCCGCCGTCGCTGCACCGGCGATCGCCCAGTCGATGCCGGAACTCAAGTGGCGAATGACGTCGAGCTTCCCGAAGTCGCTCGACACGATCTACGGCGCGGCCGAAGTGTTCGTGAAGGCGGTCGCCGAGGCGACCGACAACAAGTTCCAGATCCAGCTGTTCGCCGCCGGCGAGATCGTGCCCGGCACTGCAGGCCGCCGACGCGGTGCAGCACCGGCACCGTCGAGATGTGCCATACCGCTTCGTACTACTACGTCGGCAAGGACCCGACCTTTGCGTTCGGCACGGCAGTGCCGTTCGGCCTGAACAGCCGCATGCAGACCGCCTGGCTGCAGGTCGGCGGCGGCGGCGAGCTGATGAACGAGTTCTACAAGAAGTACAACATCATCGCGTTCCTCGCGCGGCAACACGGGCTGCCAGATGGGCGGCTGGTTCCGCAAGGAGATCAAGGAGCCTGGCGACCTGAACGGCTTGAAGATGCGCATCGGCGGCTTCGCCGGCCAGGTGCTGTCCGAAGCTCGGCCTCGTGCCGCAGCAGATCGGCGCGCGGCGAAATCTATCCGGCGCTGGAAAAGGGCACGATCGACGCGGCCGAGTGGGTCGGTCCCTACGACGACCAGAAGCTCGGCTTCAACAAGGTCGCGAAGTACTACTACTATCCGGGCTGGTGGGAAGGCGGACCGTCGCTGCACAACTTCGTCAACCTCGACAAGTGGAATGCGCTGCCGCCGGCCTACAAGTCGATCATCAAGACCGCATCGTCGCTTGCCAACGAGACCATGCAGGCGCGCTACGACGCCTACAATCCGGCCGCGCTGAAGCAGCTGATCGCGGGCGGCGCGGAGCTGCGGCCGTTCTCGCCGGCGATCCTGGAGGCCTGTCTGAAGGCGGCCAACGAGGTCTATGCCGAGACCGGCGGCCAAGAACGCCGACTTCAAGAAGGTCTACGACGCCATGGTCGGCGTTCCGCGGCGACCAGTATCTCTGGTGGCAGGTGGCGGAAGGCACCTACGACAACTTCATGATCCGCTCGCGCACGCAAGAGCTGATCGACGCGCTCGCAATGCACGAACGGCCCGGCGAAAGCCGGGCCGTTTTGCTTGGTCGCTGTCGCAAGCTACTGGATCTTTGGCGGGCCGAGATCGAGCGGCGGCAGGTCGATCTGCGGCAGGTCGAGCTTGATCGTCGCCGGATCGACGGTCGAGCTTCTTGCCGAGCCAGTAGGTGACCGAGCCCGGCCAGAAGATCAGGATCGCGACCAGGAGCACCTGCAGGAACAGCCATGGGATGGCGCCAGATAGATATCGGTGGTCTTGATGCTCGCGTGGCGCAATGCTGCGCAAATAGAACAGTGCAAAGCCGAACGGCGGATGCATGAAGCTCGTCTGCATGTTGGCGCAGATCAGCACGCCGAACCAGATCAGGTCGATGCCGAGCTTGTCGGCGACCGGCGCCAGCAGCGGAATGATGATGAACGCGATCTCGAAGAAGTCGAGGAAGAACGCGATCACGAACACGAAGACGTTGACGAAGATCAGGAAGCCGACCTGGCCGCCGGGCAGGCCGGTCAGCAGGTGCTCGATCCACTCCTTGCCGCCGACGCCCTGGAACACCAGGCTGAACACGCGCGAGCCGATCAGGATGTAGACGACCATGGCGGTGATGCGCATGGTGGTCGCCATGCCTTGATAGACGAGCGGCCAGGTCAGGGTGCGGTTGAACCAGGCGAGCAGCAGCGAGCCCACCGCGCCCATCGCGCCCGCCTCGGTCGGGGTCGCAAGGCCGACGAAGATCGTGCCGAGCACCAGGAAGATCAGTCCCAGCGAGGGAATGATGCCGCGCATGGCCTTGATGAACAGCGGCCAGCCTTTCAGCGTGCGCGCCTCCGGCGGCAGCGCCGGCACGTCGTTCGGCCAGATCTTGCTGACGAAGAACACCCAGATGCAGAACAGCGCGATCTGAATCATGCTCGGACCGATCGCGCCCGCATACATGTCGCCGACCGAGCGGCCGAGCTGGTCGGCGAGAACGACCAGAACCAGCGACGGCGGCACCAGCTGGGTGATGGTGCCGGACGCCGCCACGACGCCCATGGTATGGCGCGTCGCGTAGCCGTAGCGGAGCATCACCGGCACGGAGATCACGCCCATGGCGATCACCGAGGCTGCGACGGTGCCGGTGATCGCGCCGAGGATCGCGCCGACGATGATCACCGCATAGGAAAGGCCGCCGCGGATCGGGCCGAACAGCTGGCCGATCGAGTCCAGCAGATCTTCCGCCAGTCCGCAGCGCTCGAGGATCGCGCCCATGAAGGTGAAGAACGGGATCGCCAGCAGCAGCTCGTTCGAGACGATGCCGAACAGCTGATAGGTCAGGTTGCCGAGAAAGTTCGCCTGGATGAGCCCGAGCTCGATGCGCAATGAAGCCGAAGAACAGGCCGGTCGCCGCCAACGAGAAGGCCGCGGGAAACCCGATGAGCATGAACAGGATCATGCCGCCGAACATCAGCGGCGCCATGTTGTCGCGGACAAAGCTCATTGGAGTGGCTTCTCGTATTGATACTGCAGCGACGCGTGGCTTTGCAGTGCTGCGACCCGCTTGACGAGTTCGGAGACACCCTGCAGCGCCATCAGGGCGAAACCGACCGGCAGCAGCAGCTTCACCGGCCAGCGAGCAAGGCCACCGGCGTTCTGCGAACCCTCACCCGTACGGTACGCTTCGAGAAACCACGGCCAGGTGAAGTAGACGAGGACCACGCAGATCGGCAGCAGGAAGAAGATGATGCCGAAGATGTCGATGAGCAGGCGCGTGCGGTCGGATACCGAGCCGTAGATGAGGTCGACGCGGACATGTTCGTTGACCTTGAACGTGTAGGCCGCGCCGAGCAGCACCATGCCGCCGAACATGTACCACTGCGCTTCGAGGAAGGCGTTGGCGTTGTTGCCGTAGGCGACGATGAAGCCTTCAAGGCCCGGCAGGAACGGAAACCTGTGCTGCAGGGCGAGCAGTGCATTGAGGCCGTAGCGTACGAACGCGTTTCCCGCGCTGACGAGGCAAGCGATCAACACAAGCCAATTGGCAATGACGCCGAAGCGGTCGTTGATCGCATCGATCACGACGCTCGCTCTCAAAAGCGCTCGCACTCAAACTCCTCAATTTGGCTGATTTGCGCGCGGTTCCGTCGGTCCGCGATGTTCCCCCAGCAGGTCCCCAGGCCTGTTGCCGGCCCGTTTTGGTTGGCCGGCATTTAGCACCGGCGATTGGACGATTCCAGCCGGTTTGACGGCCGTCAATGGAAGTTTGGTCCGATGGAGCGTTAATCTTTAGGCGAACGGCCAGAACCTAGCCGCCGGTCACGCTCATGTGGCGGCTGACGCTCGGGCGGTTGTGGCGGCGGTCGATGATGAAGTCGTGGCCCTTCGGCTTCGTGCCGATCGCCCGGTCGATGGCGGCGCTGACGAGATCGTCGTCGGCAGATGCCCGCAGCGGCCGGCGGAGATCGACGCGCATCCTCCTGGCCAAGGCAGGTGTGGATCGTGCCGGTGCAGGTGATCCGCACCCGGTTGCAGGATTCGCAGAAATTGTGGGTCAGCGGCGTGATGAAGCCGAGCTTGCCGCCGGTCTCGCGCACGCGCGTATAGCGGGCAGGGCCGCCGGTGCGCTCGTCGAGGTCGGTGAGGGTAAACCGCTGCTCGAGCCGCGAGCGGACCAGCGACAGCGGCAGGTACTGCTCGACGCGTCCCGGGCCGATGTCGCCGAGCGGCATCACCTCGATCAGGGTCAGGTCCATGCCTTCGCCATGCGCCCACTCGATCAGCTGCGGGATTTCGTCTTCGTTGATGTTCTTCAGCGCGACGGCGTTGATCTTGACGCGCAGGCCGGCCGCCTGCGCGGCGCGGATGCCGTCCAGAACCTTGTCGATCTCGCCCCAGCGGGTGATGTGGCGGAAGCGCTCGGCATCGAGCGTGTCGAGCGAAACGTTGATCCGGCGCACGCCGCAGGCGGCAAGCTCGGTGGCGAATTTCGACAGCAGCGATCCGTTGGTCGTGAGCGTCAGTTCATCGAGCGCGCCGCTTTGCAGATGGCGCGACAGCGACCGGACCAGCGAGATCATGTTGCGGCGGACGAGGGGCTCGCCGCCGGTCAGGCGCAATTTCCGCACGCCCTTGCCGATGAACACCGTGCAAAGCCGGTCGAGCTCTTCGAGCGTCAACAGATCGGCCTTGGGCAGGAACGTCATGTCTTCCGACATGCAATAGAAGCAGCGCAGGTCGCAGCGATCGGTCACCGATACGCGCAGGTAGGTGATCGTCCGGCCGAACGGATCGATCATGTTTCGAGGCAGAACATCGGTCGCGGTCATCGCGGTCCCTTGCGCGCAAGCAACGGCTTGCGGAGGCTCAATCTTATGAGCCCGTCTCGGTCAGGGCAACCGCCGGAGCCTTTAGACGTGAGAGATATTGGCTCGACGATGCGGGCGGAAACGGCGAGGAGCCGGGAACGGCGAGGAGGCGGCGGGCGGCCGTTTCGCGACCTGCTTCGGCGGCGGCGGGCGCTTGCTGGTGCGCTTCGGAGGAGCCCGCTGGCGCGAGCTCGGCGAACACCGGATTGGGGTCGAGCTCCATGACGGTGTAGGTGCCGACGTCGACGTTGGGGTTGGCGACGGTTTGCTGCATCGGCTGAACGGGGACGGTCTGCGGCTGAAACTTGTCGAGCGTGAAGGTCACGGTCAGCGGGGCGACTGGGACGGAGACCGAGCAGGGCGTGCGGCAGGATGGGCCGGCCGAGGTGCGCGCTTCGGCGCCCGCGCGGCATCGATTCCAGCTGCAGCGTGGCGACCGACGGTGCGGGGGTGAGGAAATCGAGGCCCGGCACGGACATGGACGCACAGCCGGAGAGTGCGATGCCCGCAAGGGAGATCACAATGACGCGCCGCATAGCTCCACCCGTCGCTAATTGGTGCGGCGTGCGGCCGCACTCATCCCCAAATCGACCATAGGAGCGTCCCTTTGGGCACGCAACGGGCCGGGACGGTTTAGTTATCAAAAGGTTAACGCAATCCGCGAAAGTCCACGGTAATGTCGGTGCCTGAAGCCTTGGTCGATCTCGAAATATCAAGCAAAATCAAATCCTTGCAGGGCCGAAACGCGTCGTTCCGCCAGAAGATCAAGGACGGCCGCCGGCAGGTCGGACATCGATGAGATGACCCGATCCGGATTGAGCTCTTCGATCGGCGTCTCGGTGTAGCCAAAAGTCACGCCAATCACCGGCACGCTGGCCCTGCGAGCGACGCCGACGTCCGTTCCGGCGTCGCCGACCATGATCGTCGTGGCCATGTGGCCGCCCGCACGCGCCACCGTCTGGCGCAGGAACGAGGGGTCGGGTTTGGCGATGCCGAAGGTGTCGGCGCCGCAGATCGCGGCAAACCGATGCGAGAGCTTCAGGCGATCCAGCAGCAGCTTTGACAGCCATTCGAGCTTGTTGGTGCAGACGGCGAAGGCGGCGCCCTGTGCCGCCAGATCGTCGAGCGCAGCCTCCAGCCCTTCAAAGGGCCGTGACAGGTCGGCGATATGCTCGGCGTAATAGGCGATGAAATCCTTCATCATGTGGTCGATCTCGGCGACCGTGCAATTGCGCCCCGCCACCTCCAGCCCGCGTTCGATCAGCTTGCGTGCGCCGCCGCCGATGAGGTTGCGTGCGGTCGCCAGCGGCAGCTCGGGAATTCCTTCCTTGCGCAGGATGACATTGAGCGCGGCGATCAGATCGGGCGCGGTGTCGACGAGTGTGCCGTCGAGATCGAAGACGATGAGAGAGCGGCTGGCCATGCCGTTCGCTACTTGCCGCGCCGGGCCCGCGCAAGTGCTTGGCCGCCACGGCTCCCCATGCAATTTGGCCCTTTGAAGGGCGCCGACAGGCTGTTCCTGACCGCATTTCGACGCTAGACACCCCTGTCGCCCCCCGGACAAAGGGGCGGTGCGGGGCCATTCGGCGATCGCAGGAACGAACCGATGGATTTGGAAGGCTTGAAGCGCCAGGCGGCGGCGCGGGCGCTGGAGGACGTCGAGGGCGGCATGAAGCTCGGCCTCGGCACCGGCTCGACCGCACGGCACTTCGTCGACCTGCTCGGCGGAGCGCGTGCGTGGCGGGTTGAAGGTCGTGGGCGTCCCGACCTCGGAAGCGACGCGCGCGCAGGCCGAGCAGTGCGGGATTGCCCTGACGACGCTGGACGACACGCCTGAGCTCGATCTGACGATCGACGGCGCGGACGAGGTCGATCCGGCGTTGAACCTCGTCAAAGGCGGCGGTGGCGCGCTGCTGCGGGAAAAGATCGTCGCTGCCGCATCGGCGCGCATGACGGTGATCGTGGATGCGACCAAATGGGTCGACACGCTGGGCCGTTTTCCGCTGCCGATCGAGGTGATGCCGTTCGGCTTCGGCGCCACCTGCAACGCGATTGCGCGCGTGCTGCAATCGGCCGGCTGCCCCGCCGAACTTGTCTTGCGCAAGGCGGCAAACGGCCTTGCTTTTGTCACTGATGGCGGCCACTGGATCGTCGATGCGAAATGCCAGCGAATTCCCGACGCGACCCGGCTTGCCGCTGCTTTGAACGGCATTCCGGGCGTGGTCGAACACGGGCTTTTTATCGGCCTGGCGGCCAAGGTTGTTCTCGCCGATCCGGCGGGTGTGCGAGTGATCGAGCGGCCTGACTGCCGCTGAGTTTGAGGAGACGATCGATGAAGAAGTTTTCGGTGGTGGGTGCGGCGATTTTTGCTCTGGCGGCGACGACGTCCGTCGCGCTGGCGCAGGCCCAACCGCAGCGGGGACCGGCTCCCGCGCAGAAGGCCGCACCGGCGCAAAACACGCTGCCGCCGGGCGCGATCGCCGCGGCCAAGGAGATCCTGGTCCTGAAGAACGCGTCCGCGGTCTATCAGGGCGCCGTGATCGCCACCATTCAGAACGTGAAGAACGCGCTGCTGCAGAGCAATATCAACCTGCAGAAGGACATCGAGGAGATTTCGCTGAAGCTCGCGCGCGACCTCGGCGGCCGCGAGAGTGAGATCGGCGAAGGCATGGCGCATATCTACGCCACCAATTTCACCGAGCAGGAACTGAAGGACCTGCTCGTCTTCTACAGATCGCCGCTCGGCAAGAAGAGCCTCGAGCAGGAGCCGAAATCGATCGAGGCGAGCCTGAACTTCATGCGCAACTGGGGCGAGGATCTCGCACAGGAGATCAACGAGCGCTTTCGCGACGAAGTGAAGAAGCGCGGCAAGGATCTTTGATCCGCTGCGCGCGCTGCCTATCTCGAGGGCTGAGCAACAAGAAGAAGGGCTGGAGATGGCTGATCGCGACGTCGACCTGTTCGTCATCGGTGGCGGTTCGGGTGGGGTGCGCGCAGCACGGATCGCCTCAGGCTACGGCGCGCGCGTGCTGGTGGCGGAGGAGTACCGGGTCGGCGGCACCTGCGTGATCCGCGGCTGCGTGCCGAAGAAGCTCCTGGTCTATGCCTCGCACGTGCATCAGGAGATCGAGGACGCTGCCGGCTTCGGCTGGTCGATCCCTGCCGCCTCGTTCGACTGGCCGACGTTGATCGCCAACAAGGACAAGGAGATCGCGCGCCTGGAGGCCGCCTATGCGGCCAACCTCGCCAAGGCCGGCGCCGAGATCGTCAAGGCGCGCGCGGTGTTCCAGGATGCGCATACGCTGTCACTGTCGAACGGCGAGCGCGTGCGGGCGAAGAATGTGCTGATCGCGGTGGGCGCCACGCCCAATCACGGCGCCGAGATTCCCGGCATCGAGCACGTGATCTCCTCCAACGAGGTGTTTCACCTTGAGAAGCAGCCGAAGCGCATCCTGATCCAGGGCGGCGGCTACATCGCGCTGGAATTCGCCTGCATCTTTGCAGGCCTCGGCACCGACGTGACGCTGGTCTATCGCGGCGACAACATCCTGCGCGGCTTCGACAACGACGTGCGTGCGCATGTGCGCAAGGAGATGGAGCAGGAGGGCATCACCATTCTCACCGGCTGCACGGTGAGCCGGGTCGACAAGCATGGCGAGGAGTTCACCTCGCAGCTCTCCAACGGCTCGAGCGTTGCGAGCGATCAGGTGATGTTCGCCATCGGCCGGCATCCGAACGTCGCCAATCTCGGGCTCGAGAAGGCAGGCGTCGCCATCAATCCGAAGAACGGCGGCATCGCCGTCGACGGCTTCTCGAAATCCTCGGTGCCGCACATCTATGCGGTCGGCGACGTGACGCACCGGTTGAACCTGACGCCGGTGGCGATCCGCGAGGGCCACGCCTTCGCCGATAGCGTGTTCGGCAACCGGCCGACCCGCGTCGATCACGCCGACGTGCCGACCGCGGTGTTCTCGCAGCCGGAAGTCGGCACGGTCGGTCTCACCGAAGAGCAGGCGCGCGCGGAATTCGCCCGCGTCGACATCTACAAGGCCGACTTCAAGCCGATGAAGGCGACGCTGTCGGGCCGCAACACGCGCGTCTTGATGAAGCTGATCGTCGATGCGGAGACCGATCGCGTGATCGGCTGCCACATCGTCGGTCCTGAGGCGGGCGAACTGGTCCAGGCGATCGGCATCGCCGTGAAGATGAAGGCGACCAAGGCCGATTTCGATGCGACCATGGCGCTGCATCCCACCGCTGCGGAAGAGCTCGTCACCATGCGCACGCCGAGCGCGCGGCATGTGCGGGGCGTCGCGGCGGAATGAAGCCTTCGATTGGCGTGCTGCGCCGGCGGGTCGGTGCCCGGCGTAGGGCGATAGCAGGCGTCGCGCGTCCGATGAGACATATCTCACTTCCGCAGCTTGCCCTTCTCGCCGCCGCTTTCTTGTTCGTCGGCGCATGCGCCCACGCCGCCGACAATTCCGGCCAGGGCCAGCTCGACCGTGTCGTCAATGACGCGATCGGCCCGCTCATGAAGGAGAACAGCGTTCCGGGAATGGCGGTCGCGATCACGGTCCAGGGGAAGCGCTATTTCTACTACTACGGCATCGCTTCAAGAGAGAGCGGGCGGAAGGTGACCGAGGACACGCTGTTCGAGGTCGGCTCGGTCAGCAAGACCTTTACCGCGATCCTCGCCGGCTACGCGCAGGCGCGTGGAACGCTGTCTCTGTCCGACAACGCGAGCAAGCATCTGCCGGCTCTGGTCGGCAGCAGCTTCGACAGCGTCAGCCTGCTTGATCTCGGGACCTACGCGGCGGGTGGTCTGCCCTTGCAATTTCCCGGCGAAGTCACCGACCTGCAAAAGGCGATCGCCTACTGCAAGACCTGGCGCCCGGCCTATGCGGCTGGCGAGTATCGGGTCTACTCGAACCCGAGCATCGGCTTGTTCGGCCATCTCGTCGCGCAAAGCATGGGCAAGCCGTTCGACGACGTGATGGAGCAAACGCTCTTCCCGGCGCTCGGTCTGTCGCGCACGTACATCAGGATTCCGCAGGCGCAGACGGGTCACTACGCGTCCGGCTATTCGAAAGACAACAAGCCCATGCGGATGATGCCGGGCGTTCTGGGCTCGGAAGCCTGGGGCGTGAAGTCCACGGCATCCGACATGATCAAGTACGTCGAGGCCAACATCAACGGCGCGGCGCTGGACGAACCGTTGCGACGCGCGATCGCCACAACGCAGACCGGCTACTACAAGGTCGGCGACACGGTGCAGGGGCTGGGATGGGAGATGTACGCCTATCCGGTGGATCTCGACCGGCTGCTTGGCGGCAACTCCCCGCAGATGAGCTTCAAGCCCAACAAGGTCAGCAGGCTTGCTCCGCCTCGACCGGCGCAGGAAAGCGTGCTGGTCAACAAGACCGGCTCCACGAATGGCTTCGGCGCCTACGTCGCCTTTGTGCCCGCCAGGGGCATCGGCATCGTGATGCTGGCGAACAAGAACTATCCCGTTCCTGCGCGCGTGAAGGCTGCACACCGGATATTGACGGCGCTGGACAGCCAGCCCGGCGCGACGAGTGCGCGCTGAGAGAGATGTGCGCAGCGCGGCTGGAATAGGTCTTACTTAGGCGCCAGCCAGTCGGCGGAATCCTTCCACAGCGTCTCGCGAAATTCGGGCCGGAAGAAACCGAAGTGGCCGATTTTTGCCGCGCCGACCTGCTTGGGTTCGATCGAGAGGATTTCCGGCCTGGTGGCGGTGAAGCCTGAGCAGAGCAGCTCGACCATCGGCAGCGTCGCCCACGGATCGTCGCTAAAACTCAGCGCGCGGACGGGGTGGGTGTACTGGCTGTAATTCGCCAGCGCCGTCAGCTTCGTATCGTCGTAGTAGTAGCGCTTGTTCATCACCCAATCGCTCCACTGCAGGAACACGCCCTTGGGCAAGTCCTCGCCGATGCCGAGCTTGCCGGGGGTGTAGCCGAGCAGGCGCGTGAGCGGCCGGCCGATGTAGTTCAGCATGGCGTAGACGCGGTAGTTTTCCGGCGGGGTCATCAGCGCCCAGTGGCCGGCCTGCGCCGAGACCAGCAGGCTGCGCGCGATCATGTCGTTGTTCGGGAGCAATCCGATGGCCTGTCCGCCGAACGAGTGACCGACGACGGCGAGCGGCATGCCCTTGTAGCGCCCGCGCATCCACGTCACGGCGGAGGCGACGTCGAGCGCGGCCCAGTCCGACATGGTCGCGGCAAAGCCCTTGAGGGAGGAGGGGCGCGAGCCGCCGATGCCGCGGTAGTCGTAGGTCAGCACCACGCTGCCGCGGCCGGCGAGATAGGTCGCAAAGCCGCGATAGATCCTGCGCGGCACCGCCGTCGCCGAGTTGATCAGGATCGCATCGTGCTTGGCGCCGCGCGGCAGGAACAGCGTCGCGGCCAGCACGTAGCCGTCGCTTGCCGGCACCATGATGTCATCGACAAACACGTCCTCTGGGCTGGCGTCCGCCACCGCACTCCCCCGCAACTTGCTTGAAGCTGGTTTACGGCGTCGTTAGTCTTGTCCGCAACATCTTGAGTTGCAAGGCTGAATTCCAACTGGCGCGGCTGGGGAGGGCTGTGTATAAACCGGCCCGCTGGCCGTTATTCCCAGACGGGATGCCGGCTGGATTCCCAGGAGCAGACCCATGTCCGAGCGGTGGACACCCGAAAGCTGGCGCAACAAGCCGGTGCTGCAAGTGCCGGAATATCCGGATGCGAATGCCTTGGCCGAGGTCGAGGCGCAGCTTGCGACCTTTCCGCCGCTGGTGTTTGCCGGCGAGGCGCGCAATCTCAAGAAGGCCCTTGCGAAGGTGGCTGCGGGCGACGCGTTCCTGCTGCAGGGCGGCGACTGCGCCGAAAGCTTTGCCGAGCACGGCGCCAACAACATCCGCGACTTCTTCCGCGTCTTCCTGCAGATGGCGGTGGTTTTGACCTATGCCGGCGCGTCGCCGGTGGTGAAGGTCGGCCGCATCGCCGGCCAGTTCGCAAAGCCGCGTTCGTCGCCGACCGAGAAGCTGAACGGCGTCGAGCTGCCGAGCTATCGCGGCGACATCGTCAATGACAGCGCGTTCACCGCCGAAGCCCGCGTGCCGAACCCGCAGCGGCAGCTGATGGCATTTCGTCAGTCCGCCGCCACGCTCAATCTGTTGCGCGCGTTCGCCACCGGTGGCTTCGCCAATCTCGCCAGTGTGCACCAGTGGATGCTCGGTTTCCTGAAGGATTCGCCGCAGTCGCGCCGCTACCAGGAGCTTGCCAACCGTATTTCCGAAGCGCTCGACTTCATGCGCGCCTGCGGTCTTGATCTCGAAAGCCACCCCGAGCTGCGCGCGACCGATTTCTACACCAGCCACGAGGCGCTGCTGCTCGGCTACGAGCAGGCGATGACGCGCGTCGATTCCACCACCGGCGACTGGTATGCCACCTCCGGCCACATGATCTGGATCGGCGACCGCACGCGGCAGCTCGAGAACGCTCACGTCGAGTTCTTCCGCGGCATCAAGAACCCGATCGGCATCAAGTGCGGTCCGTCGCTGAAGCCGGACGAACTGCTCCGCCTGCTCGACGTGCTCAATCCGGACAACGAGCCGGGCCGCATCACGCTGATCAACCGCTTCGGTTCGGACAAGGTCGCCGAGTGCCTGCCGCCGCTGATCCGTGCGGTGAAGCGCGAAGGCCGCGTCGCGGTCTCCTCGTGCGATCCGATGCACGGCAACACCATCACCTCGACGTCCGGCTACAAGACGCGCCCGTTCGACCGCATCGTCTCGGAGGTGAAGACGTTCTTCGCCGTCCACGCGGCCGAGGGCACACATGCGGGCGGCGTGCATCTGGAGATGACCGGCAAGGACGTCACCGAATGCACCGGCGGCGCGCGCGCCATCACGGACGAGGATTTGAACGACCGCTATCACACGGTCTGCGATCCGCGTCTCAATGCCGAGCAGTCGATCGACCTGGCTTTCCTGATCGCCGAGCTGCTCAAGCAGGAGCGGGCGACCCGCGTGAAGCCTTTGCCGGCGGTGTCGGGGCTGTAATTTGAAGCGGCTGTACATAGCGACGATCAACAGCTGGAACGGGCTGCGCGCAGCCGCCCGCTCCGACGCGGCCATCCGCGAAGAGCTCATCGTCATCCTGCTGGCCATTCCCACGGGTTATCTGATCGCCGTCACCACCGCGCGCGCGATCGAGCTGGTGCTGGTGCTGATGCTGCTGCTCGCCGTCGAGCTGCTCAACACGGCGATCGAAAAACTCGCCGATCGCCTCACGCTCGATCACGACGAGCAGATCGGCCGGGTGAAGGACATGGGCTCTGCCGCGGTCGGCATAACGACGCTGATCGCCGGATTTCTCTGGATCTTTGCCGTCGCCGAGCGGTTGGGGATCGTCTGACCTGCAAAGGCGGCAATTGCGGAACCGTGTCGCGACGCTAAATTTACAGGAACCATGACCAGCAAAGCCGCCGACCGCCTCGTCATCACGCTCGCCCAGCTCAACCCGACCTTGGGCGACATCGAAGGAAACGCTGCGAAGGCGCGCGAGGCGCGCGCCGGCGCGGCCGCGGACGGCGCCGACCTGATCGTCTTTTCCGAGCTGTTCATCTGCGGCTATCCGCCGGAAGACCTGGTGCTGAAACCCGCGCTCCAGGCGGCGTGTCGCTCGGCCATCGAAGCGCTGGCGCGTGAGACGGCCGACGGCGGACCCGCGATGCTGATCGGCACCCCATGGGTCGAGGACGGCAAGCTCTACAACGCCTGCGCCCTGCTCGATGGCGGGCGGATCGCTGCGATCCGCTACAAGGTCAACCTGCCGAACTACGGCGTGTTCGACGAGAAGCGGGTGTTCGTGCCCGGGCAGCCCGCCGGCCCCGTGACGCTCAAGGGGGTGCGCATCGGCGTGCCGATCTGCGAGGACATCTGGATCGACGAGTCCGCCGCCTACGAGCACGTGGTCGAGACCCTGTGCGAGACCGGCGCGGAAATCCTCATCGTGCCGAACGGCTCGCCTTACTCGCGCGACAAGGACGACGTGCGTATCAACGTCGCGGTGGCGCGCGTCACCGAGTGCGGGCTGCCGCTGATCTACCTCAACCAGCTCGGCGGGCAGGATGAGCTGGTGTTCGACGGCGCCTCGTTCGCGCTGAACGGCGACCGTTCGCTGGCGGCGCAGTTTCCCGCGTTCGAGGAGAGCCTGACCACGCTGCAATGGACGCGCACGGCGAACGGCTGGCGCTGCCAGGGGCCGGTGGCCGAGGTCGTCGACGGCGAGAAGGGCGATTACGCCGCCTGCGTGCTGGGCTTGCGCGATTATGTGCGCAAGAACGGTTTTCCGGGCGTGCTGCTCGGCGTCTCCGGCGGCATCAACTCGGCGCTCTGTGCGGCGATCGCCGTGGATGCGCTCGGCGCGGAGCGCGTGCGTGGCGTGATGCTGCCGTTCCGCTTTACCGCGCAAATGTCCGTCGACGACGCGGCGGAGCTGTCGCGCAACCTCGGCATCCGCCACGACGTGCTGCCGATTGCCGACGCCGTGCACGGCATTGAGAAGTCGCTCGGCAACATTTTCGAGGGCCGTGCGCGCGACATTGCGGAAGAGAACATCCAGGCGCGCGCCCGCGGCACGATGTTGATGGCGATCTCCAACAAGTTCAACCTGATGGTCGTGACCACCGGCAACAAGTCGGAGATGTCGGTCGGGTACGCCACGCTCTACGGCGACATGAACGGCGGCTACAATCCGATCAAGGACATCTACAAGACCGAAGTGTTTCGCCTCTGCGAGCTGCGCAACAGCTGGAAGCCTGCAGACGCGCTGGGGCCCTCGGGCGTGGTGATCCCGCCGAACATCATCACGCGGCCGCCGAGCGCGGAGCTGCGCGAGAACCAGACCGACCAGGATTCACTGCCGCCCTACGATGTGCTCGACGCCATCCTCGAGCGGCTGGTGGAGCGCGAGGAGCCGCTCGCGTCCATCGTCGCCGCGGGCTTCGACCGCGACACGGTGGCTCGGATCGAGCGCCTGCTCAACATCGCTGAATACAAGCGCCGCCAGTCGGCGCCGGGCGTAAAGGTCACTTTGCGGAATTTCGGGCGCGACCGCCGCTATCCGATCACGAACCGTTTTCGCGATAACGGCAAGCCGCTGCCGAAGCCGGACGAGACGCTGACGGCACGCACGAGCCGCGCATCGACCGAAGCGATCGACGTCTGACGTATCGCTGAATGCTGAGCTCGCAGCGGCCGCCGCCCTCGATCCGCAGCGTTTCTCCTCATCCTGAGGAGCTCTGCGCAGCTCGAAGAGCGAAGCAGGGCGTCTCGAAGGATGCAGGCCCGGACATCAGACCCGGCGAAGGGCTCGGGCCTCGTGGTTCGAGACGGATCGCTACGCGATCCTCCTCACCATGAGGGTTGGAGGTGGCGGGCCGTCGCTCGCCAATCCGCAAACTATCGCTGCGCTACTTCGCCGGAATGAACGTCGGGCCGACCGTGCGGATCGGGCGGTCGCCTGCGGGCGGGGTCGCCGCCGGCGCGTCGGTCGTGGCCGGTGCCGCGCCGCCCTTCGACGGCGCCGGCTGGCGGATCGGCCGGCCCTGCGCGTCGCGCGGCTGCGACATCTGCTTTGCGCGCTCGTCCGTGACGATGATGTCGCCCTGTTCGGCGGCGCCGCGATCGTCCACGCCCTTCACTGCTTCGGCCCAGGTTTGGCCCTGGGCCTTGCAGGCACAGGACGGATTGAACGCCTGGCGATACTTGAACGCGTTCGGCAGCGACGAATACGGCTGGCCGTTGACGGAGACGGCGCGCGTCATGTCCTCGTTGTTGCGGAAGGTGAACAGCGTGGCTTCGGCCGCGGGACACAGGTTCTTGCAGGTCGCCTCGTCGTCGCCGAAGCGGGCAGGGGTCGTGGCGTACGACACCGGGAAATAGAAGCCGTCGCAGGTGCGCACGCAGACCGTCTTGTAGGTCGACGCCGGCGCGCCGAAATCGGGGTTTGGTTGGCCGGCGTTGTTATTATTGTTGTTGTTGCCGCCGAACAGCGTTTCGAAGAAGCCGCCGCCGCCGCCCTGATTGCCGCGATTGGCGTATTGCGGCCCGCAATTGTTCTGCCCCAGCGCAGCGATCACCGAGCGGCGCTGCTGGTCGCGCTCGAAGCTGCCTGAGCCGCCGGAGCCGCGCAGCCGTTCGAGGCTGGTCGTGATCTGATCCAGGTTGCCGCGCATCTGCTGGATCTGGTTGTTCACCGGGCCGCACTGGGCCGACTGGTTGCTGAACAGCGAAAAGAATCCGGAGCTGTCGCAGCCCATGCGCTTGGCCTGGCTGGTGACGCGGTCGAGTTCGGCGGATTGGCGGGCGGCGGCCTCTTCATAGCGGCGGATCTGCTCGGCGCGTGAAGGGTCGGTGCCGCCGCGGTCGACGGCGGCGAGCTGCGCCTCGAGCCGCTGGCAGATCGGATTGGCAGCCGGGGCGCCCTGCGGCGGTGGAACGCCTTGCGCCAGCGCTTGCGTGGCAAGCATCGCGCAGGCGGCCGACAGCGCAACCGTCGCAACGCGGAAATTCAGCAGAGAGCGTTCAGTCATCATCCGCCGCCATATGGCCGCAACGCGGCCGGGTGAATGGACATAGCTGCTTCCTGCGGCAACGTCACGCCGTTTCCACGGCGCGTGTATGACCTGTCCGACAAATGCCGGACACACCTTCGTCAGACGTCCGTTACCGCTCGCATGTGATCGCAACGTATTCGGTGGCGCAGGCGCGGCCGGAACACTTGGCTCCGGTCGACGCGGGAATTGCGCCTGTTACTTCCTCCGGATCGACGCGCCGAAACGCCGAGGCGGTCTTGAAGTCGCGCGCTTCGCAATAGGCGCGCGCGGCCGGAGCCCCGCAGCGCTCGCCATTGGAAAGGCATTGGTCGATGCCATAGCCATCCGGCTGGTTGGCAACGATGAACACGCGGGTATCTGCGATGGCCGCCGACGTGATGGTCACGAATGCGGAGGCCAAAAGGTATTTTGCAAGCTTCATAAGTCACCGGATCGGATCGAAACTATCCAATCCAGATAGCCCGACGTGGTTAATTTTCGTTAACTCTCAAGGGCCTCAAGGGCCTTCGGAATGGCGCGGAATCAAGGCAATCGCGGTGCAATTGGGCAACAGTTCCGGCCTTTTTCCTTGACGAAATGCCTGGGCTCGGCCAATGGTGCCGGCCATGAACGGTCTCCTCGCCATTTGTGGCATTTGCCGCGAGATTACGAGCTAGCGATTCGCTGGCTGAGGCCGTCTTTTCTCTCAACGTCCTGAGATGACCGACGCCCAGCCATAGGGGCACGAAGGCTATGGAACTGCGCCTTTACGACACGATGACCAAGGAAAAGCGGCCGTTCGTGCCGCTCGATCCGAACAACGTGGGCATGTATGTCTGCGGACCGACGGTCTACGACTTCGCGCATATCGGCAACGCGCGGCCGGTGATCGTCTTCGACGTGCTGTTTCGCCTGCTGCGGCTTCTCTATGGCGAGAAGCATGTCACCTACGTCCGCAACATCACGGACGTGGACGACAAGATCAACGCGCGCGCCGCGCGCGACTACGCCGATCTGCCGCTGAACGAAGCGATCCGCAAGGTCACCGAGCTGACGGGTGCGCAATTCCACGCGGATGTGGATGCGCTCGGCGCGTTGCGCCCGACTGTCGAGCCGCGCGCGACCGAGCATATCGACGAGATGCGGCAGCTCATCGAGAAGCTGATCGCCAACGGCAACGCCTATGTCGAGCAGGACCACGTGCTGTTCGCGTGTCGGCTCGATGAAGGGCTACGGGCGGCTGTCGCGCCGTTCGCTCGACGAGTTGGTGGCCGGCGCGCGCGTCGACGTCGCGCCCTATAAGCGCGGCGAAATGGATTTCGTGCTGTGGAAGCCGTCGAAGCCGGGTGAGCCCGCCTGGCCGTCGCCCGGCGGCATCAAGGTCGAGGGGCGGCCCGGCTGGCATATCGAGTGCTCGGCGATGGCGTGGAAGCATCTTGGCGAGCAGTTCGACATCCATGGCGGCGGCATCGATCTCGTGTTTCCGCACCATGAGAACGAGCTCGCGCAGACGTGCTGCGCGTTCCATGCCGAGCGCATGGCGCAGGTTTGGATGCACAACGGCTTTCTGCAGGTCGAAAGCGAGAAGATGTCGAAGAGCCTCGGCAACTTCGTGACGATCCGCGAGCTGCTCGAAACGGACACCTTCGGCGGGCGCAAGTGGCCCGGCGATGTGCTGCGCCTTGCGATGCTCCGAACCCACTATCGGTCGCCGATCGACTGGACTCTTGCGGCGCTCGAGGAAAGCGAGAGGGTGCTCGAGAACTGGATCGATCTGCTCCAGCGCCACGGGACCTCGTTCGATCGGCCGATGGCGGATCGAGGCGCGGTCGTCGAGGCGCTGACCGACGATCTGAATACGTCGCAAGCGATCGCGGAGCTGCACCGGCTGGCTGGTCTCGCGAGGACCAGCGATTCCGCTGCAGCGCAGGACCTGCATACGTCACTGGAGTTCCTGGGCGTTCTCTCGCCTGCGTCGTTCGCATCGCGCAAGAAGCAGGAACTCAGTCCGGCCGCCGCTCGTTTGATCGATGAGCGCAAGGCCGCCCGTGCGCGAAAGGATTTCAAGGAATCCGATCGGCTCCGCGACGAACTCGCGGCGATGGGCGTCCTGGTGAAGGACGGCAAGGATGCCGACGGCAATCCGGTGACGACCTGGGAGATGGCGCGATGAGATCTCCCGCGGTTGTCACTGTCGGACGTAGCTGTCCGAAGAACGGCGTCGCTGCTCGCCGTAGCCGTCGAAGAATGGCGTCGCTTTGCTCGCTTATGGCTGTTCGAGCGAGATGGGAGATCGCGCGATGGAAAAGCCCGAGGTGCCGTTCCCGAAACATTGGCTCTACTACATCGCCATCAAGTTCGTCGTCCTCGCCGGCGCCGTCGCGCTCGTGCTCAGACTGAACGACGTGTGGTGAGCGCCGTGGGCCAGAGCATGCCGAAACCGGGCCTTCGACCGTTCCTGCCGGCGGACGCGGTCATCTGCGCTGCGATTTTCGAGGCGAGCATCAGCGAGCTGACCGCCGACGACTACACCGAGGGCCAGCGCGAGGCCTGGATCGCCGGCGTGGACGAAGACACGCTCGCCGCAAGGCTCGGCAAGCAACTGACCCTGATCGCGACGCTGCGGGAGGCGCCGGTCGGCTTCGCGTCGCTGAAGGACGGCAACCATATCGATTTTCTTTACGTGCATCCGAGCGCCGTCGGTCATGGCGTTGCGACCGCGCTGCTGGACGCGCTGGAAAAGCTTGCCCTTGCGCGCGGCGCGACAAAACTGACTGCGGACGTCAGCGATACCGCGCACCGTTTCTTTACGCGCCGCGGTTACGTTGACCGGACGCGCAACACCGTGCCGCGCGGCAACGAATGGCTTGCCAACACGACCATGCAGAAGACACTGAGCGAGACACCGAAGGGGACGGTGCAATGAGCCGCGAACGCCTTTACCTGTTCGATACCACGCTGCGCGACGGCGCGCAGACCAACGGCGTCGATTTCACCGTGCACGACAAGAAGCTGATCGCCGGCATGCTGGACGATCTCGGCGTCGACTATGTCGAGGGCGGCTATCCCGGCGCCAACCCGACCGACACCGAATTCTTTGCCGCCGATCCGAAGCTTGAGACCGCGACCTTCACGGCCTTCGGCATGACCCGCCGCCCGGGCCGCTCGGCCTCGAACGATCCGGGGCTTGCCGCGCTTCTGGAGGCGAAGGCGAACGCGATCTGCTTCGTGGCAAAATCATCCGAATTCCAGGTCAAGGTGGCGCTGGAAACGACGAATGAGGAAAACCTCGCCTCGATCCGCGACAGCGTGTCCGCCGCGACAGCGAAGGGGCGGGAGGTGCTGGTCGATTGCGAGCACTTCTTCGACGGCTACAAGGAAAATGCGGCCTACGCGCTCGCCTGCGCGAAAGCGGCCTATGAGGCCGGCGCGCGCTGGGTCGTGCTGTGCGACACCAATGGCGGCACGCTGCCGCACGAGGTCGAACGCATCGTCGGCGACGTGGTCAAGCACGTGCCGGGCGCCAACGTCGGCATCCATGCGCACAACGACACCGAGCAGGCGGTCGCGAATTCCCTGGCCGCGGTACGCGCGGGCGCGCGGCAGATCCAGGGCACGCTGAACGGCATCGGCGAGCGCTGCGGCAACGCCAATCTGTGCTCGATCATTCCGACGCTGAAGCTGAAGAGCGAGTTTGCCGAGAAGTTCGACATCGGCGTCTCGCGCGAGAAGCTCGGGTCACTGGTGCATGTGTCGCGCGCGCTCGACAACATGCTGAACCGCGCGCCGGACCGGCATGCGCCCTATGTCGGCGAAAGCGCGTTCACCACCAAGACCGGCATCCATGCGTCCGCCATCGCCAAGGATCCCGCGACCTACGAGCACGTGGCGCCCGATGCGGTCGGCAACCACCGCAAGGTGCTGGTCTCCGACCAGGCCGGCCGCTCGAACCTGTTGTCCGAGCTCGATCGGATGCAGATTTCCTACGACAAGAGCGATCCAAAACTTGCAAGGCTCCTGGAGGAGGTGAAGGAGCGCGAGGCGATCGGCTATGCCTACGAGTTGGCCGACGCGTCGTTCGAGCTTTTGGCGCGGCGCACGCTCGGCCGTGTGCCGGAGTATTTCAACGTCGAGCAGTTCGACGTGAACGTCGAGCAGCGTTTCAATGCGCTCGGCAGCAAGGTCACCGTCGCGCTCGCCGTGGTGAAGGTGAATGTCGGCGGCGAGATGCTGATCTCGGCGGCCGAAGGCAACGGCCCGGTCAACGCGCTCGACGTCGCGCTGCGCAAGGACCTCGGCAAGTATCAGAAATTCATCGAGGGGCTGAAGCTGATCGACTATCGCGTGCGTATCCTCAATGGCGGCACCGAGGCCGTGACGCGCGTCTTGATCGAGAGCGAGGATGAGAAGGGCGACCGCTGGACCACCATCGGCGTCTCGCCGAACATCATCGACGCCTCGTTCCAGGCGCTGATGGATTCGGTGGTGTTCAAGCTGGTGCGGTCGAACGCGCCGGCGTAAGCCCGATTGCGCCACACATTCTGCGTCATGCCCGGACTTGTTCCGGGCATCCACGTCTCTAGGGCAGTGCTGACGGGTAAGTCGTGGATGGCCGGGACTACAGGCGAGCAGCGACGCCGTTCTTCGCACGGCTATGCCCGGCCATGACGGCATGGCTCGGTCTACAGCTTCTCCACCACCTCGCGCACCTTGCCGTTGCCGTTCTCCTGCATGGCGGCGCGCAGTTTTGGCAGGATGTCGCTGACGCGATCGGTGGTGAGCAGGTTGACGCTGAGACCTGCGCGAATGAAGGCCATGTCGCGCATGTGATCGATCAGCTTCAGGAACGGCTCCCAAAAACCGTCGATGTTGGCGATCAGGATCGGCTTCATGTGGCGGCCGAGCTGCGCCCAGGTGAGCTGCTCCACCAGCTCCTCGAGCGTGCCGACGCCGCCGGGTAGCGCAACGAATGCGTCGGCGCGGTCGAACATGATCTGTTTGCGGGCATGCATGTCGGGCGTGACGATCAACTCATGCGCCTCGGCCATCGCGTGTTCGCGGGCCACGAGGAACTCCGGTATCACGCCGGTGACCTCGCCGCCGTTCTCGATCACGGACTGCGCGACAGCGCCCATCAGCCCGATGGAGCCGCCGCCATAGACCAGCCTGACGTGATTGTTGGCGAGAAGCTTGCCGAAGGATTGGGCCGCTTCGACGAAGCGGGGGTTTGCGCCAGGGCCTGAGCCGCAATAGACGCAAACGCTACGAATATCGTTCATTTAACAGTATGTGGCGTCGCACCGCGACGTCTTCAAGACCCGCATATGGCGGAGGTATGTCGCTAATCTCTCGCAACTGCGAAAAGCGGGCCGGGGTGAGGGTGCGCCAGGATTAGAAACACTCTATATGTGACCCAGTGTGCAACTCAGAAAAGAATCGCCAGCGCGGACGGCATCGGCCGTTCGCAGCAAGCTCTAAAGAATGACGCAAACCGACACGGCGCCCCATCACAAGCACGCCCAGGCGGCTTCCAGGCGCTTCACCGAAATCTCCGATCGCGGCTCGCTGCTGAAGACGCTCGTACACTTGTGGCCGTACATCTGGCCGGGCGACAGGCGCGATCTGAAGATGCGCGTGCTGGCTGCGACGCTGGTCCTTTTCATCGCCAAGCTCGCAACGCTCTGCGTACCGTTCACCTACAAATGGGCGGTCGACGGGCTTAACGGTCAGAACACCGGTCCCGTGGAGACCGAGTGGTGGGTCTGGCTGGTCGCGTCACCGCTGGTCATGACCATTGCCTACGGCGGCATGCGCATCGTCATGGCGGTGCTGACGCAATTCCGCGACGGCATTTTCGCGAAGGTGGCGATGCATGCGGTGCGCCGGCTCGCCTATCTCACCTTCGTTCACATGCACGAACTGTCGCTGCGCTTTCACCTGGAGCGCAAGACCGGTGGACTGACCCGGATCCTCGAACGCGGTCGCAACGGCATCGAGACGATGGTGCGGATGGTGATCCTGCAGCTCTTGCCGACGCTGGTCGAGGTGGCGCTGGTTGCGGGCGTGCTGTTCTTTCAGTTCGACTGGCGCTACGTGCTGGTCATTTTCGTCACCGTCGCGATCTACATGTACTTCACCTACATCGCGACCGAGTGGCGGATCGAGATCCGCCGCCAGATGAACAACTCCGACACCGCCGCCAACACCAAGGCGATCGAACTCGCTCCTGAACTATGAGACGGTGAAATATTTCGGCGCGGAGGCGAGGGAAGCGCAGCGCTACGACCGTTCGATGGAGCGCTACGAGCGGTCGAGCGTCAAGGCCTATACATCGCTGTCGGTGCTGAACGCAGGCCAGGCGGTGATCTTCACCTTCGGCCTTGCGGCCGTGATGGTGATGTGCGCCGTCGGCGTCCGCAACGGCACGCACACCGTCGGTGACTTCGTCATGATCAACGCCATGATGATCCAGCTCTACCAGCCGCTGAACTTCATGGGCATGGTCTATCGCGAGATCAAGCAGGCCGTGGTCGACATCGAGAAGATGTTCGGCGTGCTCGCGCGCGAAGCGGAGGTGAAGGACGTGCCGGGCGCGAGGCCGCTCAAGGTTTCGAGCGGCGCCATCCGCTTCGAGAACGTCAAGTTCGCCTACGAGCCGGACCGCCCGATCCTGCAGGGCCTGAGCTTCGAGGTGCCTGCGGGGAAAACCGTCGCCGTCGTCGGTCCGTCCGGCGCGGGCAAGTCGACGCTGTCGCGGCTGCTGTATCGCCTCTACGACATCGGCGAAGGGCGCATCACCATCGACGGCCAGAACATCGGCGAAGTCACCCAGCATTCGCTGCGTGCGGCGATCGGCATGGTGCCGCAAGACACGGTGCTGTTCAACGACACCATCCGCTACAACATCCGCTACGGCCGCTGGGATGCGAGCGATGCCGAGGTCGAGGAGGCCGCGCGCCTCGCCCAGATCGACGGCTTCATCCGCATGTCGCCGAAGGGATATGAGACGGAAGTCGGCGAGCGCGGCTTGAAGCTGTCCGGCGGCGAGAAGCAGCGGGTGGCGATCGCCCGCACCATCCTCAAAGGCCCGCCGATCCTCTTGCTCGATGAGGCCACATCCGCGCTCGACAGTCACACCGAGAAGGAAATCCAGGACGCGCTGGAGCGGGTCTCGAAGAATCGCACCTCGCTCGTGATCGCGCACCGTCTTTCCACGATCGTCAATGCCGACGAGATCATCGTGCTCAGCCAGGGCCGCATCGTCGAGCGCGGCACGCACGCGCAGCTGCTCGCAGCCGATGGACTCTACGCCAGCATGTGGAACAGGCAGCGCGAGGCCGAGGCCGCGCGCGAAAAGCTCGCACAGGTCGGCGACAGCACCGCAGCGCCCGCGCCGGCCGATACGGCCGACGACGATGCAAAAGACGACGTCCCCCCGGAGCGCTTGCCGCTGGCCACGCCGAACGCGGCAGAGTAGTTTGGCGCAAGCAAGGACCCGTCTTTCCCGACTAAACTGGTGAACAATGTCGATTGTCGATTCCATTCGCGGACAAGTGCCGTCGATCCATCCGGAGGGCTATCCCTTCATCGGCGGCTTCGCGCTCGCGAGCCTGATCTTCTTCCTGATCTGGACGCCGCTCGGCTGGATCGGGACCTTGCTCACCGTCTGGTGTGCGCTGTTCTTTCGCGACCCGAAACGCGTGACGCCATTGCGCGAGGGTATTGTCGTAGCTCCTGCCGACGGCCGCGTCTCGATGGTGGTGCAGGCGGTGCCGCCGCAGGAATTGGGACTTGGCGACAAGCCGTTGCCGCGCGTCTCGATCTTCATGAGCGTGTTCAATTGCCATGTGAACAGGAGCCCGGCGACCGGCCGCGTCGATCGCATCGCCTATCGTCCCGGAAAGTTCATCAACGCCGAGCTCGACAAGGCGAGCGAAGACAACGAGCGCAACTCGCTGGTGATCGCAACGCCGGCGGGGCAGATCGGCGTCATCCAGATCGCCGGCCTCGTGGCGCGGCGCATCGTGTGCTTCGTCCGCGAGGGCCAATCCATGACCGCCGGCGAGCGTTTCGGCCTGATCAGGTTTGGCTCGCGGCTTGATATTTTCCTGCCCGAAGGCACCAAGCCGCTGGTTGCGGAAGGGCAGACGGCGGTCGCAGGCGAGACCGTGCTGGCCGATTTCCGCATTGGCGACGGCGGTCGCACCTTCCGCGCCGATTAACCAAGGCGTGACGGTGCGCAAGCCGCCATGGCGCGGCCGCATTGGGGCCGCTATATCTATGGGATGGCCATGACCCCGAATCCGAACACGCCCGACGTCCGGCGGCGCCGCTTTCGCCCGATCCCGGTGCGGATGCTGGTGCCGAACATCATCACGCTGCTGGCGCTGTGCGCCGGCTTGACCGCCATCCGGCTGACGATCGAGGGCCGGATCGAGCTCGCGCTCGGCGCGATCGTCTTCGCCGCAGCCCTCGATGGCATCGACGGCCGCGTCGCACGCATGATCAAGGGCCAGTCGCGTTTTGGCGCCGAGCTCGACAGCCTGGCCGACTTCGTGAATTTCGGCGTGACGCCGGGCCTGATCCTCTACTTCTGGAAGCTGCACGAGCTCGCCAATGTCGGCTGGATCGCCGCCATGGTGTTCGCCATCTCCGGCGGCCTGCGGCTTGCGCGCTTCAACGTCGCGATCGACGACCCGAACAAGCCGGCCTATGCCGAGAATTTCTTCACCGGCGTTCCGGCGCCGGCAGGCGCGTTGTGCGTGCTGCTGCCGATCTATCTGTCGCTGCTCGGCGCGCCGGCGCTGCCGGCCATCGTCATCGTGTTCTATGTGCTTGCGATCGCCTTCCTGATGGTGTCGCGGCTGCCGGTGTTCTCGGGCAAGAAGATCGGCGTGCGCGTGCCGCGCGAGATGGTGCTGCCGGTCATCGTCCTCGTGATCTTCGTGATTGCGCTGTTGATCGCCTACCCCTGGCACGTGCTCAGCGCAGGCACGCTGCTGTTCCTCTGCAGCCTGCCGGTCGGCTGGATGTCGTATCGCGAGCATGAGCGCCGTGCGGCGCAAACGACGGCTGCTGCGACCGCGCGCGCGAGAGCAGCCGGCGCCGTTCACGCCGCCTGCGGCGGAGGCGACGCAGGACAACCGGCCGCAGCGGTTGAACTAGAAGTCCCAGTCATTCCCGACGCCGCGCATCATGGTTAGCGGAGTGTTGACGCGCGCTCGCGTGCACACGCGGCGCGCAACAGACAATTGTCGCGAAGCCGTTAAGCTTTACCTAACCTTAATGGCGCCCACGCTAGGGTTCTGCTTGCGAGGGCCAGAAGGGTCCGCGCCGCCGCGCCGCAGGTCGCCGGCGAGTAGCGTATGCGTCGGAGCTTTCCATGGATATCGCCACCACCATCGGCCTGCTCGCCGGCATGATCGTCGTATCAGTCCTGATCCTGATGGGCGGCGATTTCCGACAGTTCTACGACATCCATGCGGTCATCGTCATCTTCGGCGGCTCGTTTGCGGCGACGATGATCCGCTTTCCGTTGTCGGCGATCATCCACGGCGTTCCGCTCGGAATGAAGTTCGCCTTTACGATCCGCCGCACGACGGCGCGCGACCTGGTCGACGAGCTTGCCTCGGTTGCCGAGATCGCCCGCAAGCAGGGGCCGGTGGGGCTCGAAAAGGTCGAGACCGACGATCCGTTCCTCGCCAAGGGCATCCGTTTCGTCGCCGACGGCTATGACGCGAACTTCATTCGCGACAATCTCGAGCGCGACCGCGACAACTTCCTGATGCATCTGGACGAGGGCTCCAAGATCTACCGCGCCATCGGCGACTGTGCGCCGGCTTTCGGCATGGTCGGCACGCTGATCGGCATGGTGCAGATGTTCTCCAACATGAATGATCCTTCGAAGCTCGGCCCCTTCATGGCGGTGGCGCTGCTGGCGACGCTCTATGGCGCGGCGGTTGCGAACCTGTTCTGCCTGCCGATCGCCGATAAGCTGCATGTGAAGCTGCTGGATGAGGAGACCAACCGCACGCTGATCATCGACGGCATCCTGATGATCCGCGATTCGAAGAGTCCCGCGCTGGTTCGCGAGATGCTGCTGGCCTACCTGCCCGAGAAGCATCGCGAGGCGGAAGGGCGAACCGGTGCCCGCCTAGCCGGTCGCGCACGCACGGACCATCGACCATGGCGAAGAAAAAGCGCGCCGCCGCACATGGAGGTCACGGTTGGTTCGTGACCTTCGCGGACCTGATGGCGCTGCTCGTCAGCTTCTTCGTGATGCTGGTGGCGTTCTCGACCCAGGATCAGCAGAAGCTGAAGATCGTCGCCGGCTCGATGCGAGAAGCTTTTGGCGTGCAGACCGAGTCGCGCCTCTCCGGCATCATCGAAACGGAGGGGTTGGCGACGCGAACGCCGGCTCAAGCACTCCAGCAGAATCCGGATGAGGCAAAGAACCCGACCATTCCCGACCAGGTCGAGCGCGGCAAGCTCGACGGCGCACGGCTGAAGGTCGATCGCGAATTCGCGCTTGCGTCTGCTTCGCTGCGGCAGGCGTTGCAGGACATGCCGGAACTGACCGAGATGTCGAAGCACATCATGTTCGAGGAGACGAAAGAGGGGTTGAACCTCGAAATCGTCGACCAGGACGGCCGCTCGATGTTTCCGGACGGCTCGAAGGAACCGTACGAACGGACGCGTCTGTTGATTCAGAAGCTTGCGGCTCCCTTGCGCGCGACGCCGCTACGGGTCGCCGTGATCGGCCACACGGCCGCAAGCCTCATGCCGCAACGCTCCGACTACACGGCATTCGACCTCTCGGCGGACCGGGCCAATGCCGTGCGGCAAGTCCTGCAGAGAGAGGGTCTTCCGGCCTCGCACTTCTTCATGGTCGCGGGGAAGGCCGACACCCAGCCGCTGTTTCCGGACGATCCGAGTCTGGCGGCGAACCGCCGCGTGACCATCACGCTGATGCGCGAAGATCCGCCGCTGCCGCCCAATTTGAAGCCGTAGCGTGCGCGGTATAAAAATACCTTAATCAAAGGTTTCAATAGCGCTGGGGTTTGAAATTCCCGGTGCTATAAGCGCGGCCAAATCCCGCCGTTCGAACGTTGGTAGCGGGCGCGCTTGCGCTTTGACGGGGACAGGCGGAGAATTCTTCTTCCATCATGGCGGTCAGTGACACCCTTGCCGACGCTCCTGCCGAGCCTCGCGCCCATGCGAGCTTCGTCGCGCTGACGGTCGGCAGCATCGGCGTGGTCTATGGCGACATCGGCACGTCGCCTCTGTATGCGTTCCGCGAGGCCGCTCACGCCGCTTCTCACGGCGGGCCGGTGACGCGCGACATCGTGCTCGGCGTGCTGTCGCTGCTCGTCTGGTCGCTGTTGGTCGTCGTGACCGCAAAATACGTGCTGCTGCTGCTGCGGGCCGACAACAACGGCGAGGGCGGTTCGCTGTCGCTGATGGCGCTGGGCCTCCGCGCGATCGGCCGGCGGCCGCTGCCGCTGCTCGCGCTCGGCATCGTCGGCGCGTCGATGTTCATCGGCGACTCGATGATCACGCCGGCCATCTCGGTGCTGTCGGCGATGGAAGGCCTCAAGCTCGCAACGCCGGCGCTGCAGGATTACGTCGTTCCGTTGACGGTGGTGATCCTGGTCGGCCTGTTCTCGGTGCAGAGCCGCGGCACGGCGATGGTCGCCGCCGCGTTCGGGCCGGTGATGATCGTCTGGTTCCTGACGCTTGCCGTGCTCGGCCTGTCGCATATCAGCGACGATCCGGGCGTGCTGGCGGCGCTCAATCCCTGGTACGGGATCAAGTTTCTCGCGACGCACGGCACGATCGGCCTGGTTACGCTCGGCGCGGTGTTCCTGGTCGTGACCGGCGGCGAGGCGCTTTATGCGGATTTGGGCCACTTCGGCCGAAAGCCGATCCAGAGCGCATGGCTGTTCTTCGTCCTGCCGGCGCTGCTTCTGAACTATTTCGGCCAGGGCGCCCTGGTGCTGGCGCATCCCGAGGCGATCGAACATCCGTTCTACCGGCTGGCGCCCGATTGGATGCTGCTGCCGCTGATCGGGCTGGCGACGGCGGCCACTGTGATCGCGAGCCAGGCCGTCATCACCGGCGCGTTCTCGATCATTAGCCAGGCGGTCCAGCTCGGGCTCTTGCCGCGCTTCGAGGTCCGCTACACGTCGGCGACGCATGCGGGCCAGATCTATCTTCCGCGCGTCAACATGTTGCTGTTGATCGGCGTGCTGCTGCTGGTCCTCATGTTCAGAACCTCCAGCGGGCTTGCCGGCGCCTACGGCATTGCGGTTTCGACCACCATGGTGGCCGACGCAATCATGGCGTTCGTGGTGGTCTGGAAGGTCTGGAACTGGCGCGCAGCGGCTGCTGCCGCGCTGATCGTTCCGTTCGTCGTCGTCGACCTCACGTTCTTTTCCGCGAATCTGCTGAAATTGTTCGACGGAGCCTGGGTGCCGCTGCTGTTCGGCATGGTGATGGCGGTGGTCGTCTGGACCTGGATGCGCGGCGCGTCGATCCTGACCAAGAAGACGCGCAAGATCGAGGTGCCGATGCAGGACCTGATCCGCAGCCTGGAGAAGCGGCCGCCGCACATCGTCCCGGGCACGGCGATCTTCCTCACCAGCGATCCGGATTTCGTGCCGACGTCGCTGATGCACAACCTCAAGCACAACAAGGTGCTGCATCAGAACAACGTCATCCTGACGGTGGAGACCGACAACCTGCCGCGCGTCGATCTGTCCGACCGTGTCAAGCTGCACAAGATCAGCGAGCGCTTCACGCAGGTGACGTTGCGCTTCGGCTACATGGAATCGCCCAACGTGCCGCTCGCGCTCGCGCATGCACGCTCGCTCGGCTGGGAGTTCGACATGATGTCGACGTCGTTCTTCGTCTCGCGCCGCTCGCTGAAGCCGGCGCCGCACTCGTTCATGCCGCGCTGGCAGGACCGCCTGTTCATCAAGCTCAGCCAGTCCGCCAATGACGCGACCGACTATTTCCACATTCCGACCGGGCAGGGTGGTCGAGGTCGGCACGCAGGTGACGATCTAGCGCCAGGCCGCTGCCATCGCGCGAGCCGTGCGCATTTCGACGTCTCATCAATGGGTTAGGTCAAGATCAGCGCTCTCGAACCATGCGCATTGCGCAGAGCTGCTCCGGAAACTTGGCTTAGCCTCTTTCGCGCCGCAGCATTATAAGCCTCGCCGTCGTCCCGAGACGGTCCCGCAACCTCCCGAGGTTCCCCTCCATGGCAACCGACATCTCCGCACCTGCCGGGCACGCTCCGGCGGTCAATGGCGTTCGGCCGTCGCCCAAGACCGCAAGCTTCGCCGCGCTGACGATCGGCAGCATCGGCGTCGTCTATGGCGACATCGGCACCAGCCCGCTTTACGCTTTTCGCGAAGCCCTCGTTGCCGCCGCAGGTCACGCGCGAAGCCGTGACGTCCTCCACGGTGATTGGCGTGCTGTCGCTGATCCTGTGGGCGCTGATCGTCATCGTCACGCTGAAGTACGTCTTCATTCTGCTGCGCGCCGACAACAAGGGCGAGGGCGGTACGCTCGCACTGATGGCGCTGGCGCAGCGCGCACTTGGCGGCAACCAGGCGGCGATCGTGTTGCTCGGGATCGTCGCCGCCGCCTTGTTCTATGGCGACGCGATCCTGACGCCGGCGCTCTCGGTGCTGTCGGCGGTGGAAGGACTGAAGATCGCAACGGTCGCCTTCGAGCCTTACGTCGTTCCGCTCACGGTCCTCGTCCTCGTGGCGCTGTTTGCCGTGCAGTCGCACGGAACCGCTCGCGTTGCAGCGTTCTTTGGACCGATCACGCTGTTATGGTTCGCTGCGATAGCGTTCGCCGCCCTTCCGCATATCGCGCGCGCGCCTGAGGTCCTGCTCGCATTCAATCCGCTGAACGCAATCGCTTTCGTCTGCCAGCCATGGCATGATCGGCCTGGTTACGCTCGGCGCCGTGTTCCTGGCGGTGACCGGCGCGGAGGCGCTCTATGCCGATCTCGGCCATTTCGGTCGCCGGCCGATCCAGACCGCGTGGCTGGTGGTGGTGCTGCCGTCGCTCGCGCTCAACTATCTTGGCCAGGGCGCCTTGGTGATCGCCAATCCGAAGGCGATCGAAAACCCGTTCTTCCTGATGTACCCCGACTGGGCGCTTTACCCGATGGTCGGCCTCGCAACGGCCGCGACTGTGATCGCCAGCCAGGCCGTGATAACCGGCGCTTACTCGCTGACGCAGCAGGCGATCCAGCTCGGCCTGCTTCCTCGCTTTGAGATACGCCATACCTCCGAGGCGCACGCGGGCCAGATTTTCATCCCGCGCGTCAACACGCTGTTGCTGATCGGCGTGCTGCTGCTCGTGCTGCTGTTCCGCTCATCCAGCGCGCTGGCATCGGCCTACGGCATCGCCGTCACAGGCACCATGGTCGTCACGGCGATGATGGCCTTCGTCGTCATTTGGAAGGTCTGGAAGTGGTCGCCGCTGGTTGCAGGCGCGCTCATTGCGCCGTTCCTGTTGATCGACGTGACGTTCCTCGCCGCCAACCTGCTCAAGGTCTTTGAGGGCGGCTGGGTTCCGCTGGCGCTCGGCATGATCATCATGATCGTGATGTATACGTGGCGGCGCGGCAGCCGGCTGCTGTTCGAGAAGACCCGCAAGCTCGAAACGCCGCTGGCGAGCCTGGTCGAGATGCTCGAGAAGCGTCCGCCGGCCCGTGTGCCGGGCACGGCCGTGTTCCTGACCAGCGATCCGCAGAGCGCGCCGACAGCCTTGCTGCACAGCCTCAAGCACTACAAGGTTCTGCACGAGAAGAACGTGATCCTGACGATCGAAAACGTGCCGGCGCCGCATGTCGATCCCGACGAGCGTGTGCAGATGGAAGACATCAGCAAGACGTTCTCGCGCGTCACCCTGCGCTTCGGCTTCATGGAATCGCCGAATGTGCCGAAGGCGCTGGCTGTCGCGCGCAAGCTCGGCTGGCAGTTCGAGGTGATGTCGACGTCGTTCTTCCTGTCGCGCCGGTCGCTGAAGCCCGCGCCGCATTCGTTCATGCCGCGCTGGCAGGACCGGCTGTTCATCGGCTTGAGCCGTTCGGCCAACGACGCCACCGAATACTTCCAGATCCCGACGGAACGGGTGGTGGAGGTCGGCACGCAGGTGACGATCTAGGCGTTTCTGACGCTTGATTTTCGGGCGGCCAAAGGCGACTTTGGCCGCCGAATTCCTGCTTTGGAGGCTTGAGTGGTGGACCAAAATCACAGCGTCGAAGACTTGCTGCCGGCGGATGTCGCAAAGGGCATCACGGAAGGGAAGTATCTTCTCGTCGACGTGCGCGAGCCGAACGAAGTTGCTGCGGAAGCCTATCCGGACGCGGCGGTTGTTCCCTTGTCCACGTTCGACCCGGCGAGCATTCCCGATCCGAAGGGCAAGGAGGTCGTGTTCGCCTGCCGCTCCGGCAAGCGCTCGGTCACGGCTTCACTGGCCGCGCAGGCGGCGGGGCTGCCCTATGACAAGCATCTCGCGGGTGGAATCCTCGGCTGGAAGGCCGCCGGCCTGCCGACCAAGACCGGCGGCTGACGCCTTTCGATGAACCCGATCTACGCCAACCTTCCGACCACCGTGTTCGAGGTGATGTCGCAGCTTGCGCGCGAAAACGACGCGATCAATCTGGGGCAGGGCTTTCCGGACGACCCCGGGCCGGAGGACGTCCGCCGCAAGGCCGCCGAGGCCGCGCTCGACGGCTACAATCAGTATCCGCCGATGATGGGCCTCGTGGAATTGCGCGAGGCGATCGCAAAACATTATGCGCGCTGGCACGGCCTGACGCTCGACCCGCAGAGCGAAGTGATGGTGACGTCGGGCGCGACCGAAGCGGTCGCGAGCGCGCTGTTCGGCCTGATCGAGCCCG
This sequence comes from uncultured Alphaproteobacteria bacterium, assembly GCA_963757845.1. Classification (GTDB taxonomy): domain Bacteria; phylum Pseudomonadota; class Alphaproteobacteria; order Rhizobiales; family Xanthobacteraceae; genus P52-10. Next base: position 221,426 of record CAVWTB010000041.1, read on the forward strand.
GCGACGAGGTCATAGCCTTCGCGCCGGCCTACGACGCCTATCTGCCTCTGATCCGTCGTGCCGGCGGCATTCCGCGCCTCGTGCGGTTGCAGCCGCCGGACTGGCGGTTGAACGAGGAGGTTCTGCGCGGCGTCTTCAACGCGAAGACGAAGCTTGTGGTGTTCAACAGCCCGCACAACCCGGCCGCGGTGGTCTACCCGCGCGAGGACCTGGAACTGCTTGCCCGGCTCTGCCAGGAGTTCGACGCGATCGCCGTGTGCGACGAGGTCTGGGAGCACGTGGTGTTCGATGGTCGCGAGCACATTCCGCTCATCACTCTTCCGGGGATGCGCGATCGGACGGTGAAGATCGGCTCGGCGGGCAAGATTTTCTCGCTGACGGGCTGGAAGGTCGGCTTCGTCTGCGCCGCTCCGCGCATCCTGCGCGTGCTGGGAAAGGCCCATCAGTTCCTCACCTTCACGACGCCGCCCAATCTGCAGGCCGCGGTGGCTTACGGCCTCGGCAAGGCCGACGACTACTTCGTGAACATGCGCGCGGACCTCACTCGCAGCCGCGACCGGCTTGCAAACGGCCTCGTCTCGATCGGCTTTCCCGTCCTGCCGTGCGAAGGCACCTACTTCCTCAATGTCGATCTGCAGCCGCTTGGCCTGAACGAAACAGACGAAGCGTTCTGCAAGCGGCTGGTGGTCGACTACAAGGTCGCGGCCATCCCGGTGTCGGCGTTGTACGAGGACGATCCGGTCACCTCGGTCGTTCGCTTCTGCTTTGCCAAGAAGGATGCGACCATCGACGGCGCGCTGGAGCGCCTGTCGCGCGTGGTGAGCGGCGGGCGATGAGGGAGAGGGCGATGCGGATGTTCGTTCGATTGACCGTTGCGGCGTTGGCGCTGGCTCCGTTCGCCGCCCAAGCGCAGGAGCGCAAGGTCAACTTCTACAACTGGTCGAACTACATTGCGCCCGGCGTCCTTGAGGATTTCACCAAGGAGACCGGCATCAAGGTCATCTACGACACGTTCGACGCCAACGAGACACTCGAGACGCGGTTGCTTGCCGGACAATCCGGCTACGATCTCGTCGTTCCGGGCGCTTACTTTCTGGAGCGGCAGATCAAGGCCAATGTGTTTCAGAAGCTCGACAAGTCGAAACTGCCGAACCTGAAGCACGCCTGGCCGGAGCTGACGCAGAAGCTCGCCGCTTATGATCCGGGCAATCAGTACGGCGTCAACTACATGTGGGGCACGACCGGCGTCGGCTACAACGTGAAGAAGGCGAGGGAGGTGCTCGGGCCGAACGTCAATCTCGATGAGGCGATGGGGACCCTCGACATCGTGTTCAAGCCGGAGAACCTGTCGAAGTTCAAGGACTGCGGCGTGCACATGCTGGATTCCGCCGACGACATTCTTCCCGCTGCGCTGACCTACCTGAAGCTCGATCCGAACTCCTCAAAGCAGGCCGATCTCGACAAGGCGCTCGAGGTGATCGCAAAGATCCGCCCGTTCGTGCGCAAGTTCCATTCATCGGAGTATCTGGGCGCGCTGGCGGGCGGTGAAATCTGCTTCGTGTTCGGCTGGTCCGGCGACATCAAGCAGGCGCAGAGCCGGGCGGAGGAAGCCAGGAACGGCGTCGAGATCGCCTACGCCATTCCGAAGGAAGGCGCGCAGATGTTCTTCGACAACCTGGCGATCCCGGCGGATGCGAAGAACGCGGCGGAAGCCTACGCGCTGATCGACTATCTCTATCGTCCGGAGATCGCCGCGAAGAACTCCGATTTCCTGTCCTATGCGAACGGCAACCTGGCGAGCCAGAAGCTGATCAGCGCAAAGGTGATCAACGACAAGACGATCTATCCGGACGAGGCGACCATGAAGCGCCTGTTCGTGATCACCGCCCGCGATCAGGCGGCGCAGCGCGTGGTCAACCGCGTCTGGACACGGGCGAAGACGGGGCGGTGACGGCGGCAAGCGCCGGATGGCATGGGCGGCCTTCGGCCGCCGTTCCTAAGAACGCCGACGCTTCGTCAGCGGCGGTGGGGCCACTATCCGGCGATTGAGAGTCGAAGTCGATGACGGACCTTCAGCAGGTGCTAAGCCGCTACGCGGGCTGGGGCGAGCCGCATTCTCCGTCGGGCGAGAATCTCGTGCTCGGCAATCGGATCGGGCCGCCTGCCTCGCTGCAGGACATCGAGCGGGCTTGGCCTGACGGTGTCCACTCCGACGCCGTGGCGTTCTGGTCGGTGGTGGGGAGTGCGGACCTGTTCGAGGACATCGAATACGGACAGTGGGGCATGCACATCCTCACGCCGGCCGCGAGCTTGAGCGGACCCGGAAGGCGCGGATCGACCGCCCGGACGATCTGCGTGAGGACGACGTCGTGATCGCCGAGTTCCGGGGCGACCTGGAGCTGTTGATCCTCGCGCCGGGCGAGGAGCATCCTGACCGGCGACTTCTCGTGGCGCTGGAGCTGGACAAGCGTGACGAGTGGTACGGCGTGGGCCCCTCGCTGGCCGGCCTTCTCGACCGCTACTTCGACGCGGTCGGGGACAAGTACTGGGACCTGTCCCGAAGGCATCGCTTGATCCGGGCTACGGGAATCCTACCGCCACCGCCGGTGCAGCCACAGCCACTGCTCGGGATGCTCGCGGATCCAGCCTTCGATGATCGTGTTGATCTTCTGCGTGGTGCCCTGCACGTCGATCGCACCCGTATCGTCGCGCACCGGCTCGACCTCGTCGGTGACCTCGGCGCGAAAGCGGTCGTCCTTCAGGCGGACGATGCGGACGCCGTGGATCGGACATTCGACCTGGCGGGCGAGGCGCGCGAGCAGGGGATTGGCTTTTGTCGTGCGGCCGAAGAAGGTCACGTCGACGCCGCGCGTGTAATACTGGTCGACCAGCATGCCGACATGCAGGCCGCGCTTCAGCGCGTGCGCGAGCCGCACCGGGGCATCGAGAGAGGTTGCGATCATCTCGCCCATGTTGACGGCGCGGATGTCCTGCACGGCGCGGTCGACGGCGGCGATGTTCGGACGGCGAAACAGCACCGCGGACTCGAGCCCGTAGGCAGGAGCGGCCAGCGCCGGCAATTCCCAGTTGCCGAGATGGGCCGCGAAGATCAGCGCTCCCTTGCCGTCCTTGATCAGCTTGTCGAACACCGCAATCGTCGCGTCCGGCAGCTCGATGCGGCCGCGTTGCGGATGGTCCGCATCGTAGTTCCAGACGCGGTCGAGATGCGCGAACTCGCCGCCGATGCGGCCGAGATTGTCCCAGACTTTCGTCAGGATCGCTTCGATCTCTTCGTCGCTCTTCTCCGGGAAAGCTGCGCGCAGGTTCGCGCGTCCGATCCGGTGCTCGCGCAGCAAGGGGCCGATCAGTCCGCGCGGTGCGCGCGCCGAAGTTCGCTGTCTTCTGCGGATCGAACCGCCGCACGCCGCGCAGGATGGTAACGGCGGCCGCGCCGAGCACGCGCGTGCACCGCGGGTTTCAGCGCCTTGGTTATGCGGCGGGGCAGGCGCATCAAAAGTGAACGATGATCTTGCCGAACACCTTTCGGCTCTCCATCCGCGCCAACGCCTCTGCGACATTGGTCAGCGGCACTTCGGTGTCGATGATCGGCTTCATGCCGGCCGCCATCTTGTCGAGGCTGTCGGCGATGTTCTTGATCGTCTGGCCGAACGAGCCGAAGATCCGGTACTGCTGCTGGAACAGCTGCATCAGGTTGATCGTCGTGGTCGGACCGGACGTCGAGCCGCAGGTGACGAGGCGGCCGCCGCGTTTGAGCACCAGGAGCGAGCCATTGAAGGTGTCCGCGCCGACGTGCTCGAACACGACGTCGACACCCTTCTTCTTCGTCAGCTTGCGGACCTCGTGCTCGAAGCGGTCCTTGCGGTAGTTGATCGCGTGGTCGGCGCCGAGCGCCTTTACGCCCTCGATCTTGGAATCGTCGCCGACGGTGGTGATGACCGTGCAGCCGATCGCCTTCGCCATCTTGATGGCGACGCTGCCGATGCCGGAGCCGCCCGCATGCACGAGGATGGTCTCGCCCGGCTGCAGCTTCGCGTTGTCGAACAGCATGTGCTGCACCGTGCCGAAGGCGATCGGCGCGCAGGCGGCGTCGCGCATGCTGACGCCGTCCGGCACCGGGATCACCAGCCGCTCCGGCATGTTGAGCAGCTCGCGCGCAAAACCGTCGACATGGAAGCCCAGCACGCCGCCGACATTTTCGCACAGATTGTCGCGGCCCTCGCGGCAGGCGGGGCAGGTGCCGCAGGTCAATGCGCCGAACATGACCACCGGCTGGCCGACCTTGAAGCGCGTGACGCCGGCACCGACGCTTGCGATCTCGCCGGAGGCTTCCGCGCCGACGACCACGGGAAACTTGCGCTTGGCGAACGCCATCCCGCGAAATCCCCAAAGGTCGAGGTGGTTGAGCGCGACCGCACGCACGCGGATCTGCACCTCGCCGGCCTGGGGCGGCGGCTGGATCTGCGACGTCCAGCACTTCGAGCTGGCGTTCCTTGACGAGGCTCAGGGTGCGCATTGAGGGGCGGGCCGGACCTTCAAAAGATGACGGTTGCGTATCGCCGGTCCGGACCGCTGCGTCAACCGGGCAGGGAGGCGCAACACCGGCCGGTCAGGCCGGTTCGCGGGTCATGATCATCGAGGCGTTCTGGCCGCCAAATCCGAACGAATTGGACATTGCGGCCGTGACGCGCGCGTCGCGTGCCTTGTGCGGCACCACGTCGAACGGAATGCCGGGATCCGGAACGTCATAGTTGATGGTCGGCGGAATCCGCTGATGCTCGAGCGTGAGCAGCGAGAAGATGGCTTCCACCGCGCCGGCCGCCGACAGCGTATGGCCGATCATGGACTTGTTGGACGAGACCGGGATCTGTTTTGCCCGCTCGCCGAACACCGTGGAGATGCCGAGATACTCCATCTTGTCGTTCTCGGGCGTCGAGGTGCCGTGCGCGTTGATGTAATCGATCTGCTCCGGCGTCATCCCGGCGTCGGCGAGCGCATTGCGGACGCAGCCGATGATCGGCTTGCCGTCGGGGCTGGAGCGCGTGCGGTGGAATGAATCCGCAAGCTCGCCGCAGCCGGCGGTCACGCCGAGAATGCGCGCGCCGCGCGCGGTTGCGGCTTCCAGGCTTTCCAGCACCAGTGCGCCGGCGCCCTCGGCCAGCACAAAACCGTCGCGGTTCTTCGAGAACGGTTTTGATGCCTTTCCGGGCGCCTCGTTTTGCGTCGACAGCGCCGACAGCAGCGAGAAGCGCACCAGCGCCTCGACATTGACCGAGGAGTCGGTCGCAACGCAAAGCGCGGCGTCAGTCTCGCCGCGGCGGATCGCTTCGACGCCAAGCTGGATCGCGCTGACGCCCGAGGCGCAGGCGGTCGAGATCGAGATCGGCGAGCCCTTTCGTGCCGTACTTGTCGGCGAGTTGGTCCGCAGCGGAGCCGAACAGGAAGCGGCGATGCGCGTCCTTATATTTGCCGCCGCCGGAGAGTTTCAGCATCGCGTCGTAGTCGACCGGAGCGCCCTTGGGCGCAGCGAAGGCGAGTTCGTCGCGCATCGGCCAGTCCATCTCGACCGGTGCGACCGCGAGGAAGAGGGGGCCCGGAAAATTCCCGCGCGAGCCGATGCCGGATTGAGCAATGGCCTCCTCGGTTGCGACGTCGGCAAAGCGATCCGAAAGCTCGGTGGCCGAATTCTGCGCCGTCGGCAGAAAATCGATCGCGCCGGCCATGGTCGTCTTCAAGCCGTCGGTCGGAAAGCGCGTGATGCTGCGGATGCCGGATTCGCCTGCGGTCAGCTTCGCCCAGTTATCGGTTTTGCCCGCGCCCAGCGAGGTGACGATGCCCATGCCGGTGACGACGACGATCGGCCGGCCTGCATGATCGCGCATGTTCCCCATCAGCGTTCTCTCCGCAGCAATCTTGCTAGACGCGCCTCGACCAGCGCCATCCTTCGCCGCGCCAGTGCCCGGTCCCAACCACCACAATCTGGGCAGGCTGAGCGCTCATTGCAATCTCCGACGCTCGAGGATTCCGCCGGCGGAAACAGCGATGCCTTGGAGAGCGACAGCGCGGCCAGCGCGATCCCGAGCGGAAACTGCGCCTCCATGATGTGGCCGAAGCGCGTGCCGGTGGCGCGCACCGGGATCGCCTTGTGCGCCTGAAGGAAGCTCTTCTCCTCGGCCGTCGCGGGCTCGGCGCCGGTGACGCCCGTGATGATGGCGACGTTCTCTGCCGCAGCGCCGGTCTCCTTCCAGAGCGAGGCCAGTGTCGGCGGCAAGCGCGCCTTGCGTTCTTGCGCAGCGCGCGATCGGCGTTCACGCGTGAAAGCTTCGCGTACGGTTTTGCGCCGCGCGCTTCCGCGTGCTTGCGGGACTCGATCACCAGGAACACGCCGCCCGAGCCCAGTGCAAATCCGCCTGACGGGCCGCGCGACCAGACCGGCGCAAACTTGTCCTTCAGGTTGAAGTCGCCGAACTCATAGAGCATCAGCAGGTCTTTGCGTTCGCCGTTGTGGGCTGCGCCGACCAGCGCGATGTCGCTCTGGCCCGAGGCGATGCGCGCAAGCGCAATGCGGACCGCGTCGACGCCGGCGGCCTCTTCGCCCATGAAGGTGCGCGATGAGCCGGTGACGCCGTGCACGATCGAGATGTTGCCGGCGAGCAGGTTCGACAGCTGCGCCAGGAAGAGGGTCGGGCGCAGGTCGCTCATCAGCCGTTCGTTCAGGAAGTTCGGTGCGGCGTTGCCCTGCACCTTGGCGTTCAGAATGCTGCTGTCGACCGCAAGATCGCGCTCGCCGCCGCCGGCGGCGACGATCATGTCGGTGCGGCCGAGGATCTCTGCATTGCCCTTGATGCCGGCGGAATCCAGCGCAAGGCCTGCGGCATAGGTGCCGATGCGCTGCCACGCCTCCATCTGCCGCTGGTCGCCCTTCTTCGGGATCTGCTTGTCGAAATTCAGCGGCGCGATCGGATGCACGACGTGGGGCGCAAACGTCTTCGCGTCGGCGTTGATCGTGCCTGCCTGCAGCGCATCCCAGTGCGCCTCGAGCCCTTCGCCCAGCGAAGAGACGATGCCGATGCCGGTGATCCAGGCCTCGGAATTCTGCTTGAGCGCGGCTGTCAGCCATGGGTACCTGCCGCCTGGGGCAAGCCGATCCGCTCCGCCTCGGCGCGCATATGCTTGCGGAACTCGTCGTTCGGGAACGGCACGTGGCTGAAGGTGAGCGATGCGCTGCAGGTCTTCTTGCCGCCGATCCGGATTTCGGCGTCGGTCATCGCAAAGCCGGATCCCTCATGGGCGATCGTCGCGCCGATCTCGAGCGCTTCGCCGGGCTCGACGAAGCGGCGCATCTTCGCGTCCTTGACGGCAGCAAGAAACGGCATTCGCTTGAATTCCATCGCCGCGATCAGAAGCCACCCCGACGCCTGCGCCATCGCCTCGATCAGCAGCACGCCGGGCATCAAGGGGCGGCCGGGGAAGTGTCCTTCGAAAATCGTGCTTGTTTGCGGAACCACCGCGTTGACTGTGATCGTCTTGCCCTCAAGATCGAGCGCTACGATCCGGTCGATGAGCTTAAAATATTCGAGCTGCATGAACGCCGGCGTTGTCAGGCGTTCTTGGCGGCAACCAGTTCGTCGATGCGCGCGCTCAGATTGCCGAGAACGAAATATTGCTCAGTGGTGGCCTTGCCGTCGTTGACTTCCTGCGTCCACTTTTCCAGCGGCAGCTTGATGCCGAACGCCTTGTCGATGGCAAAGGCGATGTCGAGGAAGTCGAGGCTGTCGATGCCGAGATCGTCGATCGCGTGACTTTCCGGCGTGATCGTGTCGCGCGGGATATCGCAGGTCTCGGCGATGATGTTGGCAACTTGATCGAAGGTCGACATCGTAAGCCTTTGATTTTACGTAAGAGTTTTCCGCGCCGGAGGCGAGGGAGAGGGCTTGGCCAGCCCTTCGGCTGCGCGTGAGTCAGGTGGTCGTATATCGGAGCGGGGCGCTCAGTTCAATGGCGGCAGCCCGCCTGTCCGGACCTGTCCGGCGGCGGATTCTCAAGCTTTCAGATCGACTTGGGGAAGCTACTTCGTCGGCTGGGGCATGACCGCGCAATCGCGCCGGCCATAGAGGATGCAGTCCTGGGTCCGCCGCAGATCGGCAATGCTCATGGCCAGCCAGACGCCGAAGCCGATCAGCACCACGGTGAACAGGCCGGCCGCGATGTTGATTCGCATGCGCTGGCGGTAGTCGTCAGGCTCGCTGCTTCGTTCGTACTTCGAGAGGTCCTGAGGCGGCGTGCGCAGCGGCGCAAGCTGTTCGGTGCGCGTCTTCGGGGCCTCGGCCGTTGTCCTCGGTCGAAATTTGATGACGACATGGTCGCCATCATCCGTCGTTTTTGATTGTTCCTTGGTCATCGACGCTGTCCCGGCAGGGCCCAACATGATGGAGGTTATCACGCTGTCCGCGCCCGGCCCAGATGGAGAAAGCATGGCCGCCAAGCATGGCTCAATTGCGTCCGGGGAGTCGTTCCGGGCTCGCGCTCCGCGCGCCGGAATGACATGGGGCTAGGCCTGCTTGGGCAAGCGGCCCATCAGGTAGAATTCGTCGTTCGGCCGCATGTTGGTGACGTTGGCCATCCGGTTGGACAGGGCAAAAAACGCGGCGATCGCCGTGATGTCCCAGACGTCCTCGTCCGTAAAGCCGTGCTGCTTGACGGCCGCGATATCGGCGTCTGTCACGGCCTGCGCCGTGAGGCTGACCTTCATCGCAAAATCCAGCATCGCCTTCTGCCGCTCGGTGATGTCCGCCTTGCGATAGTTGATCGCGACCTGGTCGGCCACCAGCGGGTTCTTGGCGCGGATGCGCAGGATCGCGCCGTGCGCCACCACGCAGTATTGGCACTGGTTGGCGTTTGACGTCGCGACCACGATCATCTCGCGCTCGGCCTTGGTCAGGCCTCCGTCCTTCTCCATCAGCGCGTCGTGATAGGCGAAGAAGGCGCGGAACTCGTCCGGCCGATGCGCCAGCACCAGAAAGACGTTCGGTACGAAGCCGGACTTTTCCTGAACGGCGAGAATCCGTTCGCGAATGTCGTCCGGCATCGATTTGAGCGAGGGCACCGGAAATCGGCTGATGGCGGGCGCGGTCATGACGGATCCTTGAGCAGCTTGTTGTTCCGCTCAAGCGTAATGGATCGCGCGGGCTGCGGGAAGCTGCGCGGCTGAGCGATCAGCGCAGCGGCTTCTTCAGGAGCGAGAAGCGGTCCGGATCGAGGCCCAACGACGGCTGCAGCAACGGCGAGTCCGAGGTGCGGGGCAGCGGCGGTTCAGTGGACCGCGGCAAGGGCGCCGGGCGTTCGTTCATCGAAAGATCGGGGCTGACGTGGACCTCGCGGTGGGTGGTCGCGCCGCGCCAGCGCGACAGCACCGAGCTCACGAAGCCCAGGTCATGACCGGCGGACGATGCGGAAACCGTGGCGATGGTCGCTTCGCTGCGCGGCAGCTGATGCTGCGGCAGTTCCTTGAAGCGCAGACGGGTCGGCAGCGCGACGCCTTCGCCGAAGGCGAGCACTTCGCGGGTGCCGAGCGAGGGAACGAACGACAACAGGTTTGCCGCTGCGTCCGACACCGCCGAGCGCAGCAGCGACTGGTCGCGTTCGTTGGCAAGCCGCATCGTGAACAGCGTCGAGCACTGGGAGATGATGGTCGGGTCGAGCTCCGCCGGACGCTGCGTCACGAGACCCAGGAACACGCCGTACTTGCGGCCTTCCTTGGCGATGCGCGAGATCGCCTTGCGCGTCGGGCCGAAGCCGATGTTGCGGTCGGAGGCGGCATAACGGTGCGCTTCTTCGCAGACGAACAGCAGCGGCGAGGCGCCGTCGCTCCACAGGCCGAAGTCGAAGGCCATGCGGCAGATCACCGAGACGACGGAATCGACGACCTCGACCGGGAAACCCGCGAGCTGCATCACCGTCATCGGCCGGCCGTTGGCCGGCAGGCGGAACAGGTGGCTGATCACCTCCGCCATCGTGTCGCCGCCGACGTTGGCGTTCTCGAACATGAAGGCGTAGCGCGGATCGTTGCGAACCGTCTCGATGCGCGACAAGAGCTTGCTGTAGACCACGCGCGAGGAGCGGTTCTCGAGCTTGCCCATCCGCTCGTCGATCAGCGAGATGATGTCCATCAGCCGGTAGGGCACCGGCGTATCGACGGTGTAGCCCACCGTCTTCGGATCGGTCCGCTTCAGCCCGACGCGATCCGCGGTCTGGTATTGTGTATAGATGGCCTTGGCGTACGGGATCACGTCGGACAGGATCTCGAGCTCTTCGGGCACGCCGGGGCGGCCGGCGAAGATCACGTCGACGAACTCCTCGTAGTTGAACAGCCAGAACGGCAGTTTCAGGTTGCGCGGGTTCAGCACCAGCGCGCGCTCGCCGAAGCAGCGGCCGTATTCGTTGTGCACGTCGAGCAGGAACAGGCGCAGGTGCGGCCGGATGGCCAGGATCTCGTTGAGCAGCAGCGATACGCCGCTCGACTTGCCGACGCCGGTGGAGCCCAGCACGGCAAAATGCTTGTTGAGCATCTCGTCGACATCGATGTGGGCGCCGACGCTCGGGATCCTGCTGCAGGTGGCCGACGTGGATCGCGTCCTTGTGCGACGGCGCGTACACCGTGCGCAGCTCCTGGCTGGTGACCGGGTTCACCTCGTCGTTGATCGCCGGATAGACCGTCACGCCGCGCTGGAAGCGCGGGCCCGACGGGCCGGGGTTGATCTCGCCGAGCAGGTCGACCGAGGCGGTCGCGATATAGCGGTCGCGATCGGCGGCCGACAGGGCTTCGCAGCTCACCTCGGTGATCATGGCGATCACGTTCGAGTTGCCGCAGCGGATCGAGACGAAGCGGCCGACCGTCGCGCGGGCCTCGACTGGTCCATCTGCGGCGTGGCATGGATGCCAAGCCGCGCGAGCGATCCCTTGACAGAGATGATCCGGCCGAACGGTGTGGCAATGGAAGGTGGATTGTGCATCTCGAACGCGCGTGACTTGCGGACTACCCCGGCACGAACTATGCATGCCGGTTGCTGCACAAACGGTTAAATGTGACACGTTCAAATTGGCGCTTGAGCGCGCAGAGAAATCGGATCTTATCCGGGACGGTATTTTGGTGGCCGCAAGATAACCGGGCCGGGCCGCTCAGATTCGTGGATTCTTGGCCGGCACCACGAGGGAGCTGTCGAGCTTGATGCGCTGCTCCTTGCGAAGGACGAAGCCGGCCGCTTGCGAGGCGATCAATACAAATCCGGTCATCGCAATAGGGATCGCAAGAAACTGAAACAGCCGCTGGAAATTACGCATGACATGCCCCCGAACTTCACGGGCGCAAGTTGATCTTAACGAAGCATTAATGATTTGACCGAAGAGCGGCACGGCTGTGGCGCTGCTTCTTTCAAGCTCCGCGGTTCACGACGCGTCGCGCGAATATCGCGACCGCGGCGCGTCCGCGGAATGGACGAGGACGCAAAGGCTCAAGGTGACGAGGGCGATGCCGATGCACAGCGCGGCGAACATGAAGGTCTCCATCCCTTAACGAGATGTGCTCAATTTCCGCCAAATTCTATTGACGAGGTCTGAAGGCGGCGGCCCTGGAGCGCGCAGATCGGAACGAATGGTTAGCGCGCGCCTAACCGGCCCGAGCGCATCCTGGATAGCAGGGGACCGACAGCTTCGCCATCGAAGCGACCGGCGAAAGCCGATCGGCAAGGGCACGTCGATCCTGATGACCAACGTTGCGGTCAAGTCGCGGTTGTCGCCGTCCGCTCCGCCAGAATACACCGCGCCATCCGCCCCGCGCCGACGTCGACAGCCGGCGGCAGCGCCTCGGTGCAGCGCGGTTCGGCCGACGCGCAGCGCGGTGCGAACGAGCAGTTGGTCGGCGCCTTGTCCAGCGACGGCGGTGTCCCCGGGATCGTCCCCAGCCGTTCGCCGCGTTTGGCGCGATGGGTCGTCGAGGCGAGCAGGCCGCGCGGGTAGGGGTGCTGCGGCGACCGCACCAGCTGGCTGAGCGTGCCGGTCTCGACGATCTGTCCCGCATACATCACGGCGACGCGGTCGCAGATCTCGATGGCGACGCCGATGTCGTGGGTTACGAAGATCACCGACATGCCGAACTCGCGCTGCAGTTCGCGCAAGAGCAGCAGGATCTGGATCTGCACGGTCGCGTCGAGCGCCGTGGTCGGCTCGTCGGCCAGCAGGATTTTTGGCTTGCACGCCAGCGCCAGCGCGATCATCGCCCGCTGCCGCATGCCGCCGGACATCTCGTGCGGGTAGGCCTCGAGCCGTCGCTTGGCGGACGGGATGCGCACCACTTCCAGCATCTCCAGCGCGCGGGCCATGCCCTCGCGCTTGCTCTTGCCTTCGTGGCGGATCACCGCTTCGGAAATCTGCTGGCCGATGGTGTAGACCGGATCGAGCGCCAGCGCCGGCTCCTGGAAGATCATCGACACGACCGAGCCACGGAACGAGGCGAGCTCGTCTTCGCTCAGCGCCAGCACGTCGCGGCCTGCGACCTTGACGTCGCCGGTGATGACGGTGCGCTTCTTCGGCAACAGCCGCATCAATGCCCGCAGCGTCACGCTTTTGCCCGAGCCGGATTCGCCGAGCAGGCCCAATACCTCGCCTTCCCGAAGCGAGAAACTCAGGTCGTTGATCGCATAGACCGTGCGCTCGCCGGTGAAGCGCACATTCAGGTTCTTGACGTCGACCAGATTGGTCATGGCAGGTCCGGCCGCTGTACGTGAAAGTCGGTTGCGCGCTGGAACGCGGCGCCGATCCGCAGCAGTGTCGCCTCCGCGAACGGACGGCCGATCAGCTGCATGCCGACCGGCAGCTTTTTGTCCGTGAAGCCTGCCGGGATCGCGAGCGACGGCAAGCCCAGATAATTCACCGGCCGCGTGAATCGGGTCAGCCGCTGAATGACCGCTTCGGCATCGGGGCTGTTGCCGACGTCGCTTTCGACGATGGTCGGCGCCGGCATCGGTGCGGTCGGCGCGAGCACGGCATCGAGGCCCTCGACCGCGGCGAGGTGCTCGGCGAGTGCTGTGCCGCGCCAGCGCATCGCTTCGAGGTAAGTCACGGCTGGGATCGCCAGCCCGTTCTGCAGGCGCATCAGCACCTGCGGCCCATATTCCTGCGGCCGTTCGATCATCCACGCCTTGTGGAATGCCGCGGCCTCGACGGCGAGCACGATCTGGCAGGCGCCGGTGAGGCGGCGCTGCTCGGGCAGCGTAACCCTGGTGACGGTTGCGCCTTGCGACGACAAGGTTGCGATCGCGCTGTCGAGGGCCTGTGCGACTGCCGGGTCCAGGTCGTCGACATAGAAGGCGTCGGGCACGCCGATTTTCAGTCCTGCAAGACCTTCCCTGGTCGCGGCAAGGTAATCGGGCACGTCGCCGCCGACGGCGGTCGGATCGTCGGGATCGCTGCCGGCCATCAAGGCGAGCAGCAGCGCGCAATCTTCCGCCGTGCGCGCCAGCGGTCCGACGGTGTCGAGCGACTGTGAGAGCGGCATCGCGCCGGCGCGGCTGATCCGTCCGACGGTGGTCTTCAATCCCGTCACGCCGCAAAAGTGCGCCGGCATGCGGATCGACCCGCCGGTGTCCGAGCCCAGGGCCGCAAAGGTCAGGCATGCAGCGACTGCGGCGCCCGAGCCGGACGACGAGCCGCCGGTGACATGCGCGGTGTTCCAGGGATTGCCCACGGCGCCGAAATGGCTGTTGTGCCCGGTCGGACCGTAGGCGAACTCGGCCATACCCAGCGTGCCGAGCCGGACCGTGCCGGCCGACTTCAGGCGCTGCAGTGCCGTCGACGTTGAGGTCGCGACCCACTCTTTTCGGATGCGCGAACCGCAGGTGACGACCTTGCCGGCCTCGTAATACATGTCCTTGTGCGCAAGCGGCACGCCGTGCAGGGGGCCGGCGATGTTGCCCTTGGCGAGCGCAGCGTCAGCGTCGTCCGCGGCGGCCAGCGCCTCATCCGCCTCGATGGCGATGAAGGCGTTGAGTTGCGGCTGCCACTGCGCAATTCGTGTCAGGCAGGATTGCGTCGCCTCGCGCGACGAGATGCGCTTTGTCGCGATCGCCTCGGCGATTTCGCGTGAGCGACAGCAGTGCGGGTTCAGTCGCGGTCACTTGCCGGTGCATTTTTGCGAAACCAGCTGGAATGTTGCGGGCTCGAGATCGAACGGCAGCGTGCCGGCGACCGGCGCAAAATTCTCGAACGCAGGTCCGATCGAATTGGCGATGCGGGCGGCCACGTCAGCCGTCACCGGCACTCCGGCGACCGCAGCCAGCGCTGCGATTTGCTCTCCGGTTGGCTTGCCGTCTTTCATGCGGATGTCCCTTGTGGTGCGCGGCTGTGTCCGGAGCCGGGGATCGCCATGTAGCAGGCCGCCTCATGTCCGGTGTCGCTGAGACTGGTGAGTTTCGGGCTCTTTGCCGAGCACAACGGCTCTGCGAAGGCACAGCGTGTGTGAAACCGGCAGCCCGGCGGCGGGTCGATCGGGTTCGGCGGATCGCCGGTGATCGGCGGCGTCTGCGTGCGATTGTCCGGATCGGCGGAGGGCATGGCCGCCAGAAGCGCCCGCGTGTAGGGATGCGCGGGCGCGTCCCACACCTGGTCGACCGGGCCGAGCTCGACCACCTCGCCGAGATACATCACCAGCACGCGGTCGGAGATGTAGCGCACGACGTTGAGGTCGTGGCTGATGAAGAGATACGTCAGGCCGAACTCGCTCTTCAGATCGGCGAGCAGGTTCAGCACCTGCGCTTCCACCGACTTGTCCAGCGCCGAGACCGCCTCGTCGAGGATCACCAGCCGCGGCGACAGCGCCAGCGCACGTGCGATGTTGACGCGCTGGCGCTGGCCGCCGGAGATCTCGTGCGGGTAGCGGTTGGCGAACGTTTCCGGCCGCAGGCCCACCTTGCCGAGCAATTCGCGGGCGAGCGTGCGCGCCGCCTTATCCTCCATGCCGTGCACTTTCGGCCCGAAGGCGATCGATTCCTCGATCGTCAGGCGCGGATTGAGCGAGGCATAGCTGTCCTGGAACACCATCTGCATGCCGCGCCGCAGATCGCGCAGCGACAGCGCGCGGCCGACCTGCATGCCGTCGTAGAGGATGTCGCCGGCGTCGCTGGTCCATCAGATGCATCAACAGACGCGCCGTCGTCGACTTGCCGCAGCCGGATTCGCCGACGATGCCGACCGTCTCGCCCTTGGCGACGGTGAAGGAAACATCATCGACCGCGCGCACGGTCCTGCTCTTGCCGAGCAGGCCGCCGCGAATGGGAAAGTGTTTTGTCAGCCCCTCGACCTTGAGCAGCGGCTGCGCCGCGCCGCCGCGATCCTCGATCCGGTCCAGCATGGTGTCCGGCAGTGCGACATCGCTCATGGCGCTCACTCCCGGATGTCCATCGCGCTGCGCAACCCGTCGCTCAGCAGGTTGAAGCAGATCGACACGGCGAAGATCATCGCGCCCGGAAGTGCGGCCACCCACGGGTTGACATAGATCGCCGTGCGCAGCGTGTTCAGCATCAAGCCCCATTCCGGCTCGGGCGGCTTGGTGCCGAGGCCGAGGAACGACAGGCCCGCGGCCAGGATCATGCAAACCGAGATCAGCCCGGTGGCGTAGACGAAGATCGGTCCCAGCACGTTGCCGAGGATGTGCACGCGCATGATCGTCATTGCGCCGGCGCCCGAGGCGCGGGCGGCGTCGACGAAATCCATGTTGCGCACGCCGGTGGTCACGCTTTCGGCGACGCGGGTGATCTGCGGCACGAACACGATGGTCAGCGACACGATCGAGTTGACGATGCCGGCGCCGAGCGCGCCGGAGATCGCGATCGCCAGCAGCACCGAGGGGAAGGCGAAGAACACGTCGACCGTGCGCATGATGGCGGTGTTGATCTTGCCGCCGACATAGCCCGCGATGATGCCGAGCGTGGTGCCGATGATGAAGGCAAAGATCACCGGCGAGATGCCGATCAGGAGCGACAGCCGCCCGCCGTAGATCAGGCGCGCGAGCATGTCGCGGCCGAGCTCGTCGGTGCCGAGCGGATAGTTCGCCGTGCCGATCGGGCGCAGGCGGCGGATCATCGAGCCCTGATAGGGATCGGCAAGGCCAAGCCACGGTGCCAGCAGGGCCGAGAGAAAGATCGCGATCAGGATGATCGCGCAAACGATGCTGACCTTGTCGCGGACGATGCGGCGGCCCACGGTCGCCCAGTAGCCGCGCGCCTTGGTGGCGGGTGCTGCCTGCAACGCGGTGTCGGCGATGGCGCTCATGATCGCAAGTCCATGCGCGTCAGCCTCGCTTGATGCGGGGGTCGATCGCGGCCTGCGCGATATCGACCATCAGGTTGAGGACGACGAAAAACAGCGCCAGCACCAGGATCGTGCCTTGTAAGCAGCGGCAGGTCGCGCTGGAAGATCGCCGAGTTCAGCAGCAGGCCCGATCCCGGCCAGGAGAACACCGTCTCGATCAGGATCGAGCCGCCGAGCATGTAGCCGAGCTGCAGGCCCATCACCGCGAGCGCGGTCGGCGCGGCATTCTTCACGACATGGCGGAACACATGCCACTCGCGCAATCCTTTTGCGCGCAACGCCTCGACGAAATCCTGCGACAGGATATCGCCGGTCAGCGCGCGCACCGTGCGGGTGACGATGCCCATCGGAATGACCGATGTGGTGATCGCCGGAAGCACCAGATAGCGGAAATGCTCCCAGTCCCACTTCCATTCGCCGGATCCGCCGGGACCGGCGCCGACCGCCGGCAGCCAGTTCAGCTGGACCGAGAAGATGATCACCAGCACCATGCCGAGCCAGTAGTGCGGCACCGATACGCCGGCGATGGCGACCGAGGTCGCGAGCTTGTCGACCCAGGTGTTGCGGAAGTAGCCGGCGATGAGACCGAAGAACAGGCCGAGGCTGAAGCCGATGGTGGCGGCGACGATGGCGAGCGTCACGGTGTTGGCCACCGCGCGCAGCACTTCAGCCAGCACCGGACGGCCGGTGGCGATCGAATTGCCGAGGTCGCCGTTGACCGCCTTCCACAGCCACAGCCCGAACTGCACGGGGAGCGGGACGGTCGAAGCCGTAGGCCGTGCGCATCTGCGCGGCAAGTTCCTGCGACGCGTCGGCAGGAAGGACGGCGACCAGCGGATCGCCGGGCGTGATGTGGACGAGCAGGAAACAGACCAGCGCGACGCTCAGAACGATCGGAATCGCGTAGATCACGCGCCGTGCGACGTAAGCAAGCACAATTCACCTTCTTGACTGCGAGAGCTGCGTCGCCAGCTGCGACGGCGAAGCAGTCCGGATGCGGCGGGCGCATCCGGACCGGTCGTTGTGTTACGGCGTTATCGACATCGGCGAGAAGTCGACGAACCAGCTCTTCGGCTGCACGAACCCCTTGATCTTCGGGCTCATGGCGCGCGGGCCGACGTCGTGCGCGACGTAGAGGAACGCCGCGTCATCGACCGAGGCCGCATGCAGCGCGGCCAGCGCGGCGTCGCGCTCCTTCGGATCGAAGGTCTGGCGCGCCTTCTTGACCAGCTCGTCGAACTTCGGGTCGTTGATGAAACCCCAGTTGTTGGAGGTCGGCGGCGCCATGGTCGACTGCAGGAAGCGCACCATGGCGAAGAACGGGTCCATCGCCGCGTAGGTGACGTTGGTCGCATGCGCGCCGTTGGCGGACGGGTCTTTCGCGCCGCGCCGCCAGTTGGTGAACAGCGTGTTCCACTCGATCACGTCGAGCTGGACGTCGAAGTAGCATTCGGCCAGCGCCTGCTGCAGATACTCGTTCATCGGCAGCGGCTGCATCTGGCCGGAGCCGGATGCCGAGGTCTGCGTCTTCACCGTCAGCTTCTTGGTCGGACCGAAGCCCGCTTCCTGCATCAGCTTCTGGGCCGCGGCCTTGTCGTACTTGATCTGGAATGTCGGATTGCCGCGCCAGGGATGTCCCGGCTCGAAGGTGCCGGTCGCGGGCACCATCAGACCGGCGAGCAGCCCGTCACGCATGCCTTCGCGATCGACGCAAAGGTTGGCGGCCTTGCGGACGCGGATGTCGTTCCAGGGCGAGCCTTCGACGCGCGAGAACTGCCACGGCCAGACATGCGGCTGCTCGTTCGACTGGACGACGAAGCCGCGCTGCTTCAGCTGGGCGACCGCATCGGGCGCCGGCGCCTCGACCCAGTCGACCTGGCCGGAGAGCAGGGCGGCGGTGCGCGCATTCGCCTCCGGCATCGGCAGCATGACCATCCGGTCGACCTTCGGCACACGCGCCTTGTCCCAATAGGCGTCGTTCTTGACGACCTCGAGCCGTTCACGCGGCGTGAACTTCGACATCTTCCACGGACCGGTGCCGGAGGCATCGGCCGCGAATTTCGCCCAGGCGGCCTGCGACTTCGCCTTTGCGTCGGCGCCTTCGGCGGTCTCGTAGAACTTCTGCCACTTCGCGGGGCTCGCCATGAACAGGTTGGTGAGGTTGATCGGCAGGAACGAGTCCGGCTCCTTGGTGGTCAGCTCCACCGTGAGGTCGTCGATCTTGCGCGCGGACGCCAGCGTCGGCATGCGCGAGGCGGTGACGCCGACCTGGCTCGCGTCGAACTGCGGCGCGTCCTGCTTCAGCACCTTCTCGACGTTCCACACGACCGCGTCGGCATTGAACGGCGAGCCGTCGTGGAAGGTCACGCCGGGGCGAAGCTTGAACTGCCATTTCGTCTTGTCGTCCGGATTGACCGCCCATTCGGTCGAAAGGCCCGGGATGACCACGCTCGCCTTGTCCGCGGACGACAGATCCCACGCCGTCAGCGCGTCATACATGGTGAGGCCGGTGAAGCGGTTGCCCTCAAACCCCTGATCCGGCTGCCCGAGCGTGCGCGGAATGTCGGCTGCGGTCATGCCGATCCGCACCACCGTTTCGGCCTGCGCGGCCTGCGGCAGCGCGAAGGATGCGGCGATCGCCATCATCGCCAGCGCGATTGAGGATTTTCGGGTGACGGACTTCATTGCATGCATCGACAAGACTCCAGCTCGATTGTGGCTAAGAGTTATGCAACGGCTGTGCCAGCATGTCCGACGCTTGAGACGACGCGACGTCGCTTTGCACGCCGCGCAAGCGCCGGCAAAGCTTGTGATGTTGCAATCGCTTGTTCGCAGGAAAGGCGCAGGCTCGTCATCGGCTCCGTTGCCGTTGGACCAGACGAAAAGATGAGTGCGTCATCGCGCCGCGCAGCTGCTGCCGACCAAGATGCGGGCAGGGTGCTGCAAGACGCGGCAACGCTGCCTCTATTGCAGCAGGCGCCTACTAAGGTGTCAATCGAAAGTCGAATACGGCCGCGCGAGCGCGGAGCATCCGTGGCACTCGGCTTGCTTCACTGCAGCATAAGAAAACCTGCAGGAGCTTCCCGATGCGTTTCCACAATCCGATTGCGTGTGCCCTGGTCCTGACGGCGCTGTTGCCTGCGGGCGCGCGAGCCGAGTCCGTGGTGCGCTACGGGATCTCCATGGCCGACGTGCCGCTGACGACCGGCCAGCCGGATCGCGGCGCGGGCGGGTATCAGTTCACCGGCTACACACTCTACGATCCGCTGGTGGCCTGGGAGATGGACGTCGCCGAGCGGCCGGGCAAGCTGGTGCCGGGGCTTGCGACCGAGTGGAAGGTCGATGCCAACGACCAGAAGAAATGGCTCTTCACGCTGCGGCGCGGCGTGAAATTTCACGACGGCAGCGATTTCAACGCCGACGCCGTGATCTGGAACTTCGACAAGGTCCTGAACGAGAAGGCGCCGCACTTCGACAAGCGGCAGAGCGCGCAGGTGCGCACGCGCCTGCCGTCGGTTGCGAGCTACGCCAAGGTCGACGACTTCACCGATCGAGATCACGACCAAGGCGGTCGAACTCCTTCTTTCCCTACCAGATGCTCTGGTTCCTGGTGTCGAGCCCCGCGCAATACGAGAAGGTCGGCAAGGACTGGGACAAGTTCGCCTCGCAGCCGTCGGGCACCGGTCCGTTCAAGCTCGGCAAGCTGGTGCCGCGCGAGCTCGCGGAGCTGGTGAAGAACGCCGACTATTGGGACAAGAAGCGCCTGCCGAAGGCCGACAAGATCGTGCTGGTGCCGATGCCGGAAGCGCTGACGCGGACCAACGCGCTTCTCTCCGGGCAGGTCGACCTGGTCGAAACGCCGGCGCCGGATGCCGTGCCGCAGCTGAAATCGGCCGGCATGAAGATCGTCGACAACGTCACGCCGCACGTCTGGAACTATCACCTGAGCGTGCTGCCCGGCTCGCCCTGGACCGACATCCGCCTGCGCAAGGCGCTCAATCTTGCGATCGATCGCGATGCCGTCGTGGGCCTCATGAACGGGCTTGCGAAGCCGGCGAAAGGACAGGTGGACCCGTCGAGCCCGTGGTTCGGCAAGCCCACCTTCGACATCAAGTACGACGTCGCCGCAGCGAAGAAGCTGGTGGAGGAGGCGGGCTACTCGAAGGCGAAGCCGTTGAAGACGACGTTCGTGATCGCGCAGGGCGGCACCGGACAGATGCTGTCGCTGCCGATGAACGAGTTCCTGCAGCAGAGTTTCAAGGAGATCGGCATCGAGGTCGACTTCAAGGTGGTCGAGCTCGAGACGCTCTATACCCACTGGCGCAAGGGCGCCAGGGACGAGATGAACGCCAACATCACGTCCAACAACATCGCCTACGTCACCTCCGATCCGCTCTACGCGATCGTCCGCTTCTTCCATTCGGGGCAGGCGGCGCCGGTCGGCGTGAACTGGGGTTTTTACAGCAGCCCGAAGGTCGACGCGCTGATCGACGCGGCGAAGCAGAATTTCGATCCCGCGAAACAGGACGAGCTGCTGGCACAGGCGCACCAGCAGATCGTCGACGATGCGGTGCTCGTCTGGGTGGTGCACGACACCAACCCGCATGCGCTGTCGCCGAAGGTCAAGAAGTTCGTGCAGGCGCAGCACTGGTTTCAGGATTTGACGACGATCGGGCTGGAGTGATTTAGAGGAGGGCGCGACGCAGCCCTGACGCTGCGCCGCGCCCGTCCTCGAGCTCATCCGGTTCTCTTCAATGCTCAATACTCCGCGTTCCCGCCGTGGCATGGTGACATCGCCGCACCATCTGGCCAGCGAAGCGGGCGTGCGCGTGCTGCGCGAGGGCGGCAACGCCATCGAGGCGGCGGTCGCCATGGCGGCAAGCCTCGCCGTGGTCTATCCGCACATGACCTCGATCGGCGGCGACGGCTTTTGGCTGATCGCGCCAAGGGGCAGCAGCCGGTCGCCGTCGATGCCTGCGGCGGCGCGGCAAGGGCTGCGACGGCGCAGATGTACGCCTCGGCCGGCCACACGACGATCCCGCAGCGCGGACCGCTCGCCGCCAACACGGTCGCGGGGACGCTGTCCGGCTGGGCGGAGGCGCTCGCGATCAGCGCCGAGCTCGGCGGCAGGCTGCCGCTCTCGCGCCTTGTCGAGGACGCGGTCTGGTCCGGCGAGAACGGTTTTGTGGTGACCGCCAGCCAGCAGGAGCTGACCGAGACGAAGCTGCCGGAGCTGAAGGACGCTCCGAACTTCGTTTCGACGTTTCTCCTGAACGGAAAGCTGCCGCGCGAAGGCGAGGTGATGAAGCTGCCGGCGCTGGCGCGCACGCTGAAGCGCATCGGCGAAAAGGGGCCGATGGATTTCTACACCGGCGAGCTGGCGCGGGAGATCGCCGCCGACCTTGCGCGCTGCAAGTCGCCGGTGGCAAGCGACGACCTTGCCGCCCATCGCGCCCAGCGGCGCGAGCCGCTGTCGGTCGATGTGCAAGGGCGCAAAGCTGTTCAACTTCCCGCCGCCGACGCAAGGGCTGTCGTCGCTGATGATCCTGGCCCTGTTCGAGCGTCTCGGCGTTAGGCGAAGCCGAAGGCTTTGACCACATCCACGGCTTGATCGAGGCGACCAAGCAGGCGTTCATCGTCCGCGACCGCATCATCGGCGATCCGGCGTCGATGACCGAGCGCGCCGAGGATTTCCTTGAGCCGCGGTCCTCGACAAGCTTGCCGCGCGCATCGACCGCAAGCGGGCGCTGCCGTGGCCGCATGTGGCGCAGCCGGGCGACACGATCTGGCTCGGCGCGATCGACGCGAGCGGGCTTGCGGTCAGCTTCATCCAGAGCATCTACTTCGAGTTCGGTTCCGGCTGCGTGCTGGAGAACTCCGGCATCGTCTGGCAGAACCGCGGCGCGAGCTTTGCGCTTGCCGGCGACGGTCCGCGCGTCATCGGCGCCGGTCGAAAGCCGTTCCACACGCTCAACCCGGCGATGGCGTTGTTCGACGACGGCCGGCGCATGGTCTATGGCACCATGGGCGGCGAGGGGCAGCCGCAGACGCAGTCCGCCGCTATTCTCGCGTTACGCGATGTTCGGCCAGAAGCTGCAGGCGGCCGTGACCGCGCCGCGCTGGCTGCTCGGCAAGACCTGGGGCGAGGAGACCATGACGCTGAAGCTGGAAAGCCGCTTCGACCCGTCGCTGATTGCCGCAGCTGCGCGAGGCCGGGCACAATGTCGAGGTCTTGCCGGCGTTCACCTCGACCATGGGCCACGCCGGCGCAATCGTGCTGCACGCCGACGGGGTGTTCGAAGGCGCGACCGACCCGCGCAGCGACGGCGCGGCGAGCGGGTTTTAGGTTGATGTGTGCATTGCGCTAGCGACATGTTCGAAAAGCAATCCAGCCGCGCGCCGGCAGGCGCGCAAAAATGCGCTGAGATTGCTGTGAACGCAGCGTTTTTTTAGTTGGCGCGCTTCGCGCGCGCTGGATTGCTACGTCGCTTCGCTCCTCGCAATGACGGAGAGTGCCGCGATCTCCGAGCCACGAAGAGATGAATGAATGCGCATCCTTCTCATCAATCCGAACACGACCGCGTCGATCACCGAGCGCATGGCGGCCTACGCCGGCGAGGTCGTTGGCGGCGTCGCAACCTTCGTGCCGGTGACCGGCCGTTTCGGCGCCCGCTACATCTCGAGCCGCGCGGCTGCGGCGATCGCCGCTCATGCCGCGCTCGATGCGCTGGCGGAGCATGTCGAAGGCTGCGACGCGGTCTATCTCGCCTGCTTCGGCGATCCAGGCCTTGCCGCGCTGAAGGAAGTCTCGCCCGTGCCGGTGATCGGGATGGCCGAAGCGTCCTGCATCGAGGCGGCGCGCGAGGGCAGGCGCTTTGCCATCGTCACCGGCGGCGTCCTGTGGAAGCCGATGCTGGAAGAGTTCGTGGCGACGCTCGGCCTGTCGCAACAGCTTGCGGCGATCCGTGCCATCGCGCCCACGGGCGACCAGATCGCAAACGACCCCGATGCCGCCCTCACGCTACTGGCCGACGCTTGCACGGCCTGTGCGAGGGAGGACAGTGCGGATGTCGTCATCCTCGGCGGCGCGGCTCTGGTAGGCTTGGCGCAGCGCATTCAGCCACGCGTGCCAGTGCCGTTGTTATGCTCGGTCGCCACCGGCGCGAAGGCTGTGGTCGCCGCAGCGCAGACGGGAGGCAAGCACGCGGCGTCTGCGCCCGCGCTCGCGAGCGTCGGTCTCAGTGCGTCCCTGGCAAAGCTGATCGCCAGGTGACGAGGTCGGAGAAGCCCTGGCGGTGACAGCGCCTCGAACACGATATCCCGCACCTTCCCTCAGCATCAGCTTGCTGGCCCCCGGGGAGTTGCAATTCGGCCTGTGAGTTGCTTGGCTTCGGGCGCGAGTCGGTGCCGACCACCCGAGTTTCAAAATCATGAGCGTCACGAAAGTCCGACTGGAAGACCTGAATTCGGCGACGGCCGCAGAGTTTACTGCCGCGCTCGCCAACGTCTTCGAGCATTCGCCGTGGATCGCCGAGGCCGCGGCCGCGGCACGCCCGTTTGCAAGCCTGCTTGCCTTGCGCGAGGCGCTGCTCGGCGTGGTCGCGGACGCGCCGCGCGAACGCCGCCTGGCCTTGATCCAGGCGCATCCCGACCTTGCCAACAAGACCCAGCGCGCGGCGGGCCTGACCGGCGATTCTGTGTCGGAGCAGGACGGGGCCGGGCTGGATCGCCTGTCGGACGCGGAGTTCGCAGCGTTTGAAGCGGCGAACAATGCCTACAAGGCGAAGTTCGGCTTTCCGTTCATTCTCTGCGTCCGCCGGCATTCGAAGGACTCGATTCTCGATGCGTTCGGCCGCCGCCTGCGGAACACGCCGGCGTCGGAGGAGCAGGCCGCGCTTGCGGAGATTTCGCAGATCGCGTCCCTGCGGCTGGCGCAGCTCGTGGAAGCGCCGGATACCCTGCCGGTCCATGGCCGGCTATCGACCCATGTGCTGGACACGCATGGCGGACGGCCGGCAACGGGAGTCGCTCGTCGAATTGATCGAGCTTTCGCGGCTGGGCGAAGAGCCGGTTGATTGCAAAGGCCGTGACCAACGCCGACGGACGGACCGACGCGCCACTGATTCATGGCCGCCCGCTGCCGATCGGCCGCTACGAACTGCGGTTCGCCATCGGCGACTATTTTGCGCGAATGAAAGTCGCGGACGACCCGCAGCCGTTTCTCGATGTCGTCCCGGTGCGCTTCGGCATCGCAGAGCCCGAAGGCCATCTCCATGTTCCGCTGCTCGTCACGCCGTGGAGCTACGCGACCTATCGCGGTAGTTGAGGCGCAATCGCTCTTTTCCGAAACTCATTGCTGGAATCTTGAGGGTCGCAAATGCCGCTGATTCATAATCGCTACGGCAAGGGCAGGGTCCGCGTCATGCGGATCCATCGCGAGGGCGAGAAGCACGAGGTTCGCGAACTGACGGTCCAGGCCATGGTTGAAGGTGATTTCGCGCGTGCCTACACGAGCGCGGACAACTCGGTCTGCCTTTCGACCGACACGATCAAGAATGTCGTCAATGTCGTTGCGCGGGAGAACCTTGCTCTGGACAACGAGATGTTCTGCAAGGCGGTCGCCGACAAGCTGTTGTCCTGTTACCCTCAGGTCGAATCCGCCTTCGTTTCGGGTCATCAGACGAAATGGACCAGGCTTGGATTTGGCGGCGTGCCGCATCCGCACGGCTTCGTGCTCGATGCCAACGGCAAGCCGTTCGGCGAGGTGAGCGCCACGCGATCGACGACGTCGTTCGTCTCCGGTGTGGCAGGCTACACCTTCATGAAGTCGACGGAGTCGGGCTGGGCCGGCTATGTGCGCGATGCCTACACGACGATCGTCGAGACCGACGACCGCATCTGCGCGACGGCCATGGATGCGCGCTGGGAGTGGAGCCGTATCCCTGCGGATTTCGCGGCGGCGAACGAGACGATCCTGTCGACGATGATCGAAGTGTTCGCCGGCACCTACAGTTCAAGCGTCCAGGACAGCCTGTACCGGATGGGCGAGGCGGCGCTTGCCGCGGTCCCGGAAATCTCCAGGGTCAGCCTTGCCTGCCCGAACAAGCACTATCTGCTGGTGAACCTCGCGCCCTTCAACCTCGACAATGCCAACCAGGTATTCCTGCCGACCGACGAGCCGCACGGTCAGATCGAATGTACGGTTGGCCGTTGACGGCCAAACGCGCCTGATAGGCGTCGATCAGCTGGATTGAGATGCAAACTTCCGTTGCAGAAGCGGCAACAGGCGATCCGGCTGGAAGGGCGTCGAGGTGAAACGAATACCCGTTGCGTTTGCGATGGCGTTGCCCAAAGCCGCCGAAACCGGACTGTAGGGGCTTTCACTCATCGACTTTGCGCCGAATGGACCCAGCAGATCGGTCGTTTGCGCGAAGTAAACATCGGTGCGCGGCAGGTCTGCAAACGTCGGGACGTGGTAGTCGCGAAATCTCGCGTTCGCCACGCGGCCCGATTCGTCGATGATCATCTCTTCATAGAGCGCGGTGCCGATCGCTTGTGCGACCCCACCTTCGATCTGGCCACGGCACTGCATCGGGTTCGCAACCCGACCGGCATCGGCGGCATGGATGCTGTTGAGAATGTTCACCTGACCGGTGTTCCGGTTCACGGCCACCCTGAAGCCTTGCACATTGAAGGCAACCGAACGTGGCGTGCCTGACGATGTCCCTTTGGCGCTGATGGCTTTGCGCCGAGCATGCGCATCCTTCGCGATCTCCGCGTAGGACAGCTTCAGTTCTCCATGAACGACGAACCCGGCATCGAGCTTGCAGGTGGCGGAATCAAGACCGCGGGTGTCGCATACGAAGTCGCAAAGCAGCCGCGACATGTGTTCGGCGGCAGCTTGCGTCGCCCGTCCGGCAACAAAGGTCCCGGTGCTGCCGTAGGCTCCGGTGTCATGGCCTCCATTGGCCGTGTCCGATTGGCGAAGATGGATCCTGTCGACCGTCGTCGCCAACGCGGTGGCGGCAATCTGTTGATGCACCGTGCTGGTGCCGTTTCCGAATTCAGCGGTCCCGACCACAAGCTCGAAGTCGCCATCGCTTCGAAGGCTGATGGCCGCGTCGGCGATATGTCCACCCGGCGGGACGGTGTCGATCATCGCCGATGCAATGCCG
Organism: uncultured Alphaproteobacteria bacterium; assembly: GCA_963757845.1. Classification (GTDB taxonomy): domain Bacteria; phylum Pseudomonadota; class Alphaproteobacteria; order Rhizobiales; family Xanthobacteraceae; genus P52-10. Next base: position 247,981 of record CAVWTB010000041.1, read on the forward strand.
CTGCCGAGAAGCCATTCCTCGGAGGCTTTCGGCGTCGCAGGAAGAGCCGACATGGCGCGCTCGACGAGATCAAGGCATTGATCGAGACCATAGCTGCCGTAGAGCACGTCAGTGTGGTGACCGGCGGGCGAAATCAGTTCGTCGCCGGGTTTGACGATGTTGCGGCGGCGGAATTCGAACGGATTGATGCCGAGCTGTCGCGCAAGCTCATCGATTGCAGCCTCGACGGCAAACTGCGTCTGGGGCAGACCGTAGCCGCGAAACGCGCCGGCCGGAACGGTGTTGGTATACGCAGCGACCGCATCGACCTTCTTGTTGGGACAATTGTAAACGGCAACGGACTCGTTGCAGGCATGAAACAGGACCGGGCCGCCGTGATTGCCATACGCGCCGGTGTTGGACAGGACGTCGATTTGAAGGGCGGTCAGGTGGCCCTCGCGATCTGCGCCGGCCTTCACGCGAACGCGCATCGGGTGGCGCGTGGAGGTGGCGATGAATTGCTCTTCTCTGGTGTGCTCCAGCTTGACGGGCCGACCCGTCTTCAGCGCAGCAAGAACGAGAATGTCCTCGACGAACATTTCCTGCTTGCCGCCGAAGCCGCCGCCGAGGCGCTCGCAATAGACGCGAAGCTTCTCGTCCGGCAGATCGAATATGCGGCACAGTTCGCGACGTGTCAGGAAGGGCGTCTGCGTCGACGAACGGAGGTTCAGGCAACCCGTCTCGTCGAGCCAGGCGATACCGCCATGGGTCTCAAGCGAGGCATGCTGCACGCGTTGAGTTGTGAATGTGCCCTCGTAAACCGCAAATGCTTCGGCAAGTCCCGCGTCAACATTGCCAATCTCGTTGTGCACTTCCGCAACGATATTGCGGGCCGCGTTTGCGATCCTGCATGTGCTGCCGTCCTTGTCGTGTATCACCGGCGCTCCAGCCTCGAGCGCAAGCTCGGGATCAAAAACGGCTGGCAGGACTTCGAAGATAACGTTGATACGGCGGCATCCTTCCTCGGCGGCAGCTTCGCTGTCCGCGACGACCGCCGCGACGCGCTGGCCGACATGACGGACAACGTCGTCAAGCACGCGCGTGTCATCGGGATTCGTCGTGATGTGTTCGTGTCGTGCAGTCGAGAAGAGGCGCTCTGGCGCATCTTCGTGAGTCAGCACGGCTCGGACGCCGGGCACCGCAAGCGCAGGCGACGTGTCGATGCTGATAATCCGGGCGTGGGCGTGCGGCGAACGAAGCAGCTTGATGTGGAGCAGCCCCTCAATGGCGAGATCGAACGTGAAGCGTGCGGCGCCGGTCACGATTTGCGGGCCGGCCGGGGCCGGAATGCTGCGGCCGAAAGCTTCACCGGGCGGTGCATTCTCGGTGTGCTTTCGATCGCTGAGCGCGTCCTCAATGGCTCGATAGCCGGTGCACCGGCAAATGTTCCCCTTCAGCGCAACGCCCAGGTCGCGCATCTGCGCCTGGTTCAAGGTCGAACAGGTCAGGATCATGCCGGCCGTGCAGAAGCCGCACTGGAATGCCTGGGCCTCGAGGAAAGATCTCTGCAGCGGGTGCAGTTGATCGCCAGGCCCCAGGCCTTCGATGGTCGTGATTTCATGTCCTTCGGCGCGGAATGCCGGTATCAAACAACTGTGGACGGCCTCGCCATCGATCAGAACCGTGCATGCGCCGCAATCGCCCGTGTCGCAGCCTTTCTTGACGCCGAACAGCCCGAGTTCGCGCAGCAAGGTCCGCAGGCATTGGCCTGCGCGTGAATTGTGTTCGACCGGCTTGCCGTTCACTGCAAGTTTCATGTGGTCACCGGCGAGCCCAACTCGGCGCGAATTTCCTCGGCCAGATACAGGGTCATCTGTTGCCGCCATTCCGGTTTGCCGTGCACGTCGTCGTGGTATGCGTCATCGGGTATTTGCCGAAGGATGGCGTCACGAAGGCTTGCCGGCGTGGGCAAGTCCTGAAAAGCCAATCGAAGCGGTCGTTTCGTCGATGCGGTGATCGTCAGCAGCAGTGCGCCGTCGGGCTGCAGGGTTCCGATCAGGAGCGCCGCGGAGCGGCCGACCGGCGTCAACGAAATCTGGCGGAACGCCGCTTGCCGGCGCAACGCCGACAGCGGGAGCTCGATTTTCCGCAAGAGGTCGCCCGGGCCCAGGAGATTGCGCTGATTGCCGGTGACGAAGTCGATGGCCCGCACCTGCCGCTCCGCCCCGTCGGCGGTCCAGATCGTGCACATGCCGTCGAGCGCGGCGGTAAGGCTGATCATGGGACCTGCGGGCAGAGACATGCAAAGATTGCCGCCGACTGTCGCTGTCTTCCAGATCTTGAAGGATGCAGCGAACGCACGGCAGCACGCCCCGATGAGCGAGGCGGCCCGCCAATCCATCGGAGCGGTAAACGCATCCAGCGCCGCGACGGTGCATGTCGCCGCAATCTCAAGCCCGCGATCGCTTGCGGTGAGCGGCGGCCAGGCAAGTTGATGCAGGTCGATCAGTCGGTTCAGGTGAGTTTGCGGTTCGGAGAACAGCCAGGTGCCTCCCGCAAGCCACGCATCGCCCGCCGTCCAAACCGGCAGTTCGGTTCGCAGCTTTGGACGGACAACGGAAGTAACGGTATTCAGGTCCATGGTGTGACGCCAACTCGACCGCTTCGTGTCTTGCAAGTCCGTCGCCAAGTGCTCTGAAGCTGGCAAGCCGCGAATTGCAAAGTCTGGGGAACGATATGAACAGTCAGCCTGTGTGGATCAAAGATCCTCTCGCCATTCTGGCACCGCACGCGGAGCGGGGAATCGTGGTCGATGGACCAAAGGTCGTCGAGCTCGTTGCTGCTGGAAAGGAGCCGCGCACAGCGAACGTCTTGTCATACGACGCCTCGGCCCATGTCGTCATCCCGGGATTGATCAACACCCATCATCATTTTTATCAGACATTGACCCGTGCATTGCCCGCAGCCCTCGATCGCGAGCTTTTTCCATGGCTTCAGGCGCTCTATCCCGTCTGGGCGCGTATGACGCCTGAATCCCTGGAACTGGCGGTGACGGTCGCCATGAGCGAGTTGCTGCTTTCCGGCTGCACCACCACGACGGACCACCACTATGTTTTCCCGCCGGGGCTTGAAGAAGCCGTCGACATCGAGGTGGGTGTCGCGAACCGGCTTGGGCTTCGCGTGCTGCTCACGCGAGGCTCGATGAATCGCTCGCAGAAGGACGGCGGCTTGCCGCCGGACAGCGTGGTGCAGGACGAAGACACGATCCTGGCCGACAGCGAACGGGTGGTCCGGCTCTATCATCAGCGCGGCGAAGACGCGAAAATCCAGATCGCGCTTGCGCCATGCTCGCCTTTTTCAGTCACGACATCGCTGATGCAAGCCACGGCCGGGCTCGCCGACCGCCTTGACGTGAGGTTGCACACGCATCTTGCGGAAACCGAGGACGAGAACCGGTTCTGCGAGGCCATGCACGGGTGCCGGCCGCTGGATTACCTCGAGCAATGCGGGTGGCTGAATGGCAGAACCTGGCTCGCCCATGGCGTTCATTTCAATCCATCCGAAATGACGCGCCTGGCGCGGGCAGGGACAACGATCAGCCATTGCGCGTGCAGCAATCAGGCGCTCGCGTCGGGCTGCTGTCCAGTCTGCGAGATGGAGGACGCCGGCGTCCGGATCGGCCTTGGTGTCGACGGTTCGGCATCCAATGATGCCTCGAACCTGATGCAGGAAGTCCGCGCGGCCTACCTGCTGCAACGCGCTCGCTATGGCGTGCGCCGAGTGAGCCACAATGACGCGTTGCGGTGGGCAACCACCGGGTCGGCGGCCTGCATCGGCAGGCCGGAACTTGGCGAGATCGCGGTCGGCAAGGTCGCCGATCTTGCGTTCTACAAGCTGGATGAGCTTCGCTTTTCCGGTCACGGCGATCCGATCGCGGCCCTCGTTCTCTGCGGGGCGCACCGCGCAGATCGCGTCATGGTTGGCGGCCGCTGGGTCGTCGTCGATGGCGCCATTCCAGGCCTGGACGTGCCGGATCTGGTCCGCCGGCACAGCAGCGTCGCGCGGATGCTGCATCAGGGGTAGGTCGTCGGAGCAGGTCGGCTGACAGCCCCTGGAATGGCGAGCACGGTCCAAGCCGGATTGCCTGACGTGCCCGGGGACGTGTAACTGTGGTGAAAAGGGCGAGCGGGGGCACGCTGGCACGGTGCTTGCTACCGTCCACGTGGCTCAAGTGCCCGCGGCTCAATCGTGCATGTGGCTCAAGTGCGCTCGGCTCGCGTGCTGTGGCAAAGGGGATGGAGGAAACAGGACATGTTCCAAAAGCTTGGTCTCACCGTCGTTGCCTGGTCGATGCTCACCGCATTCACGCTGCCGGCGAGCGCCCAGACCGACCTCAAGTTTGCGCTGGATTGGAAATTCGAGGGGCCGTCCGCGCCGTATTTCGTTGCGCTCGACAAGGGCTACTACAAGGCCGAGGGGCTCAATGTTTCGATCGACAGCGGGCCCGGTTCGGTTGCCGGCATCGCACGCGTCGCTGCCGGCACCTATCCGATCGGCTTCTTCGACATCAACTCGCTCGTTCGCTTCCGCGACCAGAACCCGGACAAGGACGTGAAAGCCGTGTTGATGGTCTATGACAAGCCGCCGTTCGCGATTGTCAGCCTGGCGAAGTCGGGCATCACCAAGCCGAAGGATCTCGAAGGCAAGACGCTTGGCGCGCCGGCCCCCGACGGGGCCTACGCGCAATGGAAGGCTTTCGTGAAGGAGAACGGTGTCGATGATTCAAAAGTGAAGGTCGAGAACGTCGGCTTTCCGGTGCGCGAGCCGATGCTGGCTGACGGCAAGGTCGACGCGATCACCGGCTTTTCGTTCTCGTCCTACTTCAATCTGCTGACGAAAGGCATCCCGGGAAGCGATATCAAGGTGATGCTGATGGCGGACCACGGCATCGTGCTCTACGGCAATGCCATCATGGTCAATCCAGACTTCGCCAAGCAGAACCCGAAAGTGGTTGCGGAATTCGTTCGCGCGACCATCAAGGGAATCATCGACACGATCAAGGATCCGGACGGGGCGATCAAGTCGGTGATGAAGCGCAACGAGACCGCCGAAGAGAAGATCGAGCTGGCCCGGCTCAAGATGTCGCTGAACGACAACTTCGTCACGCCGTGGGTCAAGGCAAACGGCGTGGGCGGCATCGATGAGCAGCGAATGGCCAAGGCGATCGACCAGATCGCGGTGACCTACGAATTCAAGAATGCCAAGCCGAAGCCGGCGGATATTTTCACGTCCGAGTATCTGCCGCCGGCGGCCGAGCGAAAATTCTGATCGAGGTCGCATCGATCGGGAGCGGCCATTTGCAGGCATTCGTCGACATCGATCGGGTGACGCTCACGTATGGCGGGGGTGCCTCGGGCGACGTCGTCGCCCTCGAAGGAGTAACCCTGAAGGTCCGCCGCGGCGAGTTCGTCGCCGTGGTCGGCCCGTCCGGCTGCGGCAAGTCGACCCTGATGCGTCTGGTCACCGGTCTGCATCGGCCGACCGCGGGGACGGTGGCGATAGCCGGGGCAGAAGTGAAGGGGCCCGTGAAGATTGCCGGCATGGCGTTCCAGAACGCGAACCTGCTGCCCTGGCGCAAGGTGGTCGACAACGTGCTGCTGCCGCTCGAGATCGTGCAGCCGCATCGCTCGCAGTTTCGCGCGAAGAAGGCAGAGTTTCGCGCGCAGGCCGAGCAACTGCTTGCGACCGTCGGATTGAAAGGTTTTGGCGACCGCTATCCGTGGGAGCTGTCGGGCGGCATGCAGCAGCGTGTCTCGCTCTGCCGCTCGCTGATCCATCAGCCTGCGCTGTTGATGCTCGACGAGCCGTTCGCTGCGCTCGATGCCTTCACCCGCGAGGAGCTGTGGTGCGTGCTTCGCGATCTCTGGCAGAAACTTGGCTTCACCGTCATCCTGGTGACGCATGATTTGCGCGAAGCGGCGTTTCTGGCCGACAGCATCCATGTGATGAGCGCCCGGCCGGGTCGCATCGTTCAGGTCAGGAACGTCGATCTCCCGCGGCCGCGGGATCTTCAGGTCACCTATGAAAAGGGCTTCAGCGACATTGTGCATGAGCTGCGCGCCAAGATCGCCGAGGTGCGCCAGGCATGAATTCGAGGATCGCCGAAAAGCTCGCCCCGTGGGTCTTCACGATCGCGATCTTCGTGATCTGGGAAGCGTCCTGCCGCGTCTTCCGGATCAACACCTCGGTGCTGCAGCCGCCATCGGCGGCGTTTGCCGCGATGGCACGCCACTGGAGCGTCTTTCTGTACCATTCCTACGTCACGCTTTGGGTGACCATGGTGGGCTTCGCGCTTGCGGTCGGTTTTGGCATCGCGCTCGGACTGGTCGTCGGCTGGTCCCGCACCATCTATCGCGGCCTCTATCCCGTGATGGTCGGGTTCAACACCATCCCGAAGGTCGCGATCGTGCCGCTGCTGATCCTCTGGTTCGGCATTGGCGAGGTGCCGGCCATCATTACGGCATTCCTGATCTCGTTCTTTCCGATCGTCGTGAACGTCGCGACCGGTCTTGCGACGACGGAGCCGGAGCTCGAGGACGTGATGCGCGCGCTGGGCGCCGGCAAGCTCGACATCATGCGCAAGGTGGGAATTCCGCGCGCGCTGCCTTACCTGTTCGGGTCGCTGAAGGTGGCAATCACGCTTGCTTTTGTCGGCACGGTGGTGTCCGAGACGCTGGGGGCAAATGCGGGTCTCGGCTATATGATCGCGCTGGAGGGCGCGAGCTTCAGGATGGCGAACGTCTACGCCGCACTGCTGCTGCTGGCGTTCGAGGGCGTGCTGATGTACGCGCTGTTCGCCTGGATCGAGCAATACTTTACGCGCTGGGCGTTCCGTTCACAGATGAGCGCGGCGGGCTAACCCACGCCCGCGGCTGACGGCTCACGCCAGCTCGAACACGATATCCTGCGCGCCTTCCCACAGCGTCATCTTGCCGAGCGCAACCAGGTTCTCCCGGCCCTTGGTGAGGGTCAGGAAGTGGTTGCCCGCAAGCTGGCCGACCTTGCTTGCGAAGCGGACGCCGCCATAGGCGAGCAGGATTTCGGTTTCGCTGATCCCGCCGGGATAGACGATGATGTCGCCCGGCGCCGGGAAGCTCGTGTGGTTCTCGTAAGTCAGTCCGAGGTCGAGCTCGCCCAGCGGAATCCAGCAGCCTTCGCCGCTCCAGCGCACATGGATGATCTTGCTCTTGAACGGCAGCATGCTCTTGAATTTTGCACAGGTCTTTGGCGCCGCCTCTTCCTCGAGCTTGGCTTCGAACGTGTAGGGGCCGGCCTTGATGCGAAGAGTGGTCATGAGTGGAGGCGGATCTTTCGTTTGAGAAGTGGGTTCAGCTTAAGTCCGGCGTCACGATTTCGCAAACTGCCGGTAGTCCGGTTCGCGGTGAAACCAGAACTGGTAGCCGTTGACGCTCTTTTGCATGGCGACGTCGTGGATCGGCTGGTTGAGCGGGATGACCGGCACCTCTCGCATGCACAGCGCGATGAACTGCCTTCACCGTCGCCTCGTACTCGGCCGCATCGGTGGTGAAGCGCGCCTTGTCGATCAACGCGTCCATCTCCTTGTTCTGGTAGGAGGAGATGTTGAAGATCGAATTGTTGCCGTGGAAATTCCAGTAGAAGTAATACTCCGGATAGTCGAGCCAGCCCGAGAAGCGGTTGAGCGCGAGCGGCAGCTCCTTCTTGTTCAGCGTCGTGCGCCAGTTCGCGCCCGGGATCTTGTCGATCGAGGCCTTGATGCCGATCTTGGCAAGGTTCTCCTGGATGAGAATGATGGTCGGCTCGCCGACGGTCGCGGTGCCGGTGTCGATCGACAGCGTCGTCTCGAGCCCGCTCTCGAAGCCTGCCTCCTTCATCAGCGCCTTCGCTTTGTCGAGATCGGTCGACGTAGGGGAACGGCTGTGGCCACACCGGCTTCGTCACCTCGGCCGGCGCCGCCGTACATCGGCACGGCGCGGCCGAAGAAAGCGCTGGTCTGGATCTGCTCATACGGCATTGCCCAGGCGAGCGCCTGGCGCAGCTTGACGTTGTTGAACGGCGGCTTTGCCGTGTTCAGGGCCAGGTACCAGAGCGCGTTCGGGATCGGCACGCCCGAGACGTTGACCTTGCCTTCCTTGATGATCTGCTCGAAGTCGCGCGGCGCAAAGCCGCTGGAGATGTCGGCGTCGCCGCGCTCCAGCATCGCGCGGCGCGTGCCGGCGGAGGGGATGTCGCGGGCGATCACCCGCTTGATCTTCGGCAAGGGGCCGCTCTTCCAGTCGTCGAAGCGGGCGAACACCGTTTCGGTGCCCGCCTTCCAGCTCTCGATCCTGTAGGCGCCGCCGCCGGCTTCGTTGTTCTTCAGCCAGGCCAGCGCCCACGGGTCTTCCGGTGTCGCGTTTTTCCTGGCGAGCTCCGAGTTGATGATGAAGGGCACCACCACGGCCACGTTGAAGAGCAGCATCTTGTCCTTGCGGATGTAGTCGATCCGGAAGGTGTGGTCGTCGACGACGACGAACTGCTCCGGCTTCTCCAGCGAGCCGGCCGACATCTGGAAGGTCGGGAAGCCGCCGACCTTCACCGCACGGTCGAACGACCATTTGACGTCCTTTGCGGTGACCGGCGTGCCGTCGTGAAACTTGGCGTCCTTGCGCAGCTTGAACGTGCACGACATGCCGTCGGGCGCAACCTCCCAGCTTTCTGCAAGCTCCGGAGCGAGCTTTTCGCGATCATAGGAGGGCGTGCCGTCGGGCAGGGTCTTGGCGGCGTAAGAGAGCAGGCGGTCGTAGCAATTCCAGGACAGGCCATTGACGGTCTGGTTCGAGCCGACGCCCTGCATGTCGAGCGAGTTCGGCCCGAGCTCCTGCACGACCAGCAGCGTCTCGCCGCGCGATTGCGCGAACGCGAATGGAGCGGGGCCCGCCGTCAGCGCGGCGGCGCTCAGGCTTCCGAGCAGAAAGTCACGTCGATTGAAGGGCAAGTTTGACATGGTGTGGCCTCTTGTTGGAACGAACGGTTGAACAGAGCGACGCAAGTGCTGTGCCATGGCGCAGGCGGTGGCGTGATGCCGTCACTTGTCGGTGCAGGCGCGTCTTCCGGGTGAGCGCATCGAGAACCCGCGCGATCGCGAGATTGTCAACGTAATCAATCAGATCGGTGAAATCGTTCGCGGCCGGCGCGAGAAGGTCTTCAACCCCTAGATCACGCGCGCAAGCTATGTCATTGACGCGCTTATGACCGAAGCAAATTACCCGCGTGACCTCAAAGGCTACGGCCGCAACGCCCCCGATCCGAAATGGCCGAACCGGGCGCGCGTCGCCGTGCAGTTCGTCGTCAATTTCGAGGAAGGCGGCGAGAACAACATCCTGCACGGCGACAAAGGCTCCGAGGCCTTTCTGTCGGATGTGCTCGGGGCGAACTCCTGGACCGGCCGACGGCATCCGAACGTCGAGTCGATGTTCGAGTACGGCTCGCGTGCCGGCTTCTGGCGCCTGTGGCGCGGGTTTGTCGCGCGCGACATCAAGCCGACGGTGTTCGGCGTTGCGACGGCGCTGATGCGCAATCCCGAGTGCGTGGCCGCCATGAACGAGGCCGGCTGGGACATCGCCTCGCATGGCCTGAAGTGGATCGAGCACAAGGACATGGACGAGCGGGAGGAGCGGCGCTCGATCGAGGAGGCGATCGCGCTGCACACGCAGGCGACCGGGCAGCCGCCGACCGGCTGGTACACCGGCCGCACCTCGGAGAACACGCTGAAGCTGGTGATCGACCAGGGCGGTTTTCTTTATTCCTGCGACTCTTACGCCGACGACCTGCCGTATTGGGTGAGGTACCGCGAGCAGCCGCACCTGATCATTCCCTACACGCTCGACGCCAACGACATGCGCTTCATCAACACGCAGGGGTTTGGCGGCGGGGAGGAGTTCTTCCAGTACCTGAAGGACAGCTTTGACGTGCTCTATGCCGAGGGCGAAACCGCGCCGAAGATGATGTCGATCGGGCTGCACTGCCGCCTGGTCGGCCGGCCGGGGCGGTTCGCGGCGCTGGCGCGGTTTCTCGACTACATCGCCAGCCACGACCGCGTCTGGGTGCCGACCCGGCTGCAGATCGCCGAGCATTGGCACAGGGAACATCGCGCGCTGTCGAGAGATGCGCATGTGATCGGCTAGCCTCGCGCCTTCGGCTGCAAAATGCTCGATCACGTCGAGCAGCACGCGCGCGCCGGTCGCCGACGTCTTCCACCGTCACATGCTCGTCCGGGTGATGGCTGATGCCGCCGCGGCAGCGGACGAAGATCATGCCGATATCGGTGATGGTCGGCGACCGCCATGCCGTCGTGTCCGGCGCCGCTCGGCAGCGAGATCGGGCGAAAGCCTTGCCGGGTGATGGCGGCTGTGATCTGCGCCTGCAGCCAGTCGGCGCACGGCGTCATGCGCTGTTCGTGCACGACGTCGATCTGCGGCGCGAGGCCGCGTTCCTTTGCAACACGCTCGATATTGCGGACGGCTGCCGTGACCGCGATGCGGCGGTGCTCGTCGGAGGCGCAGCGCATGTCGATGGTGAAGGTGCATCGGCCCGGAATGACGTTGGTCGCGCCGGGCTCGGCACGCACCATCCCGACCGTGCCGAACAGGCCGATGTCGTTCCGGCACTGATGTTCGATGGCGACGATGCATTCGGCGGCGCCCGCGAGCGCGTCGCGGCGCATCGCCATCGGCACCGTTCCCGCGTGCCCGGCCATGCCTTCGAGCGTGACGAGCAGCCGCGTGGCGCCGCTGATCGCGGTGACGACGCCGACGTGGCAGGCCCTCGGCTTCCAGCACCGGGCCCTGCTCGATGTGCAGCTCGAGATAGGCGAGGTATTCGCCGCGCGCGCGCGCGGCGGCGCCGATGTGCTCGGGATCGAGACCGAAGCTCTGCATGGCCTCGCGCATGCTGATGCCGTCGCGATCGCGCAACGACAGCGCGCGCTCATCGAACGTTCCGGCCAGGGCGCGGCTACCGAGCAGCGTCGCGGGGAAACGCACGCCTTCCTCGTCGGCGAAGGCTGCGATTTCGATCGCAAACGGCAGCCGTTTGCCGCGGTGGTTCAAGTCGGCGACGCAGGCGATCGCCGTGATGACTCCGAGCGGCCCATCCCACCGTCCGGCATTGCGCACGCTGTCGAAATGCGATCCGAGCAAAAGTGCAGGGGCTTTTGGCGCGGTGCCCTCGTAGCGGCCGACCACGTTGCCGATCGCGTCCATGCGCGCCGACATGCCGGCCTCCTGCATCCACGCCGACAAGCTGGTCCGCGGCCTGGCGGTGCTCCCTGGACAGGAAGACGCGCGTGAGCCCGGTCTCGCTTTCGGAGATCTGCTGCCAGACGGCTTATTCGCGCGGCGATGTGCTCGCCGAGCGCCGGTCCGGTCATCGTCGCTGCGGTCATGGCGTCAATGCTGCATTCCCACGAACTGCGCCAGCTCCGGCGTGCCGGGGCTTGCGAACAGCTGCTTTGGCGGACCTTCCTCATGCACCTTGCCCTGGTGCATGAACACGAGCTTGGTGCCGACGTCGCGGGCGAAGCGCATCTCGTGGGTGACGAGGATCAGCGTCATGCCGTCTTTCGCGAGCTGCTCGACCACGCGCAGAACCTCGTTGACGAGTTCCGGGATCGAGCGCCGAGGTGATCTCGTCGCACAGCAGCACATTCGGCCGCATCGCCAGCGCGCGCGCAATGGCGACGCGCTGCTGCTGGCCGCCGGAGAGCTGCGACGGATAGCTGTCGGCTTTCTCCGACAGGCCGACCTTGGCGAGCATCTCCTTCGCCAGCGCCTGCGTCGCGTGCGGCGTTCTCGCGGTTGACCACTTTCGGCGCGAGCATCACGTTCTCCGCGGCCGTCAGGTGCGGGAACAGGTTGAACTGCTGAAACACCATGCCGACGTTGCGGCGCAGGTTGCGCAGATTGTCCTTCGACTGGCCGACATCGATGCCGTCGACGGTGATGTTGCCGTCGTCGTAGGTCTCGAGCCCGTTGATGCAGCGAAGCAGCGTGCTCTTGCCGGAGCCCGACTTGCCGATGATGGCGACCACGTCGCCGCGGCTGACCTCGACCGATACGCCCTTCAGGACCTCGAGCGCGCCAAAGCTCTTGCGCACATCGTGGATGCTAACGAGCGACATTGAGTTGCCTTTCCAGCCTGTGGGCGTACCAGGAGAGCGGGAAGCAGAGGGCGAAGTAGATCAGCGCCACCAGCGAGTAGACGAGGAACGGGCGGAAGGTGGCGTTGTTCAGCATGGTGCCGGCCTTGGTCAGGTCGACGAAGCCGATGATGGAGGCGAGCGCCGTGCCCTTGATCACCTGCACCGAGAAGCCGACCGTCGGCGGAATGGCGATGCGCAGCGCCTGCGGCAGGATGACGTAGCGCATCTGCTCGACGTAGGAGAGGGCGAGGCTTTCGCCGGCCTCCCATTGGCCCTTCGGCAGCGCCTCGACGCAGCCGCGCCAGATCTCGGTGAGGAACGCGCTGGTCCAGAAGCGTGAGCGCGAGCGAGGCGGCCAGCCACGGGCTGACCTCGATGCCGAGCAGCGCCACGCCGAAGAAGAACAGGAACAGCTGCATCAGCAGCGGCGTGCCCTGGAAGAACTCGATGTAGTAGCGCGTGGCCGTCTCGAGCCACGGGATTTTCGAGACGCGGGCGAACAGCAGCGCCAGGCCGACAACGCCGCCGCAGACGAAGGCGACCAGCGACAGCAGGATGGTCCAGCGCGTCGCCAGCAGCAGGTTCGAGAGGATCACCCAGAAGCTGAAATCGTTCATGGATCAGGCCTTCGGGAAGATCACGCGGCCGATGCCGCGCAGGATCGCGCGCGCGCCGATCGCCAGCAGCAGGTAGAGCAGGGCGACGACGAGATAGACCTCGAAGGCGCGGAAGTTGCGCGACTGGATGTAGTTCGCCGCGTAAGTGAGGTCCTCGGCCGAAATCTGCGACACCACCGCCGAGCCCAGCATGACGATGATGATCTGCGAGGCCAGCGCCGGATAGACTTTCTGGAACGCCTGCTTCAGCACGATGTAGCGCAGGATCTGCATCCGGCTCATGGCGAGGCTCGAGCCGGCCTCGAGATGCCCCTTCGGCACCGCCTCGATGCCGGCGCGGATGATCTCGGTGGAGTAGGCGCCGAGGTTGAACACCATGGCGATGAAGGCCGCCGTGGTCTCGGTGAGCTTGATGCCTGCGGCGGGCAGGCCGAAGAAGATGAAGAACAGCTGCACGATGAACGGCGTGTTGCGGACGATCTCCACATACGCCGCCACGATCGTGTCGAGCCATTTCGGCCCGAACGTGCGGGCCGCGGCGCCGGCGGTGCCGACGGCGACGCCCGCGATCGTCGAGACGATCGTCAGCACGATCGTGAAGATCAGTCCCGTGCACCAGCACGTCCCAGTACGGGAGCAGCTCGGCGAATTGCAGCTTGTAGGTCATGGCCGCGCTTCTCCGCCCGGCCCGTTCTCAGAAGCTCTCGGGCAGCGAAGCCTTCATCCACTTCTGTGACAGCTTCTCCAACTCGCCGCTCTTCTTCGCCTTGGCGATGATCTCGTTGACCTTTGCCAGCAGCGCCGGCTCTTCCTTGTTCAGGCCGATGTAGCAGGGCGAGTCCTTGATCACGAACTTCAGCACCGGCGGCCGCGCCGTGCTCTTCTCTGCGATCGCGGCGGCGACCGTGTTGCCGGTGGCGATCAGGTCGACCTGGCCGGAGACGAACGCCGCGATGGTCGCGTTGTTGTCCTCGTAGCGCTTGACCGTGGTGGAAGCGGGCACGCTCTTCGACAGCTCCTGCTCCTCGATCGCGCCGCGCGTGGCGCCGACCGTCTTGCCGGCGAGATCGTCGTACTTGGCCGCCGCGATCGCCTTGGTGCCGTAGACGCCGGAGAAGAACGGCGCGTAGGCGGCCGAGAAGTCGATCACCTTCTCGCGCTCGGCGTTCTTGCCGAGGCTGGAGATGACGAGATCCGCCTTCTTGGTCTGCAGGTAGGGGACGCGGTTGGCGCTGGTGACGGGGATGATCTCCGCCTTCACGCCGAGCTCCTTGGCGATCAGGTTGGCCATGTCGATGTCGTAGCCCACGCGGCTTCAGGTCAGGCCCCGCCGAGCCGAACGGCGCGAAATCCTGCGGCACGGCCACCTTGATGACCTTGCTCTTCATGATGTCGGCGAGCGCGTCCGCGTTCGCCGCGTGCGGCGCAAGCGCTGCGAACGCTGCGACCAGAAATCCCGTCCACGCAGATGAAAACCGGCCCCGTGCAAGCATGGTGCATATCCCTGTTTTGAAGCCCGGCAGCCGGGTCTACGGTCTCGTCGACCTCGCGCGCTGCATGTTTCGGGCCATTCCCGGCGTGGCAATCCTTGCAAAGGGGCATTCATCCGTCCAATATATTGTTCGTATTGATCTATACTCACGAGATATGAATGAGCATCGAGCTCCGTCACCTGCGGTATTTCGTGGCCGTCGCGGAGGAACTGAGTTTCACGCGTGCCGCGCTCCGGCTTCGCATCTCGCAGCCGCCGCTGAGCCAGCAGATTCAGGATCTCGAGGCGATCCTGAAGACGCAGCTGTTGCTGCGCACCAGCCGCCGGGTCGAGCTGACCGCGCGGGTGAAGCCCTGCATGCGCGCGCGAAATCGATCCTCGAGCAGGTGGATGCGGCGGCGCGCGAGACCGTTGCGATCGGCCACGGCGAGACGGGCCGCATCTTGATCGGCGCCACCGGCTCGATCCTGCGCGGCGGGCTTGCCGACCTGCTGGCCGCGTACCGCCACGAATTCCCGGACGTCACGACGACCCTGTTCGAGCAGGCGCCGAAACTGCAAATGCGCGCGCTGGCCGAGAAGAACATCGACATCAGCTTCATCCGCCTGCGCGCCGAGGGCGACGAGTTCGCAAGCGAGCTTGCCTGGCGGGAGGACGTGGTGGTGGCGATGTCGAGCATCCATCGGCTCGCGGAACGCAAGCGCGTCGCGCTGAAGGACCTGCGGGACGAGGAGTTCGTCACGCTCGCGCCCGACAGCTCCGAATTCGCGACCTCGATCCGCGACTGCTGCGTGGCCGCCGGCTTTCTGCCGCGCGTGGCGCACGAGGTGGTCGACGCGCAGTCGATCTCAGGCCTGCTGGCCGCGGGTTTCGGCGTGGCGCTGGTGCCGTCCTCGATCGCGCGCTTTACGACCGGCGATATCCGCTTCCACGCGCTCGGCGCTTCGGCGCCTGCAGCCGACGTCTACATGGTCTATCGCAAGGACGACCAGTCGGCGGTGCTGCGGGCATTCATCGAGTTCGCGCGGCGGATTTTCTCCCAGAAGCGAACCGAACGCGCGCAGGTGAGGGGAGATTGACGGAGACGGCCACCAAGATCCCGTCCGCAGAGGTGTTGCACTTCCACGCCTCGCGCATACATTTTCCCGCATGACCGACCGCAATCCCCGCGATTCTGACCCTGATCGTCCGCGCTCCGAGCCCGAAATCATCCCGCCCGGGCAGCGGGACCGGCGCGATCCGTCGCATGTCTTCATTTCGATCGACGAGAACGGCGGCACGCGCCGGGTCTACATGGCGCAGCCGGGCCCATTCACCATCATTCTTGCGCTGGCGGTTATTGGTCTGATCGGCGTCGTGGTGTTGATCGTGCTGCTGAGCGTGGCGCTGATCTGGATTCCCGTAGTCATCGCGTTGGTCGCTGCGTTCGTCGCGTCGGTGACATTTCGTCACTGGCTGCACCGGTTCCGGATCTGGTGGGCTCGACGTTGAGCGGGATGCAGGTCTCGTGAGCGGCTCAGGCGGGCCGGGCGCACCAAGTCGCGCAATGGCACATACCGTCGTGGCGTGCGTCTTCGCGTAGCGGTCAGAAAGCCTTGTTGATCGCGATCGTAACTGCGTGTGTGTTCTCAACGTTCGCGGTGTAGAGCCGGATCAGCGTTCCACTGAACGAGAGGGTGCCGTTCCCGGGATTGTTGAAGGGGGATGTAACGGAGACCGTTCGGTTTTTTGGCGCGATGAACAAATAGCTCAGGTCGAGAAACCATGAATGACCTCACCCCTCGAAGGCGAGGTGATGGCGGTCGGGCCAGGCGCGCGCGGCCTGCAAACCCCCATTCGCTACGGCGCCTGTTCGAGACTGAGCCCGTACAATTGAAACGCACGCCTAAGCAGATCAACATGCTTTTGCGATGGCTGAGCTGCTATCAATCCAATGATTTCGCTTCCAACGGGACTGAAACGAACGCCTGATCCTAAGATAACATGCTCGTCGTGTTTCGCGCGGCTGGCGGGTAGGGGTGTTGGAAAGCCGGATATTTGGTAGGGTCTACCAGCAATCTTGATCTTTGCAGTGCCTTCCTGAACGCTCGCGTAGGCTTCGTAAGCCCAACCATCCTCTCCCATTATGCCGCTGGGGCCAAAGACCTCTGACCGCGTGGGTCCGATCATTTCCCGCAGTTCGACGTCGATGGCGTTCAAAGTGGAACGTGAAGGCGGGGTATCGAAATGAGGATTGAGGTGATCAGGGCCGCTCAGCCAAATGGCAGGAGCGGTCTCAACTCCTGATGATAGTGTAGTGATCGAGAATGGTGCTAATCGGGAAAGCACCTCCGCCTCGGCGCGGGTCAGCATACTCAATGTGTGCAATGTACGCGGGCTATACGAATGCCTTCCCGAAGCTTGCCTGACTAGGATGCGTGCCCAAATCGATTGAAAATCCGTGCCACTGACGTTTTCTGCTAACGTCCAGAAACGGTCCAGCCAATCCGGGTCGAGCGGCTTGCCGGTCGAGTTCACTTCGTCGGGGTTCGAGCGAACCTCCTCAATCACCTGCACCGCGACAGCTTCTCGATTGAGTTGATGACGTTCATGCTGAGCAGAGACCCGAAGGGCGGTCCGGTCTCCGAGCGTGAGATCCGCGATATTGACTGGCAATCCATCTTTCCGAAGAGCCTCGGACCACCGCTGGTAGGCGGCAACCTCGGCCTTGGCGTTTCTTCCAGTCTGCCAAGGTCTCAGCCATTCTCCCACGCCTCGGACAATGCCTTCCGCAATGATTTTGGCGGCACCCGAAAGTCCGAAGAGGTCTTTAACTTCGATCAGGGCCGATGCTCGGCTAGCGTTCTTGCTATCGTCGTTCATCTGGGCAGCCTTGCGTTCCATGTTCGCTACAGCGACGAAATCAAACGTCAGAGCGACTTCAAGTACTCAAGGAGCGCCTTCTTCTCTGCTTCGCCCAAGCTTGTACCATACTCATGACCGCACCGGCTGTTTCCGGAATTGAGGTCGCTGCAATCTGTCGTAGTGCGCGTTTGACTTGGCTGCGATTGGACGGCAGCGAGGCCAACGTTTTCGATATCGTAATCGCTGCCCACCATAAATTGGGCCTTGCGCTGTCCGGCAGGTTTGAGCAACTCCGCTAAGGTAGGGACTGAACCGTTATGAAGATACGGTGCTGCTGCCCATACTCCTTCTAGCACGCGAGCCTCGTATGCGCCTTTCGGAGAGGCTGCCGTTGGTGCTGCTTGCGTTTCGGTTGGTACCCCTGGCGCTGCCTGTATGGCATCCGGAACATTAAACGCGCCCGACAGGTCTCGGAGCGCGGGAGGTAACCGAGCTAGGCCTAGCGAATCTGAAGAGCTCGCTGCCCCCAATTCGGGCGCAGCCGCGACCTGCGCATTGGCGGAAGAGCCCGCACCCAAAAGCACGTGCTGTGCGATCGAGCCAATCACCGAGGTCGCAAGAATGTTAAGGGCCAAGTCAGTTTCCTTCAGCGCGCTGGTCGCC
The DNA here is from genome assembly GCA_963757845.1 of uncultured Alphaproteobacteria bacterium. Classification (GTDB taxonomy): domain Bacteria; phylum Pseudomonadota; class Alphaproteobacteria; order Rhizobiales; family Xanthobacteraceae; genus P52-10. The sequence continues at coordinate 265,796 of CAVWTB010000041.1, forward strand.
AGCGGAATGTATGCCCCATTGAGAACTCCGGATTTAGCTGTCCAAGCCAAGACGTCGTATTGTCTGGTATCCGTTCCGACATTTTGAATTGGAGTGGCCCACGTTTGAACGAACGGAAAACAAATCTTGCCTGGCTTAATTCCATGGCACTGAATGCAACCGCCGTCGGCCGGAGCCCTTTCGAAGATCGATTTTCCCTCGGCCGCTAGCGTTGGATTGATTCCCCAAGGCCACTTTGGCGCCGAAATTAACTCGACGAGGTCCTCAAGTTTGCCAAGCCCGTCGAAGTTGGCCGAATTGTTGTTGAGGAAATTTATGATCAGCCCCTGGCGTTTCGGTTCGAATGTGGCGAATACGCCAAGAACTTCACCCACATTCCGGGCAAGACCGAGAATGTCGTTCCCATTATCAGCAAATCCCGGCCACTGCGTCTTATCCTGCTTCGGTGCGTTCCAGATAAACGGATAGCGCGCTGGAGCGTCGGCCGTTCTTATATTCTCGGGGATCATGAAGTTAGGTGGCGGGCCGAGATCTAGGCCCGTCACGCGGTTGAAGATCATTCCGACCGCGTCGAGCCGTCCGAGCCCCCAACCCGCCGACGGCAACGCACGCGACATGATCGTGTGGTAGCGCAGATGCCAAGCGTCCACGTCTCGACGAAGCGCAGCGACATCAGACGCGTCGGGCGCGGCAGTTTGCAGGACTGAGATCGCGAACGTGTCGAAGGCTGGGTCGCTCGCGATCACACGGCCCATCGCCGTGTCGAGGTCAGCCAAGAATGCATAGAAATCGACGAGAGCCGGCCCGCCGTCGATGCGATACGCTTTGCCGTCGACCCTGATTTGACGAGTGTGGCAAGCAGCGCATGTCATGCCAACAGTTTGGGCTCCCCTTGGCCCCGACGCATGGAAGCCAATCGGAAGTCCTCCGGCGTTGCCGGGGTTCGGTAGGTACCCGTATCGTGCCAAACCGTCCGCAAGGAACGATTGTCCGTTAGCCTGCTTGAGGGCTTGAAGCCACTGCAATGGAATCAGACGCGAGCCCTGATCCCGCGCATAAAAATCCGTCCGTGCTGCTGCCGTCCAGCTCGACCCTTGATCGAGAAAAATTGGATCGGGATCAGCGGCGAGAGCTTTGGCGATCGTAGCTCCCAGCAAGGCAATTGCGGAAAGAAACGTGATGCTTCGCATGCCATTCCCCGACGAATAGTTGGAGGATAGGTATTTCTTGCTGCTCGCCGAAACCGAAAGCGGCAAGTTCCTTTCCTTAATTCGGTGATCGGGCGGCCCTCGATGTTCTGTCGAACTCTACGCTCGGTCCGATCAACTGTACAACCCTTCCGTGCGTTAATTCGGAAGTAGTTACGTAGCCGCTCCCTCCAAACGCTAGCGATCAGGAAAGGTAAGGGAGGTTTGCTGAATTCCGCTCTGCCGCGCTGCACACTCGCCATTCTTTCGATCGACGAGAACGGCGGCACGCGCCGGGTCTACATGGCCCAGCCGGGCCCATTCACCATCATTCTTGCGCTGGCGATTATTGGTCTGATCGGCGTCGTGGTGTTGATCGTGCTGCTGAGCGTGGCGCTGATCTGGATTCCCGTAGTCATCGCGCTGGTCGCTGCGTTCGTCGCGTCGGTGACATTTCGTCACTGGCTGCACCGGTTCCGGATCTGGTGGGCTCGACGTTGAGCGGGATGCAGGTCTCCTGAGCGGGTCAGGCGGGCCGGGCGCACCAAGCTGCTGATGGGGCGCGGTGGTACTTTCAATATTTATTGATTTGGTGACTTCCCAGTTTGCACATGTCCGTGTTTTTTCCGAAAACCGACAGTTGTTGCTCCTGCCACGTCCCAGCCCTGCATTGCGCCCCCTTTATTACGATCAGCAGGTTATGTACGCTTTCGGATAGTGGCGTGGGTCGGAGATGGGACGTGGCGAAATCCAAAATTCAAGTGTCCGCCGACCATCGGCGGGACAGAGCTCGCGCGATAGACGATCTTGCGCAGGTGCTGGCGGAATACTTTCGCCGCACGGTTGTCGTGGTGGGCGCGGACCACAAAGAAGTCGTTGTTGCGCCACGCGCGAAGCGAAGGCTGGACAGTTAGGCCAATATAGCGTGACCGCGCTAGCGATGCCCCGCCACATGCAGTGGCAACCTGATCCGGAATACGGCGCCTCCTTCGACATTGTTCTCCGCCCATATCGTGCCGCCATGAGCCCGCATGATCGTACGCGCGATAGACAGTCCCATGCCCATGCCGGCTTCCTTGGTCGTGAAAAATGGATCAAACACCTGATCGATCTTGTGGGGCGGTATGCCCGGTCCGGTATCCCCGACCGAAGCTTCGGCATGGCCGTTTGTCTGGGCCGTCCGAACGATAACCTTTTTCAATCCGGGTCCGGACTGGGAAACTGCATCAATCGCATTGACGATCAGGTTCATCACGACCTGCTGTATCTGTACCGGGTCACCTCTGATGGGCAGTCGGACGAGAGCCAGTGAGCTGGTGAGGCTAACATGACGCTCGTGGCTCAAACCCGATAGTATCTCCAGCACTTCGCGTACCGCGTCGTTGAGGTCGACGATCCTGAATTCGAGGGGCTGCATTTTCAGGAGGCCGCGCAGGCGGCGAATGATTTCGCTGGCGCGATTGTCGTCGCGCCGGATATCCTCGATGATCTGCTTCATCTCATTGAGATCCGGCGACTTGGCATTGAGCATTAGAGCTGCAGCTTCAGCATTGCCGAGGATCGATCCGAGCGGCTGATTTAGCTCGTGCGTGATCGAGGAGCATAGTTCGCCCGCGGTGGAATACCGGTTGATATGGGCGAGCTCCGACATGCGTTGTCGCAATTCAGCTTCAATCCGCTGGCGACTGCTGCGCTCGTAAAGCAATCTGGCGATGAGCGCCGCCTGCAACAGCAACACAGCCACGACCGCAGCACTCTGCCACCAATACTTCTGCAACAGTGTCATCTCGCGAAAGGAAATCTCGCTTCCCAGGGGAAGCCGGCTTTCGCTGATCTGCCACCGCTGCAGCTGACGCCAGTCGTACCGAGGCGGTGCCAGGCCGGTCGGTTCAATGTTGAAACTTGCCGCCGGTCTTCCAGCCAACAGCTGTGCTGCCGCATCGGCGGTCTTGCGGGCGAGCTCGGTGGTGGGGGTCATGGGGCCACCGACAGTCTCACCATGGAAGAAAACTTCGTCGTAGGAAAAGATCGGTGCGTTTGCGACTGCATACATACGCTGCAGCGGCCCTCTGCCTTCGTGGACGACCCCGGCGGCGTCTACGCGCAGTTGAGGCCAGAAAATCGCGCTGTCGGGCGGCAGAGCAGCCGCAATCTTCAGCATCTCGTCGAAGGTGCGGTCATTGTGGTATTTGACCACGACCCTCCCTTCCAGCACCTTCAATGCCTTCTGCAGTTCGCTTAGCCACCCTTGCTCCGGCGGAGAGGTGCCGATCATCACGGCGATCTCCTTGGTGTTCGGGAGCAGTTGCAAAATATTCTCGAAGAGCGGCAACAAATCGATGGAGGCAGAGACCGTCGTATCGAATTCGGTCAAGGCGGCGCTATCAACGAAACGTTTGTCCACCACGGCAAAGAGAGCCGGTGTCGTCGGGAAGAGTGTCGCCCGCTGCCGCTGCACGAAGCGCGCCGCCGGCGCGCCTATCGTCAGTACCAGGTCCGGCGGCTGTCGCCTGTAGAGCGCTCGGAGATATTCAACAAACGCTGGTTCGGGATTTTCATCCGCAGACGCCGTTGTGAACAGAGGGTAATCCTGAATGGAGATGGGGGAGCGCGCCTGTCGTTCCAGCTCGGTGCGTATCGCTGTCGCGTAATCAACCCAAGGCAGAAAATTTCGACCGAACGAGTGAACGATCAGAACCTGCTTGGATTGAGCCTCGGCAAAGCAGATGCCTGTCAGCAGCGCGAGCGCCGCGCCCGCGAATAGGCTGATGAAGCTGGCCGCTGCGCGGTGCCAACTGGATCGCACCATGTCCATAGATCCTGCCGAAACCAACCAAGCGTATCCGGCAAACCAGCTTAGCTTAGTGAGAAATTAGTCGGAGAGCCTGAGCCAGCCCAGCGATCCTGCGGGGCATCGGTAACGCAGTATTGCGCCGACGGGACATGGGTCCAATCAGGAGATCCCTTGGCGCAAGTGAAGATCAGCGCGCACAACCTGTGAAACGAGGAGCGGAAATCTGCACAAAGATATGAAGAAATCCGCAGACCCTCGCTGCGGAAGGCAGTTCTGCCCTCAAAGCTCCTTTGTCAGAATGACCTCACCCCTCTCGGTGTGCCCCTTGGCGAGCCAGCCATTTCGCAAATAGAAACGCTCTGCTCGTGTTCCTGCTTCCGTGCTCAGCCTTGCTACGCGATGACCCGCGGCAGCAACCGAGTTGCATGCGGCCAATATAAGGGCTTGTCCGATGCCGCGGCCTTCGAACGCCGGATCGACAAACAAAGCCCAGATGCTGCCGTCCCGTGGGTCACCGGCCGACAAGCCTTTGATGACGCCATCATCTTCCCAGACATGGATCGGCGCATGAGCAATGTGCCAATTGTAATCTGCGAGAGTAACCCTGCTCGGATCCGAGAGGCGGTTCTCGCGAACCGATCCACAAATCTCCATCAGTCTTGGTATGTCGGTGAGGGTCGCAATGCGGATCATGCTGGATGTCTTGCATGCTGCGGCGTCGCTCGTCAGCCGGTGACGTCTGGCATCCCGAGTTGGGCGAGGGTGTTCTCTGGCTGGTGGGTTGCCGGACCGGCAAGGCGCTCTTTGGTTGGCTGGGGAACTAGGATTCGAACCTAGACAAACAGAGTCAGAGTCTGTTGTGCTACCGTTACACCATTCCCCATCGCGCCTGAGGCGGACCTGATCCGCTTTGGCATCGAGGCAGGCCGATTCTTCGAAAATCCAGCCTGTTCGAGGCACCATATAAAGCCGCGGACGCGCCGGGTCTACCCCTTCTGCAGCGCCGGCCAAGGGCTTGTCGGGCCGGGAAAAGCGGCGATTTTCCTGATGTGGCGGGCAGGGGCGGCAGGTCAGTCGCCTCCGGTTTCGGCCTTCGCCGGCTGCTCGGCGAGGCCGTGGCCCAGCGCCACGCGGTCGTCGAACACGAAGCAGGCGCCTTTCCAGCGGCTTTCGCCTTCCGGGACCTGTTCGAGATATTTCAGGATGCCGCCTTTCAGGTGGTAGACCTCGTCAAAGCCGTTGGCGAGCAGCCAGGCGCTGGCCTTCTCGCAGCGGATGCCGCCGGTGCAGAACATGGCGATCTTCCGGTGCTTTGCCGGATCGAGCTGCCTCGCGAAATCCTTGAACTCGCCAAAGCGCGACAGCTTTGGATCCAGCGCGCCCTCAAAAGTGCCCATCGCTACCTCGAAGGCGTTGCGGGTGTCGATCAGCAGCGTCTCGCTGTCGCCGATCAGTTCGTTCCAATGCTCCGGCGCGACATAGATGCCGACCCGCCGTGCGGGATCGGCGGCGGCATCGCCGAGCGTCACGATCTCCTTCTTCAATCGCACCTTCATCCGCTGGAACGGCATCGTCGCAGCGGTCGAGAATTTCAGCTCCAGATCGTTGAGCCTGCCGCCGAACAGTTCGCCGTCGCGCAGCTCAGCGATGAAGGCGTCGATTGCCGCGTCGTCGCCCGCAACGGTGCCGTTGATGCCTTCGCTGGCAAGCAGCAGCGTGCCCTTCAGGCCAAGCGCGTTGCAGAGCGCGCGCAAAGGTTCGCGCAAGCTTCGGAAATCCGGGAGCGGGACGAACTGGTAGAGGGCGGCGACCTTGAAGGGCATGGCGGCCGTGTAGCAGGGAAGGGAGTTGCGCGAAAGCATGGCTACCCCGTTCGCTCGCGTCCGGCCCAGCCGCGCAGCAGCGCAGCTACGACCACCAGCAGCGAGATGCTGCCGGCGATGGCGAAGGCGCCGCTGAAGCCGGCGAGCAGCGCGGCGTGTCCCGTGCCGCCCGCGGCTTCGCTCAAGGCGCGGAACGCCAGCATCAGCACGCTTGCGCCCATGACGAGGCCGACCGTGCGCGTCATCAGCACCAGCGAGCCCGCGACGCCGCGATTTTCCTTTGGCAGCGTGGCGGTCGCGATATCGAAGTAGGCGACCTGGAACAGGCCCATGCCAAATCCCTGCAGCGACGAGGCGAGGATGAGGATGACGAGGTTCAGGCGGTCGCCGAGCAGGCTGATCGCCAGCAGTCCCACAGCCGACAGCGCCGCGCCGATCAAGGCCATGCGGCGCGGATGGATGGCGCCCGACAGCCGCGCGGCCGCAGGCGCGCCGAGGATCAGGCCGAGCGGCGCCGCCGCCAGCACGAGGCCGGCCACCGGCGCCGAGAGATTGCCGATCGCATCGAGATAGAACGGCGCCAGCAGGAAGATCGCGAAACCGGCGAGGCTCAGAAGCGTGTGCGCGACGTTGAGCAGGGAGAAGTCCGCGTCGCGAAAATATCTCATGTCGATGATCGGATGGGCGATGCGGCCTTCGTGCCATGCAAACGCAAAGCCGAGCAAGGCGGCGGCTGCAAACAGCGCCAGGCTTGTGAGCAGCTGATCGCGGCCCTGCAGCTGATTGAGCGCCAGCAGCACCGCGGCAATCGCCAGCACCAGCAGCAGCGCGCCAACGGCGTCGAAACCCTCGCGCACGGCGCTCCGCTTGCCGGCGGGCAGGGCGAAGCCCGGCCGCCAGCGCTGCGAGTGCGATCGGCGCGCGGAAGGCGAATACGCTCGGCCAGCCAAAACGTTCGACCAGGAAACCGCCGACGATCGGTCCGAGCCCGCCGCCGAGGCCGATCAGCAAGGTATAAAGGCTCAGCACCTGCGCGCGGCGGTCTTCCGGATAAAGGCTCGTGATCAGCGCCGGGCCGCAGCTCAAGGTCAGCGCCGCGCCGATGCCCTGCAGCACCCGCGCGGCAAGCAGCCAGCCATAGCTGGGCGAGATCGCGCACAGGACGTAGGCGATCGCGCTGATCGCGGCGCCGGCCAGGAAGATCGTGCGGTGGCCGAAGATGTCGCCGGCGCGGCCGAACACCAGCATCAGCGCCGCGTAGGTCAGCGTGTAGGCGATGACGATCCACTGGATGTCAGGGATCGGCAGCGCGAACGACCGCACCAGGTCGGGGAAGGCGATGTTGACCGCGGAATCGAACTGGACGGCGATCGTGCCGAGGCAGAGCGCCGCGACCGCGGTGGGGCGGTGGTGTGAGGCTTCAATCACGCTCCGTCGCCCAGCGAAAGCGGGACGCTCGTCGCCTGCGAAGCGACGTGGGAGAGCCCGTGACTTCGCAACGAGGCGCGATCAACAATGACTCTGGCTATGGCCCTGCTGTCGCAGGGATGACGCAGAATGACAGCGCTACTATCGCGGTGCCTCCGCGACGAACTTGTTGCGCAGCGTGCCGATGCCGGTGATGTCGATCTCCACCACGTCGCCGGCCTTCAGGTCCGGCGAGGCGCCGTCGGTGCCCATCCAGATCACGTCGCCCGGCCACAGCGTGAAATACTTCGTCATCTCGGCGATGAACTGCGGGATGTTGAAGAGCATGTTGTTGGTCTTGAACTGGTTGCTCTGTCTTGCCGTTCAGCCGCACGGTGGTTTCCATGGCATCGAGATCGACGTCGGTTTCGATCCACGGTCCCATCGGCTTGAAGGTGTCGGCGTTCTTGGCGCGCCACAGGCCGCGGTCCATCTTCTGCCAGGTGCGCTCGGAGACGTCGTTGCCGATGGTGTAGCCGAACACGCAGCTCAGCGCGTCTTTTTCGCTCAGGTGTTTCGCCTTCTTGCCGATGACGACCACCAGCTCGCCCTCGTAGTGGATCTTGCCGGTGGCGTCGGCCGGAATGACCACGTTCTCGTCATGCGCGATCAGCGCATTCTGCGCGCGATAGCCGATCTCGGCGCGATCCGGGAATGCTCGGCACCTCGCCGCGCCGGTCGGCGGCTTCCTTCAGGTGTTTGACGTAGTTCAGCCCGGCGCAATAGAAGGTGCGCGGCATCAGCGGCAGCTCGATCTTGACGTTCTTCAGCTCGTGCGTCGTCGCCGTCTTCTGCCATTCGCCGAACGGCTCGCCGGAAATTTCTGTGACGCGGTCGCCCTCGACCAGGCCCCAGCGTGGTCTTTCCGTTCGCGGTGATCTTTGCAAAGCGCATCTTTCGTCGTCCTATTCTGCGGCCATTCGCGGCGGCAGCTTCCATTCGCCCACCTTCGGCACCGGCAGGCCCAGATTTTCGCGCAGCGTCGTGCCCTTGTAGTCCTTATGATAGAGCCCGCGCTTCTGCACCTCCGGCACCACGTGTTTGACGAAATCGGCATAGGCGCCGGGAACGTAGGTCGCGGCCACCACGAAACCGTCGCAGGCCCTGCGCTCGAACATCTCTTCCATGTGGTCGGCGATTTCCTTCGGTCCGCCGACGATCGCGCCTTCCACCTGGCCGCGGCCGCTATGGACGACGAAGTCGCGCGCCGACGGGTTCTTGATGCCGCTCTTGCGGATGACGCCGTCGCGGATGCCGATGATGCCGCTCATGCCGGCGAGCTCTTCATCGGTCAGCGGCTCGTCGAGCGGCTTTGCGGCGAAGTCGAAGTTGAGGCCTTCGGCCAGCAGCGACAGCGCGTCCATCTCGGTCGGCAGCTTCGAGATCAGCGCCATCTTGTCTTCGGCTTCGGTCTTGGTGGCGCCCGCGACCGTCAGCAGCATGTTGCAGATGAAGATGTGATCCGGGTTGCGGCCGAGTTTTGCGGCTTCGCCCTTCACGGCGTCATAGCCTTCCTTGGCGATGTCGGTGTTGCGGCCGGCGGCAAAGATCACTTCGCCCCAGCGTCCGGCAAAGCGCTGGCCGCGGCCGCTGGCGCCGGCCTGGATGACGACCGGATGACCCTGCGCCGAGCGCGGCACCGTGAACGGCCCGCGCGACTTGAACCATTTGCCCTTGTAGTCGAGCCGGCTGACTTTTGCCGGGTCCGCATAGCGGCCGGTTGTCTTGTCGTTCAGGATCGCGCCGTCGTCCCATGCGTCCCAGTGGCCGAGCACCACCTCCATGAATTCGTCGGCGCGGTCGTAGCGCAGGTCGTGCCCCATGTGCGCGTCGCGGCCCATGTTCAGCGCTTCGCCGTCATTGACCGAGGTGACGACGTTCCAGGCGGCGCGGCCGTTGCTCATCAGGTCCAGCGTCTGGAAGCGCGCGCCACGTCGAACGGCTCGAAATAGGTGGTCGAGGCGGTGGAGGCGAGGCCGAGCTTTGTCGTCACCGCGCCCATCATGGTCAGCACCACGATCGGGTCCATCTTCACGCAGCGGATGCCATATTCGACCGTATGCGCGTGATCGTTGCCAAGCCGATCCGGCATCGCCAGCCGGTCGTCGAAGAAGCCGATGTGGAATTTGCCGGCCTCGAGAATGCGCGCGATCTCCTGGTAGTAGTCGGCGGAGATGGAATCGTCGCGCGACAGCGGATGGCGCCAGGAGGAGGGCAGGTTGGTGCAGTTCTGCGCCTGCAGAAAGCCGACCATCACCATTTGCCGCGTCATGCTTTGCTCCTGCTGCCGCGTGGTTCGCGGCGATTATTTGGTTTGAGTGGCGAATAGGGAGTAGCGAATAGGGAGTGCATGCTGCGCTACTCATCGTTCGCTATTCGCCATTCGCTATTCGCCGCTAGAGTCCAGCTCGGCCGCGAGCTTGTACTCGGCTCGCGAGCTGCTTCAGCTTGTCCCAGGTCGCGTCCTCGATATCGATGCCGGACTTCTGGCGCGCCTGCTCGGTGCGGTTTTCGATCTCGCCGGGATAAAGCACGCCCTTCGAGCCTTCCGACGGCGGCGTGGCGTTGAGGTAGCGCGCAAAGTCGGCGACCTCCTTCTTGAAATCCTCCAGCGGCCGGAACGCCTCCACGTTGAACACGGCCATGAACGTGCCGTCGTTGTGCCGGCCGGTCGGCTCGACGCCGAAGCCGAGGCCGGTGAGGATGCCGCACAGGATCTCGACCATCGCGGCAAGCCCTGAGCCTTTATATCCTTCGGTGCCGCCGAGCGGCAGCAGCGCGCCGCCCTGGCGCAGCTGCTTTGGATCGGTGGTCAGCTTGCCGTCCTTGCCGACGACCCAGCCTTGCGGAATGGGCTCGTTGCGCGCAGCCGCAAGCGCCACTTTGCCGGCGGCCACGGCCGACGTCGCCATGTCGAGATAGATCGGCCCGTCGAGATCGGACGGCACCGCGATCGAGATCGGGTTGGTGCCGAGCCGCGCCTCGCGTCCGCCGAACGGCGCCACGACTTTGGTCGAGCGGCCGGAGTTCGGCGGTCGCAATGCCGATCATGCCGGCGCGCGCCGCCATCAGCGGATAGGCGGCAAGCCGGCCGACATGGCTCTGGCGGAACACGGTGCAGGCGGCGACGTTCGTCTTCTTCGCCTTCTCGATCGTCAGCTCCATCGCCTTGGCGTTGACGTAGAAGCCGAAACCCCAGTGGCCGTCGATCACCGTCGTCGCCGGGCTCTCCTGCACGATCGTCCACTTCTCGCCCGGCACGATGTGGCCGACTTTGATGCGGTCGATGTAGGTCGGGATGGCGATGATGCCGTGCGAGTCGTGGCCGGCGAGATTGGCGTTGATGCAGCCGACGGCGACGGCGTCGGCTTCGTCCTTGGAGGCGCCGGCGGCGCGGAGCAGCGCAGCGCCGATCTTTGTGAGGCGGTCGGCTTGAACGATGGGCATGAGAGGTTCCTTACGAGTTACTCTGGAGAGACCGCAGCGTCACTTTGCGGCGGCAGCGGCCTTCGCCTTGTCCTTTTCCGCCATGCGCCGCTTCAGCTCCTCCGGCGTGATCCGTTCCTCGCCGGGGTTCTGGTGCGCATAGATGTCGTAGCCGTCGGTGGCGAGGTTCTCGAGCACGATGCGGCCCGAGAGCACGTCGCTCTTCCACGTCTCGTGCGACGGCGTCAGCGCATGGAATTCCGGCATCACTTCCTTGGCGAACAATTCGAGTGAGTTGCAGATCGCCTTGTGCGTGGTCTTTCCCGCCTGGTTGAGCAGGATCACCTGGTCCACATGCGACTCGTGGAACTGATGCAGTTTTTTGCGCAACGTCTCCGGTGAACCGACCAGCGCCGAGTTCAGCGCGGCCTGCGCCTTGTCGCTCTTGCGCCACTCCTGATAGGCGCCCCACAGATTGCTCTTGCCCGGCGCATCGACGCCGGCGCGGCCGTAATAGCCGAGCGCGAAGATGAAGAACGTCCAGCCCGCGGCAAGCTCGCGCGCCTCCTCGTCGGTCGGCGCGCACATGAAGCCGGAGACGACCGCGATGTTCGGATTGTCCTTATATTCGGTGAGCCGGTTCCGGTTGTGCAGGAAATTGTTGTAGTAGCGATGCACCCAGGCGCGCGCGGCTTCCGGCGACACGAACGAGAAGCCGAGCGCGCCCATGCCCCATTCGCCGGCCTTCGCAATGGTCTGGATGTTGGAGCAGGCGACCCACAGCGGCGGATGCGGCTTCTGCCGCGACTTCGGGATCACGTTGCGGGCCGGGAAGTCGTGAAACTGGCCGTGGAATTCCCAGTCCTCCTTGGTGAACATCGGCAGGATCGCGCGCACCGCTTCCTCCCAGCGATCGCGCTTGTCGCGCACGCGCGTGCCGAACGGATGCAGCTCCGCCGGTCCGGTCGCTTCGCCCATGCCGAGCTCGACGCGGCCGCCTGACAACAGATCGAGCGTCGAGACTTTTTCGGCGACGCGCTGCGGCTGGTTGGTGGTGATCTGCATGACGCCGTGGCCGAGGCGGATGTTCTTGGTCCGCTGGCTGGCGGCGCCGAGAAAAACTTCCGGCGCGGAGGAGTGCGAGTACTCCTCGAGGAAGTGATGCTCGACCACCCAGGCGTAGTCGTAGCCGAGCTGGTCGGCGAGCTCGAACTGGCTCAGCGCATCCTGGAAGAGCTGGTATTCGCTGTCTGCAGTCCAGGGGCGGGGCAGTTGCAGTTCGTAGAAAATGCCGAACTTCATCGCGCGGTCCTCCCGTGACCTGTGCCGCGTCGCCGATTTGGCCGGTATTTTGCGGCCGTTTTGATCGACGGAGCGGCTTTGCGCGGTTGTTTCGCCGTGGCGAAATCCGCAGCTTCGTTCGACTGAAAGGTTCGCGACAAGCGCATGAACTGTCAACTGGATTTGCCGCAGGTGTGTTCTGAATAGTCGAACGGTGACGGCATTGCATTGCGCACCACGCTCTAATCCTCATCCTGAGGAGCCGCGCCGTAGCCCGTCAGGGCGAAGGCGCGGCGTCTCGAAGGATGTAGGCCCGTAACTTGCTCCATGCTGTGCTCCCATAGCCGTTCGAAGAACGGCGTCGCTTCGCTCGCCTATGGGGCCTCGCCCTTCGAGACGGCCAGCTTCGCTCTTCGAGCTACGCAGGCCTCCTCAGGGTGAGGGTTGAGGGATGACTTCGCGGCTCAGCCAAAGCCCAGACGCGCAACATCGCCCCTCGTTCGTGTCCGGCTCGGGGTTCGCCGGTCTCTTCTCTTGTCTTCCTTGCCCCGAGGGGCGTGCGGAACGACAGGGCGTTTCACCGCGCCCGCGGCGCCCGCACGTTTTGATGCGGGCAGCCCGCATGCCGTTTCGCGGCACACGGGCAGTGGCCCAGCCCAACGCCGAAGATCGTTGAGCTGAACCGGGCCTCGGAAGCAGATCTTCGCCTGCGTTCCGCACGCGGATGGATTTTGCGGCTTGCTGCATCACTGACCGGGAATTGTCGCTTGCGCCGACCCCGCCCGGACCGCACGAGCTGTCGCGCGGGTATGCACTTGGACCGTCCGCCCGTCGCGTCGGCGTCAATCTCCTGTCCGACCGCGGATCCCCGACTTTCGTCCGTAATCCGCAGCATTCAGGCCCGACATCGTAGCGGCCACCGCATCCCGCTCCGCAACTCGATGACGATCGCGTTGCGCCCTCTCGTCGGAACGGGACGGGGACACGATAATCGTCCTAGGAGGCAAGTCGAGAACGAATGTGGAACGATTTGAAGAAAGGTGTGAGCAAAATGGGGGATAACTTCTGTCATTCCGGGGCGCCTGCGCTCCCCTCCCTCCCGCCCGGCGGAGCGCAGTGAAACGGAGCGGAGCCGGGTGGCGGGGAGGGGTCGGGGGTGGGGGGCGCTTGCTCGGCGATAGTGAGAAGCGCTGGCAGAACACGCTCAGGATTCTCCGTCATGTCGTGCTCTGGAATTCCCACACGCGACCGATTTTTGCGATGGCATGCGCCGCAGGCCCCTCCCCGCCACTCGCGTCCGCCTTCGCCCTTTGGGCTTCGGCAGACGCGAGCGGAGGGAGGGGAGAAGAAGCGCATCGCGCGCCCGGAAATGACGCGGAGGGCTTCGCAAGCGCCCCCCCGAAATGCAGGGGCCAACCTCCACTGCAAATGGTCTTCGGCAAACCTGAAGTAGCTGTCATTCGGCTCATCAGCTTTACCCGGCAAAAGAGCTCTTCGGTCGCTATGTACCCGAAAGCAGACTGGTTATGCTTATTCTGAGTTTTGGCGCCAGGAAACTCGTGGATCGAGCCTATGCCATCATAGGAGGACCGCATAGGAGGGCCGCCTTGGATCGACTGACCCAAATCTTTCTGATCATCTGCCTTGCGGCATTTGTTTCATCGTTCATCGTCCAAACTGCGTTTTCGTTTCTCGGCGCCGAGAGGTCAGTGTGGGGTGGCAACCCCGGCTGGCAGCGTGAAATCGCGTTCTGGAACGTGGGTGCCGCCATTATTGTTTTCCTTACGCTCCGCCTGCGCGACGCTCGTCTCGCCATCGCGGTCGTGAGCGGCTGCGTGGTGCTGTTTTTCTTGCTCGGCACGAATCATTTGTTCGCCTTCATCGCAAATCCGAAGGCGGTGTTCCATTGGCCGCCGCTGGTGCTGAATTTCGTCGGTTTGCTCTTCGGCGTACGCGTGCTCCTTAGCCAGCGCGTCATTCCTTAAGGTTTCGCCAGGCCAATGCTTTTGAGAACCTCGGCGATGCGTGCCTGCTCGGATTTGAGGAACGCGGCGAACGCGTCGCCCGGCAGGTAATAGTCGTCCCAGCCCCTGGTCTTGAGGAGCTCGCTCCATTCGTTCGACTTGACCGTCTTCTCGATGGCCTCAGTGAGGATCTTCCGCTGCTCCTGGCTGATGCCGGGAGGGGCGACCACGCAGCGCCAATTGAGCACCTCGATGTTCAGGCCACGCTCTTTGAGCGTGGGCACGTCGGCGCCATTCACGCGCTGCGCAGACGAGACGGCAAGCGCACGCATCTTGCCGCCCTTGATCTGCCCCTCGAACTCGCCGTAGCCGGAGATGCCGGCGCTGACCTTGCCGCCGACGATGGCGGCGGTGGCTTCTCCTCCGCCGGAATAGGCGATGTAGTTGAGCTTCGATGCATCGCCGCCGGCGGCCCTGACAAAGAGCGCGGCGAGGATGTGGTCAAGGCCGCCTGCGGAGCCGCCAGCCCATGTGACCTTGCCGACATCCACCTTTACGGCGGCAGCGAGATCTTCAACGGTCTGGTACGGCGAGCTTGCCGGAACGACGATCACAAGCCGGTCGCCGGTGAGCCGCGCAATCGGCGTGACCATGTCGAGATCGACGGGCGGCCTGTTGGCCACGATAGCGCCTACCATGGTGATTCCGCTCATCATCAACTGACTGCCGTCTCCCTTGGCGGAGTTGACGAACTGCGCAAGGCCGACCGTCCCGCCTGCTCCGGGGACATTCGTCACCTGCACGCTTTTCGCAACGCCCGTCTTCGTCATCGCTTGCTGGAGCGAGCGGGCCGCCCCGTCCCAACCGCCGCCCGGAGCTGCCGGAGCCATGATCTTCAGCTCGAGTTGAGCCTGGGCCGATGTCGCACCGGCCGCGATCGCGAGCGCAACGCCCGCCTGCGCCAAGTACTTCAGAACCACGTACTTCAGAACCAGGTACTTCAGAAGATAACTCATTGGGTGCTCGTTTGATCAAGGAGTGACGCCGTTGTGCGGTCTGTTGCTCGAAGGTTACGAAGGGTGGACGACGGACGTATGTCGAGGCTTCATCCAACGAAGGCGCACCAAAATGCACGCCGGGCGCAGAATCTTTCGGCTTGTGCAGTGGCTGACTCCCTCCGGGCAGCCTAGATTGGTGAGCGGGTCAGGAACGAAGGAGTGCCACCATGGAGATCAAGCGAGCGGGCTCACGGCCCTCCGGCAAGGGACCGGCAGACTATTTTACGGGTGCGGTTCGTCTTGATCCGCTGTTCCAGGCCGCGGAGCCGGCGCGCGTCGCCGGCGCCCATGTGACGTTCGAGCCGGGCGCGCGGACCGCGTGGCATACCCATCCGCTCGGGCAGACGCTGATCGTCACCTCGGGCCTCGGCTGGGCGCAGCGCGAGGGCGGTCCGGTCGAGGAGATCCGGCCGGGCGATGTGGTCTGGTTTCCGCCCGGTGAAAAGCACTGGCACGGCGCGAGCGCTTCGACGGCGATGACGCACATCGCCGTTCAGGAGGCGCTGAACGGGAAGACCGTCGAGTGGATGGAGCACGTCACCGACGCGCAGTATCGGAAGTAGCGGCTTTCACACCACATGGTCGGGCGCGAGCGTGCAGGCACTGTCCGCGTCGGTCTCGATCTGCAGCGTCACATGGCCGATGCCGTGGTGCGCCTTCAATTCCTCCGCGACGTCGCGCAGGAAGCTGTCGCCGGGATGGCCTGACGGAATGACGAGGTGCGCGGTCAGCGCGACCTCGTTGGTGCTCATCGACCAGATGTGCAGGTCATGCACGCGGCTGACGCCGGGCTGGCCTGCGAGCATGGTGCGAACCTCGGCCGGATCGATCCCCGCAGGCACAGCGGCGAGCGACATGGCCACGCTGTCGCGCAGCAGGCCCCAGGTGCCGGCGACGATGACGACGGCGATGGCCAGGCTCACCAGCGGATCGAGCCAGAGCCAGCCTGTCACGTATATAATGAGTCCCGCCACGACCACGCCGGCCGAGACGGCCGCATCGGCCGCCATGTGCAGATAGGCGCCGCGGATGTTGAGGTCGTCCTTGCGGCCGGAGGCGAACAGCCAGGCTGTAAAACCGTTGATGACGATGCCGGCCGCCGCCACTGCCATCACCGTCGGCCCCGCGACCGGTTGCGGATCGAACAGGCGCAGCACCGCTTCCCAGGCGATGGCGCCGGTCGCGACCAAAAGGAAGATCGCGTTGAACAGCGCCGCGAGGATCGACGTGCCGCGCAGCCCGTACGTGTAGCGCGCGGTCGGGCGCCGGCGGGCCAGGATGCTTGCGACCCAGGCGATTACGAGGCCAAGAACGTCCGACAGATTGTGGCCGGCGTCGGCGATCAGCGCCATGGAGTTGGAGATGAGGCCGAACGTGGCCTCGATGATCACGAACGTGATGTTCAATCCGATGCCGATCGCAAACACCTTGCCGAAATCGGCGGGAGCATGGCTGTGATGCGAATGGCCGTGCGAATGACTCATGCGGCCCATTGTAAAGCCGCACGGCGCGCGCGTCTCGCAAGGAGGCGGATTATGTTATAACCTACGCCCGGATCACGCAGAGGCATCGCGTACCGCATGATGCAGGGGAAGAAGCGATGACCCGATCACTGCAAACACGACGTCGAATGTGGGCTGCGATAGCGATCTCGCTGACCGTTGCCGCGGCAGACACACCGCTGCTGGCGCAGCAACCAACCCCACAGAAAGTTGCCCCGTCGAATCGGAAGGTCCTTGCGCAGCTCTCGGCCACGATCGGGCAGGGATATCCCACGGTCCGGGGTGTAGTTGTCGCGCGCGGCAGCTGCATCGTCTACGAGAACTATCGGTTCGGCGGAGCCGACGTGCGTTGGCACGTCTATTCAGTGACGAAGAGCGTGCTGTCCATTCTCGTCGGCATCGCGATCGACAAAGGCCGCTTGCGGCTGGATCAAAAGCTTCCCGAACTCCTGCCCGAGGTCGCCGGAAAAATCGTCGATCCACGCGCCTCTGAAATCACGTTGCGCGACTTGTTGACGATGACGTCGGGTTTCGAATCCATCGCGCCAATTCGAGGTTCCAGGCGTCTGGAATTCCGACGCCTGGATGGCCAACCGTCGCGTCAAATACACGCCCGGATCTCATTTTTATTACGACAACCCGGGAGCGGATCTGATTTCCGTCATCCTGGCTCGCGCGGTCGGGGAGAAGGTTCCGGACTTCGCGCGACGGGAGCTGTTTTCGCCGCTCGGAATCGATGGCTTCGAATGGAGCGCCGATCTCGACGGACATGTGCCCGGACATTCAGGGCTGCGATTGACGGCCAGGGATATGGCGAAAATTGGTGTCCTCTATCTGCAGCAAGGCCGCTGGCGCGACACGCAACTGGTCTCGACCGGCTATGTCCTCGAGTCCACACGCAAGCACAGCGAGGGTGGGGCGCCTCTCAAAGCTGCCTATGGATATCTGTGGTGGAAGTCCAACGGCAGGCACGACGCTTACTTTGCAGCAGGTGCGAACAGCCAGCTCATCTACAACGTCGCGGACCGCAACCTCGTCGTTGCGCTCTCATCGACGGCGTCGGTTCCTGGAGGAAGCCAGCGCTTCGTCAACGAAGTTGTGCTGCCGGCCGAAGCCGCGCTTTCGGCGCAGGCACCGTGCATCGATCGCCTCGAGTAGTCGCTCTGCCGGCTGCGTGCCCGGGAGCGTAAGAGCGCGCGAGCCGCAAAAACTCTCTCGGGCGACGATGGCGCCGGGTTGTGGGTAACAGGTCCGACGACGCGGCCTGACGCCCTCGATTCGATGGAACGATCGCGCGTTCGTCACGACACACGAAGCAGATCCGCCAAGTAAATGAACAAGCGCTGAACGTCGTGGCCGGCGCCGGCGGATCGTCCCGTGGTTCAGTCGTTCTGAAGCGTGCACCACTCGGTCGCAGCAGGCGCAGCGGACTTTGTGAGCAAGGTCACATCGGCCTGCGGAGCGAACGGGTAGCTTCGTGAGCATAGCCGGGCGAAATGCTTGAGCGCCGGCCGAACATCATCAACCGGAGGAACTATGTTCAGGAAATCGCTGCTTGCGGCAGTGGCCGCGTTTGCGTTCATCGTCGGCAATGCGGCTTCGAGCCAGGCCGCGCCGCTCGCGCCGGCCTCGGCGCCGGCCTGTCGTCGGATGTCGTGCAGGTACAGTTTCACGATCATCACGGCCCTCGGGTCGTCTGCCATCACCACCACCATCTGCTCCACGTTCATCGTCACTGCCGCGTGGTGGTGCCCCATCATCACCACCATCACCATCACGGGCATCACCACCACCACGGCCATCACCATCACCACGGACACCACCATCACCACGGACACCATCACCACCACTAACACTTAGGGCCGCCCTCGGGGCGGCCCTAAGCTTTTCGGCGGCGCGGTTTCAGTCTCCAGGCACTCCGTTGCGGCGAGACGGTGAACCTGCTTCACGGATCTCGCTCGGACGCCTGGTGCGAACCGCATGTCAAAAATGAACATGACGATCGTCCGCGACCAGTTGCGACCAGCGGATCGGCAGCACATCGGCGGGCTCCATCTATTTCGGCGCACGCTTGCGGCCTGCATGCATGGGCGGCCGGGCGATGCGGATGGATTCAGCGTCAACGCATTTTGTGAGCTTTGCTTCGCTTTGACGCAGGTTGGAACTTGAGACGTGATGCCGCGCTTGTCGGTTAGCGGTGCGGCTCGTTGTTCAGACGTAGTTCATGCCTCGCGCGCCACGGTTAAGCATCACAGTCTTTGCGAGGGAAACAAAAACATGACGCGACTCCATCCATGGCTCGGCGCGCTGGCGCTTGGGCTCGGCCTAACGTTCGGCGCGGCAAGGCTTGAAGCTGCGCCGCTGGCGCCGGTACCGATCGAACGGGATGCCGCCCTGCTGCAGACGGTGCAACATTACGATCACCACCATCACCACCACCGGCATCATCGGCGGCATCATCATCACCATCATCACATCCTCCCGCCACCTATCGTGCACGTGCTGCCGCATCATCACCATCATCGGCATCACCACCATCACCGGCGCCATCATCACCACCACCATCATCACTAGACGCACGTTAGCGGCGAGCGCTGCATCCTGCGCTGCGGTGCCCTTGCGGCGCCGCGCGTCGCCTGAGCGCGACCGCGAACCTTGACCGGTCGCGGCTTGGTCCCCATCTTCTGTTGCGGGGATGAAGACATGACTCGTTTTGTCGCCCGTTCACCTACCTTCATGCGCGTCGCCGCTGCGCTGGCGCTGACGTCTGCGTCGCTGCGCCCGCAGTTGCGCGCGAGAGCTATGGCAACCATACCGCCTGGGCCGCCTATCACCTGACCAGCCTGCCGCCAGAGATCAAGGCCAGTGTGATGCGTTATCAGGCCGCGTGCGGTGAGCCCCTTGCCGCGACCCATTTCTTCGCCGTCCCAGGCAAGGCGGCGGCCGGAAAGGTCCTGTGCTGCACTTTGAAAACCTGTGGTGCGCAAACCGGCAGGTCGTCTGCCGTGGCGATGCCTGCCTTCACGAAGTCTACGCGCAGACCAGCGGTCACTACCGGCTCGTCCGGCGCGCCTATGTGCTACACAGCGCGTTTGCGGACGGTTCTCGCTGATCCGAGCAGCTGCGATGGTCCACC
>CAVWTB010000042.1:0-385643 GCA_963757845.1 uncultured Alphaproteobacteria bacterium
GTTTCCGCCATGGCCTTTACGCTTTACGACGCGAGCGTCGCGAATTTCCTGCAGATCCTTGGGGCCGTCGGCGGCGTCCTCGACAAGGGTGCCGCGCATTTCGGCGAGAAAGGTATCGATCTTGCCGAAATCATCGAGGCGCGGCTTGCGCCCGACATGCTGCCGCTGACCTTTCAGATCGCCTCGGTCACCCATCATTCGCGCGGTGCGATGGAGGCCGCGAAGAACGGTTTGTTCGTTCCCCCGACGGTGAAGCCCGGCATCGACTATGCGGGACTGCAGGCGCAGGTGAAGGACGCACGCGACGAGCTCGCGTCGCTGACGCCTGACGCCGTGAATGGTCTCGTTGGCTGCGACGTCACCTTCAAGCTCGGCGAGCGTTCGCTGCCGTTTACGGCGGAAGGCTTTCTGATGTCGTTCTCGCTGCCGAACTTCTTCTTCCATGCGACCACCGCCTACGACATCCTCCGTAACAAGGGCGTGCCGCTCGGCAAGCGCGATTTCATGGGCCGGCTGAAGCTGAAGACGTGAGCTTTTGTGCCGTCATTCCGGGTCTGCGCGAGCAGGGTCGCGCATCCCGGAATGACAGCGGTCTCAGCCGAACCTGACGCCGAGCTGCCGGTCTTTCCGCCAGACCACCGTGCAGTTGCGCGCGGCCGATTCCATCTCGAGCACGAGCGTGAACTTGTCGGGAATGCTCGCTGCGTGAGCGAGATCGATCGCCGCGCCGGTCGCGGACATATCCCGCACCGTGCAGATCTCGCTGGATTTCTCCGAAACGAATTCGTCCCGTCTTCAGGACCGTGCGTCGCGCTGCTTTTCGCTTGTCATTCGCCGGCGGCTGCTCTGAAACAGTGCTCCTTCTTTTCGCGCGCATCCGATGCTGCTTGTGCGTGCGCGGTGTACCGTTGGCTTGCGGGCCCTGCGATACCCGCGCCGCGATTGCGGATGATCCTGCCATCGCGTCCGAAAGGATCATGCCCGCAAACGTCAATTGCGGCTTTCCGACGAAATCCCGCGCAAAACCTTGTCGCTCGATCGCTCCCTGGAAACTGATCAACTGCAGCGAGGCGACGATCTGTTCCACGTGCTCGCCGTCTCCGAACGGCAGCAGCAACCGCTCGCACTCGACCACGTGCGCGTTCGCATCGACGGTGGTGATGATCTCATAGATCGCGCAGCCGCTCGCGACGCATTCGCGCGCACCGTTCAGCGAAATCTCGCGCAGCGGCGGCGGGGCCAGTTCTTCCATCGTCTTGCCGATCGGGCCGATCGGGCTGTCGCCGATCGCCTCCACCGCGCGCAGGCCCACCTTGCGGACGCGGAAGCAATTGCCGCCGGCTTCGCCATTGTTCTCCACGTCCCACACGATCATCTGCTCGGGACTGTGGCCGGTTGCCTGCGGATTGAACGCGCCGATCGCCGGAAAGCCGCGATCGCCAGCGAGCGCGTTCCAATGTGTTGCGAGCGCGCGCTGGTTGCTCGACCTGATCGAATGCATCGATACGGGTTGAAATGGCATGACGATCTTCAGCTGCGAAGTTCCTTCGACAGCCTAAAATGCCAGCAATGGGTATACGAGCGGTTGAGCGACGTCCGCAGATATCGCGCAGCAAGATGCATGCGCAGCATGGTAAGCGCGCGGTTAATTGACGGCGGGCCTCAATCACCCAGCTGGAACCCCTCAAAACGACCCAGCTCCTCCTCGATGCTGCGCTTCAGCTCTTGTCGCGCTGCTTTCTTCGTGCCGTCGCCGACCCAGGTCCACTTCTGCATCAAAAGTTTCCTGTTCTGGCGATCGGTCTTGAGGTCAAGCGCTGCGACGATGCGGTCGCCGACCAGCACCGGCAGCGCGAAATAGCCGAACTGCCGCTTCTCCTTCGGCAGGTAAGCCTCGAACTTGTGGTCGTAGCCGAAGAACAGCTTTGTGCGCTTGCGCTGGATGATCAGCGGATCGAACGGCGACAGGATGTGCGCGAGGCCTGCATCGGGTGCTTCGCCGCTCGCCTCGATCATGTCCGGCCGCGCCCAGTGCTCCTGCTTGCCGGCGCCGTCGAGCGCGACCGGTATCAATTCGCCGCGGCGGACGCGCTGGCCGATCAGCTTGCCGACGGCCGCCTTGCGCGGCGCATCGAGGTGGCAGATCGAATCGAGGCTGACGAGGCCCTGTGCGCCGAGCGCCCGGTCGAGCAGGTACGCGGTCGTCTCGGCGGCGGACGCAGCCTTCGGTGGCTTGTCCCAGCCGAAGTGGCGCGACATCAGCTCATAGGTCTTCAGCATGCCGTTGCGTTCGCTGATCGCCAGCGCGCCGAGGAAGAAGGCATATTCCAGCGCCCGCTTCGACGGCTTGCGGCTGGCCCATAGATGCTGCTTTTCCTGGGGCTCCTCCTCGATATCGCGGATCGTCAGCGCGCCGTCGCGCTTCACCAGCCGCAGCACCTTGCGCAGCTCCTTCGGTTGCACGGACGAGAACCAGCGGCCCGGATTGTGCTTCAGGTGCTTCATGTCGGCGACGAAGAAGCGCAGCGTTTCGGTCGGCAGATAGGCCAGCGCATGCGCCCAGTATTCGAACACGCTCTTGTCCGTCGTCTGCGCCTGCTTCAGGTCCGTGCGCCGGTACGCCGGAATGCGCGAGTACAGAATGTGATGGTGGCAGCGTTCGATCACGTTGATGGTGTCGATCTGCACATAGCCCAGATGCCTGACCGCTGCCGCCACGGCCTCTGCGCCTGCGCCGAACGGCTCGCGTTCATCCAGCCGCTGCGCTCGCAGCCAGATGCGACGAGCCTGGGCGTTGGTCAGCGGCTGAGGTTTTGCGGCAGCGCGGGGCATGGGCGGAAGTTTAGCGGATTGTGCGCCGGGCGGTGACAGCAGCTTTTCGTTTCAACAGGTTGCTGACAGCGCGCCGGCGGTCGGCCCCGATATCGCCACGTGAACAGTATAACGTCACGCGAAGGTGGTGGATGAACGTGATGCCGGAATGCGATCTGCCGCGTCTGTGTCCGTTCCGCCCTTGACCCTGCACAGGCGCACAACTACGAAGGACGCACAGGAGAGCACGCGTTGCGCCGTCTCGGACCCGTTTCTTGGAGCTACGCTTGGCGCCGGCTGATCACGCTGGTGTGTATCTCTGCGTTCGTGTTCGCCGCAGTCGCCCATGCGGGCCATCACATTGCGCCGCTCGGTGAGAAAGCCGCGTTCAGCACGCCCGCCGTTCCGTCGGATTGCGCTGACGACAACGAACCGGCGACTGCCGACACCATCTGCCTGTTCTGCGCACTCGCTGCGGCCGAAATCATCTCCACCGATACGCTTTCGCGCGCGCGCATCAGCGAGCGTGTCGAGACGCGGGTGTTCATGCTGACGACGCGGCCGGTCCCGGCCGAATTTCCACCGCCTATCGCCTGACATCGAGAAAACGTGCCCGCGCTCGGCCGGACGCCTGTCCGTGACCGCGCGCCGGTTTGGCTTTTCCCGTAAGTCAGGATTTTTCCATGCGTGCGCGCCTCTCCCTGGCCGCTGCCGTTCTAGCCAGCTTCCTGCCGCTTCACGCCCATGCCGAGCCGGGCGATGGCGCTCTGACGCTTGCCCGGGCCCTTTCGCGTGCGCTCGCCGCCAATCCGCGCCTCACGGCCGCCGAACGGGACATCGGCATCGCCACCGGCCGCCGCATTCAGGCCGGCGCGATCCCCAATCCCGAACTGTCGGCCGAGCTGGATGATTCTTTCGGCAGCGGCCAGTATCGCGGAACGCGCTCCGCCGAGACGACGCTGCAACTGAGCCAGATCGTCGAGCTCTGGAGCAAGCGCGACGCGCGCATTGCCGCCGGTGCGGCCGAAGTCGGCGCCGCGACATGGCAGCGCCGCGCGACGCGGCTGGAAGTGCTGTCGGAAACGGCGATCGCCTTTTTCGCCGTTCTCGGCGCGCAACGGCGCGTCGAGATCCTCAACGAGCAGGTCGCCTCACTCGACCGGCTGACGCCGCTGTTGCAGCGGCGCGTCGATGCAGGCGCAGCTTCGCCCGCTGAAACAGGCCGCGCCACCATCGCCGCCGATCTCATTCGCGTCGATCTCGAACGGACGCGCGGAATGCTCGCGAGCGCGCGGCGCGATCTCGCGGTCCTGATGGGGGACAGCGTTCCGAAATTCTCCACCGCCGCGGGTCGCTCGATCGCGACCGGGCGGGCGCCGCCTTTCGCCACCGTGCTCGCGGCGATCGACGCCAATCCCGCGTTGATGCGCTGGACATCGGTGCGGGCGCAGCGCAACGCGGAGCTTCTGATTGCCCGCCTGAAGCCAATTCCCGACCTGAAGGTCAGCGCGGGCTGGCGGCACTACAACGAGACCGGCGACAACGCCGTGCGGCTCGGGCTTTCCATTCCGATCCCGCTTTGGGATCAAAACCGCGGCGACATCTTCGCGGCGGAGCAAAGCCTCGACAAGGTGCGTGCCGAGCAGGCCGTGAACCGGGCCGCGCTCGTGCTGGTCGCCGGTCGCGCCTACGATTCACTGACAGCGTCGCTGCGCGAACTGCAGATTCTCCGCGATTCGACCATTCCGACCGCGCGAACCGCCGCGGAAGCCATACAGGCCGGTTACGGGCAGGGCCGTTTCACGCTGCTCGAAGTGCTCGATGTGCTCGGCAGCGTCGGGCAGGCACAGCTGCGCGAGCAGGAGGCGCTGCAAAATCTTCACACCGCGATTGCGACGATCGAAGGTCTCGTCGGCAATCCCTTTGCACTGACCCGGGGTGGCAGCCGATGAGCCGTATTCTGCAAGCAGGTGTCGTGCTGCTGCTCCTGGCGGCAGCCGTCTTCGCGGGCCTGAAGATCCTCGAAGCGCCGGTCGGCAAGAGCGCGACGAAGGGGCACGGCCATGGCCACGGCAGCGAGGAGCACGTCCACGGGCCGGCGTCGGCGACGATGAGCGACGCGAAAGTGGCTGCCGCGGGCATCCAGCTTGAAAAGGCCGCGCCCGGAACGCTGCGCGACACCTTGCGTCTGAACGGCGTGCTGCAGCCAAATCAGGAGCAGACCGTGCAGATCACGCCGCGTTTTCCCGGCGTGGTGCGC
The DNA here is from genome assembly GCA_963757845.1 of uncultured Alphaproteobacteria bacterium. Lineage (GTDB taxonomy): Bacteria > Pseudomonadota > Alphaproteobacteria > Rhizobiales > Xanthobacteraceae > P52-10. Next base: position 5,072 of record CAVWTB010000042.1, read on the forward strand.
GAGGTGAAGAAACGCGTCGGCGATCGCGTGCAGAAGAACGAGGTCGTCGCCGTCATCGAGAGCAACCAGAGCCTGACGCCCTACGAGCTGCGGGCGCCGATCAGCGGCACGGTGATCGAGCGGCAGATTGCGCTGGGCGAATATGCCTCGGAGCAGAAGCCCGCTTTCACCGTCTCCGATCTTTCGAGCGTGTGGGTGGATCTGTCGGTGCCGCGGCGCGATCTCCGGCGCGTCAAGGTCGGCGACACGGTGATGGTCGACGTGGAGGATGGCGGCGAGCCCGTGACCGCCAAGGTCGGCTACCTCTCTCCGATGGGGGCGATCGACACGCAGAGCTCGCTCGCGCGCGCAACGGCGGCCAATGCGGACGGCCGCCTGCGGCCCGGCCTGTTCGTCACCGGACGGCTCATTCTCGCCGAGAAGCAGGCCCCGCTGGTCGTGAAACTCAGCGCGCTGCAGACGCTGGAGAACCGCAACGTCGTGTTCGTGCGCGAAGGCGAGAAGTTCGAGCCGCGCGAAGTCGAGCTTGGCGACAGGGATGCCGAGCAGGCCGAGGTGCTGTTCGGCCTCGGCGAGGGCGACGTCTACGCCGCCCGCAACAGTTTTGTGATCAAGGCCGAGATCGGCAAGGCCAGCGCCGCGCACGAGCATTGAGGTCACGCGATGATCGACCGCATCCTTTCCTTCTCCATCCGTCAGCGCTGGCTGGTGATGTTCGTCGTTCTCGGCATCGCGGCGTTCGGCGCCTGGAGTTTTACGCGCCTGCCGATCGACGCGGTGCCCGACATCACCAATGTGCAGGTGCAGATCAACACGACCGCGGCGGGATACTCGCCGCTCGAGATCGAGCAGCGCATCACGTTCCCGATCGAGACCGCGATGGGTGGCCTGCCGCGGCTTGAATACACCCGTTCGCTGTCGCGCTACGGCCTGAGCCAGGTGACGGTCGTGTTCCTCGACGGAACGGACATCTACTTCGCGCGGCAACTCGTCAACGAGCGTATCCAGCAGGTGAAGGATCAGCTGCCGCCGGGCGTCGAGACGGCGATGGGGCCGGTATCGACCGGTCTTGGCGAGATCTTCCAGTTCGCGGTGGAAGCGAGGCCGGATGCGAAGAACGCCGAAGGCCGGCCGTTCTCGACCACCGAGCTTCGCACGATCCAGGACTGGATCATCAAGCCGCAGCTGCGCACGGTTCCGGGCGTCGTCGAGGTGAACACGATCGGCGGCTACGAGCGGCAATTCCACGTGCTGCCGGATCCGGCGCGGCTGATGGCCTTCAAGCTGTCCTTCCGCGACGTGATGACGGCGCTGGCCGGCAACAACGCCAACGTCGGCGCAGGCTACATCGAGCGCAACGGCGAGCAGTACCTCGTCCGCACGCCGGGGCAGGTTGCGACCATCGACGAGATCAAGGACATCGTCATCGGCTCCAGGCAGGGCGTGCCGATCCGCATTGCGGATATCGCCTCGGTCGAGGAGGGCAAAGAGCTCCGCACGGGTGCCGCCTCGGTGAACGGCGAGGAGACCGTCGTCGGCACCGCCATGCTGCTGATCGGCGAGAACAGCCGCGCCGTGGCCCAGCGTGTCGACCAGAAGCTGAAGGCCATCGCGGCGTCGCTGCCCGAGGGCGTGATCGCCCGCACGCTCTATGACCGCACGGTGCTCGTCGAGGCGACCATCGCGACCGTCGAAAAGAACCTGCTCGAGGGCGCGCTGCTGGTCGTCGCGGTGCTCTTCCTCGTGCTCGGTAACTTTCGCGCCGCGATCGCAACAGCCCTCGTGATTCCGCTCTCGATGCTGATCACCGTCGTCGGCATGGTCGAGACCAGGACCAGCGCCAATCTCTTGAGTCTCGGCGCCATCGACTTCGGCATCATCGTCGACGGTGCGGTGATCATCGTCGAAAACTGCCTGCGGCTTCTCGCGCAGGAGCAGAAGCGACGCGGCCGCGTGCTGTCGACGCCGGAGCGCTTCGACACGATCCTGCGCGGCGCCAAGGAGGTCATTGGGCCGAGCCTGTTCGGTACCCTCATCATCGGCGTCGTCTACCTGCCGATCCTCACGCTGGCCGGCGTCGAGGGCAAGATGTTCACGCCGATGGCGATCACGGTGCTGTTTGCGCTCGGTGCCGCCGCGGTTCTGTCGATGACATTTGTCCCGGCGGCCGTAGCACTCCTGGTGCGCGGAAAGGTGTCCGAGCACGAGAACTGGTTCATGCGCCTCAGCAGCCGGCTCTATGCGCCGCTGCTCGACGCCAGCATCCGTCATCGGGGCATCGTCGCGCTGGCGGCTGCAATCGTCGTGGTCCTGACCGGCCTCGTCGCAACGCGCATGGGCGGCGAGTTCATTCCGAGCCTCGACGAAGGCGATATCGCCATGCATGCGATGCGCATTCCCGGCACCAGCCTGAGCCAGGCGATGGAGATGCAGAAGTCGCTGGAAGCCGCAATCCGCGAGTTTCCCGAGGTCAAGGAAGTGTTCTCGAAGGTCGGGACGGCCGAAGTCGCGACCGATCCGATGCCGCCGAACGTCGCCGACAATTTTGTCATGCTGAAGCCGCGCGAGCAGTGGCCGGATCCGAAGCGCTCCAAGGCCGACCTCGTCGCGGCCATCGAGAAGCGCGTCGAGGACGTGCCCGGCAACAACTACGAGTTCACGCAGCCGATCCAGATGCGCTTCAACGAGCTGATTTCCGGCGTGCGCAGCGACGTCGGCATCAAGGTGTTTGGCGACAACCTCGATACGCTGCTGCAGCTTGCGAACAGCGTTCAGGCGGTTATCCAGGAAATCCCGGGCGCGGCCGACGTCAAGACCGAGCAGGTCACCGGCCTGCCGGTGCTGACGGTGAAACTCGACCGCGCCGCATTGGCGCGCTACGGGCTCGCCGTCGGCGATGTGCAGAGCATCGTCGAGATCGCGGTTGGCGGCAAACATGCCGGACTGGTCTTCGAGGGCGACCGGCGCTTCGATCTGGTCGTGCGGTTGCCTGAGCATCAGCGCGTCGACATGGACGCCATCGGCGCCTTGCCGATTCCGCTTCCCGAAGAGAAAGCCACCGGCGCCCGCGCTTCGCTCGCCAGCCTGTCGCCCGCCCTGCAGCGCTATGTGCCGCTGTCGGCCGTGGCGACGATCGAATCCGCGCCGGGGCCCAATCAAATCAGCCGCGAGAACGGCAAGCGCCGTATCGTCGTCTCGGCCAATGTGCGCGGCCGGGATCTCGGCTCGTTCGTCTCGGAGGCGCAGGCGGCGGTCATCCGCGATGTGAAATTGCCCGCCGGATACTGGATCGGCTGGGGCGGCCAGTTCGAGCAACTGGTTTCGGCCGCCAAGCGCCTCACCATCGTCGTCCCGGTCGCTTTGCTGCTGATCTTCCTGCTGCTGTTCATGAGTCTCGGCTCGGCGGCGGATGCGGCGCTGGTCTTCAGTGGCGTGCCGCTGGCGTTGACCGGCGGTGTCGTCGCGCTCCTGCTGCGCGACATTCCGCTCTCGATCAGCGCCGGCATCGGCTTCATCGCCTTGTCAGGCGTGGCGGTGCTGAACGGGCTTGTCATCATCGCCTTCATTCAGAACCTGCGCGCGGACGGCCGCGCATTGATCGACGCGGTGCGTGAAGGCGCGCTGACGCGGCTGCGGCCGGTGTTGATGACCGCCCTGGTCGCCTCGCTCGGGTTCGTGCCGATGGCGATCGCCACCGGAGCCGGCGCCGAAGTGCAGCGCCCGCTCGCGACCGTCGTCATCGGCGGCGTCATCTCGTCGACCATTCTCACGCTTCTCGTTCTGCCGGCGCTCTATGTGCTGTTCCGGCGCGAGGCGGCGGCCCTCACCACCCCATCCCCAACCACGTAAGGAGAATGTCTGTGCGTAAATTCATGATCATCGCTGCCGCTGCGCTGTTGCTTGGCTCGCCGGCCCTGGCGCAGCACAAGCACGGCGCGATCAAAGGCCCGAACGGCGGACCGGTGGAGGATGTGGCGGGTGTGCATGCCGAATTCGTCGCAAGCGGCGCTTCGCTCACCTTCAACATCCTCGATGAAGGCAACAAGCCGCTCCCGGCCAAGGGCTACACCGGTTCGGTGCTGATCGTGAGCGGCTCGGAGCGTGAGACCGTGCAGCTGACGGCGACGGATAACGCGCTGAAGGGCGAAGCGAAGAAGGCCGTTCCGGCCGGAGCCGCCGTCACGCTGCAGCTCAAGACCGACGCCGGAAAATCCGGCCAGGCGCGCTTCAAGAAATAGGCGCGGCATTCCTGAGTTGAAAGACGAAAACGCCGCTCGATGAGCGGCGTTTTTGTCAACGACGGTCAGTGTGCGGCCAGCTTCAGCGCCCTGTCTTCCGCATTCTGTCGCGACAGGTCGATCCGTACGACGTTGGTCAGGCCCTGCGGCTCGCGATGCGCGACGACAACCAGCGTCGCATCCGGCAGTTCGGTGCGCAGCAACGTCATCAGCATGCGTTCCGACTCGATGTCGAGCGCGCTCGTCGCCTCGTCCAGGAACACCCAGTCCGGTTTTGCAGCGAGCACGCGCGCCAGCGCAAGACGCTGCTGCTCGCCGACGGAGAGGCCGCGCCCGTCCTCGCCCTCCGCAGTCACGCGATGGGCGAGGCCGACCTTGCCCAGCAGGGCTTCCGCCTCGGCGTGGGAAACTGTCTCGTCCAACGCCGGATAGATCGCGGAAGCCGGCCAGCGTGTCGAGCGGCTGGTACACCTGCTGCGGCAGGAAGCAGAGGTTGCCTTCCGGCAATTCGACGTTGCCGGTGGCGTGCGGCCAGAGGCCGGCGAGCGTCTTGAACAGCGTGCTCTTGCCAAGACCGGAAGCGCCGCTCAGCCAGACTGTCTGTCCGCGCTGGACCGTCAGTTCGTCGATCTCCAGCAGCGTGCGACCGTCGGGCGTTCGGATCGCCAGGTCTGCGATCCGCAAGGAGACATTGCCGTTTGGCGTCAGCCGGGCAGGGCCAGCAGGCTCCGCCGGGATGGCCTGCACCGCATCGAAAAATCGCTGCATACGCCGCGTCGTCGCGACCAGGTCGGACAGGAATTTGTAGTTGAACACGAACCACGACAAGTTCGTCACGACCTGCTGAAATGAGGTCGCCAGTTGCATCAGTCCGCCGAGCGTAACCTTGCCGGCGAGGAACGCGGGCAGCGCGATGAAGATCGGAATGCGCAGCACGGTCTGAAAATACGGGCGCTGGAACAGCCCGAAGATGAATTCGCGGCGGATCACCTGAAACCAGATGCGTGCGACATCCTCGAAGCGCGCCGAGAGCATGCGCCGTTCCGCAGTCTCGCCGTTCAGCATGGCGACGGCGGGTGCGTTCTCCCGCACATGCGATCAGCGCCGAACGGAAATCCGCTTCGCGCTTCTGTTCCTCGGCAAGCAGCCCGGACAGCGGATGGCCGAGCGCGTGAGTGAGCGTGATCGCCATTGTCACATAGAGCGGCGCGACCCAGAACATGTATTTCGGGATTTCGAAGTCGATCCCAAGCTGCGTTGAACGACAAGGTGAAGTTCGAGAGCTGCCAAAGCAGCGTGGCGTAGGTGTACAGCCCGACCAGGTTCATCGCGAAATCAAGCACGCCCGAGCGCGAGCCCTCGTCCCTGCCAAGGATGAACTCGCAGAACAGGTTGCAGTCTTCGGCGATGCGCTGGTCCGGATTGTCGATCGCCCGCTCGCCGAGCAGGGCAGGACCCAGAAACCAGAATGCTTTGCGCGATGTCCAGCCCTGCACCAGCGTATCGGTGAGCCGCCGCCGCCACCGGATCTGCAGCACCTTCTTGACGTAACGGCCAATGAGATACAGCCCGGCCGCGGCACCGGCCAGCGCGAAGAACACGCCGATCTGCGTGACAATGACGGGGACGTCCAGCTTCTGCAGCGCGTTGTAGAAATCCGCGTACCAGTGGATCAGCCGCACATTGACCTGGATGACGGTCAGCTGGCAACCGATCACGAACAACGAGCAGCGTGAGGCTCAGCCATTTGCCCGGCCCGCTCGCAGCGATACGGAGAAAGCGCCAGATCTGCTTCAGGATGTCACGCATGACAGGTCACCCCTCGTATCGAAATATCGTCGGTTCTGAAAACGCGTCGGACCGGATGCGGGCATGCATCCGGTCCATTTCCCCATCAGAGCGATCGGCGCGTCAGAACGCGTAGGTCGCACCGACCTTGAAGGTCCGCCCGGGCGCGGTCTGCAGCTCGAGCGGATTGGCGATGGCGACCGCCGTGCTCGGAACGATCGGGTAGCTGGTCGCGCCGTTCAGCGAACGGAAATAGCGTGCATCGGTGAAGTTCAGCACCGACGCCCGCAAGGTGAGCCCCGGCACCCAGCGCGGCGACCAGTTGACGATCGCGTCGAACGCAACGTAACCGTCGGGCCGGTAGAGCGTCGGGCTCGATCGTTCCAGCGCCTCGCTTGCCCATGTGGTCACGATCTGTCCGTCGAAGCCGGTGTCCGGATCGACGTAGCGGACGCCGAACGTTCCGGAAAACGGCGTGGTGCCGTCAAAGGCGGTTTCCAGCGCGTTTGGCGTGGCGATTTGTGTGCCATCGATGAAGGCGATCGAGGCCGAAACGATCCAGTGGTTCAGGAAGCGATATTCGCCCGCGATTTCCACACCCCAGGTGTTGACCTTGGACAGGTTCTGGTAGGTGAAGTCGAAGAAGCCCGGGTTCGTGACGCTCGGCACCTGCACGAAATTCTGGATGAAGTCCGAATAGTCGGCGTAGAAGCCGGTGACCGAGAGAAAGGCCGACGATCCCTGGACGCGTACGCCGGCTTCGTAGCTCTTGACGCTTTCCGGTCGGAGATTGGGGTTCGGGATCAGGTTGCTGTTGATGCCGCCGCCGTTCGGCAGCGACGTGAACAGCTGCTGCGCAGTCGGCATCTTGAAGCCTTCCGCATAGCGGGCGACGAGCGATATCTCTTCATTGACCCGCCACACCGATCCGAGCTGCTTGACCAGCCTTTCGCTTTGGGTGACCCGCGGCTCCTTCCCCGACACCGTCTGGTAAAACGGGTTCGGCCGCGGGTCGAGTTCGTACGTGGCGTAGCGAACGCCGGGCGTCAGGATCCAGCGGTTGTCGAACAGCTTGATCTCGTCCTGGATGAAGCCGTCGGCGCGCTTGGTCGTCGCGTCCGCGAAATTGAATCCGCCGGCGTTGGTGACGGTGACGGCCCCTGTCGTCAGATTGGTCAAGATGTCGCGCCGCTGGTAGTCCGTTTCGGTCACGCTCGCATAGGCGCCGTAGGTCAGCTTGTGGGTTGCGAACGGCGTGTTGAACGATGAGTTGAGCTGGATATCGCCCTCCGTGAACTGCTCCTTGTAGTTCAGGAGGAAATCGAGCTTGTCGAGCTGGCCGTTGTTGAGCCGGCGCCGCCGGTCGCCGGTAAAGTCTCGCTCGTGGGGCGAGTGCGCGACGAACCAGCGGATCTGGTCGATCCAGCCGAGCTGCGGCGTATAGCGGTGCAGGAGCTGATAGCGTTCCGCCGTCTGCACCTGGTTGCGGATGTAGCTCAGGTTGCGGATGCCGCCCGCCTGCAGACCCAGATCAGCCCGCTGGTCGGTGGTCTTGTCGCTCTTGTAGTGCTGGGTGATGAATTTCACCTCGTGCTCGGCGTTCGGATTCCAGACGATCTTGCCGAGGATGTCGTAGTCCTTGCCGTCGAGTGGGTTGAGCTCGTTGCAGCGGATCGCTTCCGGATTGCGCGGGCAGGGCCAGATACCGCCCCTCGGATCGGCGTTGCTCAGCGTGCCCTCGTTGTAGGAGCGCTGGGTCGCGCTGATCAGCGCGGACCACTCGCCCCAGCGGAAAGCGGCTGGCAGCGTTCTTGGACCACGTCTTGTCGTAGGAGTCGTAACCCGTGTCGACCTGGCCGCCGAAGTTGCGGCCCTTCAGGTAGTCTTCCGGGTCCTTGGTCACGAACGCGACCAGGCCGCCGAGCGCGTCGGCGCCATAGAGAACGCCGGCAGGCCCGCGGATGATCTCGACCGTCTTGAGATTGCCGATGCCGACGAAATCGCGGTTGCCATCCTGAATGCTTTCGATGACGCGCGCGCCGTCCACCAGCTCCAGCACGCGGTTGTTGGAAACGCCGCGGATGGTGAAGCCCGCGAGGTTGCCGAACGGATCGACGCTGGACGTGGTCTTCGACACCGTTACGCCCGGCTCGTAGCGGACGAGGTCCTGGACGTCGCGTATCTGACGCTCTTCGATCGTCTTGCGACCGATCACCGTCACGTTCTGGGTCTGCTCCAGAAACGGCTGCGGGCCGCGATCGGCGTAGACGCTGATGGTATCGAGCAGCACGCCGTAGCTTCCGCCACCCGCTGGGCGGAAGCCTCGCGCTCGCGCTGTTCCTGCGTCGCCTGCGGCAAGCGATCCTGCCGCCGTTCGGTGGTGCTTTGCGCATCCGCTTCGCCGGCGAAAGCGAACGGCAGCGTCAGCGCCAGCATCGCCGCACGGTGGTGCCGTGCGTTGTTCTTGATTGTTCGATACATTCAGGTCCCCAATGCCACCGAGTGATGACGGGAACTCTTCTTTTTCGCCTGACAGATCGTCAATTAAAACGCCTCAATAGTGAGGCCTCCGCGCACGTGCGCGCGTAGAATCTATCGAGAGAGAGTGTTTGGAATTGTTCTTGTTGTAGTTCTAAAGCGTGATGAGAACCGTTAGGCGTCATTGCGAGCGAAGCGAAGCAATCCAGTACGAGCTGCGCCAAAGTGCCGCCACACGAACATGCGGGAGCATCAGCGGCGTATTCAGCGAATTATTGTAAGCGCGCCTGCCGGCGCGTAGCTGGATTGCTTCGCTTCGCTCGCAATGACAGAGGTTATGCTTTGCCTGAGCTGACTTGCTCCGCACGCCTCGCATCGACAGCCGCCTGCATGCGCGGCGGCAGTGGTGCCTCCGGCTCGATGTCATCGAGCCGAAAGATCGCGTCGGCGATGCCTTTGATCTTCGTCGCATCGTGCTCGGCATCGAATGTCGGCAGCAACACCGAGACGTCCTCGATGCCGAGGTCGCGCAGCTGATATGGCGTGCCGTAACGATAGCGCAGATGGCCCGAGCCGATGATACCGACAACCAGCGGGGGATTTGGCTGCTCCAGCGCGCGGGCGATGTTGCAGGCGAACGCGCGATCCCAGGTCTGCTGCGCGCGTATGAAGCGATCGAGCGTCGGATCGTCGGCCGACTTCGCCTGCATCGGCGCCGCCGTTCCGCCCATGATGTCGAACAGGTGCTTTCGATAGGCTGGCGTCGCGTCCGCGGCGGGCGTCAGTCCGTCGCGTTCCTTGTCCGGGATTGCCGCCCAGCCTTCCTTGCCGACGCGCGTCACCAGCGGCCGATGACAGTTCAGCGCCAGCATCCTCAGGCGTTGCTGCCGGCAGAAGTGAAACAGCGGCAGATAGAGGCTCGCGTCGTAGCCCCAGACGGTCGGCCAGTCGACGGCCTGCAGGAAGGCCGCGCTCGAAAGCTTGCCGGCGACCCAGTCGTCGAGCACGTCCTGCATCGCGCGCGGAAACATCTCGAAGCCGATCGCGATGTTCGGATGCAGGGCATGCAGCATGGTTGCGACGGCGAGCTGCCAGCGATGGATTTCATAGACGGTGTGCTTTTCGCCGAGCAGCACGACCTTTCGCCGCGCCAGGTCGCGCAGCAGGGCGGATTGTGCAATCGCTTCACCGGTCGAAGGATCGAGCCATGTTCCGCGCGGATGCGCGAACGTTGCGGCTGCATCCGCACCAGGCGTCATTCGGCGACGAACGCCGCGCGCGGTCCTTGCAGGGCAAGGCCGATCGGCCTGCCCTCGGCGTCGAGCGCGGTGAGGCGGACATGGCCGGCGGCCTCGGCGTCCCGGCTTTCCCAGCGCGCCACGCAGCCTCCGCGCACATGCAGATGGAAATCCGGTGCGATGATGTTGATGAAGCCCATCGCCGGGTTTATCGCCGGCACGAGCCCGCTCCAGCGCTGCAGCATGCCGGACTTCGTCATCTCGATGGCGATTTCCGCACCCGATGCATTCGCCGCGGTGAGCGGGGCCATCGCCGGATCGTCGTCATCGAGCGTCGCTTGGGAGCCTGCTTGCTTCGGCTTGGGTTCGACGGCTGTGCCGTCATAACGCGCAATCGCGTCGTCGAACTTCTCGATGCCGTCGAGCCCGACGACACTGAACACCAGCTCGCCGTTCGCGTTCAACAGCTCGAGCTTCGGCAGCACCTTGTCCTTCATCTTGCCGGAGCGGTCGGCAACGACCGACGCCACCTGCGTGACGTCCACGCTGCAGTCGTGCGCGGAACCTGCGAACACGAGACGGCCGTCGGCCTTGATGACCTTCTCGACGGTGCCGATGCGCTCGTGGGTGACGCCGCCGTCCTGCGCGACGATCATGACCTTGCCCATCGCCACCAGCCGCGTCAGCACGCGCTCGGGTGGCGCCGTCAGCTGCTTGCGCAGCGCAGCATTGTCATTCATCGAGGGCCCCGCCGATGTGGAAGTGTTCTTGTTCGAATTCTGCTCAAGCCGTCTGTGGATGAGCGCCTGTGCGCGATCAAGCACCGCGGTGTCGCAGCCGGGCTTGATTAGAGAGGTTCAACGAAATTGATTTGGAATTGGAATACTTCCAATTTCTTGGAGCGGTGGGAACAAACAAAAACGCCGCTCTCTCGAGCGGCGCTTCTTCTTTCGTGCAAGTGGCCTGTTTGCTCAGTGCCACTCTCGGATGTCGACAAAATGCCCCGCGATCGCCGCCGCTGCCGCCATCGCCGGCGACACGAGATGCGTGCGGCCCTTGAAGCCCTGGCGGCCCTCGAAGTTGCGGTTCGAGGTCGAGGCGCAGCGCTCTTCCGGCTTCAGCTTGTCCGGGTTCATGGCGAGGCACATCGAGCAGCCGGGCTCGCGCCATTCGAAGCCGGCCTTGACGAAGATCTTGTCGAGGCCTTCGGCTTCCGCCTGCTCCTTCACGAGGCCGGAGCCCGGCACGATCATCGCGTTGACGCTGGCGTTGACGGTCTTGCCGGCGACGACCTTGGCCACCGCGCGCAAATCCTCGATGCGGCCGTTGGTGCAGGAGCCGATGAACACGCGGTCGAGCTTGATGTCGGTGATCTTCGTGCCCGCCGTCAGGCCCATGTAGGCCAGCGCGCGCTCCTTCGAGAGCCGCTTGGCTTCGTCGGCGATCTCGGCCGGGTTCGGCACCTTGCCGGTGATCGCGATCACGTCCTCAGGCTACGTGCCCCAGGTGACGATCGGCGGCAGCTTTGCCGCATCGAGCCGATATTCGGTGTCGAAATGCGCGCCGTCGTCGGAGCGCAGCGTGTCCCAGTAGCGGCGCGCGTCGTCCCACGCTTTGCCCTTCGGGGCCTTCGGCCGGTCTTTCAGGAATTCGAACGCCTTCTCGTCCGGCGCGATCAGGCCGGCGCGCGCGCCGCCTTCGATCGACATGTTGCAGACGGTCATGCGGCCTTCCATCGACAGCGCGCGGAACGCTTCGCCGGCATATTCCAGCACATGGCCGGTGCCGCCCGCGGTGCCGATCTCGCCGATGATGGCGAGGATGATGTCCTTGGCGGTGACGCCGTCGGGCAGCTTGCCGTCGACGGTGAAGCGCATGTTCTTCGCTTTGGTCTGGATCAGCGTCTGCGTCGCCAGCACATGCTCGACCTCGGAGGTGCCGATGCCGTGCGCGAGCGCGCCGAACGCGCCGTGCGTGGAGGTGTGGCTGTCACCGCAGACGATGGTCGTGCCGGGCAGGGTGAAACCCTGCTCGGGGCCGATGATGTGGACGATGCCCTGCCGCCGGTCGAACTCGTTGTAGTACTCGATGCCGAAATGCGCTGCGTTGTCGGCGAGCGTCTTGATCTGCTCGGCGGACTCCGGATCGGGATTGGGCTTGGTGCGATCGGTGGTCGGCACGTTGTGGTCGACCACGGCCAGCGTCTTCTCCGGCGCGCGCACTTTGCGGCCCGACATGCGCAGGCCTTCGAACGCCTGCGGGCTGGTCACCTCGTGCACGAGGTGGCGGTCGATATAGAGCAGGCAGGTGCCGTCGGCGGCCTCGTGGACCAGATGGTCGTTCCAGATCTTGTCATACAGCGTGGTGGGTTTGGACATGGTGTTGGCCTTGAAGCGGAAAGTTGAAAGGGCAGGCGGACGATCGGCGACGCTCAGGCGTCGCGCGAAAAAATCAGGCCGCGAGCGCAGCCGTCGTCAGCCGGCCGAAGAAGCGCCACGGCAGCCGGCTGCGGTCGTCGAGGACGATCCTCATTCCGCGCTGATGCGCCATCTCGTAGCTGATCTAGAACCATTCCACTTTGTAACATAAGGCGCTGCGGGCCGACAATCGAGCCAATGTCGCAGCCGATATGCGCCTCAGCCCGCCCAGGCCGCCTTCAGCTCGTCCGTGGTGCAGAGCATCGCGTCGCCCATGAAGCGCATGTTGGCCATGGCGCGCTCGCCGGCGTCGGCGTGGCCGGCGCCGCAGGCGTCGGTGACGACCACCGGGACGAAACCCAGGTCCGAGCCGTGCCGCACGGTCGGCTCGATGCCGATCTCGGTGGCGATGCCGGCGATGACAAAGCTCGTGAGGCCGCAGTCGCGCAGCGCAATCGAGAGTGGCGTGCCTTCGAAGGCCGACATGGTGATCTTGTCGAGCACCGCCTCGTCGTCGCGCACGGAGAGCTCAGGTGCGAGCTCGAAGCCGGGATTGCTGCGCAGGAACCAGGGATGCACCTCGTCGGGCGAGGTTTTGCGCTGCCAGACCATCATCTGCCGCAGCTGAAATGCGCCGGAGAGGCGCTTTGGCAGCGACATGTGCCGCATGAAGATCACGCGCACGTCCGGCCGAGCGCGCGGCGTCCAGCACCGTCAGCACTTTCTCCAGCACGGCCTTGCCGTTCGGCAGCTGCTGCAGGATGCCGACCTGCATGTCGTAAACGACAAGCGCCGTCCGGTCGGGCCGGACGGCGTCTTGCAAGTTCTCGGGAATTTCGACGCCAGCAAACGCTTTCATGAACGCACGCCTGCTTGCTGCAGCGCTTACTCTGCGGCTGCGGCCTGCTTGTCGGCGACCTGCTTGTCCTGCTTCTCGACGATGCGCGCGGACTTGCCGCGGCGGCCGCGCAGGTAATAGAGCTTGGCGCGGCGGACCTTGCCCTTGCGCACCAGCTTGATGCTGTCGATCATCGGCGAATAGAGCGGAAACACGCGCTCGACGCCTTCGCCGTACGAAATCTTGCGCACGGTGAAGCTCTCGTTCAGCCCGCCGCCGGAACGGCCGATGCAGACGCCCTCATAGGCCTGCACGCGGGTGCGGTCGCCTTCCTTCACCTTGACGTTGACGATCACCGTGTCGCCCGGGGAGAAGGCCGGGATGTCCTTGCCCGCGGACAGCTTGTCGAGCTGCTCTTTCTCGAGCGTCTGGATCAGGTTCATTGAAATCTCCATCGGCGGCGCGCCAGAAAGGCTGCGCAAACGTCGTATCCGTTCTTAAATCTGCGCGAGCCCACCGGGCGCAAAACCGGAACCCACTCTTGCTGAAGGCGGCCAAGCGGATTGGTTGGCGCTCCTATAAGGGATGGGATCGCCGTTGTCACCCGTCCGTCGTGTTTTTTGGCGTTGGCGGCCCTGCCGCCTGGACGGCGAGACGCCTTTATGTGATGATCCATCACAGTATTTTTGTTCCGGACCGCGGAAACTGCAGGGTGAATGACCCCTTGGAGCGGGACGCCCATGCGCGCCGCGTTGACTGCCACCCTTTGCCTGACCGCCGCCCTTTTGGCCCTGAGCACGAGCCCGGGCCGGGCGGACTTTCGCGTCTGCAATTCGTCCGGCGCCCAGGTCAAGCTCGCCTTCGGCAACAATGACGGCCGTTACGGCTGGACCTCGCGCGGCTGGTGGACGCTGGCCCCCGGCGCCTGCCAGAACGTGCTCTACGGCGAAATCCCGTCCGGCAACTATTATGTCTATGCGCTCGACAGCGCCAACCGCCCCCTGACCGTGCCGGAGACGCAGACCGGCGGCACCTTCTGCGTGAAGGACGAGGCGGCATTCGATTTGCGCAGCAGCGGCTTCATGACACCGCAGAACACCATCGCCTGCGAGGCGCATGGGCTGAAGGGCGTGAAATTCCGCGCGGTCGAAGTCAGCGAGGCTTCGCCGAATTACACCCACACGCTGGTGCCGAACACGATGGGTGTCAGCTCGCTCGTCCCGCTGATCAAGGAGGCCGTGCAGAACCTGGAACGGCCCGCACAATCGCCGCAGCTCGTCACGCCTCCCGCTCCGTCCGTTTCCGTCGCGCAGACGCCGGCGCAGCTGCGCCCGGCGCCGCCGGCCGGCACCGCGTGCCAACGCTATCCGAACCTGTGCTGATGCCATGATTACCCGCCGCGACATTGCGCTCGGAGGGCTGCTGACCATCGGCTGGCTCGCGGCCTCGTGCGGCTGTCGCGCGCACGCCGCCGCTGCCCCACATTCCTTTGGCTGCACGCTCACGGATGACGAGGCCGATGCAGTGTTCGCGCTGGGCGCGACGCCGTTCGGGCCCGGCGATTCGCCGACCATCGTCGGCTCCGGCGATCGCGAACTGGATTACGCGCTGGCGCAGACGCTGTCGCGGCTCACCGATACGTGGAACGTGTTGCCAGGCTTCGCGTGGTTCGACGATTCGGCGGCGCCCAATGCCTTCGCGACGCAGCGGCGGCTGCTGTCGCGTGAGGACGGCTCCATCCTGTTCGGCAGACGCCTGCTCGAACGCTGCCTGAGGGCGCGCGAGCATCCCGACGTCGTCGTCAGCGCGGTTGCCGCGCATGAGTTCGGTCACATCGCGCAGTACAAGCACGGCCTGTCGAAGCGGCTCCAGGCCGGCCAGCCGACCGTGAAGCGCGTCGAGCTGCATGCTGATTTTCTCGCCGGCTATTTTGCCGGCGTGCGCAAGCTGGAAAGGCCGGATTTTCCGGCTGCGGTCTATGCGACCACGCAATACGGGTTCGGCGACTATCGCCCCAACTCGGTGCGCCACCACGGCCGCCCCGAGGAACGCGCGTCCGCGATCGTCAAGGGATTTGAGGTGGCTTTCCGCGACCGCGGTTCGCCGGCCGAAGCGCTGGCGATCGGCATGCGATACGCGGCGGCGGCGTGACTGCAAATCCAACGCTGCAAATGCAGCTTTTCTCCTCATCCTTGTATGGGAGCGCGGAAGTCAAGGGGTAGATGCGGGGCGAGCTTACGGCATGGCAGCAAACTCCGTGGTCAGTTTCTTTGTTCGACTGAGAGCCGTTTCTCCGTCACGACCATGATCCTGCGGGAGCGCCGCGCGCAGCCGCAGTCAAGGCTGGCCGTCGCTGCGTGGGAACCGCACGCTCCGCGGTTGCCAGGCCACGCCTTGACGGCGGCGAGCCCGGCGCGAGGCTGGATGGTCGGGACGATGAGGCGCGCGATGAGCGGCATGACGTGATCCCTGGACTGGGTCGTTTTGCAAGCATGCGGCAACAACACCGCATCACCTTGTATCCGGTCGGGCTCGATCGCCCGGTGCCCTAATCCTTCATGCACGAGTGAAGGCATGGCCCAAGAAAGACGGGACCCCTCTGAGGAAACGGGTTGTGTTGTCCCTGGATGAGGAACGGTCACACGTCGATACCGGGTCACGTCGGCCGCCATTTGCGCGAGGCCGATCAGTGAGCCGGACGCAGCGTGGCGCCGGTCGGCACCACACCGGTGGTCAAGTAGCGCCACAGCGCGACCATCAGCTTGCGCGCCAGCGCGACAGCAGCGATCCGCCGGACGCGTCCCTTCTGATCGCCGACGCGTGCACGGAACCAGCGGCTGAGCTCGCTGTCGGGTTGATGTCGGAGCCATAGCCAGGCGAGCTCGACAGCGAGCGCGCGCGCCCGACGGTTGCCGGCTTTGCTGATGCCCTGGTCGCGCTCGCTGTTGCCACTGTTGAAGGGGGTGCCGGTCAAGCCGAAACAGGCGCCGACCTGGCGGCGATTGGCGAACGAGCGGTAAAACACCTCGTTGACGAAGCCCTGCGAGCTGACCGGCCCAAGGCCCTTCAGCTCGATGAGCTGCTTGATCTTGGCCTCGGCCGAGCCGGGCGCCGCGGCCTTCACCTCGGCCATGCTCGTGGCCTCCAGCTCCTTCAGCTGCTGGTCCACCAGCATCAACCGCGCGTGTTCGCGGACGATCTCCTGCTTGAGCTTGGGCGGCAGCGGCCGTCCGTCACCGGTGCGCACGCGGTCGAGACTGGCGATGAAGCCACGCGTCATCGACTGGGCATCGCGAACGCCTTGCGCATGCAGCAGGCCTTCGATGCGATTGGTGTGGGCGGTGCGCTCCTTCTTCAGACGATCCCGCTCGCGGTTGCGCCGCTTGCGATCCTCGTCCTCCACCGACGGCACATGCACCACGCTGCAGGCGCGCGGCTCGCCGCGCAGATCGGCGAGGAACGCCCGCATCATCTTCTCCAAGTCGATCCGGTCGGTCTTGGCGCGCCGCGCGCGCCGGCTCACCTCGATGCTCGACGGATCGATCTCGTGGTTGACCACTCCTTGCTCCGTCAGCCAGCGGTGCAGCCAGTGTCCGTCATAGCCGGCCTCGTAGCACGCCAGCACGCGCACTGGCTTGCCGCTGCTGCGTTCCGCCCTCTGCCGCGCCAACGCCAACAGCTTCGTCAGTTCGGCCAAATCACCGCCCGCAATCGCGTATCGGCTCAACTTCTGCGAGCCCGGCAGCAGCACGCCGAGCTTCCACTCTTCTTGCTCAGTTCAAACGCGACCTGCACCGTGGCATACTCGGCGGCGACGGGTGCGTCAGTGCGATCGAGCTTCAACATCTTGGTCCTCCGAGGTTGGAATGGTCTGGAAACTCAATCCTACCTCCTGACCACCCGTCGCCCCATAGGATCTGAGGAGCGCTGCGTAGATCGAACGGCCCTCCTCATCCTGAGGAGCCCTGCGTGAAGCTCGAAGAGCGAAGCAGGGCGTCTCGAAGGATGAAGGCCACGCGCGGAAAGTTCGCTTGGCGAACGCGCACCCGTCGGCCTGCGTCTGGTTCGACGACGCCCGGCTTCGCGCGGCGCTCCTCACCATGAGGGTTGAGAATTGGTGATTGACGCGATTGGCGGTTAGTCATTCGCGCTGTCCGTCTGCGCACGCCGCCAGGCGGCCCACAGATCAGGGCGCCGTTCCTTGGTCAGCTTCTCCGCTTCCGCGCGGCGCCAGGCGGCGACCTTTGCATGATCGCCGGAGGTGAGCACCTCCGGGATCGTCCGCCCCTCGAACTCCGCCGGGCGCGTGTATTGCGGATACTCCAGCAGGCCGTCGGAAAAGCTTTCCGAATCTGACGACGTCGTGTTGCCCATCACGCCCGGCAGCAGCCGCACGCAGGCATCGATCAGCACCAGGGCGGCGATCTCGCCACCGGAGAGGACGTAGTCGCCGATCGAGACCTCTTCGAACTGACGTGCGTCGATGACGCGCTGGTCCACGCCCTCGAAGCGGCCGCAGACGATGATCGGTCCGGGACCGGCGGCAAGCTCCTTCACGCGCGCTTGCGTCAGCGGCGTCCCGCGCGGGCTCATCAGCAGCCGCGGCCGGCCTTCGATGACCGGCAGCGCGTCGAACGCGCGCGCAACGATGTCGGCGCGCAAAACCATGCCGGCGCCGCCGCCGGCCGGCGTGTCGTCGACGCTGCGGTGGCGATCGGTCGCCGCATCGCGGATGTCGCGCGTCTCAAGCTGCCAGAGACCGGCGGCCTGCGCCTTGCCGGCGAGGCTCGCGCCGAGCGGTCCGGGAAACATGTCGGGGAAGAGCGTGAGAACGGTTGCAGTCCACATGGTCATGCGTCCGCACTGATCGGGATCGTCGCCCTCGATTTCATCGGGCAGCACGATGGTCGCGCGCTTGCCCAAGAGATCGACCGTCGGCACCACTGCGTTCGTGAACGGCAACAGCCTCGTCTCGCCGCCGTTTGCCGGTGCGATTTCGATGATATCGCCCGCGCCGAAATTGTGCACGGCGATGATGCGTCCGAGCGCGTCGCCTTGCTGCGTGACCGCGGCAAGGCCGATCAGGTCGGCGTGATAGAATTCGTCGTCCTCGGTCGCGGGCAGTTTTTCACGCGCGACGTAGAGTTCGAGCCCGTTCAGCTTCTCGGCGGCGTCACGCGTGTCGACGCCTTTGATGCGCGCGACGAGATGATCCTTGGCCGCGCGGGCCGTGGCGATTTCGAAGCGCCGCTTGCCGTCTTGCGTCTCGAGCGGGCCGTAGCTTGCGACCGACAGCGGGTCTTCGGTGAACGGCCAAAGCCTGATCTCGCCGCGCACGCCGTGCGCGGCGCCGAATTTCGCGATGATGATGCGATCAGACGGCACGGGCCTCATCCCTGTCCGTCATGGCCGGGCTTGTCCCGGCCATCCACGTCTTAGCCGGAGCATGTTGCCAAGACGTGGATGCCCGGCACAAGGCCGAGGCAGTCGAGCGCCGCAGCTAATATAGCGCGGCTGCGCATAAGCCGCAGCCCAATCGACTTACGCCGCGGCTGCGCCTTCCTTGCCGCGCTCCTTGCGCGGAACGGCCTTCTGCGGGTTGTTGCGCGGCTTGCGCTTGGCGACGCCGGCGGCATCGAGGAAACGCATCACGCGGTCGGAGGGCTGCGCGCCCTTCGCCATCCACGCCTTCACCTTCTCGAGGTCGAGCTTCAGCCGCGTCTCGTTGTCCTTCGGCAGCAGCGGATTGAAGTAGCCGAGCCGCTCGATGAAGCGGCCGTCGCGCGGAAAGCGCGAGTCGGCGACGACGATGTGGTAGACGGGACGCTTCTTGGTGCCTGCGCGTGCGAGGCGGATGACGACGGACATTCTTTTCTCCTGATATTGTCTGTCTGTTTGATCGTTAGGTTACTTTTTCTTTCCCAGGCCCGGAAAACCGCCGAGGCCCGGCAAATTCGGTTTGCCGAGACCGGGCAGGCCGGGTCCGCCCGGCAGCGTTCCTGGAAATTCCTTCGGCAGTCCGGGCATGCCGCCTTGCGGCAGTCCGCCCGGCATCTTCTCGGCGAGCTCTTTCATCTGCTCCGGGCTCGGCATGCCGCCGCCGCCGCCAAAACCCATCATGTTGCCGAGCGCGGCCATCGGCCCGCGCTTGCCCTGGCCCATGGCCTTCATCATGTCGGCCATGTTCCGGTGCATCTTCAGGAGCTTGTTGATCTCCTCGACCTTCACGCCGCGAGCCTGCGGAAATGCGCTTCTTGCGGCTGTTCTTCAGGAGGTCGGGATTGCGCCGCTCCTCGCGCGTCATCGAGTCGATGACGGCCACCTGACGCTTCAGGATCTTGTCGTCGAGGTTGGCGGCCGCGATCTGGTTCTTCATCTTGGCGACGCCGGGCAGCATGCCCATCAAGCCGCCGAGCCCGCCCATGTTCTGCATCTGCAGCAGCTGTTCGCGCATGTCGGCGAGATCGAACTTGCCCTTGCGCATCTTCTCGGCGACGCGCGCGGCCTTCTCGGCGTCGATGTTCGCCGCCGCCTTCTCGACCAGCGACACCACGTCGCCCATGCCGAGGATGCGGCCGGCGATCCGGGCCGGGTGAAAATCTTCCAGCGCGTCGGTCTTTTCGCCGGTGCCGATCAGCTTGATCGGCGCGCCGGTGACCGCGCGCATCGACAGGGCAGCGCCGCCGCGGCCGTCGCCGTCGACGCGCGTCAGCACGATGCCGGTGAGGCCGACGCGCTCGTTGAATGCGCGCGCGAGGTTGACCGCGTCCTGGCCGGTGAGCGAGTCGGCGACCAGCAGCACCTCATGCGGATTGGCGGCGCCCTTCACTTCGGCGGCTTCCGCCATCATCGCTTCGTCGAGCGTGGTGCGGCCGGCGGTGTCGAGCAGCACGATGTCGTAGCCGCCGAGCTTTGCCGCCTGCAGCGCGCGCTGCGCGATCTGCGGCGGCGTCTGGCCCTGCATGATCGGCAGCGTCTCGACGCTGACATCGCGGCCGAGCACGGCGAGCTGCTCCATCGCCGCGGGACGGCGGGTGTCGAGCGAGGCCATCAGCACTTTGCGCTTGTCGCGCTCGGTGAGGCGGCGGGCGAGCTTTGCGGTGGTGGTGGTTTTGCCGGAACCCTGCAGGCCGACCATCATGATGGCGATCGGCGCGGGCGCGTTGAGGTCGATGGTCTGGCTGTCGGAGCCGAGCGTGGCGATCAGCTGGTCGTGCACGATCTTGACGACCATCTGCCCGGGCGTGACCGACTTGACGACGGTCGCGCCGACGGCTTCCTCGCGCACCTTGTCGGTGAACGTGCGCACGACCTCGAGCGCCACGTCCGCCTCCAAAAGCGCCCGCCGCACCTCGCGCATCGCCGCATCGACATCGGCCTCGGTGAGCGCGCCGCGGCGCGTCAGCCGATCCAGAATGCCGCCAAGCTTTTCCGACAGATTGTCGAACACGCCCGTTTTCCTTTTCCCTCACCCTGAGGCGCCTCGCCGTAGCCCCAGGGGCGAAGGCGGGCGTCTCGAAGGGTGCCTCTCCCCGCTCAGGTGGGGTGAGGAGCAGAAGAACCAAACACGTTTGCGCCCGAGGGCGCATCGCGCTGTCGGGCGTTGACCTCCGGCCTCACGGGACCGGTCGGCGGGTCGAAAAGAAAGCCTTTTCGAGAATTGGCGGACTTAAAGCGGCCGACTGGCGAAAAGTCAAGGAAATGGCGCCGGAACCGCAAATTTCGCCTGCATTCTCAACCTTGGAGGGCCGAAAGCGGCTCATTTCTCCGGCTCGAGCCCTGTCTCGCGGCTGGAGGCGAGCCGCCACCGGCCTGCAATCTTCGTAAAAACCTGCATCCAGCGGACATCGTAGGTCCTGTTCTCGTCCCGGTTCAGGAGCGGGCTGCGGGCGGTCAGGATCGCCTTCCGCGCCGCGCACGCTTAACCAATCGTCGAGCACGAGGCCGGTCTCGATGGTCGGCTCTCGCGCCAGCAGCGCGATAATGCGGGTCTCCTTGTCGTCGATTTTGCCCGAGGCGCGGGTGTGGGTGAACGTGTCGGCGATCAGGGCGCGCAGCCGGGCGATGTCGCGCAGTCTCGGCCGCGCGCTTGAGATCGTTGCGAAAGGTGTCGAGCTCGCGGCGAGCCGCGTTAAGGTCTGGCGCGGGGGCGACCGGTTGCGCATGAGCTACGGCGGCGCCCAGCAAACCGAGGGCAAGCAGTGCTGCGGCAACGTTGCGTCGTGTCGGCATCGGCCATATCTCTCAAACCGCCGCGCGATCCTACTGCGCGCCCGCCAATCATTCCAACCGCCTGCATCGCATCATCACTCGATGTCAGTTTCCCGCCGCCGCCTTCTCATCTCTCTTGCCGGCCTTGCCGCCGCTGTCGGCATTCCCGCACTCTGGTCGAGGTTCATGCCCAACTATTCCGGTCCGGTCTCCGATCATTTCGACGGCGTGCGCTTCTTCGATCCCGACGGATCGCCGCCGAAGAGCTTTTCCGATCTGTTGCGCTGGCAGCGCGAAGGCGGTCGCGCCCAGTGGCCCGAATGGGTGCCGTCGCCGTTCTCCGATACGCCTCCGGCGCGGGTGATGAGCGGCGTGCGCCTGTCCTTCGTCGGCCATGCCTCCTGGCTGATCCAGACGGCGGGGCTGAACATTCTGGTCGACCCGGTGTGGTCGCAGCGCGCCTCGCCGTTCTCGTTCGCCGGTCCAAAGCGTGTCAACGATCCGGGCATCGCGTTCGAGAAGCTGCCGGCGATCGATGCGGTGCTGGTGTCGCACGGCCATTACGATCACCTCGATGTTGCGACGCTGTCGCAGCTGCATGCGAAATTTTCGCCGCGGGTGATCACCCCGCTCGGCAACGATCTGACGATGAAGTCTCATGATAGCGCCATTCGTGCGAGCGCGTTCGACTGGCACGATCGCGTCGAGCTCGGCAACGGCGTCGCCGTGACGCTGGTGGCGACGCGGCACTGGACGGCGCGCGGCCTGCTCGACCGCAACAAGGCGCTGTGGGCGAGCTTCGTGCTCGAAACGCCGGCGGGGAAAATCTACATCGTCTGCGATTCAGGTTACGGCAGCGGCGTCCACTTCCGCCGCGCGCGCGAAAAATACGGGCCGTTTCGAACCGCCATCCTGCCGATCGGCGCCTACGAGCCGCGCTGGTTCATGCGCGACCAGCACATGAACCCGGAAGACGCGGTGAAGGCGTTTGCCGACTGCGGCGCCGAGCAGGCGCTCGCGCATCACCACGGCACGTTCCAGCTGACCAACGAGGCGATCGACGCGCCGGTGAATGAGCTCGCCGCAGCGTTGGGCGCGGCGAACGTCGCAGCTGAGAAATTCCGCGTGCTGAAGCCGGGAGAAGTGTTTGTGATTTGATCCATCCAAACCCTCATGGTGAGCGAGCCGCGCAGCGGCGTCTCGAACCATGAGCGCCGAGGCGAGTGCCACGCCTCGCGCCTTCGAGACGCGGCCTGCGGCCGCTCGCTCAGGGTGAGGCTACTGGTGGGCCTACTTCACGATCTCGTACGACACGCTCACCGACACCCGCAGCGTTTCTTCGCCGGGCGCGATCGGCGTTGGCGGCGCGCGGCCTTGAACTGCGCGCGCACCACAGGCTGCGGCCCGCCCGATCCTTCCTCGCTGATGCTGACCGGCGCGCCGAGACGAACGTTGGCGGCCTTGGCGTAGATCTCCGCCTTGCGGCGCGCGTCCTCGATCGCCTTGACGCGCGCATCGTCGAGCAGCTTCGATTCCTGCGACACCATGAAGTTGATGCCGCCGATCTCGTTGGCGCCGGCAGCGACCAGCGCATCGATCGTGGCCGCTACTTTCGTGACGTCGCGGATGCGGATGGTGACACGGTTGCTGGCGCGATAGCCGGTGATCTGCAAGGGCCCGTTCGGCCGCGACGGCGCACTCTGCGGGAACAGCGACAGGCGCGCGGTCTGAACGTCGGTCTCGGCGATGCCTGCGGCCTTCAGCGCCGGCAGGATCGCCGCCATCGCCTTGTTGTTGGCCTCGCTTGCTTCGCGCGCGGTCTTGGCTTCGGTGGTGACCCCGCCGTCGATCTGCGCGAGGTCCGGCGCGACGGAGACCTGCGCTTCGCCGTTGACCGAGATCGTCGGTGGCGCGGTTTGCGCCGAGCGCCGGCAGGTTCGCTGCCAAAAGGGCCGCGAGCGCGAGGCCGGTGCGCATCACTTCAGCGGCACGAAGACGTTGATGACGAGCTTGTCTTCCGCCGTCTTCAGCGGATCGGTGAGGTACTCCTCGATGAAGGAGTTCTTCGCTTCCAGTTTCTTCTCGTCGAGGTGATTGGTGATCGCCTCGTAGGTGTTGTCCATGTTGTCGTAAGAGCCGCGGTGGACGAACTTCAGCGCCTTGCCCTCGGGCGACTTGCCGTTGGAGATGTCCTTGCCCAGCGGCGCCTTCGGCGGCTCGGCCACCGGGATCTCGGCCTGGAACACGAAGCCGGTGTCGTCGGTCGAGGTGTAGACGATCAGCGGCGGGCCTGCCGGCCTTGATGCTCTGCTTGTCGAGGGCGGCCTGCAGCGTCTTCAGCGACGAGGTGATGGTGTCGAAGGCCGAGTCCCAGTTGGCGGTGCCCTTCATGTAGATGACGGTTTTCGCTGTCAGGGTCAGTTCCTCGCCGAACGGGTCGGCGGTCTGCACGGCCGGCGCAGGCGCTTGCGCTGCGGGCGGGGGCGAGGCGGGAGCCTGAGCCGCGGGCGGCGTCGCGGGTGGTTGGGCAGCCGGGGTTTCGCTTGGCGCCGGCGTTGCAGCCGGCGGGGTTGCCTGTGACGGGGCGGATGGCGCCGGGGTCGAAGCCGCGGGCGGGGTTGCCGGTGCCGCGGGCGCAGGCGGCGTCTGTGCCAGGGCGGTCCCGGCGAGGGTCAGGGAAACCGCAAGCGCCGTGCTGAGCAGGCTGGCTGAGAAGGACCGCGATGAGCGAGGCGGGAGAATCATCGGGCTCTCCAAGATTCGTTGTTCCGGCGGTTTTTATCATAGCGCCCGCCGTTGGCTATCGCGACAACCTTCGTAGTCGATCATGGATGTTTGAAGGCGGGTGCGTCGGCAGGCCCGGCACTGGTAATATGCAGGGCTTTGGCCATATAAGACGGGCATACGAGCCCAAAAAATGAGCGCACTGGCAAACCACGGTTTCGCGAAGATGAACGGCGTCGGCAACGAGATCGTCGTCGTCGATCTGCGCGCGCAGCCGGCTGCGATCAGCGCGGGTGAGGCGCGCGCGATCGCCGCCGCCGTTCCCTACGATCAGCTGATGGCGCTCTATCCGCCAAAGCTTGCGGGAACCCAGGCCTTCATCCGCATCTACAACAATGACGGCTCGGAAGCCGGCGCCTGCGGCAACGGCATGCGCTGCGTGGCAAAGCAGATGTTTGCCGGCTCGCCGGAGAACGCGATGACGTTCGAGACCCGGGCCGGGCTCCTGAACTGCTGGCGCGGACCTTCGTCCGAGACGTTTACTGTCGACATGGGCAACGCCGAAGTTCGGCTGGCAGGAGATACCGCTGGCGGAAGAGTTCCGCGACACGCGCTCGATCGAGTTGCAGATCGGCCCGATCGACGCGCCGGTGCTGCATACGCCGTCCGCCGTCAGCATGGGCAATCCCCATGCGATCTTCTGGGTCGATGACGTGAACGCCCACGACCTGCACCGCTTCGGTCCGCTGCTGGAAAACCATCCGATCTTCCCGGACCGCGCCAACATCACGCTGGCGCACATCGTCGATCGCGACCACATCGTCATCCGCACCTGGGAACGCGGCGCGGGGCTGACCAAGGCCTGCGGCTCGGCGGCCTGTGCAACGGCGGTGGCGGCGGCAAGGCTGCGGCGCGCCAACCGCAAGGTGACGATCTCGCCGCCGGGCGGCGATCTTGTCATCGAGTGGCGCGAGAGCGACGATCACGTGCTGATGACGGGGCCGGCCGAGCTCGAATACGAGAGCCGCTTCGATCCGGCGCTGTTCGCCAGCGTCGCCTGACTTGAAGATCATGAGCGTCGACGTCATCACCTTCGGCTGCCGGCTGAACACGTTCGAGTTGGAGATCATTCGCCGGCGTGCGGCGGATGCCGGCGTCGATGACGCGATCATCTTCAACACCTGCGCCGTCACCAACGAAGCGGTCGCCCAGGCGCGGCAATCGATCCGCAGGCTGAAGCGCGAGCGTCCCGGCGCGCGCATCGTCGTCACCGGCTGCGCCGCGCAAACGCAAGCCGAGATGTTTGCCGGCATGGACGAGGTCGATCGCGTGCTCGGCAACGACGACAAGCTGCGCAGCGATGCCTGGGACGATACGCGCGCGGCGCTCGGCTATGCGAGGCCGGATGCGAAGATCGCCGTCTCCGACATCATGGCGGTGAAGGCGATGGCGCCGCATCTGGTGGACGGTTTTCAGCGCGGCCTGCCGCGCGCGTTCGTGCAGGTGCAGAACGGCTGCGATCATCGCTGCACCTTCTGCATCATCCCTTACGGCCGCGGCAATTCGCGTTCGGTGGCGCTCGACGCCGTGATCGATCAGGTGCGGGCGCTGACCGAGGCGGGCCATGCCGAGATCGTGCTGACCGGCGTCGATCTGACAAGCTACGGCGGCGATCTGCCCGGTGCGCCCAAACTCGGAGCGCTGGTGAAGCAGATCCTGAAAGCCGTGCCGGAGTTGAAGCGGCTGCGGCTGTCGTCGATCGATTCGATCGAGGCGGATCGCGATCTGCTCGACGTCATCGCGGACGATGCGCGGCTGATGCCGCATCTGCATCTGTCGCTGCAGGCGGGTGACGATCTTGTCCTGAAGCGCATGAAGCGGCGGCATTTGCGGGAGGATGCAATCGCGTTCTGCGATCAGGTGCGTCGCCTGCGGCCGGACATCGCGCTCGGCGCCGACATCATCGCCGGCTTCCCGACCGAAACCGAGGAGATGTTCGCCCGTTCGCTCGATCTGGTCGACGAATGCGGGCTGACGTTCCTGCACGTGTTTCCATACTCAGCGCGGCCCGGCACGCCGGCTGCGCGCATGCCGCAGGTGGCAAGCGCGATGGTCCGGGAGCGTGCGCGAAAACTGCGGGAAAAGGGCGAGGCGGCGCTGCGCGAGCGGCTCGCCGCGGAAGTCGGTCGGATGCGCGACGTCCTGATCGAGAGCGACACGCAGGGGCGGACGGAGCATTTCCTCCCCGTTGCGATTGCGGACCTTGCTCCCGGATCAGTCCGGCGCCTGACGATCAGCAGCCACGACCAGCGGCGCTTGTTCGCCGCGGCCACCCGCACAGCCTTAACCGCTCTCGCATGTGCTCCGGCACCGGTGCCGCCACTTGCACCGGCGGCTTGTTCTTCGACAATGGCACGGAAATCTCCCGCGCATGCAGATGCAGCATCGGCCCGCCTTCGCGCGGCGCCGTGCCGTAGATGCTGTCGCCGACGATCGGCCAGCCCATCGCCGCGCAGTGCACGCGCAGCTGATGCGTGCGGCCGGTGACGGGTTCGAGCGCAAGCCAGGTGAGCTTCGTCTCCAGATCGCGTCCGAGAACCTTCCAGTTGGTCGTCGACGGCAGTCCGTTCGGATCGGGCTTTTGCCACCAGCCGCGCTCCTCGTTGAGCCTGCCGAGCGGAATGTCGATGGTGCCTTCGTCGGTCTCGGGGCCGCCCTCGACCACGGCCCAGTAGGTCTTGGAGATTTTGTTGTGCTTGAACAGCAGCCCAAGCGAGGCGGTCGCCTTGCGATGTCGGCCGAGCACGAGACAGCCCGAGGTGTCGCGGTCCAGCCGGTGCGCCAGGACCGGCGGCCGCGGCAGGCCGAAGCGCAGGCCGTCGAAAAAGTCCTCCAGCGCCGTCCCACTTTTGTCGCGGCTGTTGCGCGGGCCGCGATGCACCGGAATGCCGGCCGGCTTGTCGATGATCAGCATCAATCCATCGCGGTGAAGCACACGCGCGAGGATGTCCATCTTTTCACGCTGTTCCCGGTTCATTCGCGGCTATCGTCATGGTGCCGAAACGGCTATCACACGCGCCACATGAGCGACAGCATTCAAGAGCAGCCGAAACGGAGCTGGTGGCGCCGCCTGTCCGACGGGTTGAAGCGGACCTCGAGTTCGCTCGGCACAGCGGTGGCCGATCTCGTCACCAAGCGAAAACTCGATCGGGCGATGCTCGATGACATCGAGGACGTATTGCTGCGCGCCGATCTCGGCACCGAGGTCGCCGCGCGAATTGCCGCCGCGGTCGGCGAGGGGCGCTACGACAAGACGATCTCCGCCGACGAAGTGAAGGCGGTCGTCGCGACCGAAGTGGAGAAGGTGCTGGCGGCGGTCGCCAGGCCGCTCGTGATCGACGCCGGGCGAAAGCCGTTCGTCATTCTCGTCATCGGCGTGAACGGCTCCGGCAAGACGACAACAATCGGCAAACTTGCCTCAAAGTTTCGCGCCGAGGGGCGCAAGGTGATGCTGGCGGCGGGCGACACGTTCCGCGCCGCCGCCATCGAGCAGTTGAAGATCTGGGGCGAGCGCACGAGCGCGCCGGTGGTCGCGCGTGCGCAAGGCTCGGACGCCGCGGGCCTCGCCTTCGACGCGCTGGCGGCGGCGAAGGCGGACGGCATCGACGTGCTGCTGGTCGACACGGCCGGTCGGCTGCAGAACAAGGCCGAGCTGATGAACGAGCTCGAAAAGGTCGTTCGCGTGATGAAGAAGGTGGAAGCAGACGCGCCGCATGCGGTGCTTCTGGTGCTCGACGCCACCGTCGGCCAGAACGCGCTGTCGCAGGTCGACGCATTTCTCAAGACGGCGGGCGTGACCGGCCTCGTCATGACCAAACTTGACGGCACGGCGCGGGGCGGCATTCTGGTGGCGCTATCGGCAAGATATGCGCTTGCCGGTGCACTTCATCGGCGTCGGCGAGGGGATCGACGATCTCGCGCCGTTCACCGCGAAGGATTTTGCGCGAGCGATCGCGGGAATTGAAGATTAACCCTTCGGGCCTCATCCTTCGAGACGCGGCTTTCAGCCGCTCCTCAGGATGAGGAGAAACATCTGAGTATCTCCTCGTCCTGAGGAGCGCACGACGTGCGCGTCTCGAAGGGTGAGGCCAAGGCAAAAGTGTTGGTGACGTAGATGGACAAAGCCGTACCGCATCCGCTGTTCAAGCTTGCGACCGAGCTCGGTCCGCTGATCGTCTTCTTCGCGGCGAATGCGAAGTTCGACCTGTTCGTCGCTACGGCTGCGTTCATGGTCGCCATCGTCACCTCGATCGTCGTGTCGTACGTCGTGGTGCGGCACGTGCCGCTGATGGCGATCGTCTCGGCGGTGATCGTGCTCGTGTTCGGCACGCTGACGCTGGTGCTGCACGACGAGACCTTCATCAA
Organism: uncultured Alphaproteobacteria bacterium; assembly: GCA_963757845.1. Lineage (GTDB taxonomy): Bacteria > Pseudomonadota > Alphaproteobacteria > Rhizobiales > Xanthobacteraceae > P52-10. Next base: position 33,429 of record CAVWTB010000042.1, read on the forward strand.
GATGAAGCCGACCATCATCTACAGCCTGTTCGGCCTGATCCTCGGCGTCGGCCTGCTGTTCCACAAATCCTTCATCGCCATCATGTTCGACCAGATGTTCAACCTGACGCCGGCCGGCTGGCGTGCGCTGACGTTCCGCTGGGCGATGTTCTTCGTCGGGATGGCGGTGCTGAACGAAGCCATCTGGCGCACGCAGTCGACCGACTTCTGGGTCGCGTTCAAGGCGTTCGGCGCGGTGCCGATCACGGCCGTGTTCGCGATGCTGCAGATGCCGCTGATCAATCGCCACAGCATCGCGCCTGCGACCGCGGAGACCAGCGACGTCAAGCGCGGGGATGTTTAGGCATTCGCACTAGCCCCCACATCTGACCCTCATGGTGAGGAGCATCGCGAAGCGATGCGTCTCGAACCACGAGGCCCGGGGCACCTCACCGGGTTGGCTCCGGGGCCTGCATCCTTCGAGACGCGCTTCTTCGAAGCGCTCCTCAGGATGAGGAGAAAGTTTCAACGACCGAACAAAAAAACAGGCGCACCGGCGGGGGCACACCGGCGCGCCTGCAGCATACTCAACTCATGCGCAACCTGGCTTAACTTGGAGCCGATCCGAAAAGGGGGGCTCGTCCGGATCGAGCTCAGGTGCGGATCAGCTTTTCTGCTTGGCGATGATCTTGTCCTTGATGTCGTTGTAGACATTCTCGGGCACGATCTTCTTGCTCAGCAACTCGTCCTTGCCCTTGTAGGGGCGGCCCTTGATGATCGCTTCCGAGCGCGCCTTCGCAACTCCGGGCAGCGTCGAGAGCTGGGCTTCGGTCGCCGAATTGATGTCGATCAGGTCGGCCTGTTTCGCAGCGGTGGGCGCAGCACCCGTGGTGGCCGGAGCCGACTTCGTCGCGGGTGCCGGTGCAGGAGCGGCCTTCTGCATGCCGCCGCCGGTCGCAGGCGCAGGCGTCTGCGCCATGAGCGGGGTGGCAGCCATCAGGCCGATTGCGGTCAGTGCTGCGAGCGTAAGATGTCGCATCGATATGTCCCTCCAGAGACATTGTTGTTGCCGTCAAATAACGGCGAGACGAATTGAGCGCGCACTTCATGGCGGAGCCGTGTCGCGCAAATGAACGCGAGATAAACGCGCGAAATTTTTTCGTGAGTGCTTGTGCGCGTCGTTAATGAACGTGCGTTCAGGGAGAAGCGCGCAAGGCTTTCTCGATTTCCGCCTTCAGCACCGACTCGTAGTTTGCCGGCGTGATCGGGCCGATCAGCTTGTACGCGATCTTTCCGTCGCGACCGACAACGAATGTCTCCGGCACGCCGTAGACGCCCCACTCGATCGACGCGCGGCCGTTGGCGTCGGCGCCGACCGCGGTGAACGGATTGCCGTAGCGGCCGAGAAAGCGCCGCGCGTTCTCAGGTCGCGTCCTTGTAGTTGATGCCGACGATCTGGAAGCGCTTGTCGTCGCTCAGCGCGTGCAGCAGCGGCGCTTCGTCGTGGCATGGCACGCACCACGACGCCCAGACGTTCACGACGCTCACCTTGCCGCGCAGCGTTTCGGGCGTCAGGCCGGGAACGGGTTTGCCCTTGTCGGTCAGGCCCTCGAGCGCGGGCAACGTGGTGGCCGGCGCCGGCCGGCCGAGCAGGGCCGAGGGAATTTTCGCACGGATCGCCCGAGCCGAGCCGCAGAAAGAAAAGCGCAGCGAGGCCGCCGAACACCAGGAGCGGAAGCACGGTGAGCCAGCGACGGCGAGGCGACGCGGGCGCAGCTGCCGGGTTGCCTGGCGCCGTCATGAAGAGCCGGATGCCTGCCGCGCCGAGCGGCGCGTCACGCCGCTGCGTTCCAGATCGCGCAGGATTGCGCGCTGGCGGCGATAGTCGGCGATCACCCAGCCGATCAACGCTACGACAACGACCGCGGCGCTCGCGTAGGCTGCGACGATGAAGCTTGCGTGCTGGCCGAGGTTCATGGGCGTCCCGTCAGGCCTGCGCGCTCGATGCCTGCATCAGGCGCAGCGTGCGCACGCGCCGGCGCAGGATCTCGTTGCGCATCGCCGCAAGATGCAGCGTCAGGAACAACAGCGAGAAGGCGAGCGCCATGATCAGCAGCGGCACCAGCAGCGAGGGATGGATCGTCGGGCCGCCGATGCGCAGCACCGACGCCGGCTGATGCAGCGTGTTCCACCAGTCGACCGAGAACTTGATGATCGGCAGGTTGATCGCGCCGACCAGCGTCAGGATCGCCGCCGCGCGCGCCGCGCGGGACGGATCGTCCACCGCGCGCCACAGCGCCATGATGCCGAGATACATCAGGAACAGGATCAGCACCGAGGTCAGCCGTGCATCCCATTCCCAATAGGTGCCCCACATCGGCCGGCCCCAAAGCGAGCCGGTCACCAGCGCGAGAAACGTGAACGCCGCGCCGATCGGAGCTGCCGCCTTCGCCGCAACGTCGGCCAGCGGATGCCGCCACACCAGCGTGCCGAGGGCTGCGATGCACATCACGCCCCACACGAACATCGCCAGCCACGCATTGGGCACGTGGACGAACATGATCTTCACCACTGCGCCCTGCTGATAGTCGTCGGGCGCGGCAAAGAACGCCTGCTGCAGGCCGACCGCCATCAAGATCGCGGTCGCACCCGCCAGCCAGGGGAGCAGCCGTTCGGAGAGCGCGAGGAAGCGCGAGGGATTTGCGAGATCGATAAGGCTCATGGCGTCCTGATAGAGGCGTGGCGCTGGGCGCGCAATGCGGCGTCCGGTGCGCGGAACTCAATTTCACGCGAGAGAATTGGTAAATACCGGCGCATCAATCCAGCCCCTGACGAAGGCTTGCCGCTGCGGCAAACGGCCCGACCACGAGGCCGAACAGCGACAGCGCGCACAGGATCGATAACGGCGCACCGAGCGGCGATTCGCCGGCCGCCGCGGCGTTGGCGGCGATCACGCCGAAAATCAGCGTCGGGATCGACAGCGGCAGCACGAGCACGGGCAGCAGCAGGCCGCCGCGCCGGAGCGTGACGGCCAGCGCCGCCCCAATCATGCCGGTGAACGTGAGCGCGGGCGTGCCGGCGAGCAGCGTCAGCATCACGCCTGCGGTGGCCGCGCCGTCGAGATTGAGCATCAGCCCAAGGATCGGAGCGGCGACGATCAGCGGGATGCTGGACGCGATCCAGTGCGCGGCCGCTTTCGCCACGCAGGTCAGCTCCAGCGGCGTACGGCTCATGACGATGAGATCGAGCGATCCGTCCTCGTGGTCGGCGGCGAACAGGCGATCGATCGTCAGCAGGCTCGCGAGCAACGCGCCGAGCCAAAGGATCGCAGGGCCGATGCGCTTCAACAGGGCGATGTCGGGACCGACCCCGAACGGCATCAGCACGACGACGCTCAAGAAAAACAGCACGCCGATCAGCGCGCCGCCGCCGATGCGGAGCGAAACCATCATGTCGCGCCGGATCAGGGCCGAAAGCGCCCTCATGGCCCGATCCTCAGATCGCGCGCGGAAATGCCGAGCGCGTCGTGGGTCGCCGCGACGATCAGGCCGCCGCTGCGAAGATGCTCCGTCATCAATCCGGCGAGCAGCGCCTGCGCCTGGGTGTCGAGCGCCGAGGTTGGCTCATCCAGCAGCCAGACCGGACGCTTGGTCGCCACCAGCCGCGCAAGCGCAAGGCGCCGCCGTTGTCCTGCGGAGAGGTAGGAGGCGGGCAGTTCGGAAAGGTGGGCGATGCCCAAGGCTTCCAGGCTTGCCTGGGTGGCGAGGCCGCTCTCGCCGCCGAAAAAGTCGCGCCAGAACTCGAGGTTTTCCCGCGCCGACAGCGACGGTTTCAGCCCGTCCCGGTGACCCAGGAAGTGGCACTGCTCGGCGAGAGTGCGCTCCGCATCGCCGCCGTCGCAGGCCAATCGTTCCGCCGGCGGCGACAAGCAGGCCCGCGATCAGCCGCAGCAGCGACGATTTGCCGGCGCCGTTGCGCCCGGTGACGGCCAGCGCCTCGCCGGCTTCGACGGCGAAATCGAGCGCGGCGAAAACCTCGCGCCCGCCTCGCACACATCTCACATCGCTGCCCGCAAGCCGCATGAATTCCTCAAGCCCAGTTGCGGGCCTTCTATCCTGTTTTGATGTGCAAGCGCTTGCCAAAGCAGTTTGAAATGCATCCCAGAAAAGCAATTTGCGGATTGGCTGCCAGCTTAAAACGATTATAAACCGGAACCGGATGCTGCACCGCGCATCCGACAGAAATGCCTCTCGCCTCTCCGGCAGTAACGGTTACATGATACCTCCTGCCAGGTGTCTGGTCAGACTTCAATTGGGATTTCTCACATGACCTCGCTCGACAGCTTCAAGTCCCGCAAGACCCTCAAGGTCGGCGCCAAGACCTACGTCTACTACAGCCTGCCTGCTGCCGAGAAAAACGGTCTGAAGGGCATCTCCCGGCTGCCGTTCTCCATGAAGGTGCTGCTGGAGAACCTGCTGCGGAACGAGGACGGCCGCACGGTGAAGAAGGAAGACATCGCGGCGGTGGCGAAATGGATGAAGACGCGCAAGCTCGAGCATGAGATCGCCTTCCGCCCCGCGCGCGTGCTGATGCAGGATTTCACCGGCGTGCCGGCGGTGGTCGACCTCGCGGCGATGCGCAACGCGATGCAGGCGCTCGGTGGCGATGCGGAGAAGATCAATCCGCTGGTCCCGGTCGATCTCGTCATCGACCACTCGGTGATCGTCAATTTCTTCGGCAACAACCAGGCGTTCAAGAAGAACGTCGAGGAAGAGTACAAGCAGAACCAGGAGCGCTATGAGTTCCTCAAATGGGGCCAGCGCGCATTCTCGAATTTCTCGGTCGTGCCGCCCGGCACCGGCATCTGCCACCAGGTCAATCTCGAATATCTCGCCCAGACCGTCTGGACGAAGAAGGAGAAGATGACCATCGGCAAGAAGACCGGCATGTTCGAGGTCGCCTATCCCGACACGCTGGTCGGCACTGATTCGCACACCACCATGGTCAACGGCCTCGCCGTGCTCGGCTGGGGCGTCGGCGGCATCGAGGCGGAAGCTGCGATGCTCGGCCAGCCGCTGTCGATGCTGCTGCCGGAAGTGATCGGCTTCAAGCTTGAAGGGCCAGCTGAAGGAAGGCGTCACCGCGACCGACCTCGTGCTCACCGTCACGCAGATGCTGCGCAGGAAGGGCGTGGTCGGCAAGTTCGTCGAATTCTTCGGCCCCGGCCTCGACCATCTCTCGGTCGCCGACAAGGCGACGATCGGCAACATGGCGCCCGAATATGGTGCGACCTGCGGCTTCTTCCCGGTGGACAAGGAAGCGCTCGACTATCTGAAGACGTCCGGCCGCGCCGCAGCGCGCGTCGCGCTGGTGACGAAGTACGCCAAGGCGCAGGGCATGTTCCGCACCTCCACGACGGCCGACCCGGTGTTCACCGAGACGCTGACGCTCGACCTTGCCGATGTGGTGCCGTCGCTGGCCGGTCCGAAGCGCCCCGAAGGGCGCGTCGCGTTGCCGTCGGTCGCCGAAGGCTTCGCGGCTGCGATGGAGAACGAATACAAGAAGGCGATGGAACAGTCGGAGCGCTATGCGGTCGAAGGGCGTGCCGACGACCTCGGCCATGGCGACGTCGTGATCGCCGCGATCACCTCCTGCACCAATACCTCGAATCCGAGCGTCCTGATCGGCGCGGGCCTGCTCGCGCGCAATGCGGCCGCGAAGGGGCTGAAGGCGAAGCCGTGGGTGAAGACCTCGCTCGCGCCGGGCAGCCAGGTGGTCGCGGAATATCTCGCCAATTCCGGCTTGCAGAAGGATCTCGACAAGGTCGGCTTCAACCTGATCGGTTTCGGCTGCACCACCTGCATCGGCAATTCCGGTCCGCTGCCGGAGGAGATTTCGAAATCGATCAACGACAACGGCATCATCGCCGCGGCAGTGCTGTCGGGCAATCGCAACTTCGAAGGCCGCGTCAGCCCGGACGTGCAGGCGAACTACCTCGCCTCGCCGCCGCTCGTCGTCTCCTATGCGCTCGCAGGCTCGGTGCGCAAGAACCTCGCCACCGAGCCGCTCGGCACGGGCAAGGACGGCAAGCCGGTCTACCTGAAGGACATCTGGCCGACGTCGAAGGAGATCAACGCCTTCATCAAGAAGTTCGTCACGTCGAAGGTGTTCAAGAAGCGCTATGCCGACGTGTTCAAGGGCGATCCGAACTGGCGCAAGATCAAGACCACCGACAGCGAGACCTATCGCTGGAACATGAGCTCGACCTATGTGCAGAACCCGCCGTATTTCGAGGGCATCAAGAAGACGCCGGATCCGGTGACCGACATCGTCGACGCGCGCATCCTGGCGATATTCGGCGACAAGATCACCACCGACCACATCTCGCCCGCGGGTTCGATCAAGCTCACCTCGCCCGCAGGACGCTATCTCTCGGAGCGGCAGGTTCGCCCGGCCGACTTCAACCAGTACGGCACGCGGCGCGGCAATCACGAAGTGATGATGCGCGGCACCTTCGCCAACATCCGCATCAAGAACTTCATCCTGAAGGGCGCGGACGGCAACATTCCGGAAGGCGGGCTGACGAAGCACTGGCCGGACGGCGAAGAGATGTCGATCTACGACGCGGCCATGAAGTACCAGCAGGAGAACGTGCCGCTGGTGGTGTTTGCCGGCGCCGAATACGGCAACGGGTCGTCACGCGACTGGGCGGCGAAGGGAACGCGGCTGCTCGGCGTGCGCGCGGTGGTCTGCCAGAGCTTCGAGCGCATCCATCGTTCCAATCTGGTCGGCATGGGCGTGCTGCCGCTGACCTTCGAGGAAGGCACCTCGTGGCAGTCGCTCGCCCTCAAGGGCGACGAGCAGGTGACGATCCGCGGCCTCGTGGACGATCTCAAGCCGCGGCAGATGCTTTCGGCCGAAATCGTGTCCGCCGGCGGCGACCTGAGGCGTGTTCCGCTGCTCTGCCGCATCGATACGCTCGATGAGCTCGAATATTTCCGCAACGGGGGCATTCTGCACTACGTCTTGCGCCAATTGGCAGCTTAACGGAGCGTTTGCCAGCGGCGGATATTTTCACTGCGATGTGAGATTACAGTGATTGAAAGGCGGCCTAAGAGTGAGGCCGCCTTTTCGTCGAGGTGGTTTTTTTCGCAAGCGGGACGCTGATATGAGCGATGCGATGCAGGACGAACTCCCGCAGCTCAAGGAAGTCAAGGGTTCATCGTTGTCGCCGGTGCGTGGTGTTCGCGGCCGGCGTCGGGCTGTTCCTCGCGACACCTGCTGCCGCCGAGCCGCGTGCGGTGGTCGAGCTGTTCACTTCGCAAGGTTGCTCGTCCTGTCCGGAGGCGGACAAGCTGCTCGGCGAGATCGCCAAGGATGCGAGTGTGATCGCGGTCAGCCTGCCGATCGACTATTGGGATTATCTCGGCTGGAAGGACACACTGGCCGATCCGAAATTCACCGCGCGGCAAAAGGCGTATTCGAAGGTTCGCGGTGACCGCCAGGTCTACACGCCGCAGGTCGTCGTCAACGGCAAGGTGCACGCGCTTGGCAGCGATCGCGCGAGCATCGAACGCGCGATCAGCGACAGCACCGGCAAGGCCGGCGTGATGTCGGTTCCTGTGAAAGTCTCGGTGGCGAAGGGGCAGATCACGGTCTCGCTGCCGGAATCCTCCGCCGCCCACAGCGCCGGCGAGGTCTGGATCTGCTCGATCGCAAAGGAAGTCCCCATCGCGGTCGCACGCGGCGAGAACCGCGGCAAGGAGATCACCTACCACAACGTGGTGCGCAACTGGCTGAAGGTCGGCGACTGGACCGGCAAGGCCGCGACATGGACCGTGCCGATCGAAAACCTGAACAGCCAGGGCGCCGATGGCGCCATCGCCTATGTTCAGGAAGGCAGCCGCGAGCGACCAGGCGGCATGCTCGGCGCGACGTATTCGGCGCTGCGCGACTGAGCGAAGACCGTAGCCCGCACAAGCGAAGCGCCATGCGGGGCTGAATTCGCGACAAGCATCCCGTACGTTTCGAACGCACTCATCGTCATCGAAGAACGCTGCATCGAACGCTCGCGCGACCGCGCGCGGTCGTGTGCCTGCGAATTGCAGACAACAAAAAAACCGGCTCGCGCCGGTTGCTCAACATCTCGAATTTTGTGCACTCTGCAGAACGGCCCGATCCTCAAAACTCCGGGGGGCTGGGGGCTGAGGAATCCGGAGAACCGAGAATCGGGCCAACGCAGAGATTGTTGTATCGCAAGCCAGCGCGGCGGCGGCTTGGCCGAAATCGGGCATGATTATGGTCCGGCCTAACGATCCCGTGACGATCGCGGATGCCCTTGATCGAGCGCCAAATTTTTCATTCCGCCGTCGCCTGGTGCACCCATCGGAGGTTGCTGCTCGCGCGCCGCAACCATAGGGCGCGAACTTTGGAGGAATGAGGGCATTGGAGAGGGATCGAAGGCTGGTTCGCTTAGGCGCCCTTGGCTGGAATTTGTCGCAAGTGTTGCCGAACCGTTAAATTGGCGTCACGAGGCGCTTGCAGCCGCCTATGCCCAGCGTAATCTCTTCAATAGCTCAAGAAGGAGGCGCCGCATGAGCTTGACGATCGGCGATGGTGAACCCGGCGAGAGCCGGGGAGCGGAGCGCGGGGTCACCGCATCCGCTCCCGGACGTGTCACCTTCAATCGGCTGGAACTCAACCGCATCCTCAATCTCTACGGCCGCATGGTCGCCGACGGCGAATGGCGCGACTACGCCATCGACTTCCTGAAGGACCGCGCGGTGTTCTCGATCTTCCGCCGCTCTTCGGAAATGCCGCTCTATCGCATCGAGAAGGACCCGCGCCTGGCCCGCAAGCAGGGCGCCTACAGCGTCGTGTCGGCCAGTGGCCACATCCTGCGCCGTGGCCACGAGCTCGACCGCGTGCTGCTGGTGATCGATCGCAAGCCGGCGCTGGTGTGAGGCCTGCACCGAACCTCCACGTCATTCGCGGGATCGCGCCAAAGGGTCCGCGCTTCGCGCGAACCCCGTTTGGCGCGCCCCGGAATGACGCAGAAAATCAGCTCTGTGGAATGCTACTCGCGCCCTCGCCGAGCGGGCGCTGCATGAGCACCGTGTCGAGCCAGCGGCCGAACTTCAGTCCGACGTTCTGGTGCGTGCCGACCATCTCGAAAGCCGGTCCGCGTGTGCACGCCGATCGAGGCCAGGTTCGCCGAATCGCCGATGACGGCCACCATCAGCCGGTAGCCGCGCTTTTCCGATTCGGCGATCAGCGCCTGCAGCAGCTGGGTGCCGATGCGTTTTCCCTGCGACTTCGGGTCGAGATAGACCGAGTTCTCCACCGTGAAGCGATAGGCGGGGCGGGGCCGGTAGGGGCCGGCATAGGCGTAGCCGACAACGCCGCCGTCAAGCGTTGCCACGAGGTAAGGGAACCCGCCGGCCACCAGCGCCTCGTAGCGCTGCGTCATCTCGGCAAGATCCGGCGGCTCGAGCTCGAAGGTCGCAGTGCCGGTGCGGACGGCGTGCTCGTAGATGGCGGTGATGGCAGGGAGGTCGGCGGGCGTGGTGGGTCTGATTTGCAGCGACATGGTGAAGAGAAAACTAGCGCATCGGCGACGGGTCTGGGAACCGGCATTGTCGACCCGTCCAAACAAAAGCCCCGGCCTCTCGGCCGGGGCTTCGTCTCTCGCGTAGGGAGAGAAAGCGTTACTCGCGCTGTCCGAGCAGCTGCATCAGCAGCGTGAACAGGTTGATGAAGTTCAGGTACAGCGACAGCGCACCGAGGATCGCCGAGCGCTCCGCGACGTCGCCTTCGCCGGCGTAGCCGTAGATGTACTCGTTCTTCAGCCGCTGCGTATCCCAGGCGGTCAGGCCCGCGAACACCAGCACGCCCACGACCGAGACGATGAACTGCAGCATCGACGAGGCGAGGAACAGGTTCACCAGGCTCGCGATGATCACGCCGAACAGGCCCATGATCAGGAACGAGCCCATGCCGGTGAGGTCACGCTTGGTGGTGTAGCCATAGAGGCTGAGTGCACCGAACGAGGCTGCCGTGATGAAGAACACGCGCACGATCGAGGTGTGCGTGTACACCAGGAAGATCGACGACAGCGAAATGCCCATCAGCGCCGCGAACGCCCAGAACAGCATCTGCGCCGTTGCCGGGCGGAGCCGCTGGATGCCGAAGGAGATGACGAACACCATCGCCAGCGGGGCGAGGATGAACAGCCACTTCAGCGGGCTGACGAACATCGCGTAGCCGAACGACGTCAGGTAGGTGTTGCCCACCCGGCCGGCGGCCCCGGCGGCGCCGTCGTTCACGGCCGCCATGTAGACGCCGAGCGCGGCGAAGCCGGTGATGGCGAGGCCGATCACCATATAGTTGTAGATGCGGAGCATGTAGGCGCGCAGACCGGCATCGACGGTCGCGGCATCCGCGCGGGTGGCAGCCCGGCCGAAAGGAGATGCGTAGTTACGGTCCAAGTCCGACATGGTCGAAACCCCGAATGTTTGTCCGGCATGACGCAAAGGGTTTTGCGCCGCCGGCGCGAGATTGTCCCGAATACCTCAATTTGCACGGCCTGACAGGCCGCTTTCAGACGTATCCGACCCGAAGAGTATGTGGGAAACTAACACATCCGTCGCAACGGTCCACGCGCGGCTGAATGTCGCGAAGCAGCGATTCCGCCTGCTACATTTTGTCATAAATTCCTCAAGACGGGCGCAGGCTTCTGGTTCAGCGCAACCAGCGTGCCGATCAGCCCGAGACCAATCGTCACGGCGAGCGCTCCGGCGACCACCGCGGCCGCGCTGGGGCCGTCCCACACGAAGGTCAGCGTCATGAGCCGGGTGACGATCAGCCATGCGGCGACGGTGCCGGCCAGCAGCCCGAACACCGCGGTCGCAAGCCCGATCATCAGGTATTCGAGTGCGTAGGCGCCGATCAGCCGGGCCCGGGTGGCGCCCAGGGTCTTCAGGATGACGGCATCGTAGACGCGGTGCCGATGCCCCGCCGCCAGCGCGCCGCCGAGCACCAGCATGGCGGCAATCAGCGTGATCGCGCTGGAGGCGCGGATCGCCAGCGCCAGGTTGGTGACCACCTCGCCGACCGTCTGCAGCGCTTCGCGCACGCGCACGCTGGTCACGCTCGGAAAGGCGGCAGCCACCGCCTTGATGATCTTCGCGTCGCTCTCCGGGCTGGCGTTCTGCTCGGTCAGGGTCGCGATATGGGTGTGCGGGGCGCCGCGAAACGCATTCGGCGAGAACACCAGCACGAAGTTGATGCCGAGGTTCTGCCAGTCGACGGTGCGCATGTTGGCGATCTTGGCGGTGACGTTGCGGCCGAGCACATTCACGGTGATGCTGTCGCCGAGCTTCAGGCCGAGGCCGTCGGCGAGCCTCTTCTCAAACGAGACCAGCGGCGGACCTGAATAATCCGCGCCCCACCAGTTCCCTTCGACGACTTTGGAACCTGACGGAAGCTCCCCGGTGTAGGTGAGGCCGCGATCGCTCTGCAGCACCCAGGCGGCGTCCGGCGACGGCTTCAGCTCTTCCGCCTTCGCCCCGCGCGCCTCGACGATCCGCCCGCGCAGCATCGGCACGCGCTCGATCTTGCCGCCGGGAACGCGCTCGGCGAGAAACGCATCGAAGCGATCGGCGTCGGCGCTCGGAATATCGACGAAGAAGAACGACGGCGCTCGTTCCGGCAGCTGCGCCATGAACTGGCGCTGCAGGTTGCGGTCGATCTGCGTGATCGTCACCAGCACGGTCAGGCCGAGCCCCAGTGACAGCACCACCGACGGCGTCAGCGCGCCGGGGCGATGGATGTTGGAGATCGCCAGCCGCAGCATGGTCATGCGCGGGCGCGGCACGCGCCGGGCGCCGTCCATCACGCCGAAGGAAATCAGCCGCAGCAGCGCGAACACCGCGGCCGACGAGCCGATGAAGATCAGCGCCACCCGCCGGTCATAGGCAAGCCCGACCGCAACGGCGATCGAGCAGCGCGATCACCACGGCCATCATCACCAGGTAGCGCCGCCTCGGCCAGCGCCACTCGCTGCCGGTCGTTTCGCGGAACAGCGTCGCGACCGGAATGTCGTGCACCCGCCCGAGCGGCCACAGCGCGAAGGCCAGCGCCGTCAAAAGTCCGTAGACCAGCGACAGCGCGAGATCGCCCGCATGCACCGCAGGATGGATCGGCAGCGGCAGCAAGTTGCCGAGCACGCCGACCACCACGAAGGGCAGCGCCGCACCGACGACGAGCCCGATCAGCGATCCGATCAGCGCGAGCAGCACGATCTGCACGAGGTAGATCGTGAACACGCCGTCGCCGGTGGCGCCGAGCGCCTTCAGCGTTGCGATCACGTCGCGCTTGCGGTCGAGATGGCTCTTCACCGCATTGGCGACGCCGACGCCGCCGACCAGAAGTGCTGCGAGGCCGACCAGCGTCAGGAACTGCGTGAAGCGGTTGATGTTGCGCTCGAGTTGCGGCGAGGCATTGCCGCGGCTGCGGATCTCCCAGCCGGCATCGGGAAGGGCTTTGCGCACGGCGTCTTCGGCCGCCTTCACGGCGGTTTCGCTTGCGGCCGCATCCGGCAGTTTGATGCGATAGATCCAGCGCACCAGGCTGCCCGGCTGCAGCACCTCGGTCGCGCGCAGGCCCGCTTCGCTGATCAGGAAGCTGGGACCGAGACCAACGCCGCCCGCGAGCTTGTCGGGCTCGGCGCTGATCACGCTGCGGATTTCAAATGTCGCCGACCCCGCCGTGACGCGATCGCCGACCTTGAGGCCAAGGCGCGCCAGGAGCACCGCGTCGGCGGCGGCGCCGAAGGCGCCATTGCGCTCGGCCAGCAGCTCGCTCATCGGCAGCTGCGGCGCGGCCTTGATGTTGCCGAGCGTGGGATAGGCGCCGTCGACCGATTTCAGTTCGACCAGCGCGAGCTGGCCGTCGGCCGCGCGCACCATGCCGCGCATGCGTGGCGACCACCGAAACCTGTCCCTGCGTCGCGAGGAAGGCGCGCTCTTCAGCCTTCGCCTCGCGCTGGATCAGCGAAAGCGCGATGTCGCCGCCGAGCAGCGTGCGGCCTTCGCGCTCCAGACTGTCGGACAGGCTTGCGGACAGCGCGCCGACGCCGGCGATGGCGAACACGCCGAGCGCGATGCAGGCGACGAACACATAGAAGCCGCGCAAGCCGCCGCGCAGCTCGCGCAACGCGTAGCGAAACGCCTGGCTTCGCGCGCGGTCGCGCTGTGGCGAGGGCGTGGAGCGGGACGTGTCCGACGTGAGCGCCGTCATGATCTTAAGCGACGCCGGCGCGGTTTTGGCCTGCGCCTTCCGTGTCGACGCGGCCGGAGCGCAAGCGCACCACGCGGTCGCAGCGCTGCGCCAGGCTGTGATCGTGGGTGACCAGCACCAGCGTCATGCCGCGTTCGGCATGCTTGGCGAACAACAGGTCGATGATCTGCTTGCCGGTCGTCTCGTCCAGATTTCCGGTCGGCTCGTCGGCGAGCAGGATCGCCGGATCCGGCGCCAGTGCGCGCGCAAGCGCGACGCGCTGCTGTTCGCCGCCGGACAGCTGCGAGGGATAATGATGCAGGCGTTCGCCGAGCCCGACGGACTTGAGCTCCTGCTCGGCGCGCGCATGGGCGTCGGAGTCGCGGGCGAGCTCGAGCGGCACCGCGACGTTCTCGAGCGCCGTCATGGTCGGGATCAGGTGGAAGGATTGGAAGACGATGCCGACATTGCGCCCACGAAATCGTGCAAGACCGTCCTCGTCCAGTGCATTGAAAGCGGTCCCGTCGACCACCACTTCGCCACGGTCGGGGCGTTCAAGTCCGGCCATGATCATCAGCAGGGTGGACTTGCCGGAGCCGGACGGACCGATCAGCCCGACGGCCGTTCCCGAAGCGACCCGCAGGCTGATATCCTTCAGGATATGCACCCGCGCGGCGCCGGAGCCGAGCGACAGGTTAACGTTTGTGAGGGCGATGGCGTCGGCGGTCATGCCGGCGCGCAGGTGAGGATCGATGAGACTGTCCATGAAACCGTCATATGGGACATTCAGGGCATTGGTCGAGAGGCTCACGCAAATGTTGTCGCCTGCAATCGTGGCAGGATTGGTCCTGATGTCGCCCGTCTTCACCGTGTCGGCCCGGGCGCAAGCCCCGATCAAGCTGGCGGTTCTCGGCGACTCGCTGAGCGCGGGCTATGGCCTGCCGCTCGAGGCGGCCTTTCCGGCGAGGCTGCAGAAGGCGCTGCGGGAGAAGGGGCTCAAGGTCGACATCCTGAATGCCGGCGTCTCCGGCGACACCACCTCCGGCGGCCGCGACCGGCTCGACTGGTCGATCCCGGACGGCACCGAGGCCGTGATCGTCGAGCTCGGCGCCAACGATGCGTTGCGCGGTCTCGATCCGAAGGTCGCGAAGGGCGCGCTCGAAGACATCATCAAGAGGCTGCAGGCGCGCAAGATCGCGGTGATGCTGGCAGGCATGGTACGCGCCGCGCAACTACGGGCCGGACTATGCGGCGAAGTTCGATCCGATCTATGCGGATCTCGCGAAGGCTCACGACGTGCCGCTCTATCCGTTTTTTCTCGACGGCGTGGCGGGCGAGGCGAAGCTCAATCAGCCGGACGGCATCCATCCGACGGCCGAAGGCATCGACATCATCGTCGCGCGCATCCTGCCGTCGGTCGAGGCGTTCCTGAACAAGGTTTCGGCCGAGCCGCGCTAAAAAAGCGTCATAAAACTCATCCCCACGGCGCTTCGCAGCGCGGCTCGCGTTTTGTTATCAATAGAGACACCGGCGATTCGTCGCTTTTCAGCATCGAGGAGTGTGCGATGCCCCGCCTGTTCACCGGTCTGGAAATCCCCGAGGACATCGGCCTTTCGCTGTCCTCTTTACGCGGGGGATTGCCGGGGGCGCGCTGGATCGATCCCGAAAACTATCACGTCACCCTGCGCTTCATCGGCGACATCGACGGCGTGGCCGCCAACGAAATCGCCTCGATGCTGCTCCGCATCAAGCGCCGGCCGTTCGAGGTGAAGCTGCAGGGCCTGTCGTCGTTCGGCGGCAAGAAGCCGCGCGCGGTGGTCGCCTCGGTCGCGCCCTGCCGTCCGCTGATGGAGTTGCAGGCGGAGCTCGAGCGGCTGCTGCAGCGGGTCGGGCTCGATCCGGAGGGCCGCAAGTTCACGCCGCATGTGACGCTCGCGCGCCTGCGCGATGCCTCGAACCAGGACGTCGCCGATTACCTGTCGGTGCGCGGCTATTTCCCCGCCCGGAGTTTTACGGTGGATCGCTTCGTGCTGTTCTCCTCGCGCGCGTCCGTCGGCGGCGGACCGTATGTGGTCGAAGACGAATATGCGCTGAGCGCGTGAGCTAGCTTTCCACGAACCGCACTTGCATCAGCAGGTGATCGTAATAGACGCCATCGATCTTGATGGCCCGCGCGTCCTGCGCGGTCACCACAAAACCTGTGGATTTGTAGAGAGCGATCGCAGCTGGGTTCTCGGACCATACGCTCAGGCTGACCTCCTCCACACGCTGACGCGCATGGGCAAGGATGCCTTCAACCAGACGTCGCGCGATCCCCGTTCCGCGCGCTTCCTCCCGCACATACATTCCCCAAAGCGTGCCGCGATGCCGCTTCTTTTCTCCGTCGTGGAATTGAAAGCTCGCGACGCCCATCAGCCGGCCCCGATCTTCCGCGCCGAGCACGAAATGTCCGTCCAGAGTCTCGGCGAAGAACGAAAGCGGCCGGCCGCTCTCGTCCTTGAAGGACGCGCCGAAGGACGCGGGGTGCCGTTCCAGGCCTTCCAGGCGGATGGCCCGAAACGCTTCCGCGTCAGCGCGGGACAAGCGTCGTATCCTAAGAGACTCTAATTCCGACATCGTCTGTCCTCGCCGTGAGCTGCGGGCAGCCGCGCCACGGGGCGATCTTGATCCCTCAAAACCGAATAGCGGCTAAATTTCCGCTTTGGAACCCTTGCATTTGCAGCGATTTTGAGCCGTTAAGGCGGCATGTCCGCTGCGAAGCCCGCCTCGTTCCATTCCCAGTACCAGACGCTCGTGTCCACCGGCGAAATCGAAGCCGACGCGGCGCAGGCGCATGCTGCCGAGGCCTTCGCGGCGCTGGAGGCGCAGCTGGCTCATTATCGCCCGGCCGCGCGCAAGGCCGGGCTGCTCGGCCGGCTGTTCGGCAACGGCAAGCAGACCGAACAGATCAAGGGACTTTACGTCCACGGCGAGGTCGGCCGCGGCAAGACCATGCTGATGGACCTGTTCTTTCACGCGAGCCCGGTCCGCCACAAGCGCCGCGCGCATTTCCATGAATTCATGGCGGACGTGCACGAGCGCGTGCATGGCTTTCGCCAGAAGATCGCCAGCGGCGAGATCGCCGACACCGATCCTGTGATCCTCACCGCCGGCACGATCTTCGAAGAGGCATGGCTGCTCTGCTTCGACGAATTTCACGTCACCGACATTGCCGATGCGATGATCCTCGGCCGCCTGTTCACGAAACTGTTCGAGCTCGGCACGGTCGTGGTGGCGACGTCGAACGTCGCGCCGGACGACCTCTACAAGGGCGGTCTCAATCGCGGCCTGTTCCTGCCGTTCATCAAGCTGCTGCAGCAGCGGATGGACGTGCTGCGGCTCGATGCGCGCACGGATTTCCGCCTGGAGAAGCTTGCCGGCGTGACGATGTGGCATGTGCCGGCCGACAAGAATGCGGACGCAGCCCTCGACAGGGCGTGGCAGAAGCTGACGGGCGGAGCGCCGGCCAAGGCGCAGGACCTGATCGTCAAGGGACGCAAGGTGCGCGTGCCGCGCGCGGCGCACGGCGTCGCGCGCTTTACCTTCCGGGAATTGTGCGAGTTGCCGCTCGGCGCATCGGACTACCTGCGCCTCGCCCACGACTTTCATACGCTGGTGCTGGATCGGGTGCCGGTGATGCGGTACGAGCACCGCAATTACGCCAAGCGCTTCATCACCCTCATCGACACGCTCTACGACAATTGCGTGAAGCTCGTCGCCTCGGCCGAGGCCGATCCGATCTCGCTTTACCGTGCGACCGAGGGCGTCGAAGTCAACGAGTTCAAGCGGACGTCGTCGCGGCTGATCGAAATGGGCTCGGAGTCCTATCTGGCGCTGCCCCATGGCAACCGCGAGCAGCAGCTTGGCTCGCGGCTCGCGCGAGGGACTGATCGAAACCTGAGCAGTTTTGGCTTGCGTCCAATTATTGAGCTAATCCCGACTTGAACGCGCCCCATGAAAGGGCTATCGACCGGGCGGGTTCAACCCGCCCCACCGCCAGTTTCCCGTAAGGCCAAGAAGGACAGTCCCCCCATGGCGCGCGACAAGATTGCTTTGATTGGTTCAGGTCAGATCGGCGGCACGCTCGCTCATCTCGTCGGCCTGAAAGAGTTGGGCGACGTCGTGATGTTCGATATCGCCGAAGGCATTCCGCAGGGCAAGGCGCTGGATATCGCGCAGTCCTCGCCGGTCGACGGCTTCGACGCCGCCTATACCGGCGCAAACTCCTACGAGGCGATCGCGGGCGCGAAGGTCTGCATCGTCACCGCCGGCGTGCCGCGCAAGCCGGGCATGAGCCGCGACGATCTCTTGAGCATCAACCTCAAGGTGATGGAGCAGGTCGGCGCCGGCATCAAGAAGTACGCGCCGGACGCGTTCGTCATCTGCATCACCAATCCGCTCGACGCCATGGTCTGGGCGCTGCAGAAGGCATCCGGCCTGCCGCCGAAGAAGGTGGTCGGCATGGCGGGCGTGCTGGACTCCTCGCGTTTCCGCTATTTCCTCGCCGACGAGTTCAATGTCTCGGTCGAGGACGTGACCGCCTTCGTGCTCGGCGGCCACGGCGACACCATGGTGCCGCTGACGAAATACTCCACTGTCGCCGGCATTCCGCTGCCGGATCTCGTGCGGATGGGCTGGACCTCGCAGGCGCGCATCGACGAGATCGTCGACCGCACCCGCAACGGCGGCGCCGAGATCGTCAACCTGTTGAAGACCGGCTCGGCGTTCTACGCGCCTGCGGCTTCGGCGATCGCGATGGCCGAAAGCTACCTGCGCGACAAGAAGCGCGTGCTGCCCTGCGCCGCCTGGCTCAACGGCGAATACGGCATGAAGGACATCTATGTCGGCGTGCCGGTGGTGATCGGCGCGAAGGGCGTCGAGCGTATCGTCGAGATCGAGCTCGCCGGTCGCCGATCGCGCGGCATTCGACAAGTCCGCGGACGCCGTGCGCGGCCTGATCGACGCCTGCAAGAAGATCGCGCCCGACCTGCTCGGAAAATAACGGCGAGCGTCAGGAGAGCAGCGTCAACGGCGACGCGTGGAAATCGGGGTATAGGCGGCCCTTCGGCCGCCGTTCTTAGCAAGAGGACGCCGATGCTGTGCATCGGCTTTGGGGCGAATGAATATCCACGAGTACCAGGCTAAGGCGGTGTTGAAGGAATTCGGCGTGCCGGTGTCGCGCGGCGTGCCGGTGCTGAAGGCCGCCGATGCGGAGGCCGCCGCGAAAGAACTCGGCGGTCCGCTCTGGGTGGTGAAGAGCCAGATCCACGCGGGCGGCCGCGGCAAGGGCAAGTTCAAGGAAGCCTCCGCCGGCGACAAGGGCGGCGTGCGCCTCGCCAAATCCGTCGACGAGGTGAAGACATTCGTCCAGCAGATGCTGGGCGCGACGCTGGTGACGGTGCAGACCGGACCTGCCGGCAAGCAGGTCAACCGCCTCTACGTCGAAGAAGGCTCCGACATCGCCAAGGAGTTCTATCTCTCGGCGCTGGTCGATCGCGAGACCTCGCGCATTTCCTTCGTCGTCTCCACCGAAGGCGGCGTGAACATCGAGGAAGTCGCGCACGAGACGCCGGAGAAGATCGTGACCTTCTCGGTCGATCCCGCGACCGGCATCATGGGCCATCACGGCCGCACGGTGGCGAAGGCGCTGGGGCTTACGGGCGATCTCGCAAAGCAGGCGGAAGACGTCGTGACGAAGCTCTACACGGCGTTCGTCGCCAAGGACATGGCGATGCTGGAGATCAACCCGCTGATCATCACCAAGCAGGGCAAGCTGGTCTGCCTCGACGCCAAGGTGTCGTTCGACGACAACGCGCTCTACCGGCATCCGGACATCGCCAAGCTGCGCGACGAGACCGAAGAGGATCCGAAGGAAATCGAGGCGTCGAAGTTCGACCTGAACTATGTGGCGCTCGACGGCTCGATCGGCTGCATGGTCAACGGCGCGGGCCTTGCCATGGCGACCATGGACATCATCAAGCTCTACGGCATGGCGCCGGCGAACTTCCTCGACGTCGGCGGCAGCGCGACCAAGGAGAAGGTCACCGCTGCGTTCAAGATCATCTCCTCCGATCCGAAGGTGAAGGGCATCCTCGTCAACATCTTCGGCGGCATCATGAAGTGCGACATCATCGCCGAAGGCGTGGTGGCCGCGGTCAGCGAGGCGGGTTTGACGATCCCGCTGGTGGTGCGGCTCGAGGGCACCAACGTCGATCTCGGCAAGAAGATCATCAAGGAGTCGGGGCTGAACGTCGTGCCCGCCGACAACCTCGACGATGCCGCGCAGAAGATCGTCAAGGCCGTCAAGGACGCCGCCTGATGCAGGCGAGGGGCGCCAATCTCCTGTCTCTTGG
Source organism: uncultured Alphaproteobacteria bacterium (assembly GCA_963757845.1). Taxonomy (GTDB): domain Bacteria; phylum Pseudomonadota; class Alphaproteobacteria; order Rhizobiales; family Xanthobacteraceae; genus P52-10. The sequence goes on from CAVWTB010000042.1 coordinate 53,078, forward strand.
TGTGGCGCTTCCGCTGATCATGGCGTCTCCGCCTGCAGCCGCCGGCGAAAACGACGACGTGATGCAGGTCGTCGACGATTTCTGCGCGAACCCTCGCGACAAGCTGAAGGACGTCGGGACGAAGGCGTCGAAACTGGGCTTCGGAGCCGAGCATGGGCAGAAGCGTGGGCCGCCTCCCGTGCACGCGGCCTGGCTGCCGAAGCTCGGCACCGGATCCATCCTCACGTTCTCGGCGAAGAGCGCTTCGGAGCCGGTCAATGAGTGCCAGCTCGTCTCGCATGTGCACGACCTGGCTGATCTGGTCGCGCGTCTGAAGACGAAGTTCGACCTGGGGGAACCGAAGACGAGCGATGCCACCGTGCAGCTGACGATGAAGGGTCAGAAGACGATCGGCGGGAAGGCGTACGCGGTTGAACTGGTCTACGGCTTCGAAGAGAATAAGCCGTCCGGTGCGTTCACCCTTACGACCACTCGCTAGGGAGGGTTCGTCGATGGCTGAAGATCGTCTCACTGCGCCGAAACCGCTCGAACAACATCGCAAGCTTGCGGCATTCGCCGGCGAATGGGCCGGCGAGGAAACGGTCTTTCCGTCGCGCTGGGTCGAGGGCGGCCAGGCGACCTCGCACGTCAGCGCGCGGATGGATCTCAACGGCTTCTACCTGATCCAGGACACGCGTCAGACCCGCGACGGCAAGGAGAGCTTCGCCACCCACGGCGTGTTCACCTTCGATCGCGAGGACAAGCTCTACAAGCTGTTCTGGCACGACTCGCTCGGCTATTTCGCGCCGGCGCCGGCTTCCGGCGGCTGGAAGGACAAGACGCTGACGCTGATCCGCGGCTCGCTGCGCGGCAACGCGCGCCATGTCTACGAAATCGTCGATGCCGATACCTACACCATGAAAATCCAGTTTTCGCCGGATGCGGAAGGGTGGGCCGACGTGCTCACCGGCGTCTACCGGCGCGTGAAGTAACCTTGGCCAGCGAGATTGAATAGATGTCCATCCTGATCGACAAGAACACCAAGGTTATCTGCCAGGGTTTTACCGGCAAGAACGGCACCTTCCATTCGGAAGCCGCCGTTGCCTACGGCACGAAAATGGTCGGCGGCACCTCGCCCGGCAAAGGCGGCACCACGCATCTCGGATTGCCGGTGTTCGACACCGTGGCCGAGGCGCGGGAGAAGACCGGCGCCGATGCGAGCGTGATCTACGTTCCGCCGGCGGGCGCGGCGGATGCGATCTGCGAAGCGATCGATGCGGAAATTCCGCTGATCATCACCATCACCGAGGGCATTCCGGTGCTCGACATGCAGCGCGTGAAGCGCTCGCTGTCGGGATCGAAGTCGCGGCTGATCGGGCCGAACTGCCCCGGCGTGATGACGGCCGGCGAGTGCAAGATCGGCATCATGCCGGGCAACATCTTCAAGCCCGGCAATGTCGGCATCGTCTCGCGCTCCGGCACGCTGACCTATGAGGCCGTCTACCAGACCACCCAGGAAGGTCTTGGCCAGACCACGGCCGTGGGCATCGGCGGCGACCCCATCAAGGGCACCGAATTCATCGAGGTGCTGGAGATGTTCCTGGCCGACCCCAAAACTCAATCGATTGTGATGATCGGTGAGATCGGCGGATCGGGCGAGGAGGACGCCGCCCAGTTCCTGAAGGACGAGGCCAAGCGCGGCCGCAAGAAGCCGATGGTCGGCTTCATTGCCGGACGCACCGCTCCCCCCGGACGGCGCATGGGCCACGCTGGTGCAATCATTTCCGGCGGCAAGGGCGATGCGGAATCGAAGATCGCGGCCATGGAAGATGCGGGTATCCGGGTGTCCCCATCGCCCGCGCGGCTCGGAAAGACCCTTGCCGAAGTTTTGAAGTCCTAATTCAGTTCTTGTGTCGTTTCGTCACCCCGTCCTTAAGAAAATAGGTTAAGAGGGGCGAAGCGCCCGGATCGGCACGATTCCGGGGAAAGTCGCTTATTTTTGCGACCTCAGAAGTAAAAATCAGGACGCCGCATGTCTCGTCAGGATGCGAATGCCGCTTTCGCCCTTTCTTCCTTCCTCTACGGTTCCAATGCTCCCTTCATCGAACAGATGTACGCCCGGTTCGAGCAGAACCCGGCCTCGGTCGACGGCGAGTGGCAGGAGTTCTTCAAGAGCCTGAAGGATCAGCCGGCCGACGTTAAGCGCAGCGCCGAAGGGGCGTCCTGGGAGCAGCCGAACTGGCCGGTCACGCCGCGCGACGATCTCGTCTCCGCGCTCGACGGCAACTGGGCGCAGGTCGAGAAGTCGGTCGGCGCGAAGCTCGCGGCGAAGGCGCAGGCCAAGGGCGCCGAGTTGTCCGCAGCCGACGTTCAGCAGGCGACGCGCGATTCGATTCGCGCGCTGATGCTGATCCGCGCTTACCGCATGCGCGGCCACTTCCACGCCAATCTCGATCCGCTCGGAATCGAGCCGCCGAAGGACCACGAAGAGCTCGATCCGCGTTCCTACGGCTTCACCGACGCCGATCTCGACCGCAAGATATTCCTCGATCACGTGCTCGGCCTCGACTTCGCCTCGCTGCGCGAGATCGTCGCGATCTGCCAGCGCACCTACTGCCAGACGCTCGGCGTCGAGTTCATGCACATCTCCAATCCGCAGCAGAAGGCGTGGATCCAGGAGCGCATCGAAGGTCCCGACAAGGAGATCAGCTTTACGCCGGAAGGCAAGCGCGCGATCCTGCAGAAGCTCGTCGAAGCCGATGGCTTCGAAAAATTCTCCGATGTGAAGTTCACCGGCACCAAGCGCTTCGGCCTCGACGGCGCCGAGTCGCTGATCCCGGGGCTGGAGCAGATCATCAAGCGCGGCGGCAATCTCGGCGTGAAAGAGATCGTGATGGGCATGCCGCATCGCGGACGGCTCAACGTGCTGACGCAGGTGATGGGCAAGCCGCACCGCGCCCTGTTCCACGAATTCAAGGGCGGCTCCTCGACGCCGGACGAGATCGAAGGCTCAGGCGACGTGAAGTATCACCTCGGCGCCTCGTCGGACCGCGATTTCGACGGCAACAACGTCCACCTGTCGCTCACCGCAAACCCGTCGCATCTGGAGATCGTCGATCCGGTGGTGCTCGGCAAGGTGCGTGCGAAGCAGGACCAGCACCAGGATCCGCCGGACATGCGCATTTCGGTGCTGCCGCTGCTTGCTGCATGGCGACGCGGCGTTCGCGGGCCAGGGCGTCGTCGCCGAATGCTTCGGACTGTCCGACCTGAAGGGCTACCGTACCGGCGGCTCGCTGCATTTCATCGTCAACAACCAGATCGGCTTCACCACTTATCCGCGCTACTCGCGCTCCTCGCCGTATCCGTCCGACGTGGCGAAGATGATCGACGCACCGATCTTCCATGTGAACGGCGACGATCCGGAAGCGGTCGTGTTCGCAGCGAAGGTCGCGACCGAGTTCCGGCAAAAATTCCACAAGCCGGTCGTCATCGACATGTTCTGCTATCGCCGCTTCGGCCACAACGAAGGCGACGAGCCCGGCTTCACCCAGCCGGTGATGTACAAGAAGATCCGCTCGCATCCGTCGACGCTCGACATCTATGCGAAGAAGCTGATCGCCGAGAACGTGGTGAGCGAAGGCGAGGTCGCCAAGGCCAAGTCCGACTGGCGCTCACGCCTGGAGGCCGAGTTCGAGGCCGGCACCGGCTACAAGCCGAACAAGGCCGACTGGCTTGACGGGCGCTGGTCCGGCATGAAGGCCGCGGATCTGCTCGAGGATCCGCGGCGCGGCAACACCGGCGTCGAGATCGCAAAGCTGAAGGACATCGGCGCGAAGATCACCGCGGTCCCGGAAGGTTTCCGTGTTCATCGCACGATCCAGCGCTTCCTGGAAAACCGCCGCAAGGCGATCGACACCGGCGCCGACATCGATTGGGCGACGGCCGAAGGGCTGGCGTTCTGCACGCTTCTGAAGGAGGGGCTTCGCGTCCGCCTGTCGGGCCAGGATTGCGAGCGCGGCACGTTCACGCAGCGCCATTCGGTGCTGTTCGACCAGGAGGATGAAAGCCGCTACACGCCGTTCAATCATCTCGGCGGCGAGCAGGCGAACTACGAAGTGCTCAACTCGAGCCTGTCGGAAGAGGCGGTGCTCGGCTTCGAATACGGCTATTCGCTCGCCGAGCCGAACGCGCTGACGATCTGGGAGGCGCAGTTCGGCGACTTCGCCAACGGCGCGCAGGTGCTGTTCGACCAGTTCATCTCGTCGGGCGAACGCAAGTGGCTGCGCATGTCCGGCCTCGTCTGCATGCTGCCGCACGGCTACGAGGGGCAGGGTCCGGAGCATTCCTCCGCGCGCCTGGAGCGCTTCCTGCAGATGTGCGCGGAAGACAACATGCAGGTGACGAACATCACGACGCCGGCCAACCTTTTCCATGCCCTGCGCCGTCAGCTCAATCGCGAGATACGCAAGCCGCTGATCATGATGACGCCGAAGTCGCTGCTGCGCCATAAACGCGCGGTGTCGCGGCTCGAGGAGATGGGCACGGGTACGTCGTTCCACCGCATCCTCTATGACGACGCGGAGATGCTGAAGAACGAGAAGATCAAGCTCGTCGCCGACGACAAGATCCGCCGCGTCGTGCTCTGCTCGGGCAAGGTCTATTACGACCTCTACGAGGAGCGCGAAAAGCGCGGCGTCAACGACATCTACCTGATGCGGGTGGAGCAGCTTTATCCGGTGCCGATGAAGGCGCTGGTGCAGGACCTCGGCCGCTTCAAGCAGGCGGAGATGGTCTGGTGCCAGGAAGAGCCGCGCAACATGGGTGCGTGGCACTTCATCGAGCCGTATCTGGAATGGGTGTTGAACCAGGTCCACGCGACGCACAAGCGTCCGCGCTATGCCGGCCGCCCCGCGTCGGCGGCAACTGCGACCGGATTGATGTCGAAGCATCTCGCACAGCTCAAGGCGTTCCTTGAGGAGGCGCTGGGCTGATTTTCAAGGCGAGTGCTCGAGCATAAGCGCGAAGCGCGTCTTTGCTCATATGTCGCGGGCACTCGTGTCGTCCCCGATCTCGAAGCGAACAGGCGTGAATGGCCGGGACGAGCCCGGCCATGACGCCAAGAGGAAACGATCATGACCGAAATCCGCGTGCCGACCCTCGGCGAATCCGTCACCGAAGCCACCATCGGCAAGTGGTTCAAGAAGGCGGGCGACACCGTCGCCGTCGATGAGCCGCTGGTGGAGCTCGAGACCGACAAGGTGACGATCGAGGTGCCGGCGCCGGCCGCCGGCGTGCTCGGCGACATCGTCGCCAAGGACGGCGAGACGGTCGCGGTCGGCGCCCTGCTCGGTCAGATCACCGACGGCGCCGGTGGTGCGAAGCCGGCTGCGGCAGCAGCGCCGGCGAAGGCCGCCGCGCCTGCGGCTGCGGCAGCTGCACCAAAGGTGGCGGCCGATGCGCCGCTCGCGCCGTCAGTGCGCAAGCTGTCCGCCGAAAGCGGTGTCGATGCCTCGACCGTGCCGGGCAGCGGCAAGGACGGCCGCGTCACCAAGGGCGACATGCTGGCCGCGATCGAGAAAGCGGCCTCGCAGCCGACGCCGATCAACCAGCCGGCCGCAGCCGTGCAGGTGCGCGCGCCGTCGCAGCCGGACGATGCCTCGCGCGAAGAGCGCGTGCGGATGACGCGGCTGCGCCAGACCATCGCGCGCCGGCTGAAGGATGTGCAGAACACGGCCGCGATGCTGACGACCTTCAATGAGGTCGACATGACGCGAGGTCATGAAGCTGCGCGCGCAGTACAAGGATCTGTTCGAGAAGAAGACCGGCGTGAAGCTCGGCTTCATGGGCTTCTTCGTGCGCGCCTGCGTGCAGGCCTTGAAGGATATCCCCGCCGTGAACGCGGAGATGGACGGCACCGATCTGATCTACAAGAACTACTACCACGTCGGCGTCGCGGTCGGCACAGACCGGGGCCTCGTCGTGCCGGTGGTGCGCGATTGCGATCACAAGTCGATCGCCCAGATCGAGAAGGATATCGCCGACTACGGCCGCAAAGCGCGCGACGGTCAGCTCAAGATCGACGACATGCAGGGCGGCACGTTCACGATCTCGAACGGCGGCGTCTACGGCTCGCTGATGTCGACGCCGATCCTGAACGCGCCGCAGTCCGGCATTCTCGGCATGCACAAGATCCAGGAGCGGCCGATGGTGGTCGGCGGCAAGATCGAGATCCGGCCGATGATGTATCTGGCGCTGTCCTACGATCACCGCGTGATCGACGGCAAGGAGGCGGTGACCTTCCTCGTGCGCGTGAAGGAGAGCCTGGAGGACCCGGCACGGCTCGTGCTGGATCTCTGAACCGTCGGGGGTTGCATAGTGTCTGACGAGGTCGCGATCGTCACCGGCGGCAGCCGCGGCATCGGCCGCGCCACGTCGCTCAAGCTTGCGGCAAGCGGCTTTCGCGTTTGCGTCGGCTACGCCACCAATGCCGCAAGCAGCCAACGAGGTCGTTGCGAAGATCGAGGCTGGCGGCGGCAAGGCCCTGGCCGTGAAGTGCGACGTCCGATCGGAAGTCGAGATTCTCGATATGTTTGTTGCTGCCGACGGGCTGGGCCGCCTTGCTGCGCTGGTCAACAGCGCCGGCATCGTCGACATGACCGCGCGTGTCGATCAGATGAGCGCGGACCGCATGCAGCGGATGATGGCTGTCAACGTCGTCGGCAGCATGCTGTGCGCGCGCGAGGCCGTGAAGCGGATGTCGACGCAGTTTGGCGGCAAGGGCGGCGTGATCGTCAACCTCTCGTCGGCCGCCGCCGTGCTTGGATCGCCCGGGCAGTATGTCGACTACGCCGCCTCGAAGGGGGCGATCGACACGTTCACCGTCGGCCTCGGGCGCGAGGTGGCCGCCGAAGGCATTCGCGTTGCCGCCGTCCGTCCCGGGATGATCGACACGGAGATTCACGCCAGCGGCGGCGAGCCGGACCGGGCGTATCGGCTGGCCAGCACCGTGCCGATGAAGCGGGTCGGCACGGCGGACGAAGTCGCCGAGGCCATCGTCTGGCTGATCTCGGACAAAGCCTCCTACGTCACCGGCACAATTCTGGATGTTTCAGGCGGGCGCTGAGCCTGCCGCACTCAAGAACAGGATTTTTCGACATGGCTTCCTATGATCTGATCGTCATCGGCACCGGCCCTGGCGGTTATGTCTGTGCGATCCGCGCAGCGCAGCTCGGCATGAAGGTTGCGGTGGTGGAGAAATGGTCGACGTTCGGCGGCACCTGCCTCAACGTCGGTTGCATCCCCTCAAAAGCGATGCTGTTCGCCTCGGAACGATTCGAGGAAGTGAGCCACGCGTTCCCGAAGATGGGCATCAAGGTCAGCAAGGCGGAGCTCGATCTGCCGACGCTGTTGAATTTCAAGGATCAGGCGGTCGACGGCAACACCAAGGGTGTCGCGTTCCTGTTCAAGAAGAACAAGATCGACGCCTATCAGGGCGTGGGCCGCGTGCTTGGCGCCGGCAAGGTCGAGGTGAAGGGCAACGGCAACAAGACGGAGGTGCTGGAGACGAAGAACATCGTCATCGCCACCGGCTCCGATGTCGCGAAGCTGAAGGGCATCGAGATCGACGAGAAGCGCGTCGTCTCGTCCACCGGCGCGCTGGAGCTGGAAAAGGTGCCGGGCAAGCTTCTGGTCGTCGGCGCGGGCATCATCGGGCTCGAGCTTGGTTCGGTCTGGCGCCGGCTCGGTTCGCAGATCGCCGTGGTCGAATTCCTCGATCGCATTCTGCCGGGCATGGACGGCGAGGTGGCGCGGCAGTTCCAGCGCATGCTCGAAAAGCAGGGCATGACCTTCAAGCTCGGCTCGAAGGTGACCAGCGTCGATACGTCCGGCAAGACGCTGAAGGTCAGCGTCGAGCCCGCGGCGGGCGGTGCGGCCGAGACGCTCGAAGCCGATGTCGTGCTCGTGTCGATCGGCCGCGTGCCTTACACCGATGGCCTCGGCTTGAAGGAGGCGGGCGTCGCGGTGGACAATCGCGGACGTGTCGAGATCGACGACCATTTTGCCACCAACGTAAAGGGCATCTACGCGATCGGCGACGTGGTGCGGGGCGCGATGCTCGCGCACAAGGCTGAAGACGAAGGCATCGCCGTTGCCGAGATCATCGCAGGGCAAGCGGGCCACGTGAATTACGACGCCATTCCGGGCGTGGTCTACACTTCGCCGGAGGTCGCGTCTGTCGGCAAGACCGAGGAAGAGCTGAAGGCCGCAGGCATCGCCTACAATGCCGGGAAGTTTCCGTTCACGGCGAACGGCCGCGCGAAATCGAACCAGCAGACCGACGGCTTTGTGAAATTCCTGGCGGATGCGAAGACCGATCGAGTGCTGGGCGCGCACATCGTCGGCGTCGAAGCCGGTGAGATGATCCACGAGTGCACGGTCCTGATCGAGTTCGGCGGCAGCGCCGAGGACCTCGCGCGCACCTGCCATGCGCATCCGACACGCTCGGAAGCGGTCAAGGAGGCGGCCATGAACGTCGCCAAGCGCGCCATTCATATGTAAAGCTGCTCCCCAAGCTCCACGTCATAAGGAGAGGGAAGGGGAGATGGCCGACGGCTTCATCGACGAATTGCGCAAGACGCTCGACAAGGGCGCGGTGCTGAGTGGCGACGACATCGACGCGCGCTACCATCACGACATGGCGGGAAGGCCCGTGCCGAAGCCGCGCGCGGTGGTGCGTCCGAAGACGACCGAGGATGTGTCGGCGCTGTTGCGGCTGTGCCATCGCGACAAGGTGCCGGTGACGACGCAGGGCGGGATGACCGGGCTCGTGCGCGGCGGTTTGCCGAACGCGGACGAAATCGTGCTGTCGATGGAGCTGATGAACAAGGTCGAGGAGGTGGATACCGCGACCGGCGTCGCCATCGCCCAGGCCGGCGCGCCGCTGCAGAAGATCCAGGAACGGGTCGAGCAGGACGGCTTCATGTTTCCGCTCGATCTCGGCTCGCGCGGCAGCTGCACCATCGGTGGCAACATCTCGACCAATGCCGGCGGCAACCGCGTGATCCGCTACGGGATGACGCGCGATCTGATCCTCGGGCTCGAAGTGGTGACTGCCGACGGCACGGTGCTGAAAGGCCTGCGAAAATACATCAAGAACAATACCGGCATCGACCTGAAACACCTGTTCATCGGCTCGGAAGGCATTCTCGGCGTGGTGACGCGCGCGGCGCTGCGCCTCTTCCCGGCGCCGGCGGAGCGGCAGGTGGCGCTGTGCGCGCTGCCGTCGTTCGGCCAGGTCACGACGTTCCTCAAGCTCGCGCGGCAGTATCTCGGCGGCGAGCTCACCGCGTTCGAGGTGATGTGGAACGAGTACTATCGCCTGACCGTCGAGCGGGTGAAGGGCGTGGCCGGCCCGCTGCCGACGCATCATCCGTTCTACGTGCTGATGGAAGCCTCCGGCGGCGATGCCGAACGCATCCATGAAGATCTCGAAAGACTGCTCGAGATGGCGATGGGCGACAATCTGATCCTCGATGCGACCGTGTCGACCTCGAACGCGTCGGCGACGGCGATCTGGCGCATCCGCGATTCCGCCGTCGAGCTCGGCCGCAGCTTTCCTTACGCTGCGCGGATGGGTTTCGACGTCAGCCTCGCGATCGATCGCATGGAGGAATACGCCGATACGGTCGGCACGCGCATCAGGCAGGTTGATCCGAAAGCCTTTGCCATCGTCTTCGGCCATGCGGGCGACGGCAACCTGCACGTCGGCCTGCATCACGAGAATACGCCGGAGAAGCACCACGAGTTCGAGAAACTCGTCTACGGCATCACCGGCGAATTCGGCGGTTCGATCTCCGCCGAGCACGGCATCGGCATCCTGAAGAAGCCATACCTGAAGATGAGCCGCACGGCGGAGGAGATCGAAACCATGCGCACGCTGAAGCGCGCGATGGATCCGAACAATATTCTCAATCCGGGGCGGATTATTTCGGTTTAGTCTCCGTCATTCCGGGGCGCGAGCGGAGCTCGCGAACCTGGAATCCAGAGGTTGTTTTGACTCAGAGTCAATCGCGTCGAGATTCCCGGTTCGACGCTTCGCGTCGCCCCGGAATGGCCGCAAGTGGTTACCCCACCTTCTCCACATGCGCGCGGATGGCGCCGTTCTCGATCCAGCCTTTGGACTGGGCGTAGGCCGCCATTTTGTCGAACCCTTCGCGCCAGGCGGCGCCATGCGCCTTTCCCTGTTCGATCAGCCAGCCTTGCGAGATCCAGGCATGCGAGCCGTCATAGCTCCCGGCGGCTGTGAGCGCCTTCGTCAGGAACGCGCTGTCCGTGTTCGGCGTCGTCACCTTAAAGCCCTTGAAGTCGGTGGCTTCCGTCAACGACACCGCGCCGCCTGCATCGATGGCAATGATCATGGGTTTGCTCCCTTGTTGTTAGCTTGCGACGACTGCCGCGGCTGCAGCCTTCGCCCTCATCCTGAGGAGCGTCGCGTAGCGACGCGTCTCGAAGGATGTAGGCCCAATGCCAAACTCGTTGAGGCGCCGGGGCCTCGTGGTTCGAGACGCGTCGCACCACAAGTCGGCTATAGCCGACTTGTGCATTTAATTATGTCGATCTCGGGTAAACCCGAGATCGATGCGACGCTCCTCACCATGAGGGTTAGAGACGGCGATATGCCGCAACGACCTCAAAACAAATGCACCGCATGCGGCGCGAACAGGCCGATCGCCGTGAAGCCGACGCCGATCACAGCGAGCGCGATCGCGCCCCAGGACAGCAACGCCATGCCGGTGATGATGGTGGCCGATGCCAGCACGATGCCGATCTGGAACGCCGCCGAAGCAACCTCGAAGTGGTGATATTTCGCAAGCGACGTGTCGCGCTTGTCTTCCGCCTTCTTGGCGCGCGCCACGAGCTGCTTGCGGCCCTCGTTGGTTTCCGGTTCGTCGTCATAGCGCTGCGCCGTCTTCTGCCACGAGTTCGATACGCTTGCCGGCGATGGTCTTGAACGAGGCGTCGCTTTCCTTCTCGAGCTGCGTCTGCATGTTCTCGGCCGCCGTGCGCACCGTGGTCATGCGGACGGTCTTGGCCTGGAAGAACGCCCAGAGGTTCGAGGCCTCGATGTTCTGGCTCAGCGCTTCGGTCTGCGCGCTCTTGCCGAGCGTTTCCGACAGCGCCAGGAACAGCGCGATCACCGCAATCAAAAGCGCGATCCGCTTGTTGGAGCTGGATGCATGCTCCGCGTGTTCGGCATGCTCCATGCTTTCGTGTGCGCCCATAGTTCTCCTCCCTGCATTGTCCCGCGGAGACGATTGACTGAAGGGGCGGCGCCGGCGCAAGGGCCTCGCGCGAGCGATTTTGACAGGGATTCAGGCGCGCGGATGGGCTGTCTTGTAGACCTCAAGAAGCCGCTCGGTATCGACTGCCGTATAGATTTGCGTCGTCGACAGCGAGGCGTGGCCGAGCAGCTCCTGGATGGCGCGCAGATCGCCGCCACGGCCGAGCAAATGGGTGGCGAAGGAATGCCGCAGCGCGTGCGGGGTGGCGCTGTCGGGCAGCCCGAGCGCGCCGCGCAGGCGCGCCATCGCCAGCTGGATGATGCGCGGGCTCAAAGGTCCGCCGCGCGCACCGACGAAGATCGGCTTGTCGAGGGCAAGATCGTACGGGCACATGGCGACATATTCGGCGACCAGCGTCAGCACGTTTTGCAGCACCGGCACCATGCGTGTCTTGTTTCCCTTGCCGGTGACGACCAGCACGTCGCCGGCGCCAGGCAGAGGTACGTCGCGGCGCTTTAGCCCGAGCGCTTCGGAAATGCGCAGGCCCGACCCGTAAAGCAGCGCCATCACGGCGGCATCGCGCGCCAGCACCCAGGGCTCGCGCGCTTCGCCCGCGCGCATGTCGGCATCGGCCATGCGCTTCGCGCTTTCCACCGTCAGCGGTTTCGGCAAGGTCTTGCCGACTTTCGGGGCGCGGATCGCCGCCAGCGCGCCGAGCTTGGCCTTGCCTTCCCGCTCCAGGAATTTTCCGAAGCTGCGCAGGCCTGCCAGCGTCCGCATCAACGAGCGACTGGCGACGTCGTCGGCGCGGCGCATTGCCATGAAGGCGCGTACGTCCGCCGCCTCGAGTTTTGCGAACTGCTTCAAGGAGACGCGTCCGCCCCAGTGCTCGCTCAGGAAGACGAGACACTGCCGCAGGTCGCGCTCATAGGCTTCCAGCGTTTTCGCCGACAGCCGCCGCTCGCTTTTCAGGTGCGACAGCCAGCGGCCGATTTCCGCCGTGAGATCGGACGCGACGCAGACGAGGTCGGTTTCGGTTGAAGACATTTCTTCGCCTCGCCCAAGGAGCTTCCGTGTCGTCATGGCCGGGCTTGTCCCGGCCATCCACGCCCTTTTCCGGCCGCAGCACCGCAAGACGTGGATGCCCGGCACAAGGCCGGGCATGACGGTCTTCGGGTGGCGGAGCTCAGGATGAGGCCGGACTGGTTCACCCTTCCTTAAAGGCGCGGAATCGGCCAGACAAAACCATGCCCACGCGCTTTGTCGATGTCCTGGCGCCGGTCGCGCTGGATCGCACCTACTCGTACCGAATCCCTGAGACTCTCGATCTCAAGGCCGGCGACATTGTGTCGGTGCCGCTGGGCGCGCGCACCACCACCGCCGTGGTTTGGGCCGACAACGCCGAGCCGGAGCCGCGGCTGCACAACCGCCTGAAAGACGTCGACGAAAAGCTCGACCTGCCGCCGCTGAAAAAAGAGCTGCGCAGTTTTGTCGACTGGATCGCCGATTACACCCTGTCGTCGCGCGGCATGGTGTTGCGGATGACGTTGCGCATGGGCGATCTCGGCCCCGAGCGTGTCCGCTACGGCGTCCGGCTCGTGGGCGCGCCGCCGCAGCGCCTGACGCCGGCGCGGCGGCGGGTGATCGAGCTGCTGTCTGACGGCATGCTGCGGGCGAAGTCGGAAGCAGCCTCCGAGGCGGGCGTCAGCACCGGCGTCATCGACGGTCTGGTCGATGAAGGCACGCTTGAAGTCTTGCCGCTGCCGAAGGAGATGCCGCAGCCGGCGCCCGATCCCGAGTTCGCGGTTCCGGATTTTTCCGCCGAGCAGAAGGTCGCCGCCGAGACCATGCGCGCGTTTGCCGCAAGGGACGAATTCGGCGTGACGCTGCTCGACGGCGTCACCGGCTCGGGCAAGACCGAGGTCTACTTCGAGGCCGTCGCCGAAATTCTGCGTAAAGGCAAGCAGGCGCTGATCCTGATGCCGGAGATCGCGCTGACCGGTCAGTTCCTCGATCGTTTTGCCATACGCTTCGGCGTGCGGCCGCACGAGTGGCATTCGGAACTGACGCCACGCACGCGCGCGCGCAACTGGGCGGCGATCGCCTCGGGCGAGGCGCATGTCGTCATCGGCGCGCGTTCGGCGCTGCTGCTGCCCTACGCCGATCTCGGCCTCATCATCGTCGATGAGGAGCACGACCAGGCCTACAAGCAGGGCGAAGGCACGCACTATCACGCGCGCGACATGGCCGTGGTGCGCGGTCACATCGCGAAAATCCCGGTGGTGCTGTCGTCGGCCACTCCCTCGATCGAAACCGAAGTGAATGCGCGAAAAGGCCGCTACCAGCGCATTGCGCTGCCGTCACGTTTCGGCGGCCAGCACATGCCGCATATCGAGCCGATCGACCTGCGTATCGAGGGCCCGGAGCGCGGCCGCTTCATCGCGCCGCGTCTCGCCGAAGCCGTGCTGCATGCGATCGAGCGCCGCGAGCAGGCGCTGCTGTTCCTCAATCGCCGCGGCTATGCGCCGCTCACGCTGTGCCGCGCCTGCGGCCACCGCTTCGCCTGCAACACCTGCGACGCCTGGCTGGTCGATCACCGTTTTCGCCAGCGGCTGGTGTGTCATCACTGCGGCTTCTCGATCCCGCGCCCCTCTGTCTGCCCGCAGTGCCAGGCGGAGGAATCCCTGGCCGCGATCGGCCCCGGCGTCGAGCGCTTGCAAGAAGAGGTCGCCGCGCTGTTTCCGCAAGCGCGCACCATGGTGCTGTCGAGCGACCTCATCACCTCGATCGAGACCATGCGCAGCGAACTCACCGAGATCGCGGAAGGGCGCGTCGACATCATTGTCGGCACCCAGCTCGTGGCAAAAGGCCATCACTTCCCGCGCCTCAACCTCGTCGGCGTGGTCGATGCGGATCTGGGCTTGAGCAACGGCGATCCGCGCGCCGCGGAGCGGACGTTTCAATTGTTCAACCAGGTGATCGGGCGGGCGGGACGCGAGGCCGGGCGCGGCATCGGCTACCTGCAGACGCATCAGCCGCAGCATCCGGTGATGCGCGCGCTCGTCACCTGCGATCGCGAAGCGTTCTATGCCAGCGAGATCGATGCGCGCGAGCGCACCGGCTATCCGCCGTTCGGCCGCCTGGCGAGCCTGATCGTCTCGGCGGGCGACCGCGCCACCGCGGAAGGATTTGCGCGAAAACTCGCCGCCGCAGCGCCGGCCGATGAGAAGGTGATGGTGCTGGGCCCGGCCGAGGCGCCGCTCGCAGTGGTGCGCGGCCGCTACCGCTATCGCCTGCTGGTGAAGTCGCATCGCAACTACGACCTGTCAGGCTACCTGCGCGACTGGCTCGCGGCGGGACCCAAGACCAAGGGCAACCTCAAGCTCGAAGTCGACGTCGATCCGCAGAGCTTTTTGTAGTGGCGAGTAGCGAGTAGCGAATAGGGAGCAGCGTCGGCTCCCTTCATCATCTGGCTATTCGCCATTCGCATACTCGCCATTCGCAGAAGAAAAAAGCCGTGCCGCTGTGGGGCGGCACGGCCTCAAGTTACGGGTCTTGACCCGCACTTACTCGTCTTCTGGTTTTAGACCGGTACTGAACGCTTAACGCTTACTGAACTTCAGCCACCACGTAGCCGACGCCACGGCCGGTCAGGCCGATCACCTGGGCGGCGCCCTTGGAAAGGTCGAGCACGCGGCCGCGGATGAACGGGCCGCGGTCGTTGACCGTCACGACGACGCTGCGGCTGCCATGGGTGACCTTCAGCTTGGTGCCGAAGGGCAGGGACCGATGAGCTGCGGTCATCCCCATCGGGTTGTAGCGCGCGCCGGACGCCGTCCGGCTGCCGGTTTCGGAGCCGTAGTAGGAGGCCTTGCCGGAGAAGCCGCCGCTGGTGGTCACCGCCGCATTGGCGTGGCGCCACTGCTTGCGGGACTTGGCCTCGCTTGCAGTCGCTCCCGACGCGATCAGGGCTGTCACGGCGCCGATGGTGAGCATTGAGCGAATCGCAAGCTTTCGCGCGCGACGCGCGGGTAGTCATGTCGTGCATTCACCTGTCCTTTGTTAGGTATTTCAGTCAGCCCGACTGAATAGACATGCCCCGTCCCCGAGACCGGCGCGGGTTCGCGTCAGAATTGGGCGATAAAGTGACAGGTGTTCCAGTCAGATAAATCTTTAGAATTGTGGCATGTGTTTCAGATATACTATTTATACTTGGAATTTCTTCGAATTAACGCGCGATTAGAGTAGATATTCAGACGAATACTGTGTTTCGAAGTTATGGTCACCAACTCGTAAGAATTCAGTCATGACCCCTAGGTATGCGCTCAGGGGATGGCATCCTGATCTGAGCGGGCAGCTATGCGTGAACCTTTTCGCGGTTCCCGTGACGAGGCGTCTGAATCTGGAGGACCTGGAACGGGTTGATCGGCCATCGCCGATCGACGGCGGCACCGCCCCGGCGCGGGTCGCGCGTCCTCAAGAGCGACGTGCAATGTGCGAGGACACGAAGGTCAGCGACTTGCTGAAGCCTGATGCGACTGCGTCGCTGCGATCGTCGTCATCGCGCGACGTGGCTCGTGCAGACTGAGAGCGTGCGCGACGTGCAGCTCGTTCTCACGCAAGTGCCTGTGCAGCTTGGTCATGTTGCGCCTGCACGCGCCCTATGTTAGCAAACCGGCGATTTTACAGGGGGCAGGCCACTCACGGTCAACCTGGGATCGAAGTTCCGATTGAATTCCAAGGGCTTGGCGTCGCCTCCCAGCGGCGTTTTCCTCAGCGAATTCGGCAAGCTTAAAAGAGCGCTCTCGTGGCAGATGAAAATCCGAACGTCTCGGGCGTAGCCGGCCGTTATGCGACGGCCTTGTTCGAACTGGCGCGTGACGAAAAGTCCGTCGATTCCGTCAAGGCAGATCTCGACAGCCTTCGATGCGCTGATCGCCGAGAGTGCCGATCTCGCCCGCCTCGTCCGCAGCCCGGTGTTCACCGCCGATGCGCAGCTCAAGGCGCTCTCCGCGGTGCTCGACAAGGCCGGCATCGGCGGCACCACCGCAAAATTCCTCAAAGTGCTGACCGCCAACCGCCGCCTGTTCACGGTGCGCGACGTGATCCGCGGCTTCCGCACCCTGGTCGCCCGCTTCAAGGGCGAGGCGACGGCGGAAGTGACTGTCGCCGAACAGCTCAGCGAGAAGAATCTCGAGGCGCTCAAGGGCGCGCTCAAAACCGTTACGGGGAAGGACGTCGACCTGAAGGTGAAGGTCGATCCGGCGATCATCGGCGGCCTTGTCGTCAAGGTCGGCAGCCGGATGGTCGATTCCTCGCTCCGCACCAAACTCAATGCGATCAAGCACGCGATGAAAGAGGCAGGCTGATGGACATCCGCGCCGCGGAAATTTCCGCGATCCTCAAGGATCAGATCAAGAATTTCGGACAGGAAGCCGAAGTCACCGAAGTCGGCCAGGTGCTGAGCGTCGGTGACGGCATCGCCCGCGTCTACGGTCTCGACAACGTCCAGGCGGGCGAAATGGTCGAGTTCGAGAACGGCGTGCGCGGCATGGCGCTGAACCTCGAAACCGACAACGTCGGTATCGTGATCTTCGGCAACGACCGCGAGATCAAGGAAGGCCAGACGGTCAAGCGCACCCGCGCCATCGTCGACACGCCGGTCGGCAAGGGTCTGCTCGGCCGCGTCGTCGACGCGCTCGGCAATCCGATCGACGGCAAGGGCCCGATCCAGGCGACCGAGCGCAAGCGCGTCGACGTGAAGGCGCCGGGCATCATTCCGCGCAAGTCGGTGCACGAGCCGATGGCGACGGGCCTGAAGGCCGTCGACGCGCTGATCCCGATCGGCCGCGGCCAGCGCGAGCTGATCATCGGCGACCGCCAGACCGGCAAGACCGCGATCGCGCTCGACACCATCCTGAACCAGAAGCCGCTGAACGCGACCGGCGACGAGAAGATCAAGCTCTACTGCGTCTATGTCGCGATCGGCCAGAAGCGCTCCACCGTCGCGCAGTTCGTGAAGGTGCTGGAAGAGCAGGGCGCGCTCGAATACTCGATCATCGTCGCCGCCACTGCCTCCGATCCGGCGCCGATGCAGTATCTCGCGCCGTTCACCGGCTGCACCATGGGCGAGTACTTCCGCGACAACGGCATGCACGCCGTGATCATCTATGACGACTTGTCGAAGCAGGCCGTCGCCTACCGCCAGATGTCGCTGCTGCTGCGCCGCCCGCCGGGCCGCGAAGCCTATCCGGGCGACGTGTTCTATCTGCACTCGCGCCTGCTCGAGCGCGCCGCGAAGATGAACGACGCGGAAGGCGCAGGCTCGCTCACCGCGCTGCCGGTCATCGAGACCCAGGCGAACGACGTGTCGGCCTACATCCCGACCAACGTCATCTCCATCACCGACGGCCAGATCTTCCTCGAGACCGACCTGTTCTATCAGGGCATTCGGCCGGCGGTGAACGTCGGTCTGTCGGTGTCGCGCGTGGGATCGTCCGCGCAGACCAAGGCGATGAAGAAGGTCGCCGGCAAGATCAAGGGCGAGCTCGCGCAGTATCGCGAGATGGCCGCCTTCGCGCAGTTCGGCTCCGACCTCGACGCCTCGACGCAGCGCCTGCTCAACCGCGGCTCGCGCCTGACCGAGCTGTTGAAGCAGCCGCAGTTCTCGCCGCTGAAGATGGAAGAGCAGGTGGTCGTGATCTACGCCGGCGTGAACGGCTATCTCGATCCGATTCCGGTCGCCCGCGTGCGCGCGTTCGAGGACGGCCTGCTGTCGCTGTTCCGCGGCAAGCATGTCGACATCCTCAACGCGATCCGCGACTCGCGCGATCTCGATGACGCCACCGGCGCCAAGCTCAAGGGTGTCGTCGACGGCTTCGCCAAGAGCTTCGCTTAATATTGCTGTCATGGCCGGGCTTGTGCCCGGCCATCCACGTCTTTGACGTGGATCGGCAAGACAAGACGTGGATGCCCGGCACAAGGCCGGGCATGACGGGGACAGGACAAGTTCGGTAAGGCCAGGAACGAATGGCGTCACTTAAGGACATGCGCGTCCGCATCGCCTCCACCAAGGCGACGCAGAAGATCACCAAGGCCATGCAGATGGTCGCGGCCTCGAAGCTGCGCCGCGCGCAGACGGCCGCTGAAGCCGCGCGGCCCTACGCCGAGAAGATGGAAGCCGTGATCGGCAACATCGCCGGCGCAGCCGTCGCCTCCGGCAATGCCAATCCGCTGCTGGCCGGCACCGGCAGCGACCGGGTGCACCTGCTGCTGGTCTGCACCGGCGAGCGCGGCCTGTCCGGCGCGTTCAACTCCTCGATCGTCCGCCTGGCGCGCGAGCGCGCGCTGCGGCTGCAGAGCGAAGGCAAGGAAGTGAAATTCTTCTGCGTCGGCCGCAAGGGTTACGAGCAGCTTCGCCGCAACTTCGAGAAGCAGATCATCGAGCACATGGATCTGCGCGGCGTGCGGCAACTCGCCTTCGCCAATGCCGACGAGATCGCGCAGAAGGTGCTGGCGCGCTTCGAAGCCGGCGAGTTCGACGTCTGCACGCTGTTCTTCGCCCGCTTCAAGTCGGTGATCTCGCAGGTTCCGACCGCGCAGCAGATCATTCCGCTGGTGATCGAGGCCAAGGACGGCGAGCCGGCCGCCTCGTACGATTACGAGCCGGAGGAAGACGAGATCCTCGGCAGCCTGCTGCCGCGCAACATCGCGGTGCAGATCTTCCGCGCGCTGCTGGAGAACAACGCCTCGTTCTACGGCGCGCAGATGAGCGCGATGGACAACGCCACCCGCAACGCAGGCGAGATGATCCGCAAGCAGACGCTGACCTACAACCGTACCCGTCAGGCGATGATCACGAAGGAACTGATCGAGATCATCTCCGGCGCCGAAGCCGTTTAAGCAGTCCCCAAACGGAAGAGGTGTTGTCATGGCCTATGTGACGAAAGCGACGACGAAGGGTGGCCGCAACGGTCGGGCGATGCTCGATGAGGGCAGCCTCGCGCTGGCGATGGCGTTGCCGAAGGAAATCGGCGGTGCGGGCGACGGCCACAATCCCGAGCAGCTGTTCGCGCTCGGCTATTCCTCCTGCTTCGGCCAGGCGCTGCTGGTGCTCGGCAAGAAGCATGGCGTCGATGCGCAGGCCGCGAAGGTCACCTGCGAGGTGACGCTGAACACCGACGGCGGCTTCTCGCTGTCCGCAGAATTGAAGGTTTCCGTTCCGGGCGCCGAGAAGGACAAGGTCCAGGCGCTGGTCGAGGAAGCTCACACCGTTTGTCCGTATTCCAAGGCGACGAAGGGCAGCATGCCCGTCAAGCTGACCGTCGTCTGATCGCAACGATGTTAAGGAGAACGTATCCATGGCCACAGCCGCAAACCAGAATCGGACGCGTGACGCAGGTCATCGGCGCCGTCGTCGACGTGCAGTTCGAAGGGCACCTGCCGGCGATTCTCAACGCGCTGGAGACCAAGAACGGCGGCAACCGCCTGGTGCTCGAGGTCGCCCAGCATCTTGGCGAATCGACCGTGCGCACCGATCGCCATGGACACCTCCGAAGGTCTGGTGCGCGGCCAGGAAGTCACCGACACCGGCGAGCCGATCGCAGTGCCGGTCGGCGTCGGCACCCTCGGACGCATCATCAACGTCGTCGGCGATCCGGTCGATGAATGCGGTCCGGTCAAGGCGGAAGGCAAGCGCGCGATCCACCAGCCCGCGCCGTCCTACACCGACCAGTCGACGGAAGCCGAAATTCTCGTCACCGGCATCAAGGTCGTCGACCTGCTTGCGCCTTATGCCAAGGGCGGCAAGATCGGCCTGTTCGGCGGCGCCGGCGTCGGCAAGACCGTTATCATCCAGGAACTGATCAACAACGTCGCCAAGGCGCACGGCGGCTACTCGGTGTTCGCCGGTGTCGGCGAGCGCACCCGCGAAGGCAACGACCTCTATCACGAGTTCATCGAGTCCGGCGTGAACAAGAAGGGCGGCGGCGAAGGCTCGAAGTGCGCGCTGGTGTTCGGCCAGATGAACGAGCCGCCGGGCGCCCGCGCCCGCGTCGGCCTTACCGGCCTGACGATCGCCGAGCACTTCCGCGATCAGGGCCAGGACGTGCTGTTCTTCGTCGACAACATCTTCCGCTTCACGCAAGCGGGCTCCGAAGTGTCGGCGCTGCTCGGCCGCATTCCCTCCGCCGTGGGTTATCAGCCGACGCTTGCGACCGACATGGGCGCGCTGCAGGAGCGCATCACCACCACGCACAAGGGATCGATCACCTCGGTGCAGGCGATCTACGTGCCAGCCGACGACTTGACGGATCCTGCGCCCGCGACCTCGTTCGCGCACCTTGACGCGACGACGGTGCTGTCGCGCTCGATCGCCGAAAAGGGCATCTATCCGGCGGTCGATCCGCTCGACTCGACCTCGCGCATGCTGTCGCCGCTGGTTGTCGGCGAAGATCACTACGCGGTCGCCCGCCAGGTGCAGCAGATCCTCCAGCGCTACAAGGCGCTGCAGGACATCATCGCCATTCTCGGCATGGACGAGCTGTCGGAAGAGGACAAGATCGCGGTCGCGCGCGCCCGCAAGATCGAGCGCTTCCTGAGCCAGCCGTTCTTCGTCGCCGAAGTGTTCACCGGCTCGCCGGGCAAGTTCGTCGAGCTCGCCGACACCATCAAGGGCTTCAAGGGCCTTTGCGAAGGCAAGTACGATCACCTGCCCGAGGCTGCCTTCTACATGGTCGGCACCATCGAAGAGGCGGTCGAGAAGGGCAAGAAGCTCGCAGCGGAAGCGGCGTAAGCAAGGCGCTAACGTAGCCTCACCCTGAGGAGCCGGCCGCAAGGCCGGCGTCTCGAAGGGCGAGGCGAGCAACGGGCCTCATCCTTCGAGACGCGCGTTCCGCGCTCTTCAGGATGAGGAGATCAGGCAAGAGACAAACATGGCCACCTTCCAATTCGATCTCGTGTCGCCCGAGAAGCTCGTGTTCTCCGGTCGAGGTCGATCAGGTCGATATCCCGGGCTCCGAAGGCGACTTCGGCGTGCTCGCCGGTCACGCGCCGGTGGTGGCAAGCATCCGTCCCGGCATCATGACGGTGTTTTCCGGCGGCAAGCAGGAGAAGATCTTCGTGCTCGGCGGGCTTGCCGAGGTGTCGGCAAAGGGCCTGACGGTGCTTGCCGATGTCGCCGCCTCGATCGAGGATCTCGACAGGGCGGCGCTTGCCAGGACCATCGCCGAGATGGAAGCCGCGATCGCACGGCTTGCGGAAGGCAGCGAGCTGGACAAGGAAATCACCCGGCTCGACCACTTCAAGACGGTCATACAGAACCTCGAAGGCACTGCGCTGCATTAGGCTGCCGTATCTCCCGGTCTGCGGCAGCCACAGACGCGAGCGCTCCGGGTCTATCGCGAACATTCGTTGAGCCTGCGTGCCCCGCTTTCGCGGGGATCGCATTCGTGCCTGCTTGGTAACGGCGTGAGCAGTCTCAGCCGCGGCAACCGGCCCGGTTCGGGATCGAGATGCGCAGCCGCAATGCGGCGGAATGTCGTGTCTTAAGGGTTCACGAAGCGCGCTCACCGGGAACAATGGTTGCGCTCGACCCGGTCCGGCGTCATTCTGCCGCAACTGCGTTGATTTGAGCCCGGCCACACTTCATGAAGCGCAAGATTGCAGCCATCCTGGCCGCCGACGTGGTCGGCTACAGCAAGCTTGTGGCCGAGGACGAGGAAGAGACGCTGCGGCGGCTCGCGTCGTACCGCGCCGTGGTCGATGATTTCATCGAAAAGGCCAACGGGCGCATCTTCAATACCGCGGGCGACGCCGTGCTGGCCGAATTTTCCAGCGCGGTGGAAGCGGTGCGCTGCGCGATCGATATCCAGGAGAGCCTGCGCACGCGCAACATGGCCTATCCGCCGAGCCGGCAGATGAGCTTCCGCATGGGCATCACCATCGGCGACGTGGTCGAGCGCGACGGCGATCTGCTCGGTGACGGCGTCAACATCGCCGCGCGTCTGGAAGGCCTCGCCGCGCCCGGCGGCATCTGCATCTCGCGCACCGTGTACGAGCAGGTCGCCAACAAGCTGTCGGTGCAGTTCGCCGACATCGGCGCGCAGGAGGTCAAGAACATCCCCAATCCGGTGCACGCCTACATGGTGGCGTTGCGCGCGGAAGATGCGGATGCGGACGCGCGGTTGCGCAAGAAGAAAAAGCCGGGTGCGAGGCTGCTCGTGCCGGCGCTGGCGGTCGCCGTGATCGTGATCTCTGCGGGCGTGGGCGGCTTTTATTACTTCGAGCGCGCCGGCCTCGAAGCCCCCTGCCGTCGCCGCTGCGCTGCCGGCTCCTGCGCCCGCACCGCGCCTCCGCCGCAACGGCCCCGAGCGCTCCGGCGCAGAAGGCGCGCGACTGCGTCTTTTGCTTCGCCGCCGGCCTCGCCGCAGGAAGAAGCACTCGCGCCGGGCTCGATCCCTTTCCTGCTCGACACCCAGCGCGCGCAGATACGCGACGATTACGTGTCCGGCCCGGACACCAAGGCGCTCGCGCTCGCGGTCGGGCGATACTTCGGCTACGTGACCGGCCAGCCGAACGAGGAGCTTGCGCGGACCATTGCGCTCGACACCTGCCAGAAGCGCGTCGACGCGGCCAAGGCTCAACCTCAAGTGCGAGATCTACGCCGTCGGCAACAAGGTCGGTCTATACGCGCGCGCGCCCGCCGATGCCGCCGGTGCCGTATGTCGGCGAAAGACGCTCTGGTCGAACGGCCGTTCGTTGCCGCGGAAGTGCCTATCTTGCGCGACACCGCGAAGGCGAACCTCGAAAAGAACTATATCCCGGCGCGCAAATCCAAAACCATCGCGCTCGGCCCGTCAGGCGGCTATTTCTATTATTTCGGCCACGATTCACAGGATGAGGTGGTGCGGCGCGCGCTGGAAATCTGCGGCAGCAACGCAGGCACGCCGTGTCTCATCCTTGCGGTCGACGACAACTTCGTTGTCCCTGTCCCGAAGACCATGAAGGCCGTCGGTTTCTTCCGCCCGGCGACCAACTCGTTCGTCGCCGCAAACGAGCGTGATTTCCTGGCGCGACGCTACGCCAGCTCGACCAAGGGCTGGAATGCGGTCGCAGCCAGCCTGAACGGCAAGACCGGCGCGGCGCTCGGCGCCGACACGGAGGAGGCCGCGGTGAAGGCGGCGCTGGCCGACTGCGCAAAGGTCGACCGCGAGTGCCGCATCATCGCCATCGGTCCGTTCAGCGTCGAGCCGCTGTGAAGCGCGCGAGCGCGTCGGGAAGCTCGGACAGCGATTTGACGAAGATGTCCGCGCCGGCCGCATCGCCGCGCCGCGCGTGCACGCGGCCGAACGGCCCGCGCTCGACGAACACCGCGGTCATGCCGGCGGCCTGCGCGGGGATCACGTCGTTGTCGACACGATCGCCCACATACGCGGTCTCGTCCGGGCGGAGCCCGCCGAGCTCGAGGATCTTCTGGAAGAAATCCGGCGACGGCTTGTCCACGCCGAGCTCCGCCGATGTCGTGATCAGGTGCGCGTCGAGGCCAAACGATTCGAGCGCGGCCTTCGCGGTCGGCGGCTGGTTGCCGGCGACGCCGACGAAAAATCCCTGGGCTTTCAGCATCGACAGGCAGGGCCTCGCGTCGGCATAGAGATCGCGCGCCTCGATGAAGAAATCAGTGCCGTCGCGCCTGCGTTGCGCCCTGGCCGCCGCGACGTCGAAGCCGGGCCGCAAGCGCTCGAACACCCGGCGGACCGGCTCGTTGTTGAAGATGACGTCGTCGAGCGCGGCCATGAATTCGTCCCGGCCCACGCCGAGCGTATCCGCCCAAATGTGCATCAGCCGCGTTTCGTCGATCAGCGTCTCGCCGACGTCGAAAAAGATCGCTTTAAGCTTGGTCATCGGCTCTCATACTGTCCGGCGGAACGCGCGAAAGTCGCTCCTGCCGACAGCATCATCGCTATCTGTTTGCTCCCTGTCGAGACGCGTCGATGGCGTGCGGAGCTAGCTGTAGGCAAGGGACCAGCCGGGCCCGCGAACCCAGCAGCGCTCCTCGGGAATGTCCTGATGGCGATAAAGCCGTGTCACCCGCTGCCAGCCTTGCTTGGCGAAGGCCTCGGCCAGCGCGCGTTCTGACGCCTCGTCGCGGCTGCCGGCGCACGGAAAGATCGCCACGGCAGAAATCCAGTCGCGAAATACTCGTCGCCGCGCCGCGTGATCCGAAACACCGCGCCGGAGCTTGCCATCCCGTCCGGCGCGAGCGAGCCAAAACCCTTGTCGGACGTCATCGGCAGGATCAGGCGCCCGCCGTCGGCAAGGCGATCAAGCCAGCTTTCGGCCGGCCGGGTGCAGCCGGCATTGACGTAGATGACGTCGGCCGCATCGAACGGCGCGAGCGCGCCATCGCCCTGGATCGACCTCGACCGTGGAATACGGCGCGAGATTGTCTTTGGCGCGCGCGGCAAGTTCGGCATCAAATTCTACGCCGGTCACCCGACCCGATGGTCCGGCAAGATGAGCCAGGATCGCGGTGTAATACCCGGAGCCGGTCCCGATATGCACGATGTGATCGCCCGCGACCGGTGCTGCCTGGTGCATGAGATGCGCATGCAGCGAGGGTTGCCCGTTGTTGAGCCGCCGTTCAGGCAGAATGCCGACCAGGTCATCGGTGTAGAGATAAACAGGATCCGTATCAGGCGTGGGCACATAGTCGCCGCCGCGGAACCAGCGGACGATCGGCCATGGCGGCGGACCGAGAAAGTCTTCCCGGCGCGTCGCGCGGAAGGCTGCGCCCAGGCGGTCGTCGTCGACCACCGCCGCTGCCAGGATCTGCCGCGCATAGGCCGCGCGAATGATGTCGAGTTCGCTTTGCCGGTCCATCGCGATCTTCCGCCCGCTGCATGTCCATGTTAGATGTGTGTGATATCACACATCGCGGTGTGTTAAATAGCATAAAGTCGGCGGCGGTCCAAATGGTAAAACGACACTATCCGGCGGTTCTGGAACGCGGTGCGCGCGACACGTTCGGCGCCTGGTTTCCCGATTTTCCGGGCTGCGTCGCCGGCGGCAAATCGCAGGAGGAGGCCATCGGCAAGGCCGAATCCACGCTGGCGCAGGCGGTGGATGAGCTGTTCGAGCAGGGCAGGCCATTGCCCGAGCCGACGCCGATCGAGCGGATCGCGGTCCCGAAGGGCTGCGATCTCGTCGCCTACTTCATCGTCGGCGTCGATCCTCCGGACCCTTCCGAGCGGGTGAACGTCTACTTGCCGAAAAGCCTGATCGCCCGGGTCGACCGCCGCGCCGCGGAGCTGGGCATGACGCGCTCGAGCTTCTTCGGGCTTGCCGCCAGCACGGCTTTGGCCGGATCCCTGGGCATGGGCCGGCCGGATCCGATGGTCCGTTCGAAGGTGCACAAGACAGGCAGGCTGCGCCAGGGAAAGCCGTCGCCGAAGAAGCCGTAATCAGAAAGCCGACGCGCTCGAGCAACGTCGCGCGTCACCGCGCCAGCGCATCGGCCAGGTCAGACAGCGCCTTGATGCGGATGTCGGCGTACGTGGCGTCGCCGCTCGTGGCATGAATTCGCCCCCACGGACCGCGTTCGATGAAGACCGTGGTCATTCCGACCGCCCGTGCCGGCAGGATGTCGTTGTCGACCCGGTCGCCGACATAGGCCGCCTCATCCGGGCGAAAGCCCGTCTGCGCGAGCAGCGCCTCGTAGAACTTCGGCGACGGCTTCTCGAAGCCGAGGTGCTCGCTGGTGGTGATAATATCGGCATCGAGCCCAAGTGCGAGCATGCTTTCGAGCAGGTCGCGTGACTGGTTGCCGGCGATGCCGATGAAACAGCCGGCCTTGCGCAGCGACGTCAGGCAAGGCGCCGCATCCGGATAAAGGTCACCCGGCTTGAACAGATAACGCGTCCCGTCGGCGACACGCTGGCGCTGGGCCGCTTTCGGATCAAAACCCGGCTGCAGGCGTTCGAAGGCGCGATGGTGGTGTTCGCCTCCCGCGATCACCGTCTCGAGCGCGGTCATGAATGTTTGCTCCGGCACGTCCATGTACGCGGCCCATTCGCGCCACATGCGCGTCTCGTCGATCAGCGTCTCGCCGAGATCGAAGAATACGGCTTTGACCGGCATGACATCGCTGCCTTATTGACTGGCAAACCGTGCAAACTCACGCGCGACGGTCAGATACACCTCGCGGCGGAACGGCACGACCAGGTCGGCGACGCGATCAAGCCGCTCCCAGCGCCAGGCGTCGAATTCCGCCGGCATGCCGTTGCGTTCGGTGAGCGGATCGACCTCGCGCTCGTCTCCGGTGAAACGCATCGCAAACCACTTTTGCCGCTGGCCGCGAAAGATGCCGAGGCGATGCGGCGGACCGTCATAGGGTGGAAACTCGTAGGTGAGCCAGTCGGTCTCGGCGAGATAGGCGGCGCTGGTGACGCCGGTCTCTTCCCACAATTCGCGCACCGCTGCTTTGCGCGGATCCTCGTTCGGATCGATGCCGCCCTGCGGCATCTGCCATTCGAGCCCGGGCAAGATGATTTCCGGGCCGTCGTCCTTGAACCGGTGCGCGATCAGCACACGGCCGTCCGCGTTGAACAGCGCGATGCCGACATTCGGGCGATAGGGTATTGTGTCGGTCATAGCATCAACAGTCGTCATTGCGAGGAGCGAAGCGACGAAGCAATCCAGTCTGAGGTCGCGGCGAGTTCAGCGCTGGATTGCTTCGCTTCGCTCGCAATGACGCAGAATTCTGCGCCACCTGCTCACTCCGCCAGCAGGTGGCGGAAGTAGCTGATCGTTTCCTTCAAGCCGTCCTCGACGGCGACCTTCGGCTCCCAGCCGAGTTTTGAACGGGCGAGCGCAATGTCCGGCTGGCGCTGGCGCGGATCGTCGGCCGGCAGCGGCAGGAACACCAGCTTCGATTTCGATCCGGTGAACTGAAGGATCATCTCGGCGAGCTCGCGGATGGTGGATTCGCGCGGGTTGCCGAGGTTGACCGGGCCGATGAAATCATCCGGGGCGTTCATCAGGCGCTGGAAGCCGTCCAGCAGATCGGTGACGTAGCAGAACGAGCGCGTCTGGTTGCCGTCGCCGTAGAGCGTGATGTCCTTGTTCTGCAGCGCCTGCACGATGAAGTTCGACACCACGCGTCCGTCGTTCGGGTGCATGCGCGGGCCGTAGGTGTTGAAGATGCGCGCGACTTTGATCCGCACCTTGTGCTGGCGGTGATAGTCGAAGAACAGCGTCTCCGCCGCGCGCTTGCCTTCGTCGTAGCAGGCGCGCACGCCGAGCGGATTGACGTGTCCCCAGTAGCTCTCCGGCTGCGGGTGCACCGTCGGATCGCCGTAGACCTCGCTGGTCGAGGCCTGGAAGATCTTTGCGCGCGTGCGCTTGGCAAGCCCCAGCATGTTGATCGCGCCGTGCACGCTGGTCTTCAGCGTCTGCACCGGATCGTACTGGTAGTGGATCGGCGAGGCCGGGCAGGCGAGGTTGTAGATGTCGTCGACCTCGACATAGAGCGGAAACGTCACGTCGTGCCGCATCACCTCGAAGCGCGGCTTGCTCAGAAGGTGCTCGATGTTGCGCCGGCGGCCGGTGAAGTAGTTGTCGACGCACAGCACTTCGTGGCCGGCTGCGATCAAAAGGTCGCAAAGGTGCGAGCCGATGAAGCCGGCGCCGCCGCTGACGAGTATCCGGTTTGAAGGCTGCATCGGGCTGTCCGAGGAACGAGGTGATCTTGCCGGGTTGCATGGCAAGAAACGGCGCTTTCCGCAAGGGACAGAAGCGGTTAACGGCTGCTCCGCCGGGCGTGTCGGGCTTGCTCCGCACGATCGAAATGTTAGGAAGGGCCGCCCTTTCGCGCTCGAAAACCCGTAAATGGCCAATCCCGTCGACATCTCCCGCGCCCGCATCCTCGAGATCGGCGGCAGCTATTTCAAGCTGGAATATCCGGAGCGGACCACGTCGCTGTGGTCGATGCCGCGGCTGCCGCAGGAAGGCGAGCCGATCGACGGCTTCTCGACGCCGGACCGGATTTTCCGCGAGCTCAAGGCTGCGCGCGAGGGCAAATACGACGTGATCGTCGCCAACACGCTGCGCTACTCGCCATGGCATCCGCGCTACTGGTCGCGCGGTCCGTTCTATACGCCGCGCCATCCCTGGGCGTCGCTGACGCGCCAGTTCGGCGTCAGCGCGCTGCGCTTGGCGAAAATTCCGGTGCCGCTGATCGCCATCGACATGGACGACGCGTTCGGCATCGGCCGGAGCTCGGTGTTCCTGCTCGACAAGGCAAAGATCTTCTTCAAGCGCGAGCTGCCGGTCGACAAGTGGCAGGTGCTGTATGGCTCGGTGCATCCGCATCTGCCGACGCTGCGTTACCGTCACAGCGAAAATGGCAGCGCCGCATGGATGCGCTGCAGCCGATCTCGCTGCCGCAGTTTCGTTATGGCGAGAGCTGGCGCACCGCGCCGTTTCCGGAGAAGACGCACGACATCTTTTTCTCCGGCGCCATCCGCGGCAATTCCACCGTGCGCGGCGCGGGCCTGCCCGAGCTCGAGCGTTTGAAGGCGCTGGGCTACCAGGATCGATCAGCCGACCGAGCGGCTGCCAACTGATGCGTTCCTCGAACGCATGTCGCGCTCGTGGCTCGCATGGTCGCCGGAAGGCATGGGCTGGGACTGCAACCGCCACTACGAAGCCGGCATCGCGCAATCGGTGCCGGTGATGAACCAGCCGACCATCATCCGCCACGCGCCGCTGCTCGAAGGCGTGCACGGCGTCTACTACGACGTCGAGCCCGGCGGTCTCGAGCGCGCCGCGGTCGCGGCACTCGCCGACAAGGATCGGCTGAAGACGATGGCCATCGCCGCGCGCGACCACGTGTTCGCGCATCACATCCGCAGGGCGTATTGCGAGCGGATGCTGCGGATGGCGCTGGAGTGCAGCTTGCTAGCCCGGATGGAGCGGAGCGAACTCCGAGTTGCTTCAGCGACATCGCCTCGGCATTTCGCTGCGCTTCGTCCGGACGACGGGATTGCGTCACTTCAAATCGATCGTCGTTTCGACGACGTGCTGAAACGACGGCATGATCCTCCGAGGTGAGCGTCATGCGCAGGCGCAAGCTCTGCTTTCTGGATCGCGCTCTCGCGCACGACGCGCTCGATCTCCCGTTGCGAGGTCACGCCGACCTCTTTCAGGAATTTGCGGATCGGCCATGTTGAAACGATCTTCATCCATGGTTGCTCTCCTCGCGATCACGACGGCATAGACTGTCCAGGCGACCGTTCACCCGAACTTCGCGAATTCCTTCACCACGCGCTCATAGACCGGCCGCTTGAACGGGACGATCAGGTCGGGGAGATTCCTGATCGGCTCCCAGCGCCAGGCGATGAATTCCTGCTTGTGGCCGGCGGGGCTTGCGACATTGATCTCGTCGTCCTTGCCGGTGAAGCGCATCGCGTACCATTTCTGCTTTTGCCCGCGATAGCGGCCCTTCCAGGCGCGGCCGGCGATGGTGCGCGGGATGTCGTAGGTGAGCCAGTCGGCGACCTCGGCGAGCTTCTCCACCGAGCGCACGTTGGTCTCTTCCATCAATTCGCGCTTCGCCGCGCTCCAGGTGTCTTCGCCGGGATCGACGCCGCCCTGCGGCATCTGCCAGACATGGGTGTCGTCGACATGCTCGGCCCGCCGGCCCTGCGGCCGATGAACGCGAGTCCATCCTTGTTGATCAGCATCACGCCGACGCACGGGCGATAGGGCAGGTCCTCGTAGCGAGTCATCCCGGCGGCCTTCTTGTTCCGGCTGAAGCGTCGCCCGGATCTACTCGTCAGCCCGGATTTCGCTGCGCTCATCCGGGCTACAATCACTCTCAGCTCGATTTTGATTTCTGCATCGCCGTTGTCAACGGCACAAGCAGGATGCCGCGGCCCTCGAGCACCTTCGTCCATGACCGATGCGGTCGATCGAGATCGGCAGCGCGGACGCTGCGCCCACGGCGACGCCGCGCTGGCGGGCGAGCGTTTCAAGCTGCGCGAGCGCGCGGTCGATCTCGACCGCGGTCGGCACGGTGTCGATGGTCAGGTCCGCTTTCGCAAACGGCATGGCCTGGCTCTGCGCGATCTGTCCGGCGAGGCTGCGCGGCGCCGCGCCGTCGTCGAACCAGGCAAGGCCGCGTTTGGCCGCCTCGCGCATCACCGGCTGCATCGCCGCGTCCGTCGCGACGAAGCGCGAGCCCATGAAGTTGGCGAGGCCGGCGTAGCCCTGGAAGCGGCTGAGGTGCCAGTGCAGGCGGTCGAGGTTCTGCTCGGCGTTCGCGCTGGTCAGCAGCGTCTGCGGTCCCGGATCGTTGTCGGGATAGTCGAACGGCTCCATCGGAACCTGCAGCAGCACCTCATGCCCCTGCGAGCGCGCCCGCTCGACGAGTTTCGCAGGATCGGCGCCGTAGGGCGTGAAGGCGAGCGTCACCGCGCCCGGCAGCTTGACGATGGCGTCGTTGGTCTTGGCGGCGCCGACGCCGAGGCCGTGGATGACGACGGCGATCGCCGGCATCGTCGAGGCGCGGGCGCGGATGATCTCGTTGCCGCCGGCATAGACGGCGGACGGCTTCAGCCCGTCGGCGGCGATGGGAATCATGCCGTGGCGGGACTGTTCGAGCAGCCGCGGATTGATGCCCGCCATTGTCGTGGTGGCGCCCTCGGCCGGCGCGGTCTGCGTCCCGCCGAGCCGCCCGGCACCTTGAAGTCCTTCCGTGCGCCGCTCGAGCCGTCGATGATGGTCACGGTCCGCTGCTCGCCTGGGCTGGCCGTCGGCTGGCGGACGATCGCGGGCTGGTCGGCCGCGGGGGCCGTCTTCGCCATCGGCTGGTGCCTTCGCTGCGGCGTCAGGCGGGGTTCCACCGTTGATCGCAAGCCGCACCATCGGCTCGCCGCCCAGCGGGTTCTCGTTGAAGATCGCAAAGCCCAGGAAGCCCGAGCAGGAACACCGCCAGCGCGGCGGCCAGCGCATGCATGGCATTGAAGGACAGCCGAAAACGCCGCTTGCGCGCCGTGCTCTGCCCGAGAGGCGTGCTCAGATCGTCCGTCGACAAGGCGTCCCAAAATCCCGCGAATCAGCCTGATTCGGACAATATCATGATGCAGTCTGTGCCGGGCAGGCGATGGCGTGCGGGGTGGCGCCGTTGGTTTGAGGCAAGACCGTTGCAGTTTTGCGCGTCTTCACGCTCCCCGTGCAGAAGGAGAGGGTGCAGAGGTCGTCGCGCCTGCGAAAGCGCCCAAACAAAAAGGGCGGCCGAAAGGCCGCCCTTTGCAATTGGAACCGGAACTCGGCGAACTCAGTTCGCCGCCTTCTCGGTGGGGCCGGCGTCGAGGCGTTCACCTTCACGCCGTGCAGCAGGTCGGCGGCCATCTTCAGCGCCTTGTCGTCCTTCGGATCCGGCGGGACGTAGGACTGCGAGCCGGTCTGCTCGTCGCCTTCGGCCTTGAGGTGGCCGCGCAGCGAGGCTTCGCCCTTGGTGTCGGTGCGCGCCTTCAGTTCCTCCGGCACGTCCTGCAGCACCTCGATGTCCGGGATGATGCCCTTGGCCTGGATCGACTTGCCCGACGGCGTGTAGTAGCGCGCCGTGGTCAGCCGCAGCGCGCCATTGCCCTGGCCGAGCGGGATGATGGTCTGCACCGAGCCCTTGCCGAACGAGCGCGTGCCGATCACGGTTGCGCGCTTGTGGTCCTGCAGGGCGCCCGCGACGATTTCCGAGGCCGAGGCCGAGCCGCCGTTGACCAGCACCATGATCGGCTTGCCCTTGGTCAGGTCGCCGGACTTGGCGCTGCGGCGCTGGGTCTCTTCGGTGTTGCGGCCGCGCGTGGAGACGATTTCGCCGCGCTCGAGGAACGAGTCGGAGACGGTCACCGCTTCCTCCAGCAAGCCGCCGGGGTTGTTGCGCAGGTCGACGATGAAGCCCTTCAGCTTGTCGCCGAGCTGGGTCTGCAGATTGTTGATTTCGCGCTTCAGGCCCTCGGTCGTCTGCTCGTTGAACGAGGTGACGCGGATGTAGGCGATGTCGTCCTGCTCGATGCGCGCACGAACCGGGCGGACCTTGATGTTCTCGCGCGTCAGCGTGATCTCGAGCGGCTTGTCCTGGCCCTTGCGAATGACCTTCAGCTTGATCTTGGTGTTGACCGGGCCGCGCATCTTCTCGACCGCCTGGTTCAGCGTCAGGCCCTGCACGTTCTCGTCGTCGAGCTGAATGATCAGGTCGTTGGCGAGAATGCCGGCCTTCGACGCCGGCGTCTCGTCGATCGGCGAGACGACCTTCACCAGGCCGTCTTCCATGGTGACCTCGATGCCGAGGCCGCCGAACTCGCCGCGCGTCTGCACGGTCATGTCGCGGAAGCTCTTCGCGTCCATGTAGCTCGAGTGCGGATCGAGGCCCTGCAGCATGCCGCTGATCGCCGAATTCGACCAGCTTCGAGTCGTTCGGCTTCTCGACATAGTCGGTGCGGACGCGCTCGAACACGTCGCCGAACAGGTTGAGCTGGCGATAGGTGTCGGAGGCTGCGGCGCGTGCCGACGAACCGATCAGCGTCACCCGCGGTTGCGTGACCAGCAACGTGACCGCGGCACCGGCGGCGGCACTGAGAAGAACCAGAGAAGTCTTGCGCATCATCCGCGAACCTTTTCGCCTTCACTTGCGACCCACCATGGGCCTGGATCGATAGGAGTGTTGTCCTTGCGAAACTCGATATAGAGCACCGGCTGACTGGGAGCAGCTGCCAGAATCGAGGCGACCTGCGAACCTGTCCCCATGGTCCCCACCGGTTCGCCCGTCAGTACGAACTGGCCGATGTTAACCGAAATTCGCTCCATCCCGGCAAGCAGGACATGATACCCGCCCCCGGCGTTTATGATCAAGAGTTGTCCGTAGCTTCGGAACGGACCTGAATACACAACCCAGCCATCGCACGGAGTTGTGACCTGCGCGCCCGCTCGCGCTGCCACCGAAATGCCTCTTTCGACGCCGCCGGTGCCGTCGGAACTGCCAAAATTGCGAATTCTGGGCCCGTTAACCGGCATCGGCAGCAGTCCCTTCGCCGACGCAAAGGCAATGGCAGGCGCAAGCCGTCCGGGGTCCTTCAGCGCCGCAGCGGTATTCTTGGCAATCGCATTCGCCTTTGCCGTCTCGGCGAGCTTCGCCGCGGCCGCTACCTTCGCCGCCGTCTTGAGATCCTGTTCCATCTTCGCGATCAGGTCGCGCAGGCTGTCGGCCTGCCTGGACAGCTCGACGGCGCGGCGCCGCTCGGCCTCCATGTCCTTTTCCGCGTCGGTCTGCCTGCGCTGCCGCTCGTCGATCAGCGCCGCGAGCCGCTTCTGGTCGGTGTTGAGGCTGTCGCGGTCGGCAAGCAGCCGCTCCTTCTGTTCCGCGGTTTCCTTGCGGATGCTGACGAGGTTGCCGAGATCGCCGATCAGGCGTTCGGCGCGTGCGCGCATCTCCGGCACCACCGCACCGAGCAGCATGGCCGTGCGCAGCGACTGCAGCGCGTCCTCGGGCCGCACCATCAGCGCCGGCGGCGCACGACGACCGGCGCGCTGCAGCGCGGCCAGCACCTCCGTGGTCTCGGCGCGGCGCGCGTTGAGCGAGTTGCGGACGGTCGTTTCGCGCTGGTCGAGGGTGCGCAGCCGTTCCTCGGTCTCGCCGATACGTCCTTCGACGGTGCGCACGCGCGCGGCGAAATCGATCAACTGACGATTGAGCTTGTTGCGGTCCTGGCCGATCGCGGAGATCTCGGCCTTGAGCTTGATCTCGGCCTCGAGCGCATCGCGCTGCCGGTTGCGCGCCTGCTCGAGCTCCTGCTCGTGCTTCTTGATGATGTCCTCGATCGACGAGGTCTGCGGCCTCGCATCGGCCGGCGGCGTCTCGGCCGCGTAATTCGTCACCGGCGCCTGCGCGAGCGCATCGGCACTGCCGAGGCTTGCAAGCGCGACGACAAGAACCCGCAAGCGGCTTGCCGAATGCTTCGCAAAAGTCTCGTTCGCCGTTGCTGCGATCATGCGTTCCAGGTTTCGCCGCGTCGTCTAGGGATTGTTACGCGCGATGATAGGGGTGGCCGGCCAAAATCGTCGCCGCCCGATAGATCTGCTCCATCAGCATGATCCGCACCAGCTGATGGGGCCAGGTCGCCGCGCCGAAGGCGAACACTGTCTTGATCGTGCGCCGCAATTCAGGCGAAAGTCCGTCCGCTCCGCCGATCACGAATACAACGTTCGCGGTCAATTCGTCTCGCCATCTGCCGAGCTGTTTGGCGAAAGTGGCGCTGTCGACCGGCTTGCCCCGCTCATCGAGCGCGACGACGAGCGCATTGTCCGGGATCAGGGCTGAAATCGCCGCGGCTTCGTCCGCCATGCGGCCTGCCGCCTCGCGGGCGCGGCTTTCGGGGATTTCGTGAATCTCGAGGCCGCGGAATCCGAGCTTGCGGGCAAGGTCGGTAAATCGCTCGCGGTAGCGTTCGACGAGGTCCCGTTCGGGGCCGCTCTTCAGGCGGCCGACCGCGATCACAAGGAGGCGCATGGCCTCCTTCTTACCCGGAACTCGCTCCGCTCGCGAGCTTGGTCAGCTCGCCTTCGTCGCCGACCGCACCGGCGCCCACATCTTCTCGAGGCTGTAGAACGTGCGGACTTCCGGCCGGAAGACGTGGACGATGATGTCGCCCGTGTCGATCAGCACCCAGTCGCAGTTCGGCAGCCCTTCGACATGAAGGCCCTTCATGCCCACTTCGCCGAGATCCTTCACCACATTCTCCGCGATCGCGCCGACATGCCGGTTGGCCCGGCCGGTCGTGACGATCATGTAGTCTGCGATGAGAGGATTTGCCGCGAAGGTCGATGGTGACGGTGTCCTCCGCCTTCATCTCGTCGAGGCAGTCGAGGACGATCTTCAGAGTCTCTTCGGCGTCAGGCCGGGATTTCGAGACCGTGACGGGCGCCGGCTTCTTGCCGGGCCGAGCGAGCGGATTTGGTCGAAACTGAAGAACCAACAGGTGATGTTGTCAGGGACCTTTCCTTTCCTCATCCTGGGGTGACGAATCCTCTGCACCCTGTTCCATCCTACGCATGTAATATTAACGGTTTCAATCTGCCAGATTGGCGTGACAATTCTATATCCAATCTAGAAAGTCACGATGGCGGCTTTGTGTGGCTTCTGAGTTCGGTCGACGAAAGCGGCGATTTCATGCCGTGCAGGAACATCCAGGCCGGCGCGTCGAAATCCGCAAGCTGCGCGGCAAGGCTCTCATTGTGACGGTATTTTGCAAGCGCCTGCGCGGCCGGCGAGGCCAGCGCGCGAAAGCTGTCGGTGGGGCGGTCGATCACCGCGAGCGGGACTTGCCGGGCAATACGCTCCCAGTCGCGCCAGCGGTGGAACTGCGAAAGGTTGTCGGCGCCCATCAGCCAGACGAATCGCACGTTCGGATATCTGCGGCGCAGGGCCGCGATCGTGTCGACAGTGTAGCGCGTGTTGAGCGCCGCCTCGATGCCGGTGACATCGATCATGGGATGCGCGGCAATCTCGCGCGCGGCGGCAAGGCGCGGCATCGAGCGCGGGCAGGGCGCGTGTGTCCTTCAAGCGGATTGCCGGGCGAGACCAGCCACCACACCCGGTCGAGCTGCAGCCGCTTCAGCGCAAACAGGCTGAGCGCGCGATGCGCCGCATGCGGCGGATTGAACGAACCGCCGAGCAGGCCGACGCGAAGTCCTTCGGAAGCGTTTGGAAACGAAATCCGCTGCGGCGAGGTCACGGACGGATCTGGCCCGAGCCCAGCACGCGATACTTGAAGCTCGTGAGCTGCTCGGCGCCGACCGGTCCGCGCGCATGGAATTTGCCGGTGGCGATGCCGATCTCGCCGCCGAAGCCGAACTCGCCGCCGTCGGCGAATTGCGTCGAGGCGTTGTGCAGCACGATCGCCGAGTCGACTTCGTCGAGGAAGCGCTGCGCGGTCTCGGCGTCGTCGGTGACGATCGAGTCGGTGTGGTTGGAGCCGTAGCGCTCGATATGGTCGATCGCCTCGTCGACGCCGTCGACGACTTTCGCGGCGATGATCGCGTCGAGATATTCGGTCGACCAGTCCTCTTCGGTCGCAGGTTTCACGCGCGCGTCCGCCGCCTGCGCTGCGGCGTCGCCGCGCACTTCGCAGCCCGCGGCGATCAGCGCTTCGATCAGCGGCTTGAGGTGCGTCTTTGTCGGCTGCGCGATCGACCAGCAGCGTCTCGGCCGCGCCGCAGACGCCGGTGCGCCGCATCTTCGCGTTGACCACGATGTTCTTCGCCATGTCGAGATCGGCGGCGCCGTCGACATAGACGTGGCACATGCCTTCCAGATGCGCGAACACCGGCACGCGCGCCTCGTCCTGAACGCGCGCGACCAGGCTCTTGCCTCCGCGCGGCACGATCACGTCGATTGCGCCGTCGAGGCCCGCCAGCATCATGCCCACCGCCGCGCGGTCGCGCGTCGGCACCAGCATGATCGCGTCCTCCGGCAGGTTCACCTCGCGCAAGGCGCGCGATGATGCTCGCATGGATCGCGCGGCAGGAACGGAAGCTGTCGGAGCCGCCGCGCAGGATCACGGCATTGCCGGCCTTCAGGCACAGCGCGCCGGCATCGGCCGCCACGTTCGGGCGGCTTTCGAAGATCACGCCGACCACCCCGAGCGGCACGCGCACGCGCTCGATGGTCATGCCGTTCGGCCGCGTCCAGCGTCTCGGTCACCTGGCCTACCGGATCGGGGATGTCGCGGATGGTCGTCGATCGCGGCGGCCATGCCTTCGACCCGCTTCGCGATCCAGCGTCAGCCGGTCGAGGAAGGCGGCCGAGATATCGTTCGCCCGCGCCTCGGCCACGTCCTCGGCATTGGCGGCGATGATCGCGGCGGCGTCGGCGCGAAGTGCCTTGGCGATTGCCGCGAGCGCCCGGTCCTTCTGCTCCGCCGGAGCCTGGCGCCAGCACCCGCGCAGCCGCCTTCGCCCGCTTGCCGATGTCGTGCATCAGCGCGGCAAGATCGTCAGTCCCATCAATGGCTTTCAGCGGCGCGGTCATTTGGGTCGCTCGGGTTAAGGCCATGTCTTAGCACGATAATTTGCAAGTTGCCATCGCCCGAACGGTCGGCAGAGCGCGCTCGGCCAATGGCCCGGTGCGGACCAATATGGGGCTGTGGCGTTGCCGAGCCATGCACTTTGCCGAACCGCATTGCGCGCAGCGTCGGCCAATGACCGACCGCCGCGATGGCTACGGCTTAGCCCCGAGCCAGGGCCGCTGCTTGTTCCACGCTGATGCCTTTCGTCAGGCTGTCGGCGTGCCGGTGAACGACCTGCCAGCCGTCGCCTCGCGGCGATAGACCTGGGTCACGCGCAGCGACCAGTCCTGTTCGGGCAGGTCGCCGACGGCGACGCGCTGCCGCTCGATCATCACCAGCACCACGAGGTCGCCGGACGTGTATGAGGCGACCTGTTCGATCGTTGATGTCCCTGATCGGAAGAAACGTGCCAGTGCCGCGCGTCGTTCGGGCGTATCGACAAAGCCGCGTGACGGCGCGCCGCCAAAGGGGGTCATCAGCGTGTAGTCGTCGGCATGGGTGATCAACTCGAGATATCCGTCCACATCGCCGTTGATCAGCGCCTCGTTCGCTTCCGCGTGAAGGCCGGAACAGATCTGCGGCCGTTCTGCTCGCATGCATCCAATAGGGTCGTCTTGCTTCATTGCGTCGCTCCGCATGTCCGTACGATCAGCCACATCACAATGGCGGGCCGATGAAGCCAGTGGCATTTTTTCAGCGACGTGCTGAATGAAGAAACGTCGCATTCGCGAGGCCGTTCGGCGGAGCCCGCGGCAGCCTTCCGGCTATCTCGGGATCACCGGCAAGATCAGGCAGGAGCGCAGATCGCCGGCGTGGAAGATCGTCTGATGGGCGACGCGCAATTCCGGATCGGACCAATAGTCGCGACCGGTGTTGTGGTTGCGGTCAAAATTCGGAAAGTCGGAGCTCGACACGTAGAGGCGGATGCGCTGACCCCTCTTGAACAGGATGCCGGTGGGATTGAGCTTGATCTCGTAGAGGTAAGGCTTGTGCGGCTCGATCAGGGCCGGGCTGTCGAAGCCGTTGCGATACCTGGCGCGCATGATGCCGTAGGTGAGATTGACGCACAGCCCGTCGGCGAGCACCACGGCGAGCTTGGCGGTCCAGTCCGTATCAGGGCAGCTGCTGGCCGCCCACAGCTTCAAGACGATGGGCCCGGTGACTTCGACATCCTCGGTGAGGGGTGGCGTCTGATAGACCAGCACGTCACTGCGATGATCGTGCGGCGATTGATCGACGGGCGCGGCCTGGGCATCGCTGCGCATGAGCGACATCACCGGATCGCGCGGATCATAGTCGTACGCGTCGGGCTGGCTCGTCGTCGGCCGGCGGCTCGCTCGAGAGCCATCCGTCGCCGCGGACGGTGTTCGCGCTGCCTCGGCTGCGCAGGAAGAATTCCGTGAAGCGCGTCCGGGCGAGCGGCCACTCGCGCTCTCCGCGCCATTTGTTCTCGCCCAGAATGAAGAGCTGCACCGGCGCCTCATCGGCAAGCCCGTTGTCGATCCCCTTGAGCTGGAAGTCGTACCAGCGGGAGATCATGTCGGCGTACGGCCATTCGGCAGCGGGTCCGAAGTCGAACGGTCCGCAATGGCGCGAGAACTGGGTGACATCGTGCACCCACGGGCCGACGATCAAACGATGCTGGTCGCGCAGATGCGCCGGACCGTTTGCTCACCAGCCCGACATAGTTGTCGATCGTTCCGATCAGCCGATCCCACCATCCGGTCATCAGCATCACCGGGACGGTGATCTTGTCGTGGAGCTCGCCGAAGCGCATGAACTCCTTGTCCTGCGCGCGATGAAACGTCTTGAGCGGTTCATCGAGCGTCGAAAACACGGATGACGGGATGTCGCCGAGCGGCAGCCACCAGATGTACTTGCCGCGCTCGACGTTGTTCCAGCGCTCGGTCGCCTCGGCGGCCGTGAAGGGGCCGAATGGCTCGCCGGCCCGGCGCCGGGCGTCGGCCGCCATCAAGTAGGTCCATTCGAGGCGGCGTCCGGTCTCGAAGATACCGAAGTTCATGCTCAGCAGATTCTGACAGATGCCGCTCGCCATCATCGCCTTGAGCGCAGGCGGCTGGGCGGAAGCCAGCATCCATGCCAACCATGACGCGTTCGAGTGGCCCCATGTGCCGAGTCTGACCGTCGCTCCAGGGCAAACGCGACGCCCATTCCGCTGCGTCGAAACCGTCCTCGGCATCGAATGTCTCGAGGCGGTCGCGGAACATCCATCTGTACTCGCCGTCGGAGGCGTAGCGTCCGCGCTGGTCCTGAACCACCACCGTGTAGCCGCGTCGCGCAAGCGTGCGCGCGTCATCGACGTAGCGCTGCTCGAGTTTGCCGTAGGGGGTTCGGTTGAGAAGCGTCGGGTATCGCCCACCATCGCCCGGGTGGTACACATCCGCGCGCAGGATCGTCCCATCGCGCGTCACGCATTCGAGATTGCGCTCCAGGGAAACGCCGTCGCCATCGCGCGAGCTGCCTGTCATCGGCCGTTGGTCCTGCTTCCTCGATCCGCTGCTCAAGCTTCCGAAATATGCCCGGTGTCTCGGGCTCCAATGAAAGCTCCATGAGGTCTTCGCCGATCACGATCACGCCGTCATAGGCGCGCGACATCTCGGCGATCACCTTTTCCCGGACGCCGGGCTGGTCGAACTGGTCATAGATGTGCGTGGCGACAAGGCGGCGCGCCCCGGCCGCGGCCGCGGCTCGCGCCGCCTCCAGATGGCCGCTCGTACCCAGTTGCGTCGCCCGGTTGTCGACCGTGCCGGTGATGTAGGAGCACATGTGAATGAGAAGGTCGCAGCCCTTTGCCAGCTGCTCCAGCGCGGGGCTTGGCCCGGTGTCGCCCGAGTAGACCAGCGATCCGGCGTCCGTATCCATGCGATAGGCGAGGCAGGTGAGATAGGGCTGGGCGTGCGGAACCTCGGCGACTTGAATGCGCCAGTGATCCGTCTCGATCACATCGCCGCTTCCGATCTCGCGAACCTCGGGCGCAGGCGGCAGACGCGGCTCCTTGCCGCCGCGCGCCCGATAGACGTGCAAACTCGAATCCCAATTCGTGCGCGCCGTCAGGTCCGGGCCGAAGACACCCTCGCGCCCGATCAATCCTTCGACCAGGCGCTTGATCGGCTTTGGGCCCGAAGACCTTGAGCTCCGGAATCTGAGCGGCGCCGCTGTCCCATCGGGTCAGGAGCAGGCGAGGGAAATCCACGAAATGATCGTAGTGAAGATGCGAGAAGAACGTGTGCGTGACATCGGTCGCGCGCGTTCCTGTCTCGAGCAGACGATGGTGGCTGCCGGGTCCGTGATCGAAAACGATGACGTCGTCTCCGACTTCCACGATGTAGCCGGAGCCCATGCGCTTCAGGGATGGTGACGGGTTTCCTGTCCCGAGCAACGTGATCTTCATCGCTTCCCTTCCATGCGAGCGCGCGAATTGCGCGGATGTCTCAAAGGTCCTCAGGCCCGACTTGATCCAGCGGCGTGTCAGTTTCGATAGCGGCGTTGCACCAGAAGGTTGGCCGTGGCCGTCAGGATCAGCGTCGTCATCATGAGAATCAGCGAGACGGCCGCGCCGAACGGCCAGTTGCTCTTGGCCGCGAACTGGACATAGACGAGCGGCCCCATCATCACGAACTGCGGACCACCGAGCAGGACAGGCGTGGCGTAAGCATTCATGCTGAGGATGAAGCAAAAAATCGCACCGGCAGCGAAGCCGGGCAACGCCAGCGGCAACAGCACGCGGCGCGCCATCGTGATGGGGCCGGCGCCGAGATTGAAGGCGGCCTCCTCGACGCCGCGGTCGATACCCTCGATCACGCTCTGCAGCGTGAGAACGACATAGGGGAGATTGACGGCCAGGATGCCGACGATGACGGCGAGCTCGGTGTACATGAAGACGATCGGCTCGCTGGTCAACCCGAGAGACTGCAGGGTGACGTTCAGGAATCCCTTGCTGCCGAAAACAGTCATCCAGCCGGCTGCGCGTACGGCATTGCCGACGAACAGAGGCAGCACCAGCAGCATGAGCAGGATATTCTTGAACCGGCTCTGGGTGCGCGCCAGGCGGTAGGCCAGCGGGGTCGCCAGCACGAGGCAGCACACCGTGACGATCACCGCGATGCGCAAGGTGCGGTAGAGCGCTTCCGTGTAGTAGGGGTCGGTGAAGAACAGGACGTAGTTTTCGAGCGTCAGCGCCTCGACCATCAGCTTGCCGGGGACGAACTGGTTGAGGCTGTAGCGAAGCAGGATCGCGATCGGGATGAGAAGGCTGACGGTCACGAATATCGTCGCCGGGCCAACCAGCGTGGCGGCAGTCAGAAGCCGCCCGCCGCGCTCTTCGCGCGCGGCGAGCGATCTGAGATCGTGGGCTGTCGCCGTGACGGTCATGGCGTCTACCCGAAGCTAGGCGCGCTTGAATTCCTTGTCCCAGAAATCCTTGAGCTCGGCGGAGCGCTTGGCGATGAAGTCGAGATCGGGGTTCACCAGCAGCTTCTCCTCTTCGGGTGTGAAGCCGATGCGGGCCTTGAGCGCGGCCGGCACTTTCGCGTTGGCGACGACAGGGTTGTAACCCATGTCGGCCGCGAAGCCCTCCTGCACCGATGGCTCCAGAGCCGCATCCAGGAACGCGTAGGCGCCCTCGCGGTTGGGCGCATTTTTCGGGATGCAGAACCCTGACACGTAGGCGATGAGACCTTCCTTGGGGGCCACGGTCTGGATGTTGGCGCCGGCATCCTGCCACTGCACGGCGCGCGCCTTCCACATGATGCACAGCCCCACCTCCTCCGTCTGCAATGCCTGGGCGAGTGCCTCATTGCTCGGATAAAAGCGCGGCTTCAGTTTCTTGAGTTCGAGCAGCGATTTCTTGGCAGCCTCGAAATCGCCGGTCTTGCCGCCGGCAACGAGGGCTGCCGCCATGGTCGTGTAGACATGCTGGATATCGACAATGCCGACCTTGCCCTGGTTTTTGGGATCCCAAAGCGAATCCATGCCCGGTCGGCGCGTCCTTGATCAGCTTCGGATTATAAAGGACGACTTTGCCGCTGTAGATGTGGGGTGAGAAAAGCGGGGAATCGGCAATGCTGAAGGTCTTGATGATGTTCCTTGCATTCTTGAGCTTCGAAAGATCGAGCTTCTCCAGCGTATCCGATGCGGCCATCTCGGCGACATCGGTGGCCGTCAACGCTTGAACATCGGACGTGCCGGTCGGCAACCGCTTCTCGGCCAGGGTTTTTGCCTTGCGCTGGACGACCTGCGCCTCGTCGTTCACGACCTCCCAGCCCTTTGGAGCCAGCGCAGGCGTCGAGATGTGCTTGGTGAGCAGCTTGGCGTAGTCGCCACCCCAGGTGGACAGCACAATCCTCTTGCGAGGCCGTCTGACCTCTGGCCGCGAACGGGAACAGTGCGCCTGTTGCAGCAAGGGCCGCTGCTCCCTTGAGGACGACACGGCGGCTGACCGCCGATCCTGTGCGTTTCGACATTGGCACTCCTCCTTCGTTTCTCGCCATTTCCGGCGACGCAATTGATGCGACGGCGCTCCTTGGTTCTCAGGACAAGACGACGGCCGCTGCCGACTGCCAGCAGACCTCGGTCCTGTCTCCTTCTTTCGGCACGAGGCCGTCGAAGCGGTTCGGTTGCGAGACCACGATGCTCTCGGCGGGGGAGACCCGCACGTGCACATCGATCGAGGCGCCGAGATAGGAGACGAACTCGACCGTTCCCGGCGAGGCGATTGTCGAAGCTCGCCACGTCCGACCCGAGCACCACGCGCTCGGGCCGCACGGCGATCACAGCCGATCCTGGCGCGCCGCCGGTGCAGGCGATGGTGAGCCCGCCCTCGGTCTGGAAGCTTCCCGGCGCGACGATCCTGCCTGACAGAAGGTTGCTGCGGCCGACGAAGCCGGCAACGAAGCGGTCGGCCGGCTGTTCATAGAGCGCGCGCTGCGTGCCGACCTGTCGCACCGATCCTTCCGACATCACAACCATCCGATCGGCCATGATCAGCGCTTCCTCCTGATCATGCGTGACCATCACCGTCGTGATGCCCAGTTGCTGTTGCAATTGGCGGATCTCGACCCGCACGGCCTCTCGCAGCTTGGCATCCAGGTTCGACAGCGGCTCATCCAGAAGCAGCACGTCGGGACGCGTGACCAGCGCGCGAGCCAGCGCCACACGTTGCTGCTGGCCGCCTGACAGTTGTCGTGGCAGCCGATCCGCCAGGCCCGAGAGCCGGACCATCTGCAGGGCGTCGCCAACGCGCGCCCGGGCCTTGTCCTTCGCGACGCCGCGCATCTCCAGTCCGAAGGCGACGTTCTCGGCCACCGTCAAATGCGGGAACAGCGCATAGTTCTGGAACACCATGCCGGTGTTGCGACGCCAGGGCGGCATCGTGGTGATGTCGTGCTCGCCGAGGCGTACTTGACCACTGGTGGGCGCGATGAAGCCCGCGATCATGCGCAGCGTCGTGGTCTTGCCGCAGCCACTCGGTCCGAGCAGCACGACAAACTCGCCGTCGCGAATGTCGAGCGAAATGTCGTGCACGGCGACCGTCGCGCCGAAATGCTTGGACAGGCGATCGATCTGAAGCCGGGCCATGACCTATACGATCCTCGACAGTTTGACGAAGCGATCGGTGATGA
Source organism: uncultured Alphaproteobacteria bacterium (assembly GCA_963757845.1). GTDB lineage: Bacteria > Pseudomonadota > Alphaproteobacteria > Rhizobiales > Xanthobacteraceae > P52-10. The sequence goes on from CAVWTB010000042.1 coordinate 97,100, forward strand.
ACATGGCCGCGCCGATCAGCAGGACCTGCAGCAGCGAGACGGCGGCGATGGTCGGATCGATGCGGTATTCCAGATATTGCAGGATCGCGATCGGCAGCGTCGTCCGGCCGGCGCCGACCAGAAACATCGACATCTCGAGATTGCCGAACGAGACGACGAACCCGAACAGCGCCGCGGCCACGATGCCCGGCCGGATCATCGGCAGCGTGACGCGAAAGAATGTCCTTGTTGGCGTGGCGCCGAGATTTTGCGCGGCCTCCTCGATGCTGCGGTTGAACCCGGCAAGACTCGCCGTCACGAGGCGCACGCTCCAGGGAATGACGATCAGGATATGTCCGGCGACAAGGGCGGCGGTGGAGCCGATCACGGGCAGCGAGGTCAGGATCGTTGCCTCGACGTGGAACACGTAGAGCGACGTGCCGAGCACAATGCCAGGAACGAGGATGGGCAGAAGCAGCAGGTTGCCGAGCGCCTCACGCGAGCGGAAGCGATAGCGGGCGAGGCACAGCGCGGCCGGCACGCCGATGGCCAGACCAATCAGCATGGCGACGACCGCGACTTGCAGGCTGAGCCAGAATCCGTCGACGAACCTCGGATTCTCCGGAATCGCAAAGAACCATTTCAGGCTGTAGCCCTGGGGCGGAAATGACGGAATCGGCTGCTGGAAAAATGCCAGCCACGACACGAACACCAGCGGCAACAGGATGAACGCGAGCACGACCGCGGCGCTGGCTGTCAGAGCCCAACTCCCGAGTGCCTGCCTGTCGACGACCCTCAGCGCCATGCCCCGTCACCATCGGCTGATGGGTCGACGCCTAACTCCGGCCCGGCCCCGGTTGTTGCGATCTCCAGTTCGACCGGCCGATGCCCGGCCGGCATCTGCAGCGACTGATAGGTCGTCGCCTGCCGATGCGAGAAGCCGACGACGTCCCAGATCATCCCGTAGGTCCCGGCGGGGACGCCCAAATGGCGGCAAGCGGTCCGGCTCAGACGCTGACACTGGAGGCGGTGGCTCGTTCGCACCGTCGGAAGATTGAATTTCCGGCCAAGGGCCTTGTGAAAAGAGAGGCCGTGCAGGCTCTCGACCGGCATTTTCAGCAACGATTTGCCATGCGCCATCGCGATGCGGACCTGGCTGAACGCCGGCGCTTCGCCCTCGATCCAGACGAGCCGGTCGACCCGGACATGGCGCTCTCCACCGAGAAACCGGCGCCATGGCCCGTCCGAGCCGTCGTCGGTAATCGAGAGCACGCGCGTAAACGGAATCAGAACCTTGCCGGTGCCGGGCTCCTTGAAGCGAAACACGAAGACGTCTTCCGCTTGACGTCCGGCCACGATCGTTCCCTTGCGCCGCACGCGCTGAAGAATGCCGTTGCGGGCGAGATGCGTCAGGGCCTTTTGCACCGTTCCGAGGCTGACGGAGAAAAGCGGTGCAAGCTTCGTCTCAGGTGGAAGCCGATCGCCCGGAGCAAGCAGCCCGCGTTCGATGGTCGCGAGAAGCACGTCGATGATCTGGCGATACCTCGGGGTGTCCGATCTCGCCTGCGCCTTGGCGAGTTCAGTCGCTATCCGAGAGATCGTCGCGTCGTCCACAGACACAGCCAGCCCTCCCGAGGTCGAGGCGGCGCCAGTCTAATACTATATAGTTTATACCGTCAACGATCGGTCGTTGAGCCCGCCCAGCTCCCGTCACGATGCGCGCAAACCATCGCCGAACGGGTCGCTCGGGTCCCGGTGGAGCGTGGCTTCGCCGGTGACATAGGCGCGACCGGTGATGCTCGGGATGATGGCGCCGGATGCATCGCGCCTGTAGCGCGCGGTGAACGAGCTGCCGACGATGCTTTCCTGCACCCAGGCTTCGCCCGGCGCGAGCTTCCCGCTCGCTGCGAGACACGCGATCGTCGCGCTCGTGCCGGTGCCGCACGGTGAGCGGTCGTAGGCGCCGCCCGGGCAGAGCACGAAGTTGCGGCTATGCGCGCCCTTCAGGGTCGGCGGACCACGGAATTCGATGTGATCGACGGGCGCGCCGTCCTTGCCCGTGATGCCTTGCCGCGTGAGCGCGTCCTTCACGGCCTCGGCTTTGCGCGACAGCTCGCCGATGTTGGCCATGGTCAGTGCGAACGGCACCTCATGGACGCAGAAGAACCAGTTGCCGCCCCATGCCACGTCGCCCGTGAGCCTGCCCGTACCGGGCACGTCCACGGTCACGGCGTCGCGAAAACGATAGCTCGCGACATTCTCGATCGTCACCTCATTGCGGGATTTGAGGTCGACGCTGACGATACCGACGGGAGTCTCGATCCTGTGCGTGCCCGGTCCGATACGCCCCATGTGCGCAAGGGTCACCGCGAGCCCGATTGTGCCGTGGCCGCACATGCCGATGTAGCCGACGTTGTTGAAGAAGATGACGCCTGCAGCGCAGCTCTTGTCTTCCGGCTCGCACAGCAGCGCTCCGACCAGGGCGTCATATCCGCGCGGCTCGTTCACGGCGAAGCTGCGATAGTTGTCGAACTGCTCGGCGAAGCGCTTGCGTCGCTCCGCGAGCGGCCCGCATCCCAAAGGAGGCCCGCCTTCGACAATGAGCCGCGTCGGCTCGCCTTCCGTATGGCTGTCGATCACCCGCATCGGAGCATCACCCCACGGTCTTCGACCAGCTGCGATACCAGTCCTTGAACAGCTTCAGTTGACTCTCGGCGTAACGTTTCTGGCTGGCCGACAGCGCATCGGTCGCGCAAAAATGCAGCTCGTATTCAGGATTGCCTTCGAGCACCATCAAATGCTTGTAGAACAGCACCAGATCGGCGCCTTCATCGAACGAGGACAAGACGCCGAGCGCGCGGTCGAGCTCCTCCGCCTGCCGGCGCGCCTCGGCATCTCCGCTTGCGGCCTTCTTGCACAGCGCCACCAGGTGCAGCACTTCCCGCGGCAGCACGTTGCCGATGCCGGTGATTGCGCCCGACGGCGCCGCAGTTCACGTAGCCATGCACCACTTGCGTGTCGACGCCGACCGTCAGCACCACGTCCGGATCGGCGCCGGCGATATGCTCGGCCGCATAGCGCAGCGCCGCAGCGCCGCCGAATTCCTTGAAGCCGACGAGATGCTTGTATTTGCGGCGCAGATCAAAGAAGAGATCGGCCTTCGTCTCGAAGCCGTAATACGGGCTGTTGTAGATGACGGACGGAAGGCCGTTCGCCGCTTCGAGCACGCCCTCGAAATGCGCGCGCTGCGCTGCGGCCGACGAGCCGCGTGAGAGCACGCGCGGGATGATCATCAGGCCCTTCGCGCCGACTTTCCTGGCATGCTCCGCGAACGCCGCCGCACGCGCCGGGCTCTGCGCGCCGGTGCCGACGATGACCGGCACTCCCGCCTGCACCAGCCGCTCGACACCTTGCTTGCGCTGCTCATCGGACAGGAGCGGCCAGTCGCCCATGGAGCCGCAATAGACGACAGCCGACATGCCGACGCCGACAAGTTCCTTGGCTTTCCGCACCAATGCGTCGAAGTCCGGCTCGCGCCGCGTCGTGCATGGCGTCATGAGCGCGGGAATGATGCCCGTGAAGACGTTCGATAGCCATGGCGACCCTCTCGTACCTCGGGGAGACACCATCGCCGGGCAGTGGTAGCGTTGTCTTGGCAGAAGTTGCAGTGACACGTCCGGAATCGGCACAACCCCATCGTCATCTTCGACATGAACCACCGCAGCACCAGCCACGATGACGCGCGCGATCGCTTGCTGCAGCGCCTTGGGACGCCCGTTCGCCGGCGACGAGCTGTTCGATGCCGTTCCCGATACGGTATTTTTCCTGAAGGACGCCGAGGGGCGTTATGTCGCGGTCAATCAAACGCTCGTCGTTCGAGCCGGACGCAAGAGCAAGAGCGACCTGATCGGTCGTCTTGCGCACGAGGTGTTTCCGGGCGTGCTCGGCGATCGCATTGCGGCGCAGGACAAGGCCGTCACGTGCTCCGGGCGGCCGATCCATGGTCAGCTTGAACTTCATCTCTACCCCGGCGGGGAAGAGGGCTGGTGCCTGACCTGGAAAGAGCCTCTTCAGGGCCGCGACAAGCGTATCGTCGGGTTGTGCGGCATATCCCGCGACCTGCAGTCGCTGTCGGGGGCGCATGGCGACGAGGCCGGCCTGTCGCGCAGCATCGACCACATTCGCATGCATCTGGATGCGCCGCTGCGCGTCGGCGACCTGGCCGCGCTGGCCGGCCTCTCGACGTTCCAGTTCGATCTGCGCATGCGCGCGCTGTTCGGTGTGTCGGTCGGACAGTACGTCATGCGCGCCCGTATCGAGCTTGCCTGCAGCCGCCTGCGCCTGAGCGACGAGCCCATCAGCCAGATCGCGCTGGACTGTGGATATAGCGACCAGGCGGCGTTTACCCGCCGGTTTCGAAAGTCGGTTGGGCTGACGCCGTCGGAGTACCAGCGGCGGCATCTGGGCGCGCTGGAGCGCGAGTGACGGTTGCGCAAGCGAGCCTTACGTTCTGAACCGCCGCACGTTGAACGGCTCGATATCCAGCGGGGGCGAGCTGCGGCTGACAAGAGCTCCGACGATCTCGCCGGTGAGCGCCGATTGCGTAAGTCCGTGATGGGCGTGACCGAACGCATAGATGATGCGGTCGCACGCTCGACGCGGAACTGATCACGGGCAACGTGTCGGGGAGCGACGGGCGGAATCCCATCCAGCGCGTGCCGCCTTCGAAGCTGGCGTCAGGCAGGAAGCGCCTCGCGCGGCCGACCATCGCGTCCACCCGCTTGTAGTTCGGCGGCAGCGACAGGCCGCCAAACTCGACCGCGCCGCCAAGGCGGTCGCCAATGTCCAGCGGCGTCGTTACGAAGCCTTCGCCTTCGAACAGGATCATCCGCGACAGCCCGAGCGATCCTTTCGGCAAGGTCAGATTGTAGCCACGCTCGGTATCCAGCGGCACGTCATCACCGAGCAAACGGCAAAGCGGACGCGACCAGGCGCCCGCGGCGATCACGGCCATGTCGGAAGAGATCGTTTGCCCCGAGCTCAGTCGCGTCTCGACACCCGCGTCAGTGGGCTTGAGGCTAAGGACCTCGCCCCGCACGAGCTTTGCGCCGCGGCCAATCGCTGCTTCTCCGAGGGCCAGGGTAACGCTTGCGGGGTCGTCGACGCTGACGCCGGCGGGATAGTTGACCCCCGCCACTGCAGCGGGCCCGAGCGCGGGCTCGAGCCTTTTCACGGCGGCGTGGTCGGGCAGGAGCTCGAGGTGATAGCCGAGCTTCTCCTGGCGCCGGAGGGTCGGCTGCGCTTCTTCGAATTGCTGCTTGCTGGAGAAGATGCACGCATAGCCCAGCCGGCGCAGATGCTTCTCTTCGAGGCCGAGTTTTCCGAGGCGCCGCTCCCAGGCTGCGAGCGACGCGCCATTGAGTGCGATCAAGGCTTGCGTCGAGCGCTCGACCTGGCCCGGCGTCGAGGCGCGCACAAATCCGAGCAACCACGGCAGGATCGAGAGCACGTAGCTGGGACGGATCGCAAAAGGGCCGAGCGGATCGACCAGCCATCGTGGAATGTGGCGCCAGACTTTCGGGCTTGCGAGCGGCAGGATGTCGGTATGAACGATCCCTCCGGCGTTGCCACGGGAGGTCCGTTGCCCAAGACCGTCGGGATCGACCAGCGTGACGGAATGTCCGTCATCGAGAAGCGCATGGGCGGATTGAATGCCGATGATGCCTGCGCCGACAATGGTGATGTGCATTGCGGAGTCCCGAATAGAAGCTTGTCGAATGCGCGACCTGCAACCGTTTTTCTTCGCGCGACCTGGCAACGTCGAACGAGCGTCAATCGCACGTTCCCGACTGTGAGGACTGGTTCATGCGCCTTCGCGGCCGTGCTGTCTTTGCCAAAGCCGGGGCCGCTGGCAGGTAATCGGCACAGTGCTGACCAGGCTGCAACCGGCAGCCTGTCGCTACTTCTCCGGCCCCGGCCCGATCACGAGATCGTCGCGGTGGATCATCTCCGAGCGCCCGCTGATGCCGAGGATGTTCAGGATGTCGCCGGACGAGCGGCCCTTGATCTTGTCGGCGTCTTCGGCGTCGTAGGCGACGAGGCCGCGGCCGACTTCGCGCGCGTCAGGCCCGCGCACCACCACGGCGTCGCCGCGCGCGAACTGGCCGTCGACGCGGATCACGCCGGCCGGCAACAGGCTCTTGCCCTTGCGCAGTGCCGCGACCGCGCCGGCGTCGATGGTGAGCGTGCCTCTTGCCTCCAGAGTGCCGGCGATCCAGCGCTTGCGCGACGTCACCGGATTCGCCGCCGTCATGAACCAGGTGCAGCGTCCGCCCTTGGCGATGGCGCGCAGCGGATGGTCGATCTTTCCGGAGGCGATCACCATGTGTGCGCCGGCCGCGGTGGCGATCTTGCCCGCCTCGATCTTCGTACGCATGCCGCCGCGCGAGAGCTCGGATTCGGCCGAGCCCGCCATCGCCTCGATCTCGGCGGTGATCTTGTCGACGCGCGGGATCAGCTTCGCGTTGGCGTTGCTGTTCGGCGGTGCGTCGTAAAGCCCGTCGATGTCCGACAGCAGGATCAGGAGGTCTGCGGTCGCCATGCTGGCGACGCGGGCGGCGAGGCGGTCGTTGTCGCCGTAGCGGATCTCGTTGGTGGCGATGGTGTCGTTCTCGTTGATCACCGGCACCGCGCGCCAGTCGAGCAGCCGCGCGATCGTCGAGCGCGCGTTGAGATAGCGCCGCCGCTCCTCGGTGTCCTGCAGCGTCAGAAGAATCTGCCCTGTTTCGATGCCGTGCTGGCCGAGCACCTCCGACCAGATGCGGGCGAGCGCGATCTGGCCCACGGCGGCGGCGCCCTGGCTTTCCTCCAGCTTCAGCGCGCCGCGCGGCAGCTTCAGCCGGGCGCGGCCGAGCGCGATGGCGCCGGAGGAGACCACCAGCACGTCGCGCTTGTCGCCATGAAGTTTTGCGATGTCCTCGGCGAGCGCCACCAGCCACGACCGCCGGACGCGGCCCGCGGCCGAATCGACCAAAAGCGACGAGCCGACCTTGATCACGATCCGTTTGAAATCGGTGAGTTGGGGCGGCGACATGGTGGTTTGCGAGCTTTGCCGGTGGAATTGGGCGCGTCGTGCGGCGCTTCTTCCCACTGTCACATGGGGACTGCTTTGGCAATCGCCGTGGCGGGCATGGTAAATAGCGGCGTCATTCCGGGGCGCGCGAAGCGCGAACCCGGAGTGACGGGGCTTGTTTCAACCGGGACGCATCGCCATGGGCCTGCCGACGAGAGCAATCAACTACGCGACCTACCGGGCGAAAAAGCCCGACCGCTCGCGCGGCCAGCAGGAAACGCTGGCCTATGCCGAGGCCGCGCTGACTGCGGCCAAGCGCGACGGGCTGCTGCTCGCGGTGCGCGCGCGCTGGGTGGCGCTGGCCGTGATCGGTATCATTTCCCCGATCGTCTTCCCGGAATGGGAGGTTCTTTACTACGAAGCCATCCTGTTGCTGTTCGCGCTGATCGGATGGGCGCAGCTGCAGGTCGGCGAGCTCGGCCGGTCGCGCCGCGAGCTGTTGCTGATCTTCTGCGATCTGGCGTTGATGACATTCATCCTGGTCGTGCCGAACCCATGGCGGGAGGTCGACTGGCCGGTGGCGATGCAATTCCATCTCGGCAATTTCATCTACTTCTTCGTGCTGCTCGCGGGCGCCACGCTGGCCTACTCCTGGCGGACGATGGTTGCGTACGGCGTCTGGACCACCGGCCTCTATTGCATCGCCATCCTGTGGGCGTGGTTTCAGCCGATCGATCCGGCGCTGACGGAGCGGCTGCGTGCCGCCATCGGCGGCGACATGCGGCTTCTGACCATCATCGATCCGAGCTCGCTCAACGTTCCGATGCGCGTGGTCGAGATCATGGTGTTCCTGATCGTGGCCGTGACGCTCGCGCTTGCCGTGCGGCGGTCGAACGATCTGCTGCTGAAGCATGCCGCGCTCGAGCGCGAACGCACCAATCTCGCGCGCTATTTTTCGCCGACCGTGGTGCAGGAGCTGTCGAAGAACGACGAGCCGCTGAAGCAGGTGCGCACGCAGAACGTGGCCGTGTTGTTCGTCGACATCGTCGGCTTCACCGCCTACGCCGACGGCAAGAATCCGGAAGAGGTGATCGGCACCTTGCGCGAGTTTCACGCCTTGATGGAGCATCAGGTGTTCGAGCATGGCGGCACGCTCGACAAATATCTGGGCGATGGATTGATGGCGACGTTCGGGACGCCGTTTTCAGGCCTGAGCGACGCGTGGAATGCGCTGAAATGCGCGCAGGCGATGATCGCCACCGTCGCCGAATTCAACCGCGAGCGCGAACAAAAGGGCGAGCCGCCGATCCGCGCCGGTTTCGGCCTGCACTACGGCTCGGTGGTGCTCGGCGACATCGGCGCGCACCGGCTCGAATTCGCGGTGATCGGCGCCACGGTGAATGCGGCAAGTCGCCTCGAGGCCCTGACGCGGCAGCTCAACTGCGTGCTGGTCGCAAGCGACGCGCTGATCGAACAGGTGCGCGCCGAGATCGGCGAAGTCGAAGCCGGCCTCGCGCGTCTCGTGCGCCAGCCCGCCCAATCGATCCGCGGCATCGAGCGGCCCATCGCGATCTGGACGCAGGGGTGACCGTCGCGGGACGGCGGCGGAAAATCTCCAGCGTCATTCCGGGGCGATCGCGGCGCAGCTCCTGCCACCTCCCGCACCCGGCGCAGCGCGTGGCGGCGAGGGGAAGCACGGCGAGTGCCCACTCCGCGACACTGCAGCGATTCCGTGTTTGCACGCCATCCGGCCGCTGCTGGATCGTTCGCTTCGCTCGCAATGACGCCTTGCGCGGGACTGTCGCCTCGCGATGAGGATCAGCCCAGCGCTTCCTTGTTCACCACATTGTCGCGGTTGATGTCGCCGTCGAACACGCTGAGGATGTTCTTCGCCGTCTGCAGGCACATGCGGTCCGTCGCCTCGCGGGTGACGCCGGCGAGATGAGGGGCGGTGATGACGTTCGACAGCTTGAACAGCGGATGGTCTTTCTGCGGCGGCTCCGATGCGAACACGTCGAGGCCTGCGCCGGCGAGCTTGTTCGTGGTCAGTGCCGTGTACAGCGCCGCCTCGTCGACGATGCCGCCGCGCGCGGTGTTGACGAGATAGGCGGCAGGCTTCAGCTTCGACAGCCGCTCGGCGTTGAACATGCCGACCGTCTCCGGCGACTTCGGGCAGTGGATGCTGACGAAGTCGGCGCGCAGCAGCGCCGCATCGAGATCCTTCACCGGCTCGGCGCCCGCCGCGGAAATCTCTGCGGCCTGCTTGTACGGGATCATAGACGAGCACGTTCATCTCCATCGCGAGACAACGCTTCACCGTGCGCGTGCCGATGCGGCCGAAGCCGACGATGACCACGGTCTTGCCGAGCACGTCGAACGGAATGGTCTTCGTGCGATCGGCCCAGCGGTTCTCCTTCACCAGCGCGTCGAGCTCGGCGCCGCGCTTCGCCAGCGCCAGCATCATGAACAGCGCCGCTTCCGCCACCGACGGCGAGTTGGCGATGCCGGTCGTCATCAGCGGGATCTTTCGCTTGTTCAGCGACGGGATGTCGACCGCATCAAAACCGACGCCGATGCGGGTGACGACGCGCATGTCGCCGGACGAGTTCAGCTCGTTCTCGCCGAACGGCGTGCCGCCGAGCGCAACCGCGTGCACCGGCGCATGCTGCTTCAGCAGCGTGTTGAAATCCGCCGACGAGATGGCGTTCGGGAAGCTGAGGATCTCGACGTCGCTGCGCTCTTTCAGGAGCGCCATACCGGTTGCCGAAAAGGTCTCCGTCACCAGCACTTTCTTCTTGTTCGTCGCCGCCGTCGCCATCGCGTTTCCTCGCAAAAAACCTTCTTCTCAGTCGGGTCCTCTCGGGTAGCGCAAGCGCCGCGCTTCAGCAATATGCTGTTTGCATGGCACGATAGCAGGCTCTTGCCGCCCGCGCGCGGGGAGGGCAGTGTGGACCAAACGTGGACCATCAGGAGGAACGACCGTGACTCATCCGGCAAAAGCGCCGCTACCCGAATCCTTGCTCGAGGCGCTGAAGAAATTCGACACGCCGACGATCTGCAACGCCATGGAGATCGTCGCCCCGGAGCGGCGCCTGTATGGCTACACCGTGAAGCCGCTGGTGTGCCCGTTCCCGAACCTGCCGCCGATTGTCGGCTACGCGCGCACCGCGACGATCCGCGCCGCGACCACGCCGAGCCTGCAGGGTGCGGCGGCTCGCGACCAGCGCGCCGCGTATTACGAATATGTCGGCACGGGGCCCGGACCGACGGTCAGCGTGATCCAGGATCTCGATGGCGCCAATGTCGGCTACGGTGCGTTCTGGGGCGAGGTGCAAAGCACTGTGCACAAGGCGCTCGGCTGCCTCGGCGTCGTCACCGACGGCTCGATCCGCGACATCCCGATGTGGGCACCGGACTTCCAGGCGCTCGCAGGCTCGATCGGCCCGTCGCACGCGCACGTGCATCTGCAGAATTTCAACGAGACCGTCAGCGTCGCCGGCATGATCGTCCGTCCGGGCGATCTCATCCACGCCGACTGCCACGGCGCGATCGTCATTCCGTTCGAGGCGGCGGAGAAGATTCCCGCCGCATGCGATCTGCTGACGCGGCGTGAAGAGGTGATCCTCACCATCGCCCGCTCGAAGGATTTCACCATCGAGAAGCTGAAGACCGCGATGGCGAAGTCCGCGGAGATTCATTGAGGCGCTTTGCTCGTCCCCATAGCCGTTCGAAGAACGGCGTCGCTTCGCTCGCCTATGGAAAGCGGGGACCCATACCCTCCGCTTCAGTGAAGGCCACTGACGCCTGCCGTCTCACAGGCGATCACGGCGTATGGGTCCCGGCTCGCGCTTCGCTTGGCCGGGACGACACCAATCCTCACTTATTCGGATTGATCAGATACTTCTCGCCCGTCGCGCGCTTGTTGTAGGCGGCGATGTTGTCCGCCTGCAGCGCCTCGGGCAGCGAGATCACCTTCGCGTAGTGGCTCGCGAACGTCGTCTTCAATTCGTTCGCGACCCGCGTGCGCAGCTTCGCGACATCCGCCGCGCCGACCTTCATCAGGAACGGCGTCAGCAGGAAGCCGCCGACGCCCCAGGCCATGCCGAAGTCGCGGCCGAGCTCGGTCTGGCCGGTGTCGAGGCGGCCGTAGATGTAGACCTGCTTGTGCACGGTCGAGCCGTAGCGGCTGTAGCTCTTCGCGTTGAGGTTCGCGGCCGCCTCCATGCAGCTGAGGATCTGTCCCGCAAGCTTGCCGCCGCCGATCGCGTCGAAGGCGATGGTCGCGCCGGTCGCAGCCAGCGCGCGTCGTCAGATCTTCGAGGAACGTGGGCGACGACGAGTTGACGATGGTCTTGGCGCCGATCTCGCGCAGGATCTTCTCCTGCTCGGCGTTGCGGACGATGTTGACGAGCTCGATGCCGTCCTTCAGGCAGATCTTGTTCAGCATCTGGCCGAGATTGGAGGCGGCGGCCGTGTGCACGAGCGCCGTATGTCCCTCGCGCCGCATGGTCTCGGTCATCGCCAGCGCGGTCAGCGGATTGACGAACCACGACGCGCCGTCGGCCGGCGTCGTGCCTTCAGGCAGCACCTGGCAATCGGACGCCCTGAGGCAGCGATACTGCGCATACATGCCGCCGCCGATCATCGACACGGTCTTGCCGAGCAGGTCCTTCGCTTTCGCGCCGGCCTTGACCACGACGCCCGCGCCTTCGTTGCCGACCGGCAGCGATTGGTCGAGCCTCGCGGCGAGGCCTTTCAGGGTCTGCGGCGGAACACTTGCGGTGACGACCGTGGCATCGCCGCTGCCCGACACTTTCGCCTTGCTCATGTCGGCCGGGCCGAACAGCAGGCCGAGGTCGGACGGATTGAGCGGCGTCGCCTCGACGCGCACCACCACCTGGTCGTCGGTGGGCTCCGGCACCTTCACCTTGGCCAGTGAAATTTCCAGCGTGCCGTCCTTGTTGACGAGCGAGCGCAGCTCCAGGCCAGTATCAGCGACAGTGGCGTTCATGGCGTTCCCCTCATGTTGTGTTGGATTTTTTGTCAGGCAGTGATGATTACGGCGACCAGGGCGCCGCTTCCGCGGCGTTCTTCGCCTTCGGCGTGCGCGAGGCATCGCCGACCACGGCGAGCAGCGCGCGCGAGCGCCTCCTGGACGCCCTGGCCGGTCGCGGCAGAGATGACCAGCGGCGTCTTCTTCGCCGCGCGCTTCAAGCGCGCAAGCTGTTGCTTCAGATCTTCCGGCGTCAGGGCGTCGGCCTTGTTCAGCGCGACGATCTCGGTCTTTTCGGCAAGCCCCTGATCGTAGGCTTCAAGCTCGGCGCGCACGGTCTTGTAGGCCTTGCCGGCGTGCTCGCAGGTGCCGTCGACGACATGCAACAGCGCACGGCAGCGCTCGACATGACCGAGGAAGCGATCGCCGAGGCCGGCGCCTTCATGCGCACCCTCGATCAGGCCGGGAATGTCGGCGAGCACGAATTCGCGGCCGTCGATCAGCACGACACCGAGTTGCGGATGCAGCGTGGTGAACGGATAGTCGGCGATCTTCGGTTTGGCCGCGCTGCTTGCGGCGAGGAATGTCGACTTGCCGGCATTCGGCAGGCCGACGATGCCCGCGTCCGCAATCAGCTTCAGCCGCAGCCAGATCCAGCGCTCCTCGCCCTGCTGGCCGGGGTTGGCGTTGCGCGGCGCGCGGTTGGTCGACGACTTGAAGTGCGCGTTGCCAAAACCGCCGTTGCCGCCCTCGGCGATCACGAACTTCTGACCGAGCTCGGTGAAGTCGAACAGCATGGTCTCGCGGTCTTCGTCGAACACCTGCGTGCCGACCGGAACCTTGAGCGCGATGTCCTTGCCGTTCGCGCCATGGCGGTCCTTGCCCATGCCATGCACGCCCTTCTGCGCCTTGAAGTGCTGCTGGTAGCGGTAGTCGATCAGCGTGTTGAGGCCGTCGACGGCCTCGATGACGACATCGCCGCCCTTGCCGCCGTTGCCGCCGCTCGGTCCGCCGAATTCGATGAATTTTTCGCGGCGGAACGCGATGCAGCCGTTCCCGCCATCGCCGGAGCGGATATAGACCTTTGCCTCGTCGAGGAATTTCATGGATCGTGCCTAGCGCAGGGGACCAGCGGGGGCAACCGAAGAACCGGTTGTCCGGCGTGCCGATTAACCTTAAAGCTTTGGTCGCGCGCTGGATTTTTCAACCCCGAGAAATCATCGGTGCGCGCAGCCTCGCCGGGCTCCGTTTGAAAATGACCTCAGCATGACCGCCACGCCCGTAGCCGCCGGACGCGATGAGCGTTCCGTTCGCCTCGCCGGCATCGGCTTGATGCTGGCAGGCGTTGGCATGTTCTCGTTCAACGACGCGCTGGGCAAATATCTGGTCGGCACCTATTCGGTCGGCCAGCTGATGCTGTTTCGGGCCGTCGTGGCGTTGGTTCTGATTGCGCCGTTCATCTGGCGTGCCCGTGCCGAGTTCAAAGCGATGCCTCGGCCCGGCGTCCAGCTGCTGCGCGTGGTGCTTTCAGCGGCCGAGGTCGCGGCGTTCTTCGCCGCGACCGTCTATCTGCCGCTGGCCGATGTGATCACCTTTTATCTCGCGGCGCCGATCTTCGTCACTGCGCTGTCGGCGATCTTTCTCGGTGAGCATGTCGGCTGGCGGCGCTGGAGCGCGGTCGCCGTTGGTTTCTGCGGCGTCTTGATTGCGCTGAAGCCGTCAGCGCAGGCAATCAGCTGGCCGGCGCTGATTGCGCTTGCCGGCAGTCTCGCCTTCGGCGTGCTGATGGTGGTGACGCGCTTTCTGCGCGGCACATCCGACATGGTGCTGGCCTCGACGCCAGTTCGGCTCATCGCTGCTGCTCGGCGCGGTGATGGCGCCGTTCGGCTGGGTGACGCCTGCGGCGCGCGATCTCGGGCTGTTCATGGTCGCGGCCTGCATCTCGGTGGCGGCGCTGCTGTGCGTCAACCGTTCGCTGAAACTTGCGCCGGCGAGTGTCGTGGTGCCGTATCAATATACCATGATCGTCTGGGCCGGACTGTTCGGCTACCTCGTGTTCGGCGACGTGCCGTCGACCAACATCATCGTCGGCGCGACGGTGATCGTCGGCGCCGGGCTCTACATCTTCCTGCGCGAACGAAGGCTCGCCCTGGATCAGGCGCCGCCCAGCATGCCGCCGGCCTGAAACCTTGTACGCGTCAGCACGGTGTTGACGTGCGGAAGTTCACCGCCGCGGGGCCTTGAAAACAGCGTCGTCTCGCCGTCGCGGACGAAGCCGGCCTTCTCCTGAACCCGCAGTGAGGCCGCATTCTCGGTGAATGCGCCGCAGTAGATCGCGTCAGTCTGCGTCTGCTCGAAGAGATATCGGACAACGGCCTGCACGGCTTCGGTCATGAAGCCGTGCCCCCAGAACGGCTCGCCGATCCAGTAGCCGATATTGGGTCCGGCGCCGCGCTGCAGAGTGTTGGCCTCGCGCAATCGCACGCCGATCACGCCGATGAACGCGCCGTCGCGCGTGATCGCCAGCACCTCCTCGTTCAGCTCAGGCGAACGCGCGACCACGCCGTCGACGAACAATCTCGAATCGCTGGGTTGGTAAGGCCACGGCGGCGCGGACAGGAAGCGGATCACGTTCCAGTTGTTGAACAGCGCAAACAACGGCGCTGCGTCGTCCGGTCGCAGCGCGCGGAGCAGCAGGCGTTTCGTGCGGAGCGTGGCGTCGTCGCCGAACAGAATCATCGGATGTCATCACTGTTACGATAGTTGACTCTCATATGCAGCAGTGCGGGTTGTGACGCAGCCGCCTTGGCTTTAGCGTCGACTGCAAAGAGCCGGCATGAACCAAGCCGGCCAAGGGCTCGAGACGTCCATCATGACTTCCGTCACTTCGCAGGATGCGCACGCGAGCGCCGTTCGCTCGACGGTGACTGCCGGCATCCTGTTCATGCTGGCGAGCATCACGCTCTACTCCTGCCTCGACGCGGTCGCGAAGTGGACGGTGGCGATGTACGCCGCCTCGCAGTTCCTGCTGATCCGCGGCGTGACGTCGTTCGCCGTGCTGCTGCCGTTCGTCGCGCGCAACAACTTTGCGGCGTTGAAGAATGTGCCGCGGCCCGGCCTGCAGGTGGCGCGGGTTGCGCTGGCCGTCACCGAGGTGATCCTGTTCTTCACGGCCATCTACTACCTGCCGCTGGCCGACACCATCACCTGTTACCTGTCGGCGCCGATCATCGTCGTGGCGCTGTCGGCGATTGTTCCTCGGCGAGAAGGTCGGCTGGCGGCGCTGGAGCGCGGTGCTGGTCGGCTTCATCGGCGTCATCATCGCCATGCGGCCGTCCACGTCGTCGATCTCGTTCGGCGCGCTGGTCGCGGTCGCCGGCGCCTTCGTCTCCGCGGTGCTGATGCTCGTGACGCGGCAATTGCGCGGCACGTCGCAGACGTTCATGGCGTTCACCCACATCTGCGGCACCTTTACCTTCGGCGCGGTCCTCGCGCCTTTCCAGTGGATCACGCCGCAGTGGTCGCATGTCGTCATCTTCCTCATCGCCGGCGTCATCAGCGTCAGCGGGCTGCTCTGCGCCAACCGCTCGTTGACGCTGGCACCCGCCAGCGTGCTCGCGCCGTACAAGTTCACGGCGATCCTGTTTGCGGCGCTGTTCGGCTATCTCGTCTTCGGCGACATCCCGCCGCTGACGACGATCGTAGGCGCAATCATCATCGTCGCCTCCGGCCTCTACATTTTTATGCGCGAGCGGAAACTTGCGCGCGCCGAGCCGGTGGTGACGCCGCAGCCGGCGTAGTCGCCTGCCCGGAGGGCGACGACTTCAGTGCCTGACAGCGTCCCGCCAGCTCTTCAGCGACGACCAGACACCGCGGTCGAGCTTGAAGCGGTCGACCGGCACAGAGCAGCCGAGCGATACACCCGCAGCAGTTGCACGTTGGTCCACTGGAAGCCGCACTTCTCCAGCACGCGGCGCGAGGCCGGGTTGACCACGCGGGCGCCGGCGCGCAGTTCGGTGCTGCCGAATTCCTCGAAGGCATAGTCGATGACGGCGCGTGCCGCTTCGGTCGCATAGCCCTGGCCCCAGAAGGGCACGCCGAGCCAGTAGCCGATCTCCGGCGCTGCAGGCTTCAGGTCGATGCCGACGCCGCCCAGCACTTCGCCGTCGCGCGTGATCACGAAGTTCGTGTCCTGCGGCTGACGGCCGACGAAATTGACGAAGTCTTCCGCGTCGCTCACAGCGTAAGGATGCGGGATGCGCGCGGTATTCTGGGCAACGCGGCGATCGTTGGCGAGGCGCGCGATTGCTTTTACGTCCGCGAGCGTCGGCCTGCGCAACACAAGCCGTTCGGTCTCGAGGACGACGCGACAGCTCTCCTGCAAGGCGGGTGACGGCTTCTCCAGCAACATCTCAAGGCTCCTTGGTCGGCGCCTCCCCAGGACGCCAAATCAAAAGGGGGAGCCGGTGTCCCGTCTCCCCCTTTGCGAGCCTTGATTGGCTCCGCCGGTTTCAACGAGATCCGGCGGAACACAATGTCTCCACCGTTTTACTCGGCCGCTGCCTCGGTCATCGGAAGTACCGATACGAAGGTCCGGCCTTTGGCTTTGGTACGGAACTCGACGTGGCCTTCGACCTTGGCGAACAGCGTATGATCCACGCCCATGCCGACGTTCTGGCCGGGATGCCACGTGGTGCCGCGCTGGCGCGCGATGATATTGCCCGGAACGACGTGCTCGCCGCCGAAGGCCTTGATGCCGAGGCGTTTGCCCGCCGAGTCGCGCCCGTTGCGCGAGGAGCCGCCTGCCTTTTTGTGAGCCATTGCTCGTCTCCGAATTCGTCTCTTTAGTAACCTAATTCCTTGACGGAATCATTGCATTTCTCGACCGATCAGCGGGTCAGGCCGCTGCGTCCTCCGCCTTTTCCTTTGGCGGAGCTTTCGCCTTCTTCAGCCTCGGACCCACCGAAGGCGTCTTGCCGTCGGTCAGGATTTCGGTGACGCGGATCACCGTGATCTCGTCGCGATAGCCGCGCTTGCGGCGCGAATTCTTGCGGCGGCGCTTCTTGAAGGCGATGACCTTCGGCCCGCGCTTGTGGTCCAGCACTTCAGCGGCCACGGACGCGCCCGTGACGGTCGGAACGCCGAGCACCGGCGTGTCGCCGCCAACGACCAGCACTTCACCAAGCTGCACGATCGTGCCGACATCGCCGGCGATCTTGCCAATTTCAAGCACATCATCCGGAACGACGCGGTACTGCCGGCCGCCGGTTTTGATGACTGCGAACATCGTTTTTGTCCTTCGTGTTCAAATTCCGTCGCTCAGGACCAGCCCGGCGCGGCTTCTTTTTCAGTCGGTTATGTTTGGTGTTCAGGCGGCCCGATTATTATTCGTGGGCACTGCCAAAACAAACGGCGCGAGAAATCCCGCGCCGGGTTGGGCGGACTTATAGCCGCGACAGGCTCCGAGTCAAGGAATTCCAGGCCAAAACGGCCCTGAAATGAGAGATTTAGGGCCATTTTGCCGGTCCTCGGAGCGTCTTGGCCCAGCAAATACCCGGCTGAAACCAACGGGTTCCTGCGCCGTTGTTCCTGCTCCTCGCACTCGGGAAGGGGCAAATCATGGCCGACGTACCCTCAACCGCCGGCATCGGCCGACACGGCGCCGAGCGGCTGCCGTCGGTCGATATCGACAGCTACAACATCGAATTGAAGGACGAGGAGGGGTTCGTCGGCGACCGGGCCAGCAAGGGCGCCTTCCACAAGATCCTGGAGGGCTGGCGCAAGCCCCTGCGCAAGGCGGGCGACGATCCGTTCGGCAACAAGTCGTCGGAAGAGATTTCGAAGAAGGAACTGGACGAGATCCTTGCCGGGGACGATCCGGAAGCGGCCGCCGTCGTGCTCGGCGCGGTGGAGGAATTCGCCCAGGAACTCGCGCATGTCACCCTGCGCTTCCTGAAGACGAAGGCGTGGAAGGGAACGGAGGCGATCATCGTCGGCGGCGGCTTTCGCATGAGCCGGATCGGCGAGATCGCGATTGCCCGGGCCGATATGATCCTCAAAGCCGACGGCGAGAAGGTCGACCTCATTCCGATCCGCCACCACCCCGACGAGGGCGGCCTGATCGGCTGTCTCCACATCGCGCCGTCATGGATTTTCGAGGCGTATGATTCGATCCTGGCCGTCGACATCGGCGGCACCAATATTCGCTGCGGCGTGGTCGAGCCGCGCCAGGACAAGGCGCCGGATCTGTCCAAGGCGCGCGTCTGGAAGTCGCAGCTCTGGCGCCATGCCGACGAAGAGCCGACGCGCGAGGGCGCGGTGAAGAAACTCGCGAAAATGCTGAAGGATTTGATCAAGGAGGCCGAGGCCGAAGGCTACAAGCTCGCGCCGTTCATCGGCGTGTCGTGTCCCGGCGTCATCAACGAAGACGGCAGCATCGAGAAGGGCGCGCAAAATCTTCCCGGCAACTGGGAGAGCAGCAAGTTCAATCTGCCCGCGGAACTGGTCGCGGCGATCCCGGAAATCAGCGGCCACGACACCACCGTGCTGATGCACAATGACGGCGTCGCGCAGGGCTTGAGCGAAGTGCCGTTCATGCAGGAGTTCAAGCGCTGGGGCGTGCTCACCATTGGCACCGGCCTCGGCAACGCGCGTTTCACCATGCGCAAGACGAAGGACAAGGCGAAAGCGAAGGACGAGAAGGAAAAAGAGAAGGCGTAGCTCAACGCGCCGCTTCGACTGCGATCGAAGTTTGCCTGTCGGCACTTTCGTACGCCCGGCTGCGCTGCTATGCCGGTGCCGCGATGAGGGCACCGGACGCGCAACACTCCATGCAGGCGACGCTGATCGGCCTGACGGCGATCCTGATGTGGTCGCTGCTTGCGGCACTGACGGTTGCGACCGGACGCGTGCCGCCGTTTCAGCTGGCCGCGATCACCTTCGCGATCGGCGCCTGCGTCGGTCCGCTCACCTGGATTTTTCGCAGGCGAGGGTGTTCGCGCGCTGCGGCAGCCGCCGGTCGCCTGGCTCGTCGGCGTCGGCGGGCTGTTCGGCTATCACGCGCTGTATTTTCTGTCGCTGCGGCACGCGCCGCCGGCCGAGGCCGGCCTCGTCAACTACCTTTGGCCGCTGTTGATCGTGCTGTTCTCAGCGTTCCTGCCGGGCGAACGGCTGATGCGCGCATCACATCATCGGCGCGCTGCTCGGGCTCGTCGGCACGGTCGTGCTGTTTCTGGGCCGCGGCGTGTCGGGATTTGACTGGCAATACGCGCCGGGATTCCTCGCCGCGTTCATCGCGGCCTTCGTCTGGGCGATCTACTCGGTGCTCTCGCGGCGGCTTGCGCATGTGCCGACCGATGCGGTGGCCGGCTTCTGCGCCGCAACGGCGCTGCTCGCCGCTGCGTGCCATGTGATGCTGGAGACGACCGTCTGGCCGGAGACGCTCGACGCAATGGCTTGCGGTGGTGGCGCTCGGCGTTGGCCCCGTGGGCGCTGCGTTCTATGCCTGGGACGTCGGCATGAAGCGCGGCGACATCCGCGTCATTGGAGCTGCGTCCTACGCGACGCCGCTGTTGTCGACCGCCTTCCTGATCCTTGTGGGATTTGCCGAGGCCTCCGCCACGCTTGCGCTCGCGGCGCTCTTGATCGGGGGCGGCGGCCTGATCGCGGCGAAGGATTTGCTCAGAAAGCGGGCGTAAGCAACGTCATTCCGTAAGCCTCAATTCTGTAAGGCTCGGCCACTTCCGTTCCGAACCACCGGCGAACGAGGTTGATCGCCCAGCGCGCCGGCCGCGTGTACCAGGAATTGTCGACGATGATGTGCATGGTCGGCTCCATCGATTGCTGTTGGAGCCAATGTAGGCGTCGTGCTTCGCGCAACCCACCCGATTTCCGACAGAACGGCTTACGGAACGAAGTCCGGCTTCGCGAGCTCAAAGCCTGCAAAATCAAAGCCCGGCGCGACAGTGCAGCCGACCAGCGTCCAGGCGCCGGTCGAGTGCGCCGCCTGCCACGCGTGCGCCGGCACGATCGCCTGCGGCGTTTCGCCGGCCGCGATGTCGGACCCGAGCCGCACCGATTGCTTGCGGCCATCCTCGACGATCTCGAGGAGAAGTGCTGCTCCGGCATAGTGGTGCCAGATCTCCGCCGCATCGACGCGATGCCAGTGCGAGCGTTCGCCGCGTGCGAGCAGGAACAGGATTGCGGTGGACACCGCGCGCCCGTTCGCGTCGGTGCGGGAATCGCGAAACGTCTCGCGGTAGTGGCCGCCTTCGGGGTGCGGCTGCAGCTTGAACTGTGTGATGATGTCCGTCGCGGTGAGCGCGTCATCAGGATTTGTTCTTGCGTTCGCGGATTTCGCCGAACACGTCGGCGGCGCTCTTGCCGGACATGCCGACATTCGCTGCGACCTGCGGCACGTCGGCGCGCAGGAACACGTTGGCCTTCTTCTCCTCGCCGAGCAGCGTCGGGATCGTCGGCTGGTTCGCGGCGCGCTGCTTCGCCACTTCGTCGGCGCGCGCCTTCAGTGCCGCATTCTCCGGCTCGATGGTCAGCGCGAACTTCACGTTCGCTGCGGTGTATTCATGGCCGCAATAGACGCGCGTGTCGTCGGGCAGCGCGCGCAGCTTGAGCAGCGAGTCCCACATCATCGGATAGGTGCCTTCGAACACCCGCCCGCAGCCGATCGAGAACAGCGTGTCGGCGGCGAACAGCGCTTGCTCGGCGTCGAACATGTAGGAGATGTGGTCGAGCGTGTGGCCGGGCGTCTCCAGCACGCGC
Organism: uncultured Alphaproteobacteria bacterium; assembly: GCA_963757845.1. Taxonomy (GTDB): domain Bacteria; phylum Pseudomonadota; class Alphaproteobacteria; order Rhizobiales; family Xanthobacteraceae; genus P52-10. The sequence continues at coordinate 117,922 of CAVWTB010000042.1, forward strand.
GCTGCGAGCGAGCCGACCTTCACCGTGTCGCCTTCCTTCACCCGCAGGTCGACGTCGGCGATCGGCTTGGCCTTGTCGTGCGGCGCGACCACGCGGCAGTTGTACTTCTGCTTCAGTTCGGCGACGCCGCCGACATGGTCGCCGTGATGGTGCGTCACCAGAATGTCGGTCAGCTTCCAGCCTTCCTTCTCCAGCGCCTTGATCACGGGGGCGGCTTCCGGCGCATCGATGGATGCGGTGGCCTTCGTTGCCGGATCGTGAATGAGGTAGCCGTAATTGTCGTTGAGGCAGGGAAAGATGCGGATTTCTGCGGCCATTTGGACGTTCCATCTTTAGGGAGACCATAGGTTAACATGCCGGCCGGCGCGACGAAATGCGGTGTTAACGCAGCTGCCGCTGCCCGCTGCATGACAATCGCGGAACATGCTATGAGTTCGGCATGACCATCGACGTGATCGATCTGCGCAACTTCTATTCGACGCGGCTGGGCGTCGTTGCGCGCCGCCTGATCAATCGCGGCATTCGCGCGCGCTGGCCCGACGCGCCGGGACAGCGTGTGCTCGGCGTCGGCTATTGCACGCCCTATCTCGGGCTGTTCCGCGAAGACGCGGAACGGTGCCTGGCGTTCATGCCGGCGGCGCAGGGCGTGATGAAATGGCCGACCGCGAGGCCTTCGCTCGCGGCGCTCGTCGACGAGTTCGAGCTGCCGCTGCCGGATGCCTCGGTCGACCGCCTCCTGCTCGTGCATGCGCTGGAGGTCTCCGACGATCCCGCCGAGCTCTTGCGCGAGATGTGGCGCGTGCTGGCCCCGAGCGGCCGCATGATCGTCGTGCTGCCCAATCGCCGCGGCCCGTGGGCGCGCGCCGACAACACGCCGTTCGGGCACGGCCGTCCGTATTCGCGCTCGCAGGTGACGCAGCTCTTGCGCGAAACCTGGTTCACGCCGGCGGCGTGGAGCGAAGCGCTGCACATGCCGCCGATCCGCGCCGGCTGGTTCCTGCGCTCGGCGATCGCGTGGGAGCGTTTCGGTTCGGCGATCTCTTCGCCGTTCGCGGGCGTGCATATCGTCGAGGCGACCAAGCAGGTGTACCGGCCGATCGCCGTGCGCCGCGAGCGGCGGCGGCTCATTCCGGTGATGGAGCCGGTGCTGGTGCCGACGACGTCGCCGCGCGATAACAACGATTGAGCCGCGAAGCGGTTTCGCTCGCGGCTCAATCGAACACTCAAACGTCTCGAGACGGATCTAGTCGCCGGCCGGCCCCTGGCCGAAATCGCCGGCAGGCGGCGCCGCCTGCGCCTTCGGGGCGCGGGCCGCTGTGATGACGGCGGCGGCGGCGATGCTGGAAGCGGTCGCCGCGCTCGGCGCGCTCGCCATTCTCGATAGTTGCCACCGCTGCGGCTGCGGCTGCCCGCCGGTGATGAACGACGGCAGGCGGTCGATGTCGCCTTCGTTCGGCTGCGTTTGTGGCTGCGGCTGCGGCTGCGGGCGATTCTCGCGGAATTGCTGTTCGCGCTGGTAAGGCTGCTCGCGCGGCGGATAAGGCTGCTGCTGCTGCGGCGGCTGCGGCGCGAAACCGGGCTCGGCGCCGAACGAGGAGAACTCGCCTTCGCCTTCCTCGCCGGCGTCGTCGCGGACTTCGCCGTCCTGGCGCGGCTGCTGATACTGCTGCGGCTGGTTCTGCCGGAACTGTTCCTGCGCGGCGGCGATGATGCGGAAATAGTGTTCGGCGTGCTGGTAGTAGTTCTCGGCGGCGACCGGATCGCCCGAGCCCTGCGCGTCGCGCGCCAGCTGCACGTATTTTTCGGCAAGGTGCGAGGCGGTGCCGCGAATCTTGATCTCCGGACCGTTGGATTCATAGACCCGGGTCATCGGATTTTGGCCACGCCGGTTATTGTTATTATTATTGTTGCTGTGGCTGTGGCTGTTGTTGCGGTTCCGCATACGCTTGTTTTGGCCGTTTCTCATGTCGTGCTTCTCATCAACCCCAAGATGTTGCTCTCAACCTGCAAAGTTTCGAGTTCGAATCTCTCGAATTTCGAATGTCTCGAATTCGCACACGGCGGATACACGTCCGCCGTCATTTCTCCACGTCATCAATCGGCAAACTCATCGCGGCCATATCGGCGCGTTGCTCCTGCCGCGCGCGTTCAGGCGCACGCGGTCCGGTGTCGTTAGATCGTCAAAACGTCGTCTTGAGTTCTCGCCGCAAAATCAGGCTTTCATTCGTTCCCGGTCCATCTGAGCCGCGCAGCGCTTTCAGCCATCGCGTCCAATGAGACCTGCCCTGGGTAGCCAAAGCGATCGTCGGGCCTGCTCCTTGAGATATGCGACTCACCCGCAGCGTCTGCGGGACCAGCGGCCCGGAACCGATCTTTGATGCGGAAACTAGTCGCTCTCGGCGGATAATCCAAGGGGTATTTTCGTGTTTTTTATCGTCATCAACTCAGAGGGCTTTCGGCCCCAGACGACGCGCGGAATACCACCCAGATCGTGCCGATGCGGCCTGATCGTATGCAGGCCCGCAAGCTGCATCAACTCGGCGACGTCGTCGGCCTGGCCGCGGCCGACTTCCAGCGCAAATGCGCCGCCCTGCTCGAGCAGGCCGCGATGTCGCGCGCCATGGCACGATAGGCGACGAGCCCGTCGCTGCCGCCGTCCAGCGCGCGCCGCGGATCGTAGTCGCGAACCTCGCGCGCCAGCGCGCCGATGCTCGCTGCGTACAATGTAGGGCGGGTTCGAGACGATCAGATCGAACGGGCCTTCAAGCTTCTCGCAATAATCGCATTCGACGAATGTCGCGCGCCCGGTCGAGGCCCAAGCTGCTCGGCATTGACCTTCGCCATGCGCAGCGCACCGGGGGAGATGTCGGTGCCGACGCCGATCGCGGTGGGCAACTCGTGCAGCAGCGCCAGGAGGATCGCGCCGGAGCCGGTGCCGATATCGGCGATGCGCATGGGATCGGGCGGCTCGCCGCCGGAGCGAACGAGTTCGAGCGCCGCCTCGACCACCGTTTCCGTATCGGCACGCGGCACCAGCGTGTCGGCGGAGAGCGTGAAACGCAGGCCCCAGAATTCCTTCTCGCCGAGGATGCGCGCGATCGGCTCGTGCTGCAGCCGCCGCTGCATCAACGCGGCGAGGTGATCTGATTCGTCGTTCTGCAGCGGCCGTTGGGCCGCGAGCGCCATGCCGGTGAGATCCAGCTTCGTCGCTGCGCCGACCAGCAGCCGCGCATCGAGCTCCGGCGTGTCGAATTGCGCCGACGCGAACTCAGCTGCCGAGCTTCCTCCGCGCGGCTTCGACGGAGAGGTTGGCGAAATCGCGCCCGTTCACGCCGCCGCGCCTTCGGTCGCGAGCAGCGCCGCCTGATGTTCGGTGATCAGCGCGTCGATCAATTCGTGCAGCGCCTCGCCGGAGATGACCTGCGGCAGCTTGTAGAGCGTCAGGTTGATGCGATGGTCGGTGACGCGGCCTTGCGGGAAGTTGTAGGTGCGGATGCGCTCGGAGCGGTCGCCGGAGCCGACCTGGCCGCGCCGCTCGGCGGAACGCTGCGAATCGAGCCGCTGCTTCTCGGCGTCGTAGAGCCGCGCGCGCAGCAGCGTCATCGCCTTGGCGCGGTTGCGGTGCTGCGAGCGGTCGTCCTGCATGGAAACGACGATGCCGCTCGGCAGATGCGTGATGCGGATCGCCGATTCGGTCTTGTTGACGTGCTGGCCGCCGGCGCCCTGCGAGCGCATGGTCTCGATCCTCAGCTCGGTATCCTTGATCTCGACGTCGACCTCCTCGGCCTCCGGCAGCACGGCGACGGTCGCAGCCGACGTATGGATGCGGCCGGATCCTTCGGTGTCCGGCACCCGCTGAACCCGGTGCACGCCGGATTCGAACTTCAGTTTCGCGTAGGCGCCGCGGCCCGCGATCTCGGCGATGATTTCCTTGAATCCGCCGACGGTGCCTTCGCTCGCCGAAATCACCTCGACCTTCCAGCCCTGCAAGCGCGGCAAAGCGCTCGTACATGCGGAACAGGTCGCCCGCAAACAGCGACGCCTCGTCGCCGCCGGTGCCGGCGCGGATTTCCAGCACGACGCTGCGCTCGTCCATCGCGTCCTTCGGCAGCAGCGCGATGCGAATCTGCTGCTCCAGCACCTCGCGCTTCTCCTCGAGCGCAGGCCGCTCGGTCTCGGCGAGCTGCCGCATCTCCGCATCGGTCGAAGGATCGGCGATCAGCGCGTCGATGTCCTTGATCTCGGTCTCGCGCCGAGCGATAGGCCTTCACCGCGTCGACCACCGGCGTGAGCTCCGACAGTTCGCGGGTCGCGCGCACGTAGGTCTCGGCGTTGACCTGTCCGAGCAGCTCGGCCTCGAGCGTCGCGTGACGGGCCAGCAGGATGTCGAGTTTGGTTTCGGGAAGCATGGCCAGATATCTAGAAGCGCGCCGGTTAAAGCGAAAGGCCTTCGGCCTCGGCGAAATCCTTCAGCTTGTCGCGGACCGACACGCTGCCCGACGGCGCCTCGAGCAGCGGCTTCATGACGGCGGCCGCCTTCTTGAATGTCGAGATCGAGGATCATCGCCTTCACCGGGCCGTGCGCGGTCGCCGACAGCGACAGCGAGCGATAGCCCATCGCCAGCAGCGCCAGCGCGCCGAGCGGCTGCGAGGCCATCTCGCCGCAGAGCGAGATCGGCACCTTCGCCGCGTTGGCCTTGGCGGCGATGTCGCGCAGCGCCCGCAGGATCGGCGCCGAATGCGAATCGAAGCGATCGGAGACGCGCGCTGTTGCCGCGGTCGACCGCGAACAGGAACTGGAACAGGTCGTTCGAGCCGACCGACAGGAAGTCGACGCGCGTGAGCAGCTCGTCGAGCTGGTAGAGCAGGGCGGGCACTTCCACCATCGTGCCGACGTCGACGCGCTCGGGCAGGCTGTGTCCGTGCTGACGCAGATACGTCAGCTCGCGCTCGACCATGGCCTTCGCCTGATCGAACTCGTCGACGACGCTGATCATCGGGAACATGATCTTCAGCGCGCTGCCGCCCGCGGCGCGCAGCAGCGCGCGGATCTGGCTGCGCAGCAGCCCCGGCCGGTCGAGGCCGAGCCTGATCGCGCGCCAGCCGAGCGCGGGATTTTCCTCGGTGACCGTGTCCATGTAGGGCAGGGCCTTGTCGCCGCCGATGTCGAGGGTGCGAAACGTCACCGGCTTGTCGCCGGCGGCATCCAGCACCGTGCGATAGAGCGAGAGCTGTTCGCTCGCGCGCGGCAGCGCCTGGCCCACCATGAACTGCAATTCGGTGCGGAACAGGCCGATGCCGCCGCAGCCGGTGTCGTCGATATGCGGCAGGTCGATCACGAGGCCGGCGTTGAGCAGCAGTCTCGACCGGCTGCCCGTCCTTGCTGACGCAGGGCTTGTCGCGCAGTTCGCGATACTGCGCCTGCCGCCGGGCGCGGAAGCGCACGCGTTCCGCATAGGCCGATTCCACTTCCGCCGACGGGCGGATGTAGATCGAGCCGGACGTGCCGTCGACGATGATCGCGTCGTTCGGATCGGCGATGCCGACGGCGTTCTCCACTTCGCCGACCGCCGGGATGCCGAGCGCGCGCGCGACGATGGCGACGTGCGAGTTGGCGGTGCCTTCCTCCAGCACGAGGCCGCGCAGCCGCTTGCGGTCGTAGTCGAGCAACGCTGCCGGCCCCATCGCGCGCGCGATCGAGGATCGCGTTGTCCGGCAGCTGGTCGCGCGACGGCGCATGATCGTGGCCCATCAGCTGGCGCATCAACCGGTGGCCGAGGTCCTCGAGGTCATGCAGCCGCTCGCGCAGGTAAGGATCGGTCGAGCGCAGCATGCGCGCGCGGGTGTCCGACTGCACGCGTTCGACGGCGGCTTCCGCAGTGATGCCGGTCGCCACCGCATCCGACAGCCGCCGCGACCAGCCGTGGTCGTTGGCGAACATGCGGTAGGCCTCGAGCACGTCGCGGTGCTCGCCGCCTTCGGCGACGTCGCCGCGTTCCAGCATGCGGTCGAGGTCCGAGCGGAGTTTTGTCAGCGCGGTGTCGAGGCGCTTCAGCTCCTTCGGCACGTCCTCGGCGATGTAGTTGGTGATGACGACGCGCGGCTCGTGCAGCACGACGTGGCCGAGCGCGATGCCGTCGGAGAGGATCGAGCCTTCGAGGTGGATCGAATGCCGGGCCGCAGGTTCCGCGCCTGGCTTCGCGAGCGCGGACAGCTCGCCCGAGGCGATCATCTCCGCCATCACCATGGCGGTGGTCTGCAGCGCCTCGACTTCCTCCTCGACATAGGTGCGGTGCGCGCGGTTCTGCACCACCAGCACGCCGAGCGTGTTGCCCGCGCGCAGGATCGGCACGCCGAGGAACGAGTGGTAGATCTCTTCGCCGGTCTCCGGCCGGTACGAGAACGCCGGATGGCTCTGCGCGTCGGAAAGGTTCAGCGCGTTGGCTTCGCTGGCGACGAGACCGACCAGGCCTTCGTCGGCCTTCAGCACCGTCTGGTGGACGGCTTCGCGGTTCAGACCTTCGGTGGCGTAGAGTTCCAGCGTGCCGTCGTGGCGCAGCACATAGGTGGAGCACACCTCGGCGACCATGTTGGCGGCGATCAGCACGACGATCTTGTCGAGCCGTTCCTGCGCCGAGACCTTCTCCGCCATGACTTCGCGGAGACGTCGCAGCAAGACGCGTGGTCCTCCCGAAGCGCTCCGCATGTGTTGGCCCCTGACCTGCAGGCTTAGAAACCGCCGATTCCGCAAATTCCCGGCACGGGCCGGCAGCTCTAAGCTGCTGGAAACGAAAGATAAATTTTAACCTGTCGGACCCGCCTGAACGGGCCCTCAAGACCATGCGTAAAGGATTTGGCCCCGCTTTGCCAAGCAAAACGCTAGCCAATCCATTGGGTCCGATCGCGATCGGACTCCGGCCCACTATTCGACGTTCTAGGCCTGGTCGAGGCCGTAGAGCGTATGCAGCGTGCGGACCGCGAGCTCGGTATAGGCCTCGTCGATCAGCAGCGAGAACTTGATCTCGGACGTGGTGATGGCGCGGATGTTGATGTTCCGCTGCGACAGCGCCTTGAACGCCTGTGCCGCAACACCCGCATGGCTGCGCATGCCGATGCCGATCACCGAAACTTTCGCGACGTCGGTCGCGCTGTCGAGCCGCGCATAGCCGATCGCGTCCTTCGCCTTGGTGATGGTCTCCTTGGCGCGCGTGTAGTCGGAGGCCGGCACCGTGAACGTCAGGTCGGTGAATGCGCCGTCCTCGGAGACGTTCTGCACGATCATGTCGACGTTGATGTTGGCTTCCGCGAGCGGGCCGAAGATGGCGGCGGCGACGCCCGGCTTGTCCTGCACATGACGCACGGAAATCTGCGCTTCGTCCTTGGAGAAGGCGATGCCGGTGACGACTTGTTGCTCCACGATTTCCTCCTCGCTGCAGATCAGCGTGCCCGGCGGGTGGTTCGAATGCGGATCGATGTCCTCCGGCTTGTCGAAGCTCGAGCGCACGAACACCCGCACATTGTGCACCATGCCGAGTTCGACCGAGCGCACCTGCAGCACCTTGGCGCCCTGCGAGGCAAGCTCGAGCATCTCCTCGAACGCGACCTTCTCGAGCCGCTTCGCCTTCGGCACCACGCGCGGGTCGGTGGTGTAGACGCCGTCGACGTCGGTGTAGATGTCGCAGCGGTCGGCGTGAATGGCGGCGGCAATCGCCACCGCCGAGGTGTCCGAGCCGCCGCGGCCGAGCGTGGTGATGCGGCCGGTGTCCTTGCTGATGCCCTGGAAGCCGGAGACGACCGCGACTTCCTTGCGCTCCTTGAAACGCTTGACGATCTCGGTGCCGTCGATGTCGAGGATGCGCGCGGAGCCGTGCGCGTCGGAGGTCTTGATCGGGATCTGCCAGCCCTGCCACGAGCGGGCCTGGATGCCGACCGCCTGCAGCGCGATCGCAAGCAGGCCGGACGTCACCTGTTCGCCGGAGGCGACCACGGCGTCGTATTCGCGCGCGTCGTGCAGCGGCAGAAGCTTCCGTCGCCCAGCCGACCAGCTCATTGGTCTTGCCGGACATGGCGGAGACCACAACGGCCACCTCGTGGCCCGCGTCGACCTCGCGCTTCACATGCTGCGCAACGTTGCGGATGCGCTCGATATTGGCGACGGATGTTCCGCCGAATTTCATCACGAGACGGCTCATGACGTGCGCCGCGATCTCCTGTTATGTTTGATTGCTGACACGCCGCGCAAAAACCGTAAGCACGGGTGCAAAAAGGCGCGTATACATACCGATGGGGGTTGCGGACCGCAACCGGTTCCGGCCAGCTTTTGGCGGTGCTCCGGCTGCATGCCGGCACGGGAAATCAAGGGAAACGAGGGCCTGATGGGGCGCTACATCGAGGAAATCCTGCAGCCCGACGAAAAGGTGCTCTATTCCACCACCATCCACTGGATCGTCTACCTGCCGGCCATCCTGGCCTGGATCGCGGCGATCGTCTTCTTCGCGCTCTCGCGCGGGCCGGTCGAGGGCATCAACATTCTTTGGCTGGCGCTGTCCGGCGTCTCGGCGCTGATCGCGCTCTATTGGACGTTCCGGGCCTGGTTTCAGCGCTGGACCAGTGAGACCGATGTGACCAGTCTGCGGGTCGTGCACAAGGAGGGCTTCATCCAGCGCGAGACGTTCGAGATGAACCTCGACAAAGTCGAAAGCGTCGACGTCAAGCAATCAATTCCGGCGCGCATCTTCGGATATGGCGACGTCACGATTCGCGGCGTCGGCGAGGGCGACAAGGACATCAAGATGATCGCGTCGCCGCTCCAGTTCCGCAATCACATCACGGCGCGGTAGAAAAGCTGAATGTCCCCGCAGTCCAATTATCCCGGTGGTCCCTCGACCGTCGATCCGGCGGAAGTCGCACGCTTCTCGCAAGCTGTCGGAAGAGTGGTGGGATCCGCAAGGGCAAATGGCGCCGCTGCACAAGATCAATCCGCTGCGGCTCGGCTGGATCCGCGACACCGCCTGCCGAAAGTTCAACCGCAATCCGCGCAGCCTGAAATCGCTGGAGCGGTTGCGCATTCTCGACATCGGCTGCGGCGCGGGCTTGCTGTCGGAGCCGCTGGCGCGGCTCGGCGCGCAGGTCATCGGCATCGATCCGTCCGAATCCAACATCGCCGCTGCAAAGGTGCATGCGGCGCGATCGAACGTCCTGATCGACTATCGCGCCACCACGGTGGAGGAGATGGGCAATCTCGAGCGCTTCGACATCGTGCTGGCGATGGAGGTGATCGAGCACGTCACCGACGTCGGCCTGTTCCTGCAGCGCTGCGCCACCTTGATGAAGCCGCAGGGCATGATGGTGGTGTCGACGCTCAACCGCACGCTGAAGAGCTTTGCGCTGGCGATCGTCGGCGCTGAATATGTGCTGCGCTGGCTGCCGCGCGGCACGCATCAGTGGGGCAAGTTCGTCACGCCGGCCGAGCTCGCGCAGCATCTGCACAAGAGCCGGCTGGAGATCGCCGAGCAGACCGGCGTCGTCTACACGCCGTTCGCCGACCGCTGGTCGCTGTCGTCCGACATGGACGTCAACTACATGGTGACGGCGGAAGCGTACGGGTGACGGCCGGGCGCGAAGCGCCCGCGCCGTCATTGCGAGGCTGATATGCACCTCGCGGCTTGACCCGTAGCGGACGGCGATGATGGTAGTGCGAGTGTTCCTCGCACCCTTCATCGCCCCACCACATGCTCAGCATCGCCTATCTCTGGATCCCGTTCGTCATCCTGGCCTCGCTCGGCCAGGTGGCGCGCAATGCGATGCAGCGTGAGCTGACCGCCTCGCTCGGCACGGTCGGCGCCACGCATGTCCGCTTCCTGTTCGGCTTTCCGTTCGCGATCGTGTTCTTCGCCGTCGTCATGCTGGTGGCCCGCGAGAGCGTCGACCTGGCCGTCGCTGTCGTTCTGGCTCTGGCTGGTGGTCGGCACGATGACGCAGATCGTCGCCACCGGGCTGATGCTGGCGGCGATGAACGAGCGGTCCTTCGTCGTCACCACCGCCTACATCAAGACCGAGCCGATCCAGGCGGCGCTGTTCGGTTTCATCTTCCTCGCCGATCATCTGACCGTCTGGAAGGTGCTGGCGATCGTGGTGGCGACCACAGGCGTCGTCATCACCGCCATTCGTCCCGGCGGCGAAAAGAGCTTTGCCGATCTGCGGCCGACGATGCTCGGGCTGGCGGCCGCTGCGGGTTTTGCGCTCTCCGCGGTCGGCTATCGCGGCGCGATCTTGAACGTGCCCGGCGTCTCGTTCGTCACCGCGGCCTCGTTCACGCTGGTGCTGGGCCTGATGCTGCAGACGCTGGTGCTGACGGCCTATCTGCTGCTGCGCGACCGGAAAACGCTGCGCCGCGCTGTTCCGGATGTGGAAGCCGTCGATGCTGGCCGGCTTCATGGGCGCGGCCGCGTCGCAGTTCTGGTTCCTCGGCTTCGCGCTGACCAGCGTCGCCAACGTGCGCACGCTGGCGCTGATCGAGGTGCTGTTCGCGCAGGGCATCGCCTACTATTCGATGAAGCAGAAGGCTCTCGATGCGCGAGGCGATCGGCATCGCGCTGATCGTGATCGGCGTCGGTGTGCTGATCGCGGTGCAGTAGCCGGGACGCGATGCTACGACGGCCTGCCGCCTCGACAGCGTTCTGTTGCTGCAGCTTCGTCTTTCTCGCGCATGTCGTTGAACGCCGATCGCGCCTGCCGAGCGATCCGGTAGATGATGAGGCCGCATGTGGCGATCCCGACTGCCATCATCGCCAGACGGGCGCCGGAGATCGGTTCATCCAGAACCGCTGCGCGGCCGGCGGCTCCGACGCCGACGAACAGGACGATCTGCGGAATGGAGAAGAAAAACGTCGACCAGGTGAACGACCACCAGCTGATGTTGGACAGGCCGAAGACGTAGTTGGTCATCGCGCCGGGAATTGGCGCCCCAAGCCGCATCAGCGCGACGACGCGCCAGCCTTCCTGATCAACGGCTTTCGCTATGCTCCCAAGCAGTGGCCTGCGTTCGACCAGCCTCTGGACAGAGCCGTGAAGCAGATAGCGTGCGGCAAGGAATCCACCCAGCGCGCCCAGCGTGAAGCTCGGGACGCTGACGGGGATTGCAACAAGACCAAATGCTGCGCCGGCCAGCACGCACACGATGATGCGTGGAAGCGGCACGAATCCCGCAGCAATGAAGATCAGAACCAGGGCGCCAAGCGAGGAGGGTGCCTGCTCGGGGCTTGACGCAAAAAGGTTGCGATATGATCGATCAACCGGTGGCCGCTCTGCGGGACAAATCAATTCCGGTCTTCCGGCAGCACCGGCATCGGCATGACCTCGACGCCTTCCTCGATCAGGGCCTTGGCTTCCGTCGGCGACGCATCGCCATAGATCGGCCGGTGCTCGATCTCGCCGTAGTGCATCTTGCGCGCCTGCTCGGGGAACTGGTCGCCGACATTGTCGGCGTTGGCCTTGATATGGTCGCGCAGCTCCTTCAGCTTCGAGAGCAGCTCCTTCTCCTGCGCCATCAACAGCGGTTCGGCCGAAGGCGTCGTGGCCGGCACCGAAGCCGCATCGGCGGCCGGCGCCGTTGCAGTCTCGGTCTTCTTCTGCCGGGCCGCGGCGCGCTGCACCTTCTCTTCGCCGGCGCGCTGCTCGGCCGTTCTGCCTTTGCGCGGAATCTGCGGCGCCATGATCGACTTCTCGACCTTGACGGAGTCGCACATCGGGCAAGCTCACAAGCCCGCGCTTCGCCTGCTTGTCGAAGGACGCCGAATCCTGGAACCAGCTATCGAATGCGTGGCCGCGTTCGCAACGCAACGAATACTTGATCATGTGCGTTCCCGCACCAGATGCAGATGGCCGGTCGGTCCATTCGCATCGGCAATGCTGAAGCGGCGGCCATGCTGCAGCGACGGAATCTTTCCGCGCGCATCAGCAACCTTGGCTGGATCGATCTTGGCGGTGATGACGCCCGGATCGACGCCGCCCTCAGCGAGGATTTCGCCCCACGGATCGACGATCAGCGAGTGACCGTAGGTCAGCCGCTTGCTCTCATGCGTGCCGCCCTGGGCGGCCGCAAACACGAATGCGCCGTTCTCGATCGCGCGCGAGCGCAACAGCACATGCCAGTGCGCCTCGCCGGTCGGCTTGGTGAAGGCGGACGGCATGGTGAGGAACGATGCGCCGCTCTCGGCGAGTGCGCGATAGATCGCCGGAAAGCGCATGTCGTAGCAGATGGTGAGCCCGATGCGGCCCCACGGCATGTCGGCGATGGCGACGGCCTCGCCCGGCTGATACGTCGCCAACTCGCGATAGCTCTCGCCGTTGGCGAGATTGACGTCGAACATGTGGATCTTGTCGTAGCGCGCGACGATCCGTCCCTTCGGGTCGATCAGGAAGCCGCGGTTGGCGGCCCGATCGGGCGTCGCACGCACGGCAAGCGAGCCGATATGCAGGAAGATGCGCAGCTCCTTCGCAAGCTCGCGGTAGGCTGTGAGCGACGGGTCGGCGTCCTCTTCCGCGATGGTCTTGAACAGCTGCTCGCGATTGGCCGCCAGAATGTTGGTCATCTCCGGCGTCTGCACATAGTCGGCGCCCTTGGCCGCCGCCTCGCGGATCAGCGCGCCGATCTCCTTCAGATTCTCCTCCGGCGACAGCTTGGTCCGGGTCTGCACCATGGCCGCGGTAAAGGTTTCGCTCACGGCGTCACCGTCTGTCCGTTGAGCAGCTTGTCGAGGCTGCCCGCATCGTTGAGCTCATAGAGATCGTCGCAGCCGCCGACATGGCGTGCCGCTGATGAAAATCTGCGGCACGGTGGTGCGCCCGCCGGCGCGCTCGACCATGGTCTGCCGCAAGCTGGCGTCGTCCGACACGTCGATTTCCGTGTAGGTCACGTTCTTGCGGGTCAAGAGCTGCTTCGCCATGCGGCAATAGCCGCAATAGGGCGTGGTATAGATTTCAACCTGCGCGGTCATGCGTGTGCGATCCATCGACGCGCGAGTTTGCCGCGAAGCGCGTCCTTTGACGGAACTATATAGGATTTCGCGCGGCTTCCACAACACGTGCAAAAACAAGCACATCGACGTCCGCGGCCTTTGCGCGCAGAAGTGCACGCGCGCAGGCGTCCAGGGTTGCCCCGGTGGTGAGCACGTCGTCCACCAGCACGATCCGCCGGCCTTCCACTTCGGCTCTGCGCTCGGCGAGCACCTGAAATGCGCCCTGCACGTTGCGCGCACGCTCACTGCGCGACAGTCCGATCTGCTGCGGGGTCGCACGGATGCGCGCCAGCGCACGGCCCGCGACCGGCACGTTAACGATTTCGCCGATCACTTTTGCGAGCGCCCCGGACTGGTTGTAGCGGCGGCTCCAGCCGCGCCGCCAGTGCAGCGGTACCGGGACGATCGCGTCGGCACCTTTGAGGATTTCGGTGCCGGCGCGTGCCATCCAGCGGCCGAGCGTCGGTGCGAGATCGACACGGTCCTGATACTTCAGGCCATGCACCAGCGTGCGGGCGACGTCGTCGTAGCGCACAGCCGCGCGGGCGCGGGTGTAGGCCGGCGGGTCGGCGATGGCCTGCATCGACAGGATTCCCGGCCCCGGATCGTAAACGAAGGGAATGCCCAGCCGTTCGCAGAACGGCGGCGCAATGAACGAGAGTTTCGCCCAGCAGGTGGCGCAGACGCCGTCGCCCGCCACCGGCGCGCGGCAGGCGACACACAGGGTCGGCAGCGCGATGTTCAGCGCGAAGCGGGATGTCGAGGCGAGCGCCGTCCGGCAGGCCGCGAGCGCGCCGCGCAGGCGGCGGACAAGCGTCGGCGGCGGTGCGATGTCCGGCGATCGAGGCATCCATCCCGGGAGGCTAGCGTTGCCGAAGGGGCGGCTCAAGCCGCGCGTTCGCGCTTGCGGTATGGGGCGAGACGTTTCAGAAGCGTCGCATGACGGAAGGTCAAATCCCCCGCCTGATCGACCGGGGCGCGTTACGCGCCCGGCAGGCGCGCGCGGCCCGCCTCGGGCCGGTGACGTTCCTGCTCGATCGCGTGGCCGAGGATATGGCCGAGCGGCTCGGCGCGGTGCTGCGCGACTTCAAGGACGCCGCCGATGTCTGGACGCCGGGGGATGCTCTTCACGGCCTGCAGCCGAGCCGGTTCGACGCGATCGCGCGCATCGGCATGTTCGATTCCGCCGACGAAGCGTTGCAGCTGGCGCCTCAGTCGCTCGACCTCGTGCTCTCTGCGCTTGCGCTGCACTTTGCCAATGATCTGCCGGGCGTGCTCGCGCAAATCCGCCGCGCGCTGCGCCCCGATGGCCTGTTCCTCGCCGCGCTGCTCGGCGGCGACACGCTGACCGAACTCGAGCAATCCTTTACTGCGGCGGAGGTGGAGCTTGAGGGCGGGCTGTCGCCGCGCGTGCTGCCGTTCGCAGACTTGCGCGATCTTGGCGCGCTGTTGCAGCGCGCCGGCTTCGCGCTTCCGGTCGCCGACGTCGACCGCGTGGTCGTGCGCTACGACAACGCCTTCGCGCTGATGCAGGATTTGCGGCGAATGGGCGCGACCAATGTGCTGATGGAACGCCGCCGCACGCCGCTGCGCCGTTCGACGCTGCTGCGCATGGTGCAAATCTATGCCGAACGTTTTGCCGACAGCGACGGACGCATCCGCGCCACGTTCGACATCGTCTGGCTCTCGGGCTGGGCGCCGCATGCAAGCCAGCAGCAGCCGCTGAAGCCGGGATCGGCGAAGGCGAGCCTGGCGGAGGCGGTGAAGGGGAGGAAGACGACGTAGCCAACCCTCCCTCCCGCGAGCGAAGCGAGTGGTGGGGAGGGTGGCTCGCATCGAAGATGCGAGCCGGGTGGGGGCGCCACACGACGGGCGTTGGCGAGGCCCTGTCGCTTCTCTGCCGAAGCAAGCGACGAAGCGAACACTGAATCTTATTGAAACGCCGCGGCCCCCCACCCCCGACCCCTCCCCGCCACTCGCTTCGCGAGCGGGAGGGAGGGGGCAGGCTACAACAAATCCTCCAGATGCGGGATCAGCGGCAGGTCCGCCGGCGGCATCGGATAGTCGCGCAGTTTTGTCGCGCGCACCCAGGCGAGCTTCTGGCCCTCGCGCGCGACGATGTCGCCTTCCCAGCGCCGGCAGATGTAGAGCGGCATCAGGAGGTGGAAGGTCTCGTAGGCGTGGCTTGCGAAGGTGAGCGGCGCGAGACACGCCTCGCGCACGGTGATGCCGAGTTCTTCGTGCAGCTCGCGGATCAGCGCGTCCTCGGGCCGCTCGCCGTCGTTCAGCTTGCCGCCGGGAAATTCCCACAGGCCGGCCAGGGCCTTGCCTTCCGGCCGCTGCGCGATCAGCACGCGGTTGTCGGCATCGATCAGCGCGCAGGCGACGACGAGGGTGAGCTTCATGGCGTCACCGTCATTCCGGCGCGCGCACTTCGGCGAACGAATCCAGGCGGACAACGGCGGGTTCGAGCTCGCGTCGCCCCTGACCGACCGAGTAATCGCCGTTGATGGCGACGTATTCCTTGGTCAGGTCGCAGGTCAGCACGCGGTCGCGGCCCTTGCCGAGCCCGAGCGACACTTTGATCTGCACGACCGGCTCCTTCATCGTCGCCGAGACTTGCTCCTCGTCGTAGGTCGGATCGCGCTCGCCCTTGGTCGCGACGCGAATGCCGTTGAAGGCGATCGAGATCTTGTCGCGGTTCGCAGGCTCGCCGGCCTTGCCGACCGCCATCACGACGCGGCCCCAGTTGGCATCCTCGCCGGCGATCGCCGTCTTCACCAGCGGCGAGTTGGCGATCGACATGGCGACTTTTCGCGCGGATTTCTTCGTGACCGCGCCCTCGACGATCACCTCCACCAGCTTGCGTGCGCCTTCGCCGTCGCGCGCCACCTGCTCGGAGAGATCGGCCAGCAGCGCATTGAATGCCTTGGTGAAGGCCTTCAGTCGCGGATCCGAGGCGCGCGAAATCTTTGGTGCGCCCTTCTCGGCAGCGGCACCCGTTGCAAAGGCGAGCAGCGTGTCCGAGGTCGAGGTGTCGCTGTCGATGGTGATGGCGTTGAAGGTGTCCTCGACGCCGGCCTTCAACAGCGCCTGCAGCACGGACGCCGACAGCGGCGCGTCGGTGAACACGAACGAGAGCATCGTCGCCATATCGGGCGCGATCATGCCGGCGCCCTTGGCGATGCCGTTGATGGTGACGTTCGCCTTGCCGAGCTTTACGGTTGCGGTCGCGACCTTCGGAAAGGTGTCCGTTGTCATGATGGCTTTCGCGGCATCGAGCCAGCGATCGCCGCTCACCTCGGTCGAGAGCCTGTCGAGCACGCCGTCGAACTTCGTCGCATCCAGCGGCTCGCCGATCACGCCGGTGGAGGCGAGGAAAACCTCGTCCGCCTTGCAGCCGGCAGCTTTCGCCGCGATCGTCGCGGTCAGCGCCGTCGAGGATTTGCCGTTCTTGCCGGTGAACGCGTTGGCGTTGCCGGAGTTGACCACCAGCGCCCGCGCCTTGCCGCCCTTCATCTTCGCCTTGCACCATTCGACCGGTGCGCTGGCGCACTTCGACTTGGTGAACACGCCGGCGATGGTCGTGCCTTTGTCCAGCAGCGCCAGCAGCACGTCGGTGCGGTTCTTGTAGCGGATGCCGGCCTCGGCGGTGGCGAGGCGCACGCCGTCGATCGCCGGCGCATGCGGAGTTTCTTTCGGAGCGAGGGGAGAGACCGGGGTGGACATGCGGTGTCGCCTTGATGGATTTTGAGCCAGCCATGAAGAAATGCCCGGGGCGGGCCCCGGGCATGACGTCAAATTAATACTGAACTCTGGCTTGAGAAGTCGAACTACTTCTTCGGCGGCGCCATCGCGCCACCCTTGGCGGGCGGCGGCGAGGCATCCTTGGCCGCGGGGGCCGCATCGCTCTTCTGCTCGGTGCGCTCGATCTTGGCGCTCTCGCGCAGCTTGGACACGAGGTCGGCCTGCGCCTTGCGCGTCACATAGGTTTCAATCTGCGGCTTCACCTGCTCGAATTCCGGCGCCTTGCGCTTGCGCTTGTCCTCGACCTTGATGACGTGCCAGCCGAACTGGCTCTTCACCGGATCGGAAATCTTGCCCGGCTCGATCTCGAACGCGACCTTCGAGAATTCCGGCACCATCTGTTCCTTGGTGAAGTAGCCAAGGTCGCCGCCGTCCGAAGCGCCCGGGTCCTTCGACTTCTTCTTGGCGATTTCGGCGAAGTCGCCACCCTTCTTCAGCTCGTCGATGATCTGCTTGGCATCGGCCTCGTTCTCGACCAGGATGTGCCGCGCGCGCACCTCCTCGTCGCCGCCCATCTGCGAGGCGGCCTCTTCATAGACCTTGCGCATGGCGGCATCGGTGGTCGCGGCCTTCGCCTCGTCGGTCAAAAGCTTGTCCATCAACAGCCGCTCGCGCGCGAAGGCGAGGCTCTTCTTGAAGGCGTCCGTGTCGCCGAGCTTCTTGTCCTCGGCGGCCTTGGCGACGATCTTCAGGTCGATGACGTAGGACAGGAGATTTTCGCGCTTGGTCGCCGGGTCCATCTGCGCGAGCTGGCCCGAGCCCAGTTCCTCTTCCGCCATGTTGAGGTCGCTCTGGCGGATTTCCACGCCGTTGACCTTGGCCAGCACCGGGTTGGCGTCTTGCGCGCGAACCTGAGGGGCGCTTGCGAAGACAACAGCTGCGCAGCCTGCGACCGCCATTGCGGCCATTGCAGTGCGGAAAGGCGCGGTCAGGCGCGGAAGGGTGGCGGTCATGAAAATCTCTCGGGATCGGGGTGTTTTGAGGCGGCGGGACAGTCGCGCAATCGTAGGCCCTTAGCAATGCACAAAGTCAGGCAGAATCATGAATTTCCCGAGAGGTTATGCGCCGTTGACAAGGCTTTGACCGGCCCATATCTCTGCCCGGCCGGACGGAACTGCCGTGGCACGATTTCGTTTGCCCTCGTTTCACCCGTACAGGCTGATTGCGGCTAACCGCCTCTCGCAAGGACGAATTTTCAATGATCGGCGCGCTCGCCCGCAAGCTCTTTGGTTCCGCCAACGACCGGCGGATCAAGTCCTATCAGCCGCGGGTTAACGCCATCAACGCGCTCGAGGGCGAGGTCGCAAAGCTCTCCGACGAGGCGCTGCGCGCCCGCACCGACGAATTCAAGAAGCAGCTCGAGGAAGGCAAGACGCTGGACGACATCCTGGTCCCGGCCTTCGCAACCGTCCGCGAGGCGGCCAAGCGCACCCTCGGCCAGCGGCATTTCGACGTGCAGCTGATCGGCGGCATGGTGCTGCATGAGGGCGACATCGCCGAGATGAAGACCGGCGAAGGCAAGACGCTGGTCGCGACCCTTGCGGTGTATCTGAATGCGCTCGCCGGTCGCGGCGTGCATGTGGTCACGGTGAACGATTACCTCGCCCGCCGCGACGCGGAGTGGATGGGGCAGATCTACTCGTTCCTCGGGCTGACCACCGGCGTCATCGTGCACGGCCTGGATGACGCGCAGCGCAAGGAGGCCTACGCCTGCGACATCACCTACGGAACCAACAACGAGTACGGCTTCGATTATCTGCGCGACAACATGAAGTACCGGCTTGAGGACATGGTCCAGCGGTCGCACTTCTTCGCCATCGTCGACGAAGTGGACTCGATCCTGATCGACGAGGCGCGCACGCCGCTGATCATCTCCGGTCCGCTCGACGATCGAAGCGAATTCTACAACACCATCGACAGCTACATTCCGAAGCTCGACAAGGCCGACTACGAGGTCGACGAGAAGCAGCGCACGGTGACGCTGACCGAAGGCGGCATGGAGAAGATCGAGCAGTTGATCCGCGATGCGGGCCTGCTCAAGGGCGACTCGCTCTACGACATCGAGAACGTCTCCACCGTCCATCACATCAATCAGGGGCTGCGGGCGCATACGCTGTTCACGCGCGACAAGGACTACATCGTCCGCGACGGCGAGGTGGTGATCATCGACGAGTTCACCGGCCGCATGATGCCGGGCCGGCGCTACTCGGAAGGCTTGCACCAGGCGCTCGAGGCCAAGGAGCATCAGCCGATCCAGCCGGAGAACCAGACGCTCGCCTCGATCACGTTCCAGAACTATTTCCGCATGTACGAGAAGCTTGCGGGCATGACCGGCACGGCGGCGACCGAAGCGGACGAATTCTTCGACATCTACAAGCTCGAAGTGCGCGAGATCCCGACCAACGTTGCGGTCGCGCGTCTCGATGAGGACGACGAGGTCTATCGCACGGCGAACGAGAAATACGCGGCGATCCTCGCCGAGATCGAGCGCGCCAATTCCAGGCTGCAGCCGGTGCTGGTCGGCACCGCGTCGATCGAGAAATCCGAGACGCTTGCCGAATACCTGAAGAAGAACGGCTACAAGCAGATCGACTTCGGCAACCCGAAGGCGCTGGAGAAGCTCTATGCCGCGGCGCGCACCGGCAAGCCGGCAAAACTGTTCGCGGTGCTGAACGCGCGCTTCCACGAGCAGGAAGCCTACATCGTCGCGGAAGCCGGCGTGCCCGGCGCGATCACGATCGCGACCAACATGGCCGGCCGCGGTACCGACATCAAGCTCGGCGGCTCGCTCGACATGCGCATCGCGCAGGAGACGACCGGCATCGAGGACGAGGCCGAGAAGCAGAATCGCATCGAGCAGATCAAGTCGGACGTCGAGAAATTCCGCGAGCTCGTGCTGAAGGCGGAAGAGACGGTCGAGATCGAGCCGGCAAAGGGCGGCAAGCCCGCCAAGACCCTCACCAAGCCGGGAGGCCTCTACATCATCGGCTCCGAGCGCCACGAGTCGCGGCGCATCGACAACCAGCTGCGCGGCCGCTCCGGCCGTCAGGGCGACCCGGGCCGTTCGAAATTCTTCCTGTCGCTGGAAGACGACCTGATGCGCATCTTCGGCTCCGACCGGCTGGATTCGATGCTGCAGCGGCTCGGCCTGCAGGAAGGCGAGGCGATCATCCATCCGTGGATCAACAAGGCGCTGGAAAAGGCCCAGCAGAAGGTCGAGGCGCGCAACTTCGACATCCGCAAGAACCTGTTGAAGTTCGACAACGTCCAGAACGACCAGCGCAAGGTGATCTTCGACCAGCGCATCGACCTGATGCGCGACGAGGACGTGGCCGAGACGGTCGTCGACATGCGTCATGCGCTGGTCGACGACATCGTTTCGAAGCACGTGCCGGAAGGCGTCTATCCCGAGCAGTGGGACGTCGTCGGCCTGAAGGAAGAGCTGCAGCGCGTGCTGTCGCTCGACCTGCCGGTCGACCAGTGGGCGAAGGAAGAGGGCATCGCCGACGAAGAGATCGTCGAGCGTATCGAGAAGCGTGTCGACGAGCACATGGCCGCCAAGGCAGCGCAGTGGGGCCCGGACGTCATGCGCTACGTCGAGAAGACGCTGCTGCTGCAGACGCTCGACCATCTCTGGCGCGAGCATCTGGTCATGCTCGATCACCTGCGGCAGGTGATCGGCTTGCGCGGCTACGGCCAGCGCGATCCGCTGAACGAATACAAGGCCGAAGCCTTCAACCTGTTCGAAGGCGATGGTCGCGCACCTGCGCGAGGCGGTGACGGCGCAGCTGATGCGGGTGGAGATCGTGCCGCCCGAACAGCAGCCCGAGCTGCCGCCGATGGAAGCGCACAAGTTCGACCCGAACACCGGCGAGGACGAGATGTCGTTCGCCCAGCTGGCCGTTTCGCCGCCGACCGCGCCTGCCGACCGCGATCCGAACAATCCGACGACCTGGGGCAAGGTCGGACGCAACGAGAACTGCCCCTGCGGCTCCGGCAAGAAGTTCAAGCACTGCCACGGCAGGTTTGCGTAGTTCCGTCCCTCATGGTGAGGAGCGCGCTCTTGCGCGCGTCTCGAACACCGCAAGTCGGATATATCCGACTTGCGCAATATAGATTTGCCGATCTCGGGTAAACCCGAGATCGGTGGCCCGGACGCTGCGACGCCGTGGCCACATCCTTCGAGACGCCCTGCTTCGCTCTTCGAGCGTCGCTGGGCTCCTCGGGATGAGGGTTGGATGCATCAACAAGAAGGGGAAACCGCATCATGCTCACCATCTACGGCGTCTACCGCTCGCGCGCGTCGCGCAACTACTGGCTGGCAGGCGAACTCGGCATTCCGTTCAAGTCCGAGCCGATCATGCAGGCGTATCGCCTCGCCGACCCGAACGCCAAGGATGCGCCGCCGCACACGCGCACGGCGGCCTTTCTGGCGGTCAATCCGAACGGGCACATCCCGTCGATGGATGACGACGGGCTGAAGCTGCACGAGTCGCTGGCGATCAATCTCTACCTCGCCAAGAAGCATGGTGGGCCGCTTGCGCCGGCCGATCTCGCCGAAGACGCGTTGATGACGATGTGGTCGTTGTGGGCGGCGAACGAGCTCGAAACCAGCGCGCTGCAGGTTTTGACCCATCGCGCCGGCAAGCTGGAATTGCGCGATCCGAAACTTGCGCAGGCGGCCATCGATGCCCTGCGCGCGCCGTTCGCCGTGCTGGACAAGGCGCTGGCCGACACGGGCTTCCTGGTGGGCGGCCGCTTCACCGTGGCCGACATCAATGTGGCCGAGGTGGTGCGCTACGCGATGGCCGCGCCGGAGCTGTTCGGCGCGGCGCCGCGTGTAAAAGCCTGGCTCGAGGCGTGCCACGCGCGCCCGGCGTTCAAGGCGATGATGGCCAGGCGCGAGCAGGAGCCGGCGTAGGACTTCGCTGCTCATTCCGGCGTGCGACGGGTCTCAGCGCGAAGCGCGGTCGTAGGCCAGCGAAGTGATGCTCCTTTGAACCGCGCCTGGCGCGCGACCCTGGAATCGATACGCCGTGTTCATCGCTTTCGCCGCTGAAGCAGTTAGCCGAAGCACGTCGACCCATCATCCGCTGCGCGTTCAAAAAAATCCGTTCACGCCAGCGAGCAGAACCGGCCTGACGTCGCGCGGCGGCGGACCTGGTGGCGAACGGCTGCAGACGAGCCTCGATCCTGCACGCCTCGTCTTCATTGATGAATCCTGGACCATGACCAACATGACGCGCACACGTTGCTGCGTGCCGCGCGGCGAGCGGCTGCTGGCAAAGGTCCCGCATGCCACTGGAAGACGATGACATTCCTTGCTGCGCTTCGTCACGACCAGATCACCGCACCGTTCGTACTCGACGGGCCGATCAACGGCGAAAGCTTTGCTGCCTACGTCCAACATGTCCTGATGCCGACGCTTCGGTCGGGCGACATTGTCGTCATGGACAATCTTGGCTCCCACAAGGGCGACGCCGTTCGCAAAGCGATCCGCGCAACAAGCGCGCACCTGGTGTTCCTGCCGGCCTACTCGCCGCGACCTCAATCCCATCGAACAGGCCTTCGCAAAGCTAAAGACCCTGTTGCGCAAGGCAGACCAGCGCTCCGTCGAGGCGTTCGACGCTGCACGGTCGACGATGAACCGCGTCTCCGCACGGCAGCATGATCCGATGCGCGATCCGGTCTCCGATGACGATCTGACGGTCGAGCCGATGGAGTTGACGCGCGATGGCGCGCTTCAGCGAAGCGAGGATCGCGCGATTCAGCGCAGCGACCAGCGGCTGTCGAAGGCGTTCGACGGCACGACCGGCTGAGCGCCGGCCATCGCCGTGTCGCGCTCCTTCGGCTCGGGCTTCGCCGCGGCCTTGGGCTCGCTTGACTTCGCCGGAGCCTGCGACTTCGCGGCCGCAACGGCGGGCTTCGTGCTTCGGCACCGGCGCAGACTGCTTGGCCGGCGAGCCGGACGTGGACGCGGTGGTTTCGGATCCGCTCAGTCCGATCTTGCGCGCAAGGCTCGAGAAGAAGCCCTCGGAATTCGACGACGACGGCGCTGCGGCGACGCGTACCGGCGAAGTTGCCGAAGGCTGCTTTGCCGGTTCGGAGCGAGGTGCGGCCGATGCCGCGGCGGGCGACGCGGGAGCCGAAGGGGAAACGTAATCGCCACCGCTACTGTTCGGCGCCGCAGCGAAGGCGACGGGCGCTTCAGTCGAAGCCGGCGGGTTGACGGTCGGCGGCACCGCCGGCACGGCCGAATAGGCGGCGAATGAATAGTTCTTCGCTTCCGAGTGGCCGGTGCTGCCATTCGGGGTTTTCGCCGCGAACAGCGCGATGCATGCCGCCATCGACGCCCTTGCGGGCGACCACGCTCGGGGTGCCGCGCGTAATCAGCTCGGCGGTCTCGAACTCGTCCTTGCGCTGCTTTTCCGACACCGCCTGCGCGATGTCGTCGGCCACGTGGTAGACGGGGCACTTGCCGGTCGGACTGAACGCTCGGCGGCCGCGTGGAGTTCGGCTCCTTCTCGGCGTTGAACACGTATTGCTGCTCGCAAACGTCGACCTTCGGCTCGAGCTGGGTCACCTCGAAGTGGTCGTTGCCCTGCTTCAGCATCTTCCAGAACGGCATGTTCGGGTTGCTGCGATGCTTGGCCATGTTCTGCGCGGTCATCCGGAACGGATAGGCCTGCACCTGGAACGACTTCTGGCCGCCGAAGAAGGATTCGCGGCCCAACGCGTAGATTTCGGAGATCTGCTCGTCGGTCATCGCGTAGCAGCCGCGCGAGGAGCAATCGCCGTGCACCATCAGGTGCGCGCCGGTGCGGCCGAGCGAGCGGTCATAGGCGTTCGGGATAGCCCATGTTGAACGACAGATAGAACTGCGACTCCGGGTTCATCTGCGCGGGCGTGATGTTGTAGAAGCCCTCGGGCGCCTGGCGGTCGCCTTCCTTGACCTTCGGTCCGAGGTCGCCCGACCAGCGGCAGATCGGATAGGTCGTCAGCAGCGCGAAGCGGCCGGTCTTGTCCTGCTTCCAGACTTCGAGCTCGGCTTCCTGCTTGAACAGGCGGACGAGGATCGGCGATTGCGGATCCATCTCCTTCGCCTGCATGTCGCCGATGAGCTTTTGCGGGATCGGCTTGTTCGCCTTGGAGTTGGTGACGAAGGCGGCCTGCTCGGCGTTGCAGCCGGCCAGCGCGACGCATGCTGTCACAGCAGCAGACGCTACAAGCCCCCGAACCGAACGGTCTGAATTCAAGCCCAAGCTCCCCGACTCACGACAACCCCAACCGGACACCCCGTGACCGTCCGGATTATTGTGCAACCTGCCCTGAAGCCGTTGAGCAATCGTTATCCTTAAGCGGCTGCACTCGCAAGCCGATTTGCGGCTTTCGCGAAGTCGCGCTGCGGCGATAGTGAACGCGACGTAAATATTTGACAGGCTTGACGAACTTCGGATGTGACAATGCCCCAAAAAAGCCACGAACCGGCAACGAGCCGCTTGCGCTGTGGCTTTGCTGCAAGACTCGCTCAAGGGCGGCCAGAACGCTCACGTCGCTGCCCGATTCCCCGGCGTGCGAATCAGGTGAGCTTGCGGCCGATTTCCAGGAACTTCTGCCGCCGCTGCGTGCGAATGGCGTCGCGGTCGAGATTGCGCAGGTCGTCGAATGCGTGGGCGATCGCGTCGCCGGTCGCAGCGATCATCGCCGCCGGGTCACGATGGGCGCCGCCGACGGGCTCCTTGATGATCTCGTCGATCACGCCGAAGCGCAGCATGTCCTGCGCGGTGATCTTCAGGTTGGTCGCCGCTTCCTGCGCCTTGCCGGCGTCGCGCCACAGGATCGAGGCCGCGCCCTCCGGCGAGATGACGCTGTAGATCGCGTGCTCCAGCATCAGCACCCGGCTGGCGGTCGTGATGGCGATCGCGCCGCCCGACATGCCTTCGCCGGTGATGACGGCGACATTGGGCACGCCGAGCTGCAGGCAGACGTCGGTGGAGCGCGCGATCGCTTCGGCCTGGCCGCGTTCCTCGGCGCCGATGCCGGGATAGGCGCCCGCTGAATCGACCAGCGACAGCACCGGAATGTTGAAACGGTCGGCCATCTCCATCAGCCGCGCGGCCTTGCGGTAGCCTTCCGGCCGCGCCATGCCGAAATTATGCTTCAGCCGCGCCTCCGTGGTCGCGCCCTTTTCCTGGCCGATGACGCAGATGCTTTCGCCACGGAATCGGCCGAAGCCGCCGACCAGCGCTTCGTCCTCGCCGAACTTGCGGTCACCGGCGAGCGGCGTGAACTCGGTGATCAGCGCGTTGACGTAATCGACCAGATGCGGCCGCGTCGGCCAGCGCGCCACCAGCGTCTTCTGCCAGGGCGTCAGGTTGGCGTAGAGATCGATCAGCGCCTGCGACGCCCGCTCCTCGACGCGCGCGATCTCGTCGCCGATGTCGCTGCCGCTCGCCGCCAGCGTCCGCAGCTCGTCGAGCTTGGCATCGAGTTCGGCGACAGGCTTTTCGAAATCGAGATAGCTTCGCATTGTGATCCGGTGAGTGATCCGGCGAGGACTTAAAGAGGGGCCGCGCGGTGCGGCCTTGTCTGGCCTTGGCCGCGCTGCAAGTCAACCGGCCCGGCCGGATCAGGCAAGGTCTTGGGAAATCATCGCATTCCCCACCGGGGCGAAACCGGACCAGGTCAGGCGTCCGCCAGCGGGTGCAGGTCGCGCACCAGGCTCTTCAGCCGCTCTTCGACGATGTGGGTGTAGATCTGCGTCGTCGAAATGTCGGTATGGCCGAGCAGCGTCTGCACGATGCGCAGGTCCGCGCCATTGTGCAGCAGGTGGCTGGCGAAGGCGTGCCGCAGCACATGCGGACTGATGAGCCGCGGCGGGATGCCGGCGGTGCTCGCCAGCTCCTTCAGGTCGCGCGCAAAATGCTGGCGCGTCAGGTGACCGCTCTCGCCGAACGACGGAAACAGCCATTTCGACGATCTGGCGGCCGCGGCCTCGTCGGGCGCGGCCTCCATCGCCGCGAGATAGTCCGCCATCGCCTGCTTCGCAGAATTGTTGAGCGGAACGAACCGCTCCTTGCCGCCCTTGCCGCGCACGACGATCATCCGCGCATCGCGCCGGGCCGCCGACAGCGGCAGCGTGACAAGCTCGGTGACGCGCAGGCCGGTCGCGTAAAGCACCTCGAGCAGGCAGGCCAGACGTAACGCGCGCACGCGTCGCGTCGCAGTCAAGTCGGGCAGGGCGGCCGCGCTCTTGGCGTGCGTCAGCAGCCGATCGACGTCGGCGATCGACAGCACTTTCGGCAATGCGCGTCCGCGCTTGGGCCCTGAGAGAATCGCCGCCGGATCCTCTTTTCGGAAATCCTCCGCCAAGCTGGAAACGAAAGAGGTGCCGCAGCGCCGAAAGCTTGCGCGCGACGCTCGACGCCTTGAAGCCGCGTTCGTCGAGATCGGCGAGGTAGCCGCGCAGATCGTCGGTGGTCGCGCGTGCAAAGGTCGTGCGCTTGCGCTTCAGAAATGCGGAAAGGTCATCGAGGTCGCGCCGGTAGGCGTCGATGGTGTTCTTGCCCGCGCCCTGTTCCGCCGCCAGCATGTCGAGGAACAGTTCGGCGAGCTGCTCGTCGCCTATGCTCTTGCGGCCTGCCATTGCGTCCTTCAGCGCTTCTGGAATTTGTCCGGCGGGACCGTCACGGTGATCTCGCGCGGCTCGGGATCGAAGAAGGTGGCGAGCGCAAAGATACCGCCATAGATCAAGCCGCCGATCACCGCGACAAGGGTCAGGAAGCGGATCAGGGATGGCATCGTCGACCTCGGCGCGGCGGCCTCAAATTAACCAATAGAATCGGCACGGCGAGAATAGGCGGTAACCACCATGTTCGCCACAGCCGGGCAACGCTCTGGCAATCTTGACGCGGCCGGTAGTATAGGTGGCCCCTCTGCCGGGACGATCCGTCATTTACCGGACAGATGTTAAAGAGGTTTGTCACAGGTGTCTGGCACGTTGGCGCATGAGCAGGCCGTTGCGGCGCAGGAAGCCACTGTCGCTTCCGCGCTCGGCAAGCGCGCGCTCGTGCTGATCGGCATGATGGGCGCGGGCAAGTCGACCGTCGGCCGCAGGCTGGCGGCGCGGCTGGGGTTGCATTTCGTCGACGCGGACGTGGAGATCGAGGCCGCGGCCGGCAAGTCGATCCCCGAGATTTTTGCCGAGCATGGCGAGCAGTATTTTCGCGACGGCGAGGTGCGGGTGATCGCGCGGCTGCTGGAAGGGGCGCCCTGCGTGGTCGCGACCGGCGGCGGCGCCTGGCTGCGGGGTGAGACGCGCGAGCGCATCCGCGTCAAGGGCATCTCGATCTGGCTCAAGGCCGAATCCGATGTGCTGCTTCGGCGCGTCAAGCGGCGCAGTGACCGCCCGCTGCTGCAGACCGCTGATCCTGCTGCGACCATCGAGAAGCTGATGGCGGAGCGATATCCGCTTTACGCGGAAGCCGACCTGACGCTGCTGTCGCGCGAGGTGCCGCACGATCGCATCGTCGATGAGTGCATCGCAGCGCTTGCCGACTATCTGTCGGCTCATCCCCTGCCTGCAACGAGTTAGATCATGACCATTCGCAATCCCGCGCAGGCGACTGCCTCCGGCGAGGCGCAGCCGACCATCGTCAATGTCGCCCTCGCTGACCGCGCCTATGACATCGTCATCGGCCGCGGCGTGCTGCGTTCGCTTGGCGAGCGGATCGCCGCCCTGCGGCCCGGCGTGCGCACGGCCATCGTCACCGATCAGCAGTGTGGCAAAGCACTGGCTCGCAGCCGTTGAGGCCTCGCTCACGGCCGCGAACGTGCCGTCGTCGACGATCGTCGTCGGCGAGGGCGAGGGGACCAAGAGCTATGCGGTGCTCGAACAGGTCAGCGAAGCGCTGATCGCGGCGAAGGTCGAGCGCAACGATCTGGTCATCGCGCTCGGCGGCGGCGTGATCGGCGACCTTGCAGGCTTTGCCGCCTCGATCGTCCGCCGCGGCGTCGATTTCGTGCAGGTGCCGACGACGCTGCTGGCGCAGGTCGACTCATCGGTCGGCGGCAAGACCGGGATCAATTCGCCGCACGGCAAGAATTTGCTCGGCGCGTTCCATCAGCCGGTGCTGGTCGTTGCCGACACCGAGGTGCTCGATACGTTGCCGCCGCGGCAGTTCCGCGCGGGCTATGCCGAGGTCGCCAAGTACGGCGCGCTGGGCGACGCCAAATTCTTCGCCTGGCTCGAAGCCAATCGCGGCGAGATTTTTTCCGGCGGGGGCGCGCGCGAGCACGCGATCGCGGAGAGCTGCCGCGCCAAGGCTGCGATCGTCGCGCGCGACGAGCGCGAGACCGGCGATCGCGCGCTGCTCAATCTCGGCCACACGTTCGGCCACGCGCTCGAGGCCGCGACCGGATTTTCCGATCGCCTGTTCCACGGCGAAGGCGTGTCGATCGGCATGGTGCTGGCGGCGGAGTTTTCCGCCGAACTCGGCATGATCGCGCCAGCCGATGCGGCGCGTTTGACGAAGCACCTGGCCGACACGGGTTTGCCGACGCGGCTGCAGGACATCGCGGGCTTCGCGCAGGAAGGTCTGGCCGACGCCGACGCGCTGATGGCGCTGATGGCGCAGGACAAGAAGGTCAAGCGCGGGCGGCTGACGTTCATTCTCTTGAAGGCGCTGGGCGAGGCCGTCATCGTCAACGATGTCGAGCCGCAGAAAGTGCGGGATTTCCTCGCGCGCAAGCTCGGTTAGCAAGCTACGAGCCAACTGTTGTGTACAGAGTTGTCCTCGCGAAAGCGGGGACCCAAACGCCGTGACGGACGTGATACGCGAGGCGCCGGTTGCCTTTTGACAACGACTTCGGAGGCTATGGGTCCCCGCTTTCGCGAGGACGACGCCGAGGTTTGGGTACGCTCTTGCGAACCAAATCGCATCATTGCCTTCCATTCGCTGGGGGTTTTCGATGACCGACCCGATTGCCGTCAACCGCTTGAACTGGGACGAGCGCGCGACCATCCATGCGCGGGATACCACCGGCGACTACATGCTGGCGCGCTTTCGCGCCGGTGAAGATGCGTTGATCGAGATCGAGGCCGCGGAGCTCGGCGACGTGGCGGGCAAGCGCATCCTGCATCTGCAATGCCACATCGGCCGCGACACGCTGTGCCTGGCGCGCCGCGGTGCGACCGTCACCGGTCTCGATTTTTCACCCGAGGCGCTAACCGTTGCGCGCCAGCTTGCACACGAGACGGGGCTTGCGGCGACCTTCGTCGAAGGCACGGTCGACGACGCGCCGCGCCTGACGCCGGGACCCTTCGACATGGTGTACAGCACATGGGGCACCATCTGCTGGCTGCCCGACATGCGAAGCTGGGCGCGTGTCATCGCATCGGTGCTCGCGCCCGGCGGCGAACTTTACTTCGCGGACATGCCATCCGGCGTTTTGCGTGCTGGAACAGTCGCCGAGCGGGCTGGTCGTGACCTACGACCACAGACGCCGGTGGATCGGCCGCTGGCCTTCGTCGAACGCCAACACCTACACGGGCGACGCCACCGTGATGCGCAATCAGACCTCACACGAGTGGATGCATCCACTCTCGTCGATCCTCGGCGGGCTGATCGACAACGGCATGACCATCACCATGTTCCGCGAGCATGAAGTGCTGCCGTGGAAGGGACTGTCATGCATGGTGCCCGAAGGTCCCCGCCTGTGGAAGTTGCCGGACGGAATGCCGCGCATGCCGCTGTCGTTCTCGCTGCGCGCGCGGAAGGACGACCGCACGTAACGACTGCTTGAAGCCGGAATGAAGCTCGGCACGACGTGTTGGAGCGACAATACTCGCGCTGGCGATGCTGGCGATGGCCGTCGTTCTTGATAGGTGATCGGGCTCAAGCCGCCTTCGCGCCGAGCGAGCGCTGCGCGATCACCTCGGCGAATCCCTGCCGCCATGAAGCACGTGTCGGCTGCCATCCGAGCTCCTGCTTCGCCTTCGCATTGGAGCCGGCGCGCGATTGCGTCATCAGCACGACGATATGCTCGCCGGCGACGAGGCGGCCGATCCACGCCGGAATTCGGAACGGCTTCTTTGCTGCAAGCATCCCTGCGAGCGCCGGCAGCCAGGTGCTGACGGGGGCGGGTTCGTCGTCGACGATGTTGTAGATGTTTCCCGCCCTGCCGCGCTCGATCGCCAGCGCAGTGGCGTGTGCGGCATCCTCGACGTGCACGAACGACCACCATCCGCCGCCGTCGCCGATCAAAGGCGCGCGCCGGCTGCGCAGCTGCGCGACGAACGGGCCGTCGAACACGCCGGTATCGGCCCCATAGAAAGCGCCGTAGCGCAGCACGATGCCTTCAGGCGAGGCCGAGCCGGTCACCGTCCGCTCCAGGTAACGGATCGCATCGAGCGTGCGGCGGAATTCCGCGGGCGGATCGGGATCGAGCGGATCGGCTTCGGACTTCACCGCGCTGCCGCTGCGCACATAGCCCCATCCGCAGTAGCTTTGCGCGACGAACCGCGTCACGCCGGCATCGCGAGCCGCCGACAGCAGATGATCGGTGCCTTCCGTGCGCAGGCGGTTGCTGGTGATGAACGCCTTGTCGAACGCGCGCAGGTCGGATGCATCCTTCAGGTCGGTCATCTCGTGCACGATGACGTCGGGTTTTGCCGCGGCGACCGCAGCGTGGATCGCCTTCGCATCGAGACCATCGGCCACGACGGGTTCCGCGCCAAGTGCGCGCACCGTCCCGGCTCCTGCCGGTCGATGCGTCAGACCCGTCACCGAATGTCCCTTGGCGACGAGAATGGGAACGAGACACTGTCCGATGGCGCCGGTGGCGCCTGCAACGAAGATGCGCATGGGAACGTTCCGACATTGCCGCGAGCCATCACCGATGGAACGCGATTTGCCAGTGATGCTCTGCCCGAGATGATGCGTGACGAACGGAACTTCAAGCCGCGGCGCGATCAACAATGCGCAAGCTGACAGCGCTAGTTCAGGATGAGCTGCCAGGACACGCCGAAGCGGTCGTTCACCCAGGCGAACTGACGGCTGAAGCCATAGTTGTTGAGCGGCATCAGCTCCGCGCCGCCCTCGGCCAGCGCCGCCGCGAGCTTGCGGATCTGCGCTTCGCTCCTCGCAGGTGACGAACAGCGAGACCGACGGCGTGAAGGTGAAATCGTGCTTCATGGCGCTGTCGATGCACAGGATGGTCTGGCCGGCGATGGAGAAGCTCGCCTTCGTCACCGAACCTTCCGCGCCGGGGCCTTGCGGTCCGTAGCGGACGATGTCGATGATCCGTCCGTCCTCGAACAGCGACACGTAGAAGGTCATCGCCTGCTCGGCCTGGCCTTCGAACATCAGGAACGGCGAGACGGTCGTCTTCGTCATGATGCTGTCCTAAAGTAAGGGGTTGGTCAGCGCGTGTGCTCGCCGGGCGCGTCGGCGTGGATCGCGAGCGCGTGCACACCGCCGGTGAGGTTGGCGGCGAGCGCCTGGTTGATCATGCGATGGCGCTCGAGGCGGCTCTTGCCAGCGAACGCTTTCGATACGATATAGACCCTGAAGTGGGTCTGGCCTCCGGGCCGGTGGCCGGCATGGCCATGATGCTGGTCGGACTCGTCGATCACCTCGACGCTGTCCGGCGCGAAGGCAGCCTGCAACTTTCTTGTGATGTCATCCTTCACGAGCATGCGCGGGGTTTTGCGCCGTGCGTTACGGCTCGTCAACGGACAAAAAAGGGCGGGCGCGCGGCGTGCGGCCGGGTCCTGTGAAGAAATCGTGAAGACTTCCGGAAATAAATCGGCACGGCATCGCCGTTTGAGGAATGTCAAGACTTGAAGCGCAACCGCTGCAGGCGTCATATCCATCCATGAGTTTCGATTCAAAGCTGTTCGACAAGATTCGCATCGCGCCGCGCGGGCCCAAACAGGCCCCCGTGCGCGTGGAGACGACTCTGTGCGAGTGGCAAGGCTGCAAGAATGCGGGCTCGCCACCGCGCCCCGAAGGGCCGCTCGCGCGAGCGCGAATACTGGCGCTTCTGCATCGAGCATGTGCGCGAGTACAACCAGTCCTACAACTACTTCTCCGGCATGACCGACGACGCGATCGCGCGCTACCAGAAGGACGCGCTGACCGGTCATCGCCCCACCTGGAAGATGGGCGCCAACTCCGGCACCAAGGGCAAGCTCGGGCCTGAGGATGCGTTCGGCGAAACCTGTCGACCCGTTCAGCGTCTTCAGCGAGTTGAACGGCCGCGGAAGCTGGCGGCCGGGACCGGAATCGAAGGCGGGTGTGGAAACGCGCAAGGTGATGAACGCCGAGCGCAAGGCGCTGCAGGTGCTGGGTCTCGATGGCGCGCCGACCACTGCCGAGATCAAGGTGCGCTTCAAGGCGCTGGTGAAGCAGCATCACCCCGACGCCAACGGCGGCGACCGCTCCACCGAAGACCGCCTGATCGAGATCATCAAGGCGTATAATTATCTGAAGTCGATCGCGCGGGGCTGACGTCCCCGCCGCGTGTATCCGTCCGCCCAGGCCGGACTACGCCTCGGCAATCCAGTTCAACGCCGCGCCATGCGGATCGCTGAAGGCCACCGGCCGTCCGTTGACGGCCAGAAGGAATTTTCCGCGCGGCACTCGCATCGACAGTTGCGCCGCGATGTCGGGAAATACGCCGGGCGCTTCATTGGAAATCCACACGGCATCGAGGTCGCAGACCGAGCGTGCGAACGCATCGCGTTGTGCCTGGGTGCCGACATAGCCCAGCACCGCCGTGTGAAAGACGACCAGCGTCGCCTCGCGCGGCGCTTCGGCCGCAAGGCCTGCGAGATCATGCAATAGATTGCCGCGCAGCACCCGCGGCGGATCCTGACGCGCGACGGCAAGCGCAGCACGAAGGTGGTGGAGGCGCTGCTCCTGGCCGGGCCAGACGAGCGCTTCCAGCCAGGCGCACTGATCGTCGTCGCGCACGTCGATCGGGTTGAGATCGAGGCCGCCGCGCCAGACGATCTGCGGCAAGTGCGGCGGCAGCGGAATAGCGCCGTCGACATGGCAGGCGAAACGTGGCGGCGCCGTCACGTTTGCAGGCGTCAGATGGTGGCCGTCAAAATCGTAGGCATACCGGTCCGGCAACAGACACAGTCCGGCGGATGCCCCGACTTCCAGCAGCGCCAGCGGTTGCGGCAGCTGCATCAGCGCGGGCAGCAGCGTGGCGCAGCGCGCCGCCTCGTTGGTCTGCGTGCTCCGTGCCAACATCGTTGCGACGACCTCGTTCCAGTGCCGTAACGCTGTTGCGCGGAAGGCAGGCCAATCCGGCTGCACGCCAAAGGCGTGCTTTACAGCCGCGAACAGCAGGTTGGGCTGTTGCTTGGCGACCGGCAGCGCCGACAACAGCGAGAGCAGGTCGGCATCGTGCGCAACGCCAATCGAAAACGCTTCGTAGAGGGCCGAGCGGCCTGCAGCCTCGTCGCGGGCGAAGGCGAGATACCGCTCGGGCAGAGTGGGGGGCATGGCGTTAAAACCGGTTGGTTCGGGCTTGGCCGACCTTAAGCCGGCACCTTCCCGACATACACCGAGCTCGGCCGGATCAGCCGTCCGGTGCGCTGCTGCTCGCGGGCGTGCGCGGTCCAGCCCGCGGCGCGGGCGGCGGCGAAGATCGGGGTAAAAGCCTGGCGCGGGATTTCCAGCGCGTCGAGCAGGATCGCGGTGAAGAACTCCACATTGGTGTCCAGCGGCCGCTCCGGGTTTTTCTGTCTCAACGCCTCGCGCGCATAGGCCTCGACCTCGCCGGCAAACGGCAATTCGTCGACGCCGAGCCCGAGCCGCTCGATCGCGCTCTTCAGCACGTCGGCGCGCGGATCGCGCACGCGATAGACCCTGTGGCCAAATCCCATCAGCCGTTCTTTCCGCGCAAGCGCGCCGTCGATCCACGGCTTGATCTTGTCGCGCGTGCCGATCGCATCCAGCATCTCCAGCACCGGCTCCGGCGCGCCGCCATGCAGCGGCCCGGTGAGCGCGCAGTAGCCGCCGGTGACGGCGCAGAACAAATCCGCCTGCGTCGAGGCGATCACCCGCGCCGTGAACGTCGACGCGTTCATGCCGTGGTCGCACACGGTGACGAAGTAGGCGTCGAGCGCTTGAGCCTGCTGCGGCGACGGCGTGCGTCCGTGCAGCATCGACAGCGTGTCGGCGGCATGGCTTGCCCGCGCGTTCGGCGCGACCGGCTTGTTGCCGCTCGCGCGCTGCACCAGCGCGCCGACGATGACCGGGATCGCGCCGACGATCACCGCCTCCGGGCTCATGCCGTGCTCGCTGCGGAGCGCTGCGATTGCCGCCCGCGTGCCGTCGACGATCGAAAGGCCTTCGGCGGCATGGGTCAGCTGCGGCAGCCGCTGAAACGCGCGCTCGCGCGCATCGCCGAGCGCGGCGCGCACCTCCGCCTCGCTGATCGGCTTCCCGGTGGCGGCGGTCCAAAGCCTGGCGGTGACGCCTTCGAAGCTGGAGGTCGCGGCGAGGTGGCCGACCCGCTCGCCGGCGATGATCAGTTCGCCTTTGGCGCCGTCGACGTGGCTGAGCGCGGTGTCGGCGGCCGGGATGCCGTCGAGGCCGGTTGGAGTGCTGGTCAGATGCACGGTCATGAGAGAATCCCTTTCGCTGGGTCGTTCCTCAAGATCGCTACGGTGGACACATTGATCAATCTTGATTAGATTAATCAATATGAAAAAATCTGCTGGCCTTTATCTCTCGGCCCGGGAAGCCGCCGCCGAGCTCGCCGTCTCGCCGGCGACGCTCTACGCCTATGTCAGCCGCGGCCTGATCCGCTCCGAGCCGTCGATCGATTCGCGCGCGCACCGCTACCGCGCCGAAGACGTCCGCGCGCTGAAGGATCGCCGGGCGCCTTCGGCGGAGCCGCGCGCCTTCCGCAGCTTCGATGCCGACCTGCCGGTGATGGATACGGCGGTGTCGACCATCACCGAGGAGGGGCCGGTCTATCGCGGCGTCGACTGCGTCGCGCTCAGCGAGAACGCAAGCCTCGAGCACGCAGCGACGCTGCTGTGGGACGCGACCTCGATCGACCCGTTTGCGCCTGACAACATGCCGGTGATGTCGCCGCAGATGAAAGCGGTGGCGCTGGCGACGAGCGATGCGGCGCCGATCGAGCGCGCAATCGCCGTGCTCGCGCTGGCCGCCAATGCCGATCCGCGCGCGTTCACCCGCGCTGCCGAAGGCCGCGCGCTGGTCGGCGGCCGCATCATGCGCCTCGTCGTCGCGGTGATGCTCGGGCGCGAGCCGTCCGCCGTGCCGCTGCACTTGCAGCTTGCCAACGCCTGGGCGCCGGATCGCAAGGATGCCGGCGACCTGTTGCGGCGCGCGCTGGTGCTGCTCGCCGATCATGAACTGAACGCCTCGACCTTCACGGTACGCTGCGCCGCCTCGACCGGCCTCAACCTCTATGATGCGATGATCGCGGGCCTCGTCGCGCTGAAAGGGCCGCGGCACGGCGGCGCCGGCGTTCTGGCATCGCAGCTCGCGCGCACGCTGGAGCAGGGCGACGTCGCAGCGATCGTGCGCGAGCGCGTGGCGCTCGGCGAGACGTTTCCGGGTTTTGGCCACGGCGTCTATCGCAAGGGCGATCCGCGCGCGTTTGCGCTGCTCGACCGGCTGGCGCGCGCCGGCGCCGACAGGCGATTTACCGCGGAAATTCCCGAGGCAATTGCCGAAGCGGCCGGCGTTTCGGCCAACATCGACTACGCGCTGGCCGTGCTGATGCGCACGCTCGATTTGCCCGCGCAGCATGAGATGGTGCTGTTCGCGATGGCGCGCACCGCCGGCTGGATCGCGCATGCGAGCGAGCAACTGCGCAACGGCAGCCTCATCCGTCCGCGCGCCCGCTACACCGGGCCGATGCCGCCGCGCGGCAAGGCGTAAGCCTAATCCGTGATCAGCGCGCGCCGCCGCCACACGTACCAGACGACGGCGATCACCAGGATGATCGCGAGGATCGGCAGCGCGATGTGCTCGATCTGCTTTCCGTATTGCTTCCACAGAGAGCCTGCGAGCGCGCCGGGCAGAACGTGCGCGCAGGCCCAGAGCCCGATCGCCGGAATGTTCATTGCGAAGAAGCGTTGCGGCGGCATGCCGAGCGCGCCCGCGGTCACCGGCACGAACGCGCGCACCGGCGGCACGAAGCGGGCAGCGAAAACAGCGAGGGCGCCCCGGCTCTGGAAGAACTCCTCGCTGCGCGCAACGATCGCCGGATACGAGCTCAGCGGCCACATGGCGAGGATGCGGCGCTGATAGTGGTGGCCGAGCAGGAAGGCCGTGCCGTCGCCGATCGCGGCTCCCAGCATCGCACTTGCGAGCACGCCCGCGAGGCTGAGCTCTCCGGCCGCGACCAATGCGCTCAAGGCGATGATGATGCTCGATCCCGGCACGAACGAGCCGATGACCGGCACGGCCTCGAGCAGCGCCGCCAGAAACACCGTCGCATAGGCGAGCAACGGGTGCGCTTCGACGAACTGGATCAACTGGTGCGAGGAGGTCGGCCACCGCCGCAATGTGCGCTGCGGCGGAGCGCGGGTCCAGATGCCGTCCTTCCGCAAGCGGTCGTCTGCTGGGCGCTTTGCGCAAGGCAGACCTTCAAATCCTGTTGCGATGCCTTATCTACTTGAGGAAAAAGCGGAACTTTCGTTGCGGCGCAGGCTTCTGCCGGCCCGCCGCGTCTGCTAAGTTGCCATTATTGCAAGCTTTCGCCGCCGCAGCCCTGACCGCAGCCAATAACGCTGGTTTCGGGAGTGCCCCGACGCCACGGAGGAATGATGACCGCCGCCGCTACCAATGACATGACCGCGCTGCCCGACATGAAGGTTTCGGTCCGGCAAGTGTTCGGTATCGATTCCGACATGGAGGTGCCGGCGTATTCAGCCGCCGATCCGCACGTTCCGGACGTCGATGCGGACTACCGTTTCGATCGCGCGACGACGCTCGCGATCCTCGCCGGTTTCTCGAAGAACCGCCGCGTGATGGTCACGGGCTTCCACGGCACCGGCAAGTCGACGCACATCGAGCAGGTCGCGGCGCGCCTGAACTGGCCGTGCGTGCGCGTCAACCTCGACAGCCACATCAGCCGTATCGATCTGGTCGGCAAGGATTCGATCGTCATCAGGGAAGGCAAGCAGATCACGGAATTCCGTGACGGTATTCTGCCGTGGGCGCTTCAGCACAACGTCGCGCTGGTGTTCGACGAGTACGACGCCGGCCGTCCCGACGTGATGTTCGTGATCCAGCGCGTGCTCGAGGTGTCGGGCCGGCTGACGCTGCTCGACCAGAACAAGGTGATCAAGCCGCACCCGGCGTTCCGCCTGTTCTCGACCGCGAATACCGTCGGCCTCGGCGACACCACCGGCCTCTATCACGGCACCCAGCAGATCAACCAGGGTCAGATGGACCGCTGGTCGATCGTCACCACGCTGAACTACCTGCCGCACGACGAGGAGGTGGAGATCGTGCTGGCGAAGGCGCGCCACTATCGCACCACCGAAGGCCGCGACATCACCGGCAAGATGGTGCGTCTGGCCGACCTCACGCGCAATGCGTTCGCCAACGGCGACCTGTCGACGGTGATGAGCCCGCGCACGGTGATCACCTGGGCCGAGAACGCCGATATCTTCGGCGACATCGGCTTCGCGTTCCGCGTCACCTTCCTCAACAAGTGCGACGAACTGGAGCGGCCGCTGGTGGCGGAATTCTATCAGCGCTGCTTCAACGCCGAACTGCCCGAGTCGTCGGTGAACGTGGCGTTGAGCTGATATTGGCGTCGTCCCCGCCAAAAGCGGGGACGCGTGTGGATGCATGACCACGAACATCAAGTTCAGAGCCGGATCGAAGGAAGCGCCGACCGAGCCGTTCAAGCGGGCGGTGACGTCGTGCCTGCGCGCGATCGCGAAGGCGCCCGAGCTTGAGGTGTCGTTCGCGGCCGAGCGTCCAGGCCTTGCGCCCGGCAAGGCGCGGCTGCCGGAGCCGCCGCGAAAACTGTCGCAAGAAGGATGCAGCGATCGTCCGCGGCCATGCCGATTCGATCGCGCTGCGGCTCGCCTGTCACGATCCCGCCGTGCACCGCAAGCAGATGCCCGGCAACATGCAGGCGCGCGGCGTGTTCGACGCGGTCGAGCAGGCGCGCGTCGAGGCGATCGGCGCGCGGCGGATGGCCGGCGTTGCCAAGAACCTCACCGCGATGCTCGACGACCATTTCCATCGCGGCAAGTTCGACGAGATCACCGACCGCGCGGATGCGCCGCTCGCCGACGCGCTGGCGATGATGGTGCGCGAACGCCTGACCGGGATGGCGCCGCCGCAGGCAGCCAGGAAGCTGGTCGAGCTCTGGCGGCCGTTCATCGAGGACAAGGCGCGCAGCCGGCTCGACCGGCTGGAGGCGGTGGTCGAGGATCAGCGCAAGTTCGCCGACGCGATGCACGACCTGCTCGATGCGCTGGAGCTCGGCGACAGGACCGACGCCGATCAGGACGAAGACGACCAGGACGAGAACCAGGACGGCGATCAGGATCAGTCCGGCGCCGAAGGCCAGCCCGACGGCGAGGCGCAGCAGGACATGAACATGGAGCAGGCGGAAGCCTCCTCCGAGGACGCCGCCGAAAGCGCCGAAGCCGCGCAGTCGTCGTCGAGCGATACGTTCGAAGACAGCGAGATGGGCGAGGACGAGACGCCCGGCGACACCACGCGCCCGCCGATGCGCGGCGGCAACGAGCCGCGCGGGCCGGAGTATCACGCGTTCGCGCCGAAGTTCGACGAGGTGGTCAACGCCGAGGACCTCTGCGATCCGGAGGAGCTGGAGCGGCTGCGGGCCTATCTCGACAAGCAGCTCGCGCATCTGCAGGGCGTCGTCGCCCGCCTCGCCAACCGCCTGCAACGCAGGTTAATGGCGCAGCAGAACCGCGCCTGGGATTTCGACCTCGAGGAAGGCATCCTCGATCCCGCGCGGCTGTCGCGCGTCGTCACCGATCCGATGCATCCGCTGTCGTTCATGCACGAGAAGGAAGCGACCTTCCGCGACACCGTCGTCACGCTGCTGCTCGACAATTCCGGCTCGATGCGCGGCCGGCCGATTACGGTGGCGGCGACCTGCGCCGACATCCTCGCCCGCACGCTGGAGCGCTGCGGCGTGAAGGTGGAAATCCTCGGCTTCACCACGCGCGCGTGGAAGGGCGGGCAGTCGCGCGAGGCGTGGCTTGCCGCCGGCAAGCCCGGCGGACCGGGCCGGCTCAACGACCTGCGCCACATCGTCTACAAGTCGGCGGATGCGCCGTGGCGGCGCGCGCGCAAGAATCTCGGCTTGATGATGCGCGAGGGCCTGCTGAAGGAAAACATCGACGGCGAGGCGCTCGACTGGGCGCACAAGCGCCTGCTCGGACGGTCCGAGCAGCGGCGCATCCTGATGATGATTTCCGACGGCGCGCCGGTCGACGACTCCACGCTGTCGGTCAACCCGGGCAACTACCTCGAGCGGCACCTGCGTCACATCATCGAGGAGATCGAGACGCGCAGCCCGGTGCAGTTGATCGCCATCGGCATCGGCCACGACGTGACGCGCTACTATCGCCGTGCGGTGACCATCGTCGATGCCGAGGAGCTCGGCGGCGCGATCACCGAAAAGCTCGCCGAGCTGTTCAGCGAAAACGTCGAGCCCGTGCCGCGCGCGACACATCCCGCACGCAGCCGCCGCCTGCATTGACGTATCACTGGCTGCCGACGCGCGGCAAGTTGAATGGCGCACGCTCGTCAAATCCGTCATCCTGAGGTGGCGCCTTGGGGTGAGGGGACCGGTTGAGTGAGGGGCAATCGTCGACGTCTTCTGACTGTCATCGCGGCTGCCTTTGCGGTGCTGCCGCTATCGCCGGCGTGCGCGCAGGCGCCGGCTGTCGTTGCTCCTGTCGCGGTCGAGGTGAACGCGCGCCCGCTCGAAGCATTCGACCTGCGCGACCGCTCGCGGCGGCGATTCGGCCAGCTCGAATTCCGCTCAGGGCTGATCCTCACCTCGTCATTCAAGGGGTTCGGCGGCTTGTCGGCCTTTCGCGTCGACCCGAAGGGCGAAGGCTTCATCGCCATGAACGACAAGGGCGACTGGTTCACCGGCCGCCTCGCCTACAGCGGCAAGACGCTGGCAGGCCTCACTGACGTGCGGTCGGCGCCGATGCTCGGCAGCGACGGCAAGCCGATCACCACCGAAGAAGCTGTTCGACAGCGAGTCGCTCGCGATCGACGGCATGACGCTCTATGTCGGCATCGAGCGCGCCAACCGCATCCTGAAGTTCGATTTCCGCCGCGGCGGCATCACCTCGCTCGGCGAGGAGATCGCCGTGCCGCCCGCCTTGCGGCGGCTGCCTTTCAACAAGGGACCCGAGGGACTTGTTTTCGTGCCGAAGGGCATGCCGCTCGAAGGCTCGCTGATCGTCGTCTCCGAGCGCGGCCTCGATGCGTCCGGCAACCTGTCGGCTTCCTGATCGGGGGGCCGCGGCCGGGACAGTTCGCGATCCGCCGCACCGATGAATTCGACATCAGCGATGCGGCGCTGCTGCCGTCCGGCGAGCTGCTGATCCTGGAGCGAAAGTTCTCGCTGCTGACCGGCGT
Source organism: uncultured Alphaproteobacteria bacterium (assembly GCA_963757845.1). Taxonomy (GTDB): domain Bacteria; phylum Pseudomonadota; class Alphaproteobacteria; order Rhizobiales; family Xanthobacteraceae; genus P52-10. The sequence goes on from CAVWTB010000042.1 coordinate 158,399, forward strand.
CGGCATCCGCATCCGCAAGATCCCGCTGCGTGCGATCGCGCCCGGCGCCGTGGTCGACGGCCCGTCGATCTTCGATGCGGATCTCGGCCACGAGATCGACAACATGGAAGGCCTCGACGTGCACCGCAACGAGGACGGCGACATCGTGCTGACCATGGTCTCCGACGACAATTTCTCGCTGCTGCAGCGGACGCTGCTGCTGCAGTTCACGCTGGTGGAGTGAGTTCTGCTGTAGCCCGGATAGCGCTAGCCGTTCGATGCGCAGGCCCCGAATTTCGCTGCGCTCATCCGGGCTACAGTGAAAACAAAACGGCCGGGCGATGCCGGCCGTTCGAAACTCAACTCGCGAAGCGAAAGCTCAGCTCGCCGCTGCCTGCTTCTTCTCGATCTGGCGCTTGATGTCGCGCGCGCGCTTGGACAGGCTGTCGTCCTTGGCCTTCAGCAGGAACGCATCGAGCCCGCCATTGTGATCGACCGACTTGATCGCGTTCGCCGAGACGCGCAGCTTCACGCCGCGGCCGAGCGCGTCCGAAATCATCGTCACGTTGCACAGGTTCGGCAGGAAGCGCCGCTTGGTCTTGATGTTGGAGTGGCTGACCTTGTGGCCCACCTGGACTCCCTTGGCGGTCAGTTCGCAGCGCCGTGACATGGCGAAATCCTTAATTGCTCGTCCGGCAGGCTCAGCCGCGTTCGGCGCTCGCCGGGTTCGAATTCAGGTCCATTTGAAGGAACGGCGGACGTATAAGGGGCGCCCCGCCCAGCGTCAAGCCGCGGAAAACCACAAAAAATGCTGAAAACGGCTTTCGTTTCGCGCCGTTAAGGGTTCATACGGCTTGCGCTGGCTCCCTTTTGTTCCGATCCTTATAAAGGACGCAATCTGCCGATGAATCATGCTCATTGCGCCAGATGGCAAGAGCCATATTGCGGGCCAGGACGTCCATATCCGTGTCCATCCATTCGATCTTTATCTCGCCGCGGCTGTCCTTGCCGGCGTTCGCCGTCGGCTGCCTGCTGCTGACCGCGTCGCCGGCAGCGGCGCACGCGCAGGGGCGGGTCGACGCGCAGTATGAGGTCACGCTCGCCGGCATTCCGATCGGCAAAGGGGCGTGGGTGGTCGACATCAGCGACGACCAATACTCGGCGCGGGCCACCGGCAAGACGACAGGGCTGATCGCGGCCCTCTCGACCGGCGAGGGTGGCGGCGGTGCGCAAGGCCGCGTGGTCAAGGGCCAGCTGGTTCCGTCGTCCTATGCGGTCACGATGACCACCAACAAGAAGAACGAACTCCTGAAGATCGCGCTGGCCAACGGCAACGTGAAAGAGTTCTCGATCGAACCCGAGCCGCCGATCAATCCCGAGCGCATTCCGGTCACCGAAGCGCACAAGCGCGGCGTGGTCGATCCGATGACCGGATCGCTCGTGCGCGTTCCCGGGACCGGCGATCCGGTCAGTCCCGAGGCCTGTACCCAGGGCACGGCCGTGTTCGACGGGCGCATGCGTTACGACCTGAAGCTGGAATACAAGCGGATCGAGACCATCAAGGTCGACAAGGGCTATCAGGGGCCGGTCGTGGTCTGCGCGATCATGTTCGTGCCGATCGCGGGCTACGTGCCGGATCGTGCGGCGATCAAATACCTGAAGGCCCAGCGCAACATGGAAGTGTGGTTTGCGCCGATCCTCGGCACGCGCGTGCTGATGCCCTACAAGGTGACGATCCCGACGCCGGTGGGGACCGGCGATGATGCAGGCGACGCGGTTCACCAACTCGATCTCGTCCAGTCCCGCGGCGGTTCGAACCCAGTGACGTGCCGCGCTGACGCGCGGTCGTCGGATTATCGCCCATCAGCTTTCCAAGGAATCAGGTTGACTCCAAAGCCAATCGGAGTCCGTCTGACGTTAACGAAGCGCCGCTATCAGGACGCTCGCGCGCGGGGCAATTGGCCTCGATGTTGTGGTTCCGGTCGGGTAGAAAGCGAGATATTGCGGTGAACGAAACGGTCGAGGCCAGAGTCAGCGATTCGGGCGCGATTCGTTCTAGACTCGTTCCAGAGCTTAAGCCGCGGCGTCTTGTGCGTCGCATTGTGAGACACTAACTCCGCCAGAGCCGCGCGGAATCGCTTGAATCAATGACATTTTCGTCTGCCTCGTCCGCCTTCGGCGGCGATCGCGCGCCGGGTGCCGGCGTGACCGCCGTGCTGGGCCCGACCAACACCGGCAAAACCCATCTCGCGATCGAGCGGATGAGCTGCGCATTCGTCCGGCCTGATCGGACTGCCGCTGCGGCTGCTGGCGCGCGAGGTCTACAACCGCCTGGTCGAGCGGGTCGGCGCCGGAATCGGTGGCCCTCATCACCGGCGAGGAGAAGATCAAGCCGCGCAATGCGCGGTTCTGGGTGTCGACCGTCGAGGCGATGCCGCGCGATCTCGACGTGTCGTTCCTTGCGGTGGACGAGATCCAGATCGCCGCCGACCTGGAACGCGGCCACGTCTTCACCGACCGCATCCTCAACCGGCGCGGCCGCGACGAGACGCTGATCCTGGGTGCCGCAACGATGCGCGGCATCGTCGAGCGGCTCTTGCCCGGCGTCAGCGTGGTGACGCGGCCGCGGCTCTCGCAGCTCAATTTTGCCGGCGATCGCAAGATCACGCGCCAGCCGCGGCGCACGGCGATCGTCGCCTTCTCCGCCGATGAGGTCTATGCGATCGCCGAATTGATCCGCCGCCAGCATGGCGGCGCCGCGGTGGTGATGGGCTCGCTCTCGCCGCGCACGCGCAATGCGCAAGTGGCGATGTTCCAGTCCGGCGAGGTCGACTACCTGATCGCCACCGATGCCATCGGCATGGGGCTCAATCTCGACGTCGATCACGTCGCCTTCGCCTCCGACCGCAAATACGACGGCTATCAGTATCGCCGCCTCAATCCGTCCGAATTCGCGCAGATCGCCGGCCGTGCCGGCCGCGCCACCCGCGACGGCACCTTCGGCACCACCGGCCGCTGTGCGCCGTTCGAGCCTGAACTCGTCAATGCGCTGCAGAACCACTCCTTCGACAGCGTCAAGCAGCTGCAGTGGCGGAACTCGGCGCTGGATTTCGCCTCGCTCGGCGCGCTGCAGGCGACGCTGGCGCTGTCGCCCCGAAGCACGAGGCGCTGACCCGCGCGCCGGTGGCCGAGGACATTCGCGTGCTCGACCACGCGGCCCGCGACGCCGAAGTTCGCGACATGGCTAAAAATCCGGCAGCGGTCGAACGGCTCTGGGACGTGTGCCAGCTCCCGGACTACCGCAAGGTCGCTCCGGCCGCGCATGCGGAGCTGGTGACGACGCTGTACGGCTTCCTGATGAAGGAGGGGCGTATCGCGGATGACTGGTATGCGGCCCAGGTCGCCCAGGCGGACCGGACCGACGGCGGAATCGACACGCTTTCAGCGCGGATCGCGCAGATCAGGACCTGGACTTTTGCGGCAAATCGTCCCGACTGGCTCGCCGATCCGGAACATTGGCAGGGGACTGACGCGTGCAATTGAGGATAAATTGTCGGATGCCCTGCACGAGCGGCTCACGGAACGTTTCGTTGATCGCCGCACCAGTGTATTGATGCGGCGCTTGCGGGAAAATGCGACGTTGGAAACAGAGATCAGCAAGACTGGAGACGTGATCGTCGAGGGCCACACCATTGGCCGTCTCGACGGGTTCATGTTTGCGCCGGACGCGGCCGAGGCCGGTTCGGAGGCGAAGGCACTGCAGGCTGCGGCGCAAAAGGCGCTGGCCGGCGAAATCGACGCGCGCGCCACAAAGCTCGCAGCCGGCGCCGACGATCAGTTCGCGCTCGCCGCCGACGGCACGCTTGCGCTGGCTCGGCGACGCCGTCGGCAAGCTGACCGGCGCCGACAATGTGCTCGAGCCGCGCATTCGCCTCGTTGCGGACGATCGCCTTGCCGGTGCGGCGCGCGAGAGCGTGCAGGCGCGGCTCGACCTCTGGCTCAAAACGCATATCACCAAGCTGCTCGGGCCGCTGTTCGACCTGTCGAAGGCAGAGGACATCACCGGCATCGCGCGCGGCATTGCCTTCCAGCTGGTCGAGGCGCTCGGCGTCATCGATCGGCAGAAGATCGCCGCCGAGATGAAGGATCTCGACCAGAACTCGCGTGCGACCTTGCGCAAGTACGGCGTCCGCTTCGGCGCGTATCACATCTATGTGCCCGGATTGCTGAAGCCGGCGGCGCGCGCGCTCGCCTCGCTGCTCTGGTCGCTGAAGCACGACAGCGTCGACCTCGCCGCGCTGACCAGCGCGCAGCATCTGGCCAGCACCGGCCGCACCTCGTTCCCTGCCGACAAGGCGCTGGATCGCGATGCGTACCGCACCCTGGGCTATCGGCTCGCGGGCGAACGCGCCGTGCGCGTCGATATCCTCGAGCGGCTTGCCGATCTGATCCGGCCTGCGCTGGCCTGGCGCGAAGGATCGACCCTGCCGAAGCCGCCGGGCGCGTTCGATGGCCGCTCGTTCACGGTCACCCAGGCGATGACGTCGCTGACCGGGTCTGCCGGCGAGGATTTCGCATCGATCCTGCGCGCGCTCGGCTATCGCATGGACCGGCGTCCGCCGTTGCCGCCGCAGGCGCCGCGCCTGCAGCGGAAGCGGTCGCTGAGCAGCCGGCTGAAACGCAGGCCAGCTGCACCGGCCGGCATCGTTGCCGCGAACGACAACGTGGTCGGTGGCGCGCAGCTGCAGGCCGACATCGCCGAAGCGTCGAGCGAAGCTGCGCAGCCTGCTGATGCATCGAGCACGGCCGTGGAAGAGGCTGCGCCGGCTGCCGTGGAAAACAGTGCTGCGTCTGAACCCGAAGCTGTCGCGGCTGTGCAGTCCGAAGCTCCGTCATCGCCCGATGCGGTTGCACCCGAGGCGGAAGCGCTCGAGCCGCGGAAGCGCTAGACGCTGCGTCGTCTGAAGCTGCGGGATCGGCTGACGCAGCCGCACCTGACGCAGCCGCACCTGAGACGGCTGCTGCGCCGGCTGCGGAAGCTGCCGCCGCGCCCGAACTGATCGAGGTGTGGCGGCCGGGCGGCCGGCACGAGGATCGCAAGCCTCGGCATGAGCGTCCGCGCCATCGCCGTCACGGTCATAGCACAGGCTGGCGAAGCCGGTGCACAGGCGGGCGAGGGCGAGCAGGGTCGCAACGAGCACCGTCGCGATCGCGGCAAGGATTTTCACCGCCGTCGCCGCCACGAATCCGGCAAGGGCGAAGCGGGCGCAACGGCGCAAGCGAGCGGAAGCGAAGCAAGCCCGTCCGCAGCCGATGGCGGCGAAGCGCGTCCGCGCGAGGACCGCCGCCGCTTCCAGGGCAAGGGCAAGGGACGCCCCGACCATGGCAAGGGCGACCGCCGCGAGCAGCGGCATGGGCGGCGGTGACCGCGCGAGCGGGCAGCGGCCGCAGCGCGAGCGTCCGATCGATCCGAATTCGCCGTTTGCGAAGCTCGCAGCGCTGAAGGAGCAGCTCGAGTCGAGCGCGAAGGAAAAGCTCTGAGCGGACGCCAGTGGATCGCCAGCGGATCGACAAGTGGCTTTGGCATGCGCGCGTCGTCAAAACCCGCACCAGCGCGGCCGAGCTTGTGAGCGCTGGTCTGGTCAGGGTTAACAGCGCACGGGTGGTGGCGCCGTCGCATCCGGTGAAGATCGGCGACGTGCTGACGATCGCGCTGGATCGCCGCATTCGGGTCTGGAAGGTGACGGATTTTTCCGAGCGGCGCGGTGATGCGAACGCGGCGCGCAGGCTCTATATCGAGTTGCAGGATTGATATCGAGCTGCAGATTGTGACCTGCATTACAGAGCCGAGCGGCCTTCACTTGCAGGCTGCGGCTTCCTGCGCTAGGCCACTGCGCGCAGTCTGTCCGGTCCCCCGGGTCCGGAGCACGCAAACCGATGATCTAAGGGTAATTTCTTGCTGTGAACGGCGCCAGCTTCGCAGGAAATTTCTCCGAATTTGACCCGTTCCGGAGCTGTCGATGACTTACGTCGTCACTGATAACTGTATCAAGTGCAAGTACACCGACTGCGTGGAGGTGTGTCCTGTCGACTGCTTCTACGAAGGCGAGAACATGCTCGTGATCCATCCGGACGAGTGCATCGATTGCGGCGTTTGCGAGCCGGAATGCCCTGCCGATGCGATCAAGCCGGACACCGAGCCGAATCTGGAGAAATGGCTGCAGGTCAACGCCGAATACGCCAAGGCCTGGCCGAATATCACCCAGAAGAAGGAACAGGACGCCGACGCCGAGAAGCACGACGGCGAAGAGGGCAAGTTCGAGAAGTATTTCTCCGCAAAGCCCGGCGCCGGCGACTGACCGGGTTCCGCGACCCAGCGACCAATTGACGAACGGCCGGGCCGGCCCGCTTAACCCTAAAGCGGGCCGAAATTCGACTTTGGGTCATAAATCATTGATTTTTGCGGAAAATGTGCTATTTTAGGCACATTCAAGAAGCTGGAATCAGTTTCCGCCCCCTTGAGTGGCTGGACGTGACTGGATTCCCCGGATGAGCCCGTGAACAGGAGCGTGGCGATACCACGCACAGGTTGTGTCAAGCAAAAAAACGCGTTCCAAGAGTATTGCGAAGACCGCCAAGAGGGCCGCGGCGGCTAGCCGGGGCCCCAAGAACCACTGCTAAGGCCGGTAAGGCCCGGACGGCTCGTAACCCCACGGCCGCCAAATCCCGAACAGCAAAGAACGTGATGGTCAAGAACACTGCCCATAAGACTGCCAAGACTGCCGCCAAGACCGTATCCAAGCTCGGCCGTGAAACCGGCCGCCAAGGCCGCAGCTGCCAAGGCGCCGCAGAAGCCTGTCGCACACAAGGCTGTTCCGCCGAAGGCCGTGAAGACGGCGCCGTCAAGCCGGTTGCGCCGAAGGTCGAGGAGGTGAAGAAGCCCGCGACCCAGCGTCAGGGCTTCAAGACCAACGAATTCGTGGTGTATCCGGCGCATGGCGTCGGCCAGATTCTGGCGATCGAGGAGCAGGAGATCGCCGGCGCGAAGCTTGAATTGTTCGTGATCAACTTCATCAAGGACAAGATGACCCTGCGGGTGCCGACCGCAAAGATCGTCAATGTCGGCATGCGCAAGCTCTCGGAGCCGGCGCTGGTGAAGAAGGCGCTGGAGACGCTGAAGGGCCGGGCGCGCGTCAAGCGCACCATGTGGTCGCGCCGCGCGCAGGAATACGAAGCCAAGATCAACTCCGGCGACATCGTCGCCATCGCCGAGGTCGTGCGCGACCTCTATCGCTCGGAATCGCAGCCCGAGCAGTCCTACAGCGAACGCCAGCTCTACGAGGCGGCGCTGGACCGGCTGTCGCGCGAAATCGCTGCCGTGCAGCACGTCACCGAGACCGAAGCGGTCAAGGAGATCGAGGCGCAGCTCGCCAAGGGTCCGCGCCGCGGCGTGAAGGCCGATGCTGACGCCGTCGGCGAGGCCGAAGGCGAGGCCGAGGATGACGACGAGGCCGATGACGACGCTCAGACCGAGGACGAAGCGGCGTAAGCGCACGTTTCTTCGTCAGCACAGTTCGATCAGTTTCGAAGCCCGGCTCGAGCAGCCGGGCTTTTCGTTTTGTGGTATGACGTCATGGCTGGGTTCGCTCGTTCGCGAACGCGCCGGAATGACGTGCAACACGAAGGACATCGCCATGGCCCTGCTGGAACTTCGCCCGAACTGCGAGTGCTGCGATCGCGATCTGCCGCCGCAGTCGCGCGACGCGTACATGTGCTCCTACGAGTGCACGTTCTGCGTTGACTGCGTGAACAACGTGCTGGGCGGCAAATGTCCGAACTGCCAGGGCGAACTGGTGCGCGCCGTGCGCCGAGGCCGGTCCCGCAGGCCGGCCTCGCCAAGCATCCGGCATCGACCAAGCGCAAGCTGAAGGCCGGCGGCTGCGCGCCTGCGGCCGCGGCGTAGACGGGTCGGGCGCTACTCCACGACGATCTTGACGCGGTCGCGGGCCTTGACGGTGGCCTTCGGCATCGAGGCCGTTGAGGATGCGGAAGCGCTCGAGCTGGCGGTCGACGCCGGCCATGCGGTGCGACAGCGATTCCACCGTGTCGCCGGGCTGCACGGTGATGACCTTCAGCCGCAGCGGCCGCGCGGCCTGGGTCTCGGCCAGCGTCAGGCGGCGGAAGGTGTTGACGGTCTCGCGGAAGCTGCGGTCGCCTTCGCCGCTCTTCTGCTTGGACGCAAACACGAAGCGGTAGACGTCGCTGCCGAAGCGCAGCGCATAGATGCCGGAAGCGCCACTGCTCGCCGCGGGCGATCGCGGTCGCGGCCGGAAAGCCGTTGACGGTCAGATCCTCCACCGTCGCCTTGTCGACGTCGTCGATCCAGCCCGAGGTGAGATAGTCGCCGAGCGACTGTTCGGACGGATACGCGCGCGACGTCGAAGCGCATCGCCTGGGTGCCGCCGTCGCGCACGCCGATCACCGCCTGCGCCGTGTTGTCGAGCGAAAAGCCTTCCGGCGCGGTGAAGGTGAAGCCGAGCTTCGGATGGATGAACCTGCGGCCGCGGACGAAACCTTCGCTCGGGTCCTCGCCGTAGATCATGTCGTCCAGCGCATCGAGATAGAGTTCGCGGTCGCGCTCGCCGGCGCCGGGCGAGGAGAACTGCCGCGCATTGGCCTGCGCGTTCTGCACGCGCTCCGGCGTCGCCGGATGCGACGACAGGAAGTCGAGCGAGCGCGGATCGGCGCCGCTGCGGGCCGCCCGCAGCGCGGCGTTGCGCTCCATCGAGGTGAGGAAGCGCACCGCGCCGAACGGGTCGAAACCGGCGCGCGCGGCGATGCCGACGCCGATGCCGTCCGCCTCGAACTCCTGCGCGCGCGAGAAGCTCGCCAGCGTCAGCTTCGAGCGCGCCAGCGCCAGCGCCGACAGCTCGGGATCGGCGCCGATATCGGTGACGACGCGGCTGACGACGGCCGCCTGGCGCGCCTGGTCCTCGCGGATCGCCGCATGGCGGGCGATCACATGCGCCATCTCGTGCGACAGCACCGACGAGAGCTCGGAGGTGTCGTTCGCGAGCGCGATCAGGCCGCGGGTGATGTAGAGCTGGCCGGTCGGCAGCGCGAATGCGTTGATCGCCGACGAATTCAGGATCGTCACCTTGTACGACAGGTCGGGCCGCTCGGAGGCGGCAACCAGCTTATCGACGGCCTTGGAGATCAGCGACGGAAAGCCGCGCATCCTCGTAGACGCCGCCGTAGGAGGCGAGAATGCGCTCATGCTCGCGCTCGGTCGGCTGCGGTCTGCTGCACCGGGCGTGCGCTGCGGGCCGCGGCGCGCTCGTGCCTCCGGCGGTCCGCGGTCGTCAGCTGGAAGCGGTTGAGATTCGGTGCATGCGCCAAGCGCAAGCACCGCCGAGAGCAGCAGCGTCGATGCCGCTATCCGTCTGCGCCTTGCCCTGCTGCTGTCCCCTGTCGCTGTGTGCGCCCTGCCACGGCCGACCTGTCCCAGACTCCGGCAAAAGTCTGCTTAGTTGCCCACCACTTCGATCTGCCCCGCCCAAGAGGCATGTATTCTCGGCCCGCCCCGCTGCTCCACCCATCCCCGGACGCGAACTCGCCGTCGTTCGAGAGACTTGAGCGGAACCCCGGCCGCCTCGAAGGCTGCCATGATTCCGCCTTGAAATAGTCACTGCGAAGTCCTGCGTCCAGCGCCGGCCGAAATTGATGTAGAGCGTTGCCCCAGCTTCGCGGACGGATTGCACCCTGCCTTCCGCCACGACGAATTGCCCAACCACCGCCAAAATATCGCCCGGCATTTCCGTGTTTTTTAAGGCAGCGGGTTCCGCCCAGATGCCGCTTTTGGCCCGCCGCGCCCGCGCCTCGCGCCTGCGCAGGTATGCGGGCACAATCCTCATCATCGATCGCCGCCGTGACGAGCAGATGGCCGTCCTCGATCATGCGGGCCTGGATCGGCTCATTCTGCCCCTGAACGAACGCGAACGCGACGATGCGGCCATAGCGATCGGGCTTCTGCGACCCGCGCAGGACGATGTCGCGGCCGGCGACGAGGCTCTCCAGCGCGGTGCGTTGCTCGGGCTTCGCCGCAAGGCCGGATGCGGTGTCCTCGACGCCGGCGAGCCGGACCTCGCGTCCATCCTGCAGGCGAAGCGTGCGTGCATCGATGATGGCGGCGACGCGGCCTTCGCCGATGCGCTCGCCCATGCACGGCGCTTCGCGCGCGTGCAAGCGGCGTCGCGCCAAAGCCGATCAAGCCGAGCGCCGATCAATGCGGCGAGTGCAGCGTGCCGGTATGAAATGTATCGACGTCATTCAAATGGCCGCTGGCCTTGCAACGATGCGGCTCATTCCATGCCAAGCGCGCCGCGCGCGGCCATCATGCGCATCTAGCTCTCGTGCAGGAAAGGTCGCATGCAAAACGGCGGCTGGCCTATGCGCCGCGCAATTCCTGTTGCTCCGCAGCGGAAAGTCGCGCCATTGTTGCCGCCAATCAAGCAACCGGAGGAAGCCATGACGGACGTCATACTGCAGGATCTGAAAGACGGTCTTCTGACCATCACCATGAACCGCCCCGAGCGGAAGAATGCGATGAGCCCGGAGTTCACGCTTGGCGCTGTTGCATGCGGCGCAGCGGGCGGCGGACGATCCTGAGGTGCGTGCGGTGCTGCTGAAGGGCGCGGGCGGCACGTTCTGCGTCGGCGGCGACGTGCGCGGCATGGCCGATCCGAACCGCAAGGCGCCGAGCCTCGAAGAGCGCATCGTCTCCCTGCGCGGCCGCATGGAGGCGTCGCGCATCCTGCACGAGATGAGCAAGCCGGTGGTCGCCGCCGTCGAAGGCGCGGCCGCAGGCGCGGGCCTGTCGCTGGCGCTCGCCTGCGATCTGCGCGTGGTCGGCGAGACCGCGAAGATCACCACCGCCTTCGCCAAGGTCGGCCTCTCCGGCGACTACGGCGGCACCTACTATCTCACCAAGCTGATCGGCAGCGCCAAGGCGCGCGAGCTCTATCTGCTGTCGCCGATCCTGAGCGGCAAGGAAGCGCACGCCATCGGCATGATGACCCGCTGCGTGCCGGACGCCGACGTCGTCAAGACCGCGACCGAGCTTGCGACGCAGCTCGCCAAGGGCCCGACCATCACGCTCGGCTACATCAAGCGCAACATCAACAACGCCGAGAAGCTTTCGATCGAAGCCTGCTTCGACGGCGAAGCCGCCGGTCACTCGCGCTGCGGCGAGACCGAGGACCACAAGGAAGCCGCGGCCGCCTTCGTGCAGAAGCGCGCGCCGGTGTTTGCGAATAGGTGAGAGCGCTCGTAGCCCGGATGGAGCGCAGTGCGCAAATCCGGGTCGCTGAATCTGCGGCCGAGTTAATCCCGGATTACGCTAGATTACTCGCATCCGGGCTACGGCTGCTGAGGATCGAAGCTTACCGCCCCTTCCAGTTGGCGACGCGGCGCTCGGTGGTGGCTTTGACGCCTTCCTTGAAGTCTTCGGTCGCGCGGAGCCAGTTCTGCTCCTTCAGCTCGTGGTCGGTCGCGGCCTTGACGCGGTCGGCGAGCGTTGCCGCGCATGGTCTTGCGGGTCGAGATGATCGCGAGCGGCGCGCTCTCGGCGATCTCGGCGGCGAGCTTGGTCGCTTCCGCGCGCACCTGGTCCTGCGGCACGCAGACATTGGCGAGGCCGATTCGCGTTGCTTCCTCACCGCCGATGCGGCGGCCGGTGTAGAACAGACAGCTCAGCCTGGTTCTTGCCGACGAGCTCGGTGAGCAGCACCGTCAGGCCAAAGCCCGGATGGAAGCCGAGGCGGGTGAAGTTGGCCGCAGAAGCGCGCTTCGGGGCAGGTGACGCGGAAGTCCGCCGCGCAGGCGACGCCGAGGCCGCCGCCGATGGCCGCGCCGTGCACGGCCGCGATGATCGGCTTCTTGGTGCGGAGCAGGCGCACGGCTTCCTGATAGAGATGATTGGTCGGGCTGCCGCCGACCGTGGTCGCCTCTTCGTTCTGCCGCTTCGGATCGTTGAAGTTCGCGCCCGCGCAGAAAGACTTGCCCTGCGCGCACAGCACCACGGCGCGGACCGCAGTCGTCCTTGTCGAACTCCTCCATCGCGGTCGCGATCTGCTGGATCAGCTCCATGTCGAAGAAGTTGTGCGGCGGCCGGCGCATCTCGATCGTGCCGACGAAGTTCGCGGCCTTGTCGACGCCGATGTCCTTGTACGTTGTCATGTGAAACCTTCTTTCTGTTCGTTGTCGTTGATTTAGCGCAGTCCAAGGCCGCGGGCGATGATGCCGCGCAGCACCTCGGTGGTGCCGCCCTGGATGGTGAGTTTCGGCGCCACCTTGGTGGCGTAGGCGAGCTGCTTCTTCAGCGGCATCTGGTTGCCCGCTCCTGCTCGATGAACGCGGCCAGCGTGCGCACGTTCGAGGGAAGCTGCTGCTCCCAGATCGTGCCCATGTCCTTGACGATCGACGCCTCGACCACCGGCTCCTTGCCGGCTTCGAGCATGCCCGCGACCGACACCGACATGCGGCGCAGCGTGTGCAGCTGCGCGACGAGGCGGCCGACGCCTTCGGCCGAGCGCACGTCGGGATTGTTGCCCATCGCGCGCACGAGCTCGGTCAGCACGTAGTAGGTCTCGAGGAAGCGCTCAGGCCCGGAGCGCTCATAGGCGAGCTCGGTGGTCGCCTGCTTCCAGGCGCCGTCGATCTCGCCGAGCACGTGGTCGTCCGGGATGAACGCGTCCTGGAACACCACCTCGTTGAACTCGTTCTGCCCGCTCATCTGCGTGATCTGGTTGCAGGAGATGCCCTTCGTCTTCATCGGCACCAGGAACGACGTCAGGCCGTGACGGCGGTTTTCCTTGGTCGGCGCCGAGGTGCGGAACAGGCCGATCATGTAGTCGGACTTGTGCGCGTTCGAGGTCCAGATTTTCGTGCCGTTGATCAGGTAGCCGCCGTCGGTCTTGGTCGCCTTGGTCTTGGCGGCGAACAGGTCGGAGCCGGAGCCCGGCTCGCTCATGCCGATGCAGAACTGGACCTCGCCCTTGACGATGCGCGGCAGGATATCGGCTTTGATCTTCTCCGAGCCGTATTTGATGATCGTCGGTCCGCTCTGCCGGTCGGCGGTGAAGTAGACGCCGGTCGGCGCGTTGGCGACGCGGAACTCTTCCGTCAGCACGTAACGCTCGAGGAAGCTGCGCTCGCGCCCGCCATACTTCTTCGGCCAGGTCATGCCGATCCAGCCCTTTGCGGCAACGCGCTTGGCGAACTCGCGGCCGTCCGCGGAATCGCCGCGGCGCGGATTGTTCGGATCGAACGTGCCTTTCGCGATCTCTTCGGCCAGGAAGACGCGCGCTTCCTGGCGCAGCGCCTGGCAGGTTTCCGGCAGGCGGATCGGATCGAAGGTGAGGGCAGAGGACATGTGTCGGAGGTCCTTGAAAATCGTTCGTCGAGGATCAGCGCGAGGCGACGAGCGGCCAGAGATCGTCGGCGCCGCGCTTTGCGACCATGTTGCCGAGCTCGACCGCCCAGTAGCTCTCGTTGCCGAAATCGTCGCGCCAGCCGAGCGTGCGCAGGCTGAAACGATGCAGCACATACTCCTTGGTGAAGCCGATCGCGCCATGCACCTGGTGGGCGATCGCAGAACCGGTGCCGGCCGCTTCCGCGCAGCGGATTTTTGCCGCCGTCGCTTCAAGGAACGTGGCTTCGTCGCCCCAGGCTGCGCCGGTCGAAATGGTCTCCGCGGCCGAGCCCGCGGCTGCGACGGCCGCGGCTGTTTCGCCGGCGAGCTTCGCAAGGTTGTGCTGCACCGCCTGGAACTTCGAGATCTTCTTCTCGAAGGCGGTGCGCTCCTGCGAATAGTTCACGCTGCGCGTCAGCATGTACTGCAGGCTGCCTGCAATCTGCAGCGAGCGGGCGACGCAGCCCATCAGCATCAGCGAGGTCTGGTCGAAGCCTTTCGGCGCAGCGCCGGTCTTGAGCGGCATGGTCTTGTCGAAGATGAGATTGTCGGCGGGCTCGCCCGCCAGATTCTCATCCTCTTCGCGCCGGCAGTCCTTCGCGGCCACGAGCGCAATCGTCACGCCCTTCGGCCCGTGCGCCAGCACGGCAAAATGCTGCGCCTCGCGCGCGAACGGAATGTTGGCCGCGCGGCCGCTCAAGCTGCCGTCGGCGTTCAGCGTGATCTTGTCTTTCGGCTGCACCGGCGCGACCGACATCGCCCCTTCCGGTGAAACGATTCCACCTTGCGACAAAAGCCAGCCTGCGAGCATCGTTTCGGCGAGCGGCACGGGAACCGCAAAGCGGCCCGCCGCGCTGAGAAGTTCAAAGCCGTCGGCGAGGCTCGCGCCTGCTCCGCCATGCTCTTCGGAGACCCATGGCAGGGTGAGGCCGTTCTCCGTCAGCGCCGTCCAGAGCGCGTCCTTCCACTTGTCGTCTTTTGCGCTGTTGACCGTCTGCGGATCGCACAGGTCCGCGAAAATCCGCTCCGCCGTTTCAACGACGATATTGGTTTCTCCCACAGCGTTCCTCTTCTGATCGCCTAAGCCTTTGATTGGCGCGGATGATGGTCAAAAACGCCAGTCCAAGGCAAGCGCCATTGTTGGGCCACCGACCGGCGCTATTTGCAGTGCAAATGCAAACGGCCCCGTCGCCGGGGCCGTTCCAGTATTTGAAAACGAGCGACTGACGCGACGTCAGTCGAGGTCCTTGGAGTCCATGCCGCCGTTGCGGCGCGCGTCGTGCGACATCTTCTGCAGCATCGGGCCGAGCTCGACCGGATCGGCGAACGGCTCGCACTGCGGGCCGCGGTGCCAGCCTTCCATCACCGAGAACACACCGTTGCCGATGTAGAACACGCGCGCGGTGATGTCTTCCGCTTCCTCGCTGGCGAGGTAGGTGATGACAGGGGCAATCCACTTCGGATCGCCTGCGGCCTTCTGCTCTTCGGTGCGCTCGCGCAGGCCTTCGGTCATGCGCGTCACCGCGCTCGGCGAGATCGCGTTCACCGTGACGCCGATGCGGCGCAGTTCGCGCGCGGCGATGATCGAGAATGCGGCGATGCCGGCCTTGGCCGCGCCGTAGTTGGTCTGGCCCATGTTGCCGAACAGGCCGGAGGTCGACGAGGTGTTGATGATGCGGCCGTTCACCGGCTTGCCGGTTTCCTTGTTCTTGGCGCGCCAGTAATCGACGGCATGCCGCGAGGGGCAGAACGTGCCTTTGAGATGCACCTTGATGACGTCGTCCCATTCCTGCTCGCTCATGTTCGACGAGCATGCGGTCGCGCAGGATGCCGGCGTTGTTCACCAGCACGTCGAGCTTGCCGTAGGTCTTGACCGCCTGGTCGATCATGTTCTTGGCGCCGGACCAGCTCGACACGTCGTCGCCGTTCGCCACCGCCTCGCCGCCCGCCTTCTTGATGATCTCGACCACTTCGTTGGCCGGACCCGCGTCCGCGCCAGAGCCGTCGACCGTCGCGCCGAGGTCGTTGACGACGACCTTCGCACCATGCGCGGCCAGCATGATCGCGTGCTCGCGGCCGACGCCGCGGCCTGCGCCGGTCACGATTGCAACTCTTCCCTCACACAAACGGGCCATCTCGTCCCTTCCCTTGATTGAACTTTTCACCGTCCGAAACTTCGCGAACCTGTCATAGGCAAAATAACCGGGAAGGCGTCAACTGCCGTGCGCTCATGGGGCGTCCGCTCTGCGGTCATGGACGCCGTGCCGCTGGCCGCGCCGTGCAACAGTTGCTACGGTCAATGCGGCAGTGCCGCCGCCCCAAAGGCGACGACGGTCATCAATAAACGGGAGAAAAAGATGTCGTTTAAGGGTTTGTGCGTTCTGGTGACCGGCTCGGCGTCGGGCCTGGGAGCTGCCACCGCGCTGCAGATCGCGCGCGACGGCGCGCGGCATGATCATCAACTACTCGTCGAGCAAGAAGGAGGCCGAGGAGACCGCCGAGGCTTGCCGCAAGGCCGGCGCGGCCGAGGTGCTGGTCGTGCAGGGCGACGTGGCGAAGGACGAGGACTGCAAGAAGCTCGCGGCCGCGGCCGCGCCGTGGGGCCGGCTCGACGCGCTGGTCAACAACGCCGGCACGACGAAGCACGTGCCCAACCACAGCCTGATGGACGAACTGTCGGCGGAGGATTTCCAGCGCATCTACGCGGTGAACGTGGTCGGCACCTTCCAGATGATCCGCGCGGCGCGCGCACTGCTCGAGGCGGGTGCGACAGGCAGAGGCGGCAACTCCGCGGTGGTGAACATTGCTTCTGTCGCCGGCATCAACGGCGGCGGCTCGTCGGTCGCTTATGCGGCAAGCAAGGGCGCGCTGATCACCATGACAAAATCGCTCGGTCGCGCGCTGGCGCCGTCCATTCGCGTCAACGCGGTGTGCCCGGGCTACATCGACACGCCGTGGTTCTCGAAGGGCCGCGGCCAGGAGGCCGCCGACAAGCTGCGCGAGCAGGTGAAGGGCCGCGTGCCGCTGAAGATCGCTTCGAAGCCGGAGGACATCGCCCAGGTCGTGACGTTCCTCGCCAGCCCCGCATCCGCCAATATGACCGGCGAAGCCGTGCGCATGGACGCGGGCATGCATTTGGGCGGGAGTTGAGGTCCAGGACGTCATTCCGGATGGAGCGCAGCGCAAATCCGGAATCTCGTTGCTGGCTCAGCCCCGGATTGCGCGATAGCCGATGCGAAGCATCGGCGTTTAGCACGCGGCCGAATGCCGCTGTGCCATCCGGGCTACGGCTACGCAATCACCACCAGCGGCTGGCCCTGATCGACCGAGTCGCCCGACTCGACCAGGATCTTCGTCACCGTGCCGGCCTTCGGCGCGGTGATCGGATTGAAGGTCTTCATCGCCTCGATCAACAGCAGCGTCTGGCCGGCCTCCACTCTGCTGCCGACGCCGACGAACGCCGGCGCGTTTGGCTCCGGCGTGAGATAGGCCACGCCCACCATCGGACTGAGCACTGCACCCGGATCGATCGCCGGCGCGATCGCCTGCGCGCCGGTGTCAGCCACAGCGGCGTGCGGAGTTGCGTGCGGCACCATCACCTGCTGCATCGGCGCGGGCGCAACACCGCGCACCACGCGAATGCGGCGATCCTTCTCGGCCAGCTCGATTTCGGTCAGGCCGGTTTCGCTCATCAGCTTTGCGAGCATCCGGATTGCGCCGGGCTCGAACGGAATAGGGGCCATCGTCTCTCTCGGGAAATCTCGTTCGAGGTAATTTCTGCGCTCAAGGACGCATGGTGAAGGCCGAAGGCCCGGTCTGGCGCAAGGGCGCGGCGAGGTTGGCGAACTCGCAGATCAGCGGCCGCGTGTCGCGCGGATCGATGATCTCCTCGACCAGGAACGCTTCGGCCGTGCGGAACGGCGAGCGCAGGCGCTCGAGCCGCGCTTCGATCTCGGCGAGCTTTGCCACCGGATCGTCGGCGGCGTCGATCTCGGCGCGATAGGCGGCTTCGACGCCGCCCTCGAGCGGCAGCGAGCCCCAGTTGCCGGACGGCCACGAGTAACGGAACGACGGATGGGTGTGCGGCAGATGCGCGCCGCCGCCGACGCCGAACACGTTGCGGACGATGATCGAGCACCACGGCACCGTGCTTTGGTGGATCGCGCTGACCGCCTGCACCGCAAAGCGCATCGTGCCGGTGGATTCCGCCTGCAGGCCGACGGCAAAGCCGAAGCAGTCGACGAGATGCACCACCGGCAGATGGAAGGTCTGGCAGGTGTCGATGAACTTCGTGATCTTGCGCGAGGCAGCCGCGTTCCACGCCCCGCCATCGTGCAGCGGATCGCCGGCGAGAATGCCGACCGGCCAGCCGTCGAGCCGCGCAAAGCCGGTGATGATGGCGCGGCCGAACCCGCGCGCGATTTCGAAGAACGAGCCCTGGTCGACCACCTGTTCGATGATGCGCCGCATCTGATACGCCTTCTTGCGGTCGCGCGGCACGGCCGTCATCAGGGATTCGTCGCGCCGGTTCGGATCGTCCCAGCTCTCGGCGCGCGGCGGCAGCTCCCAGATCGACGACGGCAGATAGGAGAGGAATTTGCGCGCGCGTTCGAAGGCTTCTTCCTCCGTGTCGACGGCATCGTCGACAGTGCCGGCGGCGATCTGCACCTTGTAGCCGCCGAGCTCCTGCTTGGTGCGCTTCTCGCCGAGCCGGTCGACCACCGGGGGGCCGGCGACGAACACGGCCGACGTCTCCTTCACCATCAGCGAGTAGTGGCTGGCCGACAGGCGCGCGGCGCCGAGGCCTGCGACCGAGCCGAGGCCCAGCGCGACGACGGGGATGAGGCCCATGTTGATCGCGCACAGATGCAGGCCGGACGACGCCGCGATGCCGCCGGGCAAGTTGGCGTAGCCCTTCGTCTCGATCGTCTTGACCGAGCCGCCGCCGCCAGAACCTTCGATGATGCGGATGATCGGCATGCGGAACTCCGCCGCCATCCGCTCCGGCATCTGGTATTTTTCGCGGATCGATGCGTCCGCCGAGCCGCCGCGCACGGTGAAATCGTCGCCGAAGATCATCACCGGACGGCTGTCGACCCGGCCGCGGCCGAACACGCCGTTGCCGGGGACGAAGTCGATCATGTTGCCGTCTTTGTCGTACTTCGCCTTGCCGGCAATGCTGCCGAGCTCGTGGAACGAGTCCGGGTCGAGGATCTTGTCGATGCGCTCGCGGACGGTAAGCCGGCCGCCGGCATGCTGACGCTCGACGCGTTCCTTGCCGCCCATCTGCCGGGCGATGCGCTTGCGTTCCGCAAGCTCGTCCAATTCCTTCTGCCAACCGACCTCGTCGTCAGGTGGCCTCACGCGGCGGTTCATGGTCGTTCTCCCTCACGGTCCAGGCGCGTCCTGTCGCGGGCCGTGATCTTCTTCGTTGCGGCGCAGTCTTGCATCTTTGCAGGAGAAGTCCATGCGCTGTCTGTGCTTTTGGCGTCCCATCCGGCGCATATGGTGTATTCCCGAGCGGCAGGTATCGCTCGGGTGACAGCCTCTTTGCCATCCGCTAGCGATAGGGACGACAGACAACAAGCCCGTCGAACAGGGCAGCTCAAGGAGACCAAGCCATGGCCGGACCGCTCGCGGGCATCAAGGTGATCGAGGTCGGCCAGGCGTACGCCGGTCCGCTCGCAGGCAGCATCCTGGCCGACATGGGCGCCGATGTGATCAAGGTCGAGAAGCCCGACGGCGGCGACGACGCGCGGATGTGGGGACCTCCGTTCATCGACGAGTCCTCGATGATGTTTCATGCCAACAACCGCAACAAGCGTTCGGTGACGCTCGACATCAAGAGCGCGGCCGACGTCGAAAGGCTGAAGCAGCTCGCGCGCGGCGCGGATGTGCTGATCCAGAACCTGCGGCCCGGCATCGTCGATGAGCTCGGGCATCGGGCCCGCCGCCATGCAGGCCGTCAATCCGCGGCTGATCTATTGCTCGATCGGCGCGTTCGGCAACAAGGGGCCGATGCGCAATGCGCCGGGATTCGATCCGCTCGCGCAGGCTTATGGCGGCGTCATGACGCTGACCGGACGGCCGGAGGATCCGCCGACCTTCTGCGCGCCGGCGATCAACGACGCGGCGACCGGCATGTGGTCGGTGATCGGCATCCTGGCCGCGCTGCAGGAGCGCCATCGCACCGGCAAGGGAACGGTGCTCGATACCTCGCTGTTCGAGTCGGCCGTGTTCTGGGTGTCCGGCGCGCTCAACGGCTATCACCTCACCGGCGATGCGCCGCAGCGTTTTGGCGGCGCCAGCGCAACGCTTGTGCCGTACCAGACCTTCGACACCGCCGATCATCCGATCTGCGTCGCCGCCGGCTACGACCGCCTGTTCGACAAGTTCGCGCAGGTGCTCGGCCATCCGGAATGGGCAGGCGATCCGCGCTTCAAGAAGGGACCCGACCGCAAGGCGCACCGCGCCGAGCTTGTTGCGCTGATCCAGCCGGTTCTGCGCCAGAAGCCGCGCGATCACTGGCTCGCCGAGTTGACGAAGGCGGGCGTTCCGAACAGCCCGGTGAACAGCATTCCGGACCTGGCGCGGTCGGAGCAACTGGCGGCGGTCGATATCCTGCGCACGCTGCCCGGCTGCAACGCGAAGGTCGTCGGCCTGCCGATTCAGTTCAACGGCGAGCGCCCGCACCCCTATCGCGACTCGCCGAAGGTCGGCGAGCACAACGACGAGGTGTTCGGCGCGCTGAAGGCGGACGCGGCCGAGTAGGCGAGCGGTCCGGCTTGCGGCACGTGCACGTGGCGTGTTGACACGCCGCAGGCCTGCGCCATCATGGACCAAAAAAGGGGAAACGCATGGCGCGCCTGGACCATTGCTACAACATCGCCGATCTGCGCGAGGCGGCAAAGAAACGGTTGCCGCGCGGCGTGTTCGAATTCTTCGATCGCGGCACCGAGGATGAGGTCGCGCTGTCCAACAACCGCGCCGCGTTCGAAAAGCTCAAGCTGAAGCATCGCGCGCTGGTCGACATGACGCATCGGTCGATGAAGACGACGCTGTTCGGCAAGCCGATCAGCATGCCGATGGCGATCGCGCCGACCGGCGTTGCCGGCATGTGCTGGTATCACGGCGAGCTCGAGCTGGCGAAAGCGGCGGCCGCGGCGAAGATCCCGTTCACGCTCGCCACCGGCGCCATGACGCCGATGGAGGAGATCGCCGAGAAGGCCGCGGGCCGGCTGTGGATGCAGCTCTACGTCTGGGAGAAGCGCGAGCTCTCCTACGAATTGATCAATCGCGCGAAGAACTGCGGCTTCGAGGCTTTGATCGTCACGGTCGACACGGCGGTGTCGCCCAACCGCGAGTACAACGCCAAGAACGGTTTCCATCAGCCGTTCCGCATGACGACCAAGGCGACGCTCGACATCTTGAGCAGGCCGCGCTGGATGGCGACGGTGCTGTCGCGCTACGTCATGAACGGCGGCCTGCCGAAGTACGAGAACTATCCAAAGCACCTGCAGCATTCGATCCGCACCGATCCGAATGTGGAAGCGGTGATGCGACGCGACTCGCTCTCGTGGGAGGACATCAAGATCTTCCGCAAGATGTGGCCGGGCATCCTGATGGTGAAGGGCATCAACCGTCCTGACGATGCGGTGAAGGCGGCGGAGTACGGCTGCGACGGCATCATCGTCTCCAACCACGGCGGGCGGAACATGGACAGCGCCGTTGCGACCATCGACGCGCTGCCGGACATCGCCGAGGCCGTCGGCGACAAGGCGACCGTGCTGCTCGACAGCGGCGTGCGGCGCGGCTCCGACATCGCCAAGGCGCTGGCGCTCGGCGCAAAGGCCGTGCTGACCGGACGCGCGCCGCTCTACGGTGCGTCGGTCGCAGGTCAAGCGGGCGCGGCGAAAGCGATCAGCGTGATCAGGAAAGAGCTCGACACGACGATGGTCTATGTCGGCGCCAAAACCGTCGAGGAGCTCACGCCGGACATCCTGTTCGGGCCGCGCGTGAATTCGGCGTCGCGGTTTGTGGGGTGAGGCGCGCTCGCCTCGTCATGCCCGCGCATGCGAGCGACAGCGCAAGCATCCAGCGCGCTGCTAGCAAGCGCGCTTGAATGGCGCCTGAGCGCGCCGCGAATGCCGATCGCCGTTCTTCGAACGGCTCGCATGCCGGGCTACGATCGCTTCGTCCTCGCAATGACGACTACGCCGGCTTCGCCGCATACGTCGGCTTGGCCACGCGCGAACTCGCCGACCAGCGCGCACTGCGACGTAAAGCCGTGCGTCTCGTTCCAGTCGTGCACGTAGAAACCCGGCGGCTCGTCGACCAGCGAGATCGACGCATCTTCGCGCCGGTCCATCAGGAACTGGTACGCGGTGCTTGGCGCCGCGATCGCCACCGCGTTGCCGATCCGCGCCTGCAGCGTGCAATGCACGTGGCCGGCGACGATCAGCGAGACGTTCGGGTAGCGCGCCATCAGGCTCGCGAACTTGTCGGCATTGCCGAACGGCCGCGCGTCGCTGAACGGGCGGCCGATCCGGAACGCCGGATGATGCATGGCGATCATGGTCGGGCGTGAGCCGCCCGCCTTGAGCTGCGTTTCGAGCCAGGCGAGCCGCTCCTCGCAGAGCGTGCCGGCGACCTCGTTCGGGATCTTCGTGTCGAGGCAGATGATGCGCGCGGGAAAATCGTCGATCACGAAGTGCATGAAGCCCGACTTCGGCATCCACGGCTTGTCGGCATAGGCCTCGCGCAGCGGCTCGGTCTCGTCGTGATTGCCCGGGATCACCGCATAGGGAAGGCCGGTCGCGTCCAGCATGGCGCGGACGTCGCGGTTGACGCTGACGTCGCCGTGATGGGTGACGTCGCCGGTGTGAAGGATGAAATCGACCTTCGGCACCATCGTCGCGATCTGCTTCAGCGCGCGCGCAAGCAGGGCGCGCGCGTCGTAGCGGCCATGGGCGATCACGCCGGGAGCCTCGACATGGCTGTCGGTAATCTGTGCAATCAGCATGTGTGCGGCGTCGGTCTCGGTGCGGTGCTTCAGACCTTGTTGCCCGGATCGGAGATCATGCCGCGCGCGACGAGGCGGTTCCAGATGAACAGCACCACCAGCGCGCCGATCGTCGCGGTGATGAAGCCGGCGCCCTGGCTGGGGCCGTACCAGCCGATCGCCTGGCCGATGAAGGTCGCAAGGAACGCGCCGGCGATGCCGAGCACGACGGTGAGGATGAAGCCCTTCGGATCATTGGGGCCGGGCGAGAGCCATCGCGCGATCATGCCGGCGACGAAGCCGACGATGATGATCCACAAAATCCCGCTCATGACCCGGCTCCTCGTTCGTTGTGGTGTGATGCTCGTTGGCTGTCCGTCAGAGCAGACGGCGCAACTCGTCGGTGGACGGCATGCGGCCGTCCGGCGTCAGCTGGTCGATCATGCCCGGCAGCATCTGGCTCAAGCCTTCCAGCAGTTCCTGCCGCGACAGGCCGCTCTGGTCCATCATGGTGCTGATCTGGTCGGCGCCGAGCGCGCCGGCGAGGTCGTTTGGTGAAATGTCCTTGTTCGGGCCCTTGCGCGACCCAGGAATCGGCCGCTTCCTTCTGGCCGCCCTCCTGAAGCTGCTTGAGCAGATCGTTCAGACCGCCACCGAGCACGGTTCCTGCCGCGCCGCCCGCAAGCAAGCCGCCCAGGCCGCCCTTGAGCAGGTCGCCCAATCCACCCGCGCTGCCGCTGCCGGCGCTGCCACCGCCGAGCACGCTGCCGAGAATATCGCCAAGACCGCCGCCGCCACCGCCGGGCAGCGAGGCCTGATCCAGATTGGCGTTGCCGCCGCCCGCAGGCGCTGATTGGCCTGGCCGCCGGTCATGTGCTTCATCGCCTTGTAGGCAAGCAGGGCGAGGATCGCCATGGTGATCGGCGACATGCCGCCCTTGCCGGTGTCCTTGGAAGGTACGCTCGGTCCGCGCGGTCCGTTCTGCATGCCGTTGAGAATGTCGAGCAAGCCCATGGTCAGTCTCCCGTCGTTGCCCGTAAGTGCCCGGCCCGGCAACAACCTAGTGTCGCCATATGACGGTTACAAGGCGAGGGTTATTACCGATAGCGCGGCTCGGTCTAGTCCGCGCGGATGTTGGCCTCCTTGGCGACCTTGTCCCAGCGCTTCACCTCCGCCTCGATCAGGTCACGAAACGCCTGCGACGACATCGCGGCGGCTTCCGCGCCTTCGCCTTCCAGAAAGCGCTTCATCTCGTCGCTGCCGAGCGCCTTGTTGATCTCGGCATTGAGCTTGGCGACGACATCCGCGGGCGTGCCGGCGGGCGCGACGATGCCCCACCATGACGAGGCCTCGTAGCCCTTCAGCCCGATCTCATCGAGGGTGGGCACATCCGGCAACGCCGGTGACCGCTTCAATCCGGTCACGGCGAGCGGCCGCGCCTGGCCGGTTTTCGCGATCTGCAGGATCTGCGGCATGCTGGAGATGTAGAGGTCCACATGGCCGCCGACGAGATCGTTGACCGCAAGCGAGCCGCCCTTGTACGGCACGTGCACGATCTTCACGCCGGCCGCGGAAGCGAACAGCTCGGCGGCGATCTGGTTGATGCTGCCGGGGCCGGCGGAGGCGTAGTTGATCGCATTCGGCTTGGCCTTGGCGAGCGCGATCAAATCCTGCGCCGACGTGACCGGCAACTTGTTCGCCGACGCCATCAACAGCGGTGAACTGGCGATGAAGGCGACCGGCTCGAACGCCTTCTGCGTGTCGAACGGCATGTTCGCCTTCACCGCCGGATTGATCGTGTAGGTCGACGACACGAGCAGCAGGGTGTGGCCGTCGGGAGCAGCGCCCGCGACGAATGCCGCGCCGATCACGCCGCCGGCGCCGGCGCGATTGTCGATGATGACGGTTTGTCCCCAGGCTTCGCCGAGCTTCTTGCCGATCGCGCGCGCGACGATGTCGTTCGAGCCGCCCGCGGCGAACGGCACGACCAGGGTGATGGCTTTGGTCGGATACTCGGCTTGCGCGGCGTGGTGCGGTGCTCAGGAGGACGAAGGCGGCGGCAAGGCCCGACAAGCATCTTCTCATTGGCGACCCCCTGCACGATGCGCCTTCAAGGCGTCGTGGATTTTTCTTGAACGATGGCTATCATCCGCCCGATGGCAGTTTCGATCAACCCTCGGAGATTGCCGGCGTGAGTGATGCACCGCAGTTCGTGGTCGCAGGCGCCGGCAGCATCGGTTGCTTCGTCGGCGGGTTGCTGGCCGGCGCCGGGCGCGCGGTGACCCTGCTGGCTCGGCCGCGGGTCATTGCCGACGTCGCCGCGCATGGCCTGCATCTGACGAGCCTCGATGGC
This sequence comes from uncultured Alphaproteobacteria bacterium, assembly GCA_963757845.1. Taxonomy (GTDB): domain Bacteria; phylum Pseudomonadota; class Alphaproteobacteria; order Rhizobiales; family Xanthobacteraceae; genus P52-10. Next base: position 183,203 of record CAVWTB010000042.1, read on the forward strand.
GTCGATTGCCGTGTGCCGCCATCGGCGGTCCGCGCGACCGAGGACCCGGCCACGCTGGCGCAGGCGGCGTACATCCTCGTTGCCGTGAAAAGCACCGATACGGCGGCGCATGGCCGAGCTGATTGCGCGTCATGCCCCGCCGGGTGTGACGATCGTCAGCCTGCAGAACGGCGTCGACAACGTGCCGCTGTTGCGCGAGTGCCTGCCCGGTCATCAGGGTGCTCGCCGGCATGGTCGCGTTCAACGTCGTGGCGATGGGCGATGGCCATTATCACCGGGCGACCTCCGGCGAGATCGTGCTGGAACAGGACGCCGCCGGCACCGCCGCAAGGCTCGACGTGCCGGGCCTGACCGTGACCTCCAGCAGCAACATCACCGCCGTGCAATGGGGTAAACTTCTGCTCAATTTGAACAACGCGATTAACGCGCTGTCCGGCCTGCCGCTGCGCGACCAGCTCTCGCAGCGGGCGTGGCGCGAGATCCTGGCCGAGCAGATCGTCGAGGCGCTGTTGGTGACGAAGGCGGCCGGCATCGTCCCGGTGACGTCCCCGCTGCCGCCGCCGCTGCTGCCGTTCGTCCTGCGCCTGCCGGATGCGCTGTTTCGCATTCTCGCGGGGCGGATGCTGAAGATCGATCCGCAGGCGCGCTCGTCCATGTGGGAGGACCTGCACCTGCATCGGCGTACCGAGATCGACTACCTGCAGGGCGCCATCATCAGGCTTGCAGCGCAGCATGCGCAGCCGGCCCCGCTGTCCCGACGCATCGCCAACCTGATCAAATCAGCCGAAGAGGCGAAGCAGGGCTCGCCGGGCATGCAACCGGCCGCAAATCGCATCGAGTCGATAGCTGACTGAGCAGTTGCACAATGAAGCCCGCCGGGCAATGCTTGGACTGGAGCGGGCGGAGACTCGCGCGCAATGGGACCAAAGGGACACTGGCGGCATGCTGCTTGGTGCGGCAAATTTCAGCATGATAGACCTTCATGCGAAATCGCGGCTGTCGCACGGCCGTCGTGCAGGTTTGGCCTAGTGCGCAAACGTCGGGGGCGAGGCGGTAGAGTTCGGGGACTCCCGCCAGCGAGGGTGCCATGCAGACATTGATGATTCCGTTCACGCCGCGCTACTTCATCCTGACCGCGTGCGCGCTGCTGACCGTGGTCCTGTTCATGATCAGCCTCGAAAGCCTCAAGGCCTTCGAGATCGTCATCATCCCGCTGCTGATCTTCGGCGCGCTCACGCTGGTCGGCATCCGCGACGTGTTCCAGAAGCGGCATGCGGTGCTGCGCAACTATCCGATCTCGGCGCACCTGCGCTTCTTTTTCGAAAGCATCCGCCCCGAGATGCGGCAGTACTTCTTCGAGAGCGAGAAGGACGGCACGCCGTTCAGCCGCGATGCGCGCGCGCTGGTCTATCAGCGCGCCAAGATCGATCTCGACAAGCGGCCGTTCGGCACGCAGTTCAACGTCTATCAGGAAGGCTACGAGTGGGTGAGCCACTCGATGATGCCGAAGCCGATCGCGACGGAGAAATTCCGCATCACCGTCGGCGGTCCGGATTGCAAGAAGCCGTATTCGGCGTCGGTCTTCAACATCTCGGCGATGAGTTTCGGTTCGCTCAGCGCCAACGCCATCCGCGCGCTGAACGGCGGGGCCAAGAAGGGCAACTTCGCCCATGACACGGGCGAAGGCGGCGTCAGCCCCTACCACAGGGAAATCGGCGGCGACCTGATCTGGGAGATCGGCTCGGGCTATTTCAGCTGCCGCACGCGCGATGCGATGTTCGATCCGGAAAAATTCACCAAGATCTCCAACGAAGATCAGGTGAAGATGATCGAGATCAAGATCAGCCAGGGCGCGAAGCCCGGTCACGGCGGCGTGCTGCCGGCGGCGAAGGTGACGAAGGAGATCGCCGAGATCCGCGGCATCGAGCTCGGCGAGGACTGCATCTCGCCGCCGAAGCACAGCGCGTTCTCGACGCCGATCGAGATGATGCAGTTCATTGCGAAGCTGCGCGAGCTGTCGAACGGCAAGCCGATCGGCTTCAAGCTGTGCCTCGGCCATCCGTGGGAGTTCCTGTCGATCTGCAAGGCGATGCTGGAGACGAAGATCTATCCGGACTTCATCGTCGTCGACGGCAAGGAAGGCGGCACGGGAGCTGCGCCGCTCGAATTCATGGATCACCTCGGCATGCCGATGCGCGAGGGCGTGAACTTCGTGCACAATGCGCTGATCGGCATCGACGTGCGCGACCGCATCCGGATCGGCACGTCAGGCAAGATCGCGACCGCGTTCGACATCTCGCGCGCCATGGCGCTGGGGGCCGACTGGTGCAATTCGGCGCGCGGCTTCATGTTCTCGCTGGGCTGCATCCAGTCGCTGAGCTGCCACACCGACAAATGTCCGACCGGCGTTGCGACCCAGGACAAGGTGCGCGGCCGCGCGCTTTACGTCCCCGACAAGACCGAGCGCGTCTACAATTTCCATCACTACACGCTGCATGCGCTGGCCGAGCTCACCGCGGCGGCAGGCTTCTCGCATCCGAACGAGATGCGGCCGATCCACTTCAGCCGCCGGGTGTCGAATTCCGAAGTGATGTCGTTCGAGCGGCTCTACCCGTCGCTGCGCGTGGGCGAACTGCTCGAAGGCACCTCCGACCCGCGCTACAAGGACGCGTGGGCGATGGCCCGGCCGGACAGTTTTTCGGGGAAGGTGTAGGGTCCGCGCGAAGCGCGGAGCCTACATTGCAGCGAAGCGTAATCAGCCGGCTGCGTGCGAAGCAGAGCCGCGCGTCGCGTTCGCTGCGCCTGACGTCGCTGCTCGCAATGACGAATCCACGTTCACTTCTTCGGCACGAACGCCGTCACCTCGATCTCGACCTTGGCGCGCGCATCGACGAGGCCGGAAATATAGAGCAGCGTCGACGGCGGAAAATTCTTGCCCAGCGTGTCCTTCCACGCGGCGCCGATGCCGCTGCCTGCGGCCTCGTATTCGTTCTTGCTGGTGATGTACCAGACGAGGCGAACGATATGTTCGGGCCCGGCGCCCGCTTCCTTGAGCAGGCGGATGATGCGTTCCAGCGCGATCCGCACCTGGCCTGCCATATCGTCCGGGTAGCCGTCGTCGGCGTTGTGGCCGGTCTGGCCCGCGAGCACGATCCACTGGCCGGGGCCGTCGGCGGTCACGCCATGTGAGAAGCCGCGAGGTCTTGGCCAATCGGCAGGTTGCAGAACCGGCATGGTTGTTCTCCATTGTTGTTGCGAGCCGCTCCCGATTGGCTCTTTCCGCATCATAGCGGTGCCTGCTTCGAAGGCAATTCGGCGCGATGCGACACCGTCGCTCGCCGCTCACAAAGGATTGGGGATGCCGCATCCACCATTGCATGCTAGATCGGGGACGAGACATTGAAGGAGCTCGCGATGTCACGGCCAAATGCGCTGATCGCCCGGTTCGCGTTGCCGCTCCTCGCTGCTCTGTTCTTCTCCTTCGGTGCGCAGGCGCAGGAGCGGATGGCGAGCGAATGCCTCGCGGTGGCCAAGCTGCTGCCGAACGTGATCTTCGCGAGCTACGGCACGGCATCGACGACGAAGTCGAGCGTCACCATCACCTATGTCGGGCACTCGACCTACCAGATCGAGACGCCGGCCGACGTCGTCATCGCCACGGACTACAACGGCGTCTATCGCCCGCCGCGGCTCCCGACTGCTGTGACGATGAACCGCGCGCACACGACGCACTACACGCTGAACCCCGATCCGCGCATCAAGCATGTGCTGCACGGCTGGTCGGATGACGGGGGGCCGGCGAAGCACGCCGTGACGATCGGCGACGTGTATCATCCGCAACGTGCCGACCGACATCCGCAACTTCCGCTACCTACGGGTTCGGCCGCGGCGATCTCGACCTGCCGATGCAGAAGGACGGCAACTCGATCTTCATCTTCGAGGTGGCGGGGCTGTGCATCGGCCATCTCGGCCACCTGCACCACAAGCTGGACGAGAGCCACATCGCCGCGATCGGCCGGCTCGACATCCTGATGGTGCCGATCGACGACAGCGTGACCATGACGATCGACGGCATGGCCGAGATCGTCAAACGGCTGCGCTCCTCGATCGTGCTGCCGATGCATCGGCTCGGCACGCCGCTCGAGGGATTTCATCGACGGTCAGCAGCGCCTGCGCTCCTCGATCGTGCTGCCGATGCACAGGCTCGGCACGCCCTTGCGGGATTTCGTCGATCGGGTCAAAGGCCAGTTCGAGGTCGACCTGAAGGGCGACCGGTCGTTCTCCGTCTCGCTCGAAACACTGCCGAAGGCGCCGACCGTCGTCATTCTTGACGGGGTCTAGCCTTTCGGCCAGAGCGTTGCGGGACACCACATGTCCCAAGGGATGCCCAAAGACGCGGAGCGGCTTTACTTCCCGTATATCGACGGGCTTCGCGCGCTCTCGATCATCGCCGTCGTGCTCTACCACCTGGAGCCGCGCCTGCTGCCCGGCGGCTTCGGCGGCGTCGACATCTTCTTCGTCGTCTCCGGTTTCATCGTCAGCGGTTCCTTGCACGGATACAAGGCGTCGAGCTTCCTCGCGCTGGTCGGCGCTGTTCTATGCGCGACGCTTCCGCCGGATCGTGCCGGCGCTGCTGTTCATGCTGGTCACGACGAGCCTTGCGGTGGTCGTCTTCGTTCCGGAAGCGTTTCTCTCCAACAGCATCCGCCGCACGGCGAGTCGCGGCGTTCTTCGGCTTCTCCAATTTTCGCCTGGCGGCGGGGCCGGATTACTTCTCGCCGCAGGCGGAATTCAACCCGTTCACCCACACCTGGTCGCTCGGCGTCGAGGAACAGTTTTATCTCATCTTCCCGCTGCTGATCTTCCTTCTGACGCGCGGCGGCAGTGATCGCAAAGGCTTCGGCCTTCGGTCTGTTCGCGCTCTGCGTTGCTCTCGTTCGCTTACGGCTTCATCGAACCGTCGACCTCGTTCCACCTCGGCTTCTATTCGAGCTTCAGCCGGTTCTGGGAGATCGGCGCGGGCGTGCTGCTCTATGCGGTGCTGGCGCGCTACGGCTTGTTCGAAGGCGAGCCGGTGCCGCAACCGGAAATCCAGCATCGCGACATTTCTCGGCAGCGGCGCTGATCGCGGTCGGGCTTCGTCGTCGGGCAACTCACAGAACTATCCGGTGCCCGGCGCGCTGCTTGCCGGTGTTCGGCGCACTGCTTCTGATCATTGCCGGGCTGCAGGGCAGGGTGCCGCTGTCGCCGATCGGCTGGCTCCTGAGCAGCCGTACCGCCGTGGCAATCGGCCTGATCTCATATTCGCTCTATCTCTGGCACTGGCCGGTGTTCGTGCTGTTTCGCTGGACCGTCGGGCTTCAGCACGCCGGCGCAAAAGCTGGTGGCGCTCGGCGATCGCGATCGCATTGGCGCTGATCTCTTACTTCTTCGTCGAGAGGCCGCTGCGGACATTGCCCTGGCTGCGCGCCGCCGTTGCGCGCGATTCCGCATGTGCGCTGGCGGCAGTCAGTTCTGCTCGCCTGGGGCGCGGACCGGATGTTCGCCAATCGCCTCGGACTTCTCGGCAAGCGTGGTCACTGCCAATCGCGCGGACTGGTATCCCGAGTCGAGAGCGCGGCACAAGCGCCGATTGCCGGGTCGAGTGGCGAACACGAAGCCGCTTCGGATGCCGGCTATAGTCATGCCTGCTCGCAACGACATGGATTGCGAAGGTGCGCGGACGCGACTGCGCAAGACTGTTCGTGGTCGGCGACAGTCACGCCACGGCCTACTATCACGATGCTCGTCCGACTATGCGCGGCTGACGCGCGTCACCGGTTGAGGTTGTACCAGACGCCCGGGCTGTTATTTCGTGCATCTCGTTCCGTCGGCTGCGGGATGCGCGGCGACGGTCGACGCCGTGCTGGACGAGATCGCGGAAGGCAGCTGAAGGCTGGCGACGTCGATTTTCATGCCGTCGCTGCGCGTGCCGCGCTTTCGCGAGCAATGGGGCGACGCGCGACCTCGATGTAGCGGCGCAGTTGGAATGGCAATGACGCGAAATTCGCGAGCGCCGGGTTTCGCCGAGGCGCTCGCGATCTTTGCGACAAGCTGAACGTTCCGGGTGTGCATTTCGTCTTCGAATTGCCGAAGCCGATCTTCGCGACGCCCCTGTTCCGGTGCAGCGATTGGTTCAACCGGATGAATCCAGCCTGCAGTTGCGGGACCGAGATGTAACACGCGCTGCTGGAGCAGCATCGCCAGCCGGTGCTGGCCTTCGCCGAGAAACTGAAGGGACGGTGTCCGGCTTCTCCAGCGTGGGATCCCGTTCCCGTGCTGTGTCCCGGTACGATGTGCTCGATGCGGAAGGACGGCAAGCCGCTGTTCTTCGACGGCGACCACATATCGGGATTCGCCAACCGCCTGCTGCTTGCCGATTTCATGCGCAAGATGGACGAGCTCGGCGCAAGCAGTCACTAAGATATCCGCGTCAAAATTTTGATCTGTTATCTCAGCGAACTTCGGATTCGGGACACTAGCCTCGTTCCGTCTCTCGGACCTGACCAGTTGCGCGCGGGTTTCATGTCAAGGATGGACGAGCCTTGTACGCGGTCGCGCAATGTGGCGTGTCCTGAATTTTCATCTGTTATCTCACAACGGTTCAGACTATTTTGCGCCTCAAGCGGTCCCGTAGCTCAGCTGGATAGAGCGGCGGTTTCCTAAACCGTAGGTCGCATGTTCGAGTCATGCCGGGATCGCCACTAACGCTCAAAAAGAAGCGATCGGGACACGTATTTTAAGTCCAAGGTCGTCGCAATGATCGCGTGAAACATGTCGCAAGGAGGAAAGATGACCACAAGGCGCACCTTTACCAAGGCGATGGCGTTGAGCCCGCTGATGCTGTCGCAGTTTTCGGGCGCGTTCGCGCAAGCGAAATATCCCACCAAGACGATTCAGATGATCGTCGGCTTTCCGCCGGGTCAATCCTCGGACATCGGCGCGCGCAACATCGCCAAGCTGATGAGCGAAATCTTGAAGCAGAGTATTGTCGTCGAAAACAAGCCGGGCGCCGCGACCATCATCGGTCATCAGGCGCTCAAGGCGGCCACGCCCGACGGCTATACGATCGGCTATTCCTCGACCGGACCGCTCGCGATCAATCCGACGCTCTACAAGAAACTGCCTTACGATCCGCAGGCCGACTTCGAGCCGATCATCCTGCTCAACTTCAGCCCGGTGTTTCTCGTGACCCACAAGAGCATGCCGGTCAACAACTACCAGGAAGCGATCGCTTACATCAAAGCCAATCCCGGCAAGGTCGAGTACGGGTCGGGCGGCAGCGGTCTCACGGTGCACATCACGATGGAGCTATTGAAGAAGGAAGCGGGCGTCGACATGCTGCACGTTCCCTACAAGGGCGCGGCTCCCATGATCACCGATCTGATCGCCGGCCGCGTGCAGTTCGCGTTCGAGGTTGCGACGGCCATTTTTCCGTTTGCGGAGTCGGGTCAGGTGAAGCTGCTCGGCGTCGCGGCCCTCGAGCGAAGCCCGGCCGCGCCGCAGGTGCCGACACTGCACGAACAGGGCCTGACCGGATTCGAAGTCGAGCACATGGGGCGTGCTGCTGGCGCCGAAGGGAACGCCGAAAGAAATCATTGCGATCCTCAATGAAGCCGCCAATGCCGCCATCAAGACCAAGGAGGCGCAGGAGTACTTTGCGCGCAACGGCGCCGTCGCCGAAGGGCGGCACGCCGGAGGAATGCGCGGCCTTCATGAAGCGCGAGCGCGAGAAATGGGCGCCGGTGATCATCTCGTCCGGCGCGCAGGTCGATTGACGCCTACACGCATACCGCATCGTTTATAGTTGCATGATCGCCCGTGACGTTCCGCGTCACGGGCGATTTGCTTGAGTGCGCGCTGCTTGATAGCAGTGGTGGCGCTGAACAAAGAGAAACGGACAGTAAGAGCATGGCTGCGGAGAAGAAGAACGTCTTCTATGTGAAGTACCTGGCGGATGAAGCGATCTTCAAGCAGATCGTCGGTGACGAGGGATCGATCGCGCTGACGCGGCTGGAGAATGATAGCCCCGCTTCCGTCGCCGGCCCGGTGCTGGCCGCAGCGCATGGCTATCAGGTGGGCGCATCGCGCGACGAACTCGCGCGGCAGTTCCATGTCACCAGGGAGCTTCTCGCGCAGTGCCCGAAACTGCTGGTCGTCTCCAGCAACGGCGCAGGCTACGACACGGTCGATGTCGAGGCCTGCACCGAGGCGGGCGTGCTGGTGGTCAATCAGGCCGGCGGCAACGCGCAGTCGGTGGCCGAGCACGCGCTGGGCATGATGCTGTCGCTGTCGAAGCGCATCGTCGATGTGGACAAGGCGCTGCGCCGCGAAGGGACGTTCGAGCGCACCGCGTACAAGGGCGTCGAGGTGTTCGGCAAGACCGTCGGCATCATCGGCATCGGCAATGTCGGCACCAAGCTCGCCGGCATGTGCAGAAGCGCGCTCGGCATGACGGTGCTGGCCTATGATCCCTACGTCGGCGACAACGAGACGGCGGCGCGCGGCGCGAAGAAGGTCGAGCTGGAGCAACTCCTCAAGGCAGTCGGACTTCGTGTCGATCAACTGTCCGCTGACGGCTGAATCGCGCGGCATGATCAGCGAGGCGCAGTTTGCGATGATGAAGCCGACGGCAATGCTGGTCACGACCGCGCGCGGCTCGATCCATGACGAGAAGGCCCTGGAAGAGGCGCTGCGTGCGAAGAAGATCGCCGGCGCCGGCCTCGACGTGTGGGAGAAGGAGCCGCCGCCGCACGACCACCCGCTGATGGCGTTCGACAACGTGTTCGTCAGCCCGCACACCGCTGGCGTCACAAGCGATGCCCGCCGCAACATGGCGAAGATCGCGGCCGAGCAGATGATCGCGACGCTGGCCGGCGAGCGCCCGGCGCGCCTGGTCAATCCGGAAGTGTGGCCGGCCTATGCGAGGCGCTTCGCCAGGGAATTCGGCCGCGCGCCGGGGTAGCTCTTAACGACCCGACAACGTTCTGCTTGCCTTTGGCGGGCCGCCTGAGCAGATAGGGCCGGCTGATCCTGAAGGGCGGTTTGACCGTGATTGCTGCGGAACAGTTCCGGCAGATGGCATTCTGGTCCAGCGAGCTGACCGAGCCGGAGTTCGAACGCGCACGGCGGGGCACCATCGAGCGGGCCTATCCGAAAGGCTCGTACATCTGTCACCGCGGCGACAAGCTCGAATGTCTGGATCGGCGTCGCCGACGGATTGCTCAAGCTCGGCACCATCTCCGAGAGCGGCAAGGACGTGACGCTCGCGGGCCTGCGCAGCGGCGGCTGGTTCGGAGAGGGGAGCGTCCTGAAGGACGAGCCGCGGCAGTATGATCTTGCCGCGCTCCGGGACACCCGGCTTGCCTTGATGAACCGGGCGACCTTCATGTGGCTGTTCGAGAACAGCGTCGGTTTCAACCGGTTCCTGGTGCGACAGTTCAACGAGCGCCTGGGACAATTCATCGCAATGGTCGAGTACGACCGTACGTTGAATGCCACCGCGCGGCTGGCGCGCAGCATCGCCTGGCTGTTCAACCCGGTGCTTTACCCGCAAGGCGAAAGCTATCTGGAGATCAGCCAGGAGGAGATGGGCCTGCTGTCGGGAATATCGCGCCCTGCGGCCAATGAAGCGCTGAAAACGCTGGAAGCGAGGGGGCTGATCAAGCTCGAGCGGATGGGGATCGTCGTCCGGGATTCAGCCAAGCTGCTGCGGCAGCGCGACTAGCAAGCGCTCGAAACGGGCGTGCCCCTGACCTACCCAACCAACCCCCCATTAGTCTGTCAAGCGGGACCTTGTTGGGGCCCGCCTCCAGTGTAAAGTAAGGTGTCGCATGCGGAATCCGCGGGGTTGAGCCCTGAAATCCGCATTCAACGATAAACAACAAGCGCGAACCAACGCGACAGGATCCAAGAGGGATGGAGATAGTGCATGTCCGCTGGCGGACCGTTGGATACGTTCCCCAAGCTGCTGCGGCGTAACGCGGCGCAATTCGGCAAGCATGCTGCGCTGAGGCACAAGGACCTTGGCATCTGGCAGACATGGACCTGGGCGCAGGTGCTGGACATCGTGCGCGCCTATGCGGTCGGTCTGCAGCGCCTCGGGCTGAAGCAGGGCGATACGATCGCCATCGTCGGCGCCAACCGTCCAAGACTGTATTGGACCGTGATGGCCGCGCAGATGGTGCGCGCGATCCCGGTGCCGGTCTATTCGGACGCGGTCGCCGACGAGTTGTCCTACGTGCTCGGCCATGCCGACGTGAAATTCGTCGCAGCGCAGGATCAGGAGCAGGTCGACAAGGTCCTGTCGGTGCTGGAGCGCGTCCCGCACCTCGAGAAGATCGTCTATGACGAGCCGCGCGGTTTGCGCGACTACGACCACAGCCGGCTGGTGAAGATCGAGGACGTGATCGCCGAGGGACGCGCCGCACTTGCAGCCGACAGCGCGCTCGGCGCGAAGCTGGACGCGCTGATCGATCAGGGCGAAGGCGCGGATACGTCGATCATCCTCTACACCTCCGGCACCACCGGTGACGTCGAAGGGCGTCATGCTGTCGGCCAAAGGCTGCATCGATGCCGCGACCGACACCGTGAAATTCGACAAGCTCAACGAGAACGACGTCGCGCTCGCCTATCTGCCGCTCGCATGGGTCGGCGACCACTACCTGAACTACGCGCAGGGGCTTGCCGCGGGCTTCTGCATGGCGTGTCCGGAGGGGGCCGAGACGGTCGAGCAGGATCTGCGCGAGATCGGGCCGAGCTTCTACTTCGCGCCGCCGCGGGTGTTCGAAACCATGCTGACGCGGCTGATGATCCGCATGGAGGATGCAGCGGCGCTCAAGCGCAGCATGTTTCATTACTTCCTGAAGATCGCGCGCAAGCACGGCGAGGCGATCCTGACCGGTAAGCCGGTGCCGCTCTCGGGGCGTATTCTCTACGCGATCGGGCGCCTTTTGGTTTACGAGCCCCTGAAGAACGTGCTCGGCCTGTCGCGGGTGCGTGTCGCCTACACGGCGGGCGAGGCGATCGGTCCCGACCTGTTCGTGTTCTACCGCTCGATCGGTTTGAACCTGAAGCAGCTCTACGGGCAGACCGAGGCGTTCCTGTATGTCACCTGCCAGCCCGACGGCGAGATCTTTGCCGACACGGTCGGTCCGGCCGCGCCGAATGTCGACATTCGCATCGCCGAGACCGGCGAAGTGCAGTTCAAGTCGCCCGGCATGTTCGTGCAGTATTTCAAGGACGCGGCGAAGACGGCGGAGACGCTGACGCCGGACGGCTATGTGAAGACCGGCGACGCCGGCTTCTTCGACGAGAAGACCGGGCACCTGAAGATCATCGATCGCGCCAAGGACGTCGGGCGGTTGAAGGACGGCACGATGTTCGCGCCGAAATATCTCGAGAACCGGTTGAAGTTCTTCCCGAACATCAAGGAGGCCGTGACGTACGGCGACGCGCGCGATTTCGTCTGCGCCATGATCAACATCGACATGACCGCCGTGAGCAACTGGGCCGAGCGCAACAACGTCGCCTACGGCTCCTATCAGGAGCTCGCGGCGCATCCGCGCGTCTATGAGATGGTCGCAAAAGACATCGCCGAGATGAACAAGTCGCTCGCCGCGGAGAAGGCGATGGCGGGCGCGCAGGTGAAGCGGTTCCTGATCCTGCACAAGGAGCTCGACGCCGACGACGGCGAGCTGACGCGAACGCAAAAGGTGCGCCGCGGCTTCGTCGCGGATCGCTACGCCGCGTTGCTGACGGCGTTCTACAACGGCGCCAAGGAAGCGGATATCTCCACCGAGGTCACGTTCGAGGACGGTCGCAAGGGCAAGATGTCGGCGCGGCTGAAGATCCACGACCTGCCGACGACGCTCGCGCGCACGGACCTGGAGAAGGCGGCATGAGATCGCCGAGCGTGAACGACGTCATGCTCAGCGTCGAAGGCGTGTCGCTCGCCTTCGGCGGCGTGAAGGCGTTGACCGACGTTTCTTTCGATATCCGGAAAGGCGAGATCCGCGCGATCATCGGCCCGAACGGCGCCGGCAAGACGTCGATGCTGAACGTCATCAACGGCTTCTATCATCCGAACCACGGCTCGATCACGTTCAAGGGCGAAGACGCGCGCCGCGCATGCGCCCCTTCGAAGCCGCGCGCGGCGGCATTTCCCGCACGTTCCAGAACGTAGCGCTGTTCAAGGGAATGAGCGCGCTCGACAACATCATGGCCGGCCGCACGCTGAAGATGCGTTACGGCCTGTTCTGGCAGGCGCTGCGGTTCGGCCCGGCGCTGCGCGAGGAGATCGAGCACCGCCACCGGGTCGAGGAGATCATCGATTTCCTCGAGATCGAGGCGATCCGCAAGGTCCCGGTGGCGCGGCTTCCCTACGGCCTGCAGAAGCGCGTCGAGCTTGGCCGCGCGCTGGCGATGGAGCCGGACCTGTTGCTGCTGGACGAGCCGATGGCCGGCATGAACCTCGAAGAGAAGGAGGACATGTCGCGCTTCATCATCGACGTCAACGATCACTACGGCACGACGATCGCGCTGATCGAGCACGACATGGCGGTGGTGATGGATCTGTCCAATCGCGTGGTGGTGCTGGATCACGGCGTCAAGATCGCCGACGGCACGCCGGACGAAGTGAAGGGCAATCAGGCGGTGATCGACGCCTATCTCGGCGTAGCGCACTAGGTGCATTTGAGGAGAGTTGCTTGATTGCGTTCGGACAATTCCTTGAAATCCTGATCGGCGGTCTCCTGTCGGGCGTGCTGTACTCGCTGGTCGCGCTCGGCTTCGTGCTGATCTTCAAGGCGTCGGGCGTCTTCAACTTCGCACAGGGCGCGATGGTGCTGCTGGCCGGGCTCGCGCTGGTGCGCTCGCTCGATCTCCTGGTCGCGAAGGGCTTCCCGCTCTGGAGCGCGGTCATCCTCGGGCTGGCGTTCGCCGCGCGTGATCATGGCGCTGACGGCCTGGCTGATCGAGCGGTTCGTGCTCGGGACCGCTGGTCAACCAGGACGGCCTGACGCTGTTCATGTCGACGATCGGCGCGACCTTCGTGCTCGAAGGCGTCTCGCAAATGATCTTCGGCTCGGATGTCTATCCGCTGCGGCTGTTTCCGACCGACGCCTGGTTCCTGTTCGAGAACGCGTTCCCCGGCGGCATTCTCGTCAACAAGCTCGACGTGTGGGGCGGCCTGATCGCAGGCATTCTGGTCGCCGGCCTTGCCGTGTTCTTCCAGCGCACCAAGACCGGCCGCGCGCTGCGCGCGGTGGCGGACGATCACGCGGCGGCGCAGTCCGTCGGCATTCCGATCTCATGGATCTGGTTCGTGGTGTGGCTGGTGGCGGGGCTCGTCGCGCTGGTCGCCGCGACCGTCTGGGGCACAAAGCTCGGCGTGCAGTTCTCGATCACGTTCCTGGCGCTGAAGGCGCTGCCGGTGCTGATCATCGGCGGCTTCACGTCGATCCCCGGCGCGATCGTCGGCGGTCTCATCGTCGGCGCGGGCGAGAAGATCGCCGAAGGGTTTCTCGGGCCGCACATCGGCGGCGGCATCGAATACTGGTTCGCCTATGTGCTGGCGCTTGCCGTGCTGCTGGTGCGGCCGCAGGGCCTGTTCGGCGAACGGATCATTGAACGGATTTGAGCGATGCTCTACCGCGAGACCGGCCAGTTCAAGACGAGCTACGCCGCCGACATGGCGATCTTTCCGATCCGCCAGGATCGGCTGACGCTGGCGCGCTGCTGCTCGCCTTTGCCTTCATCGGCGTGCCGCTGCTGGCCACTTCCACATCTGGCCGTTCGGCCAGGACTATCTCCTGCGCGCGATCCTGCTGCCGTTCCTGATCCTCGCGCTGGCGGCGATCGGCGTGAACATTCTGGTCGGCTATTGCGGACAGATCTCGCTCGGCAGCGGCGCCTTCATGGCGATCGGCGCCTATTCGGCCTACAAGCTCGGCACCGGCGTGCACATCCCGCTCGCCTGGCTCGGCTTCGATATCTCGATCCCGGCGCTGCCGGTGCTGCCGTCGATCCTGCTGGGCGGCTTCATGTCGGCGATCGTCGGCATCCTGTTCGGCATTCCGAGCCTGCGCATCAAGGGGCTTTATCTCGCCGTGGCGACGCTCGCTGCGCAGTTCTTCTTCGACTGGGTGTTCCTGCGCGTGCCGTGGTTCACCAACTACGCGCCGTCGGGCTCGGTGAACGCGCCGCAGCTGAATTTCTTCGGCTGGGTGGTCGATACGCCGATCGAGCGCTACTTGCTGTGCCTGATGTTCGTCACGGCGTTCGCGCTGCTGGCGAAGAACCTCGTGCGCGGCAATATCGGCCGGCAATGGATGGCGATCCGCGACATGGACATCGCCGCCGAGCTGATGGGCATCCGTCCGCTCTATGCCAAGCTGACGGCATTCGCCGTCTCGTCCTACATCGTCGGTGTCGCCGGCGCGCTGTGGGCGTTCGTCTATCTCGGCTCCTGGGAGCCGCTGGCGTTCGACATCAACCGCTCGCTGCAGCTGCTGTTCATCGTCATCATCGGCGGCCTTGGTTCGATCCTGGGATGCTTCCTTGGCGCGGGCTTCATCCTGATGCTGCCGATCTTTCTCAATCAGGTGCCGGCGGCGATCGGGCTGCCGCTGTCGACCGAGACGATCACTCACCTGGAGTTCATCATCTTCGGTTCCATGATTTGCTACCTTTTGATCAAGGAGCCGCACGGCTTTGCGCGGCTCGTATCGCTGGGCAAGGAGAAGCTCAGGCTCTGGCCCTATCCGTACTAGGAACCGAGCCATATGGCCGAAGGTCGCAACGCGGAGCGGCGACCGTTGGCCTAAGATAATGTCGTCAAGCCCGCAGACTAAAAGCCGCGGCCTCGAAGCCGGGCCCGAAAATGAGGAGGAAGTCGCGATGTTAAGCAGGAGACTTTTGTTTGCGGCTGCCGTCGTCGCTGGAGTGGCGTCTGTGACGCCCGCTTCGGCGCAGAACGAGCAGTTCATCCCGATGCTGTCCTATCGGACAGGCGCCTATGCCGTGAACGGCGTGCCGTTCGCGAACGGCATGCACGACTACTACATGATGATCAACGAGCGTGACGGCGGCATCAACGGCGTCAAGCTTCTGGTCGAGGAATGCGAGACCGGCTACGCCACCGACAAGGGCGTCGAATGCTATGAGCGTCTGAAGGGCAAGGGTCCGACGGGCGCCGCGTTCTTCAACCCGCTGTCGACCGGCATCACCTTCGCGCTCACCGAGAAGACCACGGCCGACAAGATCCCGATCATCACCATGGGCTACGGCCGCGCGGATTCGAAGAACGGCGCGGTGTTCGCCTATAACTTCCCGCTGCTCGGCACCTACTGGTCCGCGGCCGACATCGCCATCCAGCATGTCGCCAAGGAGCTCGGCGGCGTCGACAAGCTGAAGGGCAAGAAGATCAGCCTCGTCTATCACGACAGCCCTTACGGCAAGGAGCCGATCCCGACGCTCGAAGTGCTGGCGAAGAAGCACGGCTTCGAGTTCACGCCGATCCCGATCACCCATCCGGGCGTCGAGCAGAAGTCGCAATGGCTGGCGATCCGCCAGAACCGGCCCGACTACGTGCTGCTGTGGGGCTGGGGCGTGATGAACGGTACCGCCGTGAAGGAAGCCGCGGCCGTCGGCTATCCGCGCGACAAGATGATCGGCGTGTGGTGGTCGGGCGCCGAGCCTGACGTGACGCCGGCCGGCGATCAGGGCGTCGGCTACAAGGCGCTGATGCTGCAGCACGGCGCCGGCAAGTATCCGGTGCATGCCGACGTCGAGAAGAACGTCTACGCCAAGGGCAAGGGACTGGCGGAGCCGGCCAAGGTCGGCGAAGTGCTGTACAACCGCGGTCTCGTCAACGCCATGCTCGGCGTCGAGGCGATCCGCAAGGCGCAGGAGAAGTTCGGCAAGAAGCCGCTGACCGGTGATGAAGTCCGCTGGGGTCTCGAAAATCTCGATCTCAGCGCAGCGCGCCTGAAGGAGCTCGGCTTCGAGGGCATGATGAAGCCGGTGAAGATCTCCTGCTCCGACCATGAAGGCGCGCGCGACGGCCGCGTCCAGCAGTGGGACGGCAAGGCCTGGAAGGTGATCTCCGACTGGTACACCGCCAACCAGGAAGTGACCGAGCCGCTCGTCAAGGACGTGTCGGCGAAGTATGCCGCGGAGAAGAAGATCGAGCCGCGCGACTGCTCGAAGGCGAGCTGATCTCGCTTGAACGATTGCCGGGAGGGCCGATGCGCCCTCCCGGGTTTCCTGATCCCAGTCTTATTCGGAGACGACCGGTGTCTAGTGCAAGCACTGCGGCTGCCGCGGAACAGGCAAAGCCGTTCCTGTCGATCAACAATATCGAGGTCGTCTACAACCACGTCATTCTGGTCTTGAAGGGCGTGTCGCTGCATGTGCCGGCCGGCGGCATCGTCGCGCTGCTTGGCGCCAACGGGGCCGGCAAGACCACGACGCTGAAGGCGGTCTCCAACCTCCTGCACGCGGAGCGCGGCGAGGTCACCAAGGGCTCGATCGTGTTCGACGGCACCGAGGTGCATTCGCTGTCGCCGAACGAGGTGGTGCGGCGCGGCTGCATCCAGGTGATGGAAGGCCGGCGCTGCTTCGCGCATTTGACGGTCGAGGAAAACCTGCTGACCGGCGCGTTCACGCGGCGCGACGGCAAGGCCGCGATCGCGGCCGATCTCGAGCGAGTCTACGCCTACTTCCCGCGCCTGAAGGAGCGGCGCGGCTCGACCGCGGGCTACACGTCCGGCGGCGAGCAGCAGATGTGCGCGATCGGCCGTGCGCTGATGTCGCGGCCGCGGATGATCCTGCTCGACGAGCCGTCGATGGGACTCGCGCCGCAGATCGTCGAGGAGATCTTCGAGATCGTGCGCGACCTCAATCAGAAGGAACGCGTCTCGTTCCTGCTCGCCGAACAGAACACGACCATGGCGCTGCGCTACGCCAACCATGGCTACATCCTCGAGAACGGCCGGGTGGTGATGGACGGCGAGGCGAAGGCGCTGGCCTCGAACGAGGACGTCAAGGAGTTCTATCTCGGCGTCGCCGGCGACAAGCGAAAATCGTTCCGCGACCGTCAAGCATTACAAGCGGCGCAAGCGCTGGCTGGCGTAGGGCATGATCCCGAAAAAGCCTGCGCCGGACTTGATCCGGGGCGGGTGCCGGTTTTCGGATCGGATCATGCCCAAACAAATGGATTTTTCATCTGGAGGCATCATGGCCGCCCCATATTTCGACGATCTGGAAGCGCGCGATCCTGAAGCCCGCGCCCGTGCCGTTGACGAGCGTCTGTCCGCCGTCGTCGCCAATGCGATGAAGGCGCCAGGCTATGCGAAGCACCTTGCGGGCGTCGATCCGGCGCAGGTCACCTCCCGCGAGGCTCTGGCGAAGCTGCCGCTGCTGCGCAAGTCCGATCTGGTCGCGCTGCAGAAAGCCGATCCGCCCTTCGGCGGCTTCAATACACTCGCGCCAGGGCAGGCCAAACGGATCCTGATGTCGCCTGGACCGATCTTCGAATTCGAGAGCATGGAAGGCGATGTGTACGGCTCGGGTCGAGCCGTATTCGCCGCTGGCATCCGCGCCGGCGACATCGCCATCAACTGCTTTTCGTATCACCTCACGCCGGGCGCCTACATTCTCGAGTCCGGCCTCGAGGCCGTCGGCTGCGCGGTCATCCCCGGCGGCGTCGGCAACACCGAGCAGCAGATCGAGGCGATCGCGCATATCCGCCCCTCGGCCTATTGCGGTACGCCGGATTTCCTTAAGGTTCTGCTCGATCAGGCCGCCAAAGGCGGCAAGGACGTGTCGTCGCTCAAGCGCGGTGTGGTCTCCGGCGCGGCATTGCCGGCGTCGTTGCGGGCCGAACTGTCTTCACGCGGCGTTGACGTGGTGCAATCCTACGGGATCGCCGAAGCGGGCGTGATCGCCTACGAGTTCGAGTGCGCGCGAAGGCATGATCGTCAGCGAGCATGTCCTCATCGAGATCGTCAAGCCGGGCACCGGCGATCCGGTTCCTGCGGGCGAGGTTGGCGAGGTCGTGGTGACCTCGTTCAATGCCCCCTATCCGATGATCCGCCTGGCGACCGGCGATCTCTCGGCCGTGCTGCCGGGCCTCTCGCCGTGCGGCCGCACCAACATGCGCATCAAGGGCTGGATGGGCCGCGCGGATCAGACCACCAAGGTCAAGGGCATGTTCATCCGCCCCGACCAGATCGCGGAAATCTCCAAGCGGCATGCTGCGCTCGGCCGCCTGCGGCTGGTGGTGACGCGCGCCAACGAGCAGGATCAGATGACGCTGCACGCCGAATGCGCCGCGCCGTCGCCGTCGCTCGTGGAGGAGGCCGCGGCATCGCTGCAGGCGGTCACGAAGATGCGCGGCGAGATAAAACTGGTCGCGCCGGGCAGCCTGCCGAACGACGGCAAGGTGATCGCGGACGAACGGCCGGTTTGATTTTCTCGCAGTTGTCCCTTTGCGCGCGGCCTGTCACCTCACCCTTCGACCAGCCGCAGCATCGCCTTCATCGGGATGCGCGCCCAGTCCGGCCGGTTGGTGAGGTCGCGGTCGATCAGATAGGCCGTCCGCTCGAGCTCGAAGAAGCGCAGCATGCGCTCGGACGCCTGCGATGTCTCGGGCCAAAGCCGCGCCTGTGACAGGGTCTCGTGGTAGGCGGAGAGGAACGTCGCGATCGACTGGTCGCGCCACAGTTCGAGCGCCGCGGCAAGCTTTCCCTGATCGTCGGCGGAGACCTTCATTGCGCGCTGCTGGGCGGCGGCCACCGAATAGTCGATCGACCGCAGCACGCCGGCGACGTCGCGGGCCGCCGGCGCCTTGCGGCGGCGTTCGGCGAGGGAGCGATTCGGCTCGCCCTCGAGGTTGATGATGAAGATGTCATCCTTGACCACGAGCATTTGCGCGAGATGGAAGTCGCCGTGGTGGCGGATGTCGACCCAATCCGCCGGAATCTTCAGGAGTTCCTCGAAGCAGGTGACGAGCTTTGGCTTGATCGCGAGAATTCCGTCGGCAGCGGCACGATCTGCGTCCGCCATCCTGTCGCGCGCCTGCAGCAATCGCTCGCAAAGCTGGTCCGTCCGCCGCAGCGCATCGTCGACGAGGCGCTTGACGCTCTCGGCCGTCGCCGGCTCGGGGCGGAAATCCTCGATGTCGTCACGGCTCGCCAGCGCCGACTGCATTTCGGCTATCCGTTTGCCGATCTGCGTCATGTAGCGCTGATAGGACACCTGCTCGTCGCTTTCGCTGACGGCATCCGTCGTGGCAAGAAAGCGTTGCTCGTCGATGAAGCGATCGAGATAGTTGGACGTCACCGTCCACGCGTCGCCCTGGTTCTGCACGAAGGCGTGCACGCTGGCGACGGCTGTGCGGTGGCCGTCATGCACGAGCTTGACGGTGCCGAGCAGCGCCGGCGTGTTGGCAAAACCGGCGACGCCGGTGAGGAAGCTGCCGATCTCGATCTCAGGATCGACGCCTGTCTCAAGCTTGCGCTGCAGCTTGATGACATAGCGGTCGTCGACGTGCAGCGTCGTGCTGGCCTTGTCCGGTTTCGATCTGACGGACCGATGAAATCGCCTTGAACGGCCTGTCGCCGAGCCTCGCCGTTGCCTTGAACTCCAGCCGAAAGCCCAGCGCCTCGGTCGACACGCTGTCGCGCATGTTATCCAGCAGCAGCTTGATGAACGCGGGGCTGTTAGCGACGTCCAGCAGCGTCCCCTCGCGCGAGCCTTGCCGCACGGCTGACAGCGCTTGCGGATTGAAGTGCTCGCGATCGAACTTGTGCCAGTCGATCTGCATCGGAATCAGATAGCGGCCCGCATACGGCTTGTGCGCATCGACGATCGCGAGCCACGGGATAGCTGTGTTGTCGCTGTTGTCCGCGAACGGCACCGCGCCGGCTATCGAAGCGGCAATGCTCGTCGCGCCGTGCGGCTCGAACCAGCGAGCCCGGCCGAGGAATGGCGGAAGCACATCGCGGTCGAACACGCCGCGCGTCCGGCCGAGCGACTCCCAGGTCGATCCGGCCGGGATCACCAGCGTTTCGACCTCGGGCACCAGCGCAGGCGCGTCGTGCGGCGAGGCGGGCTTTTCGATCAGCTTGAACCAATAGAAGCCGTAAGGCGCGAGCGTGACCATGTAGGGCTGCTCGCCGATCGGCGGAAACTCGGTGCGGCCAAGCATCTCCAGCGGAATGCGGCCGCGCCACGGCGCAAGATTGAGCTCGGCGGCCTGCGCCGAACGCGACAGGTTGGCGACGCACAGGATGGCCTCGCCGTCATACTCGCGGACGTAGGCGAGGACGGAGCGATTGCGCGGACGCACGAACGTCATCGATGCCGCGGCCGAACGCCTGCGTGGACTTGCGCACCGCGATCAGCCGCTTTGTCGCAGCTGAGCAGCGAGGAGATGCTGCGCGACTGCGATTCGACGTTCACGGACTCGTAGCCATAGACCGGATCCATGATGACCGGCGCGTAGAGCCTTGCAGGATCGGCGCGGGAGAAGCCGCCATTGCGGTCCGGCGACCACTGCATCGGCGTGCGCACGCCGTTGCGGTCGCCGAGGTAGATGTTGTCGCCCATGCCGATCTCGTCGCCGTAGTAGATGATCGGCGTGCCGGGGAACGACAGCAGAAGCGAGTTCATCAGTTCGATCTTGCGGCGATCGTTGTCCATCAGCGGCGCAAGCCGCCGGCGGATGCCGAGATTGATGCGGGCGCGCGGATCGGCGGCGTAGGTCGACCACAGGTAGTCGCGTTCGCTGTCGGTCACCATTTCCAGCGTCAGCTCGTCGTGATTGCGCAGGAACATCGCCCACTGGCAGTTGAACGGAATGTCCGGCGTCTGGCGCAGGATGTCGGCGATCGGAAAGCGGTCTTCCTGCGCGATCGCCATGTAGATGCGCGGCATCAGCGGGAAGTGATAGGCCAGATGGCATTCGTCGCCGTCGCCGAAGAAATTCTGCACGTCCTCCGGCCAGTGATTGGCTTCGGCGATGAAGATGCGGCCCTTGGCGAACGCATCCATCTCCTGGCGCAGCCGCTTCACGACGGCATGGGTCTCGGGAAGGTTGTCGTTCGGCGTCCCCTCGCGCTCGCAGAGATAAGTCACCGCATCGAGGCGGAAGCCGTCGACGCCGGCCGCCAGCCAGCGCTTCATCACCCGCGACACTGCGTCGACCACGCGCGGATTGTCGAAGTTCAGGTCCGGCTGGTGTGAGAAGAAGCGGTGCCAATAATACGCCTTCGCCTCCGGGTCCCAGGTCCAGTTCGACTTCTCGACGTCGGGAAAGACGATCCGCGTGCCCTGATACTTCTTGTCGGTGTCGCTCCAGACGTACCAGTTGCGGGCGCTGGAAGTCGCCTCGCTGCGCCGCGCGCGACGGAACCACGGATGCTGGTCCGAGGTATGATTGATGACGAGCTCGGTGATGACGCGCAGTCCCCGCCGTTTCGCCTCGCTGATGAAGCGGCGAAAATCCTTCATTGTGCCGAAGTCGGGATTGATCGCGCCGTAGTCGGCGATGTCGTAGCCGTCGTCGCGGCCCGGTGACGGGTAGAACGGCATCAGCCACAGCGCCGTGACACCGAGATCCTGCAGGTAGTCCAGCTTCTCGATCAGTCCGCCGAAATCGCCGATGCCGTCACCGTTGCTGTCGGCGAAAGCCTTGACGTGCAACTGATAAATGATCGCGTCTTTGTACCAAAGGTCGTCGTCGCTCTGCGCAACTGCGGCAGTTGCTGCGGGGGCGATGGAGGCTCGAACATTCATGCTGTTGTCAATCGCGTGGCGTGATGCTGCGCAGGCGCAGTGCCGTTCATGGGACGGCGACTCGAAAGGCGTGCGTATTGGAGCCCGGATCGGGCGATTTGTTGGCCGACAGGCACGCCAAGTGCCGCCATTGTGATCCGATGTTTTCACGTGCCCCTGAACCGCATGTGACAACGCCCCCGCCGGTGGGCGGGAGAGGTCAATCAACTCGGGTAAATGCTTGAGAAGCCGAAATGGTTCCACTCGGTGGAACCGACTGAGGGACATCGCGTCAGTGCTTAACAAGGTCTTAAAGGCGAAACCCGCCCAGGGGGACATCTGGGCGGGTCGCGCTTCGACACAGGGTGGATGAGGCGCCCGTGTCGGACGCAATCCACCGTTATCGATTAGTGCCAGTGGCAGACCTTGGCGTAGCCCATGAACTGGCCGAACACGTTGTATTGCGGCTTCATGAAGCAGTGACGGTGATGCGGGTAGTAGCCGTAGCTCGGCTGGCTCGCGATCGCGATCGTGGTGCCGACAACCGCGGCGCCGAGCAGACCGGCGGCGACCGGGTTGATCTTCGGCTTCGCTTCGGCGGCGGTGGCCGCAACGACAGTGATCGCGGCGACGGTGAGGGCGGCAAGCTTGGTCTTGATCGACATGAGGTATCTCCATCCGGTTTGTGTCGGGGCGGTCCAATGTGGCCGCTTGCATATTTGTCGGAGGGGTTCCCCGGTCGGTTCGAAGGTGGTGAGCGAGGCGTCGCCAATAAGAATAATTAAGTGATTTCCGTCACTTATGAACAAATCGACAGCTTAAAGAATTATTTCCTTAGGGTTTCATTGGTTTCAGGACGGTTTCAAGTCGAACTTTTCGACGTCCTGAAGCAGCTCGTGGAACGCGCGCGCACCGTGATCGAGCAGCGCGCGCCCCTTGTCGGCGGATGCCTGCGTGGCATCGCCCACAGCCCCGCTCGGGTGCAGGTCTTGCGCTGCCCACGCGTAAGGCGCTGGCCGGTGTGCGTTGAGCCATTTGAAATCGCGATCCATGGCGACGCTCGACGGCGTGAAGTTTGCGATTTGCCCGGTGCGCACCTGGTCGGGCCAGGCCGCGAGCATGATCGACGTCTCGATCGCGCCGCCATGCACGCCATGGCGAATTTCTTCCGCCGTGAACAGCCCATCCGGCACGCCGAAGCGCGACCAGCTTGTCGTGACGGCCAGCATGCCATGCCGGGCGCGCAGCTCCTGCGCGACCAGGCTCATGGCAGCGCTGTTGCCGCCATGGCTGGTCACCATCACCAGCTTGCGGATGCCGATGTTGGCGACGCTGTCGCCGATCGCCAGCCAGCTTTGCAAGGCCACCTCGGTTGGCAGCGTCAGCGTGCCGGGAAAGTCGATGTGCTCGGTCGAGATACCCACCGGCTGCAGCGGCAGGAAGCGCGCGGGCGAATCCTGCGGCAAAAGCTCGCGTACACGCGCAAGATAGGCCTCGCCGATCATGATGTCGGTGCCGAGCGGCAAGTGGGGGCCATGCTGCTCCGTCGCCGCCAGCGGCAGCACGGCGATCAACCGCGCCGGATCACTCTCCGCGAGCGCGCCGAAGTCCAGGCTGGTCCAGTCGTGGGGCGAACGTTTTTCGGTCATGGCGCGAAAAAACGCAGTCTCGGGTGTTTGCCTCGAACGGTGGCGAAAGGTTAACCTGCGCCAGGATATCTCGAACGTAAAGCCGTCCAGGTGGTGGTACGGCCTATTTGCGCCCAAAAGGCTGACGGAGTCCAACCATGTGCATCGTCAATGTCTTGCGAACGTTAACGGTCCTTGGCGTGCTGGCAATCGCCTCGTCGGTGCCTGCGGCCGCGCAGACGCTCGACAAGGTGTCCTTCGGCACCAATTGGGTGGCGCAAGCCGAGCATGGCGGCTTCTTCCAGGCCGTTGCCGACGGCACCTACAAGAAGTACGGCCTCGATGTCACCCTCGTTCCAGGTGGACCGAACATCAACAACCGCATCCTGATGATCTCGGCGAGGCTCGACTTCTTCATGTCGGCCAATTCGCTGCAGACGTTCGACGCGGTCGCCAACAACATTCCAACCGTCGCGATTGCGTCGATGTTCCAGAAGGATCCGCAGGTGCTGCTGGCGCATCCCGAAGCCAATGTGAAGAAGCTCGAGGACCTGAAGCCGCTGACCCTGTTCGTCTCCAAGGAAGGCATCGTCAGCTATTTCCAGTGGCTGAAATCCGAATACGGTTTCGACGAAAGCAAAGTGAAGCCGTACACCTTCAACCCGCAGCCGTTCCTCGCCGACAAGAAGAGCGCGATGCAGGGCTACGTCTCGTCCGAGCCTTTCACGGTCGAGAAGGCCGGCGGTTTCAAGCCGACGATCGTGTTGCTCGCCGACCAGGGTTTCAACAGCTACTCGACGCTGATCGAGACCCGTCGTGAGCTCGCAGAGAGCAAGCCCGACCTCGTGCAGCGCTTCGTCGATGCCTCGGCGATCGGCTGGTACAATTATATCTACGGCGACAACTCCGCCGCCAATGCGCTCATCAAGAAGATGAATCCGGAGATGACCGACGAGCTGCTCGCGTTCTCCGTCGCCAGGATGAAGGAATACGGCATCGTCGATTCCGGCGACACGCTGAAGGACGGTATCGGCGCCATGAACGATGGCCGCATGGCGAGCTTTTTCGACAAGATGGTGAAGGCCGGGGTCGTGAAGAGCGACCTCGACTACCGCAAGGGTTACACGCTCCGTTTCGTCAACAAGGGCGTGGGCCTGAACCTGCGGCCGAAGAACTAGCGCAAGATGCCGTCCGCGTCGGGGCTCGCCGCCGGCTCTGCAGGGAGCGCGGTCAGGCTGAGCGGCGTCACGAAAATTTTTGCGAACGGCGTGCACGCGCTCGGGCCGCTCGATCTGACGATCGCCGCCGGCGAGTTCGTCTCGCTGCTCGGTCCTTCCGGCTGCGGCAAGTCGACGGCGCTGCGACTGATTGCAGGCCTGACGCAGCCGACTTCGGGCCAGGTGCAACTGGCCGCCGCGGCATCGCATCAGCGCCGCTCGATCGGCTTCGTGTTTCAGGAGCCCACGCTGATGCCGTGGGCGAGCGTGTGGGACAACGTCTACCTGCCGCTGCGCCTGCAGCGCCGGTCGCGCGCCGACGTCGCAGCGCGGATCGACGAGACGATTGCGAGTGTCGGTTTGTCCGAATTCGCCAACGTCTATCCACGCGAGCTGTCCGGCGGCATGAAGATGCGCGTTTCGCTTGCGCGGGCGCTCGTCACCGATCCGGACATCCTTTTGATGGACGAGCCGTTCGCGGCGCTCGACGAGATCACGCGCTTTCGACTGAACAACGACCTCCTGGATCTGTGGCGGCGTGCGCGGCGAACCGTCGTCTTCGTGACGCATTCGGTGTTCGAGTCGGTTTATCTGTCGCAGCGGGTGGTGGTGATGACGCCGCGTCCGGGCGGCATTGCCGAGCAGTTCGCCATCGAAGCCGTCGAGCCGCGCGGCGAGGAGTTTCGCACGTCGGCCGCGTACGTCGCGCATTGCCGCAGCGTCTCCGGCGCGCTCGCGCGCGCGAGCGCGCCAAAGGTGGCGTGATGGCGGTGGACGCGCAGCCGCAATCCACTGAGCGAGCCACGGGGCCGCTTCGCTTCGCGCTGCCGG
Organism: uncultured Alphaproteobacteria bacterium; assembly: GCA_963757845.1. Taxonomy (GTDB): domain Bacteria; phylum Pseudomonadota; class Alphaproteobacteria; order Rhizobiales; family Xanthobacteraceae; genus P52-10. Next base: position 208,698 of record CAVWTB010000042.1, read on the forward strand.
TGCTGACCTTCGCCGTCGGGCTCCTGGTCTGGGATCTGATCGTCCGCTTGAACAACCTGCCGCCCTACCAGTTGCCCGGGCCGCTCCTGGTGTTTTCGACGCTTGTGCAGGATTGGCGGATCCTCTCGGACTCGCTGCTTGTCACCCTCGTGACCACGTTCGAAGGATTCCTCGCCGCAGCCATCGGCGGCATTGCGCTGGCCTTCCTGTTCAATCGCTCGCGCCTGGTCGAGTATTCGCTCTACCCTTACGCGGTCATCCTGCAGGTGACGCCGGTGGTGGCGATCGCGCCGTTGCTGCTGATCTATCTGCCGCAGCAGGTGGCCGTGGTGGTTTGCGCCTGGATCGTTGCGTTCTTTCCGGTGTTGGCGAACACCACGCTCGGGCTGAATTCCGTCGACCGCAATCTGAAGGAGCTGTTCGCGCTCTACGGCGCATCGAACGAGCAGACCCTGTGGCAGCTCAAATTGCCGTCGGCCTTGCCGCATATCCTCGGCGGCTTGCGCATCGCCGGCGGCCTGTCGCTGATCGGCGCCGTGGTGGCCGAAATCGCCGCGGGCTCGGCGGGAGCCGGCTCCGGACTGGCCTATCGGATCGCCGAATCCGGCTACCGGCTGAATATTCCCCGCATGTTCGCCGCGCTGCTGTTGCTCTCCGTGGCCGGCATTGTCATTTTCATGGGCCTGTCACTGGTATCGCATCTTGTGCTACGCCGCTGGCACGAAAGCGCGCTTGGAAAGGAAAGCTGATGGCTGCAAGTTCCCCATCATCGGAGAAAGCCGACGTTCTGTTGTTCGGCCCTCCCAAGCCGATCGTCACCAAAGGCCTGTCCGAAGGCTTTGTCCTGCATCAGTTCGAGAACCAGCGCGATCTCGGCCGTATCGCCGCTGCGATGAGTGAGCGCATCCGCGGCATCGCCGTGACCGACCTCGTGCGCGTCGATCAGGCGATGATCTCGAAGTTTCCGAAGCTCGAGATCATCTCCAGCTTCGGCGTCGGCTACGACCATATCGATTTCAACTACGCCCGCGACCACAAGATCGTCGTCACCCACACGCCGGACGTGCTCACGGAAGAGACCGCCGACGCGGCGCTCGGCCTCTTGATCTCGACGGTGCGGGAATTCGTGAAAGCCGATCGTTACCTGCGCTCGGGGCTTTGGGCCAATCAGCCTTATCCGCTCACCGCAGGCTCGATGCGCGATCGCACCGTTGGCCTGGTCGGCATGGGCCGCATCGGCCGCGCCATCGCCCGCCGCCTCGATGCGATGAAGGTGCCGGTCGTCTATCACGCGCGCCGTCCCGCCGAGAGCGTTCTCTATCGCCACTATCCAAAGCTGCTCGACATGGCGAAGGCGGTGGATACGCTCGTCATCATGACGCCGGGCGGCGCTGCGACCAGCAAGCTGGTGAGCGCCGAGGTCATCGGTGCGTTGGGTCCGAACGGCGTCCTCATCAACATGTCACGCGGCTCGGTGGTCGATGAGGACGCGCTGATCGCCGCGCTGAAGAAGGGCGACATTCTTGCCGCGGGTCTTGACGTCTACGCCAACGAGCCGATGGTGCCGGACGAGCTGCGCGCGATGCAAAATGTCGTGTTGTTGCCACATATCGGCTCGGCCTCCGTGCTAACGCGAGGCGCCATGGAGCAGCTCGTGGTCGAGAACATCAAGGACTGGTTTGCCGGTAAGGTGCCGCCGACGCCCATTCCGGAGACCCCGGTCAAAGGCCGCTGACAATGAAAAACCGCGCCAGCCGTGTTCGTCTTCTCTCGATCGGACTGGCGCTGGCCGCCCTGCTTGCCGCGGGCACACCTGCGGCAACGCAAAACGCCTCCGACCTCACAAAAGAGATGATCGGCGAGTGGGAGCTGTCCACCGCCGGACGCGACCGCACCTGCGCGCTGACGCTAAAGAGCGACAATGCGGCCGGCGGCAAGAAGCTCGAGCTCGAGAAGGGCTGCAACCAGGCGCTGCCGTTCACGAAGGACATCGCCGCCTGGTCGGTCAAGGGCCTCGACATCGTGCGATTGCAGGACGGCAAGGGCGAGGCGGTTCTGGATTTCACCGAGGTCGAGAGCGGCATCTTCGAGGGGACGCGTCAGGGCGAGGGCGTCTTCATTCTGCAGAACCTGGCGGCGGCGCGTGCGCTCAACCGCTCGACCGACCAGATGATCGGCGACTGGTCGGTGGTCCGCAGCGGCGGCAAGGTGATCTGTGCGATCACGCTGACCAACACCGATGCCGGCAATGAAAACTTCCAGGTGTTCGTGAAGCCGCGCTGCGATCCGGCATTTGCCAATTTCGCGCCGACGATCTGGCGCATCGAACGCGGCGAGCTTCTCCTGGTCTCGGCCAAGCGCGAGACCTGGCGGTTCGAGGCCGACGACAATGCGCAGTGGCGGCGGGTTCCGGATTCGGCCGATCCATTCCTGCTTGTAAGACAATAATAAACAGGGGGCCTCGCATGGCCTGTCACGATCGCTATGGCCTGCCGCTGTCGACGTCGTCGGAAGCAGCCGCCGCGGCCTATCGCGAAGGCGTCGATCTGATGTTCTCGGCCTGGCCCGGCGCAGGCGAGGCGCTCGACAAGGCCATCGCGGCCGATCCTGACTTTGCGCTGGCGCAGATCGCGCGCGCCCGCCACCACTTCATCTATGCGGACGTGAAGGCGGCGCAGGAGAAAGCCACGAAGGCACGGGAGCTCGTCGCGCGCAACGGCACCGCGCGCGAGAAGAGCCACGTCGAGACGCTGGCGCTCGGCATGGAAGGGCAGTCCGCAAGATCGCTCAGCCTCGCGCTCGCGCATCTCGATGAATGGCCGCGCGATGCGATGATCATGATCCTGCCGATGGGCGCGTTCGGCCTGTTCGCCTTCTCCGGCATGGCGGATCACGATCAGGCGCGCGTCGACCTGTCCGAGCGTCTGGCAAGGCACTATGGCGACGACTGGTTCTTCCTTGTCACGCTCGGCTGGTCGCACACCGAGAACGGCAATGTCGGTCATGGCCGCAAACTCACCCAGCGCGGCTTCGAGGGCCGGCGCGCGAACGGCAACGCCGTGCACGCGCTGGCGCACGCGATGTTCGAGGACGGGTCGGGGGATGATGCCGAGCAGCTGATCTCGGACTGGCTGCCGTCCTATCCTCGCTCGGGCCTGCTGCATGGCCACATCTCCTGGCATCAGGCGCTTGTCGCGCTGGAGCAGGGCGATGCGGCGCGCGCTCTCGAGATCTATGCCGAACGCGTGCAGCCAAAGGTGACGACGGCGCCGCCGCTCAACTCGGTCACCGACGGCGCTTCGCTGTTGTGGCGGCTGATGGCTTACGGCCATCCGGTGCCGAAGGACATTTGGGACGACGCGGCGGCGCATGCCGAGCGCAGTTTTCCGAAGGCGGGCGTTCCGTTCGCCGACATGCACATGGCGCTGGTCGCGGCCGCGACCGGAAATCATGCAGGCCTGGCGCAACGCCTCGCGGATCTCGAGAAACGCCTTGCCGACGGCAAGCTCGCCCCGGGACCGGTGGTGCCGGCGATCTGCCGGGGCGTGCTCGCCTTTGCCGATGGCGACTACAAGGCCTGTGCGCGCACGCTCGAGCCGGTTGCGGCCGAGGTCGTGCGGATCGGCGGCAGCCATGCCCAGCGCGAGATCATCGAGGACACGCTGCTGGTCGCCTTCATGAAGTCCGGCGAGCCTGCAAAGGCGCGCGACCTGCTCGACAAGCGGCTGCACCGCCGGCCCTCGCCGCGCGATCAGCAATGGCGGGCGGCATGTTGACCGGTGCATCGGCTTGAAGTGAAGCCCTGCTGTGCGGCTGCCGCGACGGCCTCGGTTGCGCGGTGGGTTCCGATGAAGCTGCGTCGGTGCTCGACCCGACGACGTCCATCCGCTGGATGACCTAAAGTTTTTGATATCAAAACCGTTGTCACAGCGGTGTTGTCCGCCACTCGTAGGTTAGCGCCCCGGTCAAGGAAGCTAAACAAGGGGACGGCGATGAAGCGCACGGCAGAGGTATTTTTCGGAGCGGCGCTTGCGCTCTTTGCGGCGGCTGCTCAAGCGCAGACGATTTATCCGCTCAACAAGGCGGAAATCCTGGTGGGCACGAAGTTCGATCTGAAGGTTGAGTTTCCCGGTGCTCCGGACCAGGCGGCCGTTCGCGTCACCATCAACGGCCAGGACGCGGCAGCCGCCGCGGGCAAGCCCGCAGCTTTCGTGCAGCGTGAAGATGGCGGCGACCACTCGGCCTATTGGATCCGCGATGTGGTCCTGACCAAGGCCGGCAACTATACGATCGAGGCGACGGCAGGCGACCGCCGCGCCAGCGTCGCCTGGGAGGCGTTCGACACCAATGGCGGCGGCAAGGCCAAGAACGTCATTCTGTTCATCGGCGATGGCATGTCGATCGCCCACCGGACGGCCGCGCGCGTCCTTTCCAAGGGCATCGTCGAGGGTCGCTACAACGGCGACCTCGCGATCGACGACATGCCGCACATGGCGCTGGTCTCGACCTCCGGAAGCAATTCGATAGTCACCGACAGCGCCAACAGCATGTCGGCCTATACCACCGGCCACAAGTCGTGCGTCAACGCCCTCGGCGTCTACTGCGCGCGCAACAAGAATACGCTCGATCATCCCAAGGTCGAGACGATCGCCGAACTCGTCAAGCGCACCCGGGGCATGGCAGTCGGTGTCGTCACCACGACCGAGATCGAGGATGCGACGCCGGCCGGGATGGTCGCCCACACACGCCGTCGCGCCGACTACAACGATATCGTCAAGATGTTCTTCGACGTGCAGCCGGAGGTCGTTCTGGGCGGCGGCTCGCCGAATTTCCTGGCCAAGTCGACGCCAGGTTCGAAGCGAACCGACGAGGATGATTACATCAAGAAGTTCGAGGGGGAAGGCTACAAGTTCGTCTCGACCAAGGCCGAGCTCAACGCTGCTGCGGGTTCGAACAAGCTGCTCGGACTGTTCAACACCGGCAACATCGACGGCGCGCTCGACCGCTTCTTCCTCAAGCAGGGTAGCGTCGACAAATTTCCCGACCAGCCCGACCTGACCGACCAGGTTCGCGTCGCCCTCGACGTTCTCTCCCGGAATGACAAGGGCTTTGTGCTGATGGTCGAATCCGGCCGCATCGACAAATACAGTCACTCGCTCGACTGGGAGCGGGCCGTCTACGAAACGATCATGCTCGACAACGCGGTGAAGCTGGCCAAGGACTTCGCTGCCACGCGCAACGATACCCTTATCGTCGTCGTCGCCGATCACAGCCATCCGGTTGGGATCGTCGGCACCTACGATGACGAACGCCCGGGCCAGCAGCTGCGGGACAAGCTGGGCACCTATGCGGAAGTCGAAGTTTCCCAACTATCCGGCTGCCAATGCCAGCGGATATCCGGAAAAGGTGGACGTCTCGCGCCGCCTCGCCTTTGTCTTCGGCGCCTTCCCGGACTACTGCGATCTCGGTCGTCCCTATATGGACGGAGAAAACGTACCGGCGGTCGCCGGCGCGACCCGCACCACCAACGTCGCCAACGAGAAATACTGCAATGTGCCGGGATCAGCCCGGCGCAGCCGGCAACCTGCCGTTCGAGGCCAGCCAGGGCGTACATGCGGCGGACGACGTCGTGCTGACTGCCACGGGGCCGGGTGCGGAATTGTTCCGTGGTCGCATCGACAACACGCGCGTGTTTCGCATCATGACGACGGCGCTTGGCCTCTCGGGTCCGAGCCAATAAGAGCGAGCCAATAAGAGCTGGGGTACAGGATGGCAGCTGACGGCCATCGCTCAACCTTGCTGACGCGGCGTCGGGCCATGCTCGGCGTCGCGTTCGCGTCGTTCGCACCGGCCGTGCACGCGGACGAGAGCGTCCCGATCCTGTTCGAGCAGCTCTACAAGAGTTTCGGGGTGCGCGGATATGTCTTCTCCGACGGCTTGCTTGCGCTCCGCGGGAAACAGGTCGTCATGCGCGGTTACATGGCGCCGCCGCTCAAACCCGAAAGTCGCTTCTTCGTGCTGACGCGACAGCCACTCGCGCTTTGCCCGTTCTGTCAGTCCGATGCCGATTGGCCGGCTGATATCGTCGTCGTATATCTCAAGAACGCCTCGCCGCTGGTCAGCGGCGGCGAACGCGTGGTGGCCGCCGGTAGCCTCGAAGTCGGTTCGTGGGTCGATCCGGATAGCGGATTTGTCAGCCAGGTCAGGATCGTCGATGCAACTTTCCGGCGCGGCTGAGCCGTCGCTCCGTCGCTCCCTGCCATTGAACGTTCGCGACGTGGTGGTTGAGCGTATGGATGCGGGAGATATCGCCCGCCGCATCCTGAACAGAACAAGCCTCCTCATCGAGCCGGGGATCGTTCTCGCCGTGACCGGCCCCTCCGGGGCCGGCAAGACAACGCTGCTGCACGCGATCGCCGGCCTCGTCATTCCGGATGCTGGGACGGTGTCGTGGGGCGATCGCACCATCACGTCGTTGTCGGAGGGCGAGCGCGACCGCTGGCGCCGCAACACGGTGGGCCTGGTCTTTCAGGACTTCCAACTGGTCGGAGAACTCAGCGTCCTGGAGAATATTCTGCTGCCGGCGCGTTTCGATCACTGGCGAACGCCGCGCGCGCTGATTGACCGGGCCATCATGCTCGCAGACCGGGTCGGATTGGATCATCGCGCACGGCGTGTGAGTGCGCTCTCGCGTGGCGAACAGCAGCGCGTCGCGATCGCGCGCGCCCTGGTGCGGGAGCCGCAGCTCATTCTCGCGGACGAACCGACGGCAAGCCTCGACTCTACGAACGGCGCACAGATCGCCGAGTTGCTGATCGAGGCCGCGCGCCGCACTCAGGCGAGTATTCTCCTGATTTCTCACGATCGCGACGTGCTTCGGCGCGCCGACCGCGTCTATCAGCTCGTCGCCGGCGAGCTTGGCCCCGCCCCGGCTGCGTCGTCATGAACCCCTGGCCGGTGGTCATCGCGGATCTGCGGGCCCTGCGATGGGTCGCCTGGGTAGCGCCGATGCTCGTCGCCATCGCCGTGGCGGTTGGCGTCGCAGTCAGCGCGCAGGAGGCGGCGCTGCGCCGGTCGTCAGCCCTGGCAGCGGACGATTTCGATCTGTTGATCGGCGCGCCCGGCAGCCACACGCAACTCGTGTTGACAACGGTCTATCTGCAGCCGGACGCGCTGGCGCTGATCGATGGCGCCGTCCTCAATGCGGTAGCTCGCGACGAGCGGGTGAAGGCAGCGGCGCCGATCGCGTTTGGAGACGTGGTGCGCGGCTATCCGGTGGTCGGCACGACAGCGGCGTTCGCCGGACGATGGGGCCGGATCACGCCAAGCGAGGGCCGGCAATTCGCCGGCGAGGGCGAGGCGGTGATCGGCTCCGACGTGCGGCTGAGCGTCGGCGACACCATCACCCCGGCCCATGGCGTGGCGGGGCACCGCAATCCGTTCGGGGTGGTGAGCGAGGAAGAGGCTCGCCACCGCCATGACGCCGCTCGCTATGTCGTCGTTGGTCGGCTTCCACGGCTCGGCACGCCCTGGGACCGCGCCATTCTCGTGCCGATCGAAAGCGTGTGGGAAATCCACGGGCTCGGCAATGGCCACGCGGTCGGCGATACTCGGCTTGGCCCGCCCTTCGACGCCGAAAAAACCCCGGGCGTTCCCGCCATTGTCGTGAAGCCGCGTGCGGTCGCAGACGCCTATGCGCTACGCGCACAATACCGCCAGGGCGGAACCGTGGCGTTCTTTCCGGCCGAGGTCCTGGTCGCGCTCTACAGCACTCTTGGCGATGTGCGCGATGTGCTCGTCGCCGCCTCCGCACTCAACAACGTACTCATCTTTTCGGCGACCATGATGCTGCTGCTCGCGCTCGCGGGGCTCAGGCGCAGGCGCTATGCTGTCCTGCGCGCGCTCGGTGCCTCGCGGTCCTACATTCTCCTGACGGTGTGGCTAGGGGCATCGTTCATTCTCCTGGCGGGATGCCTCGCGGGCCTTGCTCTCGGCGGGCTTGCCAGCTGGCTGATCGCCTATGTCGTCGAGCAACGGACCGGTTTGGCGCTCCCGCTTGGGCTTGGTGTGCCGGAACTGCTCAATGTCCTGGGTCTCATGGCCATCGGCAGCCTGATGGCGCTGTTGCCCGCCATCGCCAGCTTCCGCACGCCGGTGGGCGAAATCTTGCGCTAGCGCAAGCGATGGAGAGTGAGGTTCAGAGTGGCCTCTTGTGCAGATGTTCGAAGGGCCCTGCATGACGACCTCGCACGAAATCGACCGGCGGCCGCCGCTTCGAAACGGCGTTCGGCTTTTAGTTGGCTGGTTCAGCGAGACCCGCATCCCGAATGAGCTTTGTCCACCGCTCCACATCGCGACGGATCAGGCTCTCGGTCTCCTCAGGCGACAGGCGCAAGGGCCGTCCACCGGTTCTTGCGAAAAGCTCGGCGACTTCAGGCAAGGCGATCACTGCTGCGAATTCCTTGCGCAGCCGCTCCAGAACTTGCGGCTCCGTTCCGGCGGGGGCAAAAAGGCCGAACCAGCTCTCCATGTCGAGTTGTGCCACGCCGGTTTCGAGAACGCTTGGCACCTCCGGATGAAAAGATTGCCGCTGTTTCGATGAGACCGCGAGCGCGCGCACCGCGCCGGCCTGGACCTGCGGCATCGCCGTCGACGAGATGTCGAAGAAGAGATCGACGCGACTGCCCAGGATGTCCTGATAAGCAGCCTGCGCGCCCCGATACGGCACATGCGTGAGCTTGACGCCTGCCAGATGCTCGGTCACAGCGGCCGCAATGTGCTGGCCGGAACCTCGCCCGGCTGACGCATAGGTGATCTTGCCGGGATTGGCGCGCGCAAAGGCGATCAGGTCCGCGAGGTTCTTGTGCGGAAGGTCGTTGCGGGCGATCAGGGTGTAGGACCAACTCACCGCGAGACCGATCGGCGCAAAGTCCTTCAGCGGATCGTATGGCAGCTGCGGGTAAAGACCCGGGTTGAGCGCGATGTTCGACAGGCCGCCGAGAAGCAACGTGTATCCGTCCGGCGCCGCTTTTGCGGCGGCCTGCGTGCCGACCACCGTTCCAGCACCAGGGCGATTGTCGACGATCACAGGTTGGCCGAGACGAGGCGCGAGACGCTCGGCCAGCACGCGGGCGACCGTGTCGAATCCGCCCCCGGCTGGCTGGGGCACGATGATCTTGATGGTTTGTTCTGGAAACGCATCCGCCGCGGAGGGGACCGCCACGCCGAGAGCCGTCAAGGCAACAAGCTGCAGGACCCATGGCCAGCGCATGGTGGGCCTCCTCCCTTGGGTCGGGATCGCTCGGGATCCCGCGAATTCCGCACACGGCTTCAGGTGGCCGTTCAACGTGCGGAACAGTTCTTAACTGTGAACTAAGCGGCTGACCGGGTCAAGCCGCGGGCCGGCGCGCGAGCGCTACTGAGATCGGCTGCGCATCTTTGCAGTGGTTGGAAGGCCTGGCGCAACAATCTCGGCAAGGGCGATGCACGCTCCGCGCAGCTCTCGCTTGAAAAGCGGAATGTTTGCTCTCGGTGAAACGCGCCGTCGGGATCGCCAGGTTGATCGCGCCGACAAAGTCGTCGCCGGCGAACACCGCCATCGCGATACCAGTAATTCCCACCGTGAACTCTTCGCGCACATAGGCGAAGCCGTCACGGCGGGCCGCCTCGATCTCCCGTCGAAGAGAATCCTTCGAGTTGAGCGTGTTCGGGGTAAATGTCTCGAAATGGACGCGGCCCAGGTAAGCCTCAAACTCGCCGAACGACATTTGCGCCAAAGCGATCTTGCCAGAGGAGACCGCGTACAGCGGCGCTCGTTCGCCGACTTTCATGGTGTAGGCGAGCGCCTGACTGCCGGTCACGGAGGTGACGACCTCCACCTCGTCGTCGACACGACGATAGAAGCCCGAGGTCTCGTTCGTGCTCTCGGTGAGCCGGTGAAGGATCGGCGCTGCGAGCGCGCCGATGGAAGGCTTCGGCAGCAGCTCGGCAAGTTCGCGCAGCCGGGGACCAAGCTGATATGCGCCTGTTCCCGGCTCCTGCCTGAGGTAGCCGCGCCCAAGCAAGTTGTTGAGCAGATGGGAGAGCGAACTGCGTGGGATGCCCAGTTCGGTCATCAGCTGGGAGAATGAAACCAACACTGGCGACCGAGCCACATGCTCAAGGACGTCAAGGGCGCGATCCGCCGACTTGACAACCGTCGGCCGCTTGAGTTTCATAAATTGAACCTGTTCACGGATTTGAACTATTCAGGCTGGCCAACCATAGGCAGGTTGCTCGACCAAGACAAGGAACGGACGCGATGAACAGCGACGTGGAAGAACGCCTCGCGATCCGCGATCTCGTGGAGAACTGGGCGCTCTGGCGGGACGCCGGCGATTGGGAGCGCTTCCAATCGGTCTGGCACGACGACGGCTGGATGATGGCGACCTGGTTTCAGGGCAGGGCCGTCGACTTCATCCGTGCAAGCCGCGAGGGGTGGGAGAAGGGTGTCCGTATTCTGCATTTTCTCGGTGGCACGAGCATCGACGTCGTCGGCAAACGCGCGGTGTCGCAGACCAAGATGACGATCTCGCAGCGCGCGGCCGTGCACGGCATTCCGTGTGATGTCGTCTGTACCGGCCGCTTCTACGATTTTCTGGAGAAGCGGGACGGCCGCTGGGGCATCGTGCTTCGCCAACCGATCTACGAAAAGGATCGTCTCGACCTGATCGATCCCTCCGCGACCGTGACGCTCGATGCGCAAAAGCTCGCGGAATTTCCCGAGGGCTATCGGCACCTTGCCTATATTCAGGAGGAGATCGGCTATCGCGTGCGGCGCGATATGCCTGGCCTCAAGGGTCCCGAGGTCGAAGAGCTTTACGCGCGCGGCCATGGATGGCTGCAGGGTGGACCTGCTCGCGATGCGAGGGCTGCCTGAGGCCCTCACGTTCTGCGAGCCCCTCGTCGAACCAGCGTCCGTGCAGCATTCGCAGCCGCTGTGGCATAGCGGCGATCGCCGTGAATCAGCATCAAGGCCATCGCGCCTTCCATCAACAGCATCAGTTCGCAGGCGCGATCGCGTGGTGAGGCGACGCGCGCAACAGAAAGGGCGTCGGCGAGCCATTCTTCCACGGCGGCCTTGTGCTTGCGGGCGATCGTGCGCGCCGGATGGCCGCGCTGATCGGCAAGCTCGACCACCACGCGCGTGAAGCCGCCGCCCGACCATCGCGGGGTCGACGCCCAGGCCGCAAGCTGAGCGAAGAAAGAATTGATCAATTCTTCCCGGCGCGTCGGGCGGGGGAATTCCTTCAGCCGGGCGACAGCCAACTGGCTGGAATGCGCAAGCGCCGCTGCGATCAGGTCGTCCTTGCTGCGAAAGTGCTGATAGAGCGCGCGCTTGGTGATGCCGGCGCGTGCGGCGATCTCGTCAATCGAGACCCGCAGAAAACCTTGACGCCAGAACAATCCGTAGGCGGCGTCCAGGATGCGTTCTCTCGTTTGCTCCTTCGATCGCCTCATGCGCCGGCTCCCTGGTGTACCCAAGTATACTCATGAGTGAATTTACATCCGGATTGCCGCTCGTTCAGATGGATTAAGCCGTGCGAGCGCAGAATCTTCACTTGGGAAGTGCCTTCCTGATGTCAGAAAGGGCTGTCGTCCGGTCATGGTTGAGAAGCTCACGCTCAGATCCATAGATGCCCGACCTGTCCTGGTGCCGCTGCGCCGGCCGGTGGTCTCGAAGGTCGGCCTGTTCAACGACTGGCCGCTTGTCCTGATCGATCTTCATACGAACGAGGGTATCGTCGGCAGAAGCTACCTTGCGCCTTACCTCAAGGGTTCGGTTCGTTACATCATTCCGGCCATTCAGGATCTTGCTGCTGCGCTCGTCGGGAAGCGGCTGGCGCCGTTCGACAGCCTTCAGGCCAATCGACGTGCATTGAATCTGGTTGGCTATGAAGGTGTCGCAATGATCGCCGTGTCCGGCCTGGATATGGCGATCTGGGATGCGCTCGCAAAAGCCGCAAACATGCCGCTGGCCGTCATGCTCGGCGGAACGCTCGGGCGCGTGCCAGCCTACAACAGCAACGGCCTCTGGCTCACCGACGTCGCAGGGCTGGCCGACGAAGCGGGAGAGCTCGTCGCCGAGGGCGGATTTCAGCGGGCTCAAATTGCGGCTCGGACGAGAGCGGCTTGCCGACGACGTCGCCGCCATCGCCGAGGTCCGCAGCGGCGCCGGCGACGAGATCAAGCTCATGGTGGATTTCAACCAGGGCCTGTCGCTCGGCGACGCCTTGAGGCGCTGCCATGCGCTCGATCAGCAGGGATTGTATTGGTTCGAAGAGCCGATCGCCTACACCAATCTCTCGGGCTTCGCGCAGCTTGCGCGTGAACTCAAGACGCCAGTTCAAATCGGCGAGAATTTCTATGGTCCGCGTGCCTTGTACGACGCGATCCGCTGCGAGGCCTGTGACTACGTCATGCCCGACCTGATGCGAATTGGCGGCGTGGGCGGTTGGCTGCGTGCCGCGCCGATTGCCGCCGCCGCCGGCATCGAGGTCTCCACGCATCTGTATCCCGAATTTTCAGCGCATCTGATGCGAGTGACCGAAACCGCCCATTGGCTTGAGTGGCAGGATTGGGCGGACCCGGTTCTGCAGCAGCCGTTCGCGGTGAAGGATGGTTCGATCGAGATTCCGGATCGTCCGGGCGCCGGTATCGAATGGGATGAGGCTGCCGTCGCCCGCTATCGGATTTGACGTCAATTCCGCATTGCGGACGGCGATCGGCATAAGGCGCGTGAACTTGCAAGTCTTTGCTAACCTTAAACGACGTCAACCAGATACCTTCTCACTTCGTAAACCAGGAGGACCTATCGCTTTCAGGCATCTATTTGAGGATGCCGTGTCTATTGAGAAAATTCTGAAACAGCGTGCCGTCAATGTTGTGGTCGATGGACGGTACACGCTTCCGAACTGGTATGATCCGCAGGGGAAGCCGCGCAGCTTCGCCTGCCGGACCAGCCGCGTTTCGCCGTTTCGGATGATGGTCGCGGTCCCCGTCGTGGGAAAGGTCGGCGATCGTCTGTCGACCTACTTCGGTGATTTCGGCAGGCTCGACGGTCAAATCAGCGACACCATCGCCGGCGGTTTCGTCACTCGACCTCGCGATGTCCCACGCCGAGCGTGAAAAGCTCGCGAACAAGCTCACCTGGCTCGAGAAGAAGCAGCGGGATCCCCGGATCCGCGACCAGCGAAAACAGGCGCGCATCGTTCCCGAAAGCCCGCACTCGATTCTGACCTTCGCCGACGGCAGCACACGCAACTGCTTCATCATCGACATGTCGGCGTCGGGTGTCGCAATCTCGGCGGACGTGCAGCCCGCAGTCGGCACGCCGCTCGCCGTGGGCGCCTGCGTCGGCCGCGTCATCAGGCACCTCGAACTCGGCTTTGCGGTGGAGTTCGTCGAGCATCAGTCTCGCGACAATCTCGAGCGGCTCGTCGTCCGCACCACGCCGCTGCCTTTCGCGTTCGGAGCGAAGCTGCGGGCATAGCGCGGTTCGCGCAAGTTTCAACCCGCGGATGCCGTACGATGCCGGCGAGTTGTTTGCGATAGTCGAGGGCGAGACGCTTCGTCCGCACGTCCGATCGCATCAGAACCAGCGCCGCGTCCGTTCGGTATACGCGGCATAGGCGTCGCCGAACTTCCGGCGCATCGCGGCCTCCTCGAAGCGGATATACCAGCGGTCGGCGATGACGATGAACGCGGCCGCGACGAGCAGCGGCGACAGCGTTCCAAGCACGATGCCCAGGCCGACAAGGAATGCCGCCATTCCGAGATACATCGGATTGCGGCTCCAGCTGAAGAGCCCGTCGGTGACCAGCAGCGTCGGTTCGTTGAAGGTCCTGATGTTCGTCCCGATGCGGTGAAAGCGGCGTGCCGCGGTCAAGGTCACGCCAAGCCCGGCGACCGCCGGAATCGCGCCGAGCCAGCCAAAGGGAAAGGGCACGACCACGGGGCCCGGCAGCCACAGTTTGAGCGCGATCATCAACGCCGTGAAGATCATGAGCAGGACCGGCGGCAGTATCCTCATGTGGCTTTCCTCCGGGCGAGAGGCGGCGCGCGTTGACGATGCGGTCGAGCGCAAGCTTGAACGCCGCGAGTGAACGTTTGCGGTCGGCGCCGGCGGCGATGCGGTCCGCGGTCTCGTGCATCATCGCGAAGATCAGCGCGCCCATCGGTTCGGGATCGCACGGGGCGTATACGCCGGCCTGCTGGCCGCGACGCAGGATCGCCGCGATCTGCGCGGGCGGCCGCATCAGTCTCGGGCAACGGCCGCGCCTGCGTGAATGCGCTGTGGAACAGCACCTCGTGCAGGCCGCGCAGATTGACAATGAAGTCGATGGAGATTGCCGCAACGTCCGCCAGCACGGACGGTCGTTCTGCCTTCGCGCCGAGGACCGGCGCCAGCGCGCGTTCCAGCTCGGCGAGCTTTCGCGCGCGAACCTCTTCGAGCATGTCGTCCCAGGTCGCAAAGCACGTATAGAACGTTCCCTTTGCAGCCTTGGCTTCGACGACGATGTCTTCGACCCGCACGGTCGGCCCGTCCCGCCGCAGCAGCCGCTCGGCCGCATCGAGCAGTTCGGCGCGTCGCACGTCCTGACCCAAACGCCTGCGCGGAGCAGCCATCGGCAACCTCTAATGACTACTGGTCATTAATAAATGACTGACGGTCATTAGTCAATCTGTTCCATCGTTTGCCGACGTGCGCAGAGACCGCGCCGAGCCGGACCCGGCGGCTTGAAAAAAGGCGGCGCGATCAGGAGGATCTCACCGCGACGAGGCGCTGTACCCCAATCTCTTGCTGATCTCGCGTGCCGCCGACAGGAGATGCGGCAGGTACGCCTTGATCTGTGCCGGCTTGAAGCGCACGACCGGTCCCGACACGGTCAACGCGGCGACGATCGTGCCGTCGGCGCGTCGGACGGCTGCGGAAACGCCGGCGACATCCTCATGCCACTCCGCGTCTGCAATCGCGTAGCCCTGGCCGCGGATACGAGCCAACTCGGCATCGAGCCGCCGCCGGCTGGCGATGGTTTGCGGCGAGAATTTCTTGAGTTCGCGTGCGACCGCATCGACCACGTCGGCCGACGCGTAGGCGAGCAGCAGCTTGCCCGGTGAGGTCGAGTGCATCGGGCTGCGCGCGCCGAGCGGCGTATAGGTGCGCAGCGTGCGCGTGCCTTCGACGCGATCGAGCACCAGCACCTCGCGTCCATCGCGCACCGACAGGATGGTGTTTTCGTCAACCTTCCTTGCAAGCGCCTGCATGATCGGGTGTGCAACGGTTCGCACGTCCAGCCGCATCGCGACGGCCGAACCGAGCTCGAACAACCGCAGTGTCGACTCATAGTGGCCGAGCTCGGGATCATGGCGAACATAGCCGCGCGAAGCGAGCGTCTGCAGAAGCCGGTGGGCATTGCTGCGCGTCATGCCGAGCTCGCGCCCGAGATCGCTGACGCCGCGCGGGCGACTGCTCGCAGCGACCGCCTCCAGCATCTGCAGTCCCTTGACCAGTGTCGTTTCCATGTCGCCCTTCCGCCGTTGACTCGCCGCGACCGCGCGCCTAGCGTAGCACGAAATGAGACTATGTCTCACATAATAGGACATCGGAGGAACGGCCATGAGGCTCGGAACGTTGGTTGCGGCGTTGTTTCTTTCCGCTCCCGCGCTGCCGGTCGAGGCGCACGCGCAGCAGTGGCCCACGCGGCTGATCACCATCATCTCGCCGTATCCGCCCGGCGGCACCAACGACATCGTCGGCCGCCTGTTCGCCGAAAAGCTCGCAGTGAAGCTCGGCCAGCCGATCATCGTCGACAACCGGCCGGGCGCGGCCGGCATCGTCGGTTCGCTTGCGGCGTCCCGCGCGGAGCCTGACGGCTACACGCTCTTGATGGCGAACAACGGCGCGCTGGTGGTCCAGCCGCTGGTGAGCTCGCAGGCCAAGTACGACGCGGTGACGAGCTTCACGCCGATCGTCCGGCTTGCCGTCGCCTACCAGTTCGTCGGCGTGAACGCCGATCTGCCCGTGAAGTCGATGAGCGATCTCGTCGAACTCGCGAAGAAGGAGCCGGGCAAGCTCAACTACGGCTCCGCCGGCACCGGTTCGTTCGGGCATTTTTCCGGCGAGATGCTTCGCATTCTCACCGGCGCGCAAATGCAGCACGTGCCTTATCGCGGCAGCGCCGCGGCGGTGACCGACCTCGCGGGCGGCCAGATCCAGGCGATGTTCGATCCGCTGGTGCTCACGCAAAAGGATGGCGGGCGCGTGCGCGTGCTCGGCACGACCGCGCCGCAGCGGCTGTCGCGCTATCCCGATGTGCCGACCATGGCGGAGGCCGGCCTGCCGGACTTCGATCCCGCCGGATGGTTCGGTTTCTTCGGCCCGCCCGGACTGCCGAAGGAGATCGCGCAGAAGATCGCGGAGGCCGCCGCTGAATTCGCCAAGCAGCCGGACACGATCGAGAAGCTCGAGGTTGCCGGCCTCGCGACCGGCACGATGCTGCCGGACGAGTTCGCGGCGTTCATCAAGACCTACAAGGTCAAGTACGAGGACATCAAACGCCGCGCGAACATCGAGACCGCGCAGTAGCGCTGCGCGACGGGGAGGGCCGAGCATGAGCCAGGGCGAAATCCGCTACGAGTTCCGCCGACGCGATCGCGGTCATCACGATCGATCGTCCCGCCAAGCGCAACGCCCTGACGTCGGCGATGTGCGACGATCTCACGCCGCGTGGCGGCGCTTCGCGGCAAGCGAGGAGGATCGGGTCGCGATCCTGACCGCCGCCGGCAATGACGTGTTCACCGCAGGCGCGGACCTCGGCGATCCGCCGCCGCGCTTCTGGCAGGCGGTTCCGAATGTCGGCGTCCAGGTCTCGAAGCCGATCATCACGGCGGTGAGCGGTTTAGTCGTGGGCGCGGGCGTGACGATGGTCGCGATGAGCGATCTTGCGTTGCGGCCGACAACGACGAAGTTCATTTATCCGGAGGCGAAGGTCGGCATCGCGCTCGGGCTGGTCTCGTCGATCGCCGCGCGCATCCCGCACAAGCTCGCGATGGAGTTGCTGCTGATCGGCGAAGCCGTCGATGTCGAGCGCGCCTATCAGAGTCGGCCTGGTCAACCGCATCGTTCAGCAGGGCGAGCACGTCGCCGTCGCGCGGGAGATGGCAAGGGTGATCGCGGCAAATGCGCCGCTGGTCGTTGGCATGCTCAAGGACATGGCGCTGGAGACGATGCCGCGCGGGCCAGTCGAGCGGATGTATCGCACGCAAGCTGCGATCGATCGCGTGTTGCAGAGCGAGGATGCGAAGGAAGGGCCGTTGTCCTTCCGCGAAAAACGCCCGCCGAATTTCCGCGGGCGATGAACGGCGATCCGATCATCAAGCTGTTTGATGACGGCCGTCAGCCGCGCCGCTGCAGCGTCACCGAGTAGCTGAATCGCTCGACCGGATGCAGGTTGAAGGCAACTTCCACCAGCTCGCCGGTCGTCAGGCGATAGGCGCGGCGGATGGCGACGGCCATTGCGGTTTCCGCGCGCAGCGTGGCGGCGATCGCGTCCGGCATCGGCTCGACGCGCAGCACCTGCTCGACGCTGCCGACCCGCACGCCGTACATCTCCTCGATCCAGGAATAGATGGTGCCGGCTGCGCCGGCCGATCATGAGGCCAATGCCGGCATAGTCGGCGCGCACGAAAACCTCGGTCCAGCAGATCGGGCTTTGCTCGCCGCGCGGTATAGCGAAAGCCTTCCACGCGCAGCCAGCGCTGGCCGACGTCGCAGCCTATCCGCTCGGCCAGAGCGGCATCTGCGACGACGATGCCGCTCTTGTCCACCGCATAGCGCGCCTCGGTCGCGTACTGCAGCAGCTCTTCGATGCTGGCGATCGAGTAGGTGTAAAGCGGTCGCGCCGCGCGACGGACCACCGTGGTGCCGGCGCCCTGCTTTGACGCGACGAGGCCTTCCTCGCGCAACGCGCGCAACGCCTTCCCGCACCGTGTGCCGGCTGACGCCGAAGCGGCGGCAGAGCGCATCCTCGGTCGGCAAACGATCGCCGACCGCCTGCGCGGCCGGACGCGATGTCGTCACGCAACGCATCGACGACGCGCCGATAGAGCGGCGCCTCAACGAGCTGCGCGTCGGGATTCTCGTGCCGTTCGGCCATGGGACTCCGCGGATGACTTGAGCCAGACGAATCGCCTTGTTCGGACAAATCTCGCCGTCAATTACCTAAGGCGGTCAACGCCTTAAGGTCTGCGATCGGCCGAAACTCGGGCTGAACTGAACAGACATTCCCGTTGATTTGTACGTTCAACTATGAAGTTATACGTACAAATCAACTTTCAAGGAAGGCGCTCAAGATGAGTGGGCTTGGCTCCCGGCGGGTGGTGGACGAGGCCGATCGGGCTCAGTTGCTCGCCACGATCGATCATTGGCTCGAGCGCAAGGTGAAGCCGGTCGTGAAAGAGCACGACCACGCCGACCGATGGCCGGACAAGATCGTCGCCGACATGCGCGAGCTCGGGCTGTTCGGCGCCACCGTCGGCACAGAGTACGGCGGGCTGGGATTGCCGGCCGCCACTTACGCCGAAATCGTCATGCGCATCTCCGCGGTCTGGATGGCGATCACCGGCATCTTCAACTCGCACCTGATGCTGGCGCTCGCGATCGAAAAGTTCGGCACCGAGCCGCAGAAGCGGCGCTGGCTGCCGGATCTTGCGAGCGGAGAGATCCGCGGCGGGCTTGCGTTGACCGAGCCGGATGCCGGCACCGACCTGCAGGGCATTCGCATGACGGCGCGGCGCGACGGCGACCACTACGTCATCAACGGCACCAAGACCTGGATCTCGAACGGCATCGAGGGCTCCTGCTTCGCGCTGCTGGTGAAGACCAATCCGCACGCAGAGCAGCGGCACAAGGGTATGAGCCTCTTCATCGCGCCGAAGCAGGAAGGTTTTCGCGTGGGACGCAAGCTGGAGAAGCTTGGCTACAAGGCGATCGATTCCGCCGAGCTGATCTTCGAGGACTATCGCATTCCGGCCGATCACCTGATCGGCGAGGTCGAAGGGCAGGGTTTTTATCAGGCCACCGGCGGCCTCGAGCTTGGCCGCATCAATGTCGCTGCGCGTGGCGTCGGCATTGCCGAAGGCGCGTTGCGGCTTGCGACCGACTACGCGCAAATCCGCAAGACCTTCGGCAAGCCGATCGCCGAGCACCAGGCGATCGCCTTGAAACTCGGCGAGATGGCGACGCGTGCGCGCGCCGCCCGGCTGCTCACGCTGGATGCGGCCGCCACCTTCGACCGCGGCGAACGCTGCGACATGGAAGCCGGCATGGCGAAGTACTTTGCCTCCGAGGCCGCGCTCGAGAACAGCACGGAATCGCTCCGCATCCACGGCGCCTACGGCTACTCGAAGGAATACGACATCGAGCGGCTCTATCGAGACGCGCCGCTGACCTGCATCGGCGAAGGCACCAACGAAATGCAGCGCCTGATCATTGCCAGGCAGTGGCTGAAGCGGAGCGCCGCATGAAACCGCTGGCGGGCATGCGGGTGATCGCCGTCGAGCAATACGGCGCGGCGCCCTACGGCACCATGCTCCTCGCCGAGCTTGGTGCGGACGTGATCAAGATCGAAAACGCCGCGAGCGGCGGCGACCCGTCGCGACACGTCGGCCCCCACATGCTTGGCGCCAATGACAGCCAGTATTTTCAGGCGTGGAATCTCGGCAAGCGCAGCGTCACGCTGGACATCAAGTCGCTGGAGGGGCGGCGGCAGCTCGAGGCGCTGGTGCGCGACGCCGATGCGGTGGTGAACAATCTGCGCGGCAATCTCGCGGCGCCCCTCGGCCTCGACTATGCGTCGCTCGGCCGGATCAATCCGGCTGTCGTGTGTCTGCACATCTCCGCCTATGGCCGCGACAATGAAAGAGCCGACTGGCCGGGCTACGACTATCTGATGCAGGCCGAGGTCGGGCTCATGAGCCTGACCGGCGAACCCGACGGGCTGCCGGCGCGCGTCGGCGCGTCGATGATCGATACGATGACCGGGGTCACCGGCCTCGTCGGCCTGCTCAGCTGTGTGTTGCAGGCACGTCAGAGCGGACGCGGCTGCGATGTCGACACCTGTCTGTTCGACGTTGCGATGCATCAGCTCACCTACTCGGCGCTCTGGTATCTCAACGAAGGCGACAAGGCCGAACGCAAATCCCGCAGCGCGCATCTTTCGCAGGTGCCGGTCCAGACCTTCCCGACCGCGGACGGCTGGATCTTCATCATGTGCATGACGGAGAAGTTCTGGACCATCCTGTGCGACGTGATCGCGCGGCCGGAGCTGCCACAGGACCATCGGTTCGCGAGCGCGAAAGGCCGCCGCGAGAATCGCGAGGCGTTGACGGACATCCTCGATGAAGAACTGCGCAAGCACACGACCGAGCATTGGCTTGCAGCACTCACCGGCAAGATCCCCATCGCGCCGGTCTACGATCTTGCGCAGGCGCTGGACGCGCCCTTCACCCGACAGACCGGCATGGTGCGCAGCATCGCGCACCCGATGCGACCCGAGCTGCGCGTGCTCGCCAATCCGCTGAAGATCAACGGCGTGCGGCCGGAGCAGCGCGCATGCTCTGCGCTCGGTGCGGACAACGACGCGATTCTGGCGCAGGAGCGCGCGCCCGCATGAAGCTCGGCGGGCCTGAAGGTCATCGATCTGTCCTGGTTCCTGCCCGGACCCTTCCTCACCATGGCGCTCGCCGATCACGGCGCCGAGGTGATCAAGGTCGAGCCGCCAGGGGAGGGCGATCCGGGACGTCACATCGCGCCGATGGATGAGCGGACCAGCATCTTCTTCCGCAACCTGAACCGCGGCAAGAAGAGCGTGGTGATCGACCTGAAGGATGCGGCAGGTCGCGAGGCGCTGCTGAAGCTTTGCGATCACGCCGATGTCCTGGTGGAGTCGTTCCGCCCCGGCGTCGCCGCGCGTCTTGGTCTTGGCTACGAGGCCGTCAGCGCGCGCAATCCGCGCATCGTCTATTGCTCGATCACCGCGTTCGGACAGCACGGCGCCTATGACAACCGGCCGGCGCATGATCTTGCGCTGGAAGCCCTGACCGGCGTGCTCAGCCTGACGCTTGGCGACGACGGCCGCGCCGCTGTTCCCGGCATTCCGATCGCCGACAACCTCAGCGCGCTGCAGGGGCTCGCCGGCGTGCTGATGGCGCTGCTGCGGCGGGTAGAGACCGGTCGCGGCGACTACATCGACATCGGCATGCACGATGCCTTGTTTGCATCCTGCGCCAACGTGATCGGGCCCGCGATGGCGGACGGAAAGCATCCGGTCGTCAAGCATCAGCGCACGACCGGCGGCTCCGCGTTCTATCGGATCTATGACACGCGCGATGGCCGCCAGCTCGTGCTTGCCGGACAGGAGCCCAAGTTCGTGCACGCGCTGCTGCATGCGCTCGGTCGGAAAGATCTCGAGCCGCTCTGCGCGCGCGGCCCGGGCCCGCACCAGCAGCCGGTCATCGACTTCCTGCGCGAGACGTTTCTCCAGCGCGACCTGTCCGACTGGATCGATTTCCTGCGCCCGCTCGATGTCTGCTTTGCACCGGTGAACACGCTGCCGGAGGCGCTCGACGATCCGAACTTGCGCGCGCGAAGCATGCTGCTGAAGGACGACGCGGGCCGCAGCCACATCGCACCGGCCATCCGCTTCCGTCACGAGCCGGCGACGCCGCTGCTCCGTGAACCGCTGCCCGGAGAACACACGGCGGAGATCCTGGCGCGCGCGGACCTTGGCCGACGAACGCAATCCGCTTTGAGGGAATGACAATGGTGGGACTGGCGAAGGAGGTCGGACCGTCGCGTTTTCGCGAAAGCTTTGGCCGCTACTACGAGGATTTTCAGCCAGGCGACATCTACGAGCATCGGCCGGGCCGGACGATCTCGGAGACCGACAATACCTGGTTCACGCTGCTGACGATGAACACCCACCCGCTGCACTTCGATGCGGCCTATGCGGCGAAGTCCGAATTCGGCCGACCGCTGGTGAACAGCTGCCTCACGCTCTCCATGGTCGTCGGCATGAGCGTCAGCGACGTCAGCCAGAAGGCGATCGGCAATCTCGGCTGGACCGACATTCGTCTCACCGCCCCGGTCTTCGTGGGCGACACGATCTACGCGGAATCCGAGGTCCTGGCCAAGCGCGAGTCGGCGAAGCGCCCGACGCAGGGGGTCGTCACCGTGCGCACGACAGGCCGCAAGGCGGACGGCACCGTCTTCATCAGCTTCGAGCGCACCGTGCTGGTGCCGAAGCGCGGCTACGCCGTCGACGATCTCGCCGATTACTGACCATCAGAAAAAAATCGAGGGGGGAGGCACGATGAGGCAGATTTCACGACGACGTTTCACGTTTGGATTGGCTGGCGCTGCCGCATTGACCGGCGCGCAGCCGGTGTTCGGCCAGGCCTATCCGTCACGGCCGATCCGCCTGGTCGTGCCGTTTCCGCCCGGCAACATGTCCGACCTGATCAGCCGCCGGCTGGCCGAGGAGTTGCAGGCGCGGCAGGGCACGACGCTGGTGGTCGACAATCGCGCCGGTGCGACCGGTGTCATCGGTGTGCAGGCCGTCACGGCTGCCGAACCTGATGGATACACGCTGCTGGTCAGCTCCAACTCTCCGCTGACGGTCAATCCCGCCGTCAGGTCGGACTTGCCGTTCGACGTCATGCGCGATCTTGCGCCCGTTGCGCTCCTTGGTTGGACCGGCTTCCTGGTCGTGTTCAGTCCGGAGTTTCCCGCCAAGACGCTGGCCGAGGCGGTCGCCATCATGCGGGCTGAACCGGGCAAGTACATCGCGGCCAATCCGGGCACCGGCACCGCGGGCCACCTCATCACCGAGATGTTTTCGCGGCTGACCGGAGCAAAGCTCGTGCATGCTCCCTATCGCGGCAGCGGGCAGGCGCTGATCGATCTGTCGCAAGGGCGTGTGCACATGATGATCGACGCGATGACGAGCTCTTTGCCGCAAGTGCGCGGCAATACGGTGAAGGCGTTGGCGGTGCTGTCGCAGAAGCGTTCGCCGCTGGCGCCGGAAATTCCGAGCATGCCCGAGACCGGCGTCGCGGAAGTTTCGCAGTTCGAGGCGATGGCCTGGACAGGTTTGCTGGCGCCGTCGCGAGTCGCGCCCGAAGTCGTCGCGTACTGGAACGAGCGATCGAACACACTGCTGCGCGACGCGCGCTTCGTCGAGACGCTTCGCACCATGAATGTCGAAGCAGCGCCGCCCGCCCCTCCGGAGCGGCTGCGCGAACTGATGCAGGCAGAGCTCACGCGGTGGACGCAGCTTGCGCGGGAGGCGAATATCCAGGCGGCGCCGCAATGAGATGGTCGGCCTGAGCGAGCGATTTACGTCGGAACGAGCGCGGCAAGTGCTCGCTCCGCCGGATGCTCGCTCGCCGCCAGGCCCGCAGCCACGGCCGTGCGATCCTCGGCGCTCCTGTTCTGGCTCAGCTTGCGCTTGCCGTCGATGCGCGTGATCGGCATGCGCACGCCGACGATGCCGCGCAACATCGTCCGGACGAAGTCCTCCGGCGCATCGGTCACCGCCCAGGGAACGGGGCGCGACTGCTCATAAAGCGCGGTGAGCCGCGTGACCACGTCGAGCAGCCGGTCGGGATCCTCGAAGAACTCGACCGGGCCGTAGGCGTGCACGGCGATGTAATTCCATGTCGGAACGACCTTTCCGGTCTCCTGCTTCGCCGCGTACCACGCCGGCGTCACATACGCGTCCGCTCCCATGAAGATGGCCATCGCCTCGCCGTTCGGAACGCTCTTCCATTGCGGGTTGGCGCGGGCGACGTGTCCGTACAGCACGCCGTGATCGCCCTCCGCGGCGTCAATGAACAGGGGCAGGGGCGTGGCGATCAGGCCATCGGCGGTGGCGGTGACGAGATTGGCCAGCCGCGCGGCGCGCATCGTCGCATGCAAACTGACAAGATCGTCGTCGCGGAAGGCCGGCGGCACGTACATCGCATCTCTCCTTGCTCTCGGTGCAATTTGCCCGCAAACTGGACCAGCAAGAAGGTCCAGTTTCGTGGAAAAATAATGGTCCAGTTTGGCGAAGATCTTCGAGACGGCGGCCGGCGAAAGCAGGTTGCCCGTGACATCTCTAACGGGCTCAAGGGCCAGATCGCCAGCGGCGTCTACGGGCCCGGCACGCCGCTTCCATCGACGCGGTCGTTGGCCGCCGAACTCGGCGTGTCGCGCACCACGGTCACCGCCGCCTATGAGCAGCTTTCGGCGGAAGGTTTCCTCGAAACCCGTCAGGGCGCGAAGACACGGGTCTCGCCGGCCTTCACCCGGCCTGCGCCGCAGGTGAAGCGGCGTTCGAGCCGATCTCAGCCGATCCGGCTGTCCGGTTATGGCCGGCGGATCGCCGAGCTTCCTTCGCCTCCATCATCCCCGGCCGGCAGGCTGATCGCGGATTTTCGCTATGGCGAACTCACCGCGGCGGATTTTCCGACGCTGGCATGGAAGCGCGCGCTCAATGGTGCGCTGCTGCGTCGTCCGCAGCGCCTGCGCTATGGCGATCCGCGTGGCGCGCACGAACTGCGCGCAGCCCTGCAGAGCTATCTCTGGCGAGCCAGGGGCCTGCGCTGCGATGCGGAGCAGATCATCATCGTCAATGGATCGCAGCAGGGCATCGACCTGTGCGCGCGCCTGCTGCTCGATCCTGGCGATCGCTTCGTCATCGAGGATCCATGCTACGCGATGGCGCGGCAGGTCTTCATCTCCGCCGGCGGCGTCGGCGTTCCGATCGAGGTGGATCAGGAAGGCATGCGGACCGATCGGCTCGCGAAGGTCGATGATGCGCGGCTTTGCTATGTCACGCCGTCGCATCAGTTTCCGCTCGGCGGCGTGATGTCGGCCGGACGACGGCAGGACCTGCTGGCCTGGGCACGCCGCACCGGCGCCTACATCGTCGAGGACGACTACGACAGCGAGTATCGCTACGACATCCGACCGATCGAGCCGCTGCAGACCGCCGGCGGCGACGAGCATGTCATTTATCTCGGCACGGTCTCGAAAACGCTCTCGCCCACGCTCCGCCTCGGCTATCTGGTCGTTCCGGGCGCCCTTCGCGACGCCTTCACGCGGGCAAAGCAGCTGACAGATCGCCACACGCCCGGGCTCGAGCAGGACGCATTGGCCCATCTCGTTGCGAGCGGCGCCTATGAACGTCACGTCCGCAAAGCGCGCCGTCGCAACGGCGAACGGCGCGTGGCGTTGCTCGAGGCGCTCGCAGAAAGGCTGGGCGACAGGGTCACCATTGCCGGCGCGGACGCAGGCCTTCACGTCGTCGTTTGGTTCAACGACGTTCCGCGCAAGCAGGAGGCGGCGATGATCAGGAAGGGGCAGTCGGCCGGGCTCGGCCTCTATCCCGTGACGCCGCTCTACGGCGCAGTCGGCCATCGCGTATCGGCCGGATCGCGCAGGTCTTGTCGTGGGCTATGCCGGCCTCGACGAGCGCGAGATCAGGCGCGGCGTGGATTGCCTGGCAAGGGTGCTTAAAGGCCTGGCCGGCAAAGACCGATGAAGCGGAGCCCGACAAGCGGGCTCCGCATTGGTGTCGCAGCGTCAGACGCCCGCGGCCGCGCGTCCGGCGAGAAGCTGCAGCTCCCAGGCGAGAGCGATGCCCGAGCCGCCGCCATGCTCCAGGATCACGCCGCTAAGGGCCTGCGCCGTCTTCTCGCGTGCCCAGTCGCGCTGCCATTCGGCGGCAACGGCAAGCCATGTGATCGGCGTGACGCCGGCCTGCACCATGCGGCGCACGGCCATCTCGTGCGCCTCGAGGCTCACGCCGCCCGATGCGTCGGTGACGGCATAGGTGTCCCAACCTTCGCCGGCAGCCTGGATTGCCGGCATGGCGAGACAGATCTCGGTCCAGAGCGCGGCGAGGATCAGCTTGCGACGGCCGGTCTTTTTCACCACGTCGACGACATTGCTGTCCTGCCAGGTGTTGATGAAGGTGCGGTTGATCGGCTTCTGCTCGGGGAAGACATCCTGGAGCGCCTTGATGATGTAGCCGCCGCGCTCTTCGATAACCGTCGTCAGGATCGTCGGGACGCCAAACACCTTGGCGGCTTTTGCAAGGCCGACAACATTGTTCACGATCAGCGTCGGCTCATGACTGTTGAGATTGGCGAACTGGTACGGTTGGTGATCGATGAGTACGAGCACGCTCTCCTCAGGCGCCAACAGGGCGTTAAGGCCGGCCTTCGATGAATTTGCTGTGGTCATGTGAGAACCCGTTGGTTGAGTGAAGTCCGCGTCAAGGGCGGCGGACCGGCGCCGTAAGACGTAGAAAAAAGGCGGCCTCGCCTGGTCGGCCAGGCCGCCTGAACTCAGTGAGCTGTCATCGCGACGGCTATGGTGCCGAACTTGCCGCTCCGGAAATCGGACATCGCCTGCTCGATTTCCTCGAGGGTGTTCATCACGAACGGGCCGTGGGCGACGACCGGCTCATTGATCGGCTCACCGCTGAGCACCAACAGTTTCGCCTCATCATTGGCTTCGATCGTGATGCCGCCGCCCTCGCGGCCAAGCAGCACCAACTGGGCCTCGCGAGCGATTTCCTGTCCGTTCACCTCGACCGTTCCCGAGAGAACGAGCACGGACAGCGTGTGGCCGTTGGGCACGTCGAGCGTGACGGTCTTGTCGCGCGCCAGCCGCAGGTCCCAGACGTTGATCGGCGTAAACGTCCGCGCCGGACCTTTGGCAGCGCCGAAATTGCCCGCGATGACACGCAGCTTGCCGGCATGATCGGGCAGCGCGACCGTTGGAATCTCGGCGTCAAGCAGTGTCTGATAGCCGGGCTTCGCCAGCTTGTCCTTGGCCGGCAGGTTCACCCAGAGCTGCACCATTTCAAAGTTGCCGCCGTTCGCCGCGAATGCAGGCGAGTGATGCTCCTCATGCAGGATGCCGGAAGCGGCCGTCATCCACTGAACGTCGCCGGGGCCGATGAGGCCGCCAGCGCCCGTCGAAGTCCCGGTGCTCGACTTCACCCTCGTAGACGATGGTGACAGTCTCGAAGCCCTTGTGCGGGTGTTGACTGACGCCGCGGCGTGCCTTGGTCGGCTCGAATTGAGCCGGACCGGCATAATCGACCATGATGAATGGGCTGACATGGCTCCCCTGGTCCTGATGCGAAAGCATCGTCCGGACTGGGAAGCCGTCGCCGACCCAGTGCGGGCGGGGCGCACTGTAGATTCCGAGAATTCGTCTCATTGGCTTGTCTCCTTGCGGGCCCAATCACATTGGCCGCAGAGACAGCTATCGTTGGGACGATGATGCGGGTAGATAGCGTATCCTGACCGGTCCGTCCTATCTGTAGGACAGTCGGATACGAGGACAGTCCGATATGCAGGACCTCAACGATCTCTATTACTTCGTGCAGGTGATCGATCATGGCGGCTATGCGGCGGCCGGCCGCGCGCTTGGCCTGCCGAAATCCAAGCTCAGTCGCCGCATCATCGAGCTGGAGGAACGCTTGGGCGTTCGCCTGCTCCAACGTTCAACGCGCAAGCTGGCCGCCACGGAAATCGGTCAGGAGTATTACCGGCATTGCGTTGCAATGCTCGTCGAGGCGGATGCTGCGCAGGAAGCGATCGACCGATCGCGCACCGGGCCGCAAGGGCTCATCCGGGTGAGTTGTCCGCCGGCGCTTTTATGTTTCGAGGTC
This sequence comes from uncultured Alphaproteobacteria bacterium, assembly GCA_963757845.1. Classification (GTDB taxonomy): domain Bacteria; phylum Pseudomonadota; class Alphaproteobacteria; order Rhizobiales; family Xanthobacteraceae; genus P52-10. The sequence continues at coordinate 236,471 of CAVWTB010000042.1, forward strand.
GGTCCGATGGTCGCGCGCTATATGGCGGCCAATCCGCGCGTGACGGTCGAACTCGACAGCACCAGTCGCCGCGTCGATGTCATCGGCGAAGGCATCGATGTCGCCGTCCGCGTCCGTTTTCCGCCGCTGGAGCAAACTGATCTCGTCATGCGCACGCTGGGCGACAGTCCGCAGCGGCTGGTTGCCAGTCCCGACCTCGTAAAGGGTTTGTCGCGTCCGTTCGTGCCGGCCGATCTCAGCGAGCTGCCAAGTCTGGATGTCGGACCAATGCAGGCAAAACACGTCTGGCAACTCGAAGGTGCCGATGGCGCGTCAGTCCACATCGCGCACAAGCCGCGTCTTGTCACGGATGACCTGTCGCAACTGCTCTACGCCGCGCTCGAAGGTGTCGGGGTTGTGAAGTTGCCGGCGATGGTGGTTGACGAGCACATCGCCTCCAGTCGCCTCGTCAATCTGTTGCCGGACTGGACGCCCCAAAGTGGCATCGTCCACGCCGTATTTCCGTCGCGCCGTGGACTTCTGCCGTCGATACGCACCTTCATCGACTTCCTGGCAGCGGAGTACAGCCGAACAGTCAGACGCTCGCGCGCCCGCTGAACCTCGCCTCCATCGCGCGCCTGATCTTGATCGTCGCATCCTCAGCGTCGATCTCGACGTCGCTCCAGCGTACGACGGCCCCGCGGGCGATATCGTTCTTCAGCTTCACATGGTGCGCAAGCCCGATCGGCAGCGCGCCGGCCTTCAGGCTCGCGGCTGCCGGCATCAGCTTGCCCCAGACGGTATAGCCGCCTTCGCCGTCGAGAATTTCGCCGGCCCGCAGGTCACGCTTGGCGACCGAGACGACGTCGCCACGAAAGCCGCGTGGTTGCCCGGTGGCCTCGTTCCGCAGCGCCGCGGACAGGATCGAAATGTTCAGCTCCAGCCCGATCAGATGGTACGGCTTGTACATCGCCGCATATCGTCCTGAAGGATCGGTCTTCAGTCCGTATTGCTTGAAACAGTCCGCCGCGTAGTCGTTCGGCGCCTCGAACACGACATAGACGCCCCAGCGCAGGTCGCGAAACACCGGACGGCCATCGCGCTCCAGCGACGACACCACTTCCACCACGCCGGATTTCTCCAGCACGCCGCCCTGGTCGCGCGGTCGCATCACCATGCGGCAGATCGTCGACGCCACAGGGTGGAAACAACAGTCCGTCCGCAGGGACATCCAGCCCCGTGGCGTTGGCGATCGCCGCCATCTCGATGGCGGATTTGGTGCCGTCGAGAAACGAGTTGAACATCTGCGGGTTCATGCCGGCGGCCTTGGCCTCGCCGGCCGTGAGCCCGTAGTGGCCCCAGACGCCGTCCGGCGTCACCTCGTGATAGGCGGGCAGGTACTTGGTCCCTTTGCCGGCGGCGACAACGCGAAACCCGGTGGCCCGCGCCCAGTCCACCATCTCGGCAGTCAATGCGGGCTGGTCGCCATAGGCCAGCGAATAGACGACGCCGGCTTTGCGGGCTTCCTCCGCCAGCAACGGTCCCGCCAGCACGTCGGCCTCGACATTGACCATGACGATATGCTTGCCGGCGGCAATCGCCGCGCGCGCGTGGCTGATGCCGGCCGCGGGGTTGCCGGTGGCTTCCACGATCACCTCGACAGGATCGGACGTCGCGCGAGCCCCATCATCGGTGAATGTCGTTGCAGCGATCCGGGCGGCGTCCCAGCCAACGGTGCGGCATGCGTCGCGGGCGCGCTCCACATCGCGATCGACGATGATCGGGACCTCGAGGCCCGGCGTATGCGGCACCTGCGACAGGAACATCGAACCGAATTTGCCGGCGCCGATCAGCGCGACGCGGACCGGCTTGCCGGCGGTGCGGCGCGCATCGAGCAAATGATGAAGGTTCATGGAGGTGATCCGAGCGATTTTGCATCACGCCATTGCGGACACGCGTCCTTGCGTGAGCGCGAAGCCGCGAAAGCGGATCCGGGCCGCGCTTTAGCCGGCGGCCCGGATCGACGGTGAAAGCTCTCTATTCCGCCGCCTGCCGATGAGCGCGCGCGAGGCGCACCAGCGCATCGTCATCCACGGTCTGGATCGGCGTGAAATCGCGATGGGCGATATAGTCCGGCCGGGTCGGCGTGCGGATGTAGTTCGAAACCGCATTGAGCGTGAGGTACACGATCTTGCGGGGATAGGGCGTGATGTTGCCTGCCGAGCCGTGCACGAGATTGCCGTGAAACATCAGCATGCCTCCGGCTTTGCCGGTTGGCGCGACGATGCCTCCCTCGTTCACCAGCCGCGTCACGGTGTCTTCGTCCAGCGTCCACAGCGGATAGGATGTGGTCTGAAGGTCGTGCGAGGCCTTGAGGTCGCCGGCATGTTGGCTTTTCGGGACCAGCATCAGCGGTCCGTTGATCGGCATGACCTCGTCGAGGAAGATCGCGATGTTCATGGCGCGCGGCTGCGGCATGCCGTCGTCGCGCTTCCACGTGCCGTAGTCCTGGTGCCATTGCCAGACGTCGCCGGTGAAGGCCGATTTGGCGTTGATCTTGTACTGGTGCATGTAGACCTTCTCGCCGAAGATCTGCTCCACCGGATCGATCATGCGTGGATGGGCGCCGAGCAGGCCGAACGCCTCGTTGTAGAGGTGCGCAGCAAAAGCCGTGCGCGGTGCGCCGCTCTTCTCGCGCCACACCTCCGGGCGGTTGGTGTCGTAGATGCTGACCGCTTCCCGCGCGAGGAAGCTTCACTTCCTCGGCGCTGAACAGCTCCGGCAGAAACAGCCAGCCCTCGCGGTTGAAGTCGTCAATCTGCTGTTGCGTCAACTTCATGATGTCCTCCCTGGATCGTTATATTGTCGCGGCGTTGCTTCATAGGCGAGCGAAGCGACGCCGTTTCTTAGAACGGCTACGGGCGAGCGAAGCGACGCCGTTCTACGAACGGCTATGCCGCCTTGTCTGACGCTTTCAGTCGCTCCTCGATCATTTGTCCCGCGCGCAGCGCGTGCGCCAATGCCGCGGCCTCCGCAGCGCCGGCGTTGCCGGAAAGAACGTGCGTGCCGATCGTCTCATGCTCGGTCCAGGCGCTGTCGCGATAATCGAGCTCGGCGAGCACCGTCGCCATCGCGCGGCGCATGTGCGGCCATTGCGGCGCGATCATTTCCTCGATCGCAGGGTTGCCGGAGAGCGCATGGATCGCGCTGTGAAACTCGACGTCGAGCGCGATCAGCCTGGAGAGCGGCGCCTTCGGGCTTTCGGCACGTCCGGCTAGCAGCGCGGCCTCGAGCTGCGCGCGCCGGACGGCGTCGGTCTTCACGCGCGCGGCCGCGAGCCGGGCCGCCAGCGCGTCGATCGCGCCGCGGACTTCATAGAGCTGCCGGATGCGCTGGGGGTCGAGTTGCGTGACCTCAAAACCCCTGCGCCCGCTTTCGGCCACCAGGCCTTGGCGGTGCAACAGATGCAGCGCGTGGGACACCGGTTGGCGCGACACGCCCAGCTTTTCCGCGAGTTCGTGTTGGCGGATCCGATGCCCGGGCGGCAGCGTCCGGTCGATAATGGCCTCGAGAATCCGCGAATAGGCCTGGTCGATCAGATTGGGAAGCGGATCCAAGGGGATCACAGCGCACCCAATATGGAATACGGAATTCCGTATTCTTAATTGCTATCGCTGTGGTGCTCCCTCGTCAAGTCCGGCTCTCTTCCGGAGAGAATTTGCAAACAGAGCAAGAGCTTAGGAGCCCCTCCAGGCGAAGCGAGCTCTGTTGGCTCTCAGGCGGCGGCCACAGGCTCACGCAGTACGGGCATTTTGATCGCCTTGCGCCCCATCCGGCTGGCGCACCCCGCGAACCTCGTCACTTCGTTTCTGTTCAGCGGACCGCGCTTCGGCATGCAGATCGATCCAGGCCATGATGTCCGGCCAGACCTTGGCCCGCGCCTCGCGTCCGACGAGGATCCCGAGATGCTGCAGACAGGCGCCAGTCTCTCCGGAATATTCAATCACGCGCGCAGTGTTCGAAGGCATCGCGTCGATAAAAGACTTGAGCGAGCTCATGGGCGCAACATCGTCGACCGTGTTGACGATTGCGAGAACGGGAGCGCTTAGTCCGGCAGGACCGATCGTCCGTTCGTCGATTTTCAAGACTCCCCGGCGGAAGCGATCTTCCCGATAAAGCCAGTCGAGGATCTGCTGCACCAGCTTGCCGGGAAGGGCGACCTCATCGAGCGCCCAGCGTTCCACCCGTGCATGGATTTCCATCGCGTGCTGATCGGCGAGACTGAGCACCGCGTCCATCAGCCTCGACCAGATGAACGTGCCTGGAGAGGCGAGCGCGCTCATATGCGACAGGAGCGAGCCGGGAAACGGGTTTGCGCCAGGCAGCGACGGCGGCGCCAGCGAAACGAGCGCGTCGCGGAAGCCGCTTTGCTCCGGCTGAAAGCACAGGGGCGCGCCGAGCAGCAGCAGGCCCCGGATCGTATCGGAGGCGCGGGCTGCGTATATCGCCGCCAGCGTGCCGCCGAGCGAGTGGCCGCTGAGGAACGGCTTCAAGCCTCCATCTTCGCGCTCCGCCAGCGCGACGCACGTGGAAATGGCGAGCGCGCATTCATCGAGGCCAACGCCGTTCGTGTCGCGTGACGCCGGTATCCATTCAAGCAGGCGGACCCGCAGGCCGTGCTCGAGACAGAAGCGAATTGCACTCACCGATGGCGCGAGGTCCCAGATGTAAGGACGCTTGATTGGTGCAGCGACAATGAGCAAGGATTTCGATGCGTGCTCATGTCCATAGTCGCGAAGACGCCAATGGGATCCTGATGCGATCACGCGAATAGGGGCTTTCGCTGGCACCCAACCCAAGGGCTGCAAGGGCATCGCCCTGCAGGCGGCGCACGACATCCGTAGCGTCGAAGTGGGCTTGCAGAGCACCGAGCGCGGTATCGATTGCAGGACTGGCCATTCGACGTTCCCTTGTTTGCAACTGGGTGTCGTTGAAAGCGCGCCAACGTCTTCCGGAAGGCAAATCCTAGCTTCGTCCTCGGAGGCGTTCAATCGACTGCAAACGGCGGGTTCCTTGTGGTGTTCCGCCGGGCCGTGTCATTCTTCCGAAAAGTTCGGCTGCCGCTCCATATCGACCTTATGCATCCCGATAGGGCCAGGCAGCGACATCGCGCCGGGCATGGCACCAACCAGTTCTCAGTCAGGCCGCGCCGTATCTCAAGCAACAGGCGGATTGGTCTGGCGCAACGTTGTCACCCAGATGACGCGCGCGACCTGTTGCGTCGGGTTATCGAACATGTGCGGGACGGTGCTTGGGAAGCGGAAGCTGTCGCCCGCCTCCAGAATATGCGCTTCGTGGTCGAGCCACAGACGCAAGCGTCCGGAGAGCACGTAGCCGGCTTTTTCACCCGTGTGCTGATAGAAGTCGGTTCCCGACGAGCCGTCCGGATTGAGCGTCAATTCATAAAGCTCAAGTTCGCCTTTTTCGGGTGGGGTGAGCGCTTCCTTGACGACTCCGCTGGCCGTGAGCCTGAGAAGCCGCCGGTCGTTCTTTCGCACAATGTAGCGCTGAGGCTCTTCTGAATCGCGCGGCTCGAAGAAGTAGGTGATCGGCACGCCGAGGGCGACGCTCAACAGGCGCAGCGTGCGCACGGACGGAGTCGCACGCGCACGCTCGAGTTGGCTGATCATGCCGGTCGACAAGCCGGTACGGTTCGCCACGTCCTGAATTGAGAAGCCTGCACGCTGGCGCAGCAGCCGCACGGTCTCGCCGAGGCGCTGGTCGACCGCTTCATCGCTTTCGGCGGCTTCGGCATTTTTCGGAGCGCTTGCGCTGCTGCGGCCAGCTCATGTTGCTCTCTCCGTGTGCTGTCTCTGCCGCCAGATTGATCAGCAGCATTGAACAAATCGCGTTCCATCATCAATGCGATTGACTCATTTATTTAGGCATGATGAACTTTCCATAGAAATATTCAAACCTGTTGAAGATCGAGTCGAGCCATTTGGTCGCCCGGCTTTCGAGATCAGGGCGCAGGGATTGGTGCCTCGCGCGAGAAACGGAGAGGGTCATGGCGAACGAAATTGGCAAATTCGGCGTTCCGGCGTTGGGCAACTTGACCCTCGGCATCCCGAACCGGCGCCAGTTCATCCTGCTCGGCGCGAGCGCTGCGGCGGGACTGACCGTTCCAGCTTCTGCATTTGCTCAAGGCGGAACGTCCGACCAATCCGCCCGACAAGCCGCGCGGGCAGGTGATCGCGGCTCTGTCGCAAGAGCCGACCGTCTTTCATCCGCTCATGCCCGGTATCGAGGTCGATCAGGCAGTTTCGTGGCAACTCTTCTCGCCGCTTTGGTTCATCGATCCTGATGGCAACTTCGTTCCTGATCTCGCCCGCGAAGTCCCGACCATCGAGAACGGCGGGCTGTCGGCTGACGGGCTGACCTGGAAGATCAAGCTGCGCAGCAACGTGAAGTGGCATGATGGCACAGCGTTTACGGCGGAGGACGTGAAGTTCTCGCTCGAGCTGATCAACAACCCCGACTTCCGTGTGCGCAATCGCGTCGGCCACAGCCTGGTCAAGGACATCAAGGTCGTTGCGCCCGACGAGATCCATTGGCGGATGGAGGCGCCCTATTCGCCTTACATGTCGATCCTGTCGCTGACCTTCATTGTGCCCAAGCACATCCTGGAGAAGGTCTCCGATCCGAACAATTCTCCGTTCCACAACGCGCCGGTCGGGACCGGACCGTTCCGCTGGGGCGAGCGCGTGCCGGGCGACCACATTCTGTTGCACGCCCATGCCGGCTACCACGGCAAGGGGCCTTATGTGGAGCGCGTGGTCTTCAAATACATCCCGGACCTGACCGTTCTTTACACGCAGTTCCGCACCGGTCAGGTCGACTACACCGGCTTGCAAGGCATCCTGCCGAACTTCGTGCAGGAAGCGAAAACGTTGCGCGGCCGGAAGATCTTCGTGTCCTCGACGTCGTCGGTGGAGCATATCGCGCCGAACCTGGAATTCGGCCCGTTCGCCGACCGCACGGTGCGCGAGGCGCTTTATCTCGCGATCAACAAGAAGGCGATCATCGATGCGCTGAACTACGGTTTGCCGACGCAGACCGAGAGCTTCGTGCCGCAGCAGGCCTGGTCGTTCCAGCAGGGCCTCCCGCAGCACAGCTACGATCCCGCGAAGGCAAATGCTCTGCTCGATGCGGCCGGATGGGTCCGCGGCGCCGGCGGCGTGCGCGAGAAGGGCGGCGTCAAGCTCGAATTCACCAATTCGACCACGTCCGGCAATGCCGTCCGTGAGCAAACCCAGCAGCTGCTGATTCAGGATTGGCGCGCGATCGGCGCGGCGATGCGCGTGAACAACATGCCGCCCGCGGTGATCTGGGGCGAGTACTGGCAGCAATCGAAGTTCAATTCGGTGCTGGTGTCGGTGAACTTCATGCTGGGCAGTGATCCGGACGTGACGCCGCGCTTCGGCTCCGGCGCAATCCCCGCGAAAGGCGGACGTGGCTTCAACACCTATCAATACCAGAGCCCGGAAGCCGACCGGCTGCTCGCCGAGGGCGCAAAGCAGTTCGACCTTGCGCAGCGCAAGGCGATCTACGGCGACCTTCAGAAGCTCGTCCGCAAGGACCTCGCCATCCTGCCGCTGTTCCAGGGCGTCATCTCCGAGGGCGTCAAGGAGGGGCTGCAAGGCTTCCGCCACAACATCAACACCTCGACCAACTGCTGGAACATCCGCGAATGGTACTGGGCCTGACGCGCCCGATCACAGGGATTGCCTGAGATGGTCCGTTACGTCGCCAATCGCTTGATGCAGGCGATGATGTTGCTGGTGATCGTTTCGGCGCTCGGCTTTGCGATCCTCCATCTGGCGCCTGGCGGTCCTCTCTCGCAATTCGCCGTCTCGTCGCAAATGACGCAGGAGGATCTCGATCGCGTCACCAAGCAGCTGGGCCTCGATCGTCCGCTGCCGATCCAGTATCTCGACTGGTTCGGCCGCATGCTCAAAGGCGACTGGGGCCGCTCCTACCGGGATGGCGAGCCGGTGCTGTCCGTCATCGGCTCGCACCTCGGCGCCACGCTCGAATTGATGGCGACTGCGACCGTCATTGCCATTCTGCTCGGCTGCTGGATCGGCGTGCTTGGTGCGGTACGGCGCTATTCCTTGTTCGACTCGCTGGCAACCGTCGGCGCCATGGTCGCGCTTTCCATACCGACCTTCTGGTTCGGGCTCGTCACGATCTACGTCTTTTCGGTAAACCTCGGCTGGCTTCCGTCCGGCAACCGGCAAACGATCGGCGACGGCTCTCCGCTCGACCTTCTGCATCATCTGATCGCGCCGGCCATGGTGTTGGCGCTGGTCGAGACCGCCATGTGGGGGCGCTTCATGCGCTCGTCCATGCTCGAGGTCATCAACCAGGATTACATCCGCACGGCGCGCGCCAAGGGAATGCCGGAATGGCGCATCCTGACGCTGCACGCATTGCGCAACGCGCTGCTGCCGATGATCACCGTTGCGGGTCTTCAGTTTCCAACATTGCTCGGAGGCGCATTGGTCACCGAGACCGTGTTCACCTGGCCCGGCATGGGCCGGTTGTTCCTCGATTCGATCGGCTATCGCGATTATCCGGTGGTGATGGGCATCCTGATGTTCTCGGCAACGATGGTGCTGATCGGCTCGCTTATCGCTGACATCCTCTACGCCGTCGTCGATCCGCGGATCCGGGTGGGATAGGCGATGAGCACCGTGGCCTTGCAGACCGTCCAGCTCGCTCCCGGTCAGGCCGCCTGGCAGCGCTTCCGCCGGCATCGGCTCGCTCTGGCGGGCGCCGTGATGATTGTCGTTCTTGTCCTGGGTTCGGCGTTCGGCCCTTATCTTCTGCCGTTCGACGACACCTATATCGACGTCATGAAGCGGTTCGCACCGCCGTTGTCGGGAGCTCATATCCTTGGCACCGACGAGCTCGGCCGCGACGTGCTGGCGAGGCTGATGATGGGAGGGCGCGTGTCGCTCTCCATCGGCATTGTCGCCATGGTCATTGCCATGGCCGTCGGCATTCTTGTCGGCGCGTTCGCGGGCTTCTATGGCGGCGTCCTCGGCGCGGTGCTGATGCGTTTCGTCGACGCCGTGCTCTGCTTCCCGACGATCTTTCTGCTGCTGGCGCTCGCGGCACTCACCGAGCCTGGTCTCGTCACGACCACCTTGCTCATCGCCGCGACGGCCTGGATGAGCGTCGCACGCGTTGTGGAAGCGCAGGTCCGTGCGCTTCGCGAGCGCGATTTCGCGATCGCCGCGATTGCGTTCGGTTCGTCGAACCTGCGGATCATGTTCCGCGAGCTGGTGCCGAATGCCATCGCGCCGATCGTGGTGGCGGCCACGCTGAACGTCGCCAAGGCGATCCTGCTTGAGTCCTATGTCAGCTATCTCGGCTACGGCATCCAGCCGCCGGCCGCGAGCTGGGGCAACATGCTCAACAACGCGCAAATCTATCTGACGAGCGCGCCCTGGCTTGCGATTGCGCCGGGCGTTGCCATCACGCTTGCGGTGACCAGCTTCAACTTCCTCGGCGACGGGCTGCGCGACGCCCTCGATCCGCGCATGAACATCCCATGACGTGCCGTGCCGCGGAGTTTTCGGCCAAACTCACTTTCCGGAGAAACTCATGTCCCCGCCTCTCAGCCGTATCGCCAGCGACGAACGCTTGCCGGCGCAAGCCGATGTCGTCGTCATCGGCGGCGGGGTTATCGGCGTCTCGGCGGCCTATCATCTGGCGAAGAAAGGACACTCCGTCGCGCTGATCGAGAAGGGGCATGTCGGCGCGGAGCAGTCGAGCCGGAATTGGGGCTGGTGCCGCCAGCAAGGCCGCGCGCGCGCCGAGATCCCGCTCGCCCGCGAGGCGCTGCGTTTGTGGGAGGATATGCAGAACGATGCCGGCGTCGATGCCGGTTTTCGGCGTACCGGCATTCTGTTCCTGACCAAAAATCCCGAGGAGCTGGCGGCCTGGGAGAAGTGGGCGGGGATCGCGCGCGAACAGCAGGTTCACTCATCGGTCCTGTCGCCTGCCGAAGTCGCAGCGCGCGTACCCGGCAACGCCGATTCCTGGATCGGCGGCTTGCATACGCCGAGCGACGGGCGCGCTGAGCCGTCTATGGCTGTGCCTGCGCTCGCGACCGCCGCGCGCAAGCACGGCGTCACCATTCACCAGGGCTGCGCCGCGCGCGGCCTCGAGACCCAGGGCGGGCGGGTGAGTGCGGTCGTCACCGAGAAGGGGACCATTCGCGCGCAGTCCGTGCTGCTTGCGGGCGGCGCGTGGTCGTCGCTGTTCTGCCGGCGCCACGGCATCGAGCTGCCGATCGGCCTCGTCAACGCGACGGCTTGCCGGACCACGCCGGCACCGGAAATCACGATGGGGGCGCTTGGCACCGACTTCTATTGCATCCGCCGCCGCCTCGATGGCGGCTTCACGCTCGCGCTGCGCGGCCGGGGCACGGTGGAGCTGTCGCCCGATCTCTTTCGCTATGCGAGGACATTCTGGCCGACCTACATGCAGCGCCGGGAAGGACTGAAGCTGTCGTTCGGAAAGTCGTTCTTCGATCAGATCATGCGCGGCACGAACTGGAGCCTCGACAAGCCTTCGCCGTTCGAGGCGGAGCGCGTGCGCGATCCGGAGCCCGACATGTCGCTTGTCAATTCGGCACTCGCGGCGCTGATCAAGTCGAACCCCGAGCTGAAGGGCATCGAGATCGCGGAAGCGTGGGGCGGCACGATCGATAGCACGCCCGACACCATTCCGGTGATCTCTCCCGTCGACGCCCTGCCGGGCTTTTTCCTCGCGACCGGCTTCAGCGGCCACGGCTTCGGGATCGGGCCTGCGGCCGGAAAGCTCGCCGCCGACATCGTCAGCGGCGATACGCCACTCGTCGACCCGGCAGCCTACAGCCACACGCGCCTCATCGACGGCCGGCCGCTTGCGCCGGTCAGCCTGTTCTAGGTGCTTTGAAGGCTCTCTGGATGAGTATTGGCGCAAGCGGACTTGACCAACTCGCTGTCGGCGCGGAGCCGGTGCGGGCAATGAACGCGTCCGAAGAAGCGCCCGTCCTCTCGGTGTCGGGCCTCACCACGTCGTTCATGCGCGACAGGCAGTGGATTCCCGTCGTGCGCGACGTGTCGTTCGACCTCGCCGCGAAGGAGACAGTGGCGATTGTCGGTGAATCGGGCTCGGGCAAGAGCGTCACCGCGCTCTCCATCATGCGGCTGATTCCGCGCGAGAGCGGCCGTATCCAGGGCAGCATCAAGCTCGCGGGCCGCGATCTCCTGACATTGCCGGAACAGGCGATGCGGGGCGTGCGCGGCAACGACGTCGCCATGATCTTCCAGGAGCCGATGACCAGCCTCAATCCGGTGCTGACCATTGGATTCCAGATCGCCGAGGCGCTGATCTACCACCGCGGCATGTCGCGCGCGGCGGCCGAGGCCGAGACCATTCGTCTGCTCGAGCGAGTTCGCATTCCGGCGGCGAAGTTGCGCTTCCACGACTATCCGCATCGCTTCTCCGGCGGCATGCGTCAGCGCGTGATGATCGCGATGGCGCTGGCCTGCAAGCCGAAGCTGCTCATCGCCGACGAGCCGACGACCGCGCTCGACGTCACGATCCAGGCGCAGATCCTGGAGCTCCTCAAGGTTCTGCAGGACGAAGAGGGGATGTCGATCCTCTTCATCACGCATGACATGGGCGTGGTCGCCGAGATCGCGGACCGCACCGTGGTGATGTATGACGGCCAGGCGGTGGAGGCCGACGGCACCGAGCGGATCTTCGCCGCTCCCTCCCATCCCTATACGCGTGCGCTTCTCTCCGCCGTGCCGCGCCTCGGCTCCATGGAAGGCCGGGCGCGGCCGATGCGGTTTCCGATTGTCGACAAGGTGACCGGTACGTCGGACGTGCCGGTGGAGACGCCGGACACGGTCGCCGCCGCCGAGCGGCCGGTGCTCGAGGTCGCCAATCTGACAACGCGTTTTCCGATCCGCTCCGGTCTGTTCGGCAAAGTCTCGGGCCGCGTCCATGCGGTGGAGAACATATCCTTCCATGTGCATGCCGGCGAGACACTGGCGCTTGTCGGTGAGTCCGGCTGCGGCAAGTCGACAACCGGCCGCTCCATCCTCAAGCTCGTCGAGCCGGACAGCGGCTCCGTGCGGGTCGACGGCGAGGATGTGCTCGGCATGGAGGCGCGCGCGCTCCGCGCATTGCGCAAGCGCATGCAGATCATCTTCCAGGATCCGTTCGCGAGCCTCAATCCGCGCATGTCGGTCGGCTCTGCGATCGCCGCGCCGCTTCATGCCCACGGGCTCGCGTCGTCGTCGCAAGCACGCGAGAAGGTTGCCGATCTGCTGGTTCGTGTCGGGCTGACGGCAGACATGGCGTCGCGCTTTCCGCACGAGTTTTCCGGTGGTCAGCGCCAGCGCATCTGCATCGCCCGCGCGCTCGCGCTTGGGCCCAAGCTCATGATCGCCGACGAGGCGGTCTCGGCGCTCGACGTCTCGGTCAAGGCGCAGGTCGTCAATCTGATGCTCGACCTTCAGGCGAGCATGGGCCTTGCCTATCTGTTCATCTCCCACGACATCGCGGTCGTCGAGCGGATGAGCCACCGCGTCGCGGTCATGTATCTCGGCGAAATTGTCGAGATCGGCCCTCGCGCCGCGGTGTTCGGCAATCCGCAGCATCCCTACACGAAGAAGCTCATGGCGGCCGTGCCGATCGCCGATCCTGCGCGCCGCGCCGAAAAGCGCGCCGTGTCGAATGACGAGATCAAGAATCCGGTGCGCTCGCCCGACTATCAGCCGCCCGTCCGCCAATACCGCGAGGCCTCGCCGGGGCACCTCGTCCAGGTTTGGGGTGAAGGCTGGTAACCAAACCGGTCTCGGTCAAATCGTCCTGTAGCCGCCGTCGGCCATGACGATCGATCCGGTGACATAAGCCGAGAGATCCGACGCGAGGAAGATGGCCGGTCCGACGATGTCTTCCGGTTTGCCGGGACGACCAAGCGGCGTGTGATCCATGAAGGTCTTGACCAGGTCCGGATTGTTGGCGCGCGCCTGCGCGTTGAGCGGCGTCTCGATGAGCCCGGGGCCGATGGCGTTGACGCGGACGCCGTCCTTGCCGAGTTCAGCGGCAAGCGCGCGGGTAAAACCGAGCACGCCGTGCTTCGATGTCGTGTAGGCGACCGAATTGGGCGTGCGCACGTGCACGAACGACTGGATCGAGCCGATGTTGATGATGCGCCCCTTGTTGGCGCGCAGCTGGGCGAGGAAGGCGTGCGTCACGTTGAACACGCCGTCGAGGTTGATCGCCGTGATGTCCTGCCAGTCCTTGAGCACGGCCTCTGCGTCCGCAACAAACGCGTTGCGCCGGTTGATGCCGGCATTGTTGACGAGGATCGAAACCGCACCGAGCTTTTTCGCCGACCTGCGCGGCGACGGCGCGGCAGGCCGCGTGATCGGTCACGTCGAGCGCAAAATCTTGCGCCTTGCCGCCCGCATCGCGGATTTCGGCGGCCGTGCTCGCCGCCGCCTCGCCGTTGATGTCGAGCGCTGCGACCTGCGCTCCTTCGCGGGCAAATCCAACCGCGATCGCGCGGCCGATCCCGGAGCCCGCGCCGGTGACCGCCGCGATGTGGTTCTGCAGGAGTGCTGTCATGCTGGCTGCTCCGCCCTTTGATTGGTCTCGCAGTATAGCAACTGACCGCTGCGGGACGAAGCGTTCAGGAAGCGAGATTGCGGCCGCTGCCGGCCCCTTCGGTTTGCACTCACAGCAAAGCGTGTGTCGCCAAGGCCCTGCCGATGAGGTAGCGTTGTCGACGGCGGCGATGAAGACCTTCGTGGCGCATGCAGCCAAGCTTGCGTCGATGCAGCGATCCTGATCGCCGAACCAAATAACAATTACGGGAGCGGACGCACATGGAGAAAAAGCCTTCGACGACCCAGGGCCAATACCACGACACGACGCCAGGCTCTCAAGGCCGGCCTTGCCGTCGCCACCCTGCCGCTGATCCCGGCGATGGCCCGCCAGGCTGCGGCCCAGGAGCGCAAGATCACCACGGTGCACGGCTTCGAGACCGCCGCCGACATCGCCAAGGCGGAGCAGGAGGGCGAGTTCCTGTACTACACGCATGACAGCGAGCCGGCCGCGGCCGGCATTGTCGAAGCCTTCGCCAAGGACTTTCCGAAGATCAAGGGCAAGTATTTCCGCCTGCAGAACAGTTCCCTGTTCAGCAAGGTCTTGTCCGAGCGCCAGGCCGGGCAATACAACGTCGACGTCATCCAGTTCTCCGAGCCGACGACGGCGCTCGATTTCCAGAAGCGCGGCGGCTACACGAACTACGTCTCGCCGCAGGCGAAGTTCTATGCGGCCGAGCATCTGAGCGACCCGGTCGGCAACTATTTCTGGGTGGGCGTCACCTTCGCCGGCATCGCCTACAACACCGAGAAGGTGAAGCCGGAGGATGCGCCGAAAGGCTGGAAGGACATCCTGAAGCCGATCTGGGCCAATTCGGTCAACGTCAAGCAGTCGAACTCGGGCATGCAGTTCGTGCAGTGGTATGAGCTGCGCAAGCTCTACGGCGAGAACTTCTGGAAGGAGTTCGCCAAGCTGAAGCCGCGCGGCTTCGACTTCGCGCGTGCAGCTGTTCGACCGGCTGGCCAAGGGCGACGACAAGCTCTGCGCGCTGGCCGAATATGCCGGATATCTGCTGCACAAGGAGAAGGGCGCCCCGATCGCCTTCGTCGCCCCCGACGACGGGCTGCCGGCGACTCCGTTGCTCAACGGTGTCGCCGACCGGGCGCCGCATCCGGAAGCCGCGCGCTTGTTCGTCGACTGGATGATGTCGCAGCGCGGCCAGGCGCATCAGCAGAACGACAAGTACCTCTACTACGGCTCGGTCCGAAAGGACGCGCCGCCGATGCCGGGCGGCACGCGCTTGAGCAGCTACAAGCTGCTGTCGCCGACCGACATGGCCGCATTGAGTGCGACGCGCGACACCTTCAACGCCGAATGGAACAAGATGCTCGGCATGCTCTGAGGCCGAATTCGTGGCGATCGCTCAGTCGATACGAGGCGGCGCCTCGTCGTTCCTTTGTGTCTCTCCAGGCGGTCACCATGGCGACGCTCATCGTCGTGGTGGCCGCTCTGGTCCTCTATCCGATCTACTACCTGATCCAGGCATCGCTCGCCGTCGGCGACCCGAACGTGCGTCCGCCGGAGGCCTACGGGTTCGACAATTTTCTCGCCCTGCCGAACTACTGGACGATCATCCTCAACACGCTGGTCGTGAGCTTCGCGGCCACGATCATGGCGCTGGTGTTCGGCTTCGTCACGGCCTGGATCCTGACGCGGACCAACGTGCCGTATCAGCGCACGCTCGAGCAGCTGATCGTCGCGCCCTACTACGTCACGCCGCTGCTGGGCGCGCTCGCCTGGAGCCTGCTCGGCGCGCCGGAAAGCGGCTTCATCAACCAGCTGTGGCGCCATTTCGGCGGGGAAGGCTACCTGATCGACATCACCTCGCCGATGGGCATCGCCTGGGTGATGGCGCTGTTCGAGGGCTCGGTGGCCTTCGTCATGATCGGCGCGGTCATGAAATCCATGGACCCGTCGCTGGAGGAGGCATCGCAGGTCGTCGGCGCCAGCCGCTGGCGCACGATGCTGCGTGTGACGCTGCCGCTCGTGGCGCCGGGCGTGCTGGGTGCTGCGATCTTCGTGTTCGCCGAGATGCTGGGCTCGTTCTCGGCCGCGCTCGTGCTCGGCACGCCGGCGCGCTTCTACGTCATCACGACCGCGATCTACCAGCTCGTCTCGCAGTATCCGCCGCGCTTCCCGCTTGCCGCCGCGATGGGCGTGTCGCTGTTCGGCGTCATGTTCCTGATGCTGTTCTTCTATCGGCGCATCACCGCAGCCAGGAGCTACGTGACCATCAGCGGCAAGGCGTTCCGTCCGCGGCTGATGGATGTGGGGCGGCTGCGCTGGGTGCTGTTCGCGGTCTGCGCGCTTTATGTTTTCCTGTCCGTGGTGCTGCCGCTGGCGACGCTGGCCTTCGTGTCCCTGCAGAAGCTGTCGCTCTCCTTCCCGTCGTTCGGCAGCTTCACGCTCGACAATTTCCGCCAGGCGCTGTCGCTGAACGCCGTGCGCTCGGCGATGTGGAACAGCGTCGCGCTCGGGATTGCCACTGCGACGATCGGCGTCCTGCTGACCGGCCTGCTCGCCTGGCTGATCCAGCGCAGCCGGCTGCCGGGGCGCGGCGTGCTCGAATACATCGTCATGTTCCCGCAGGCCGTGCCGCGCCTGGTCTTCGCCTTCGGCATGATGTGGGCCTGGCTCGTGTTCCCGATCCCGATCTACGGCACGTTCTGGGTTCTGCTGATCGCCTACCTGACCGTGTTCCTGCCGCTCGGCGTGCGCACGATCTCGGGCGTGATCATGCAGCTCGACAAGAGCCTCGACGAATGCGGCCAGGTCTGCGGCGCGTCGTGGGGCTACCGGCTGCGCAGCATTACGATCCCGCTGTTGAAGCCCGGGCTGCTCGCGGCGTGGCTGTTGATCTTCGTGTCGAGCGTGCGCGAGCTCGGCGCGTCGATCCTGCTGATGGGACCGAACTCGAAAGTGATCACGCCGGCGATTGCGGAAGCCTGGTTCTCGACCAGCTCGGAGCTGACCGCCGCCATGGCCCTGATCCAGACATTCGTGATCGGCCTGGCGACACTTGTGTTTGCGGAGTTGACGCGGCGCGCCTCGCGGCAAGGGGACAAGGCATGAAGGATGGAGCAACCGCGCCGGCGATCGAGGTCGAGAATCTGTCGATCCACTACGGCAATGTCACGGCCGTCGCTTCCGTCAGCTTCTCCATCAATCACGGTGAGCAGTTGACGCTGCTCGGCCCGTCCGGTTGCGGCAAGACCACGACGCTTCGCGCAGTCGCGGGCCTCGAGCGGCCGAGCGCCGGGGCGATCCACATCGGCGGCCGCACGATGTACGACGGGGCAAGACGGATCAACATACCGACCGAGCAGCGCGGGCTGTCGATGGTGTTCCAGTCCTACGCCATCTGGCCGCACATGACCGTGTTCGACAACGTCGCCTACGGCCTTCGCGTCCGCAACGAAAACGCCGCCACCTTGAAGGAAAAGGTGCATCACGCGCTGGACCTGGTGAAGATGGGCGCCTTCGCCACCCGCAATGCCTCGCAGCTGTCCGGCGGCCAGCAGCAGCGCGTGGCGCTGGCGCGCGCCTGCGCGTTCTCGCCGACCGTGCTGCTGTTCGACGAGCCGCTCAGCAACCTCGACGCAAAACTGCGCGCCGAGATGCGCATCGAGCTGCGCGAGCTGCAGCGGCGGCTCAAGGTCACCTCGCTCTATGTCACGCACGACCTCGAGGAAGCGCTGGCGATGTCCGACCAGATCGCCGTCATGCGCTCAGGCAACATCGAGCAGAGCGGCACGCCGGGCGAGATCTACAATTTTCCCCGCACCGCCTTCGTCGCGGATTTCGTCGGCTCGGCAAACCTGATTACGGGTCGCTTGCTGCCGGAGCGTTCGATGAACGGCAGCGTCGCCGTCGAGGTCGATGGCGGCAACATCCTCCTCGGCGTCAGCCATGGCCGATCACCCCCGCCGCAGCCGACACTGTCGTTGCGCACCGTCCATCTGCGGCTGAGCTCCGACCGTCCGGCGCGGTCCGAAAACGTCTGGCCCGTGCGGGTGAAGCGGTCGGTGTTCCTCGGCGACCTGACGCAGGTGCATGTCGAGTGGAGCGGCCGCGAGCTGGTCATCCGGCAGACGACGGCCGCGTCGTACGGCGAGGGCGAGCAGGCTTATCTCTCGATCGATCCCAGCCACTGCGTCCTGCTGGAGGGCGACTAGGGCGTGTACTCATACGCGCGCAATGTCGGCTTTCAGGGCCAAAGCGGATTAGAAATGCTCACTGCGAACCTTTCCGCTTTTGACCCAGGCCGACGTCAGGGCGCAGGAACTGTCTCGGCTCGGGCTTACTGTCGCACCTCCAAAGCTTCCCACAAGCTGTTACGTTAAACGGCGCTTTCGGCGGAACACCATGCTTGGTGCAGATTTCAATCTGAGTGGGTCTAAAGAAACGGGCGGAGCAACCCAAGTGCCAATTTTTCTCGACCGACACGACCTCTCAGGCCTGACAGCTTCCGATATCGCCGAGGCGCATCGAAAAGACCTGGAAGTGCAAGAGCAATACGGAGTTCATTTCTTGACGTATTGGTTTGATGAATCGCGCGGTACGGGCTTCTGTCTCATTGACGCACCGGATATCCAAACTGCGATGCGGGTTCATGACGAAGCTCACGGCGAAGTGGCGAAAGATGTGATCGAAGTGGACCTCTCAGCCGTCCAGGCGTTTCTGGGGAGAGTGTCTGATCCGGAGCCGAGCGTCGAGGCAAACAACGTCACAATCGATTCGGCCCTGCGGGCCATTATGTTCACCGACATCGTTGGCTCTACCGGCATGACAGAGCGTCTCGGCGATGCCCGATCTGTGGAAATGGTGCGGGCGCATGACGCGCTGGTTCGCCGCGCATTGAAGGACAAAGGCGGGCGTGTGGTGAAGCACACTGGCGACGGCATCATGGCATCCTTTGCCGACGCGGCGGAGTCCGTGCAATGCGCCCGCGCCATCCAGCAAGCGTTTGAGGCCTTCAACCTGGCAAGCAAGGAAAAGCTTCGAGTGCGAATTGGTATTGACGTCGGAGAACCGATTGCGGACAGCAACGACCTTTTTGGTGCGACCGTTCAACTGGCTGCTCGTTTGTGTCAATTGGCTGAGCCCGATGCCATTCTTGTATCAAGTGCCGTTCAGGATCGCATCCGGGATCGCTTGCATGTCACAAACATCGGTCCCCGCCATCTCAAAGGCTTTCCGCAGCCTGTTGATGTATACGGAATTGAATGGCGTTAACTGTCGCGACCGCCGACGACGTATTGAAGGAGGCGACGACGTCCGCTCTTGGCCCTGAGCTGTCGATCAGCGAGGTCCGCTTTTGCGCCGCTCTGGGAGAAAAGCAGACCTGTTCTGCTCCACCTGAGTGTTGCCGCTACTGACCCAGACCGGGCAAAGACGGTTTGAACGCCAGGTGTCGGCCTGTGTTGCTACTGGACGCCATGTGACGTATGTATTCGGACATGCAGAGCACCAGTTTCGAGGACGCGCTGTCCGCGCGCGTCGACGATATGCTCGACGCCTGCACCAGGTGCGGCGCTTGCTTTGCTGCGTGCCCGATTACTGAACCGGCAGGCCTCGCGGCGTCGGACCCGTCCGCAACGGTGACGGGCGTGCTCGACATTCTGAGGCTCGGTGCGGGAACGGCCGAGGCCGAGAAATGGGCCAAGGCCTGCACGCTGAGTGGCGAGTGCATCAAGGCCTGCGATTATGGTGTCAACCCGCGCTTCCTTCTCGCGATGGCGCGGCTCGCGCTCACGCGCAAGGGCAGCGAGCCGCCCGCGCGGCGCAAGCGCGGCGTCGACGCCTTCAGGAAGATGAGCCAGGACGTGAGCGTGCTTTCGCAGCTTCAGCTCTCGGAGGAGGCCTTGATCCGGCTCGGTCAACGACCGTCCAGGCAGCCGCCGCGCGTCGAATTGCCGGACCTCGTGTTCTATACTGGCTGCAACGTGCTGAGGACCCCGCACCTGGCGCTGCTTTGCCTCGATATCATGGATGTTCTTGGCATCGACTATCAGGTCATGGGTGGACCGTCCCACTGCTGTGGCATCCTGCAGCTACGCGCCGGCGACACCGACACCTCGTCACGTTTTGCCGGCAACACCATTTCCAAACTTGCACAGTCGAAGACTGGCGAAGTGCTGTCGTGGTGCCCAAGCTGCTTCGTGCAATTCTCCGAGAACATGCTGCCGACCTTCGAACGTACGACCGGAGAGAAGCCATTTGACATGACGCCGTTCATGCGATTTCTGCACCGCAATCTCGATACGTTGCGGCCGTTTCTGAAGAACCGGGTCGAGCTTGACGTCGCGCTGCATCGGCATCCAGGGGTGGCGGGCGTCGCCGAGGCGGCAGAAGAGTTGTTACGCGCAGTCCCCGGCGTCACCATCGTCAAGCTCGACGTTCCGGCGGTCGGTCTGCAAAGCAACAGCCTTGCATCGTTGCCCACGTACCAGAGAGAGCTGCACCTGAAAGAGCTGGAGCTGGCCGCGAAAGCCGGCGTCGACGCCCTGATATCGGTTTACCATACCGACCATCGCGAGCTGTGCGCGCATGAACGCGATTGGCCGTTCAGGATTTCAATGTCCTCGACATCGTCGGTACCTGCATAGGGCTGCACCAGGACGATCACTACAAAACGATGAAGATCAAGCAGGACGTCGACGCGATCATTGGTGACGCCTCGGATCTCATCAAGCGGCACGGCGTCAATCTCGACACCGCACGCGCTGTGATTGTTAATGGCATGCTTGGAGATCAGCCGCTGCCCCTGCGCGATACCCGACAGCGACCTTGATCTACTTCATGGTTGGTGTGCAGATTAACCGAGCAATCCAAAGTAACGCAGTAGACGAAGCCTCCATGACGTGCTCACTGCGCGGTGGGCAGATGTCGGCTAATGGCCCTTAGCGGACGAGCCTTTAATTGGCCGCCTTGTCCGCTCTCGAAGGATCAGCAGGCATTGGCCCGCTTATGTCATATCGTCGAATTGCGAGATTGAACCGCAGACAGCAATTGGGGCTGCACGCCAAAGGACGGTTCGCGAAACCGCCCTTTGTCGTAGCAAACGTTAGTCACAGTATCCCGCCCGACCATAAGCTGGGTCGAATAAACAACGCGCAGCGCCGTTGTATGGTACAGGGGCAGGCGGCCGCGGCGCCGCATAAGTGTAGGGGTCGATGTAGGCCGAGGGCGCCGGGTATACTGATCGATATCCTTCATGGAATGCCGGTGCTCTGTATAACTGCCCCGGCGGCACATAACCCGGCGCGTAGTACCTGGCGCCAGGCGCCCCGTAAGTCGGATAACCGTTTTCGGGCCCAACATGCACGTGGCCAGACGCGATATAGACGCCTCCCGGCGCCACGTAGACGGATTGCAGCTCGCCTGCCGAAACTTGCGATGACCACAGAGCGCCAAGCGCAAGGATGAAAATGCCGTATCTCATGGTGACAGTACTCCTGCGACACTACTCTGCCCCTCGCGAAGTTTACTGATCATTAACCAAAGAACAAACGTCTAAACGCGAGCGAGTGTGTCCCATTTTCGAACAAATGACTTCGGCATTTGTGCAAGCTGCGCGGTGGTCGAGCGCGCGGCGAGGTAAAATTCCATAGTCGGTGATTTTCGAACCCGAAGTGCGAGCGCAATTCCAGATGGATCAACGCCAATCGCAAATGTCGGCATCCGGGAAAGGGCGAACGGGATTTCCGAGTTGCCTGATGTCTGCTTTTGGCCCAAACGCGAAGTTCGATCGCATCGAGCAATGTCCGAGTTTGGAGGCGAAGCGGAAAACATCTGCTCGCACAGAGTATTTCTCAGTTTGACCCTTAGCGGAAATAGCTCGACGCGATCCGCGTGTCCGCAGTGGAAATCGACCGTTACCTTTCCGACCTTGAGAGGCCTCCGGTGGCCGACGTACTAATGGAACCCACGCGGCCGAGGGGGTATATTCAAATTGCCTTCGCCGCGCGGCTCGCGCGAGAAGAGTGGCGAGGTAGGCTTATTTGTGGGAGGTAGGCGTCATGTCCTCGGTCGTACCGCTCCTGAGGGGCAGAGGATTTGATGATGAGGCAATTCAAATTCTGGGCAAGGCCTATGACATTGCCTGCCAGTCCCTCCACCGCAAAGGTCAGCCGCCCGTAGTACAAGAATTCCTGGCAAAGAAGATCATTGAAGCTTCGCAACACGGTGAGCGCGATCCAGACCGGCTTGCGGGGATTGCGCTAAGCATGCTGAGCCCGCTCCACCGCGAAGTGAGCCTCCGCTTCGGACTTATACCGAATTTCTTTCTTTCGACCCCTGATGCGCCCGAGATTATCGAAAAGCTTTGGGATTTCGCTAAATCGGCCTACCTCGACAGCCCGATGCCGGCCCTCTTCAAGGAACGACTGTTTGTCTTCCTTTCGCGGTTCTGCCGAGTTCGCTATTGCGTCGTCCGTCACTGCGCATTTCTGGTTGGCTACGGTCATGCATCCGGCGATATTTTGGCCGCCCGACAGACCATCGAGCAAGCGCTCAAGCTACTCAAGATACCGCCACCGTGGCAGCGACCGCTTGAGCCGATCTACCAAGGCCTGGCGGCGTTGAACTCGACGATCGATTGGCCCGATTCTGAAAGCGATGCAGAAGACTGGATATTTGCAATGTCCGCTCTGATGTTTGTCGAACCGACGAAGTCCGAGCGCGCTCTGGAAGCATTGCGGCAAGCATTGGGCGGAAAGCGACTTGAGTATCTGCTCGCCCTTCTAGCGTTCATTAGAACTGCTCATTATTGGACCATGGTCCATCCTGAACTCGAAATCGAGCACGATGCCAAGGAGCTTATGGCTTTGAATGAGGAGCTCGCTTCGCTTCTTTTGCAAGGCTCAGACCGGGGATAACGCGACGACGACGTTCGCTTCTGGCCCTCAACGGAAATAACTTGTCGAGCTGACGATGTCCGTTCACCACGGTGAAGCGGACTTCGCGTTTGAGCGCGTCGAGGTCCGGAAATTGACCCGAAGCGGACATCATCTGACGAGAGACCTGCCAACTAAATCTCCGCCGTTCCCTCCATATAGAAAACGGCACCGCCTTGCAGCAGTACGCGATTGCCCATGATGTGGCAGTTCACCTCGCCCCCGCGGCGCGAGGCTTGGAAGGCTCGGAATTTGGTCTTGGCGAGGCGATTTGCCCAGTAGGGTGCAAGCATGGTGTGGGCAGCACCGGTGACCGGATCCTCCGGGACGCCCTTGGCCGGCGCAAAGTAGCGGCTTACGAAATCGAAGCCGTCGCTCCCGGCTGCTGTCACGATAATACCGGGTCGATCGTATGCGGCGATAGCCGCAGAATTTGGATTTAACGTACGCACCGTAGCCTCGTCCTTCAGGATGGCCATGTAGTTAAACGCGTTGCCGTAGACCTCGATGGGGTTGGCTCCGAGTGCTGCCGTAAGACCAACAGGTTCGGCGACGCGTCTGGACGGGCGGCTTGGGAAGTTCAGAACGTAACCGGCATCGGTTCGCGTGACCGGCAGCGGACCACTCAGGCTGTGGAAGACCACCTCACGGCGCCCAATCTCCAACCGCTCCATGACAACGGCGGCGCTCGCGAGCGTCGCGTGGCCGCACAGCGGCACCTCGACCTTCGGCGTGAACCAACGGATCTGGTAATTGTCTTTCTCTGGCACGAGAAAAGCGGTTTCGGCCAGGTTGTTTTCGTCGGCAATGGACTGCATCACTGCATCTGCCGGGAAGCGCTCCATCAACATCACGGCTGCGGGGTTACCAGCGAACCGCTTCGTCGTGAACGCGTCAATCTGGAAGATGCGGACCTGCATTGCGAGGTTCCTATGGCTCGGCGGTGGGGCATTGCATCAAGGATCGAAATGGCACGGACTGCATGGCAGTTTGGTTCGCACTTCGGCCTCGTGAAGATCACGGCCCTTGGTCCATGACGCCTTTTGTCGCAAAGCACTAATTCGTGTGCAATTATTATATTGAACTCGGTGCAATTGCGCCGACTGCGCGCGCCTATGCCGATGCTAGGCGGCGAGCGGCGCTTATTATTCCGTCGGCGGAAGCCAGAATCGACGATATTTGCGTAAAACGAAGGTGGCAGCGTGCTATCGTCGCGTTGACCAGCGCAGGTCGAGTTGACAACCAGGAGGACGCGATGGCGAAAGGTCAGATGAAGGGCAACAAGGAAGCCAAGAAACCCAAAGGCGAGAAGCCGAAGGGTGCCGGATCGACCTACAAGCAGGCGCAAGGCAAGGGCGGACCCGTCAGCAGCCCGTTTGTTGTCAAGAAGTAGTCACGCCGTCGGCGGCGAAAGCTGAGCAATTGCCGGGCCGTTGGCATCACAATCGCCAGGTCGACACGGTGATCGTCGCCTTGCCGCGCAAGCCGCGCTCCGCAGTCACGCCCATTGCCGTGTCGCGGTCGATCTGCGATTTTTGCGGTCTGCCGTGGGGTTTAATTCACCCTCTGGCATCCCCACATAGAAGCAATGGCTCACTGGCAAGCATCTATCACGCGGGAACCACCGAAGACGAAGGCTGAGCTACGTCAGATGCTGACCGAGGCCGTCCGCAACACGCAGCCGCGCGCGGACCACGGGTCGAAACACTCGCCGAAGACCAAAAACGATCAGCCCTAAGCTGGCCACCGGTCGATCATATCTGCTGACACGGAACGGCGCAGTCGCGGCAGTTGATGTCGGTCCCAATAGCCTACCTAACCAAAGTTTCATAAAGGGGACAGCGTATGCGGAAACTTGCCAAGCCCACCGAACACGAGATCAGCGAGGGACCGCAAGCGGTATCCTTTCAGATCGCGAATGGGAACGCGCGGCAGAGCTGCATTCTGCAAACCAAGCTCCCGACGAAGGCACAGGCGCAGAAATACCTTCTACAAATTGGCCGATCATCGAAAAGATGGCACGCGATGCTCTTGCAAAAGGAACCCTTGAAGACGGGCAGATCAAGCTCGTAGTAGCCTGAACGGCTCAAGAGCGAACGTCAACTTTTTCTGGTTTGTGAGGAGTAGTCATGTTGAATGATCGGGAGAAAATTCTAAACGCGCTCCGTGAGAAGCCGCTCAAACTCTACGAGATCATGAAACGCGCCAATGTCATGAACCAGGAGGCGTGCCAATCCCTCCTTTTGAAAATGCGCGACGAAGGTTTGGTGAAATTCGATATTCACAAGGGGCGATGGCTCGTCGGATGAAGCATGGAAATGCTGCGACCGTTTCGCGCCCGCCGGAGCAACCCATCGCAATAGAGTTGCTGCGTAAGCCCCTGATCGCCGCCTGCGGCGCGACCGCTCGATCGTGGACTGCGGTTGCGCAACAACCATCGGCAAGCTGCTAATCAGCTGGATGGCTGAGAAGGTGTCAAGCCAAGTAGCCGGGCGAACGTCTTTGGTGCGGTGCATGGGTCGCTTGTTGGCCCTTAGCGAACATCGAGGCGCGTCCGTTCTGAGGTCTGCTTTCGTGGGTAAAGCTGACGCGGCGGATTTATGAATCCACGCCCTGGTGCCCAGTTTTCGAAGTTCGTGATACAGCGCGGCAACCTCCGTCACGAACTTCGAAAACAAAAAGGGCACTAGCAAACATATGATTCTAGGGCCGCTTTTCGATTTGAAATTCCTGGGGGGAACTCGCGGAAGGCGGTACAGGAATTTCAAATCGGCGGCACGAGTGTCCCGAATCCGAAGTTCGCGCCACCAGGTTGGGTTTCCGCTTTGCCTTCTTTTCATGTAGCATTGCCGCATGAACGAAGCTGAGACTTTGTTTGTGGCCCTGCGTCAGTCGGCCGACGACGACGTGGTGGAGATGCTCGAGCGCATGATACGGGATGCCCCGGATCATGCCTTGAACAAGATGAATGCGCTTGATCTCGCGGCCAGAGAGGGCCTCGACGAGGAGCGGGTCATCGCCGCGCTCCTGAATGCGGTGGGGCTCGGCATGTTCGAGATGACATGGAGCGTCATGTGCCCGAGCTGCGCCGGTGTTCTCTCCGCCAATAAAAGTCTGAAGACTCTGGATAGGGGGCAGTATAATTGCGCTTTCTGCGCCGCGGGCTATGAGGCGACGCTCGACGACCTGGTCGAGGTGACCTTCACGGTAAGCCCGCGCGTGCGGAAGATCGCGGCCCATAGTCCCGACGAATTGTCCGTGGGCGAATATTATCGCCAGATCTTCTGGAGTTCGGCCATCGATCTTCCGGCCGATCTGGAGAAGCTGCTGCGGGAGGTCACGCTCGAAACTGTTGACTTGCCGCCTGGAGAAAGGGCCATCCTTTCGTTGCAGGTGCCCGAGGGTACGGTGATCGTGTTCGATCCGGTGACGCATACGGCCCAGTTCCTTGATGTCAGCGGCGAAGAGGCGAGCGAACGCCAGAACCTGTCCGTGATCTTCAAGAAGGCCGAGGTTCCGGTCGACACCGTTGCTTTGCGGCCCGGGCCACTGCGCCTGGTTTTGGAAAACCGCACCGACGGTCGCGTGCTGCCGGCTGTATGGTTGGCGAACCAGGCGCTGGACGACATCCTGAAGCGACGCAAGCCCATTCTCACGGCAAAGCGTCTCCTTACCAATCAGACCTTCCGCGACATCTACCGGACCGACACGCTCGCCATCGGCCAGCGCCTCAAGATCTTGAGCCTGACTTTCTTGTTTAGTGATCTCAGGGGCTCCACCGAGCTCTATGAGCGCGTCGGTGACCTCATCGCCTTCGATCTCGTCAACGAGCATTTCAGACTGCTGCAGGAGATCATCGCGTCCGAAAGGGGAGCCGTCGTGAAGACCATTGGCGATGCCGTGATGGCGACCTTCGAGACGCCTGACCGCGCCATTGCCGCTGCGATCCGCATGCGCGAGGCGATGACCGATCTTGGCGCCGAGCGTCAGCATCAGAGCCTCGGCCTGAAGATGGGCATCCATGAAGGATCATGCCTCGCGGTCACACTCAATGCCCAGCAGGATTATTTTGGCCAGACTGTGAACATCGCCTCGCGCGTCCAGGGCCTTGCTGCCTCACGCTCGATCGTGGTGACGGAATTGGTGGTGGAGAACGCGCATGCCCGGGCCCTGCTCGAGACCAACGGGCTAAAGCCAACGCTCAAACGCGTGGCGTTGAGCGGCATTGCAGACAAGATGTCGGTCTACGAGATCTCTTGAATCTTGCGGGCCGCTATTTCTGATTTTCAGAAAAAATAGTTGTCGGACTTTGTTCCTGCGCGCTTGACTTTGCCGCAGCTTTAGCAAAATTTATCAGCCATCCCGCTCCGGTAAGGGGCGCGTGGCGATCGTCTTCGAAACGCGGAGCGGGATGCGGATGGCCGCTACGATGCCGGACCTTGGACGCAGTGAGGATCGCAGATCCTTGAAAGCGGACGGGGACAGACGCCGGCAAGACGGGCGGACGGTCCAAGTGCATGTCCGGGCGACAGCTCGCACGAACGGGGGCGCGTCGGCGCCAGTGACAACCCCTGGGACATGCAGCAAGCCGCAAAGTCCATTCGCGTGCGGAACGCAGGCGAAGATCTGCTTCCGAGGCCCGGTTCAGCTCAACGATCTTCGGCGTTGGGCTGGGCCACTGCCCGTGTGCCGCGAAAGCGGCATGCGGGCTGCCCGTATGCCAACACATGCGGGCGCCGCGGGCGCGGTGAAACGCCCTGTCGTTCCGCACGCCCCTTGGGGAGATGAGGAACAGGATAACCGGCAAGCCCTGGGGCCGGACGAGACACGGGGCGATGAGCGCGTGTGTAGCCCGGATGCTCCTGCCCGTAGCCCGATGCGCTGAGCGGCTATGGCGACATCCGGGATGTGAGCTGCGAGTTAGCTCCCGCATATCGCTACGCTCATGCGGGCTTCTGTAACGGGCCTTGGTTAGTCAATCCCTTTTTGCGTCATCCACTCGCCGGGCACTTGCTTCTGTACGGGATCGGCGCTGCGGCCGTCGCCTGATGGGGTGCATTTAAGGGGACCGGCCGGTCCAATCTACGGAAGCGTGGTTGTGAGCCGACTTCCCGCATGGCGGCCTGACCGGATCCTCGTCCCGGCGAAGGGACTTCGCTTCGGGGAGAGCCTGGTGTCGTGGCCCGCCCGAAAACCCGATTGATGTTTCTCCTTAAGCGGCAGCGGTCATGGTGGTGGCCCTGGCCGCGGGGTTGAATGGTTGTCCGTCAGCAAGCATGCGATGCAGGATGACGGCGAGCTTGCGTGCCAGCGCCACCTTGGCCTTGCGCATGCCGGCGCGCTTTGCGATCCGCATCGCCCAGCTCTTCAGCGCCGAGCAGTTCTTGATCGGTTTGGTCAGCATGATGTGGGCAGCCTGATAGAGCGCCTCACGGACCGAGGCATCGCCGACCTTGGTGATGCGGCCGGTGATATCGGTTTGTCCCGATTGATACTTCCTCGGCGTGAGGCCGAAGTGCGGACCTGCCGCCTTCGATGATTTGAACCGCTTCGGATCGTCGATCGCAAAAGCATAGGTGAGCGACACGACCGGACCGACTGCCGGCGTCGTCATCAAGAGCTTTGCCGGTGGATATGAACGAGCCATCCTGGCCACCCGCTTGTCCAGCCCGTTGAACTCGCGCAGCAGCACGGCGTGCGCGGCGAGCAGCGCTTGTGCAACGACCTCGAGCGCTGAATGACCGGCGACCAGCTCGTTGATGCGCCTGGCGAAGGTGCGATCGGTGGTCTTGCCCACCTTCAGCCCGAAACCGCGCAGAATCCCGCGCAGGCTGTTCTCAACGTCGAGCAGCTTCGATTGCAGCAGTTTGCGGCCGCTCAGGACCGCGCGCGCTTCCTGTGCCTCGATCGACTTGCAGTGCACCGGCCGGAACCAGCCGAGCCGCATCAGTTGGGCGATGTTGCGGGCGTCGTTGCGATCCGTCTTCACCGACATCGCCTTGAAAGCGTCCCGCACGTGCCGTGTCTCCAGCAGTTCGACCGCAAGTCCCGCCTCGCGCATGGCCGCGCACAGCCATTGCGACAACGGACCCGCCTCCAGTCCGATCCGCTCAATCGGCAACCCGAGCGCTCCGAACCAGGCGATCAGCGCTTCAGGCTCGCTCGCAACCTTGCCCTCGCGCAGAATCGTGCCTGAGGCATCCACAACGCACACGCTCGAGCATTCCAAAGACACGTCGATTCCGGCATAATAGTTCATGGTCGTCCCTCGATGATGCTTGGAGCGGGCTCGCCCGACTCCGTTGTTTGACACCATCAATTTGAGGGACGACCGCCTTCCGGCCAAGCAAGCCGCTCGCATGCGCGCCATTCAACAGCGCCGTAGCGTGCGAGCGGCTTGCTTGGATCGGCCGGCCCGTTACCCCATCTACGAAGAAGCGCGCGTGCCCGGCGTAGCTCGAAAGAGCGAAGCCGGGGGCTGTTTGAAAATTGAATTTGTCTTTAGCGGGGGATGCTATCCACTCTGCGGCTGCGACAGCTGAACGAGCGCCTCCGGCCGCTTGACCTCGATTTCAACGAACGCGATCGGGTGCGGCGAGCCGTTCATGACGTCATGTTCGACGCCGGCCGGGCGCGAGTAGGACTGTCCGGCCTTGAACGGCACGGCCGTCTCGTTCTTGCCGTCGTGTATCTTCAAGATCGCATCGCTCAGCAGCACGACAAAATAGGGCCAGCCGTGCTGATGCCACCCGGTCACCGCGCCGGGTTCGAAATCCCAGCGCGTAATGCGTACCGCCTCGTCGTCTTGCTGGACGGTCGGGACCGCCGGAACCGTACATTTGAACGCCATGATTGATCGCTGCCGTTGCCGTGCGTCCGCGCCGCGTCCGCTTGACCGCTATAAGTGGATATCGCCCACGCTCATCAATCACATCAGCTTGAGCCCTTCAAGCTCGTGCGCACGTCCAATGCGCTAGTGTCGTGGTTCAGAAATTCGCTCAATCCTGGCCGCGAGTCCGTCGAGCGAATTTCTGAACCATAAACGACACTAGAATCATAAGTTTGCTAGTGTCCTTATCGAATCCGAAGTTCGCTCCCGAGCGTGCTGCGAAGTATAGCGAACTTCGGCTTCGGGACACTAGCC
Source organism: uncultured Alphaproteobacteria bacterium (assembly GCA_963757845.1). Classification (GTDB taxonomy): domain Bacteria; phylum Pseudomonadota; class Alphaproteobacteria; order Rhizobiales; family Xanthobacteraceae; genus P52-10. The sequence continues at coordinate 266,231 of CAVWTB010000042.1, forward strand.
GAGGAAGTATTTCGGGATCCACGACGAGAGGCCCGGAAACAGGATCACAAGCAGCAGCACCAAGGTCTCGGCCAGCATGAAGGTCCAGACGTGCTTGTTGGTCTCGTCGATTGGCGTTTTGGCAATGCTGGTCGTCACGAACAGCAGCGGAGCGGTGGGCGGCGAGACCGCGCCGATCTGATTGCACATCACCATCACAAGCCCCACCTGGTACACGTCGAGGTCATAGGTCTTGCTGATGCTGATAGCGACCGGCGCAAACACCAGGAGGACGATCAGCGAATCGACGAAGGTGCCGAGCACGAGCATCACGATTGCAATGATGAACAGCACCATTGTCGGGCTCTGCGACAGCGACGTCACGAATGCGAGCGCAATATCGTTGAACTGCAGATAGGACAGGAGCCAGCCCATCGGGCCGGAGACCGCGATAATGCCGGACACCATGGCAGTCGTGATCGCGGCATCGACGAGAATTGGGACCAGATTTTCGAGCTTGATCTTGCGCTCGACGAAATAGCCGATGATGAACGCGTAGACGCAGGCAATAACGCCGGCTTCGGTGGCGGTGAAGATCCCTGACAGGATGCCGCCGACGATGATGAGCGGCGCCAGCAAGCCGGACCATGCCGAGCGCACGGCATGCCAAAGGGCGCACAGATCGAAGCGTCCGGTGACCGCCCGCAGCTCCGGATAATCCGGATGGTAGGTGTAGAGCTTCACCGTGATCATCAGCGCCAGTCCGACCAGGATTCCCGGAATGATTCCGCCGAGGAAGAGGCCGCCGATCGAAACCTGTGCGATCGCTCCATAGATGACCATGATCATGCTGGGCGGGATGATCGCCCCGATTGTGCCCGCAGTCGCGATCAACGCTGCCGCAAATCCGGCCTTGTAGCCGGTTTGCTTCATCGTCGGGATGGAGATCGAGGCGATGGCCGCCGCGTCGGCCGTGGACGAGCCGGAGACGCCCGCGACCGCCATGCTCGCCACGATGGAGGCATGCGCGAGGCCGGCGCGGAAATGGCCAACCAGCGCGCGCGCAAAGTCAACGAGTTGCCTGCTGATTCCACCGGCCGTCATGATCGATCCGGCCAGAATGAAATAGGGCATTGCAAGCAGCGTAAAGGAATTGAGTTGCGCGAACATCTTCTGTGCGAAGAGCGGCATCACGACTTCGGGTAACAGCGCGATTCCGATGAAGCCGATCAAGGCGATGCAGAGCAGGATCGGAATCCCGACCAGCATCGTCGCGAGAAGAAGGACAAGGAGAAAAGTGATCATGGCGCCGTCGGCTCTTGCGGTGGTTGCTCGCCGCCGATACGGCGGAGAACGACGAAGAGCAGATAGACGCTGCCGATAATCATTCCGTAGTAGGGATAGCTCATCGGGATCTCAAGTCCCGGAGACACGTTGCGTCCGGCGACGAGCGAAACGCGGTAGCTGTAGTAGGCGGTTGTGATGGCGAAGCCGGCCCATAGCAGCTCGACCAACGAATCGAAGATCTTGTTTACTCCGAGCGAGTACTGGCGCCGTATCGCTTCGACAGTGAAGTGCGCCCCCCGCCGGTAAGCGATCGGAATCGCGAGAAAGATCAGCCAGATGTGCCCGAAGATCTGGATCTCCTCGCTCCAGCTCGGGGTCGCATTCAACACGAATCGGCTGAAGACCTGGAAGAAGCCAACCAGGACCATTCCCGCAAAGATCGCCGCCACCACGATCTCAACGGTTCGGTCAATCGCCGCAAAGATTGCTTTCATGCTTCCCCCGACTGACTGTATTGACGTTCCAGGCCGCGATGCGTCGCGCCTCAGGACGGACGACGGACCCGACGATAGGTGATCCGGCAGGCTGAGGCCTGCCGGATCCGTTTGCATCATTGTGCGAGGATTTGCTGCAGCAGATCGTCGGCCTTCATTTTTGCGGCCATTTCCTTCTGTACGCCGGTGGCTTTCGCGCGTGCCTCCGCCATGTCCGGATAGGTGATCGTCATGCCGAGCTTCTTGAGTTGCGCCAGGCTCTCTGCCTCGCGTACCGAGGACATCGCACGCGCAATATCGATGGCGAGCTTGGCGCCCTCCAGCACCGTCGCCTGTTCCTTGGCGTCGAGCTTCTTCCATTCGCTGTTGGAGAATGCGACGACCGTCGGATCAATCAGATGCTGGGTGATCGCCATGTACTTCGCAATCTCGTGGAACTTGAACGACAGGGTCGTGGAGGCGGTGTGCTCGAAGCCGTCCAGCACGCCACTCTGCAACGAGGTGTAGACCTCGCCAAAATTCATCGGCGTCGCGGAAGCTCCCATCGCATTGATCGCGCCGACGAAAACGGGCGTCGGAATCGTCCTGATCTTCAGGCCGTTGAGGTCGGCGACTGTCTTGACCTCCTTTTTCGCGGTCACGACATTGCGGTAGCCCCAGGAATAGAGATAGCCGAGCACCTTGAATCCGGATTTCTCGAGCTCCTCCGACAGCGAAGCGCCCACCGGCCCGTCGAGGACCCGCTGGACGTGGTCGTAGCCCTTGAAGATGAACGGCAACCCGATCACGCCGCACTTCGCCTGACAGAAATTGGCAAACTCGGCCATGCCGCCTACATGCATGCTCGCTCCCGAGCCGAGCTGCATCGCCTCGATCACCTGACGTGACTGACCGAGCCCGCTGTTGGGAAAGAGCTTGACGTCGAGCGTCGGCGCTTTCTGGTTGACGTAGTTTGCAAATATCCAGGAGAACATCTGATGCTCGGTGCCGAGGATGTCGTCGGCGCCGGCATGATTGATGCGAATGACTTTCTTCGTCTGCGCGTCTGCGGTCGCTATTGCTGTCCCGAGCGCTGCCGCCGCGACGAACGCGGCCGCCACCCATTGCTTGATCGGTTTCATTTTCCTACCCTTGTTTGCGTTCTGGCTGCTTGGACGCTTGCTTGTTGTTGGCCGGCCTCGCGCCGCGTCCGGGCGGGGTTGCCTTCTTGTTCAGGGTTGACGCGTTGGACCGGTCGCGGGGCCTCGAATGTCGGCGCCAAATCGCGCGAGGTTCCGGCAAGCAGCGTATGCATCGCCTGTTCGGCTTCAAGCGGCTCGCGCTTGCGAATGGCGATTGCGACCGCACGATGCTCGATCAGTGAACTCTCGTAGGATGCGCGCGCGTTGGCGCTGATGCGGAACGACGCCAGCAGGCCCGAGCGGATCGCGAGCACGAAACGATGCAGCAGTGGATTTCCGGCCGCAGCGAAAATGCTCTCATGGAAGACGAGGTCGTGCTGACAGCAGGCCTCAACGTCATGCGGCAATGATTCGGCCATGCCCTTGAAGGCGCGGTCGATCGCCAGGATTTGCTCAGCGCTCGCCCGCATGGCGGCGAGGCGAGCGGCAGCAGGCTCGAGAATCTTGCGCGCCTCAAGCAGTGCGATCATGAAGGCCGGATCCGGCGCCGCGCTTGCCATCCAGCGCAGCACGTCAGGATCGAAAATGTCCCAGCGATCCTTGTCGAGGACCGTCGTGCCACGCCGCGGCCGTGAGTTGACCAGGCCCTTGCGCGCGAGCGCCTTGAGGCCTTCCCGCAGTGAGGGACGGCTGACCCCGAGCCTGCGCGCAAGCTCGGCCTCGGTTGGAAGCCGCCGCCCGGCCCCGTATTGGCCTGAAACGACTTTCTGGCCGAGCTGGTCGAGGATGCCGTCCGCCTTGCGCTGCCATCCGTTGGCAGCGCTCGGGCCGATGGCCTTGGCGGTCGATCCCCTGGTCCGGCGCTTCATTGTGATCGCGCCCGTAATTGTCTGACCAAAGAGCTTAATGATCAGATCAATCGTGAGTCAATCTCTCCCCTTGAACGGCAGGCTTTGCCGCATCGCAGCGATAACGCGCGCCGTTCAGGAACCAGGGTGTCCAATGGTGTGCGCCGGATGAGAGAGCGCGATCGCGCCGCCCTTCAATACGCCACGGTGAAACGCTGCCGCGAGTGCTGTGGTCGCTCAAGCTCGTCGACGACGGCAACGGCATAGTCTTCGAACGAGATGCGGCTCTTGCCCTGCTCATCGACAAGAAGCTGATCCTTGCCCAGGCGGAACTTTCCCGTGCGAGCGCCGAAATCAATCTCTGCGGCCGGTGAAAGGAATGTCCAGTCGAGCCCGCTCTCGCCGCGCAGCATGTCGAGGAAAGCGGCGCCCTTGGCGGCCTCATCCTTGTAGGCAGCGGGAAACGCCGGGGTATCGATCAGACGCACGCCCGGCGCGACCTCGAGGCTGCCGGCGCCGCCCATCACGAGGTAGCGCTTGGCGCCGGCCGCGCGCACCGCCTCGACCAGCTTGCGTGGGTCGCTCGCGGAGAAGTGGACTGCGCTCACCACCGCATCGTGGCCGGACAGGAGCCCGTGAAATCCGGCGTCGAACAGATCTCCCTTGACGGCCGTCACGTTGGCCTGCGCCTTGATCTTGTCCGGTTGGCGGGCGATCGCCGTGACCTGATGGCCACGCCGCGCGAGCTCGTCGACGATGCGCGAGCCGCCGCGGCCCGATGCGCCAATGACTGCAACTTTCATGATCCGCTCCTTGGTATATGATGGAAACTAGGTGACGATTTTGGATGCTGCTGTAAAGAACGCACTTGCGTGTAACCAGGTTACCCGCGAGATACCGGCCAAAGGGAATTTCGCCATGAGAGGATCGTCGCGCTCCGGCAACGTCTACGACGCCAATTGCCCGACCCGCCTTGTGCTCGATCGCGTCGCCGACAAATGGAGCGTGCTGGTGCTTGGCCTGCTGGCGCAGGAGCCGATCCGCTTCAACGAGTTGCGCCGGCGGATCGACGGCATCTCGCAGAAGATGCTCGCCCAGGTGTTGCGCCAGCTCGAGCGCGACGGCCTGATCAACCGCAAGGTTACGCCGACGGTGCCGGTGACGGTCGAATATTCGATCACGCCGCTCGGACGCACGCTGAGCAAGACCGTCGGCGCACTCTCCGCCTGGGCCGAGAAGCATTTTCCGGACGTGCTGCGCGCGCAGCAGGTTTACGACCGGCAGGCGGCGCGTTAGCTGCGGCTAACGGTCAAGTCAGATTCAAGGGAAAACTCATTTCGATGAGGCGCTGCCGCTGGTGCGGAGTTTTCCAGCCCGCGTTCATGCGTGATTTCCGTAATGGGACTGGGAAATGCTCGTCGACGATACGGTCGCACGCGCGACCGAGTATCGACGGTTTGGCGCGTGGGCTGTAAAGGACGGCCAGCAAATGTTGGGGAAAGCGGCATCGTGCGGTATTCAGTGCGCGGTGCTGTCGATGATCTGATATTTTTCAAATTTGTCGATGCTGGTTGATCGCGAGGCAAGCTCCGCGGACTCAACCTGGTTTCAGCACCGTTCGGGGGGCGTGATTGTCGGTTTCTCTTCGTTCTATGGCTTCCCACGGCCGTTATGCCCGGCCGGTTCGAGTTGGGCTCGGCGTTCTGGCCTTGGCGATGGCACAAAGCTTCGCCCCGCCAGCGGCGGCGCAATCGGCTTCGATCTGGGATGGCGTGATCAGCAACTCCAATTGGTACGTGCCGGTGCCGCAGCTCCTGGCCTATGCCTCGTCCAGCGTCAGCTTCGCCAATCCCATTCCCATCGGCGACCAGACGCTCTGGACCCTCGGCACCTCCACCAATGGAGTCTTCACAGGCACCAGCTTCGCCACACTCGCGATCGGCCCCGCGCTCAACACCTCCACATCGACCATCCAGGGCACCGTGACGCCCTCGGGGCAGATCACAATGGTGTTCACACCGGTCGGTGGCGGCGGCACCACCACCATTGGGCTCGGCCAGATGCTGACGCGCGGTGGCGGCACGCAGATGGAGATGCAGATGATCACCGGCAGCAGCGTGCTGGTGACCCACTGGGCGTATATGCTGCCCTACAACCCTGCCACCTTCACACCGCCGGCGGCGCAGGTGGTGCCGAGCAATTCATCGCCGCAATGGGCTTGGACCGCCGGCACGCCCTGGCGCATCGTCAGCCCCTCGGCCTTCGGCAGCAGCGCACCGGGCACCTTCATCATCACCGACTACAAGAACGGTTACTTCTGGGGCCGGGGAATAGGTCCCTCCGGCAGGCCTGCCTTCACCCTGCTCGGATCGATCACGCCCGAAGGCAAGGTGCTGTTCAACACACTGACCCATGGCCAGCTCACGAGCCTCTATGGCGACGTGACCGGGGATGCTTCTGCCGCGCAGATGTTGCTCGGCAGCTATGACGCCAGCGCGCTCTTCACCGGCGACCTGACCTACACCTTTCTGGTGCGTCCCTACGCGCAGACGGTGGCGGCCAGCGGCACCAGGTCCGCCCTCGGAGCCGCCCAGACGCTTTATTCCGTCGCCGGCACGCTCGACGGTTTGACGGGGAGCCTCGCGCCGGCTCTCGCCGTCCTCCATGGCCTGCACGGACCGGCCTTGTCCGCCGCCGTCAGCCAGACGGTGCCGGTACTGGCCGGCGCTGCGTCGCAGGCCACGGCCAATACGCAACGCATGCTTGGACAGATCGCGTCCGATCGGCTGGACATCTTGTCGAGCCAGACCGCTGTCGCCAAACGCGACCGGCAGTTCTGGCTGCGGCCAATGGGCGGTGCCGGCACGCAGGATGCGCGCGATGGCGTGCCGGGCTATCGCATGAGCGGAGGCGGCCTCGCGGTTGGCACGGATGCGACCGTGGCGCCGGGCCTCACCCTGGGCGGCCTTTTCGCCTACGCGTCCACCTCAGTCACTGCCGACACCGATTGGGCCAGCGCCAGCATGGCCTCCGGCTCCATCGCCATGGATTCCTATGTGCTGGGCCTCTATGGCGCCTATGCGCTGACCTCGAGCCTGCAGCTCACAGCGCAGCTGAATACCGGGCTCGCCGAAAACGACACGTCACGCGCCATCGGCTTCATGGGCAGCACGGCAACGGCGAGCTATCAGAGCTTCGCGACGCAGATGAGCGCCGGGTTGCGACAGAGCGTTGCCCTCACGCCGGCCTTGTCTCTCATTCCAGCGCTGCGCCTCGGCTTTCTGCAAGTCGACTCGGACGGCTACCGCGAGGGCGGCGCCGGGGCGCTGGACCTGAACGTGCGGGATCAGACCTATCGCGAGCTGTTCGTGACCGCGGAGTTGGGCGCACACTATAAACTCACCGAACAAGTGACGCTCACCACGCGCGGGAGCGTCGCCTATAACACGCTGGACACTTCGACACAGATCACGGCCGCTTTCGTGGGCGGTGGCACGCCCTTCAATACCACCGGCCTCGACGTCTCGCGCTGGCTCTTCACCGCCGGGGCGGGCCTCGTCTCCGCCGCAACCGAAACCCTGACGCTCGGCGTGCATTACGACATGCAGACGAGCCCATCGGGTTATCTGAACCAGGCGGGATCGGTCGTGCTGAAGCTGCGGCTGTGATGGCGGCTTGAGCCGTCAACCCGGAAGTCGGAAAGAGCGCGTGGGATCGCCGGGACGGGTTATTGTGGCTGAGGCCGCCTGCGGGTAGAGCCGGGCGATTTTTTTCAAAGCGCCTGTCGATCTGCCGCGAGCTGGTTCGTCGACTCAGTAAGCGAGACAATTCAGCGGCAATGGTGCCCGCGGCTCGCCTCAAAAGGAGTTCCAGAATGCGCTTCATGTCGTTCGTCACATCCGCCCACTCCGGCCCTCCGACCCCGGAACTCATCGAGCAGATGAACAAGCTCGCCAACCGGGAAATCAAGGCCGGCCGTATGATCGACATGGGCGGGCTGATGCCGATTGCCACGGGCGCGCGGGTGAGCATCGCGAACGGTGAGATCAGCGTCATCGACGGCCCGTTCGTCGAGGCCAAGGAGGTCATCGGCGGCTACGCGATCTTCGAATTCCAGAACAAGGAAGAGGCTCTGGCATCGGCGGTCGAGTTCATGCAGCTCCATAAGGACTTCATGCCGGACTGGGAAGGGACGTGCGAGGTTCGCGCGCTCGCCGGCCCTTGAGGCGAAGGTCCCGCCCAAACGATCGGCAGCCATGACGGTCGCCGACGCCCATCGCGCGATCCTCGCCGTCTGGCGGATCGAGCAGCCCCGGCTGATCACCAGCCTGGCGAGGATGCTGCGCGATGTGCCGCTGGCCGAGGATTTGACGCAGGAAGCCCTGTTGGCCGCATTCGAGCATTGGCCCGCGACAGGCGTTCCGGAAAGACCCGGCGCCTGGCTGATGGCGACCGCCAAGCGTCGGGCCCTGGATCACTTGCGCCGTGGCCGAATGCTCGAGCGCAAGCACGAGATGGTCGCTCGCGACATGGAGGCGGAGCAGCAGGCCATGCCCGATTGGGACTCCGCCCTGGACGACGACATCGGCGATGAGCTGCTTCGCCTCATCTTCACCGCCTGTCACCCCCGTCTGTCGCGTGAGGCCCGTGTGGCGCTGGCGCTGCGGATGATCTGCGGCCTGACAACCGAGGAGATCGCCAGGGCCTTCCTGTTGCCGGACGCGACGATCGCCCAGCGTATCGTGCGCGCGAAGCGGACCCTTTCGGACTCGGGGCTGGCCTATGAAACTCCGCAAGGCGAAGAACTGTCGCAGCGGCTCTCCTCGGTGCTGGAGGTCGTCTACCTCATCTTCAACGAAGGCTACACCGCGGCGCGCGGCCAGGACTGGTTGCGTCCCCAGCTCTGCAATGAAGCGCTTCGCATGGGTCGCGTGCTCACCTCCATCGCGCCGCACGAGCCCGAAGCCCATGGGCTGCTGGCCCTGATGGAGCTGAACGCCTCGCGCGCGGCGGCACGTACCGACGCGGCGGGCGAGCCCATCCTCATGCTCGACCAGAACCGCGCGCTGTGGGATCAGCTCCAGATTCGCCGGGGGATGCAGGCGCTCAGGCGGGCGCGCGAGCTTGGCGGAGCGAGCGGCTTTTATACCCTGCAGGCGGCCATTATCGCCTGCCACGCGGAGGCGACGACGGCGGACGAGACTGACTGGTCGCGCATCGCCGGATTCTATGCGGAGCTGACGGCGGTCGTACGCTCGCCAATCATCGAGCTCAACCGCGCGGTTGCCGTCGGCATGGCCGAGGGCGCGGCGGCGGGGCTGTCGATCGTGGACCGCCTCATGGGCGAGCCCGCGCTCAAAGGTTATCACCTGCTGCCGAGCGTTCGAGGCGACTTGCTCCACAAGCTCGGCCGCTTTGAGGAGGCGCGCGCCGCGTTCGAAGCGGCCGCGGCGCTGGCAGGCAACAGGCGCGAACATGACTTGCTGAGACGGCGCGCTGCCGAGGCCGCCGCAGCAGCGCTGTCATCATGATCCAGTCGGTGCCGTGATTGCTTCTGATCTGGCGACTCATCCGACATCAGCTTCGGCTCCGCCGCCAGGCGAGGTGAACTGCCTGGCGTCCCGCCGGCAAGCCGGTAGCACGCAATGAACCGGGTGATATGATCGACGCGTCGGGCATGATTGTCGGGCATCAATTGGTGCGGGGCCTGAGAAGCGCGGCCTGCTGGAGATCGGCATGAGCAAAGCCAAGCAGTTGCGAAGCCTGCTGCGGCAGGACGGCATGACCATCGCGCCGGGTGCATACGACTGCGTCACGGCAACACTGATCGCGCGTGCGGGATTTCCGGCCGTTTACATGACCGGCGCCGGCACCGCGGCGAGCCATGGCTATCCCGACTATGGGCTGCTGACCATGAGCGAAATGGTCGAAAACGCAGGACGGATCGCCGGCGCGGTCGACGTCCCCGTTATCGCCGATGCCGACACAGGATACGGCAATGAACTCAATGTGGTCCGCACCGTGCGCGAATTCGAACGGCGGGGTGTTGCGGCCATCCACATCGAGGATCAGGTCTTCCCGAAGAAGTGCGGACACCTGGACGACAAGGAGATCATTCCGTTCGACGACTACATCGCAAAAATCCGGGCGGCCGTGGATGCAAGGCGTAGTCCCGATTTCCTGATCGTCGCACGCACCGATGCGCGAGCAGTCGTAGACTTCGAGGAGGCCATCAAGCGCGCCAATGCCGCGCTCGCGGCCGGCGCGGAGATGGCCTTCGTGGAGGCGCCGCAGAGCATCGACGAGATCAAGGCAATTCCCAGACTGGTCAAGGGGCCATGCCTCCTCAACGTCGTGCGCCGCGGAAAGAGCCCGCCAATCGAACTGGGTGCCGCCGAGGTGATGGGCTACAAGCTCGCCATCCTGCCGATCCTGTTGTTCCAGGGCGTGATCGGCTGCTGTGAGGAGCTCCTGAGCGAACTCAAGGCCGGCGCGCTTCCGACGCCGCCCAAGGACCTCTCGCCGCACGAAGCTTTTGCGCGCTTCCGCGCCGACGAGTGGGACTCGTTGCGGGATCGCTATCACGACGCCTCGAAGACAGTCGCTGACAAGGCCGGGCTGAGCCTTGTCCGGGGCGGAACGGCTCCGCTGACTCCGTGGCCCGGAGGCGTAATGCTTGTGTTACTGGGATCGCAGCCTGGGATCGAACTCGTCGCGTACGGCATCGCCGAACAGGCTGAAACCGAACACCGCAAGACTGATGGCGATCCCTGGGAAGATGGCGATCCAGGGCGCGCTCTCGGCGTATTCCTCGGCGCCGCCCTGAAGCATCAACCCCCATGCCGGGGTCGGCTCCTGCACGCCGAGACCGAGATAGGAAAGCGATGCTTCGAGCAGGATTGCCTGACCCACGAAGGCGGTGATCATGATGAGAAACGGCGCCATGACGTTCGGAACCATGTGCCGCAGAATGATGCGGCTGTGGCTGAAGCCGTTGGCGCGGGCGGCGTCGATGTAGGGGAGTTCGCGGATCGCCAGCGCGCTCGAACGCACGACGCGGGCGCAGCGCGGAATGAACGGGATGGTGATCGCGATGATCACGTTCTGCGCCCCGGTCCCGAAGATTGCGATCACGGCGAGTGCCAAGATGATCAGCGGGAACGCCATGAATACATCGAGGATGCGCTGGAAGATCAGATCGATCTTGCCGCCGAAATAGGCGCTCGCGACCCCGAGCACGAGGCCGAAGGTGGCGCCGACGAACGACGACGCAAATCCGACCAGCAGGGCAGTGCGCGCCCCGTAGACGATGCGCGAGAACACGTCGCGTCCGTATTGATCCGTGCCGAGCCAGTTCTCGAGACTCGGCGGCTCATGCATGCGGTCGAAGGCGTTGGCGACCGGGTTGTACGGGGCGATGAAATCCGCAAACGCGGCAACCACCACCATGACGATGATGACTGCGGCGCCGGCGGCGCCCAGCGGGTTGCGGCGTGCGAACCGGCCAATGGCCGCAAGCCTGCTTCGCGGCTTGCGCTCATCCGCCAGCTCGATTCTCGTCCCGAGGTCGGTCGCGACAGTCATGCAAAGCCTCTTGCCGTCATTTGTACCGGATCCGCGGGTCGAGCCACGCGTAGATGATGTCCACCACGAAGTTGGTGACCACGAAGATCGTCACCACCAGCATGACCAGCGCCTGGGTCATCGTGTAGTCGTGATTGGTCACGGAAGAGACAAACAGCTTGCCGAGCCCGTTGAGGTTGAACACCTGCTCGGTGACCACCAGACCACCCATCAGGAACGCGAATTCAATGCCGATGATGGTGACCACCGGCAGCAGCGCGTTTCCGAGTGCATGCCGCCGGATGATGAGCTTCTGCACGAGCCCCTTGGCGCGCGCCGTGCGGACGTAGTCCTCGCGCAGCACTTCGAGCAGCGCCGAACGCGTCATGCGCGTCGCAACGGCGGAATAACGGTAGCCGGTCGCCAGCGCCGGGAAGATGGTCATGCTCAGGTTGTAGAGCGGGTCGACCCAGATCGGCACATACTTGATCGGCGGCATCCACGGGCTTCCGAATAGCGCCTTCGTGGTGATCAGCAGACCGAGGATGATCAGCACGCCGAGCCAGAACGACGGCATTGCGATCCCGGCGATGCTGAAGCCGCGCACCACGTAGTCGATCCAGGTGTTCTGCTTGACCGCGGAGATCGTGCCGAGCGGGATCGCGAGCATGATGGCGGTGAGCGTGGCCATGATCGCGATCTGCAGCGAGAGTTCGAAGCGGAGCCCGATCTCTTCCGTGATCGGGCGTCCGGTCCACATCGACTTGCCGAAGTCGAACCGGACGAAGTCCCAGATGAAGGTCAGGAACTGCACGGCATAGGAGCGATCAAGGCCAAGCTCGGTGCGGCAGAGATTGATCGCCTTGGGATCGACGTATCCGGCCCCACCCGCCATGCGCAGCACACAGACGTCGCCCGGCACCAGCCGCAGCAGGAGGAAGACGAGCAGCGCGGCGCCGAGCAGCGTCGGGATCATCAACAGGAGCCGCTTGAGGACGTACTGGTACATGATCCCTGCTGCACTCTCGTTCGCCCGCGCCGCGGCTTCCCGGTCACTGCCTTGCTATGGCAGGAGACCGGGAAACCGCAGCCGTCGCCAAACGCCGCGGCGTTTACTTGTCGAGCCATACGTTGGCGAGATCCTGATTGAGGTAGTGGCTCGGACTGATCTTCCAGCCCTTCACGTAGGACCGGTGCGGGATGATCCGATTCCACCACAGCGTGACGAACGAATGCGCCTGCTCATCGAGCACACGCTTCTCGAACTGCCGCATCAGCTTGCGCTGCTCGGCCTCGTCGGACGTGCGGTTCATCGCGTCGAAGATCTTGTCGAGGTCGCGATCGGTGTATGCGCCGTAGCTTTCGTTGCCGATGTCCTCCGACAGGAACTTGCCGATGTCGAGCAGCGGGTTGATGACCGACTGGCAGTTGAAGTCGACCGTCACGTCGAAATCCAGCCGACCTGAGCCGCGCGTAGAACGGGCCCGTCGGCTCCATCTTTTGCTCGACCGTCACCCCGATCTGCCGCCACTGGTCGATCAGCCACGTGCCGACGATCGTATAGGGCTGGTCGACGGCGCGGTTCCACAACACAAACTTCAGGTCCGCGACTCCGGCCTCCTGCAACAGCCGCTTGGCCTCGGCACGCGACTTGTTGATGTCCGGCCAGTAGCCGGGGATCTGTTCGAGCTCCGCCTTCGTCGCCGCCAGCGGGTGACCCGGGAACGTGACACCGCCGACCGCCTTGACGATCGCGATGCGCGAAAGGCTCTTGGATCCGCCCCAGCGATCGACCGCCAGCGTCAGCGCGCGGCGAACGCGCACATCGTCGAACGGCTTCTTCTTGTGGTTGGGGGTAAACAGGAGCACGCAGTTCCAGTCACTCTCCTGAACCGTGATGTCCTTTCCGAGCGCGTTGACGAGATCCTCGGTGCTCTTCGGCGGGAGGCCGCGGAATTGGATTGCGGCCCGGTCGCCGCGGATCGCTTGCACCTGTACCGCCTGCTTGTTGGAGAAGATCGCCTCGAACCCGTCGAGATAGGGCTGACCGGCAACATGGAAGTCCTTGTTGCGCTCGCCGCGCACATAGGCGCCGGCCTCGCGTCCCGCAAACTTGAAGGCTCCCGAGCCCATGACATTCTTCTCGTACCAGCGAATGTCCTGCGCGAGCTTTGCCTTCGAGTAGATGAAGTTGAACGGCGTCGCGAGCGCCGGGACGAACGCGCCCGATGGATACTTGAGCTTGAACACGACCGTGTGGTCGTCCGGCGCGGTCACGCTGTCGACCATGACGAAATAGGCGACGCGCGCGCTGGTCGTGCCCTCCGGCGGGAAGATGATCTTCTGGAATGATGCGACGATATCGTGCGCCGTCAAAGGCGAACCGTCGTGGAATTTCACGCCCTGCTTGATCTTGAACGTGTAGGTCTTGCCCCCGTCGGTCGGAGCCGGCATTTCCGTACACAGGTCGCACGCGAAGTCCGTCGGTGAGGACGGATTGTCCGGGTTGACCCTGATAAGGACGCTGTAGAACGGCGCAAAAGGATGGATCAGCGCGAACGTCGTCTCGCGGTGACCGTCCCAACTCGGCGGTTCGTCCGGTACCACAAAGTTCAGGGTCCCGCCCTGCTTCGGCGCAGCCTGTGCTGGCGGCCCGGAGAAGCCGATGGCAACGGCCGCTCCGACCGCCGCGATCGACACGGGTCCGAGATATCTCGACAGTTTCATGGTCTTTCCTCCTCTGAAAAGCATTCTCCTTGTTTTCAAACGACCGAGGGTCTTACGCCCTTATGGTCCGGTCGCCCTCTGACGGGGCGTTCAAATGACGGAGCAAGCGACCCAATGGCCGGGTCGCAGTTCCCGAAGTTCCGGGACGTTCTTGGCACAGCTGTCGATCGCAAGCGGACAGCGCGGATGAAACACACATCCCTTCGGCGGATTCATCGGGCTCGGCACTTCGCCTTTCACGATCCGGTGGGCGCGGGCCTTCTCCATGTCGGGGTCCGGCACCGGCACGGCCCCGAGAAGAGCCTGCGTATAAGGGTGCAGCGGATTACCGTACAACTCGTCACAATCTGCCAGTTCAACGATCTTGCCGAGATACATGACTGCGACTCGATGGCACAGGTGGCGGACCACGCTGAGATCGTGCGCGATGAACAGATAGGTCAAGGCGAACTGATCCCGCAGGTCTTCCAGCAGATTGATGATCTGCGCCTGGATCGACACATCCAATGCCGAGATGGCTTCGTCGCAGATGATGAATTCCGGACGCACCGACAGGGCGCGCGCGATGCCGACGCGCTGGCGCTGGCCGCCGCTCATTTCGTGCGGGTAGCGGTCGGCAAACCTGGGATCCAGGCCGCACAGGCGGAGCAATTCCGTGACCCGCGCGTCGCGCGCGGCCTTGTTCGGCTCGGTCCGGTGCACCATCATCGGCTCGGAAATGATCTCCCCGATCTTCATGCGCGGATTGAGGGAGCTGTAGGGATCCTGGAAGATCACCTGGATCTTCTGCCGCAGTGCCCGCATCGATTTCTGATCGAGATCGACCAGATTCCTGCCGTCGAACAGGATCTCGCCTGCGGTCGGATGCTCGAGCCGCAGGATGCACCGACCGGTCGTGGTCTTGCCGCAGCCCGACTCGCCAACCAGTCCGAGCGTCTCTCCTTTGCGGATGGTGAAGCTGATGCCGTCAACGGCCCTCACGTGCGCGATCGCGCCGGAGAAGAAAGAGCCCTCATTCACTGGAAAATGCATTTTCAAGCCGCGGATCGTGACCAGATCCGGCGCCTGTGCGACGCGCCGTTCCGATTGCCGCCTGTGCTCGAGCGCCACGTCCTGCACGGCGGTTGATGCTCGCACAGTCGCTTCGGCGCTCTGCCGCACCACACCGGTTGGTTGCATGGAGGTCATGACAGCCTCGTCAGCGATCCGGCCACTTCGCGTGCCTCCCAGCATGCCGCGAGGTGGTCGCCGTCATCGATCCGCTCCAAAGGAGGCGACTGACTTGCGCAGCGCGCAACGGCAAAGCCGCAGCGCGGATGGAACGAGCAGCCGCCCCCGAGGCGCGAAAGGTCGGGCGGCTGTCCTTGCACGGGGTCGAGCCGAGCCCGGCGCGGTTGATCCATCCGCGGCACCGAACGCAGCAGCGCCAGCGTGTATGGATGGTGGGGATGGTGATAGATCTCGTGCGCGGTCCCGCTCTCGATGATCCTGCCCGCGTACATGACGTTGACCCTGTCGGCGTAGCGCGCGACGATACCGAGATTGTGGGTGATGATGATCAGCGCCACGTCCATCCGCCGCGTCAGATCCTTCATCAATTCGAGAATCTGCGCCTGAACCGTCACGTCGAGCGCGGTTGTCGGCTCGTCGGCGATGATCAGCTTGGGCTCGCAGCACAAGGCCATGGCGATCATCACGCGTTGGCGCATGCCGCCGCTGAAGTGGTGAGGGTACTGCCTCAGGCGACGCTCCGGATCGGATATCCCCACCATGCCCAATAACTCGATTGCGCGCGCGACAACCTGGTCCCGGGTCATGTCGAGATGTTGCTCCATGGTCTCGGTGAGCTGTCGCCCGATCGTCAGTACTGGATTGAGCGAGGTCATCGGCTCCTGAAACACCATGCCGATGTCTTTGCCTCGGACCTTTCGGATTTCCTCGTCGCTCAGCTCGAGAAGGTCTCTGTCCTGGAAGCGAATGCTGCCGCCGATGATACGGCCGGGCGGATCGGCGACCAGCCGCAGGATCGAGAGCGCGCTGACGGACTTGCCGCAGCCGGACTCGCCGACGATGGCGATCGTCTCGCCCTGATCGACGCAAAAGCTGATGCCGTCGACAGCCTTGACCACACCGGCCGCCGAGAAGAAGTAGGTTTGCAAACTGTCAATCTCGAGAAGCCTGGACACCTCGCGCCTCTCGTCATTCGTCGATGAACAGATAGCCTTTCGGCCGTTTGACCTCGCACGCCTCTATTTGCGTCTTGATTTTTCGAATCTCTCGGTCGCGAGTCAAACCCAATCCGGTGGTCCTGCGACAATTTAGACTAAGGTCTTGAATGCGTCGGCCCGGTTGGCGGACCGGGCGTACTGCATCGCGATACTGCCACGTCGCGGCCGGGCGCCGTTGGTTGCATTTGCGAACGATCAACCCGACCGAGAGCACGTTCGCGACGGTACGGCACGCGACGATCCGAAGGGCTGTCGATCGGACCAGGTCGCGCAAGGGACGTGAAGTGGGGACGATGCATCGCGCCTGCACGTGACGATCACGCTCAGGCACGAGGGTTCTCAAGAAGCCCTGTTCGTGGCACGCGTGATCACCAGTCGAACTCGCTTGATGTCGAACGTGCTGCCGCACATATCGACGGTCGTTCGAGAACTGAAATAATCCAGCGCGCCACCACTGGGCAGCGTCGTGCGTCCCGGCGTTACGCGTTGAATTGATCGAGGCGCGTTTCGATTCGAATCTGCTCGCACAGCAACTTGTCGGCTTGAGCGGGCATCAGCTCGCTGCTCAGCATCTCGAGACGATCCAGGAGCCTGTCGATCAGGCGAGCCGGATTCAGCATCAATAAACCCGCGCCCCAGAGACGCTCTGCCGTCTGATTGATCATCGATCCCTCCGTTCGATGACCACTGTCTCTGACATACATTCGCTGGAACGAGAAGCGGAGAGTTAATAAATGGTAAATGGGCGGACGGAAAACCTAGATCAGCTTCAATCCCTTCAGGCTCGCATGCCCGTTCTTGCCGACGATGATGTGATCGTGCACGGCGATGCCGAGCGAGCTTGCGATGTCGGCAATTTGCTTGGTCATCTGGATGTCGGCGTTCGACGGCGCCGGATCGCTGGAGGGATGATTGTGCAGGAAAACGCCGTTCGAAAAATCACGCTGATGTCGTTCAGTTTTTCGATGCGGTCGGCGACAGGGGACGTGGATAGGGGGCTGTATTTGATGACCGTTGGTGATGATCCCGCCGGCGCACGCTACTTCACGATGCGCACTTGAGGGTCACGGGCGGTCACTCATTGATCAAGGTTTGCACGCCGCGGCGGCGGTAGCGAACACTCACGCCGCACGCACGCGACAACTATTTCCAGATCGTATTTCGTTCGCCCTGAGGCGCGATGTCTATTACCAGGACCTTGAACGGAGGTCGCCCCGATGACCCCTGCACGGTGCCGCTCGTCACGCATTGTGTGCGCAACAAGGTCCGCTCTGCCACAAAGCGGACTTCGCTGGATCAGCTTCGATGTCAGTGCGTGAGGGCGTCGGGTTGGCGTGCGTGCTTCCGCGGCTTGGCATCTGAGCATGGGTTTGGCCCTCGCCACCTGTTCGACAGTCACTCGTTGATCTTGATCCCCGCGTCCTTCACGACCTTGCTCCAGTGCGCGATCTGCGACTTGATATGCGCGCCGAACTCGCCGGGCGTGCCGCCGGCGGGCTCCGCCGCGATCTTCGCGAACGCCTCGCGCACGCTCGCGTTCGCCAAGGCCTTGTTGATTGCCTCGTTCAGCACGTCGATGATGGCGTCTGGTGTGCCGCTCTTCACCACGAAACCGACCCAGTCGGCGATAACGAGCTCCGGGAATCCCTCCTCGACGACGGTGGGAACGTCCTTCAGGGCTGCCATGCGCGTTGGCGCCGTGACGGCGAGCGCTCGGAGCTTGCCGGAGGCAATCAGGTCGAGAACAGGCAGAGGCGTGACGAACTGATAGTGGTTGGTGCCGTTGATGAGATCCCCGATCGCCTGCGGCAGGGCCCGGTACGGGACGTGGGTCACGCGCACCCCGGTCTGAAGCCTGAACTGTTCCCCCACGAGGTGGGCTGGCGTGCCCATCCCGCCCGATGAGAATGTGAGCTTGTCGGGCTGGCTCTTCAGCAAGGCGACAAGCTCCGCCATCGACTTGGCGGGTACCGACGGATTGGCAACCAGAACGTGATGCGCGGTCATGACCTTGATGACCGGCGCAAAATCGGTGTCGTGCCGAAAGGCT
Organism: uncultured Alphaproteobacteria bacterium; assembly: GCA_963757845.1. Classification (GTDB taxonomy): domain Bacteria; phylum Pseudomonadota; class Alphaproteobacteria; order Rhizobiales; family Xanthobacteraceae; genus P52-10. The sequence goes on from CAVWTB010000042.1 coordinate 284,528, forward strand.
ATGTTCGACAGGAGTGCGGGAGATGCCGAGGCGCCCAGTGTGAAGGCCAGGATCGAATATCCATCCGCCGGCTGCTTGAGGACCTCGCCGGCTGCAAGCGTCGCTATGGCCCCAGGCTTGTTCTCGACGACAATTCGCCAGCCTTCGCTCCGTCCAAGCTCGTTCGCGACGATGCGCGTGATGATGTCCGGCGGCGTGCCCGCGCCGCTTCCGATGACGATGCGGATCATGCCGGACGGGTAGGATTGCGCGACCGCCGGTTGAGCCATTGCTCCCAGGCTCATCGCCAGCAGGAGGCGCCCCCACCAGGAGATTCCACGAAATGTTTGCGCTGCCATTTTCACCCTCCTCGTGGATGCGCGGCAGCGTGCTGCCTCGGATGTCCCGCTCGCGAAGGATCGGCCTCTGCTGCGTAAGAAACCACAGAAATCGGTGTCGATTCCGCAAAGCGGAATGCTGCATTCCGGGCTGCGGAAGGCTGGACTCCGCGGAGCGGAACGAGAAGAATGGCCGAGTTCGACTAGCGAGAGGAAATCGGCAAATGCCGAGGGTCGAAACAATCAGAGGATTGGAGCGAGGACTGCAAGTCCTTAAGTTCCTCCACTCGGAACCGATTTCGTCCCTGCACGACATCCATCGCGCAACGGCGATATCCAAGCCCAGTCTGCTGCGCATTCTGAACACGCTGGAGCGGGCAGGCATGGTCGCGCGGCGTCTGGCCGACGGTCGCTACCGGCTCAGCGTTTTCACTGACGTGGTGCGAAAGCAAGACCGGTACGACCGCGTTGCCGAGGCTGCGGCGCCTGTTCTGGCCCAGCTGTGTCGCAAGGTGAAGTGGCCGTCCGATCTGTTCGTGCCGGCCGGCGGCTGCATGGAAAGACGCGAGACGAATTTGCCGCACGCTCCGTTTGTGCTCCTGGGACTGCACAGCCAGGTTGGTGGAAGGGTGGGCTGGCTGATGACGGGCGTCGGGCGTGCTTATCTCGCGTGGTGTCCGGAGAAGGAACGAGAGGCTATTTTGCGCACACTCCGGAAATCCAAGAACCCGGAGGATTGGCTCGCGCGCGACCCGAGGAGGCTCGAGCGAGTTCTCAGTGAGGTGCGGCACCGGGGTTACGCCACACGTGACCCAAGCTATGTGGCGGGTCGATACGGAGAAACCCCGGTTGATGACGGGGCAGCCGCAATTGCCGTGGCGCTGTTCGATGGCAGGCGTGTTCACGGCTCGATCAATTTTCGCTGGATCAGGACAGCGTTCACGGTAGAGGACTTCGCCGCGCGTCACCTTGCCGATCTGCACAACGCCGCGCGCGAGATCGTGGGCTCTCTGCAGAGGCCGGCAAGGTAGCTAGCTGCCCTTTATGCACGCGCCATGTCGTCGCGGTTCGCGACCAAAGCGGGCCGTTCCCGTCGCTTTGGGCCCAACCCAAAACCAGACTTCAGCGGCGATTTCCATCCGCCGAGTCGCGAGATTAAGCAGGAACGTAGGTCAACCTGATCACATCCTCGCCAATCCGATCATTAGCCATGAGGCGGAGCGGCGGCCGGGGTCCGGCGAAATATGGCTTGCCGTGACCAAGCACGACGGGGTGCAGGTAGATTCGATACTCATCGATCAGGCCAAGTTCGGTGAGGCTTTGCGCCAAGTCCGGGCCAGCAACTTCGATCTCCCCGTCGCGCTCGGCCTTCAGCTCGCGGATCGCGCCCTCAAGATCATCCTCAACAAGCCTGGCGTTGGGGCCGACCGACTTCAACGAGCGCGAGACGACCCATTTCGGCTGGTTCCGCCACGCCGCCGCGAAGGCGCGTTCGCTCTGCATCCCATTCAGGATGATCGTCGTCCCAGTAACGCATGATCTCATACATTTGGCGACCGTACACACTGCCCGCCTGCCGCTGAGCCTCCTCGATGAAGTGGCGGAAGAGCGTGGGGCTTGGCGCAAACGCCATATGGTCGACGTAGCCGTCCAGGGACTGGTTCATTCCGAACACGAGCTTGGCCATGCCCACTTCCTTTCCTTACGCGGTACATCCGCGTGGTTCTGGTTGCGTTATGCAATCGGTTGGAAGCTAGATCGACTGATTTCATATCGCAATTGGTTTTTGGAGTGCGCATGAACGCCCCACGCTCGGGCTGCCCGATCAATCTGACTCTCGAGGCGCTGGGGATCGCTGGAGCCTGATCGTCATCCGCGACCTGATGTTCGGCAACCGCCGTCACGTCGCGACGATCCCAGCCACAAGCAATGGGTCGCCGCCAACGCTACGCTGGCGCACTCCCGACGGCTCCCGCGTATACACGGCAGCAGACGGCGGTATTTGACGCCCCGCGCTGGATAAACATAACGAATATGTGTCGCCGTTTGCACTACCCTAGCAACGCCTGAGGCCGCCGCTCTCCGCTAATCACCGCCGCATCTGTGCGTAGACGCTACTGCTTACGGCGAGAGGTGGCCGTTAGCCGGCGGACTGCTTTCGGGGAGCAGGCGCTGAAAGCTGACATTCGTTCATCAGCGGCTCGAAGGTCCGCTTTTGTGACCCGCAGCAGACGATTTTTGCTGCCGCCGCCGCGGTGCATGACCTCGAATGACCGGTCTACGGCAGGGAAAGTTCGGGACGCTTGCGCTTCCTGCGCGAGCAGGTTAGACACTGAACTATATGGTTCAGTATGTAAGTCCTCCCCTCGATCTCTCGTTCGCGGCGCTGTCCGATGCGACCCGCCGCGGGATCATCGATCAGCTTGGGCGAGGGGACGCGTCGATCACCAGTCTCGCGGATAAGTTCCAGATGACGCTGACCGGCATGAAGAAGCACGTCCAGGTTCTGGAGCGGGCGGGGCTCGTCGTCACGCAGAAGGTCGGACGGGTGAGAACCTGCAAGCTTGGGAAACGCGGCCTCAAGGCGGAGGCCGAGTGGATCGAGGCGCATCGCAAGCTCTTCGAGGCCCGCTTCGAAGCATTGGACGAAATCATCAGCGAAATGAAACAGGAGGGAAGCGATGGATCAGCAAGTTAACAGTGCAGGTGGTGCGCAGAACCGCACGTCAGTCGAGCGCAGAGGGGATCGCGAACTCGTCGTAACGCGGACATTCAATGCGCCGCCGAGCACGGTTTACAGGGCGTGGAGCCAGCCCGAGCTGTTCCAGCGCTGGTGGGTGCCAAAATCGGCATCCGGCGTTTCGCTCGTATCGTGCGATATGGACGTCCGTACCGGCGGCAAATATCGGCTGGAATTCGGCGCCGGCGGTTCGGACACCATGGCCTTCTACGGCAAGTATCTCGAGGTGGTGCCGAACGAGCGCATCGTCTGGACCAACGACGAGGGCGAAGAGGGCGCGGTCACGACCGTGACCTTCGAGGACCAGGGCGGGAAGACGCTGCTGAATTTCCACGAAGTCTATCCGTCCAAGGAGGCGCTTGAGGAAGCACTACAGGGCGGGGCGGCCGCATTGCCGGAGCAGCTGGAGCAGCTCGACGAATTGCTTTCCAGCATAGGCGAGTAGCGCGCGTCGGGAAACTCGCCTCGGGGGAACGTCTGCTCTTGGGAAGTGACTCCACCGGCCTTTCCGGCCGGAGCTGGGCGCGAAGCGGTCGCCGCGTCGGATGATTCGAACTCCTGTTCCGTCACTGGCCGCCCGGTCTGCTACGCGGGCGTAGCCGGGGCGGCGTTAGGATAGAAAGCGGCGGCAAACGGCGGTATTTGGCGCGCCCGGAACGATTCGAACGCATCCGTCAATCCGGCCATTATCGTAGCGCTATAGCGTAGGTGTACTGCTCATCATCATCGGGCGTGGCCTGCCATTTGAAACAGAAGCAGGCCAAATTCGCTGAGTTCGAATCTCGGTCAACGGTTCGTTCGGTTCGAAAATTGTTTTCCGCTTTTAAGGTACTAAGATAAAATCGTTCGAACCTGATTGGAGAATTGATATGAAATTTATTGCCCTAGCTTTTTCGTGCCTTTTGATTTTTTCAATGCCTGCCAATGCAAATGATGCGGCCTCCTTCAATGCGATGGTGGCATTGGCCAACAAGGGAGATGCAGAGGCGCAATACCATGTTGGCATGATGTATAATAATGGCATCGGCACACAACAAGATCGTAGGCAGGCATTTGAGTGGTTTCAAAAATCGGCTGCGTCTAACGACCCGCTAGGAGCCTATAAGCTTGGTTGTTATTATGACGGGCAAGGCGCGGGCATTGTAGCATCTGACTCGGATGAAGCATTAAAATACAAACTTGTTTCTGCCAAAGCCGGTTATGCGCTTGCCCAGCACGATGTTGCTATTCTGTATGCCAGACGAGGAAATTCAGAAGAAGCGCTAAAATGGTGGAAGATGGCAGGCGATCAGGGATTTCCTGACGCCCTCTTTAGTTTATCCCGTTCGTATTCTGCAGGAAAAGGAGCGCCAAGAGATTTATCTTTGTCGTATGCGTATTTCAAACTCTCAAAACTGGCGCCCAAAAAAAATGTGAATGAGATGGCTACTATGTTGTCCAAACCAGAACTTGAGAATGCAGAAAAACTGGTTTCCGAATGGAAGCCACAACCAACGGCTCTAACACTCAAGGCAAAGAGGGGAATTAGAGCAGCAGAAGAACACTTGAAAACCACCAAGAACTAAGTGTTCTGATTTGCCTAGATCAGCTTCAACGCCTTCAGGCTGGCATGGCCCTGCTTGCCGACGATGATGTGGTCGTGCACGGCGATGCCGAGCGGCGCGGCGATGTCGATGATAGCTTTGGTCATCTGGACATCGGCCTGCGACGGCGCCGGATCGCCCGAGGGATGTGTGCATGAACCCGAACTGCTGTAAGGCGCTGAAATCAGGGGAGTTTGCGTCGTCTCACGTTTGACGGTGGCTGTAATTGGGAGCGGTTCAAAATGCTCATTCGTGATTGTCCCGGTCTGTCACGCAGCGTCACATCAGAGATTTTTTCGGTACGAAGCATCATTGTCGTCCAAAGCGGACCTGAGTTATGTGCTTCGCTTCGGTAGTGACTTCGCGACGTCTCGCGCGCCATCGATGAAGCGTTGCACAACCGGACTCGGTTTGCGATTTTTCAAGGTGATGATGCCGATCGGTGCACCGGTCATGGGTAATTCGACCGGCAGCTTCCTGAGGAACGGATGCCGCGCGGGAAGCCGCAGCCAGAACTCCGGCATGATTGAAAGATAGCGGCCTGTTCGTAGCAGATTGGCCCGAAATTCGAGAGCCGAGGAAATGACGGTAGCGCGCGGATAGGGGAGTCCTGCCGCATGAAAGGCGTCAGTGACGAACGATCCAAACGCGTCGTCGGGGGCCGGGGCTGGCAGCGCCCATTTCTCCTCCATCAGTTCGGAGAGTTCGATGCGGCGCCGTCTGACTAATGGATTGCTCGCACCCGCGACTACGACATAAGGACTTTCAAACAGAAATTCGAAACTGGTCTCTTCGTCAGCAACAGTGTCGTTCTTCCGGTAGATCAGCAGATCGACGGCGCGCTCCTTCAGGTTCTGCCGCTGCGCCGGCTGGCTTGCTCCCTCAGCTATGACTCGAAACTCCAGGCGCGGATATCGCTGGGACAGCCGGTCAATGACAGCGAAAACGAAACTGGCTGCAATTGGCGGCGTGGTTCCAATTCGTATTTCACCGACGCTCGGGTCGGACAGGAACTGGACCTCCTCGACGCCCTGCCGCAATTCATCGAACGCGGCCCGGCTACGGGCGAGCATCGCCTGTCCATAGTTCGTGAGTTCGACGCCGCGGGGATTTCGCTCCAGAAGACGCACACCGAGCGCGTGTTCCAGATCGCGGATTGAACGTGAGACGACGGGATGAGAAACGGCGAGCGCGTGCGCCGCCTTCGCCATGCTTCCGGTTTGCGCAACGGCGAGCAGGATGTGGAGGTCGCTCAATTTGATGCGACGGCCGATACGGTCATTCCAGCGCATGGCCCACCCTTAGCAGAATTGCTAACCAGATGCAGAATAATAGTACTGTTCTGCTAATACAAAAGCAGACACCGTCCAGATCGGCCATGAGCATTGCGCTCGCTGACTGACGGAGATGAACATGGCGACACGTCGATCCGTGCTGACGACCATGATCGCGGCTGGCTGCGGTGTTCTGGCGGGGACGGGGGTGTCCGCGCAATCGTATCCACAACGCGCCATCAGGGTCGTCGTTGACCGTCCTGCCGGAGTGCCACACGACATTCTGGCGCGTGCGATGTCAGACAAGCTGTCGGAGAGCCTCAAGCAAACCGTCATCGTCGACAATCGCGTCGGCGCCGGCGGCAACGTTGCGGCCGAGTTCGTCGCGCGCTCCGCTCCGGATGGTTACACGGTGCTCGTTGCGCTCGACACCACGCTGACCGTGAACCCAACGCTGTACAAGAACCTGACGTTCAAGCCCCAATCGGACCTGCGCCCCTTGTCGATCATGGCGGGCATTACGCAGCTGCTGGTCGTGCATCCGTCCGTCCCGGTCAGCTCGGTGGCTGAGTTCGTTGCCTTCGCCAAAACGAATCCGATCAGCTACGCGCATGGCGGCAACGGGAGTCCCGGTCACCTCACCATGGAACTCTTTCGAATGCTGGCCGGATTTCCGGCCACGCCGGTGCCCTATCGCGGCAATGCGCAACTGGCCACTGATCTTGCGGCGGGTCATATCAAGGTTGGATTTGTCGGTGCCGCAGGCGTGATCGAGCATGTCCGTGCAGGCCGCCTGAAGGGCCTCGCAATATCGGCCAGCGAGCGCTCCTCGCTCGCACCGGACATTCCCACTATCGCGGAAGCCGGGTACGACTTCCGGCGCGAAACCTACTTCGTGCTTGCGGTACCCTCCGGAACACCCGAGCCGATCGCCGTACTGCTCGAACGCGAGGTGCGCAGCGCATTGCAATCACCTGATCTGGTCGAGCGATTCCGTGCGGCGCACGTGGACATCGTTGCTTCGTCCGGTAACGAGGCCAAAGCGCGTCTCGCGGCCGACAGTGACTTGTGGCCCAAGGTCATCGAGGCAACCGGGATGCGCGTGGATTGAGGAGCGGAAATGACAATCCAGGTCGTCATGCTCGGGACCGGGACGCCACGGCCCAACCCCGATCGCTCCGGACCTGCAACGGCCATTGTCGTGAATGACACTAATGCAATGACAACCGACCCGTCGCAAGCAATCATCGATCTTATGGAGCGGGGTGCGCTCGCGCAGGCGGCCTATGTCGCGGCGGAGCTGCGCCTCGCCGATCATCTTGCCGCCGGGCCGATGCAGGTGAACGAGCTTGCACTCGCCACCAGCTGCCACCCACCTTCGCTGCATCGCCTTTTGCGAGCGCTGGTGACGCTCGAAATCTGCATTGAGCAGGGCGATGGCGCATTCTCGCTCGGCCGATCCGGTTCGTTTCTGTGCAGCGACAATGCAGACTCATTGCAGTCGCGGCTTCTGTGGTTCGGGAGGAACCAATGGGCGGTGTGGGGCCAGCTGCTCCAGACTGTCCGGACCGGCGAAAGCGCGAGGAAGCGCATGACCGGGAGCGATGGGTTCGGACTGCTCGAGCTGGATCCGAGCGCGGCTTCCACCTTCAACATGGCCATGGTGCAACGTACCCGCCTCGTCGCCAAGGAGGTCGCGCGGCACCATGATTTCTCCGGTGTAGGTACGATCGTCGACGTTGGAGGCGGACATGGCGCGTTGCTCGAAACCGTCCTGCGCGGCAATCCGGGCGTGCGCGGCGTGCTGGTTGACCGCCCTCACGCCTTCGCCGGCGCTCGGGCGCTTGTCGAGCAAGCGGGCGTTGCGGATCGTTGTGAACTGGTGCCCGGCGATTTTTTTGACTCACTACCAGCGGGCGCGGACATCTACCTCCTCAAGAACATCATCCACGATTGGGACGACGAGCGCGCATCACGCATTCTCCGCAACTGTCACGTTGCGATGCCGGACGACGGCCGCCTATTGCTTATCGAGCATGTTTTGCCGGCTCGTTTGGATGCCTCAGCGTCTCACCGCGCCATCGTGCATGCTGACTTGGCGATGATGCTCGGCCCCGGCGGCATGGAGCGAAATGAATACGAGTTCCGTGAACTGCTGAGGTGCTCGGGCTTTGCGTTGGCCGGTATCAAGCCGATTGGACTGGGTTACAGCATCCTGGAAGCGCGGAAAGCGTAGCGATCGCACCTTTTGATCCGGCCGAAAATCTAGGGCGCGTTGCTCACCATGAAACGGGTGACTAAGGTGCGCGCGGTGCGGTCGAGGCCGAGCCGTGCCTTGTTAGCCGCCGAGAAGCTTGGTGAGAATGTTGCCGCCATTGGCCCAGAGCACCAGCACCACACCCATGAGCGAGCCGCCGGCCACCACGCCCGACGCCACCGGGAAGGTGAACTCTTCGGCGAGTTTCGGTTTGCGCCGTTCGAGCAGGAGCGCGACCAGAGCGCCCAGGAAGAACAAGATCCCATAGTACCAGTGAAACACCCAGGCGAGGCCGAAGGCCGCCGCTGAGGGACAATAGTGCTGGTATTTCGGAAGCAGGACGGGGGCGAGCGTGAGCACCAGGCCGACGACACCGCCGGCAAGTATCAGCCAGAGCTTGACGGACTCAAGCGAGGACAAGCCCTGGCCGAGCGCGATGGCAACAGCGGACCAGGTCTGGGCGGCGGGCGCGGGGAACTGGTCGGTGCCGAGAACCCGCGCGTTCGGCACCAGGACGGCAAACGCGAGCACGGTGACGACTGTACCGACCAGGATGCCGGAGAGCTGGGCAAGAAACTGCTGACGGGGGTTCGCTCCAAGCAGGTAACCGCTCTTCATGTCGGTGAGCAGGTCGGCCGCAGACGTCGCCGCGCCTGCCGTGATGTTGGCGCTCATCAGGTTGATATTGACGCTGCCCGGGCTCAGCGCGCCGAAGGCGAGCTGCGTGACCTTGCCCATTGCGCCGACCGGCGTCGTATCGGTCTCGCCCGTCACGCGGCAGGCGACGAGCGCCAGCAGGAAGGACAGCGCCACGGCGACGACGCTTTGCCAGACCGGCATGGCAAAGCTCGCGTGCGCGAGCCAGGCAAGCGCTACGAGCGACACGATCTGGCCGGCGGCAAACCAGCTCATGGGCGCCTCGATGCGGCTGGGTTCTGGCGCAGCCTGTGAGCGGAACGAGAGCATTTGTCCGAGATCGCGGAACGCTCTCAAGGCCGTGCGCCAGCTCAGCGCAAAACTCGCCCATCCTGCGGCCACCATGCAGGACGCGCCGAACCAGAGTGTCCACTGCACAATGGCGGCAAAGCCCGTACCCGCGATGACGCCTTGTGTTTGCAGGATCGGCACCACCACCGCCCAACACAGCGTGCCCGATACAAGCATGGTCGCGCAGACGCGCATGCCCGTGATGGCGCCGGCTGCAAGAAATATGAAATCCCAGGTAAACACGACGGTGCGGCCCGACCAGGCATCGTAGTGGCTGCCGAGCAGCCATTTCTGCAGGTCCGTCAGGAGCGCCCCGCTCGAGAAGCGCTCGAGCTTCGCGCTGACCGTCGAGAACCCCTCCGCCCAGAACTTGTCGATCGCGGCAATTAGTCCGGCGAGCCCCAGCGCCTTGGCCGCGCGCAGACCTTGCGAGCTCCTGGCGTGCAGCGCGCGCAAGGTTTCAGCCGCCGCGATGCCGGACGGAAAGCGCAACTGCTCGATATTGATCATCTGCCGCTTCATGGGGATGGCCATGGTGACCCCGAGTACGGCAATGAAGAAGACCCAGGCCAGCATCAGCGGCACGGACATCGACTGATCATTGATGATGATGTAGGCGGCAAAGGCCGACACCAGCGTGCCGCCGGTGGAGTAGCCGGCGGAGCTGGCCGTCGACTGCATGCAGTTGTTTTCGAGGACGGTCATCGGCGTACGCGCAAGGCCGATTTTGAGCAAGCTCGTCCAGGTCGCATAAGACAGGATGCAGGCCGTGATAGCGACGCCAAAACCCCAACCGGCCTTGAGGCCGATGTAGAGGTTGGTCAGCGACAATACGGCGCCGAGGCACGAGCCGACCAGCACCGCGCGCCAGGTAAGCTGTGCCATGCTGTCCCCGCGCCCGCGATAGACCTGCTCGAACCACTGTCGTTCGATCTCGTCGGGCGTGCCTTTGAAGCCTGTGACGGGAAGCGGCCGATCCGGCTCGTCAGTGGCTTCAACAAGGATATCCATCGGGGGGCGTCCTGCCTGCCGGCGCGTGATCGACGATGGCCGGCTTGTATCACAGCCTGGGCGACATCGCAGAAAGGCCGTCGCTGGCTTAGATCAGCCTCAACCCCTTCAAACTCGCATGCCCGTTCTTGCCGACGATGATGTGGTCGTGCACGGAAATGCCGAGTGCGTTCCTGCGATCTCGACGATCTGCTTCGTCATCCCGACGCAACCAAGCATGATGGTCCACACCTTCGTGGTCTTGCGATTCTTGCCAGGGCTCGTCATAGTGCCGACGCTCCGAGGATATATCGAGATGGATCAGCGCTAACTCTACCGATTTCGATCTCCTGTCGCCTGACAGGAAGGGCACGGCATTGCCGTGCAAGTGCGCTGCTTTCGGAGTCTCTCTTGTCCCATCCTCTTCTGACCGCGCCCATCGGGCGGAGCCTGTTGCGTCTCGCGGGCCCCACCACCGGGCTCATGTTGGTGCAGATCTTCGTCGCCGTCGCCGAGACCTGGTTCATTGCCCGGCTGGGAGCCGACGCGTTGGCCGGTTTCGCGCTGGTCCTGCCCTTCCTGGTGCTGATGCATAACACGGCCAATGGCGGCATGGGTGGCGGCGTCTCCTCTGCGCTCGCGCGTGCCCTAGGCGGCGAACGCCTCGAGGATGCGCGTGCCCTTGTCCTGCATGCGCTGGTCCTGGCAGCGGCCTTCGGCCTCCTCTTCGCGATCCTCGCCTGGACGATCGCACCCTCGCTCTATCGCTTGATGGGCGGTAGCGGGCTTGCACTGGAGCGCGCACTCGCCTTCAGCGACGTCGTCTTCGGAAGCGCGGTGGTGGTGTGGACGAGCGCCTTTCTCGCGGCCCTCATGCGCGGCGCCGGCGATGCTGTGACGCCCGGCCGCTACGGGTTGCTGATGTCGATCGCATACGTACCGCTGGCCGGCGTGCTGACGCTGGGTATCAGGGACTGGTCGGGCCTCGGCATGGCGGGGCCTGGGGTCGCCGGCATCGTGACCATGGGTGGATTGGCTCTCTTGCTGGCGCGTGCCGTGTGGCGTGGCAAGTTGGGCATCGTCCTGCGGCTGGGTGGTGTGAAGCTGCAACGCCGCCTGTTCGGCGAGATCCTGCGCGTAGGCGTCATGGGCTCCTTCACCACGCTGGTCGCGAGCCTCGCCGCGCTGCTGATGACCGGCCTGGTCGGCCGCTTCGGCACCGACGCCTTGGCGGGCTACGGCGTCGGCCTGCGGCTCGAATACATGGTGGCGCCGCTTGCCTACGGCATCGGCACGGGGCTCACGACGATGGTCGGCGTGGCGTCGGGTGCCGACGACTGGAAGCGCGCCATACGGATCGCGTGGATTGGCGGGCTCATGGCCTTCGTCACGATCGGCGTAATCGGCTGGGCTGCAGCGCTGTTGCCCGAGACCTGGTCGCGCCTGTTCACCTCGGACCCGCAGGTGATCGCCGCCAGCGTCTCCTATCTCACGCATGTGGCGCCCTTCTATTGCCTGTTTGGGCTGGGCCTCGCGCTGTACTTCGCCGGCCAGGGGGCGGGCCGCATGACAGTGCCGGTCGCGGCGGGCCTCGTGCGCGTCGTGGTCGCGACAGCGGGCGGCTGGTTCGCCGTGGAAAAGATGGGGCTGGGGCTCGACGGTGTGTTCGCAGCGATGGCGGTCGGTATGGCGGTCTATGGCTGCGCGATCGCTGGGCTACTTCTCATCGCTCCCTGGCGGTCGAGGCGAGCCTGATACAGGAAGCGCAATGAAGAAGCTGATGAACGGCCGCAAGGATTGGACCTATCAGCAACAGCCGTTACATGAGTTTGAGTCCTTTCAAACTCGCATGCCCGTTCTTGCCGACGATGATGTGGTCGTGCACGGAAATGCCGAGGGAGCCGGCGATCTCGACGATCTGCTTGCGTCATCTGGATGTCGGCGTTCGACGGCGTCGGATCGCCGGAGGGGTGATTATGCACCAGGATGATGGCCGTTGCCGACAGTTCGAGCGCGCGCTTGACCACCTCGCGCGGATAGACAGGGGTGTGATCGACCGTGCCGGTCTGCTGCACCTCGTCGGCGATCAGCTGGTTGCGCTTGTCGAGAAACAGGATGCGGAATTGCTCCTTGTCGGCGAACGCCATCGCGGTGCGGCAATACGCGATCACGGCCGACCATGAGCTCAGCGTCTCACGCGTCTTGATCGCGCCCTTGGCGACACGGCTTGCGGCCGCGGCGATCAGTTTGATGTCGATGACGGTGCCTTCGCCAACGCCCGGCACCTTCGCCAGCAGCGCCTCCGGCGCATTGACGACCTCGGCGAACGATCCAAAGCGGGCGATCAAATCCTTGGCGAGCGGCTTCACATCGCGCCGCGGCAGCGCGCGAAACAGCACCAGTTCGAGCAACTCGTAGTCGCTCAGCGCAGCGGCGCCCGCCTCATGAAAGCGTTCGCGCAGACGCTCGCGATGGCCGTGATAGTGCGGAGTGGGCTTGGGCGTTGGCGCGCCAGGTTTGCCTTCGGCTCCCGGCGTCGGATTGATAAGCCCGAGCAGGTCGCCGCCCGCGCAAATGGCCTGCGCGATCGTTTGCGAACGCGGCGCCTCCCGCATCTCGCTCCGGGCGTCGGCGATCGGTTCGAAGCGCAGCTCTTGGCTTGGTGCGGAGCCATCTCCGGACCCTGTGACGTCAGCTCGCCAATGTTCCCTAAATGTTCTCATTTTGGCAAGTGGATTCCGCGAGGGTTTCCACCCTTGGGCCGCACCATCGGAATGGTTCAGGATTTCTCCGGTCAGCGTATCGGCTGACGTCAGGCTGCCTTGTAAGGCGGCTTGTCGAGCTTGCCAGGCGACAGCGTGAAGATCTCGACGCCGGTCTCGGTCACGCCGACGGCGTGCTCGAACTGCGCCGACAGCGAGCGGTCGCGGGTCACCGCGGTCCAGCCGTCGGACAGGATCTTCACGTGCGGCTTGCCGAGATTGATCATCGGCTCGATGGTGAAGAACATGCCCGGCCGCAGCACGATGCCTTCGCCCGGCCGGCCGACATGGATGATGTTCGGCTCGTCGTGGAACATGCGCCCGAGGCCGTGGCCGCAGAAGTCGCGCACCACGCTCATCTGCTGCGGCTCGACAAAACTCTGGATCGCGTGGCCGATGTCGCCGGTGGTGGCGCCGGGCTTCACGGCGGCGATGCCGCGCATCATCGCTTCGTGCGTCACCTCGATCAGCCGCTCCGCCTTGCGGGCGATTTCACCGACCGCATACATGCGGCTGGAGTCGCCGTGCCAGCCGTCGACGATGAAGGTCACGTCGATGTTGACGATGTCGCCTTCCTTCAGCGGCCGCTCGCCCGGCATGCCGTGGCAGACCACGTGATTGATCGAGGTGCAGGTCGAATAGCGATAGCCACGATACATCAGCGTCGCAGGAATGGCGCCGCGGCTGAGCGCGAAGTCGCGCACCACGTCGTCGATCCGCGAGGTCGGCGCGCCGGGCTTCACCTCGTCCACCAGCACGTCAAGGCACTCGGCCACGAGTGCGCCGGCCTTGCGCATGCCTGCGAAGGCTGCGGGGCCGTGCAATTTGATCTGACCGGTTTTGCGGAGCGGGGCTTGGGCGGCTTCGACGTAATTCATGTGGATGGTGCGGAAATCTCTGTGTTTTCGTGCAAGACTTGTAGCTGCCCTAATTTAAGCGATGGGGACGGCAGCGCAAGCACGTACAGAGTGTGGCAGCCATTGGCAAATGGTAGGCTAACGTCCGATTGGAACGGGTCCAGAAAGCGTAATTTCCTCGACGCAGAGGGTGCATTTGTACGCAAGGGCCTCCACGCCGGCAGCACGCGCCCGGTCGAACGCCGCGCCATAGGCCGGATCGATGTCCCGCGCCAGCGCAAAGCGATCGGCCGAGCCGATCTGGACGACGAACAGCATCACCGCGCGAAAGCCCTGCGCGACCATGGCGCCGAGCTCGTCGAGATGCCGGGCGCCGCGCGCGGTAACCGAGTCGGGAAACTCGGCAAGGCCCGGCTGCCGCATCAGATGCACGTTCTTGATCTCAAGATAGCACGAAGGCTTGCCGGCGGCCTCAAGCAGGAAGTCGACCCGCGAGGCCTTGCCATACTTCACCTCGCGACGAATGATCGGATACCCGGCAAGCTCCGGGATCGCTTGCGCGGCGAGCGCCTCGGCAACGATGGCGTTCGGGTGAGACGTGTTGAGCCCCGCAAGCTCGAGCCCCGATCCGAAGTCGGCTTCGACCAGCTCCCAGGAGAGCGGCAGCTTGCGCGTCTTGTTCAGCGAGCGTGACAGCCAGACGCGCGCGCCCGGCGACTGCAGGCCGATCATCGCGCCGGGATTGGCGACATGCACCGTTGTCACGCTGCCGTCGGCGAGCTCGACGTCGGCCAGGAAGCGCTTGTAGCGACGGATCAGCGTCGCAGGAACGAGTTCGCCTGAAAAACGCATCAGCGCAGGTGCGCCTCGACGGCCGGAACCGCCGGCGGTGCGTCGTCGATGCGGATGTCGCGGATCGGATAGTTGGTGACCGCGCCTTCGATCCGGAAGGCGTCCCACAGCGCAAGCATCACCTGGCTGCGAACGTTGCCGATGCCCTTCTCGGGATCGGTGATCCAGAATGACAGCGAGAAGCGCATCGATTGATCGCCGAACTCGACGATGCTGCAGGCCGGCGGCTGAACCTTGGCGACGCGCGGCGTCGCCTTGGCGATTTCGGCGGCGAGCTCGCACACGCGGCGCGGATTGGCCTCGTAGCTGGTCGAGAACGTCACGTCCACGCGGGTGTTGGTGTCGTGATAGGTCCAGTTCACCACCCGTTCGGTGACGAGCTTCTCGTTCGGGATCAGGAATTCGCGGCCGTCATTGCCGGTGACGGAGATGTAGCGCGTGTTCATCGCGCGCACCTGGCCATGGCTCTCGCCGATGGTGACGATGTCGCCGGGCTTCACCGACTTGTCGGCGAGCAGAATGACGCCGCTGACGAAGTTGCCGACGATCTTCTGCAGGCCGAAGCCGATGCCGACGCCGACCGCGCCGGAGAAGATGGCCAGCGCCGACAGGTCGACGCCGGCCGCCGCCAGCACGATGACGACCGCCAGACAGATGAACAGGATGCGCACCAGCTTGCTGGTGAGCGCCCGCACCGACGGCGTCAGATCGCTCAGGTTTGAAATGCGCGCATCGACGAAATTTCCGGCGACGTTCGCGACCCACAGCGCGAAGCCGAGCAGGGCGGTCACCTTCATGGCCAGCAACAGCGAGAAGCGGTGGCCGCCGAAGGTGATGGCAAGGCCGTCGAGCGCTGCGGTGGTCTGATCGAGCAGGCCGAGGATGCTGAGCGCCGCGATGCTCCAGGCGGTGAACGACACGAGCTTCACCGCGGTCTCGTTGCGGATCAGGCTGGTCGCAAGGCGGATCAGGAGCCAGGCGGCGGCGAGATTGGCGGCGACCACCAGGAGATAGCTGCGGCTCGGCCAGGTGGTGGCGACCATGACGACCCGCGCCATCCCCATCAGCGCGGCGAAGAAGCCGAACGCCATGTTGCGGATCAGAACGCGCGCGGCCAGGCGAAATGCCGAAGGCCAGCCCATGGCGAACGACGTGACGTCGATCCTCGAACGCAAGGCGACGGCGCAAAGGTGCGCCAGTCCTGCGCCGGCGATGATCAGCCCGAACTGGAAGTAGAACCACGGCGAGGTGACCTCGGCGCCGACCGATCGAAGGGCCGTCTGAACAAATTCGTAGATTTCCTCAATCTCGGGCATCGGCAAGGTCTCTGACTGCAATCGCAGGTCGCGTGGAATGATTCGAGGGCGATAAGCTCTTTATACGTCAGAAGGACGGTTTCCGTCCCGCCAAAGCCGCGCCAGGGAAGGCGGTGGGGACAGGTTGCAGCGGCTTCTTGCCGCGCGAGTATCCGGGGTTGGCGTCGTGCGCGGCGGACGATAAGGAAGGCATAGAGGTGCGAATTGCGGAAATGATATGGCGTCGCTCGATTCGGTAAGCATTGCCATCCTGCTGGGAGCGATCCTGGTGATGGCTGGCATTATGTCGAGCCTGGTCGCGCTCCGCTTTGGCGCCCCATTGCTGCTGGTGTTCCTGTTCATCGGCGTCTTCGCCGGCGAGGCCGGGCCCGGCGGGATCAGGTTCGACGACGTCCGCTCGACCTATCTGGTGGGCTCGGTTGCGCTTGCGCTGATCCTGTTCGACGGCGGGTTGAAAACCCGGTTCAACAGCATCCAGACCGTGCTCGCGCCTTCGGCGGTACTCGCGACCGTCGGCGTGCTGCTGACTGCGGTCATCACCGCGCCGATCGCGAAATACACGCTCGGCATGAACTGGACCGAGGCGCTATTGGTCGGCGCCGTGATCGCCTCGACCGATGCGGCTGCGGTGTTTCTCCTGATCCATGGCCGCGGACTGCGCCTGCGCCCACGCGTCGGCGCGACGCTCGAGGCCGAATCCGGCACCAACGATCCGTTCGCGATCTTTCTCACGCTGGTGCTGGTGGAAGCGCTTTCGATCGGCCAGAGCACGGTTGTCGACGTCGCGCTGCAGTTCGTGCGCGAGTTGGGGCTCGGCACAGTGATCGGCATTATCGGCGGCCGGCTGGTGGTGCTCGGGCTTAACCGCATCGTGCTGCCGCAGGGCCTGCATGCGCCGTTCGTTGCGACCGCGGCGGTGGTCATCTTCGGGGTCGCCCAGAGCGTGCATTCCTCCGGCTTCATCGCCGTCTATCTCGCCGGCATCGTCATCGGCAACCGGCCGACCCGCGCGCACAATTCCGTGGTCGTCTTTCTCGACGCCGCGACCTGGCTGGCGCAGATCGTCATGTTCGTGCTGCTTGGCCTCCTGGTTTCGCCCGAGCGGCTGGTCTCGACCTTCCTGCCGGCGCTGGCCATCGCGCTCGGGCTGATGTTCGTCGCGAGGCCGGTTGCGGTGTTTCTGTGCCTGGCGCCGTTTCCGTTTCCAAAGCGGGAGAAGCTGTTCATCTCCTGGGTCGGCTTGCGCGGTGCGGTGGCGATCTTCCTCGCGTCGATCCCGGTGCTGGTCGATCTGCCGAAAGGCGCGGTCTATTTCGATATCGCCTTCGTGGTCGTGCTCGTATCGCTGGGCGTGCAGGGCTGGACCATCGCGTGGGCCGCGCGGCGCCTGCATGTCGCGCTGCCGCGCACCGAACGGGCCCTGCGGCGGGTCGAGCTCGACCTGCCCGGGCAGCTCGAGCAGGAGCTGGTCGGCTACCTCGTGCGCAGGAACAGTCTGTTCCTCAAGCGACGCGTGATCCCGTCCTGGTCGAAACCGACGCTGATCATTCGCGACGAGCAGATTTTCACGCCGAGCGAAGCCGAGCCGATCGTCGCGGGCGACTACGTCTACCTGCTCGCGCCGCCGGAGAAGGCGGAAGCGCTCGATCGGTTCTTCACCGATATGCCTGCCGTGCTTCCGGTCGATCCGCATATGCTCGGCGACTTCATGGTGCTCGGCGAAATCACGCTCGGCAATCTGGCGGAGGTTTACGGCGTTCCCGTCTCGCTCGAGCAGACTCGAACTGACGCTCGCCGACTACTTCGACATCAATCTCGATCACGTGCCGAAGATCGACGACACGCTGCCGCTCGGCGATATCGTGCTGGTCGTGCGCTCGATCGGCGGCGGACGCGTCAGCGTCGTGGGCTTGCGCCTGCCGGAGGACGAAACCGAGCCCGGCCCGCCGCCGAAGCGGCGCGACCGCGCAAAGCGCAAGGCGCGGCAGATGTGGAAGACGTTTGTCGAGTTGCTGTAGCCTCTGCGACCAACGTGCCGGTTACTGGGTGCCTGCTTTCGCGGGGACAACAAGTGGGGAGCTCGGCCTCTCCAATACTTCGAGCCCGCCCTGCGCGATGATCTTGCCGCCCTGCACGCGGATTACCTGCGTTGCAAGCCGTCTGACCTCGCCCGCATCGTGGCTGACATAGACCATCGGCACACCGGCCTGGTCGCGCAGGCGGATGAGGTACGGCAAGATATCCGACTTGCGTTCGTCGTCGAGCGAGCCGAGCGGCTCATCCATCAGCAAGAGGCGAGGGCGCGACAGCAGCGCTCGGCCGAGCGCCACGCGCTGCTTCTCGCCGCCGGACAGCTTCCCCGGACGTCGCTGCAACAAACCTTCGAGATCGAGCAGTTGCACGATGCGCGCCTGCTCGCCGGTGTCGAAGGGCAGGCCGTTCATGCGCCGTCCGTAGTCGAGGTTCTGTGCGACGCTGAGATGCGGAAACAGCCGCGCATCCTGGAACACGTAGCCGATCCGCCGCCGATGCGCGGGAACGTGGATGCGCTTGTGCGGTATCGTCGAGCGTCTCGCCGTCGAGCTCGATCCGTCCACGATCGGGCCTCAGCAGGCCGGCGATCATGTTGATCAGCGACGTCTTGCCGGCGCCCGGACGGGCCGAACAGGGCGGTGACGCCGCCTTCGCTCGCGAAAGCGGCTTCGACGGTGGTCGCTCCCAGGGCCTTGGTGACGTCGACGCGGAGCATCTTCAATCTCCGCGCATGCGCGCGACCGCGCGGCGTGCGAACCATTCGGAGACGAGCAGCGCGCCGAAGGCGAGGATGATCGAGACAACGATCAGCTGCGCGGCCTCACGATCGCCGGCCGGTGTCTGGATCAGCGCATAGACCGCCGAGGAAATCGTCTGCGTTTCGCCGGGAATGTTGGAGACGAAGGTGATGGTCGCACCGAACTCGCCCAGCGCCTTGGCGAAGCACAGCACCATGCCGGCGATGATGCCGGGCAGCGCCAGCGGCAGCGTGATCGTCGCGAATGCCTTGAACGGATTTGCGCCGAGCGTCGTCGCCGCCTGCTCGAGCCGCGCATCGATCGTCTCGAACGACAGGCGGATCGGCCGTACCAGCAGCGGAAATGCCATGATCCCGCAGGCAAGCGCGGCACCGGTCCAGCGGAACGACAGCACGATACCGAAGACGTCGGCAAGAAACGCGCCGATCGGCCCGCGCCGGCCGAACGAAAGCAAGAGCAGATAGCCCGTCACCACCGGCGGCAGCACCAGCGGCAGGTGCACCAGCGCCTCGACGATCACTTTGCCCGGGAAACGCTTGCGCGCCAGCAGCCACGCCACCGCGACGCCGATCGGCGTCGCCACCAGCGTCGCGACGACGGCGATCCGCAGCGTGAGCGTGATCGCCGTCCAGGCGGTGTCGGAGAGTTCGAACACCTTCGAACACTACGACACCGGCTGGATCAGAAACGTGAAGCCGTATTTCTCGAAGATCGCCTTCGCAGCGGAAGACCTGAGGAACGCGACGTAGTCGGCGGCTTCCGGCTTTGCCGTCTTCGTGGCGGCCACCGGATAGACGATCGGCGGATGCGAGTCGGCCGGGAAGTGCCCGACGATCTTCACGCCCGGATCGACCTTGGCGTCGGTCTCGTAGACGATGCCGAGCGCCGCCTCGTTGCGGGAAACCAGCGTCAAGGCGGCGCGAACGTTGTCGGCCATCGCGAATTTCGAGGACGCGGCGCTCCACGCGCCGAGCTTTTCGAGCGCGGCCTTGGCGTATTTGCCGACCGGCACCGATTGCACGTCGCCGGTGGCGATGCGGCCGTCGCCCGCGAGCTTCGCGAGATCGAAGCCTTGCGCGATCGTCACGTTGCTGACGGGCGAATCCTTCGGCGCGATCAGCACCAGCTTGTTGCCCAGCAGGTTCACACGGGTCGCTTCGTTGATGGTGTTCTTCTGCGTCGCATAGTCCATCCATTCGAGATCCGCGGAAGCGAAGACATCGGCCGGCGCCCCTTGTTCGATCTGACGCGCCAGTGCGGAGCTCGCCGCATAGCTGGCGGCAACCTTCACGCCGGTCTTTTTAGTGTAGGCCGCGTTGATGTCGTCCAGCGCATTCTTCATCGAGGCGGCGACGAACGCCGTGATGGATTTTTCCTGCGCGAACGACGGCTGGCCGGCCGCGGTCAGCAACAGGGCAAGAATGAACGACAGGCGTGACAGGTAAGGCATGGCGGCGCTCCCATGAGAACCAGACGCGCGGGCAGGCCGCGGCATCAAAGAGGATCGGAAGCGATGGGCGGAAGCGCCGTTCCGCGGGCAAAGCCGACGCTTACGGCGTGGCTGGGTATCGCGGGGCGGAACCTAGCAGGAACCTCAGCAACGTCAAAGGGCACCCGACGCGGGGGACGTGCGTGAATTCGGCGCGTCGCCGCTAGCCGGTCTGAGAATCACCCACCTGTGGCGGGGCGATCGGCGTGAACAGCGTCCGGTCCGGCTTCAGATCGAGCAGTGGTGTGCCGTCGAGGCAGTCCATGCCACGCACGAGCAGCAAGTTGCCGTCTCGCGAGACGAGGTGCGCAATGCTGGTGCCGATCGGGTTCGGCCGCACCGGCGAACGGAGCGCAAACGTGCCACGGGTCGAGCCGTCGTTCGCGGGACTTTGCTGCACCAGGTCGCGGCGCGATTGGTCAAGCCAGTAGAGCACCTCGATGCGTTCGAATTGCTCGATGCCGTCAAGCGCACGCTGCCAGAGCGCATCGACCTCGATCCGGCAGATCGGTCCGTCGGCGCGGCCCTGGCGCGGGCATTGCAGGCGATCGGTCCAGGGCGTGCGGATCCGACCGATGAAGATCAGTCCGGCATCGTTCGTAGCTGGCAGGTCGACGGAGACTTCGTTCTGCCGGATCTCGTTCAGGCGGACCATCAGTCCACCGCGATCATCACGTCGGACGCCTTGATGACAACCGTGGCCTTGCCGCCGGCCTTCAAGCCGAGCTCATCCACGGCGGCGTTGGTGATCGACGAGGTAATGATCTTTCCGCCGCCGATGTCGACGCGCACGTGCGACGTGGTCGCGCCTTTCGTGACATCGACAATCGTTCCGGCAATCTGGTTTCTGGCGCTGATCCGCATGACGGCTCCTTTTGACCTGTTGCGCAAAAGTGCGCGAACGTCATCTGATAACAGGAACCGCCGTTCCGATGTGCGATAGCCGCGTGACGGCGAGCCATCACATTCAGTTTAGCAAAGATGCGCCGCGCTTCAATATGCGCGCCTCGATTACGGCGCCAGCAGCACCTGCTTGCAGGCCGCGGGAAGCTGCGCCAGCGTCATCGGCGGCTTCGGCTTCGGCGGCGTCTTGGGCGGCTTTGGATGCAGCACCGCATCGCTGAACCAGTAGGCGAGGTCGCCGGCCGAGCAGCCTTCCGAAGTCGTCGGCGGATCTTGCGACTCGCATTGACCGCTTCCGGCGGGACAGCGGATGCGAATGTGAAAATGATAGTTGTGGCCGTACATCGGCCGCACCTTGGACAGCCACGAGCGGTCGCCGTTGCCGGCGTCGCGGCATAGCGCCTTCTTGATCGCCGCGTTGACGAAGATGCGTTCGACGTCAGTCTCCTGAGCGGCGGCCTTGATCACGGCGACATGATTGCGCGTCCACACCTTCGGATCGACGTCGAGCCGGTCCGGCGCGACCATATCGGTCGCCGACATCTCCTCGCGCTCGAGGCGCGTCAACTCGCGCTTCGGCATCGGCGTCAGCCAGATGTCGGCATCGAGCCCGACCTGATGGCTCGTATGCCCGGTCAGCATCGGTCCGCCGCGCGCCTGCGAGATGTCGCCGACCAGAAGACCCGGCCAGCCCGACACCTTCGGTACTTTGTACGCAAGCCGTTCGAGCAGGGCGATCAGGTCGGCATGTCCGTACATGCGGTTTCGCGACAGGCGCATCACCTGCCAGGTCTCGCCGTTGATCGGCAGCGCCTTCGCTCCGGCGATGCAGCCCTTGGCGTAGAAGCCGATCGCGCGCGTCTGCAGCTTCGCCGGCGTCAGCTTGCGGCCGAACAATTCCTTGGCGGGGAGCTTCGGATCAGCCGGATTGGCCAGCGCCGGCAGCGGCTTTGGATCGACGCTGCCCTTGTCCTGCGCGAGCGCGGGGAGCGCAAATTGCAACGCAAAAAGTGCCGGGAGGAGAAGGCGATGAATCATGAGCAGCTCTTATATGCGATCTGCCGGTTTTTCGCGACCATCAAGGCTGACGATTAAGCCTAATCCGCCAGGTATTTGATCGTCAGAGGGTTCCCCACTTTACACGCCGCGCGATCGGCCGCCATGCTTGCTGCAACAGAAGCTGAAGAACCTGGGCAGGGTGATGTTGGGCTTCATGTGTCGGGTGCGTTCGAGCCTCGTGGCCCTGGCGGCGCTGGCATGCGCAATGTCCGCGACCGCACCGTCGCACGCGGCCGTTCTCGTCGAGATCGAGAAGTCGACACAGACGATGTATGTCACCGTCAACGGCGTCACGCGCCATCAATGGCCGGTGTCCACCGGGCGCGGCCGGTTCGGCACGCCGAACGGCGTCTTCCGTCCGCTGCGCCTGGAGCGCCGCTGGTTCTCGCGCCGCTACTACAACTCGCCGATGCCGTATTCGGTGTTCTTCTACAAGGGCTATGCCATTCACGGCACGACCGAGCTGTCGCGGCTCGGCGGACCGGCATCACATGGCTGCGTGCGGCTGCATCCGCGCGACAGCGCGGTGCGTCTCGAAGGCATCGAATCGCGAACCGCGCGGTCGCTATCCTACGCTGCGAGGCGCCTCCGGCCTCGGTGGTTCGAAGTGGCACGCATCGCACCACAAGTCGACCGCATAGCCGACTTCGTGCATTCTGATCATGTCGATCTCGGGTAAACCCGAAGCATCGATGCGATGCTCCTCACCATGAGGGTTAGATGTCAGGGCAATGACGCCTCGCCTAACGTCGCGCGGCCCGTCGCTTGCGCGTCGCGGCGGCCTTCTTCGCCGAGCGCGATTTCGCCGCTGCAGGGCGGCGCGCCGCGGCCTTGCCGCCGATGCGACCGCCGCGCTTGGACGAAACCTTCGTGTCCGGCACGCCGCGACCGGAACCGCTCTTGTTGCCGCCGCCGGTCTCGCGGTTCACCGTCGCCCAGGCGCGCCGTTCGGCTTCCTTCTTGCTGACGCCGCGCTTCTCGTAACCTTCCTCGATGTGCTCGGCCTTGCGTTTCTGCTTGTCCGTGTAGGCTGATTTGTCTCCACGCGGCATGATTTGCTCCTCGCATGACACCCCGTCATGCGAGAACGCCGCGGCGGAACGAGCGTTCCAGACTGAAGCTTGCGCGGACCGCTACTCGATGACGATCTCGCCGGTCATGCCGAGCTCGGCATGCGTCTTGCCGTCGCTGCCCTTGATGTCGCAGCGAAGATCGCTGACGCGGCCAGCGGCGATCGGCACAAACCACCACTCGGCGGAATGCCCCGGATAGACTTCGATCTCGCGGATCGCACCCTTGAACTCGGCGAGCGTTACGCCCTTGCCGTCGCGCTGCTGCACCACCTGCACCTTGCGGGTGAACACCATCTGCGAGAACGCATGCGAGGTGAAGTAGTGCGGATCGCTGCTCGCATTGCGCAAGGTGAGCTTGTAGAGCTTGCCGGTCTCGAACTTGAGCTGCTTTGGCGCGAACTCGTGCTTGCCCTGTGCGCCGAGATCGACCGTCACCTCGATCGGCGTCTGCCGCGACAGGTCGCCGGCGGCGAGCGCTGCGCCGGATGCGATGCCGAGCGCGATAGCGGCGCCGAGCGCGAAGCGGAAGGATGTCAGATGCATGGTGCGGTTCCCCTCGTCGGTTTGTCCTGCTGAACGCTAATGCAAATGCGAATGAGTTGCAAATAAAGAAAAGCCGAGACGGAACAGATGGATGGAGGACGATGGCAGCGGCATTCTGTTGCTGAGCTGGTCAGGTGCACCTAGCGCGGGGCCTCGCGCACGCCGCCGCGGGGCGAAGTGCTGGTCGCCGTCAGACCCATAGTTACAGCCGCACCGGACCAGGCGGCATTTTATGCTAGGCGAGGTAGCGCGGCCAAAGCCCGGCGCGGAGCGAGTGAATGACCGAGAACGTTTCGCAGATTTTCGACGGCCTGCTGTTCGGCCTTGGCGTGCTTGCCGTCTATCTCGGCGCAGTCGTCACCGGCGCGCTTGTTCGTTCGCTCGCCGGCGCCGGGACCAAGGGCCTGACGGCGCTGGGCCGTCATGCCACCGGCTGGCTGGACTACGTGCGCGGCGACGATCGCAACACCATCAACGTCACGCTCAACATGGTGATCGACAATCACCTGAAGTTCGACACCATCGTCGCCGACCGGCGCATCTGGTCGGTGTGGCCGAACGCCTATCGGGTGCATCTCATCCGCCGCGCCGCGAAGCGGACGACGGCCGACGATCCGGTCATCAGGTTTCCGCAGGCTCCGCCTGCGAACGGAATCAGCGGACGCATCGCCAACACGCTCGCAAGCGTGAACGTCACTGAAAACGGCCGTCGTCGCCGCGTTCCGAGGATGCGCGAGGACGATTACCGGGCAACCTACGCACCGCTGATCAGCCTGATCAGCGAACGCTGTACCAACGACGACTCGATCGATCTGGCGCTCGGACGGCCGATGAACGAATTTCGCTTTGTGATCGCGCTGACGTTTGAGCAACTGCATTCGCGCCGCGCGCGTCACCTGCGCGCGATGGTGATGTGGGAAAAGGCGTTGCTCGAACTGTCCGACGAGATGCCGCGCGTCGACGTCGAAGAGCACAAGACGCGCTACCGCACGCTGCTTGCGATTGCAAAGCAGTATCGCCAGCATCCCGAGCGCTTCGGTGTCGTGAAGGTGTGGCGACCGAAGAGCGTGTCAGTGGCGGCGCCGGAACTCCGCCAGGTCGTCTAGGTCTTGGATATTTGTGCTAAGTGACCGGTTGTCGCCGAGGGCAGGTCGGCGGCACGGAGACGTTCATGCAGTGGGTGTTTGATCAGAATGCGATCGATTGGGCCGAGCTGTCCGAGCTCTATCGCATCGCTCCGCTTGGCGACAAGAAGCCGGACGCCCTGCAGCGTGCGTTCTCACACAGCATGTACAAATGCTTCGTGTTCGACGACGGCGCATTGGTCGGCGCGGGGCGCGCCGTCGCCGATGGCGTCGATTGCTCCTACCTCTGCGATGTCGCCGTGCACCCGAAAGTTCAAGGCACGGGACTTGGCGGAGCGATCGTCGACAAGCTGGTCGAGCTGTCGTCCGGCCACGGCAAGATCATCCTGTATGCCAATCCCGGCACGGAAACTTTTTACAGAAAGCGCGGCTTCCTGCCCATGAAGACGGCCATGGCCATCTTCAAGGATCGGGACCGGGCGCTGGCGAGAGGTTTGGTCGAAGACGCCTAGCGCTGCACGAGCTGCGTCAGTACGCCGCCCGTGACGGAAGGATGCACGAACACCTGTCCCTTGATCGGATTGCCGGGACCGGGATCGCCGACGAGGCGGATGCCTTTTTCGCGCAATTCCGCGACGGTCTTTTCAAGATCGTCGACTTTCATGGCGACGAGATGCACGCCCTCGCCGAGATCGGCGAGACGCTTGGCGATCGGGCCCTTGTCGCCGAGGTTCGACACCAGTTCGACGTAGGAGTTGCCGAAGCGGAAGAACGCCATCTTCATGCCGGCGGCTTCGTTGTCGCGCCGCTCGCTGACCTTCGTGCCGTAAATGGTCTCGTAGCGGCCGACCGCCGCATCGATGTCCTTCACCGCCACCACGATATGATCGACGCCCTTGAACATGTCCTCGCTCCCGTTTTGGTCTTCAGTTTCGCAGGGACGCTATCAGCGGCCTGGCACGGTCACAAATGCGAAGCATCAGAGGGGCTATGCGTGCTTGCATTAGGCTGAGCGACAGAACCAGACCCTCATCCTGAGGACCCACGCGTAGCATGACGTCTCGAAGGATGAGGCCGTGGTTCGGGCCACATCCTTCGAGACGCGCATCTTTGATGCGCTCCTCAGGATGAGGGTCTGAGGTCCAGGACGACGCTAGGCCTTTGCGTCCGGCGTCGCATTCAGGATCGCGAGCCCTACCGTCTCATAGTGCTGATCGCGCGCCTGCAGCTGTTGCGCGATGGCGTGCATGTCGCGGAAGCGCCGCTCGAACGCGTTCTCGCTGAACACGGCGCTGGAGCCCGCCATATGATACGCGGCATTGGTCACCGCAGCCGCCTGATGGATCGTCCATGTGGCCGCAAGGCGCAGCGCCGTGCGCCGCTCCTCGCTCAGTTCGTCGCTGCCGCTCGGTCAAGTCGCGCCACACATCGGCGGCGGTCGCATAGAGATAGGCGCGGGCAGAGCGCAGCTGCGCCTCGGCGCGGCCGATATTCGCCTGCACGGCGGTATTGTCGCGCATCGGTTTTAGGCCGAACAACTCCTTGCCGCGCGCCAGACCGACCGCAGCATCGAGTGTCGCGCGCGCGACGCCGACTGCAACTGCGCCAAAGCCAAGTCCATACGCATACATGGTCGGCAGACGGTACAGCGGTCCTTGCTCACGCCGCCCATCCGCTTCGTCGCGCGGCGCTGCGAATTGTTCCGGAATGAACAAGCCGTCGATCGAGTAGCTGTCGGTGCCGGTGCCCTTCAAGCCGATGACGTTCCAGACGTCGTGCAGCGTGGCGCTGGCGAGGGGAAACAGGATCGTACGCACGACCGGCGCGCCGTTCGGCGCGCGCCGTTTGCTGCCGTCGGCTTCGACGATCTGCACATGCGCGCCGAGCCAGCTTGCCTGCCGCACACCGCTCGCGAACTCCCAGCGCCCGGTCGCCCGATAGCCGCCGGCGACGGCCTGCACCGTGCCGCCGATCGAACCCCAGGCGAGAATGTCGGTCGGTTTTGCAAAAATCTCGCGCGCCGCATCCAGCTCGAGATAGGCCGCCGTCATCGCGCAGACGCTGCACTGGCCGAGGCACCAGGCCGTGCTGGCGTCGGCCTTTGCGACCTCCTCCAGCATCTGCATGAAGACCTCGATCGGCGCTTCCGCGCCGCCGAGCGTTTTCGGCAACAGCGCGCGATAAAGGCCATTGTCGATCAGGCCGCTGACGACGGGCTGGGTGAGCCGCCGCGTCCGCTCGATCTCGTCGGCCTCGCGCGCGATCAGCGGCTTGAGCGATCGCGCACGCTCGACGAGATCGAAGCTTGCGGGCCTGTTCATGCGCGTCTCATGCCATCGCCGGTTGCACGGGCTTGCGCGCGACCGTCGGGAACGCCAGCGCGATCGCGACTGCCGCTAATCCAATGCTGAACGAGCCGATATAGAGCCAAAGGTAGCTCTTATAGGCGTCGAACACGAGGCCGCCGGCCCAGGGCCCGAGCGCCATGCCGAGGCTCGCGACCATCGTCACCGCGCCGAACACCGTGCCCATGATCCTCTCGCCGAAATATTCGCGCACGAGGATCGCATAGAGCGGCATCACGCCGCCATAGGCGAGGCCGAACAGCACCGACAGCGCGTAGAACTCACCGAGTTGACCCACGGCCAGATAGCTCGCGGCCGCAAGCGCCTGCACGAACAGGCCGGCGACCAGCACCGGTTTGGCGCCGACGCGATCCGCCAGCGCGCCGAGCGCGAGGCGCCCGCCGAGCCCGGACAGTCCGGCGACGCCGTAGATGCTGACGGCCGCCATCGGCGCGATGCCGCAGACCATCGCATAGGTCACCATGTGGAAGATCGGACCGGAATGGCACGCACAGCAGGCGAAGTGCGCCAGCGCCAGCGTGATGAACTGCGGCGTGCGAAATGCCTGCGCCGCCGTCATCGGCACATCGTCGCCGCCTGTTAGCGCGTGCGTTGGCGCGCCTGTCGGTGCGACCCTCGGCGGCTGGCGTACGAACAGCGCCGCCGGGATCAGCACGGCGGATGCGCCGATGCCGATGATCAGCATGGCGGTGCGCCATTCGTAGTTGATGTTCAGCCAGCTCGCGAACTGCGCGACCGTCAGCGGCGCGACGCCCATGCCGGCCGACACCAGCGCCACGGCGAGACTGCGATGCTTGTCGATCCACGCGCTCGCCACCGCGATCATCGGCGCATAGAAGCTGCCGGCGGCAGCGCCGACCAGCACCCCGTAGATCAGCTGAAACTGCCAGAGCGAGGTCGCCTGGCTCGCGCCGACGAGGCCGACGCCGAGCAGCACCGCGCCGCAGAGCACGACGATACGCGTGCCGAATCGATCCGACAAAGCACCCCACGCGAATCCTGCGATGCCCATGCAAAGGAAGTTCAGGGTCGCTGTGGCCGACACGCCGCCGCGCGACCATCCGGTCGTCTCGGAAATCGGAGCGAGGTAGACGGCGAGCGACATCATCGCGCCCATGCCGATGCAGGTCATCAGCGCGCCGATGCCAACGACGACCCAGCCATAGGAGAATTTCATCTTGCGCCTCCCGCGCTATTTCAAGCCCAGCTCGTCCCGTATTGGGTCCAGTCGAACGGATGGGATCGAAATCGACAGGGGTTTTCCGAATTATTTGTTTCGGCGTTGACGTGCCCTGTCCCGCGCGGTGGCAGCCTACCTGCGGCCGGTCATGGATGTCGAGATCGAACAGTGCAGAGCGGATGCTCTCGGATTGAGACCCACCCATCGACGGCCCACCAGCGGCCCACTGAACCGTCGCAACTTTTTGCTAAACTGGCCGCAAGGCGATGGTTCGGAACCCTTGGAGGTGAGTGATGCCCGAAGTTGCGATCACCTACTGCAAGCCTTGCGGCTATCTGCGACGGGCCGAGGACGCTGCGGCCGAACTCCAGAAGCAACTCGGCATCAACGCGACGCTGGTGCCGGGCAAGGGCGGTATTTTCCAGGTTCAGGTCGACGGCAAGATCGTCGCGCGGAAGCGGCTCTGGCATTTCCCCGACACGAAGGAAGTCGTCGCAGCCGTTGCAGATGCCGTGAAGACGAGCGTTTGAGCCCTCATTCTCGGGGAGCATCCTCGCGAAGGCGGGCCGACGCCGTGGTGTAGCGGATGAACGTTGGGCGCGTGACGCGGCCAAGGCCACACCCGGCCAGTTCATCACGGATCGCGTCGAGCTTGCCCATCCGGACATGCCGTCGCGTCTGCGGCGGATCGTGGTAATTGCCGCATATCTGCTGCTGACAGTCGTTGTCGCCCTGGCGGGCGAGGGTGTGATCAGGAGCATGGGCATCGTATCGGAGCAATGTGGCGATGCCGACATCTGCTCGCCGCCCGAGCTGATCGCCGTATTCGCCCTCGCAGGCGCATTTCTGGCAGCGTGCATCGCCAGTATTGTCTTGGGCTGGAAGGGCAGGCTTTTCGGCGCGCGCCGCGGTTAGTGCGACCGTAGAGTCGTGCGGTCATGAACATGCGCTGGCATACTTCGTCGCCTGTCGAACTACAATCTTTCAGAGCATGATACTGCCATCTGGTGGGATCTGAACCGGCGCAAATTCAATGAAACACTTCTACGGGTGGCGGATCGTCGCCGCCTGCATGATCGTGAACATGTTCGGCAATGCGCTCGGACTGTTCGGTGTCGGCGTCTATCTGAAGGCGTTGTCCGAAACGGGCGGCTGGCCCATCGGGCAGCTTTCAGGCGGGGTCACGCTCTTCCTGGTTGTCAGTGCCGCTCTGATGCTTCCGGTTGGAAAGGCGATCAGTCGCTACGGCCCGAAGCCGATCGTGTTCCTCGGTGCGATCGCAATGGCGGCGGGCGTCCTTGGTATCGGCTGCTCGCAAACGGTCGCGCAGGCCTGGCTCGCATTCGCGGTCATGGGAATCGGCTGGGCGTCGCTGTCGGCGACGGCAATTGCCGCCATGATCGCTCCGTGGTTTGAGAAGCATCAGGGCAGGGCCGTTTCGCTCGCGGCGCTCGGCGCCAGCATCGGCGGCATTGTCGGCGTGCCAATCCTGCTGTTCGCGATTTCGCGCGTCGGGTTGCTTGCGACAACGGTGAGCGCTGCGATAGCGATCGTCGCGGTCCTGTTTCCGATCGCGATCTTCGTCATGAAGCGCTCGCCGCGAGATCTGGGGCTGTTTCCCGACGGAGCGCCCGCCACAAGCGCGCGAGCGCAGGAAACGGCGGCCTGGACGATCGGCGCCGCCGCGCGCAGTCCGGCGCTGTGGACGGTGACGATCGCATTCAGCATTGGAATGTTCGTGCAGGTGGGTTTCCTCACGCACCAGGTTGCGCTCCTCTCCTCGGAGCTGTCCCCACTGCTGGTCTCGGTGACGGCGTCTGCGACTGCGATTGTTGCGCTCGCGGGGCGCCTTGGTCTTGCGAGCTTCGTCGATCGCATCGATCAGCGCGCGTTCTCGGCGGTCGTGCTCCTCTTGGCCGCCGCGGCCTTTGGCGCACTGGCCTGCTTTCCGACCAAATGGGTGCTGATCGCAGGAAGTGTGGTCTTTGGCCTGACCATGAGCAACGTCACGATCCTTTCGGCGATCATTGTCAGGCGTGAATTCGGAGCCGCATCCTTCGGCGCGGTGTTCGGCTTCGCGTCGAGTATTATCCAGTTTACGACCGCGATCGGGCCGAGCTTCTATGGAGTCCTGCGCGAGGTCTCCTCGTCGTACCAACTGCCGTTGCTGATTGCGGCAGCGCTGGATGTCGCCGCCGCCGTCATTGTCTGGAGCGGCCGCGCCTCAGTCGCGACGACGAACGGGGTGGCCGATCTCAGCTATCCACCTTCAGCGCGGCAATGAAAGCTTCCTGCGGGATGTCGACCTTGCCGAACTGCCGCATCTTCTTCTTGCCTTCCTTCTGCTTCTCCAGAAGTTTGCGTTTGCGCGTGATGTCGCCGCCGTAGCATTTTGCGGTCACGTCCTTGCGTAGTGCTCGCACCGTTTCGCGCGCAATGACCTTGCCGCCGATCGCAGCTTGGATCGGGATCTGGAACATGTGCGGCGGGATCAGCTCCTTCATCTTCTCGACCATCGCGCGGCCGCGGCCTTCCGCGCGCGTGCGATGCACCAGCATCGCGAGCGCGTCCACCGGCTCGCCGTTGACGAGGATCTGCATCTTGACGAGATCGGCGGGCTTGTAGTCGGTCAGGTGATAGTCGAACGAGGCGTAGCCCTTCGACACCGACTTCAGCCGATCGTAGAAATCGAACACCACCTCGTTGAGCGGCAGTTCGTATTTCACCATCGCGCGGGAGCCGACATAGGTCAGCTCCTTCTGATTGCCGCGCCGGTCCTGGCACAGTTTCAGGACGCTGCCGAGATACTCGTCCGGGGTGAGGATCGTTGCCTCGATCCACGGCTCCTGAATCTCTTCGATCTTCACCACGTCCGGCATGTCGACCGGATTGTGGATCTCGATCTCGGTCCCGTCGGTGAGCTTCATCTTGTAGATGACCGACGGCGCAGTCGCGATCAGGTTCAGGTTGAATTCGCGCGACAGCCGCTCCTGGACGATCTCCAGATGAAGGAGGCCCAGGAAGCCGCAGCGGAAGCCGAAGCCGAGCGCGGCGGACGTCTCCATCTCGTAGGTAAAACTCGCGTCGTTCAGCCGCAGCTTGCCCATTGCGCCGCGCAGCGTCTCGAAGTCGGCCGCATCGGCCGGAAACAGGCCGCAGAACACCACCGGGATCGCCGGGCGAAAGCCGTGCAGGGGCTCGGCGACCGGGTGGCGATCGTCGGTGATGGTGTCGCCGACGCGGGTGTCGGCCACTTCCTTGATCGCCGCGGTGATGAAGCCGATCTCGCCGGTGGTCAGCTCATCGACATTGACCATCTTCGGCGTGATGTAACCGACACGTTCGACCTCATAGGCCGCGTTCGTGCCCATCATGCGGATGCGCTGACCCTTCTTCAGGGTGCCGTCGACGACGCGCACCAGCACGACCACGCCGAGGTAGACGTCGTACCAGCTGTCGACCAGCAACGCCTTCAGCGTGGCGTCTTTGTCGCCCTTCGGGGCGGGCAGGCGGTGCACGATCGCCTCCAGCACCTCGTCGATGCCGATGCCGGTCTTGGCCGAGATCATCACCGCGTTGGAGGCGTCGATGCCGATCACGTCCTCGATCTGCTGCCTGATCTTCTCAGGTTCGGCTGCGGGCAGATCGATCTTGTTCAGGACCGGAACGATCTCGTGATTGTTGTCGAGCGCCTGATAGACGTTGGCGAGCGTCTGTGCCTCGACGCCTTGCGAAGCGTCGACCACCAGCAGCGAGCCTTCGCAGGCGGCAAGCGAGCGCGAGACCTCGTAGGCGAAGTCGACGTGGCCCGGCGTGTCGATCAGGTTGAGGACGTAGCTGTTGCCGTCCTTCGCCTTGTAATTCAGGCGCACCGTCTGCGCCTTGATGGTGATGCCGCGTTCGCGCTCGATGTCCATCGAGTTCGAGCACCTGCTCCTTGCCGGCCATCTCGCGGTCGGTCAGCCCGCCCGTCATCTGGATCAGGCGATCGGCCAGCGTCGACTTTCCGTGGTCGATATGCGCGACGATGGAGAAGTTGCGGATGTTGGAGATGGGCGTGGCGCTCATGCGCGCGGGATACCACCCGCCCCGCAGCGCGGCAACCGGAGAAGCTGTTGTTTTCAAGGCTTTGTGCGCTATCTGCGCCGTCGCGACGCTGCGGAACATGCGGCCGTCACACCGGCGGATGAGTTGGCCGGCAAACTGCTCAAGTGGCGGCCGTTTGACGCCTCTTTGCGCAAGCAGGTTGGCGCGCCTTTAGCAGCGAGCACGGCCGCGCCTTGACATTCCCAGATACGGGAATAATTTTCTGATATGGAAATGAACGTCCTCGACGACAGCGACCTGCGGCTGGCGCAACGCCTGCGGCAGCTGCGGCTGGAGCGGCAATGGTCGCTCGATGAGCTCGCGGCGCGAAGCGGCATCAGCCGGGCAACGCTGTCGCGCATGGAAAACAACGACGTGAGCCCGACGGCGTCGGTGCTGGGCCGGCTATGTACCGCCTTTGGACTGACAATGTCGCGGTTGCTGGCGCAGGTGGAAGCGAATGGCGCGGCGATCGTGCCGCGCAAGGACCAGCCGGTCTGGACCGATCCCGCAACCGGCTTTCGCCGCCGCCAGATCTCCCCGCCCGCGCCGGATTTCGACTGCGAACTGCTCGAATGCGAGCTGCCGGCCGGGGTTCGCATCGCTTACGACGCGCCCTCGCGCGCCGGGCTGGAGCATCATCTCTACCTGAAGTCCGGCGCGCTGGAGGTGGTCCTCGACGGACGCAACCATGCGCTCTCGCCCGGCGACTGCCTGCGCTACCGGCTGTACGGGGCGAGCGAATTCAGGACCGCGAAGCGCAGCGCGCAGTATCTGCTGGTCGTGCGATGACGCCGGCGCTCAAGATCGATACCGTCGGCGCGGATACCATCGCTCAGCACATGGATGCGTTGGCCGAAATCCTGCACGCGTGCGTGCACGACGACGCCAGCGTCGGGTTCGTGCTGCCGTTCGAGATCGCCGATGCGAGGCGGTTCTTCAGCGACGGCGTGGCGCCCGCGCTTGCGCGGGGCAAGCGCATCCTCCTGGTCGCGCGTTTGGGCGGCGAAATCGTCGGCACCGGACAACTCAACATCGACACCATGCCCAATCAGGCGCATCGCGCCGACGTCATGAAGGTGCTGGTGCACCCGCGTCATCAGCGCAAGGGCATCGGCCGCGCACTGATGAACGAGCTGGAGCATATCGCCGCAGGTCTCGGTCGGACGCTGCTGACGCTGGATACGGTTGCCGGCGACAAGGCCGAGCCGCTCTACCTGTCGCTCGGTTACCAGATCGCGGGGCGCATTCCTTGCTACGCGCGTGCGGCCAGGCGAGATGTGCTTGAGACGACCAGCGTGATGTTCAAGATGATCGGGTGAGCGCGTCGAGCGGCGACCACATTTTCCGCGTGGTCCCCGCGAAGGCGGGGACCATACGCCGTGCCGCTTGCGAGTTAACGGGCGCCAATAGCCTTCGCTACCTCCCGCTTTCGCGAGGAATGCGGAGCCTGTCTTATTGCAGCGCTCGCGCGAGCCTACTCTTCCTCGCCGAACTTCGTCGTCACCAGCGTGGTCAGCGCCTCGATCGCTTCACGTGCCTCGGGGCCTGTGGCGGAGACGATCACGCTCGAGCCGGGACCTGCGGACAGCATCATCAAGCCCATGATCGAGTTGCCGCCGACGGTCTCGTTGTTGCGCGTGACGGTGATGTCGGCCTTGAAGCGCTCGACCATCTGCACGAATTTCGCCGAGGCGCGCGCGTGCAGGCCGCGCTTGTTGGTGATGGGAATTTCCCGGACGATCGTTTCGCCTGATGACGGCGCAGTTCCGGCCGCTTGGCCGCCGCCGTCCGAGGTTTCGCTCATTTGCCGGCGAGGACCCGGCTGGCGATTGTGACGTATTTGCGGCCGGCTTCCTGGGCGGCGGAGATCGCCTCGGGCAGCGGCCGACTGTCGCGGACCTTTGCGAGCTTCACCAGCATCGGCAGATTGATGCCGGCAAGCACTTCGACCTTCGGCCGGCTCATACACGAGATGGCGAGGTTCGACGGCGTGCCGCCGAACATGTCGGTGAGGATCGCAACCCCATCGCCGCTGTCGACGCGCTTTACCGCCTCGATGATATCGCTGCGACACAGATCGGCGTCATCATCTGCGCCGATCGTGATGGATTCGATTTGCTTTTGTGGACCCATTACGTGTTCGAGCGCCGCCTTGAACTCGTCGGCGAGACGCCCGTGGGTCACAAGTACGAGACCAATCATCAAAAACTCCTCGTGCGTGCTTTTGGGTGCACTGCACGAAAGGCGGACATCTTGACCATCCGGGATACGGGTGCAAGGGGGCAGAATACGCTTTCGCCTTGCTGTGGCGCTTGGGATACGTAAGCGGCGGGTCAAATCCTAGCCGATAGTGGCGCTTATATGGTTACCAATCCCCTTCCGACAATCGTCTAAAAGCCGCAGGCGGAACCGCGTCCATGAGGTCTTGTCAGCAGCGCAGCCGCTACTAGAGCGACGGCATCGACACCGGCTGCAACGGGAATTCGAGGTATTTCAATACCGGATATTGAGACTCGCAACGCGTCTCGTTCCGGCATGCGGGCCGCGTCCGCGGCGGCGAGGTCGACCACGAGCCCCACCACTGCCTGCGGAACGAAGTCGCAGCGGCGAATGCCGAGGCCGCGAATTTCAATCAGGCCTTCCAGCTCTGCCGCGGGGCGGACGCTGAGGTGGCCTCCTTCGACGCCAAGCAGAAGGCGATCATCGCCGACCAGGTGCGTCGAAGGTATATGTCCGGCGCGCCCGGCCAGGATCAGCTCGAAGGCGAGGCGCGACTTGCCGGCGCCTGAGGGGCCGCGAATCAGAATGCCGATGTCGCCGGTCTGAACGGCCGATGCATGGACTGTTGCGGCGGTCATATCGCCGGCAGGCGGACCACGAAGCGCGCGCCGAGCACCGGCGCCTCGCCGTCCGCATCCACTTCGCCGGTCCGGTTCTCCGCCCAGATCTTTCCGCCGTGCGCTTCGACGATCTGCTTGGAGATCGACAGGCCGAGGCCGGAGTTTTGGCCAAAGCCCTGATGCGGCCGGTCGGTGTAGAAGCGCTCGAAGATTCGCTCCAGGGCATCGGCGCGGATGCCGGGCCCCTTGTCGTCGACGACAACCTCGACCTCGCCGCGCACGCGGCGGCACGTGACGTGAACGACGCCGCCATCGGCCGAAAATGAGCAGGCGTTGGACAAGAGGTTCGCGATCACCTGGCCAAGGCGCGAGTCGTGTCCGGGCACGGCAAACGTATCGAAGCTCGCGCCTTCGAAGCGCACCTGCACCGTGACGTTGTTGCTGTGCTTGGTTTCGTTCGAAACCGTCACCAGCGTGTTCAGCAACCGCCGCATGTCGACCGGCGCCACGTCCTGCCGCTGCAGTTCGGCGTCGAGACGGCTCGCATCGGAGATGTCGGAGATCAGCCGATCGAGCCGGCGCACGTCGTGCTCGATGACGGACAGCAGCCGCGCGCGGCTGGCGTCGTTGCGCGCGAGCGGCAATGTCTCCACCGCGGAGCGCAGCGATGTCAGCGGGTTCTTCAGCTCGTGGGCGACATCGGCGGCGAAACGCTCGATCGCCTCGATGCGGTTGTAGAGCGAATCCGTCATCTCGCGCAGCGCGCCGGAGAGATGGCCAATCTCGTCGCGGCGGCGGGTAAAGTCGGGAATCTCGATGCGGGCCTTGACGCGGCGGCGCACGTGTTCGGCGCTGTCGGCAAGGCGGCTGACGGGCCCGGCAATGGTGCTCGCAAGCAGGATCGACAGCACGATCATCACCGCGGCCGCCACGCCGAATACGCGCAAAATCGCGATGCGCTCCGCGGTCACCATCTGGTCGATGTCGTCGCCCTGCGTCGAAAGCATCAGCGAGCCGTTGATCGCCCGCTGACCCCAGCGTTGCACCGGAACGGCGACCGAGACGATCACCTCGCCGCGCTCGTTGACGCGCACCGCAGAGGCTTTCGTGCCGGCAAGCGATTGCGCGACCTCGTAGTAGCCCTTGCCGTTTTCAGGACCGAGTTCGCGATAGGGCGGCAGGTCGCCGCGATTGAGCCAGTTGCGGACCCCGTTCATCGTGCGTTCGACGAGCCCGGGCCGGGCACGCTGCGGCGGCGGCAAATCGAAGCGCAGCACGAAGTCGCCGCGCGACAGCAGGTCGCGGCTGTCGAGCAGCAGCACGCCGTCGCGATCATAGATGCGCGCGCGCGTCTTGGTCGGCGAGATCAGGCCGCGCAGCACCGGCGCGACGCGCGTCGGGTCGATCGGAAAATCGAGGCCGGAAAGAATGTCCTCCGACGGGCCGTAGGTTTCGCCGGGCTTCAGGTCCACCAGCCGGTCGGGGTCGATGGTGATGCCGTTTGATTCCGACGTGCCGGTGGCCGCAATCGCGCGCGCGATGATCTCGCCTTGCACCAGAAGGCTTTGCGCCTGTGCGTCGATCAGGCCGGCGCGGAATTGCGACAGATAGAGCACGCCGGCGACCAGCGCGATCAGGCCGGCGAGGTTGAGCGACAGGATGCGGCGCGTGAGGCTCGAGAAAGTCAGGCGGAACAGATACTGACCGGCACGGCGCATCCAGTCCGGCGGCCGCAGCCAGGACGGCACCGACGCTTTTTTCGGCAACCACAGCCACGACGGCCGGCGAAGATTTGTGAAACGCGGGCGCGCCGAACCATCCGCGCTTCCGGTGTCATTGGCCGGCGCGAGTGGCGGCGAAGCGCGCTCAACCTTGGCGCCCCGTTCGAGAGTTGGTCGGTCAAGCAACGCTCAGCAGCCCGCTTGTTTTTTGCCCACGCCTGCATTGGCAGGCGTTGTCCCAAGCTTATCGCACCGCAAACCCGCCGTCAGTGGCCCAATGCCGTTGAATGGTCCGAAATCAGGTTTCCTTGAAACGATAGCCGACGCCGTAAAGCGTCTCGATCATGTCGAAGTCGTCGTCCGCAGCCTTGAACTTCTTGCGCAGCCGCTTGATGTGGCTGTCGATGGTGCGGTCATCGACATACACCTGATCGTCATAGGCGGCGTCCATCAGCGCGTTACGGCTTTTTACCACGCCGGGGCGCGTCGCCAGTGCCTGCAGGATCAGGAATTCGGTCACGGTGAGCGTCACCGGCTCGTTCTTCCAGGTGCAGGTATGACGTTCGGGGTCCATGCGCAGAAGGCCGCGTTCGAGCGCCTTAGGATCGGCTTCCTTTGGAGCTGCGTTCGGATCCTTCGGCGTCACGCGGCGGAGCACCGCCTTGACGCGCTCGACCAGGAGGCGCTGCGAGAACGGTTTGCGGATGAAATCGTCCGCGCCCATTTTCAGGCCGAACAGCTCGTCGATCTCCTCGTCCTTCGAGGTGAGGAAGATCACCGGAAGATCGGATTTCTGGCGCAGGCGACGGAGCGTCTCCATGCCGTCCATGCGCGGCATCTTGATATCGAGGATCGCAAGATCCGGAGGCGTCCCGCGAAAGCCATCGAGCGCGGAGGCGCCGTCCGTGTAGGTCATGATGCGATAGCCTTCCGCTTCCAACGCAATCGAAACGGACGTGAGGATATTACGATCGTCGTCGACGAGAGCGATTGTGGGCATGAGCCTGCTTTCTGAAGTGGAAGGCGCCGCGACCGGGCGGAGCACTGTGCAGATGTTCGGCCTTCAAACCGGGAACACTGTATCAGCCAGCATGGCAAGCTGGGCTGAAATGTGACGATGACCGCCAAAAACGCATGCGATTTCCAGAGGTTCCAAATCAGGAAGCCGCCGCGGTAATGGACAATCGATGGCGGTGGGCCTTTTATCGCGTCGAACGGGCGGCCACGACCATATTTTCTGAGGCCCGTTTAAGCACAGGTGCGAAATGATGCAACCCACTCCGCAGTTTGATCCGGTGGAAACGTCTAAGTCATTGATTCGTAGTGGAAAACAGGGGGCGTTGGCGACGTTGATGGCGGGTTCCGGCGACCCGTACTGCTCGTTGGTGAACGTTGCGACCGCAGCCTGACGGTTCACCGGTGCTGCTGATCTCGGGCCTTGCGATCCACACCAAGAACATTCTCGCCGATCCGCGCGTGTCGCTGATGATCGATGAGCGCCGAGCCGGCGATCCCCTTGAAGGCGCGCGCGTGATGATCGCTGGGCGGGCGGAAAAGATCACCGATGAAGCCGCGCTCGAACCGATTCGGCGACGCTATCTCAGTCGCCATCCGAGCGCCGAGGCTTTTGCGGGCTTTGCCGATTTTGCATTCTTCAAGGTCGTGATGCGTGACGTGCATCTGGTCGCGGGCTTCGGCCGTATCGTCACGCTCGAAGCCGCAAAGGTGCTGACGGATTTGAGCGGTGCCGACGAAGTGGTCGCGGCTGAGGCCGGCGCGGTCGCGCACATGAACGAAGATCACATGGAGGCCAACGCACTCTATGCGACGAAGCTGCTCGGCGCAGCCGATGGCGCATGGCGTATCACCGGTCTCGATCCCGACGGCGCCGATCTCGCACTTGGCGACGCCACGCTGCGCTTGCCGTTTCCCGAACGGGTGACGAGTGCCTTGGCTTTGCGCAAAACGCTGGTGGCTTTGGTCGGCGAAGCCCGGGCCAAAGCATAGGATTTGTTGTGCGCTGCAACGAGTGCGGGCGCGAAAATGGGTCACGCGGCGGAACGCCGCGTTTCGCAGAATAGTACCGGCCGTCCAAGGGCTTGACCGGTCTCGTGGCCTCGATTCACGGTGCATGTCATCTAATCAACCAAATTGATCTGGATCACCTTGGCAACTGAAGCGTTCGCCACTATTAGATCGCCGGATTGAGGCCGGACCGATATAGTCAGCTGGCTCCCGCGACGGGCGGTTTGCGACACCCAAGCAAACGATCCGCGGGCTCGAGGAGGAAGACTTCGTGAAAGAGACGGGCGTGCACAACGGTGCCTTCGGCGCCGATAAATTCGGTTTCAAAAAACTCAAAGAGGTGAAGTGGAATCTCGGCGCGCCCGCGCTTTACGAGTTCGCGATTGCTGACGGCGAAGCGACGATCACCTCTGAAGGCGCGCTGACCGCGGAAACCGGCACGCATACGGGCCGCTCGCCGAAAGACAAATTCACGGTGCGCGATGCGACCACCGAGAAAACCGTGTGGTGGGGCGGCAACCAGTCGATCACCTCGGACCAGTTCAAGACTCTCCTCGACGATTTCCTCAAGCACGCCGAAGGCAAATCGCTCTACGCCCAGGATCTTTACGGCGGCGCCGATCCCGCCTTCCGCATCAAGACCCGCGTCTTCACCGAGTTCGCCTGGCATTCGCTCTTCATCCGCACGCTGCTGATCCGCCCCGAGCTGAACGAGCTCGAAGGCTTCGTGCCCGAGCTCACCATCCTCGACTTCCCGAGCTTCAAGGCCGACCCTGCGCGCCACGGCGTGCGCTCGGAGACCGTGGTCGCGATCGACTTCGACCGCAAGATCGTGCTGATCGGCGGCTCGCAATATGCCGGCGAGATGAAGAAGTCGGTGTTCACCACGCTCAACTACTACCTGCCCGAACAGGGCGTGATGCCGATGCACTGCTCGGCGAACGTCGGCCCGAACGGCGATACGGCGATCTTCTTCGGCCTGTCCGGCACCGGCAAGACCACGCTCTCGGCGGACCCGAACCGCACGCTGATCGGCGACGACGAGCACGGCTGGGGCAAGGAAGGCGTCTTCAATTTCGAGGGCGGCTGCTACGCAAAGTGCATCAAGCTGTCGAAGGAAGCTGAACCCGCGATCTACGCGGCGAGCCAGCGTTTCGGCGCGGTGCTCGAGAACGTGGTGTATGACCCGGTCACGCGCGTGGTCGACTTCGACGACGGCTCCAAGACCGAGAACACCCGCTCCGCCTATCCGCTCGACTTCATCCCGAACGCCTCAGCGACCGGCCGCGCCGGCCAGCCGAAGAACCTGGTGATGCTCGCGGCCGACGCTTTCGGCGTGATGCCGCCGATTGCAAAACTGACGCCGGCGCAGGCGATGTATCACTTCCTGTCCGGCTACACCGCGAAGGTCGCCGGCACCGAGCGCGGCGTCACCGAGCCCGAGCCCGAGTTCTCCACCTGCTTCGGCTCGCCGTTCCTGCCGCGGCATCCCTCCGAATACGGCGACCTGCTGCGCAAGCTGATCGCCGAGCACAATGTCGACTGCTGGCTGGTTAACACCGGCTGGACCGGCGGCAAGTACGGCACAGGCCGTCGCATGCCGATCAAGGTGACGCGCGCGCTGCTCACCGCGGCGCTGAACGGCTCGCTGCGCAACGCCGATTTCCGCACCGACAAGTATTTCGGTTTCGCGGTGCCGACCTCGTTGCCGGGCGTCGAGCCGCACCTGCTCGACCCGGTGAAGACCTGGGCGGACAAGGCCGAGTTCGACAAGACCGCCCGCAATCTGGTGGCGATGTTCCAGAAGAATTTCGCCAAGTACGAAAGCCACGTCGACGCCGACGTCCGCGCTGCCGCGCCGGAAGTGAAGCTCGCGGCCGAATAAGCGGCGCAAGATTTCGTTATTTGAAAAGGGCGGCCGAAGAGCCGCCCTTTTTCGTTGGTGCGCGTTTCACTGATGCGCGGCAGGTTGCCGTCCGACATGCCGGCGTACTGGCGCCGCGTGCTGCGCTGACGGCGTCCTGACATTCGCGCGTTGATGCAATGCGCAAACGAACGCAGACAGCGCCCGCGTTCGCGCTAATCTGCGCGGCGACAAGCAGCAAAGCGATCAAGGGAGCGAAACCATGAAGGCGGCGGTCTATTATCAGAATGGCGGGCCGGACGTTCTCAAATACGAGGACGTGCCCGATCCGAAGTGCCACCCGAAGGGCGTTGTCATCAAGGTCGAGGCGGTCAGCATCGAAGGCGGCGACACGCTGAACCGCTTTCGCGGCGCGATGGCGTCGACGCCGCATATCGTCGGTTATCAGGCCGCCGGCACGATCATCGAGGTCGGCTCGGAGGTCACCACGCTGAAGGTCGGCCAGAAGGTTGCGACCTCGAACGCCTACGGCTCGCACGCGGAGAAGCGCGCGGTGCCGGCGCGCGCCTGCTGGGTCATTCCGGATGGGCTCGATGTGAAGCTCGCCGCCGTCGTGCCGGTGACGTTCGGCACCGCCGACGACTGCCTGTTCGAGTTCGGCCGGCTGAAGGCGGGCGAGACGGTGCTGATCCAGGCGGGTGCGAGCGGTGTCGGTGTCGCTGCCATCCAGCTTGCCAAGCGCGCCGGTGCGCGCGTGCTGGCGACGGCGTCCAGCGACGAGCGTCTGCTGGCGCTGAAACCGCTCGGGCTCGACCACGGCATCAACTACAAGAAAGACAACGTCGTCGAAGCCGTGATGCAGCTGACCG
Organism: uncultured Alphaproteobacteria bacterium; assembly: GCA_963757845.1. Lineage (GTDB taxonomy): Bacteria > Pseudomonadota > Alphaproteobacteria > Rhizobiales > Xanthobacteraceae > P52-10. Next base: position 326,361 of record CAVWTB010000042.1, read on the forward strand.
ACAAGAAGGGCGTCAACCTCGTCGTCGATTCCGTCGGCGGCGCCACCTTGCAGGGAAGCATCCTGTCGCTCGGCTATCGCGGGCGCGTGTCGATGGTCGGCCGCGCCGGCCGCGAGCCGATGACCGTGGACGTGCAAAGCCTGATGGCCGGCAACCGCTCGCTGACCGGCGTGTTCCTCGGCGCCGAGATCGCCACCGATCGCGCCTACAACAACATCCAGCGGCTGATGAACGACGTCGCCAAGGGCGAGCTGAAAGTCATCATCGACAAGACGTTTCCGCTGTCGGAAGCGGCCAGCCGCGCACGCCTATATCGAAAGCCGCAAGGCTGTGGGGCGGGTGCTGTTGATTCCGTAGTGCTGCGACGGGATCGCCGTGGCATTCCGAGGCGCGTTGCCTTCGCATGATCCGGCTATGGGTCCCGCTTTCGCGGGGACGACGGTGTAACGCGGTATCGCCTCACAACAATCGCGACGGTAGCGGCGGCGATCTGCAGGCCCTGCCAGTGGTCCTCTTGACTCCACATTCGCAAGAGGTCTCCGCGAGACGATGCGAACTTAGAGCCGGTCACTAGCCGGCCTTGGCGATGGCCGCTTTCAGCGAGGCGGCGGCCTTGTCGTAGTCGGCCCAGGCCTTGCTGCGTCTCAGGAGGCCCGGCACGGTCCGGATCGTGAAGCCTGTCGGGTCGAGTCCCGCCTTCACCTGCGCCCAGGTGATCGGCATCGATACCGTCGCGCCGGGTCGCGCGCGCGGCGAGAGCAGGGCGACTGCGGTCGATTTGGTGTCGTTGCGCAGATAATCGAGGAAGATTTTGCCCTTCCGCTGCTGCTTCGACATGTTGATCAGGTAGCGGTCGGGACTGTCGTTCGCCATGTCGCTGCAGATCTGTCGGGCAAACGTCTTCGCCTGCGCCCACGTGACCGCGTCGCGCTTTCCATGGAGCAGCGGCGTCACCACGTGCAGGCCCTTGCCGCCGGTCGTCTTGCAGAAGCTGGTCAGTCCGACCGCAGCCAGCCGCTCGCGCAACTCCTTCGCCGCTTCGATGATCGATGTGAAGGCGATGCCGGGCGCCGGGTCGATATCGAAGATCAGTCGCCCCGGAACCGCCGGCTGGTCCGGCGCGCAATTCCACGGATGCAGCTCGATGCCGCCGGACTGGGCGACCGCAATCAGCCCTTCGATGCGGTCGATCTGCAGATAGGGTTTTCGGTCGCCCGACACCTTCACCTCGCTGAGCAGGTCCGACGTGCCGGCTCCTGCGTGGCGCTGGAAGAAGTTTCTGTCCGCCGATGCCATCCGGGGCACGCACGATCGAACACGGGCGCCCCTTGATGTAGTCGATCAACGTGGGGCCCACGGTCTCGAAATATTCCGCCAGGTCGAGCTTGGTGACGGGCTTGCCCTCGCCGTCGTCAGGCCACAGCGCCTTGTCTGGTTTCGAGATGGTAACGCCCATCACCGTCGCGGAGCGCGATGAACGCGACGAGCCGCGCTCTGCGCTGTAGCGCGCCTTGCGCGCGGCAACCTGCGCCGCCTTCGCGTCGTCCGATCTGCTCGAGCGTACGGCGGATCGGCGTGCGTGATCTCGGCGCGGACTTCGCTGGCGGGCTTGTCCGTGCGCAAGCCCTTGAACGCGGCCTGCCGCACATTGCCGTCGCGCGTCCAGCCGGCAAACTCGATCTCGGCGACCAGTTCAGGTTTCAGCCAGTGAATATCGCGTCCGCCTTTCGGCGCGTTCTGGCCCGCCGAACGGGCTCTTCGATGCGGCCGCCGCTTTCAGAGCAGGCATGATGCGCTTGACGGTTTCTGCGCCGTATCCGGTGCCGACGTTGCCGGTATAGGCGAGGTGGCCGTTCTTGTGCACGCCGACCATCAGCGAGCTGAATTTGCCGTTGTTGGATGTCCAGGCGCCGATCACGACTTCATGGCCGGGGCGGGATTTGCTCTTGAGCCACCCGCCGCCGCGGCCGGAGCGATAGGGGGCATTGGCCTGCTTCGAGATGATGCCTTCGAGGCCGGCGTTGCGCGCCGATGCCATCACCTCGTCGCCGGGGGCATCGAAATGCTCGACATAGCGAAGCGGTGAATTCTTTGCGCGCGCGTGCTTGCCCAGCAGCGCCCGCAGGCGATCCTTGCGTTCGACGAGCGGAAGCTTGCGCAGGTCTTCGCCGTCTGCGAACAGCAGATCGAACGCGAAGTAGATCAGGTCGTCGGTGTCGCCGTCCGACAGCGCCGCCTGCAGGCTCGAGAAATCCGGGTCGCCTTTCTCGTTCAGCGCGACGATCTCGCCGTCGATGATCGCGTCGGGCAGCTTTGCCGCCGCCTTGGCGATGGCGGAAAACTTCTCGGTCCAGTCGAGCGCCTTGCGTGTCTTCAGCGAAGACCTCGCCGTCCTCGATGCGCAGCTGCATGCGATAGCCGTCGAACTTGATCTCATGCACCCAGCCGTCGGAGGAGGGCGGCTGCGCGGTCGTTGTTGCACAGCTGCGGCGCGACGAAGTCGGGCAGTTCGCTCACCTTGATGGCCCGCGCGCTTCCGCCGCCATTGGCTTTCGACGCGCTCTTGCCTGCTCTTCGTCGCTCCCGCGCCATTGCCTTGTGACTTGCCGGTGAGCGCACGCGCCGATCGGCTTGCGCGCTCCTCTGCCGCAAGGCCCTTGTTCGAATTCCACACGGCTTCCGCGCCGGCGGTGCGCTTTGGTCATCATGAACGGCGTCGGCGCCTTGCCCTTGCCCGCGGCGATCTCCTCGAGCGTGCGGCCGGAGGCGACCGAACGCTTGTCCGCAAGCACGCCTTCGCCGTCGCCGTCCTTCGGAAAATTCGTCGCGGTGCTTGATCAGCAGCCAGTTGGTGCGCTTGCCGCCGAAACGGTCGCTCTTCATCCGCACCAGCACCCACTCGCCCTTGAGCTTCTCGCCCATCAGCGCGAATTTGAGGTCGCCCTTGGCAAAGCCTTTGGCCGGGATCGTCGGAATACCAGTAGCCGCGGTCCCAGATCATGACCGTGCCGCCGCCATACTGTCCCTTCGGGATCGTGCCTTCGAAATCGCCGTAGTCGAGCGGATGATCCTCGGTCTCGACCGCAAGGCGCTTCTGGCTCGGGTCGAGCGACGGTCCGCGCGTCACCGCCCAGGACTTGAACACGCCATCGTATTCGAGGCGGAAATCGTAGTGCAGCCGCGTGGCGGCGTGCATCTGCATCACGAACCGCTGCTGCGGCGAGGGCGCAACCTTCGCCTGGCCGCTCGGCTCGGCGGTCTTGGAGAAATCCCGCTTCTTGCGATAGGTCGAAAGCTTGCTGGTGGCCACGGCGCTGCTATCTGCGTCAAAGCCCCATCGGGAACAACGCGCGAACGAGGCGCGCGGGTTCACGGCTTTTTCTCTTCGATTGGGCCGCGCTCTTGCGCAGCGCATCCTTCAGGTCGATCGGCACGCCGTGCTTCTTCAGAAGGTCGGCGAAGGCTTCGTCGGCGAGATCCTGGATCGTCGCCATGCGATGGCGACCAAGCTGGGTCAGCGCGCTCATCGTCTCGTCGTCGAAGTCGATGAGCTTGCGCGGCACGTCGGTCAGCCGGCGCGTTTCTGCCGCGTCGTCGCGCGGGCCGGGCGCTTGGCGGTCTCACGCTTGGTGTCGGCCTTTGCCGCGGTCTTCTGTCCCTTGCCCTCGATCGGCAACAGCATCTCGCGCTGGCCGGCGAGCCGGCTTCTTGGCCTTGCCGTTCTTCTTCGCGGCGCGGCTCGGCTTCTCCTTGGCGGCCGGCGCGCTCGGCGCAGGCGCTGACCCTTCAGGCTCTGGCGCAGCGCGTCCATCAGGTTGATGACGTTGCCCTCGGTCTTCACCTTGACCTTGTCGATCGGACGGCCGGCGCGCTTCTGGTTGATCAGGTCGATCAGCGCGGTCTCGTAATTGTCCTCGAACTTGTCGGGATCGAAATGCCCGGACTTCTGATCGACGATATGCTTTGCAAGGTCGAGCATGTCCTTGGTGATCTTCACGTCCTGGATGCCGTCGAAGTATTCGGCCGGACTGGCGTACCTCGTACGGGTAGCGCAGCAGCAGACCGACGAGACCCTTGTCGCGCGCTTCGAGCGCGATGACGTGCTCGCGGTTGGTCAGCACCACGCGCGCCAGCGCAACCTTGTCCGTCGCCTTGATGGTGTCGCGAATGACCGCATAGGCGTCGTGGCCGACCTTGCCGTCCGGCACGAGATAGTAGGGGCGCACGACGTAGAGGTCGTCGATCTCGTCGCGCGGCACGAACTGGTCGATGTCGATGGTGCGGTTCGAACTCCAGCGCGATGTTGTCGAGTTCGTCCTTGGTGACCTCGATGTAGGTGTCGGCGTCGACCTTGTAGCCCTTGACGATATCCTCGTTCTCGACGTCCTCGCCGGTCTCGGCGTCGACGCGCTGATACTTGATGCGGTGGCCGGTCCGCTTGTTGATCTGGTTGAAGCTGACTTTTTCGGACTCGGAGGTCGCGGGGAACAGCGCGACGGGGCAAGTCACCAGCGAAAGGCGAAGATAGCCTTTCCAATTTGCACGCGGGGCCATCGGCCACTCCACAAATACGCAACGATGTTGATCTTCAACAATATCACGCGCCGACCAATGTTCCGAATCAGAACATCACGAACGTAGTAAACGCGTGACGATTTGGTTGACGCCGCATGACGCTGCGGCCCGGACGTTCTCGTTGTGTTCAGCGGTCGCGTCGTCAGCGCAGCGAAAGTCAGTTCAGCGAGGCGCGCGGCCTTGCATTGCCCATCGCGCGCGCGGCGTCGATCGACGCCGTGTAATCCTCGGCGACGTCGGCTTGCACCGGCGCGACCTTCACCTCGCCAAGTTGTGCACGTGTCGTGGCGGTCATGCCGGAGTAGCTCGCGACCGGCGTGAATTCGCCCGGCTGCGCGCTGTTCGATTTCGTTCCGGAGAACGCGACGAGCCCGGTCGTGGTCGCCACCACGTCGCCCGGCCGCAAGCGTCGTGTCGAGCGAGATATCGACCGGTGCAAGGCCTGCCGGCTCGCGGCCGTTGCAGGTGCAGTCGCTGGAGAGCTTCTTGCGATAGGCGAACGCGTTGTCGAGGTCGGAATAGCGCTCGCCGTCCATCGAGATGGCGCGATCGACCTGGTTGCCGAAGAACACTTTCGTGACGCTCGCCGGGCAGAACGCCTGGCACATGGCGGTCGGCGACATCTCGCCGCGCCCGTGCACGGGGAAGTGCATGCCGTCGCACAGGCGGACGCAGTGGCCGGTCGAGCGGGCGTAACCGCCGCTGATCGGTGGCAGCGGCGCCTGCGCGGGGCGATCCTCGGACGGATTGCCGAAGGCGTTCGAGGCTGCGGATTTGGCCTTCTGCTCGGCGGCGTGATCCGGCGTGCCGAACAGGAAATCGAAGAACCCCGCGGAAGCGGGGGCACGCGGCTGTCGCCGCGAGGACGATCGCCAGGGCAAGCACGGGCGGTGCGCGGCGCCGCATGCGCGAGGAATGACTGGTACGCAACGCCTTCACTCCACCCAACAAAGACTGTTCGTCGAGCGGAATGCGGCCCGGACGAATGCGGGAGCTTAGCGCAGGATGGTAAACGAGCGGTGAGCGCGCAGCGCGGCGGTGCTATCCGCGCTGCCAAACTAGAACCGCAGCCACGCCAGGAGCGCGAAGACCGGCATCAGCACGACGACCGACCAAAGCATGAAGCCGAAGAAGCTCGGCATCGGGACGCCGCGTTCGGAGGCGATGGCATAGACCATGAAGTTCGGCGCGTTGCCGATGTAGGTCAGGGCGCCCATGAACACGGCGCCCATGGAGATCGCCGCGAGCGTGCTGGCATGCTGCGTCATCAGCTGCGACGCATCACCGCCGGCGAGGTTATAGAACACCAGATAGGTCGGCGCATTGTCGAGAAAGCCCGAGAGGATACCCGTCAGCCAGTAATACATCGTGTTGTCCGGCGTTCCGTCCGGGCGGCTGATGGCGTCGATTATCAAGGCAAAAAGCCCGCTGCGGCCGGCCTGCAGGGCCGCCAGCACCGGAATGATGCAGACGAAGATGGCGGCGAACAGGATCGCGACCTCGCGGATCGGCTCGAAGGTGAAGCCGTTGGCCTCGCGATGTTCGTCCGGCGTGAGGTACAGCGAAAGGCCGGCAATCAGCAGCAGCGCTGCATCGCGCAGGAGATTCTGAAGCTCCACCTCGGTGCCGAGCACGTCGAAGGCGATGCCGGGCTTCCACAGCGCCGAGCCCAGAATGGCAGCGATGATCAGCGCTATCAGCGCGAGATTGACCAGCCCGTGTACATTCAGGTCGAGCGGGCCTGCCGGTTGCGGCGGAATGTCCTTCTCGCGCCGCACGAGCCAGACGTCGAGCACGACAAAGATCGCCAGCACCGCGATGGAGACCAGCAGCGTTTCGAGCCACAGGTGCTTTGTTGTCCAGAAGAAGTCGACGCCTTTCAGGAAGCCGATGAACAGCGGCGGATCGCCGAGCGGCGACAGCGCGCCGCCGATGTTGCAGACGAGGAAGATGAAGAACACGACCACGTGCGCTCGCGATCGCCGGTGCTCGTTCGCCCGCAACAGCGGACGGATCAGGATCATCGCCGCTCCCGTGGTGCCGACGATGCTGGCGATGAAGGTGCCGAAGGCGAGCAGGACGACGTTCGTCGTGGTGGTGCCGCGCAGATTGCCGGTCACGAGAATGCCGCCGGCCACCACGTAGAGCGCGAACAGGAGCACGATGAAGCTCATGTATTCGGCAAGCGCCGCATGCGCGAAGGCGGCGAGCGCGGTGCCGCCGCCGTAAACGATCGCGATCGGCAGCAGCGTCGCGACGCTCCAGGCGAACGCGAACTTGCCGTAGTGATGGTGCCAGAGTTTTGCGAACAGCAGCGGCCCCGCGGCGATGGTCAGCAGAATGCCGGCAAACGGCAGCGCCCAGGGCCAGCGCAGTGTTGCGCCGTCAAGCGCTGCGGCAAGCGCCGATGTCCGGGACAAAAGATCAAAGCGATGAGAGCTGCGGCGACGGGCCGGATGGGCATGCGGCATCCTTGCGGGAGTTGGCGTCACCTAACAAAAAACCGACTGTGCCCGCAAACGCGTCAACAGGCCGCAGCAGTTCAATCTTTCAGGAACTCACTCGCCTTGTACAGCGCGCGGAAGGGAATGCCTGCGGCCTTGAAAGCTTCTTCCGCGCCTTCCTCGCGGTCGACCATGGTGAAGGCGAGCACGACATTGCCGCCGGCCTCGCGCACGGATTCCACCGCCTTGATCGCCGAGCCGCCGGTGGTGGTCACGTCCTCGACCACGACCACGCGCTTGCCCTGCAGCGTCTCGTCCTTGGTGAGGCCTTCGACCAGCAGCTTCGCGCCGTGCTCCTTCGGCTTCTTGCGCACGAAGAACGCGGCGATCGGATGGCCCTTGATCCACGACAGCTGCGCAATCGCGCCGGCGAGCGGCACCGCGCCCATCTCGAGCCCGCCGATATAGTCCAGATTCGTCGTCCTTCAGCGCGTCGTAGGTGAGTTCGGCGAGCAGGGCCGCGCCTTCCGGGTCCAGCATCGTCGGCTTCAGGTTGAAGTAGAAGTCGCTCTTGCGGCCGGAGGAGAGCGTGATCTCGCCGCGGCCGAACGAGCGCTTGGCGATGATCTTTTTCGAGGCGGGCGCGGGAGGCGGAGATGGACAAGGACGGCCTCCTTCGAAGCGTTTGGTCGAAGCGGGTTTTACTCAGGGCGCGATGGACATTCCAGAGCGGATCGCGCACCGTCAACAGCCCGCGCCGACGAATTCCACCAACAGAAACGACAAAGGCTTCTGATGACTATCGATTTTTACACCTGGAACACGCCAAATGGCCGCAAGATCAGCGTCGCGCTGGAGGAAATGGGGCTGCCCTACAAGGTGCTATCCGGTCAACATCACCAAGGGCGAGCAGCGGGCTGCCGATTTTCTCAAGTTGAGCCCAAACGGCAAGATTCCGGCGATCGTCGATCCGGACGGTCCGGGCGGCGGGCCGGTGAGTATCTTCGAGTCCGGCGCCATCCTGCTCTATCTCGGCGAGAAGACCGGCAAGTTTCTTCCAAAGGACCTGAGCAAGCGGATCCCGGTTTGGGAATGGCTGATGTGGCAGATGGGCGGTTTCGGCCCGATGCCGGGCCAGGTGCATCACTTCATCGCGCTGGAGAATGAGCAGGACCGCCGCTACGGGCTCGCCCGCTACATGGCCGAGACGCGCCGCCTCTATGGCGTGCTGGACGGCTGGCTCGCGAGCCGCGAGTTCGTCGCCGGCGAGCTGTCGGTCGCCGACTTCGCCATCCTCGGCTGGGCCTGGCGCCATCCGCGCCACAAGGTGGAGTTCAAGGATTTCCCGAACGTCGGCCGCTGGTACGACCAGCTGATGGCGCGGCCGGCGGTGAAGCGGGGGATGGAGGCGAAGCTGGATTGACGCCGCGCAGCGGCGTCAATCCATTGCGAGGAAGCGCAGCGACGAAGCAATCCAGTCTGAGCCTGCCTCAAATGCCGCTTTATATTTGCGCGCTTGGCGCACGCTGCGCTGTCTCGCTATTCGCTAGTCAGGTCCGCGCCGGGATGGCTAGCCCGCGCTGCACCGCCGGCCGCGCAAGCCCGCGCTCCAGCCAGGCCGGCACCGCTTTCAGACTGTCGAACTCCACCAGCTCGCGCGCGCCGTAGAAGCCGACCAGGTTGCGCACCCAGCCGAGCGTCGCGATGTCGGCGATCGTGTAGTCGTCGCCCATGATCCATTGCTTGTCCTTGAGCCGCGTCTCCAGCACGCCGAGCAGCCGCTTCGACTCGTCGCGATAGCGGTGGAGCGGTCGCTTGTCCTCGATCTCGCGGCCGGCGAATTTGTGAAAATAGCCGACCTGTCCGAACATCGGCCCGATGAAGGCCATCTGGAAGAACACCCACTGGATCGTCTCGTAGTGGCGCGCGGGATCGGTCGGAACGAGCTTCCCGGTCTTTTCCGCAAGGTAGAGCAGGATCGCGCCGGATTCGAACAGGCCGAGCGGTCTGGCCGCCGGGCCCTTCGGGGTCGATGATCGCCGGGATCTTGCCGTTCGGATTGAGCGACAGGAATTCCGGCGTCCAGCTTTCATTCTTGCCGATGTCGACCAGATGCGGCTCGTAAGGAAGCCCCAGCTCTTCCAGCATGATCGACACTTTCACGCCGTTCGGCGTCGGCAGCGAATAAAGCTGGATGCGGTCCGGATGCTTTGCCGGCCAGCGTTTTGTAATCGGGAAAGAAGAAAGATCGGCCATGCTAATGCGCCTCGTCCCAGTTGGTCGCCGCTCGTGCATCGACCTGCAGCGGCACCGACAGCACCACGGCCGGGAACGGCGCGTCCTGCATCGTGTGCTGCACCACGGGCAGCGTTGCCGCGACCTCGTCGTCCGGTACCTCAAAAATCAGTTCGTCGTGCACCTGCAGCAGCATCTGCGCCGAGAGCTTTTTCGCCGCCAGTGCATCCTCCATGCGGATCATCGCGCGGCGGATGATGTCGGCGGCGGAGCCTTGCAGGCGGGCATTGATCGAGGCGCGTTCGTTGAAGGCGCGGATCGAGGGGTTCGACGCGCTGATGTCCGGATAGTGGCACTTGCGTCCGAACAGCGTCTCGACATAGCCGTGCTGGCGGCAGAAATCGCGCGTCTCGTCCATGTAGGCGCGGATGCCCGGGAAACGCTCGAAATATTTCTTGATGTAGGCGGACGCCTCCTCGCGCGGGATGCCGAGCTGGTTGGCGAGGCCGAACGCGGAAATGCCGTAGATGATGCCGAAGTTGATCGCCTTCGCGCGGCGACGCACCTCGCCCGGCATGTCCTTGATCGGCACGCCGAACATTTCCGACGCGGTCATCGCATGAATGTCGAGGCCATCATTGAACGCCTGCTTCAATGACGGGATGTCGGCGATCTCAGCCAGCAGCCGCAGCTCGATCTGCGAATAGTCGGCCGACACCAGCTTGTGGCCGGGCGTCGCGACGAAGGCTTTGCGGATTTTGCGGCCGTCCTCGGTGCGCACCGGAATGTTCTGCAGGTTCGGATCGTTCGACGACAGCCGGCCTGTCGTCGTCGAGGCGAGCGCGTAGGAGGTGTGCACCCGATGGGTGGTCGGATTGATGAAGCCCGGCAGCGAGTCGGTATAGGTCGACTTCAGCTTGGTGACCTGCCGCCACTCAAGGATCTTCTTCGGAAAGTCGTGGCCGGCTTCGGCGAGCTCGTCGAGGATCTGCGCCGAGGTGGACCACGCGCCGGTCTTGGTCTTCGCGCCGCCCGGCAGTCCCATCTTGCCGAACATGATGTCGCCGAGCTGTTTCGGGCTGCCCGGGTTGATCGGCTCGCCCGCCATCTCCTGGATCTCGGCCTCGAGCCTCGCCGCCGATTGCGCGAAATCGCCGGAGAGCCGCGAGAGCGTCTGCCGGTCCACGGAAATGCCGCGCCGCTCCATCCGCATCAGCGGGCGCACCAGCGGCCGTTCCAGCGTCTCGTAGACGGTGTTGACGCGCTCGGCGATCAGCCGCTGCTTCAGCACCCGCCAGATCCGCCGCGTCGCATCGGCGTTGCCGGAGGCGTAGTCGGCGGCCTTCTCGATCGGCACCATGTCGAACGAAAGCCGGTTCTTGCCGGTGCCGGTGACCGCGTCCTGGGCGACCAGCGTGTGGCCGAGCATGCTTTCGGCAAGCGACTCGAGGTCGTGCGATGTTCGGCCGGCGTCGAGCACATAGGCCATCAGCATGATGTCTTCGATCGATCTTGCGTCGATGCCATGCTGGGCCAGCACCAGGAGATCGACCTTCAGATTGTGACCAACCTTGAGCACCGACGGGTCTTCGAGGATCGGCTTCAGCAGGCCAAGTGCATCATCAAGAGCGATCTGATCGGGGGCGAGGCCGCCCGCGAACAGGCCGGTGCCTTCGCCCGCCTGCTTGTGGTTCAGCGGCACGTAGCAGGCTTCGTTGTCCTTCAGCGCCAGCGACACGCCGCAGATGTCCGCCTGCATCGGATCGGCATTGTTGGTCTCGACGCCGATCACGAACGCGCCAAGGTCCTTCGCCCGCGCAAGCCACGCCTTCAGCTCGTCGAGCTTGCGCAGCGTCGCATATTTCGAGCGGTCGAATTTGGCGCCGCGCACCGCGGCGGCGCGTGCGTCAGCGAGCGCCTTGGGGGTGAGCGCAGGCCTCGTTTCCGCCCTCCTTGCGCGGGAGAGACAGGGAGGAGGGCAATTCCTCGAACAGACCCTGTTGCGTTCCCTTCGCCCGCGCATCCGGCTCGCCGCCGAATGCCGGCGTTGCGGGTGAGCCCACCGCAACATCGGCCGGGGCGAACGAGCTTTTCGAGGCTTGGTCCGGCGCGACGTCGGCGGGGTCGATCTGCGAATAGTCCGCCACGCGTTTGGTCAGCGTCGAAAATTCCATCGCCTTCAGGAAGGCGATCAGCTTGCGCGCATCCGGCTCGTGCACGGCAAGGTCTTCGAGCGGCACGTCGAGCTTCACCTGGTCGTCGAGCAGCACCAGCTGGCGCGAGATGCGCGCCTTCTCGGCGTTCTCCAGCAGCGCCTCGCGCCGCTTCGGCTGCTTGATCTCGCCGGCTCTCGCCAGCAGCGTGTCGAGGTCGCCATATTCGGTGATGAGCTGCGCTGCGGTCTTCACGCCGATGCCGGGCACGCCCGGAACGTTGTCGACGCAGTCGCCGGCCAGCGCCTGCACCTCGACCACCTTTTCCGGCGGCACGCCGAACTTCTCGATCACCTCGGCGATGCCGATGCGGCGATCCTTCATGGTGTCGTACATGACGACGCGGTCGGTCACGAGCTGCATCAGGTCCTTGTCGGAGGACACGATGGTCGCGGTCGCGCCCTGCTCGCCGGCTTCGCGCACGTAGGTGGCGATCAGGTCGTCCGCCTCGAAGCCGATTTGCTCGAGGCACGGCAGATCGAACGCCCGCACGGCCTCGCGGATGAAGCGCGAACTGCGGGATCAGGTCGTCGGGCGCAGGCGGCCGGTGCGCCTTGTAGTCGGGATAGAGCTTGTTGCGGAACGTGACCTCGGACTTGTCGAAGATGATCGCCAGATGCGTCGGCCGGTTGTCGGCCGGCATGTCGCGCAGCAGCTTCCACAGCATGTTGCAGAAGCCGAGCACGGCGTTGACCTGCAAGCCGTCGGACTTGCGGTTCAGCGGCGGCAGCGCGTGATAGGCGCGGAAGATGTAGGACGAGCCGTCGACCAGGAACACGTGCTTGCCGGCCATCGCGCCGGACGCAGGTTTCGCGGCTGCCTTTGCGGGCGCTTTCGGCGCCTCGGCTGCGACGGCTTTCGCCGGCGCGGCGGCTGTCTTGCTGGAGGATTTTGCGGCGGGTTTTGCGGGGGATTTCGGCATGGCCGCAATTTAGGGATTTCTCCCGAAATTGACACCCATTGCGGAGCGAGATGTCCGCCGGAAATTTCTGCGTTCGGCCGTCCAGCCCTGACAGGAACTGTCAGCAGGGCGGCAAAGCTCGTTGTTTAGCGGAACGGTCGGCTACCGAGCGCGCAACTAAAGCCGATCCGCCCACCCCTTAAGGAGCCTGAGTATCTCCTCGAACGTCGGTGCTTTGCCATAATAGAGCGCACTCGTCCGCGCGTATGCCTCGCTGTAAAGCCTTCGAGTGGCCGGATCGATCATGATGAAGGCTCGATTCTCGGCAATGTTTTGATTGTCGCCGCCGCGAAACCGTTTCGCCTTGTGATCCTTGTATCTCTGCGTTGCTGCGAATTTCTGCACATCCTCGCGGCGTAACAGCTGGTAGACGTCGTAGTAGTGTCGCATGAAGTTTGCCGGGAAATCCCCGGACGCTTGTTGCAAGCGAAACTTGGTCGATATGGTCTGAAGTTTCTCGACGAATGTGTATCGATCATAGCAACGGACATCCTTTGCGCGATTGTCGACGATGGACACTTTGCTGGCCGCATAATCGTACGTCCACGAACTGATATCTTTTTTGCGGCCAAAATAGTCTTCTTGACGGAGGCCGGCAGCGCGATCGCGCGGAACGACGCTTTTGAGTAGAGATACTCGTGTCCTGACTTATCAATGATCATCCACTTGCCGAGTAGCTTCAGGCCGCAGACAACGTAGACATCGGTGACGGAAACCGGCAGATCTTGCGACCGTTCGGAGCGTCGCTTTCGAGCGAGATAGTCGTTGTTGATCAGATGCAACGACTCAACGAGATGCCTAGCTTGTGATCGTACCACAGTTCGTTGGGGTACAGCAGGCGATTGATCTAAGGCATTTCCTGGCGACCGACCGGGTCGCTGTCGTTGCCGCGTGCACTTCACCGAGTTGGACTGAGCCTTCCTCCAGCCGGATCTGAGCGATCGTCCTAGGCTTTCGCCAGCGAGCCAAATCCTCGCGGCGGTAAACCTGCCCCGGCCTCAGGTGCTTCTTCATCTCCTGCAGCTTCGTCATGCTCCCAATATAGCAATCGGCGAGTTTTTGATTTTTATCCAAAAATCATGCACACGTGTGACTAAATATTGGATTTTATTGCGTTATACCGAAGGAATATCGAGCGATCGTCGCTAGCCGAGTGTCGCTTGGTGCGTGATGCCAATCGGCGACAACAGCCGATTATTCCGCCGCCTGCAGCGCGACGCGCGGCTTTGGCGTCAGCCAGAATGCGGCCGGGCGATCGAACAGGAAGCTGAGCGCCGATGTTGCGTGCGCCCCACCAGAGGGCGAGCGCGCCGACGACGCCGCAGATCGTGACGATCAGCGAGATGGTTCCGATGTCGGTGATGATGCCGGTCTTCAGCAGCACGATGCGCGAGGCGGCCATCGGCAGGAAGAACGCGAGATAGACCACCAGCGAGTGCTCGCCGCAGAAGCGGATCGCAGTCGAGCCAGCGCATCTTCGCCAGCAGCGCGCTGACGGCGACGACGGCGCGCGCAGCCGGCAAAGCCGAACACCAGCGACATGCACCGGCCAGCCGGCGACGCCGGCATAGGTCGCGGCGCCATTGACCAGCGCCCACAGGGCGACGCCGACGAGCGCGACGACGGCATGGTCCTGCACGTCGCGTGCGAAGGTGAAGACGAAGTTGGCGAGCAGGTAGCCCGCATAGAAGTAGACGAAGCGCGCGGCGAATTCGTCGATCACGGTCCAGCCGGTGTGGATCTTGCGCCATCTCCAGCGCCGCGCCGACGATCAAGATCGACCGCGACAGGAACGCGCTGTGTCAGTTTCGTGACGACGAAGAAGATCGGCAGCAGGTAGATGAACCACAGCGTGCCGAACGGCTCGATGAACGCGAGCAGGTACATGCCTGCCGACGTCGAGCCAGCCGTGCTCGGCGGCGAACGCCGGCGCCTTGATCGCGAACTGGATCGTCACCCAGAGGACATAGAAGTAGGCGAAATGAACGACCTTGCGGTCGATATAGGTGCGCCAGTCGCGATCGATCACGCGGGCGAGAAACAGGCCGGAGATCAGGAAGAAATCCGGCATCCGGAACGGCTTTGCGAACTCCACGACCGCGTGCATGAAGCCCTCGCGGCCGGCCGCGGCCTCGACGCCCAGCGTCGAATGCATCATCACCACCATGATGATGCAGATGCCCTTGGCATAGTCGACCCAGTCCAGCCGGCCTGCGGCTGGACTCGGCGAGACTGGCCGGCAGCGCGCCGTGCCATTCGTGGTCATGTTGTTCCTTCCCGGCGCACCTGCGCGCCATCTTCGGACATATGGGTTTCGCTCTCCTTTATATGTACAAGAGCGTGCCAGCGGCTCACAGCCGCTCTGGCGTCTCGTCAATCAAGGGCTCTCTGCTAAGACGCGCCCGCGCGCAAGGCTTAAGGCGCGTTAACCATCTAACGGTGTGTCGACTCATGCGAATTGTGATGATCGGCACGGGCTATGTGGGGCTGGTTTCCGGCGCCTGCTTTGCCGATTTCGGCCATCAGGTGGTCTGCGTCGACAAGGACGAGGCAAGATCGCGGCGCTGAAGCGCGGCGAAATCCCGATTTTCGAGCCGGATCTGGACCGGCTGGTCGAAACCAATGTGAAGGCCGGGCGGCTGTCGTTCACCACCGAGCTGAAAGGTCCGGTCGGCGAAGCCGATGCGGTGTTCATCGCGGTCGGCACGCCCTCGCGCCGCGGCGACGGCCATGCGGACCTCACCTATGTGCATGCGGCGGCGCGCGAGATCGCAGCCGCGCTGAAAGGCTTCACCGTCGTCATCACCAAATCGACGGTGCCGATCGGCACCGGCGACGATGTCGAGCGGATCATGCGCGAGACCAATCCGGCGGCCGATGTCGTCGTCGCCTCCAATCCGGAGTTCCTGCGCGAGGGCGCGGCGATCCGCGACTTCAAGCATCCGGACCGGATCGTGGTCGGCACCGACGACGAGCGTGCGCAAAAGGTGATCGCCGAAATCTACCGGCCGCTCTATCTGAACCAGGCGCCGATCATGTACACCGGCCGCCGCACCGCCGAACTGATCAAGTACGCGGCCAATGCGTTCCTCGCGACGAAGGTGACGTTCATCAACGAGATCGCCGATCTCGCCGAGCGCACCGGCGCCGACGTGCAGGAGGTCGCGCGCGGCATCGGTCTCGACAACCGCATCGGCTCGAAGTTCCTGCATGCGGGTCCCGGCTTCGGCGGCTCGTGCTTTCCGAAGGACACGCGCGCGCTGGTGAAGACCGCGCAGGACTATGACGTCTCGCTCCGGATCGTCGAGGCGGTGCTGGCGGTGAACGAAACGCGCAAGCGGGCGATGGCGCGCAAGGTCGCGGCCGCGCTCGGCGGCAATTTGCGCGGCAAGACCGATCGCCGTGCTCGGCCTCGCCTTCAAGCCGAACACCGACGACATGCGCGAGGCGCCGTCGATCCCGCTGATCACCGCGCTGATCGATCAGGGCGCAACCGTGCGCGCCTACGATCCGGAGAGCATGCAGCAGGCGCGCGGCGAGCTGCCGGATATCCAGTACTGCGACGATGCCTATGCGTGCGCGAAGGGCGCGGATGCGCTGGTCATCGTCACCGAGTGGGAGCAGTTCCGCGCGCTCGACCTCAAGCGGCTGAAGGCGGAGCTGAAGCAGCCGATCGTCGTCGACCTGCGCAACATCTACCGGCCCGACGAGATGGTCGCGCACGGCTTCACCTATGACAGCGTCGGCCGGCCGCAGAAGTCCTGATATTTCCCTCCATCTCTCTCCGCGAATGCGGGGAGAGGGAGTAGGTTGGTCGCGTGACGCGCGAGTTCGACACGCCGCTGCCGATCGACGATGTGCTCGGCGAGCTTGCGGGCACGCTGCGCAAATCCAATGCCGCGGTCCTGGTCGCGCCGCCCGGCGCGGGCAAGACCACGCGCGTGCCGCTGGCGCTGCTGGACGAGCCGTGGCTCGCCGGCAGGAAGATCATCGTGCTCGAGCCGCGGCGGATTGCCGCGCGCGCCAGCGCCGAGCGCATGGCGAAGACGCTCGGCGAAAAGGTCGGCGAGACCGTCGGCTATCGCGTGCGCTTCGGCTCGAAGGTGTCGCGCGCCACGCGGATCGAGGTCGTCACCGAGGGGATTTTCACGCGGCAGATCCTCGACGATCCGGAGCTCTCCGGCATCGCCGCGGTGCTGTTCGACGAATTCCACGAGCGCTCGCTCGATGCCGATCTGGGCCTTGCGCTGGCGCGCGATGCGCAGACCGGCTTGCGCGAGGACCTGCGCATCCTGGTGATGTCGGCGACGCTCGACGGCGCGCGCGTGGCAAGGCTGCTCGGCGATGCGCCGGTGATCGAGAGCGAGGGCAGGGCGTTTCCGGTCGAGACGCGCTACGTCGGCCGCAAGGCCGATGCGCCGATCGAGCGGCAGATGGCCGACACCATCGCTACGGCGCTGCGCGCGGAGCAGGGCTCCGTGCTGGCGTTTCTGCCGGGCGCAGCTGAAATCCGCCGCACCGAGACGATGCTGCGCGAGCGCGTGAGCGATCCGTCGGTGGAGATCGTCGCCCTGTTCGGCGCGCTCGATGCGTCGGTGCAGGATCGCGCCATCGCGCCGGCGCCGCAAGGGCATGCGCAAGGTCGTGCTCGCGACCTCGATCGCCGAGACGTCGCTGACCATCGAGGGCGTGCGCATCGTCGTCGATTGCGGCCTGTCGCGCGTGCCGCGCTACGAGCCCGACATCGGCGCTGACGCGGCTCGAGACCGTGCGCGCGTCGCGCGCGGCGGTCGACCAGCGGCGCGGCCGCGCCGGGCCGCATCGAACCCGGCATCTGCTACCGGCTGTGGGACGAACCGCAGACGAACTCGCTCGAGGCGTTCACGCAGCCGGAAATTCTTGCCAGCGACCTGTCGTCGCTGGTGCTCGATCTGGCGCAGTGGGGCGTGAGCGATCCGTCGCAGCTGGCGTTCCTCGATCCGCCGCCCGCAGTCCGCCTGGAATGAGGCGAAGGTGCTGTTGCGCGAGCTCGAGGCGCTCGACGCCGACGGACGCATCACCGCCGAGGGACGCAGCCTGCGCGCGCTGCCGCTGCCGCCGCGGCTTGCGCGCATGATCGTCGATGCCGGCCGTGAAGGGCACGCGCGGAGGCGGCGCAGATCGCGGCCGTGCTGAGCGAGCGCGGGCTCGGCGGCGACAGTGTCGATCTCGACGCGCGGCTCGACCAGTTTCGCGCGCGACCGCTCGCAGCGCGCGAGCGCCGCGCGGCAGCAGGCGGAGCGCTGGGTGCGCCAGCTTCGCGACGGTTCGTCGCCGGCCGAGACGAAGGAGCTTTCGACCGGCGTGCTGCTGTCGCTCGCGTTTCCGGATCGGGTTGCGCGCAATCGCGGCAATGGATCGTTCGTGCTGGCGAACGGGCGCGGCGCTTCGGTCGACCAGGCGTCGGCGCTGGCGCGCGCGCCGTTTCTTGCGGTCGGCGAAGTCACCGGAGCCGCCGCGAACAGCCGTATCCTGCTGGCGGCTCCGATCACGCTTGCGGAGATCGAGCAGCGCTTTGCCGCCGAGATCGAAGCGGAGGACGAGATCACCTTCGATGCCGCATCGATGTCGTTGCGCGGCCGGCGCAAGCGCAAGCTGCATGCGGTCACGCTCGGCGAACAGACGATGCAGCTGTCGCCGAATGCCGACACCGCGCGCATCTTCGCCGATGGCCTCGCGCAGGCAGGCCTCGCGCGCCTGCCTTGGTCAAAGGCGCTGCAGCAGTGGCGCGATCGTGTGATGTTCCTGCGCAAGGCGGAAGGTGACGCATGGCCCGATCTGTCGGATACAGCGCTGGCCGCACAGCGCGCGGCATGGCTCGAGCCGATGCTGCATGACAAGACGTCGCTCGGTCAGGTGTCGGCGTCGGATTTGTCCGATGCGGTGATGGCGCTGCTGCCATGGGATTTGCGGGCGCGGCTCGATCGCGAGGCGCCGACGCATTTCGAGGCGCCGACCGGTTCGCAGGTCGCGATCGACTACGAGGCGGAGCAGGGGCCGACCATCGCCATCCGCGTGCAGGAGCTGTTCGGACTGAACGTGCATCCGGCGATCGCGCAGGGAAAGGTGCCGCTGGTGGTCGAGCTGCTCTCGCCGGCGCATCGGCCGGTGCAGGTGACGCGCGATCTGCCGGGTTTTTGGCGCGGCAGTTACGCCGGCGTCCGCGCCGACCTGCGCGGCCGCTATCCGCGCCATCCCTGGCCGGACGATCCGGCGAATGCGCAGCCGACGCGCCGCGCGAAGCCGCGGGGGACGTGACGCTTGGGTCATCGGCCGCGATGCATGCCCGGAATGACGACGGTTAACGCTTCGCTCACTGTTTTCGGCAAGATTGGCGGCCCTGCCGCACGCCGACGCGCGGTTGCGTTAGTGCGGACTTCGCCCGGCTGTGCTGTCATCGCAACCGGGCGCGGGAATGCGAGGTAGTGGTGTTGTATGCGTAACATCCTTGTATTTGCTGCCGTTATGATCGGCCTTGGCCTCTATCTGGCGCGAGAAGGCCGACAGCATCGTCAAGCCCGCCGACCGTCGCAGTCGCATCCTCCCAGAGCCGCGCCAGTGTGATGTCGGATGCGACGCCGACCCCGGGCCGACGCAGCCATACCATCGGCAAGGATTCGCGCGGCCACTACTCGACCGACGGACGCGTCGATGGCCGCCGCCTCGACTTCATGGTCGATACCGGCGCTTCGGTGATCGCCTTGACCGAAAGCTCCGCCGCGCGCGTCGGCATCCGTCCCTCCCGCAGCGACTACAATGCGCCGGTCTCGACCGCGAACGGCGTCGTGAAGGCTGCGCGCGCACGTCTCGACAGCGTCGACATCGGTGGGCTCGAAGTGCGCGACGTCGACGCGATGGTCCTGCCGGACAGCGTGCTGAGCGAGAATCTGCTTGGGCTGTCCTATCTCTCGCGCCTGAGGCGTTTCGAGTTCTCAGGCGGCAAGCTGGTGCTGGAGCAATAGCTCGCCCCACCCAATGATTGACCAGATGAAGCGGTGATGAACGGAACCGCTGTCAAACTGCCGTAATTATCGTCCAGATAACGGCTTCCTGCCTTTTCACGTGGCGCGGTATTCGCTATCTGCCACGTCACGTTTCCTCTCAACGGGGCTACCGATGTTTCCAAAGCCGCAAGCGGCGCTGTCGCCGAATACCTATGCCTATGAATCCGAGCCGATGGTGAAGGCGACCGGATTCCGCGAATACGACGCGCGCTGGCTGTTCGGGAAGGAAATCAACCTGATGGGTATCCAGGCGCTGGGCATGGGGCTCGGCGTGCTGATCAAGGAACTGGGCCAGAAACAGGAGATCGTCACCGGCCACGATTTCCGCGGCTACTCGGCCTCGATCAAATATGCGCTGATCTCGGGACTGATGGCGTCGGGCTGCAAGGTGCACGACATCGGGCTCTGCATGACGCCGATGGCCTACTTCGCGCAGTTCGATCTCGACGTGCCGTGCGTGGCGATGGTCACCGCCTCGCACAACGACAACGGCTGGACCGGCGTGAAGATGGGCGCGAACCGTCCGCTGACCTTCGGTCCCGACGAGATGACGCGGCTGAAGGAGATCGTGCTCAACGCGAAGTTCGAGAACAAGGCGGGCGGCTCCTACCAGTTCCACGAGAATTTTCCGGCGCGCTACATCGCCGACCTGACCAAGCGGCCGAAGCTGAAGCGCCGCATCAAGGTGGTCGCCGCCTGCGGCAACGGCACTGCCGGTGCGTTTGCGCCGAAAGTGCTGGAGGCGATCGGCTGCGAGGTGATCCCGCTCGACTGCGAGCTCGATCACACCTTCCCGAAATACAATCCGAATCCGGAAGACATGGAGATGCTGCACGCGATGCGCGACGCCGTGCTGCATCACAAGGCCGATGTGGGTCTCGGCTTCGACGGCGACGGCGACCGCTGCGGCGTCGTCGACAACACCGGCGAGGAGATCTTCGCCGACAAGGTCGGCGTGATGCTGGCGCGGCATATCTCGTCGCTGCAGAAGGACGCGCTGTTCGTGGTCGACGTGAAGTCGACCGGCCTGTTCATCACCGATCCGGTGCTGCAGAAGCAGGGTGCGAAGGCGAGCTACTGGAAGACCGGCCACTCCTACATGAAGCGCCGCACGCACGAGCTCGGCGCGGTCGCGGGCTTCGAGAAATCCGGCCACTTCTTCTTCAATGCGCCTTACGGCCGCGGCTATGACGACGGGCTGGTCTCGGCGCTGGCCGTCTGCGACATGCTCGACCGCAACCCGGACAAGTCGATGGCCGAGCTGAAGGAGGCGCTGCCGAAGACCTGGTCGTCGCCGACCATGTCGCCGCACTGCGCCGACGAGACCAAGTACGGCATCGTCGACCAGGTGGTGAAGCATTTCGAGACGGCGAACGCCAAGGCTGAGAAGGTCGCGGGCCAGGCGATCCGCGATCTCGTCACCGTCAACGGCGTGCGCGTGACGGTGGAGGACGGCAGCTGGGGCCTGGTGCGCGCGTCGTCGAACAAGCCGGAGCTTGTGGTCGTGGTCGAGAGCCCGGTGTCCGAGCAGCGCATGCGCGACATGTTCGCTGCGATGGACGGCGTGCTGCGCACGCATCCGGAAGTCGGCGAGTACAATCAGAAGATTTGACGCGGCGTGCAGTTCGCCTCTCCTCATCCTGAGGAGCCGCATAGCGCCGTCTCGAATGAAGGCGCCGACGCTTCATGTGGTCGAAGCGATCCGAGCCGCCCGATCAGGCTTACCTGAGGTCGGAAGTTGCGCAAGTCGATCGATCCGACTTGCGGGTTCGAGACGCGTTGCTTCGCAACGCTCCTCACCATGAGGGGAAAGTAGGTGCGCGCGTCGATGCTAAGCCAGCGCCGGCACCGGCAGCGCCGTCACCGACTTGATCTTCTCCATGGCGAAGCGCGAGGTGACGTTCTTCAGCGTGACCGTGGAGATCAGCTTCTTGTAGAACGCGTCGTAGCTCTGCATGTCGGCGACGACGACGCGCAGCATGTAGTCGACGTCGCCGGCCATCCGGTAGAACTCCATCACCTCCGGCATGGCGCTCACCGCATCGGCGAACTTCTTCAGCCAGGCTTCGGAGTGGTCGCTGCTCTCCACCGAGACGAACACGGTGATGCCGAGCCCGATCTTGTTCTGGTCGACCAGCGCCACGCGGCGCAGGATGATGTCCTCGGCCTCGAGCCGCTGGATGCGCTTCCAGCAGGGGGTGGATGAGAGCCCGACCTTCTCGCCGATCTCGGCGACGGACAGGGAGGCGTCCTCCTGCAAGACGGCGAGGATCTTGCGGTCGATGGCGTCGAGCCGGCGGTGCTCGACGGTGGGGGTGGCGGGTGCGGCGTCGCTCATGCGAAGAATATCTTTCTATGGAATGCTGGTATCTGGTGCTTGACATCCTTCTACATAGAAAAATATTCTGAAACAATGAGAAAATAAGGGCAAATTAGAAAAATTCTACCAAATCGGCTCAGCTTCCGGCCGCTTTTGCTGTCCCGCGGGACAGCAGTGCCTCCACCTCGGCCCGGTTCGGCGCTGCAAAGGCACCGCCGTGGCGGGTGCATTTCAACGCCGCGGCGGCGGACGCAAAGCGCATCGCGTCGGTGATCCCCATCCTTTCCGCAATCGCCAGCGCGAATGCGCCGTGGAAGACGTCGCCGGCCCCGAGCGTATCGACCGTGTGGACGGGAAAGGTCGGCATCGTCTGCACGCGTCCGGCTTCATCGAGCCACATCATTCCCTGGGCGCCGCGCGTGACCGCGAGGAAGGCTTTTGTCTGCTCGGCGATCCGGCGCAACGCTGCTTCGAGATCCGGTGTGCCGGCCGTCTGCGTGAGCGCTTCGGCCGAGAAGATGACGTGCGACGCGATGCTCAAAACGCCCTCGCGCATCGACATCACGACGTCGCCGTCGAGCACCACCGGAATGTTCCGTCCGGCTGGCCTCGACGCACAGCTCGGTCGCAAAGCTTGCGCAGCGGTTTTCCGCAAGCACCGCCGCGCAATCCTGCAATAGCTCGCTCGGCTCCGGCAGCTTGACATCCCACAGCTTGGGATCGCGGTAGGTGACGATCGTGCGTTCGCCGGACGGATCGATCATCACATTGGATGAAGGCGTCACCGTGCCGGGCATGCGCGCCAGGTTGGCCTCGATCCCTTCCTTCGCGAGCTGGTCGAAGATGTACTGGCTCGAGGTTTCCGACGGGTCCCCCATGGGACCTGACAGCATGACGCGGCCGCCGAGCCGGACGATGCCGATGCCGGCGTTCAGCGCATTGCCGCCGGCGATCTCCTCGAAGCTTTCCGCGCGCACCTTTTCGCCGCGGCCGGGCAATTCCTTGATGTGGTAGATCAGATCGCGCACCGGGATGCCGATGCAGAGAACCCTGGGAGACTTCGAATTCATGTGCCGCTGGTCCGCTGGTCAGGGCGATCGGAGCTGAACGTCTACAACCACGTCCTGGTTCCGAAAGCGGGAACGATCTCAAGAGGCCGGCAGGCGCGTCGTTTGCCTACTCCTTCGGGCCAAAGCCCGGCACCCATTTCTCATGCTGCGGCAGTCCATCGGTGATGTCCCACCATGGCGCTTTCGAGCCCGCAAAGACGTGCAATTTAGGGCGGACGCCCGGATCATCGTCCAGCAATCCGGCCGGGATGCTCACGGTGGAAAGATAGGGTGCCTTGCCGGGCGCGAGCGAGCCGCAGATCCGACAGAAGGCGCGAAAACTGCCCGGCGCGGATTCAAACTGCTGCATCAACTCCTTGCCGGACAGGAGTCGGAACTGGCGCTCATCCACATGGACATAGCTTGCAAACGCCGCGCCGGTCAGCTTCCGGCAGTTGCTGCAATGGCAATGGGTGAGCGATCGCACTGAGTCAATTTCGAACCGGATACCCCCGCAGAGGCAGCCGCCTTTGATCACCCGCCGCTCCTGGTCTGCACCGCTCATGCCGTTCAACGTCTATTTGCTGTTGAAAGCCCATTCGCCAAGCAGGTGATGTGCAATGGCGATGCCGTTCGGGCTGCGAAAACCCTCCGGATGCGTGTCGCTGAACATCTGCAGCACTTCCTCGCGGGTGAACCAGCGCGCGTCCTCGAGCTCGGCGCGGTCGACGTTGAGCTCGGTGGTGGTCGCGCGCGCCGTGCAGCCGATCATCAGCGAATAGGGATAGGGCCAAGGCTGCGCCTTGTAGTACTGCACGTCGGTGCATTCGATGCCGGCCTCTTCGCGGATCTCGCGCTCGACGGCGTTCTCGATCGTTTCCGCCGGCTCGACGAAGCCGGCCAGGCACGACCACATGCCTTTGAGGAACTGCTTCTGCCGGCCCAGCAGGCAGCGCTCGCCGTCGGTGACCAGCATGATCACCACGGGGTCGGTGCGCGGAAAAGTTTCGGTCTTGCAGTTCGGGCACTCGCGCTTCCAGCCGCCCTGCGCCATCTGCGAGCGCGAGCCGCAGTTCGAGCAGAACCCGTGGCGCTGGTGGAAATGCACCAGCGATTTTGCGACCGCGACCGCGGCGAGCTCCGACGGCGGCACAATGCCCTGCGAGGCAACGTTGCGCAGCGGTTCCACCACCACGTCGTTGCGGCCGGCGAGCTTTTCCGCGGCCTGCTGCGGAATGCCCATGCCGAAATAGGGCGCGCCGTCGCGCAGCCCGATGAAGATCGTGCCGGGATTGGCGCCAAAACCGAGCGCTTCCTTGATCGTCAGCGCGGCGCGGACCTCGTCGCCGTCCTGCTTCATCAAAACCGAGTCGCGATGGATCACGTAGGCGCGGCTGTTCGGCTTGCCTTCCAGCGCAAACAGTTTCTCCGCGTCGTCGCGCAGGTGCGCCGCACGATCGATCGGGTTGATCAGGAAGCCGAATTCACCAAGTGGAAAAAGCGTTTCTTGCGACATTTTTTTCACCCCAACCAGATTTTCTTTCTTATTGCACTTATGAACAGCTTCAGCTCTTCAGGATCGTGATCGACCGGCGGCACGACGCCCCAGACCGGCCGCGGCCACGCCGCATCGGTCTTGCGCCGGGCGATCACGTGCACATGCAACTGCGGCACGACATTGCCGAGGGCCGCGATATTCAGCTTGTCGCATTTCGTGATCTCGCGCAGCGCCCGCGCGACGCGGGTCGTCTCGGTCATCAACTGCGCCTGTTCCACCTCGTCAAGATCGATGATCTCGACGACGTCCTGACGGCGCGGCACCAGCAGCAGCCACGGGTAATTCGCGTCCTGAATCACCAGCACCCGGCAGAGCGGCAGGTCGCCGAGATTCGACGGTATCGCGCGCCAGCTGTGGATGGAGCGCCCAGGTCGGCGTCGATGAAGGGAACATGAAGCGATACCAGTCACATAGTCGGGGTCTTGAGCCTAGCAGAAGCTGCGCTGGCGCGCTTGCTTTCTGCGCGCATTGGCCCCAAATAGAGCCGGGAGATTGGCAGTGGACGAGCCACTCGCCAACCGGGTCAGGTCCGGAAGGAAGCAGCCCTAACGAGCTCCGGTTCGGGTCGCTCGTCAGTCTCCCACCCTTTTTTCGCAGCCCAAAGCAGCCGCCGGACACCCGAGGCGCAACGCAGCCATTCCGGTAGCGCCGTCCTGAAAGAGATGATCGCGGATCGCCCGATGACTGAAACCGGCAACTCCGCGAGCGCCGACCAGAATCAGACAGGCCAGAACCAGGCAGGATTTGACCTCGGCGCGGCGCCGGTTGCCGGCGGCGGCTATCGCGTGCTGGCGCGGAAATATCGCCCGGCCAATTTCGACGACCTGATCGGACAGGACGCGATGGTGCGGACCGTCTCGAATGCGTTCGAGACGGGCCGGATTCCGCAAGCCTGGATCCTCACCGGCGTCCGCGGGGTCGGCAAGACCACCACCGCTCGCATCCTTGCGCGCGCGCTGAACTACGAACTGCCCGACGGCTCGGTAACGGGCCCGACCATCAGGATGCCGGCGCTCGGCCGGCACTGCCAGGCGATCATGGAAAGCCGGCATCTCGACGTGCTGGAGATGGACGCGGCCTCCCACACCGGCGTCGGCGACGTCCGCCAGATCACCGACGGCGTGAACTACGCGCCGGCCAGCGCCCGCTACAAGGTCTACATCATCGACGAAGTGCACATGCTGTCGACCGCGGCCTTCAACGCGTTCCTGAAGACGCTGGAAGAACCGCCGGCGCACGCGAAATTCATCTTCGCCACCACCGAAATCCGCAAAGTGCCGATCACGGTGCTGTCGCGCTGCCAGCGTTTTGACCTGCGCCGTGTCGATGCGGATGTGCTGATCGCCAATCTCGCGAGCATTGCAGCGAAGGAAAAGGTCGAGGCCGAGCCGGACGCGCTGCGCATGATCGCGCGCGCGGCGGAGGGCTCCGTGCGCGATTCGCTGTCGCTGTTCGACCAGGCGATTGCGCATGCGGCAGGCACGGTGCGCGCCGACGACGTGCGGCAGATGCTCGGCCTCGCCGATCGCACGCGGGTGATCGAATTGTTTGCAGCGCTCGCCGGCGGCGACATCGAAACGGCGTTCCGCGAGTTTCGCGATCAGTACGACATCGGCGCCGATCCGATCGTGATCCTGAGCGACCTTGCCGAGTTCGTGAATTTCGTCACCCGTGTGAAGGTTGCGCCGGCGACCGCCGAAAGCGGCGCCTATGGCGAGACCGAGCGGCTGCGCGCAAAGGATTTTGCGGCAAAACTGTCGATGCGGGTGCTGTCGCGGATGTGGCAGATGCTGTTGAAGGGCATCACCGAGGCGCAGACCGCGACCAGGCCGGCGCTGGCCGCCGAAATGGTGCTGGTGCGCATTGCCTACGCGGCGGACTTGCCGACGCCCGATGAAGCCATTCGGGCGCTGGAGAATGGCGGCGCGCCCGCAGCGTCGGGCGGTAACGGCGCGAGCGCCGCGCGAAGCGCGCCGCAGGCTTCGCCGCGGATGGATACGACGATGCCGCCGGCGCGCGCCTCGTTCGCGCCGCCGCCCGGCCGCTCCGGGCCCGAGACGTCGGCGATGCGGCAGCAGGCCGCGCCGCAATCCGGCCCGCAGGCGGCGCCACATCTTCGTCTGTCGAGTTTTCCCGAGATCGTCGCGCTGGCGGCGGAAAAGCGCGATCTGGCGATCAAGGCAGCGCTCGAAAACGACGTGCGGCTGGTGCGCCTCGAGGACGGACGGCTGGAAGTGGCGCTGGAGCCGAATGCCCCGCGCTCGCTGGTCAATGATCTGTCGCGCAAGCTCGAGGGATGGACCGGCCGCCGCTGGACCGTCATCGTTTCGAACGCGCCTGCGCAGCCGACGCTGCGGGCGCAGGCCCAGGCGCAACAGAACGAGCTCGAAACTGCGGTGCAGGCCGATCCGCGCGTGCAGGACGTGATGGCGAAATGGCCCGGTGCGAAGATCGAGACGGTGCGGCGCACGCCGCAGGCGCAAGCGGACGCCGACCTTCCTGAACCGCCCGTCGAGGACGAAGACTAACTTTTGTGTGAGGAGCGTCGATGGCTGATTTTCTCGGCATGATGAAACAGGCGGCGGAACTGCAGTCGAAGATGAAGGCGCTGCAGGACGAGCTCGATCACATCGAGGTCGAGGGCATTTCCGGCGGCGGCCTGGTTTCGGTGCGCATGACGGCGAAGATGGACGTCAAGGCCGTCAACATCGATGCCTCGCTGTTGAAGCCGGACGAGCGCGAGGTCGTCGAGGATCTCATCGTCACCGCGCTCGGCGATGCCAAGCGCAAGGCGGAAGCGGCGATGCAGGACAAGATGGCGGCGCTGACCGGCGGCTTGAAGCTGCCGCCGGGGTTCGGGCTTGGCTGATGGCGTCTGCGGTTGCCGGACCTGAGATCGAGCGGCTGATCCAGCTGCTGGCGCGGCTGCCGGGCCTCGGGCCGCGCTCGGCGCGGCGCGCCGCGCTGCACCTGATCAAGAAGCGGGATGCGCTGATGACGCCGTTGTCGTCGGCGTTGCAGGTCGCGATCGACAAGGTGCAGGTCTGCAAGACCTGTGGCAACATCGATACGCAAAACCCCTGCACGGTGTGCACGGACCCGCGGCGCGACCAGTCGACCATCGTCGTCGTCGCCGACGTGGCCGATCTTTGGGCACTGGAGCGGGCAAATGCCTCGAGCGGGCTCTATCATGTGCTCGGCGGTACTCTGTCGCCGCTGGACGGCGTCGGCCCGCAGGACCTGACCATCGATGCGCTGGTGGCGCGGGCGCATGACGATCGCGTGACCGAAATCATCCTTGCCTTGAATGCGACGGTAGACGGCCAAACAACCGCCCATTACATAACGGACCTTCTGCAGGACGCCAACGTGAAGGTGACCCGGCTTGCGCATGGTGTGCCGGTTGGCGGCGAACTCGACTATCTCGACGAGGGGACGCTGGCTGCCGCGGTTCGGCAGCGGACCCTGTTTTGAGCAAAATTGACCTGGACTCGAGGGAAATGACGATACGGAATATGTGGCTGCCGATGACGGCTGTTTGCATCTGCGCGGTGGCGATGCTGGCTCACGATGCGGAGGCCAATGCGCAAGCGCCGAAGCCGATCAAGAATGGAGAGGTGCTGTCGGGAGAACTGCGGGTCATGCGCAGCAAGGCCCAGGGCAAGCGGATCGACACCTACCAGGTGATCAGCACTCAGGGCCGGCGCATTCCGGGTCCCGATGGGCTCTGCAACCTGGAGACGGGTCCGGAGACGTTTCAGATCGTCACGAACGGCGACGCGGATGTCACGCGGCTGAAACCGTTCATCGGCAAGACCATCTCGATCAAGGCCAATGAGATGTCGTGCGCGACCGCGGCGGGGCAGGTGAGCGATGCGCTGGTCTCTAAGTGGTCGATCGTCCAGTAGGCGCAGCCTTGCGCCGCCAAGCCCGGCCGTGACGATCGAACGATCCTAGGCCTTCGCTGCAAGCGTCGCAAAATGCTCGCGCCGCTGCAACCAGGCCAGAAGCAAAAGGCTCGGGATCGCCACCAGCACGCTGATCGCAAAGAACAGCGGCCAGCCGGTGTATTCGGCGACATACCCCGCACTGGCTGACAGATAGGTCCGGCCCACGGCCGAGAGCGCCGCGAGCAGCGCGTATTGTGTGGCCGTGTGCAGCGGGTTGTTGCAGAGCGCGGAGAGGTAGGCGACGAAGATCACCGTGCCGATGGCGCCGGTGAAATTCTCCGCAGTGATCGCCGCCGCGAGCGCCCATTGGTTGATGCCGACCGTGGCGAGCCACGCGAACACCAGGTTCGACAGCGCCTGGATGATGCCTGCGAACCAGAGACAGGCCGGCAGCGACCAGGCGCGGGCCAGGAAGCCTCCGGCGAAGCCGCCGATCAGGGTCGCGGCGAGGCCGACGCCCTTGACGATTGCCGCATAGTCGTTGCGCGTGTAGCCGAGGTCGATGACGAACGGCGCGGTCATCGTGCCGGAGAACGCATCGGTGAACTTGAACAGGATCACGAAGGCGAGCACTGCCCAGCGCGTCCTTGCGCGTGAGGAATTCGCTGAAGGCGCCGAACGCTGCAGCGATCACGCGCGTTGCCGGCTTCTCGCCCTTCGTCTCTTCGAGCGCTTCGCGCGAGCGCTGCCGGCTCGGTTGCGAGGACGGCGGCGATCATGCCGATGCCGACCATCGCCGCCATCGCCACGTAGCCCCACGTCCAGGCGGCGCTCTTGCCGATGCCGGTGCTCTCGAAGCCCGAGACCAGAAACAGCGCGCCGGCGGTGGAGATCAGCATGCCGACACGATAGGCGGCAACATAGGCCGCCATGCCCGCCGCCTGTTCGTTCTCGGGCAGGCTCTCGACGCGAAATGCGTCGACGACCGTATCCTGTGTCGCCGATGCGGTTGCGACCAGGAGCGCGCCGAGCGCGACGTAGAACGGTGATTTTGCCGGATCGGTCAGCGCCAGCAACAGGATCGCAGCGATCAGCAGCAGTTGCGAGAACACCAGCCAGCCGCGGCGGCGTCCGAGCGCGCGCGACAGCAGCGGCACGTTCAAGGCATCGATCAGCGGTGCCCAGAGAAACTTGATGGTGTAGGGCGTGCCGACCAGCGCGAACAGGCCGATGGTGCCGAGATCGACGCCGGATTCACGCATCCATACCAACAGCGTCGAGCCGGACAGCGCCAGCGGCAGGCCGCACGAGAAGCCGAGGAACAGGACGATCAGCACTCGCGGCTGCAGGTAGACGGCCAGCGCCTCGCCCCACGTCGCGGTGCGGGTGGCGGGTGTTGTCGTGGCAGGCGCTTCGGATGCCGTCATGGGGCGCTTGGTAGCAGATTCTGGAGGTTATTCACCCCGTCATTCCGGGGCGCGCGCGCTAGGCGCGAACCCGGAATCTAGAGGTGAGGAACCTCCGAGAACATCACATCGAAATTCCATTGGACCGCGCTGCGCACGGGCCGCCGGACGCGCCCGGAATGACGGGCTGAGAAGGCGGAATAGGGGCGCGGCGCCCAGGAATGACGCGCGCTACTCGCCCGCCTGCAGCCTGCGGATGGGCGCGGAAAACAGCTCCGGCTTCGCCGCAGGAGCCGCGGCCTCCTCCACCTTGTCGAAATCGAGGTCTTCGATCCGCGCCTTGCGCTTGTCGATCTTGTCGGCGGAGATCAGGATCTGCCGCACGTCCTCGTTCGCCTGGCCAAAATGCTGCTGCAGTTTCATCACGCGTTCGCGCAGGCGCGTGAGGTCGTCGGTCATGTTGAAGACCTCGGTGCGGATCTGGTCCGCTGCCTCGCGCATGCGTGCGTCCTTGAGGATCTGCTGCATCACCTGGATCGCCAGCATCAACAGCGACGGCGACACCAGCACCACGCGCGCGCGGTAGGCTTTTTGCACCACGTCGTCGAACCCGTCGTGGATTTCCGCATAGACGGATTCCGACGGCACGAACAGGAGCGCCATCTCCTGCGTCTCGCCGGTGATCAGGTATTTCTGCGCGATATCGTTCACGTGCTTCATCATGTCGGAGCGCACGCGCTGTGTGGCGATCTTCTTCTCCTCGTCGCTGCGCGCATCGCGCAGCGCAGTCACCGCCTCCAGCGGAAATTTCGCATCGATGCAGAGCGGGCGCTGATCGGGCAGGAACACCACGCAATCGGGACGCTTGTTGTTCGACAGCGTGAACTGGAACTCGTACGAACCCATCGGCAGCCCGTCCTGCACGATCGCTTCCATGCGCGCCTGGCCGAATGCGCCGCGCGTCTGCTTGTTGGCGAGCACGTCGCGCAGCGTCGTCACCTGCGTCGTCAGATCGGTGAGGTTCTTGTGCGCGTTGTCGATCACCGCCAGCCGCTCGTGCAGGTGGCGCAGCGAGTCCATGGTGTTGCGGGTCTGCTGCTCCATCGACTGGCCGACGCGATGGGTGACGGCATCGAGGCGATCGTTCATCACCCGCGCCATGTCCGACTGGCGTCCGGCGAGCGCTTCGCCCATCGCCTGCACGCGGCCGGAGGTCTCGGCCTGCGCCCGCAGCATGTCGGCGAGGCGTTCCTCCAGCTCGTCGGCGCGGATCGCTTGCGCCACGGTGGCGGTCTCGTTACGGCGCGCGCCGCGCGCCAGCACGATGGCGATGGTGAGGAGCAGAGCCAGCACGAGACCGGCGAACGCCGTCAGCGCGGCGCCGGTGGTGACGGCGACATCGCCGACGATGAAAAGAATGTCCGACATGGATTGCTTGTAGCCAATTCGCGCGCGTGTTCGAACGAATAGAGAACATGGCGGCCGGACTGGTTAAAAGTTCCTTAAAAATCATGGTTAACAAAGCGCTGATTCTCATGGTTAACGCGCGGTTAAATTTCCCGGTGGATGACAGCCCAGGCGCCGTCAGACGGCCATATCTGCCTGATTGACCGCGACATTCCGCCAGATTACATGCCCGCCATGGCCGTTCGCGAGATCATCATCCTTCCCGACAAGCAGCTCCGCCTCGTCTCGAAACCCGTCGAGAAGGTGACGGCCGAGGTGCGCAAGCTCGCCGACGACATGTTCGAGACCATGTACGAGGCGCCGGGCATCGGCCTTGCGGCCATCCAGATCGGGGTTCCGCAGCGGCTGATCACCATGGATCTGGCGAAGAAGGAGGGGCCGCCCAGTCCGCGGGTCTTCATCAACCCGGAAATCCTGTGGTCGTCGGAAGAGAAGGCCTCCTACGAGGAGGGCTGCCTGTCGATCCCCGAATACTACGAGGAGGTCGAGCGCCCGGCGAAGGTGCGCGTGCGCTTCACCGACCTCGACGGCAAGCTGCACGAGGAAGAGGCGGAAGGGCTGTTCGCAACCTGCATCCAGCACGAGATCGATCACCTGAATGGCGTGCTGTTCGTCGACTACCTGTCGAAGCTCAAGCGCGACCGCGTGTTGAAGAAATTTACCAAGGCCGCAAAGCGCGCGGAGTAAATCCGCTCCTCCGGCATTCGACGTCAGCTAAGGATCGGCTGATGCCGCTTCGTTTGGTCTTCATGGGCACGCCGGATTTTGCGGTGCCGACGCTCTCCGCGCTCGCTGCAAACGGGCACGAGATCGTCGCCGTCTATACGCGTGCGCCAAAACCTGCGGGCCGCGGCATGAAGGAGCAGGTGACGCCGGTCGAGCGTGAGGCCCGACGGCTTGGTCTTCCACTGCTCACGCCGAAGACGCTACGCACGCCCGAGGCGGCCGAGACGTTTCGCGCGCACAAGGCCGATGCCGCGGTCGTCGTCGCCTACGGGTTGATCCTGCCGCAGACAATTCTCGACGGTACGCGGCTCGGCTGTTTCAACTTGCATGCGTCGCTCCTGCCGCGCTGGCGCGGGGCGGCGCCGATCAACCGGGCCATCATGGCCGGCGACGACGCCAGCGGCGTCATGGTCATGAAGATGGATGCAGGTCTCGACACCGGCGACGTGGCGATGGCGGAGCGCCTTGCCATCACCGATTGCATGACGGCAAGCGACCTGCACGACGCGCTGGCGAAAGTCGGCGCGGCGCTGATGGTTCGCGCCGATCGATGCGCTCGAGCGCGGAGCCATGACGCTGACGCCGCAGAGTGCGGAGGGCGTGACGTACGCTGCGAAGATCGCGAAGGACGAAGCGCACATCGATTGGACCAATCCTGCGCGCGCCGTGTTGCGTCACTGCCACGGGCTGTCGCCGTTTCCGGGCGCCTGGAGCGAGATCGAGCTCGACGGCCAGCCGGTGCGGCTGAAGATTCTCCGCGGCGAGCTCGCATCCGGTCGCGGCGCTCCGGGCGAGGTGATCGATGCGAACTTGACGGTGGCGTGCGGCGAGGGCGCCATCCGCATCCTCGAGCTGCAGCGGGCCGGCAAACAGCCGATGACGGCAGACGTATTCTTGCGCGGCACGCGGCTCGCCGAAGGGAGCCGGATGCGATGATCATCCGCCCCGAAAAGCCCGGCGATGAAGCGGCGATCGGTGAGGTCGTGACCGCGGCGTTCGGGCGGCAGCAGGAAGCGGAGCTGGTGGCGAGGCTGCGCGACAACGGCGACCTGGTGCTGTCGCTGGTCGCCGAGGACGCGGGCAAGATCGTCGGCCATGTGGCGTTTTCACGCGTGTGGATCGAGGGCGACGGCACGCGCGCGCCCGGCATCAGCCTCGCGCCGGTGGCGGTGCTGCCGGACCGGCAGCGCAAGGGAACGGCGCGCGCCCTGATCGGCGCGGGGCATTTGCGGCTGAAGACGCTCGGCGAGAAGATCGTCTTCGTGCTCGGCGATCCGGACTACTACAAGCGCTTCGGTTTCTCGCCCGAGCTCGCAAAGGCTTTTGGCTGCGTCTATCAGGGCGATCATCTGCAGGCGCTGCGCTTGTCGCCGGACGCGCCCGCCGCAGGCGAAGTCATCTATTCGCCGGCCTTCACCGGAGCGGAGTAGTGCCGCGCTACAAGCTCACCCTCGAATACGACGGCGCGCCGTTCCGCGGCTGGCAGGTGCAGGAGAGCGACCTCACCGTGCAGGGCGTGCTCGAGCAGGCGGCGAAGGCGCTGAGCGGCGAGGACGTGCGCGTGCACGGCGCAGGCCGCACGGATGCCGGCGTGCACGCCAAGGGGCAGGTCGCGCACGTGGATTTCGCGAAGGCGTTCCGCACCGACCAGGTGCGCGACGCGATGAACGCGCATTTGCGGCCGCATCCGGTCTGCGTGCTGAACGCCGAGATCGTCGCCGACAATTTCGAGGCGCGGTTCTCCGCGATCAAGCGGCACTATCTCTATCGCATCATCAACCGCCGCGCGGACCTCGCACTCGATTTTGGCCATGCCTGGCGTGTGCCGCGGCCGCTCGATGTCGAGAAGATGCACCGCGCCGCGCAGCAGCTGCTCGGCAGGCACGATTTCACCACCTTCCGTGCCACCGAATGCCAGGCGAAATCGCCGGAGAAGACCCTCGATCAGCTCGACGTCGTGCGCGACGGCGACAACGTGAACGTTTTCACCTCGGCCCGCTCGTTCCTGCACCATCAGGTGCGCTCGATGGTCGGCTCGCTGATGTGGGTCGGCGAGGGGCGCTGGAGCGAACAGGATTTGAAGCGCGCGCTGGATGCGCACGACCGCACCGCCTGCGGCCCCGTCGCGCCGCCGGACGGGCTGTATCTGATGCGAGTGGATTATTAGGCGGCGTCACCGCGCTCGCAATCTTTTCTCCTCATCCTGAGGAGCCCTGCGTAGCTCGGAGAGCGAAGCACGGCGTCTCGAAGGATGTGGCCCGTGCGCTTCAACCCGGCGAAGCGCTCGGGCCTCGTGGTTCGAGACGCGTCCATAGCAGTCTGCCTTGTGCAGACTGCGTAAACTTGTCTGCACTGCGACGCTCCTCACCATGAGGATTAGAGGTCGCGGATTGTCTCTCGCAATGACGGCTAGGCCGCCGCGATCGCCTCGATTTCCAGCAGCCACTCGCTGTCAAAGATATCGGCGATGATAACCGTCAGAGCCGGCGAGTGCTCGCCGAGCACTTCGTTCCGGATCGCGCGGTTGGCCAGATTGTACTTGCGGTCGGACAGGTAGGTCGTGACCTTGACCAGATTGGCAAGGGTCATATCTGCTGCTGCGAGCTGCGCGTCGATGTTGCGCCAAACCTGCCGGCATTGTTCCTCGAATCCCGATGGCACCTTTCCATCCAGCGATTGCGGAATCTGCCCGCTGACAAACGCGAAGCGTTGTGCGCCTGAAACCTCGCAGACTTGAGCGTATCCGCCGGCTGGCTTGATGACGTCGTCCGAGTTGAGTGTCCTGATCTGCATCGCCGGCAATCCCATCACAGACGTAGCCCGGATGAAGCGCAGCGAAATCGCGGAATCGGATTTCGCTCGCTCATCCGGGCTACACGACAGCAAACCCGCTTCGTGATCGCGTCGAGCTTCTTCAAGAGCGCCGGATCGCGCTCCTTCTCCGGCGTGATGATGGCGCTGTCGAGCGCGCGGTCGGAGCCGATCGGGCAGGCGGGATGAAACGCCGGAAAGCGCTGCGCCAGCTGTCGCACGATCGCTTTCGCAGCGGCCGCGTTGTCGTGCAGCGTTTTCAGGATCGTCGCCACGTCGACCGCGCCGTGCTCCTCGTGCCAGCAGTCGTAATCCGTCACCATGGCCACGGTGGCATACGGCAGCTCGGCTTCGCGTGCGAGCTTTGCTTCCGGCATGTTGGTCATGCCGATCACGTCGCAGTTCCACGTGCGGTAAAGGTTGCTTTCGGCGAGCGTCGAGAATTGCGGTCCGTCGATGGCGATGTAGGTGCCGCCGCGATGCGTCGTGACGCCCGTGTCCCGGCAAGCCTGCTCGACGACGTCGCCGAGCAGGGGGCTCACCGGATGGCCGAACGAGACATGCGCCACGCAGCCGGTCTCGAAAAAGGTCTTTGCCCGTGCAAACGTGCGATCGATGAATTGATCGACGATGACGAAGTGGCCGGGCGCATAGGCCTCGCGCATCGAGCCGCAGGCGGAGAAGGAATACAGGTCGGTGACGCCCGCACGCTTCAGCGCATCGATGTTGGCGCGGTAGTTGATCTGCAGCGGCGGAATCTTGTGGGCGCGGCCGTGGCGCGGCAGAAACACGACGTCGAGCTCGCCCAGCTTGCCGAACAGCAGTTCGTCGGAGGGCTCACCCCAGGGCGATTCCACCCGGCGCCACGTTGCCTCGCGGATTTCCGGCAGATCGTAGAGACCCGATCCGCCGATGATGCCGAGTACGCTGCGGGTCTGGCTGTCCTTCGGCATGGGAATCCCTTTACGCAAAATACCGGTCGAGCACGCCGCGATAGATCTTCGTCAGCCGCTCGAGGTCGTTGACCGCAACACGCTCGTCGATCTGGTGCATGGTCTGTCCGACCAGGCCGAACTCCAGCACCGGGCAATAGTGCGAGATGAAGCGCGCGTCGGATGTTCCGCCGCCCGTGTTCAGGTCGGGCTTGCGGCCTGTCACCTCGTGGATCGCCTCGACCACAAGCTCCGTGAACGGGCCGGGCTTGGTGATGAACACGTTTGAGTTCGACGGCTCCCACTCGATGCGCTGCCGGATGCGGTTGCCGGCCGCCTTCGCCGCGCGCGCCTCGACCAGCTCCTTCAGCGAGTCCTGGGTGTGGTGGTCGTTGTAGCGGATGTTGAAGCGGGCGCGCGCCTGCGCCGGAATCACGTTCCAGGCCTTGTTGCCGACGTCGATCGAAACGAATTCGAGGTTCGAAGGCTGAAAGTGCGCGTTGCCGTGGTCGAGCGGCTCGGCGTCGATGGCGCTGATCAGCGCGGAGATGTCGGGCAGCGGATTGGACGCGCGATCGGGATAGGCGACATGGCCCTGCTTGCCGTCGACGATCAGCGTGCCGGAGAGCGAACCCCTGCGGCCGACCTTGATGCAGTCGCCCAGCTCGGCCACGTTGCTCGGCTCGCCCAGCACGCAATGATCGAATTTTTCGCCGCGCTCGGCCGCCCACTTCAGAAGTTTGATGGTGCCGTTGACGGCGACGTCTTCCTCATCGCCCGTGATCAGGAACGAGATCGAGCCCTTCGGCTTGCCGCCGTTCGCCGCCAGATAGTCCAGCACGGCGGCGACCGAGCAGGCGATCCCGCCCTTCATGTCGACGGTGCCGCGGCCGTACAGCATGCCGTCCTTCACCTCGCCCGCGAACGGCGCCAGCGTCCATGCCGCTTCGTCGCCGGGCGGCACCACGTCGGTGTGGCCCGCGAACACAAGGTGCGGCGCCTCGGTGCCGATCCGCGCATAGAGGTTGTCGATGTCGGCGGTGCCCGGCTCGGAGAAGGTGACGCGATGCACGTCAAAGCCGGCGTCGCCGAGCAGCCGCTCCAGCACGCCGAGCGCGCCGGCGTCGGCGGGCGTGACGGAGGGGCAGCGGACGAGGTCGCGGACGATGGAGACGGCGTCAGTCATGGGGTCCGCTTAACATGCGGCGAAGGCGCTGCGCCAGCAGGCCTGCAGCTCAGCGCCGAAACGGCCGACGGTCATTGCGGCGCTCCTCCTCCGGGTCCTCGCCATGCGCGTTCGCGCCGACCGTGCCGCGCATCAGCCCGAGCTCGATGAAATACCAGAGCGCGATGCCGGTCCCGACGAGGACGAAAAGCTGGTCCAGCCAGTTCTGCGCATGCAGGTCGCCGGTGATGCGGAACAGATTGAGGAGCGCTTTGACGGCCGCAGCGCCGGCGCCGACCTGCGCGCAGATGATCGGACGATCCCGATCGTTGAAGCGCTTCGCGGCGAGATTGTAGCCGAAGTAGATCGTCGGCAGCGTGAACGACGAAACCGACCAGGCGTCCGAGGAAATTCTGGATCAGGCTGGGCCCGAGAATGGTCCACAGCACGATGAAGAGCAGGATGCTGCAGACGACCAGCAGGCCTGCGCCGATCCAGAACGTCTTGCGCGAGATGCGGCCCTTCGGCGAGAGGAACAGATAAGCCAGGTCCATTGCTGCGCCCTCTCAATGCGCCGGACGAATCCTGCGTGCGAGAGGATAGGCGAAGCCGATGAATCGGCAAGCCGGCCGCGCATCGCCTGCGCGGACCGGCTGTCGCTCGATCAGGCGCAAGACGTGTCAGTCGGCTTCGGCAGGCAGCGGATCGGGACCGTACATGTTCGGTCCGGTCGTTCCCTTCAGGCATCCGAGTTCGACGATGGCCCAGATCGAGATGGCGAGGCTCGCCAGCGAGAGCACCATGCCGATGCCGCCGAGCGCCGAGCCTATGCCGCTCAGGATCCCCGGCAGGACCCAGAACAGCAGGAGCCACCAGCCGGATTTTTCCCGGTCGTGCAGACGCTTGATGCCGATCGCAACGCCGGCGCAAAGGCCGACGATGAGGGCCGCGAGGCCAACGAGGCCACCGAGGAGCATGCCGACAGTCTCGCCCGCGATGCCATAGAAAATGCCGAAGACAATGCCGGCCGCGATGTAGAGCAGAGACAAGGACAAGCACGCCGAGCCAGTATTTGCCCCGGTTGATCCTGCCGCCGAAGGTGAAGAGAAGTGCCTTCCAATCCATAGCCGCCCCCAAAATTAGATAACGATCAGCTCAAAGCTGGCTAGCCTACATCAGAATGACAAGCGGCTTTTTTCAGGCGGCGTCCATGCCATGTCCGCTTTGCTGCGGTGGTGTGGCAGGGACGCCGCATTTTGTCGGAAAACGCCGAGGGTGTGACGCGGGATGAGCGGACTCTCGGGCAGATTCACAAGACGCGCTCGCGCGTTTCTGGATCGCTTCTAATCCCGCAGCAGCTCGTTGATGCTGGTCTTGGAGCGGGTGCGCTCGTCGACGGTCTTGACGATGACGGCGCAATAGAGCGAGGGGCCGGGCGAGCCGTCCGGCAGCGGCTTGCCGGGCAGCGCGCCGGGCACCACCACGGAATATTCCGGCACTTCGCCCATGTAGACCTTGCCGGTCGCGCGATCGATGATCTTGGTCGAGGCGCCGAGGAACACGCCCATCGACAGCACCGCGCCCTTGCGCACGATCACGCCTTCGGCGACTTCCGAGCGTGCGCCGATGAAGCAGTCGTCCTCGATGATCACCGGCTCCGCCTGCAGCGGCTCCAGCACGCCGCCGATGCCGACGCCGCCGGAAATGTGCACGCGCTTGCCGATCTGCGCGCAGGAGCCGACCGTCGACCAGGTGTCGACCATGGTGCTTTCATCGACATAGGCGCCGAGATTGACGAACGACGGCATCAGCACGACGTTGCGGGCGATGAAGGCCGAGCGGCGCACCACGGCGCCCGGCACCGCGCGAAAACCCGCGTCGCGAAAGCGGTTCGGACCCCAGCCGTCGAACTTCGACGGCACCTTGTCCCACCAGCTGGCCTGGCCGGGTCCGCCGGGGATGACGTCCATGTCGTTCAGGCGGAAGGAGAGCAGCACCGCCTTCTTCAGCCACTGATGCACCTTCCATTTGCCGTCGCCCTGCCGTTCGGCGACGCGCGCCTCGCCCTTGTCCATCAGTTCGAGCGCGGTATCGACCGCGTCGCGCACCTCGCCCTTGGTGGAGGTCGAGACGGTCTCGCGCGCATCGAAGGCGCTGTTGACGGTGGATTCCAGAGCGGCGTTGGACATCGAGATTCCTTGAAATTGGCAGCAGGCGGGCTTTTTCCGCAAGGAGGCGAGGGGAGTCAAGTTATGCCAGTCATTCCGGGGCGCAAGCGAAGCTTGCGAACCCGGAATCCCGAGATCGTATGGATGCAGTGCCCGCCACCTCCCAGATTCCGGATCGCCGCTGCGACGGCGTCCGGAATGACGCGGACGACTACGGCTGGCGTATCAATCCAGCCAGAAACCCCGTCAAATCATCCGTCACATGATCGACGAAGGCCGCATCCCGGCCTTCCTTTTCCCAGGCTTGCTGTCCGAGTTCACCCTCGCCCGCCGGCACCACCAGCACGGTGGTCATGCCGAACCGATGCGGCACCTCGAGGTTGCGCGCGAGATCTTCGAACATCGCCGCGCGCTCAGGCGCGATGGCGTGGCGGGCGAAGAACCGTCTCATAGGTCTGGCTCGACGGTTTCGGCTCGAACTCGGCCTCGATGATGCCGAACACGTCCTCGAAATGCGGATCGATGCCGAGCCGCTTGAGCACCGCATCTGCGTGCTCGCGCGTGCCGTTGGTCAGGATCAGCTTGCGGCCGGGCAATTCGGCGATCGCGGCGCCCAGCGCCGGGTCCGGCTCCAGCGGCGAATGATCGATGTCGTGCACAAACTTGAGGTAATCGTACGCGTCCATGCCGTACTCGCTCATCATGCCGCGCATGGTCGTGCCGTAGCGCTTGTACAGCTCCTTCTGGATCGCGTAGGCCTCGTCGGCCGGCAGCTTGAGATAGCCGCGCGACGTAGTCGCGGATGCGCGCGTCCACCTGCTGCCACAGGTTGATGTGGCGCGGGTACAGCGTGTTGTCGAGATCGAACACCCAGGTGTCGACATGGGCGAATTTGCGGTCGCGCGGATTTTTCGGTCATTTTTCGGTCATGGCATTTTCAGCCGCAGCGTCTTGCCGTCGCCGCCGGCGAGATTGATCTCGCCGAAACCTGCGGAGGCGAAGCCGCGCGCGGCGCAGTCGCCCTGTTCGTTGATCTCGAATTTGATCTCGCGCGTGCAGAGCGTCGGTGGCGCCGCCCCAGACCAGCGGCTTGCCGGAGAAGCGCACGCCGCGCCCGTCCGGATCGACCGCCTCGACGAAGCTGAAAATGCGCTTCGGCTGCCCGGCGATATCCGGATGCAGGCATTTGCCGGGCTCGATGCGATACCAGCCGCGGGTCGTGATCACCTTGCCGTCGTCGGCGCCGATCGCCGCCATCACCCGATGCGGCGTGTCGTTGCACCAGGTGAGGCCGTTGGTGGACGGCGACTGCACGGCCGCAATCATCGTCTCGAAGAAATTCGGCGCCGTCGCCGTTTCCGCGGCAAGGTTTCGCTCGCG
The DNA here is from genome assembly GCA_963757845.1 of uncultured Alphaproteobacteria bacterium. Classification (GTDB taxonomy): domain Bacteria; phylum Pseudomonadota; class Alphaproteobacteria; order Rhizobiales; family Xanthobacteraceae; genus P52-10. Next base: position 366,704 of record CAVWTB010000042.1, read on the forward strand.
CAGGAATTTCGCCAGCGCGTTCTGCGTCTTCGGCCCGTCGACGCCGTCGATCGGCGCGGCATCGTAGCCCGCGATCACCAGCAGCCGCTGGATCGCCGCAAGCCGCGCCTGCTCGTCGTCGTATTCGGCGGCCTCGGCGAGATAGGCGACCGTGTGGCCGTCGTCGCCCTGCGTCGGCTTCACCTCGGTGAAGGTCGCGGGCGTCTGTCCGCTGCGGCAGTCGCGCGCGGCGGCAATCACGAAGTTGGTCTGGCGAGATGCAAAGGCTGTCGGAGCCGCTCTGCGCCACCGGCGACGCGCCATAGACGGGGAGTGCGCGCGCATGCAGCAGCAGCCGCTCCACGCTGAAATTGCCCTGCGCGACCACGCGGCATTGCGCGGGATCGATCCGGAACCAGCCACGCGTCGCCGTAGCGCCCTTGTCGTCGATGCCGATCGCGGCCTCGACCACGTAGCTCATGCGATTGCAGAGTTTGAGGTCGGCTGCGCGGGCGTGCTGCCGGCGACCAAGACCGCACATGCAGCCGCGCCAAGCGCCGGCGCGCCTCTGAGGAGGTCTGCTACCAGCTTGCGTCGCGCAGTGTGCGATCACTTGTGGATCAGCGTGCCAATACCGTGGTTGGTGAAGAGTTCGAGCAGCACCGCGTGCGGGGTCTTGCCGTCGATGATGACGACAGCCCTCCACGCCCTGGTCGAGCGAGTAGATGCAGGTCTCGACCTTCGGGATCATGCCGCCGGAGATGGTGCCGTCGGCGATCAGCCGACGCGCATCCTTCACCGAGAGATCCGAGATCAGCTTCTTCGATGAGTCGAGCACGCCCGGCACGTCGGTGAGGAGCAGCAGGCGCTTCGCCTTCAAGCGCGCCTGCGACGGCGCCGGCGAACGTGTCGGCGTTGACGTTGAAGGTCTCGCCGGTCTTCGAGGCCGCAAGCGGCGCCAGCACCGGGATCAGCTCATAGCCGATCAGCTGGTTGAGCAGGGTGAGGTCGACCTTCTCCGGCTCGCCGACGAAACCGAGGTCGACGATCTTCTCGATATTGGAATCCGGATCGACCATGGTGCGCGTCGCCTTCTCGGCGATCACCATGTTGCCGTCCTTGCCGCACAGGCCGACGGCCTTGCCGCCGGCTTCGTTGATGTAGCCGACGATCTGCTTGTTGATCGAGCCGGCGAGCACCATCTCGACGATCTCGATGGTCGCGGCGTCGGTGATGCGCAGCCCCTGCGCGAACTCCGACTTGATGCCGAGCCGCTTCAGCATGGTCGCGATCTGCGGTCCGCCGCCATGCACCACCACCGGATTGATGGCGGTCTGCTCCAGCAGCACGATGTCGCGGGCGAAGGCCCGGGCGAGGCTTTCCTCGCCCATGGCGTGGCCGCCGTACTTGATGACGATGGTTTCCTCGTCGTAGCGCTGCATGTGCGGCAGCGCCTCGGAAAGAATGCGGGCCTGATTTTGCGGGCTGATCTCGTCGGTCATGAAGCCGGATTCCGTCGCCAGTTTTTCGCGTTCGCTTCTAGCCGATGACGCGCGCGGGCGCAAAGTGACGGCGCTTGCGCGTCATGCCCGGGCTCGTCCCGGGCATCCACGTTCTCACAATATTTCGGAGGCAAAGGCGTGGATGGCCGGGTCAAGCCCGGCCATGACGGAGAAACGGGGCCTTACCCCCGCTCGGCCTGAAGCTTCATCATGGCCGCCCGCAATTCGCCCATGCCGGCGCCGGTCTTCGATGACGTGGCGATGACATCGGGAAACGCCGCCGGATGCGGCTTCAGCGCGGCCGTCGTCTCGGCGAGGCGCTGGTCGAGCTCGGCCGTTTTCACCTGGTCCGCCTTGGTCAGCACGATCTGGTAGCTGACGGCGGCACGATCGAAGGTCTTCAGCACGTCGAGATCGACGTCCTTGAAGCCGTGGCGGCTGTCGATCAGCACATAGACCCGGCCGAGATTGGCGCGGCCCTGCAGGTAGCGGTGGATCAGGTCGGTCCAGGCGGCGATCTTCGACTTCGGCGCCGAGGCGTAGCCGTAGCCCGGCATGTCGACCAGCCGCAGGCCCGACAGAGGCGGTCCCTGGAAGAAGATCAGCTCCTGCGTCCGGCCCGGCGTGTGCGAGGTCCGCGCGAGCGCATTGCGCCCCGTGAGCGCGTTGATCAGGCTCGACTTGCCGACATTGGAGCGGCCGGCGAACGCCACTTCCATGCCGGCCATCGGCGGCAGCACGTCGAGCGAGCCGGCCGCCGCAATGAACTGCCAGTCGCCCGCGAAGACGCGGCGGCCCTGTTCGATGAAGTCGGTGGTGTTCGGAGGGCATGCGGTGTCCTGCTACAGCTAAGCCTCGGTGCTCGTCATGGCCGGAGCCTGCCCCGGCGCATCCGACGTGCGTCGGCGTGCGATGCTCGAAAGACTTGGATGCCGGCCAATGCGCGGCCGCATGACGAGACGATCAAGGACTGAGTCTTCCGCGAGGAACGAGCTCTTCAGGTCGCGCCCTTGGCCTTGCCCTTGCCTGCCGGCTTGTTGTCCTGCTTGACCGCCGGCTTTTCCGGCGTCGTGGTCGGATCCGCCTTCTTGAAGCGTCGACTTGATGTTGTCGAACAGCTCGATCTTGGCGCCGTTCTTCTTCATGATGATGCTCTGCTGGATCACGGACAGCAGGTTGTTCCAGGCCCAGTAGATCACGAGGCCCGCCGGGAACGACGCCAGCATGAAGGTGAAGATCAGCGGCATCCAGTCGAAGATCATCTTCTGCGTCGGGTCGGGCGGCGCAGGGTTGAGCTTCATCTGCACCCACATCGTGATGCCCATGATGATCGGCCAGAAGCCGAGATGCAGGTAGGGACCAAGCATCGGCAGCGTCGTCGGATCGAACGGGATCAGGCCGAACAGATTGAACAGGTTGGTCGGATCCTGCGCCGACAGGTCCTTGATCCAGCCGTAGAACGGCGCGTGCCGCATCTCGATGGTGACGAACAGCACCTTGTAGAGCGCGAAGAACACCGGGATCTGGATCAGGATCGGCAGGCAGCCGGCAACGGGATTGATCTTCTCCCGCTTGTACAGCTCCATCATCTCCTGCTGCTGCTTCTGCTTGTCGTCCGGATAGCGCTCGCGCAGCGCCACCATCTCCGGCTGGATGTTCTTCATCTTCGCCATCGACGCGTACGACTTGTTGGCGAGCGGGAAGAAGATGATCTTGATCAGCACGGTGACGAGCAGGATCGCGACGCCGAAATTGCCGACCAGGCGGAACAGGTAGTCGAGCGCACCAGAACATCGGCTTGGTGATGAAGTAGAACCAGCCCCAGTCGATCAGCAGCTCGAAGCGGTTGAGCTTCAGCTTCTTGTCGTAGGCGTCGATCAGCGGCGTTTCCTTGGCGCCGGCGAACAGCCGTGCCTCGGCTGTCGCCGCTGGCGCCGGGCGCGATCGTCTTCGCGTCGAGCAGATAGTCCGCCTGATAGGTCCTTGGTCGTCCCGCCGGTGTCGACGAGAAGCTTGCGCCGTGCAGCGTCGTGGCGCTGTCGGGCAGCAGCGTTGCAGCCCAGTACTTGTCGGTGATGCCGAGCCAGCCGTTCGTGCACCTTGTTGAAGACGATTTCCTTCTTCTCGTCCGCTGTCTTGTAGCTGACCTCCTGCAGGCCCTGCTCGCCGAGCACGCCGATCAGGCCTTCATGCAGGATGTAGAAGCCCGTCGACATGCGGCGTGCCGTGCCGCGAGATCAGCGCGTAGGGATAGAGCGTGACCGGCGTCGGCGCCGTTGTTCTTCACGTCGTCCTTGACCGTGAAGAGGTAGTTCTCGTCGACCGAGATCGTGCGGCGGAAAGCAAGTCCTTCGCCATTGTCGTAGTCAGCGTCACCGGGCTTGTCGACGGTGAGCGCGTTGCGGCCTTCCTGCTTCCAGTCGGTCGACGTCGTCCGGAAGCTTCACCGCCGTGCCGCTGGCGCTGACCCAGCCGAACTCGGCGTAGTAGGGATTTGGCTGTACCTGACAGGCGAGAACAGCGTGACGGCCGGCGATTTCGGGTCGACCGTGACGCGATACTGCGTCAGCGAGACGTCGTCGAGGCGGCCGCCCTTCAGCGCGATGCTGCCGGAGACTTTCGGCGTCTCGATCTTCACGCGCGGCGCGGCGGCGAGCCTGCATCGCGCGACAGCGTCGGCGCGGCGCGCCCCGGCAGCTCCGGGCTGCCCTGGAGCAGGCGCGGCGCCGGGTTGCCGGTGCGGCGCCAGCCCTGCTGCGCCGGCGCGCCCGGCGCCTGCGGCTGCTGCGTCTGCTGGGCCTGCTGCTGCGCCTTCTGTGCAGCCTGCTGCTTCTCCATCTGCGGCGCGACGAAGAAATACTGCCAGCCGAGCAGCACCATGCCGGAAAGGATGACGGCCAGAATTGTATTGCGGTTTTGATCGTTCATCATCTTGTCCGGTTCATCCCGCTGGTTGCCGCGAGGTGCGCTTTGCAAGTTGCGCGTCGAGCCGCTTCAGCGCGGATTTGAGATCGTCCAGCATTGTATCGAAGCCGCGTCCGAGCGCAGCGCGCCGTCCGACGAGCACATAGTCGCAGTGCGGGCGCAAAAAAGGGGTACGTGTGACCAGTTCGCGCAGGCGCCGCCGCACGCGGTTACGCTCTACCGCGGTGCCGACCTTTTTGGAAACGGTGAAGCCGACACGGGCCGGTCCGGCGATCGGTGCGGTCGCGCCCCTGGACCACGAAAGCTGGAACCGCGACACGCGCGCCTGCGGCGGCGGCGAGGAAGTCAGCCCGCTGCCTCAGTCGTTCCATGAGGAAAATGCCTTGATCGGGCGGCTCAGGCGCTCAGGCGCTTGCGGCCGCGAGCGCGGCGGGCGGCGAGAACCTTGCGGCCGCCGGCGGTCGCCAGGCGCGCACGAAATCCGTGACGGCGCTTGCGCACCAGTTTGGAGGGTTGAAAGGTCCGCTTCACGGGTCGTACTCCGCAGGCCGGGTCCAATGCCCGGGTCCAATGCCCGGGTCGGTGCCGATGTGAGATTAAGTCCCTGTGATTTCAGCTAAAATTTAGCCGATGGATCAGCCTGCGCGGCCAAGCCGGACGAGCACGGGACAGTTGGCGCGGCTTATACGGGAGAGGGCCGTTGCCGTCAATCGAACAGGGATTTTCGCGCTGCTGACAGCAATTGGCGCGACGAAACGGGCATTCCGCGGGGTTCGTACCTATATGAGGTTCAAATCGCCGGGGCGGCGCCAGTTCGGACGAGGGGTCGGCCGAGCACTTGAGGCGGGTCAAGGCGGCCAGATCAGTTGAGGGGGCAAGAGTTGGCTGCAATGTCACTCTCGCGCGACGAAGAAGGTGACACCTCGCCGCAAAGGCGAAGGTTCCTGTCATGGCGGCGGCTGGGGCTGTCCGGCAAGCTGCTGCTTTTGACCATTCCGCTGGTGATGATCGCCGAAGTGCTGATCTATGTGCCGTCGATCGCGAACTTCTATCAGAACCGGCTGAACGACCGGCTCGCCGCGGCCAATACCGCGGCGCTCGTGCTCGATGCGGCGCCGAGCGGCATGGTGCCGGATTCGCTCGCGCGGCAAATCCTCTCCTCGATCGGCGCGCGCGCGGTGGCGATCAAGGCCGGCCAGCAGCGCCGTCTTTTGGCGAGCGCCGACATGCCGGCCGCCGTCGAGCGCGACGTCGATACGCGGTCGATGATGATGGGCACGGCCATCTATCTGGCCTTCGAGACGATGCTGACCGAGGCGGACGGTTCGATCCGCATCGTCGGGCCGACCTCGACCGGCGGCGAGTATCTGGAAGTCGTGGTCGACGAGAAGCCGCTGCGCGCGTCGATGTACCGCTTCTCGACCAACCTGGTGCTGTTCTCGCTGTCGATCTCGATCCTGACCACTGCGCTGATTTACTTTGCGCTCCACTACCTGTTCGTGCGGCCGATGCGGCGCGTCACCGACAACCTCGTCGCCTTCCATGCCGATCCTGAAAGTCCTGCGCGCGTCATCGCGCCGTCGGATCGCGGCGACGAGATCGGCCAGGCGGAGCGTGAATTGTCCGACATGCAGCGCGACCTCGTGTCGATGCTGCATCAGAAGAGCCGGCTTGCCGCGCTCGGCCTTGCGGTGTCGAAAATCAACCACGACCTGCGCAACCTGCTCGCGTCGGCGCAGCTGATCTCCGACCAGCTCGCCACGGTGCCGGAGCCGCGGGTGCAGCGCTTTGCGCCCAAGCTCGTGCGCTCGCTCGAGCGCGCCATCGACTTCTGCCAGTCGACGCTGTCTTACGGCCGTGCGCAGGAAGCCGCACCCGACCGCCGCCGCATCCCGCTCGATCCGGTGATCAACGAGGTGCGTGAATCGATCGGACTTGCCGCGGGCACGTCGATCACCTGGGTGAACCACCTCGAGCGCGGCCTCAACGTCGACGCCGATCCGGATCAGCTGTTCCGCATCCTGCTCAACCTCGCGCGCAACGCCGTGCAGGCGCTGGAGCAGCGCGCGGCGGACGAGGCGGCGATCAGCCAGATCAGGATCGCCGGCAAACGCGAGGGCAGCGTCACCATCATCGAGGTCTCCGACTCCGGCCCCGGCGTGCCGGAGAAGGCGCGCGAGCATCTGTTCGAGGCGTTCCAGAGTTCCGACCGCCGCGGCGGCACCGGCCTCGGCCTTGCGATCGCCGCCGAACTCGTGCGCGCGCATGGCGGCCAGATCCGCCTGGTCGATGCCAACATCGGCGCCACGTTCCGCATCGAGATCCCGGATCGCCCGGTCGACATCCACGCCCCGCACACCGAGCGGGTGAGCGCGTAACTGCACGCCACACGATCGGGCATGACGGCAAATTTCTCCTCGCCGCTGCCATGACCCAACGCCTTGCCAATCCGCCCTTTAGCGGCTAGCTATGGCCCCCGCTTCCGGCCCCTGTGGGCCCGGAGCCTTCGCTGTGGCCGCTGAATTAGTAACTTGAATTCACTGGCCTTTTTGCGAAAAACGCGCCCGTAGCTCAGCTGGATAGAGCATCAGACTACGAATCTGAGGGTCGGACGTTCGAATTGTTCCGGGCGCGCCATTTAGCGTTTACGTGCAACTGGTTAGAAGTGTAGCGCCTATCGCGCTCGGCGAGACTTTCGTCGTGTCAACACTGTGTCAACGACGCGTTTGCGCCTTGCATGCGAGCCCAAGCAGATCGCGATCCCGCTGCGGTAGTTCACAGTTGGACAAGTTTGATGGCGTCGACGTCGAATAGTTCCCCCAAGTTGACCTACCGCCAGACCAGTCCCAACATCTACCGCGTCTCCGCTGATGGCGTCGAGATCGGCGCGATCTTGGAGCAAACGCGCCACGTCCATCCGTTCTCGACGTACTGGCACTGGGGTGTCGAGGTGATGCCGTTGATGAGCCAGGCGGTAGACCGCCCAGCGGAGAGGCGGGGAGCTTCGAACGCCCTGCGAGACTTCAAACTCGCCTTCGCGCGTTGGCTTGCCGGCGTGCCGCCCGATGTCTGGTAGCAGAACCTGGAGCACAAGCGGGCTGGCGCTGAGCGTCGGAAATAAAAAAATCGGTCCCTGCCAGGCCGGCCTTGAGTGTACTCGCAACTCTATCGATGGCTCTTGTTGCTTTTGTCCCCAGCCTCCTGTGTGCACATTTGCCAAAGTAATTGCATTGAGAAGTGCGACTTTCGGCATGGCTCCAATTCAAAAAGCTTCGAAGATAACCCGCCCCGGCCTTGCCGTTCGAGTTGGACATAACCTCAAGAGGTCGCCGTCCGTCCCCAAGACACCGGCCGCCGCGCATCCGCTCCCCCAGTTGGTCGCGGCGGCCGTCATTGCGAGCAACGCGTCGAGTGGCGACGAACTGGGATACCGACTTCGCCGGCATGCCGGCCGATCGAACTGCCGGATGGGCGCAAGCTGCTTGCTGAGTGCGCGGCTACGTTCTGGCGCTGCCAAACCAAGAACGACTTCGCTGGAACGACGCTGTGGCGGCTTTTGCTAGAGGCCGCTGACCACGGAGGCGGGTGCCGGTTTCTCGCGCGGGTAAGCTTCTCGAACGCACTGCACGGAGTTTCAGGCGCTGGTCCGATACCCCAGGCGCCGGACAAGAACGCCGCCTGGAAGGCGAAGTGAGCAGCGAGGAAGCGGTGATGACAGTTTGGATCTACGCCGACACATCAAGGCAGGTCGGTGATGCTGACCGGCTCAAGGTATTCGAGACTGCCGCGGCGTTTGACCGCCTGAAAGACGAGCACGACCCTGAGGGCGTTGCGTTTGAATGTCCGGTGATCTCACACGAGGCCGCCAACGAAGCGGCCTTACAAAAACGACAACAGGGGCGCACAACAACACCGGGACGGCGATCACCGCGATCCCGATAACTTGCACGTAGTCAATTGGCCCGGTCGCGGCATGATTGAGAGGTGACTTACTTCGAACGCCTCCAACTTCCCGTTGAGCTCGCTGCGTCGTTCGGTTGTCAAATTTCCACCAGCGGACAAGGTTCGCTAGTGACGGCCGCTGGCCATGCTAGGGCGAGGCAGCAGAATGTCAAATGGTGCGAGCCACAATGGCGTCCCCTTGCAGGGCACTTCTCCCCCAAGCGAACCGCTCCCCCCGCCGCTGACTGTCGACTTAACTACGCCACCAGAGGAGTTCACCGGTGAGGTGGCGGAACAGTTGGACGCTGTAACGACTGCTCGCACGCAGACCACCAAAAACGATTGGCAGGCACTATTCTACATTTTAATTGGTATGGCTGCCTTTACGCTCATTGCCTGGCTGCGGGGCTCGAATTGACGCAGAGCTGGACGGCAGTGAGACTGAATCGGTTGGCAACTCTTCCCGAGGGGGCGGACCAGCGGCGCCACCGCACGGCACACGCTTCGATATCATGCCGCCTCCAGAACCCGCAGAGGCGTCCGAAGCACGTAGCGCGCATGGTGTCCCGCGCAGGGTCCGCCGTGAGCTTCGGTCACTGTCTCGATGTCTATGCCGTCTTTTGCGCTGGCAATAAGCGTAATGGGACCACCGCGGCGCCGGCTGATCGATCGGCGTGCAGCCACGCTCGCCGGCCCTTACCAACCAATCTAGAGCCCAGGCGTGGCGTCCGTTGAACGTCCGTTCGGCGCCGTCTGGCATTGGCACTTTGGTTTCGGTCACACTCATGCCGTGACCCCGCTCGCGCCCAGACCGAACGCCAATCAGGCGTAGCAAGTATCCGCTGCCAGCCTTCGCCGCAGGGTTGGCGCGATTTACGGATGCAATCGACTACAAAGCCACTGGAGCTATCTTTGAGCAGGCAAAGCAAGATTTGACGGAGGCAACTCTCCATTGGCCGCAGAAGACTCCTGATCGATGCGCGGTCGTCGTCCGAAGCCAACTCAAGCGACGCTGCTGGCGGCAGCGCCGGCGGCTGCGGTTCTGCAGGCACATCCGATTTCATTGAGGCATAGCTTGCGCGAGGGTAGGAGAAAGACGAACCCGGCGGGTTGATCGGGCCAGGCATTAGTTGTGCGTAGCTCGGGGGTACGACAGCCTGCGCCGCAGAGATGAGCATTGCAACCTTCTTCATGGCCCCTCGTTCGGCTCGGTTGCTAAGAGTGGCGAACAGCACGCGACTGGGGCCGTTCCTCCAAAGACGGCGCAAAATGCGCGATGGTTTGATGCAGGTCAACGACGGGAAGCAAATCGCGACGTATCAGTCGCTTAACCGTCGAACATGGTGGCCAACTACCACCTGGGCGGAAAAATCGATTTGATTTTTTGTTTTTACATCTGGAGGAACAACACTGCGTCAGCCGCGATGACATTAGGGACAACTAGGCTTCGAGTGACCGCCGGCCAACAGTACTCATGGCAGGGGGTTTCAGCGTGTCCGTAATCTTGGTCATCGATGAGCATAGCGTCTACAGAAGTGGCCTTCGGGACGTGCTTGAGGCGAGAGTTGCGGAATGCCGTGTGATCGAGGCCCCAGCGTTGGAGTATCTCGCAGGTAACGACGGCTTCGACTTGGTGCTGATCGACTCGGATAGTATCGAGCGAGTTTCAGTCGACCGGCTCCGGCAGGTGCGAGCGTTCAGCCCGAAGACCAGCTTCGCACTGATGTCGACATCGCACACGCGATCGGATGTGCTGGATTGCCTTTCCGCTGGCTTTCACGGATTCATATACAAGCTCGACCTTGACGAAGAACTGCTCGTCGCCATCAACGACCTGCTGTCCGGAAGAATGTACGTACCCCGCTGGCTTGCGGACGAAACCGCATCTCCCGAAGCTTCTGCAGCTCACTACGATTTGCCGAGACTTACTCGCCGGCAGAACGAGATTCTTCCGCTCCTGGCACAGGGAATGTCGAACAAGGAGATTGCGAAGCTTCTAAGCATAGCGCCGGGAACGACGAAGATTTACACGGCGGCGTTGCTGCGCGCGCTCCAAGCCCGCAATCGTACGGAAGCCGCGTTTGTCGCAGCCAAGATTGTACGGTCCCGCTCCTCTTCAGGAACCGGCCGCAGTGTCGCGCTTGCACACGGGCCAGCGCCTTCGCTGAACTGTCTTGAAGTCGACACGATCCTCTCGCCGGCGCGCACAATACGCTCGAAGAGGACAGCATGACGGCATTGCCGGCAGCAGATTGATCCAGCGCTTGGCGATCATGATAGTCCGCTGAAACGCACATCCTCGCCGGCTTGCTAACCCAACGCGCCTTCTGGCGGTCGGCTGTCCCACATCGAGCTGGGCGAGTTTCTATGCAACCGAGACAGGCCGGAACAACAACGCCGGAAGATGTTGTTGCCGGGGTACATGCGCCCCGGCGGGACCTGACTGTTGCGTGCGATTGCGCTCCTACTGCCCATCGGAGAGCAAGGCGGTCGCTTGCTGACCTGGATCCTGTGCGCGCCGCAAAGAACGATCAGGCCTGAGAGTGAAACGACGCGACAACTGCATTACGCCGTCAGCTGATGCGTGTTGGTCAATGTCGGCGCAAGGCTTTCCGTCTTGGTTGGATCAAACACGCTCGACGAACCGGTATTTGAACTCGTAGTGGTAGAAGCAGAATACTGCGTCATCAGGTCGATGGCGCGGTCGGTTTGCGTCGCGCTGGCCAGTGCGGTGTTGCCGGTCGAGCCGGCGGCAACGAGACTGACGTTGTCGTAGAGGGCTCCAAGACCGTCGCCGCCCTGACCCTGCGCTTCGCGGAAGGTGAGGCGGTCATTACCGCCTGTGCCGGTGACGCTGAAGTTATATGTCCTCCAATTGCTGCCCGGCGGCACGCTCGCAACCACTTTATCATTCCACAGCACTTCGATCGTGGTGGTCGAGGCGGTGAAGCCGGAGCGCGAGCGCGCGTCGAAAGACAGCGCGTAGCTCCGCCCAGCTTCAGTCTCGACCGCCTGGTACAAACCGTCCCGGGCGCCAAGGTAGTCAAGCTCGCCGAAGTTCGAGCCGTTCGTGGCCCTGACGCCGTTGAGATTGTTCCAAAGTTCGATCGTTCCGCCGGAGATCGCCCTCCAGCCTTGGATCGAGTTGAAGTCGTCCCACCTGTTCGACGCTAACTGCGTTGCCTCGAACGATCCGTTTATGAGCAGGTTGGTGCCCGTTGTCGGCTGCGTGGGAGCCGGCGAAGGTGCAGGTGCAGGCGAGCCGGAAGCGATGAGCCTGACGTTGTCATAAAGCGCGCCCAGTCCGTCGCCGCCCTGGCTCTGCGCCTCGCGGAAGGTGAGGCGGTCGCTACCACCGGTGCCGGTGACTTTGAAGTTGTAGCTGTCCCAGTCCGTGCCGGGCGGCACGCTCGCGATCACTCTGTCATTCCACAATACCTCGATGGTGCTGGTCGAGGCGCTGAAGCCGGGGCGAGATCGTGCGTCGAACGAAAGATCGTAGCTCCGACCCGCTCGAGTCCTGACTGTTGATACAGGCCGTCTCTGGCGCCGAGATAGTCGAGCTCGCCAATATTCGACCCATTGGTGGCCCGGACGCCGCTGTGATTATTCCAAAGCTCGATACTGCTGCCCGACAATGCGGTCCAGCCGGCGATCGAGCGGGAGCTTGTCCAATCGCCCGCTCTTATGGTCGTCGCCTCGAATGACCCGTTCACCAGGAGATTGTCCCCAGTCGGCTGCGGGGTCGGTGGTGTCGGAGTGGTTGGCGATGGCGTCGTGGGCGACGGTGCGATAACCGGAGGCGGCGTCGGCGTTTCGCCACTGGATCCGGCGAGCGGCGGAGGCGGATCTGCCTGAATTTGCTCAGGAGAGGAATAGAACGCAAGCGTCCGCCACTGTGTCGTCAGGTCAACCCAGTTGCTCATGCCTGCGCCCGGATTGTTGCTGAACCCGTCAACGTAAGGCGCACTCTCATTGCGCCACCAGTCGGCGCCGATATTGGCGACGACATTGAGGTTTGGATCCGTCACCCTCATGTCCATCTGCACGTAGACGCCGTCGACGTCTCCGTCACGATACGTGCCTCGCGAGCCCTGCCAGAAGTGATCGTTGTAGCCGGTCGGGGGAGCGGCAAATCAGGCAGTGCCATCGTTCCGCGTCGCCACGTTCATCGTGTGGCCTTGGCCCGGCAAAATCGAGAACGAAATGTCCGCCTACAACCTGATTGTTGCGCTGATCCTGCACCAGGACCCACTCGCCCGTGGATCTCAGATGGACGTAGGTTCGCGCATTTGCGACTTCGACTTGCGCGTTCGGATTGAAGACGCGGCCTCAGTCGAGTTCGGGTAGACTCGGCCCCAGCCGGTAACAGCGGTGAAGCCCGACGGTGGCGCAGTTATGCCCGTTCTGAGCACACCGTTGTACCATCCGTAGCTGGTGGGAACGCCGAGTCTCGGCCCTCGCTATAGCCGACGGTGTTCTGTCTGATTGCATCCTGCATTGAGATCGTCATTGAAGTGTCCCTGTCCCTTCAATTCCGCGTTGAGAGAAGCCAGACCCTGCTTACGCAAAGCCCTGCCACTCGACAAACGGAACCCTCACGCGCCGCGACTTAATCTGACAGACAACCGGTCACTACATGACTGAAGCTTGCCTGGTCGACCAGCCGCGTCGATGACTTAACGCCACTTAGGAAGCGATTGCTTGCCCCTGTGCTCGCGAACCGGGCACGTTGCCCGCGTCTGCCCCCGTTTGAGCGTGCATATTTCAGTTACGATTTGGATCCCCATTCAGCGGCGAGGATCGGCAAGCAATTTGTCTCGAATTTGACCCGAATGTGGTTCGAGAGCAGGATTTAAATCGTCGCGCAGAAGCGCGGTTATGCGAGCACATCAAGCGCCGGATATGGAGCTGAAGTGGCAGGAACAAAATGCGTATTGGGAGAATCCTTACCGTCAGGCGATCGGATAATAGGTGCGATTGTTCGTCGCATTGTTGAGCGCGAGATTTATCACGGCAGTTTCGTTCGTATTCACCCGCAAGACGAAGCGGTGCTGCTTTTTGTTGGCAATGGGCCGCTTTGACATCCGCGCCGTCGCTTGCGTCTTTGCTCCGCGGCCGACGGCGGGGCAATGGTGAGCATCGCTACGATTGTCGTCAGGGTTCCAACTGCGCCTCCGCGGGAAGATTGTATCCTCGAATTTGCTGTCGTACCTCACCAGGAAGGCTCGAAGCCGGGCTCCCACCGTCCGCGCAAAGACGCGTCGGCCGGCTTCGACGTGACGAAGACAACGGCTGCGATCTCGCCTTTCCGCACGCTCCAGCGCGACCTGATGGGAAATGAACGCCTTTTCGCATCATGCCGAGGTGGCTGAGATCAGCGGGCCTGAATAGGCGGCGGCCATGCCATGTGTGTTGAATTTCACCTTCTTGTCGCCAAGATCCTGCAGGCTCTGGATCCGGGGCGAATATGCAATTCCAACTGTAAGAGGCTGAGAAGACAGGTGATGCGACGCGGGGGTTTCCGGCACCTGGATCTTGTGCTCTTCGAGTGCGTCGCGATCGCCACGGCCCGTCTTACCTGCGCGCTCTGTCTGCTCGCCGCGGGCGCGAGCGCAACGTGCCGATCAGTGGCGCGCACGGAATTCGTGTCTCTCGCCAACGCCTCGGCCCTGTTGCGCTCCCGTTGCGGGACAGACGCAACTCCGCCGTGTGCTTTCCGCGGCCTGCTTTACCTGCGCTACTTCGGCGGCCGCTTCGCTCGACAGCCTCGCGTATGCGTTGACTTCGCTGCGTGCTGTCGCGAGATGCTGTGCCAGCGCCTCGGCCCTGCTGCGCTCCTGCTGCAAGTCCTGTCGCAAATCCACGGGAGCGCTTTCTGCGGCCTGCTCGATCTGCGCCATGTCTTCGATCGCTTTGCTCGACAGTTTCGCGTGCGCGTCGAGATCGCGGCGCGCTGCTGCGAAATTCGTGCCAATGCCTCGGCCCGGCTGCGCTCCTGCTGCAACGCCTTTCGTAGGCCCGCGGAAGCGCTTTCTGCGGCTTGCTCGATCTGCGCCACGTCGTCGATCGTTTTGCTCGACAGCTTCGCGTGTGCGTCGAGATCGCGGCGCGCTGTTGCGAGATCTTGTGCCAATGCCTCGGCCCTTTCGCGCTCCTGTTGCAAAGCCTTTCGTAGGTCCGCGGTAGTGCTTTCTGCGGCCTGCTCGATCTGTGCCATATCGTCGACCGTTTTGCTCGCCAGCTTCGCGTGCGCGTCGAGATCGCTGCGCGCCGTGGCGAGCTCTTGTGCCAATGCCTCGGCCCTGTTGCGCTCCTGTTGCAAAGCCTGTCGCAACTCCGCCCTAGCGCTTTCCACCGCATGCTTGATCTGTGGCGCTTCGTCGCCCTGCTTGCTTGCCGGCGCCGCATGTGCGTCGGCCTCGCGGCGAGCCATCACCGGTTCACGTGCTAACCCGCCGGAACTGCCGTCGTGCATCTTAAGTTTAAGTCTCGCTGTTTCGTCACCCATCTTGTTCCGCTGTGCCATGTGCGTGTCGAGTTCAAAGCGTGCGATCGCAAGCGCCTTGTCCAGTTCGGCCACCTGAAGATCGGGAGAAATGATCCGCTCGCTCAGCTGAAGCTTGCGCGCATCTATCTGATGGGCCTTGATGAACTCGTCTGACAAAGCCGCTGCGCGCTGCTCCCTTGCCAGAGACCGTCGCGCTGAGTTGGGCTTATGCGAAACCTGCCTCTGTTGTGCGATTGCCTCTCCGTCCGGCGTGCCGGCACTGACGCCGTCCTGCTGACCGGCGTATCGCTTCATATAGGCAGCGATGTCGGTGCGGAATGACATGCCGATCAGCGCCGTCCCAACAAGAGCTGCGATGATCGAGAAAGTGGCAAATCGCCGGGCCTGGAGCGTGCGCTTTACGTTGACCGGTGCAGCCAGCGTCTCGATTGCATCGACATGCGCCGTGCTCGCAGCCGGCCGAAACGCTTTGGCCTCGCTTGCTGCTGCGCGCGTCGTAGAGGGCGAGACCTGAAAAGGGCCGCCCGATTCATGATGCTCTTGCAGGAGATGTTGGACGCGCGGCACTGGGTGCCAGTGCGTCGGCGTGATCTCGCTTGGCTCGCCGTTTTCCCCGACCCAGCCGCCGGCCTCAGGGGACCAGCGAGCCAGCGCACAATTTCCACTCGCGTCGTCCTCAAGAAGAACAACTTCCCCGTCCCTCGGTGCCGTCTCGATCGCATGGCGCATGGAACACTCCTACTGGAGTTACTCGCTACGCTTGCTTGCGCAGGGCTCCTCTTCACGTGACATCGCCGCAAAGCGCCCGGCATAGGTGAAGTAGAGCGTCATCGACGCAAAATGGTCGATCAGATTTTCGGAGAAGAAGTACAGCAGCAATACCATGAAGAGGACCTTGGCTATGCCGATCTTCAGGCTGCGCAACACATGCGCAAGAAAGCAGACAAATACGATCAGATTGATCAGTCCATACTCGGCCAGGATGCGGAGATAGTCGTTGTGCGGAATGAGAGGCAACACCGTTAAGTTCGGTGTTTGCCCGATGCCATATCCGAAAATTATCGTGCCGAAGCCGCTGCCCGAATAGATATCCCAGATGTTGGCCCAGTGTATGACACGGAAAAATCCCGAGAGATCCGTCGTCCCGGTAACCTGGACCAGCCGCTTGAACGAAAGCCTCGATACATATTCGGGACCGAGGTCTGCCAAGCAGTCGCATGCTTTCGAGCATGGCCAGAGCGCGATCGAAGGCTCCAAGTGAGTAGGCGCCGACGACAGCCAGCGCAAAGGCCGCCAGCGCGAGCACTGATTCCTTTTAGGGGAATCATGATCCACAACCCTATGGCGGCGACTGTCGCTGCAGCCGCTCCGACCTTGTTCATCAGCGCGATGTTCAGGAACTGCAGGAATATCGCGCGCCAGCCAAGCGGCTGCGCCACGGTGAAGATGAGAGCAGCGAAATAAAGAGTGGCCACATTCGCGTTAGCGAAATAGGAGAATGTATTTCCAAGGTTGAGCTGCACGAACTCAGGCACTCTGCTGTCGCCGAACGCCACGAGGAAAACGAGGGGCAGCGCGGCGAGGAAGTAAACAAGCCCGCGTTTCGATCGACTGTATTGCGACGCGGGGCGAACCGGCGGCATAAAACACGTAGATGGAAAGATACTTGATCCCGTCTGTTGCTGATGCTTTCGAGCCGTTGAATGCGATGCTCAGGACCACGAATGTGCAGGCCACGACAACGTACAGCAGGTTTGTCGCGTTGTTCGAAATCTGTAGACGGTGTAACTTCCGTAGCCGATCAGCGAGAGGCAAAGGAGATTGCTGAACGTGTTGAAAATCGAGACGTTCAGCGCGTGATAGAGAAACGTCAGGACATTTATCACCGCAAGCCAGGCAAGAATTACTGTGAAATAGTGTATGTTCGCCGATTTTCGGCGCGTTCGCGCAGGTCTGTGTCGGTTACGTACGCCATCAAGGCTCCTGCATTGCTTTCGTCGTCGGAGCAGATCAGGTCTTGTTGATGATCAGGTACGACTTGGGAAGAACAGGAATCGCTCCACGACAAGCTGCCCTTCAGGAAACAGACCTCGAAACTCTTTCGCCGTCAGAAGATTGATTTCGTCGAAGAATTGCTGCGTCGCCGTGGCGTTGCGCTGAACAAGTCCAAGCGGGGAGAACCTCACAAGCGCCCGCCCCAGCCGCCGGGGCAGCCAATGCAGGAACGGCATGAGGAAATGAAGCTCGAGCGGAAAGACCTTGGCGGGCGTCTGGATGACATAGTTTCGGGCAACGCGGCCGATTTCGCGCGCCAGTCCGGCGCGTTCGGGCGGCGGAACGTGTTCGATCACCGAGTTGCAGAGCAGTATGTCGATCTGCTTGTCGGATGCCGGAATATGCCTTCCATCGTAAATCGTAGCACGGATGTTGCCCGTCGTCTGTCCGACATTGGCGGCATCGAACTCGCTATCGATCGCGATGTTGTAGATGACGATTTCCCTTGGCTCCAATTCCGATTTCACGAGATTCCAGAAATGCAGCGATCCACCGATGTCAGTTATCGAACGATTGTCAATGTCGGGAAAGACGCGTTTGATCCGCCGCGCACGCGACAGCCGGAACCGCTTCATGAAGGGCGCTATCGCCTTGAACCAACCTGACATGGGTCGCCTCCCGGAGGTCAGCCGCGGCAAAGGATCGTTTATGCGCAGTACGGTAATCCTGCAAAGCTGCGTGAAATTGACGGCCGTCAAGTAATCGCTTGAGGCCCTTTTCAGAAGAATGACGTCAGAAGGCGAACGACCGGGCGCTGCTGCACGGGGCGCTGACGATCTGGAAGCCGAAGGGCAGCGCTATTCGAATTGAACGGGAACATTGGGCAGGAATGGTGGGCTCGACGGTTCGCATGAGGCGTCGTGTCACGGCAGCCCAGCATAGGAGATTGCGCTGATGCAGCAGCGCAGCAACGCCGATCATGGTCGCTCGAGTTGCAGCAAGGCTTCGGCAATGGCTCATATGCCCTGTTCAGACATGGCGGCGGGGCAATCGCTCGCCGCCTGGTCACTGGTGGTTCTGCCTCGCTGTGGCGACCGACCAGCGGCGGAGGCGGTGCAGCCATTAGTTCCGACGCGGTGGGCGAGTAGAAGCGGAGCGTGGACCATTCAGTTGAAAGCTTGACCCAGTCGCTCACGCCGGCGGTGGGATTGTTCGCGAAGCTCCGCTCGAACGTGGCAGTATCGTCGCGCCACCAGTCCGCGCCGATGTTGGCCACGAGGTTTATGCCCGGCTGGCTGATCCGGAGATCCATCTGCACATAGACGGCATCGACACTTTCCGCCGGGTATGTTCCTCGTCTGACTATCCAGAAATGCGCATTGCGATCTTGGGGAGGCGGAGCGATGGTGATGGCGCCCCTCGCTTGCCGTTCCAGCTGCAGCGGAATGGTCGGTTCAGGCGCGAAGTCGGGAACGAAATAGGCCCCTGCGATCGGGTTTCGTTCCTGCTCCTGGAGGACCATCGAAGTGCGAGTGGATCTGAGTCCGAAGCCAGGTTCTGCTATTGGCGATCTCGATGCCGGCCTCCGGCGTGGAATTAAGAGGCTCACCCGCCATCGCATAGATCTGCCCCCAACCTGTGACAGCTGTGAACTCCGGAGGTGGAGCGCTGAGGTTCGAAGGCTTGTAGGAGCCGCTGCACCAGTCGAAATCCCTGGGTACACCAGCCGCGTAGGCCTCGCTATAGCCAGGAGTATTCTGGATCACGGCATCCAGCATTGCTGACCGGGTGGTGATTTGTCGTGTCGCGGGAAACACCAGTTCGCTCGCGGCGACCTCGCCAACGATTTTGGGCACTGCCACTCTCATCAACTGTTCAGCGCCGGAACAAAACAGACTTCAGAATTCAGGCATCCAGCGGTTCCCAATGCCATGAGATCGATTGGCAGACACCACCGCCGAAAAGAATTCCCAGGAGAAGGCCTGATCGCTCAGTCATGCTCCAAGCCTCTTCGCCGGCCTCATCTGGCAATCCGGCAGGGCGTTTCCCTCGTGCGGCCGACCCGGCCTGGCTCCGTCGCTCGAGC
>CAVWTB010000043.1:0-14530 GCA_963757845.1 uncultured Alphaproteobacteria bacterium
GCCTGCGTCAACGAGGCGATCATCGCAATGACCGGGTCGGCCCCATCGGGAAATTGCCTGCCGGCGAGGCGCCACGTCGCCCCATTCGTGGGAAAACGACCAGAGGGATATCCGTGCAGCCCGAGAAGCGCTAGAGCCCCCAGAACGTTCGCCGCCAGCCTTCGCAACACTCTGAACGGCACGCCCGCTGACTTGTAGCGTCCATCGGCCACCGATTGCCACCCCGCTGCTCGATCAGCGGACCCATGCCCTTGACGTTGACGGCACGAGTGGCACTCATCCCGCCAAGTAGTCAAATCTCTGCAACGGGCCGGTGAACTGGCCGAGCTGGAGTAGCGGAGCGAGTGCCATTTCGCCGAATGAAGTCACTGGAGCTTGCGATCCTCACCCTTCGCTTGTTCGATGCCTTCCGGCTCCAGCTCTTCGACCGCCCGGTTCAACCGGATGAATACGCCCCACGCTGCCAGCAGCAGCGCGGCGCCGAGGGCAATGGCCGCGGCATAGGGGAGCGTCTCGGGGTGCTCGTGCAGCCCTTGCACGACGGCCACCAGGCTCTCGATGGCCAGCGCCACCACCACAACCACCAGGAACCGTGAGAGGTAACGACGCACGCGCGTGGGCGCGCTGACGTGGACGCGCCGCACGACCTCTTCCTCCACTACCGTCTGCGACATCTCGGTGGCGACCAGCGCCACCGCCAGCAGTCCGATGCTGTCGATCACCGCGCCGGCTCGCGCGGCGAGGTCGTTCGTGCCGCGCGGATCGACCGCGCCCCACAGTTCGATGCCCGCGAATCCGAGGAGTAGAAGCCCGGCGATACCAAACAGGACCGCCACGAGGGCATACGCAATCGTAAAGAGCGGCAGGATGGCTTTCATGGCGCTCATGATTGTCGATCAGGTGCACGCGTCCACCACCGGCGCCAGGTTTGGTAGTGGGTCAGTTTGAAATCGAGCCGCCGTGCGTCGACCCAGCGATTGCCGAGGCTGCGTCCATTGTCCTCGGCGAGCGACTGTCCAATCATCACGAGGACGGCGAACACGAGCATGCTCACCCGGTCCCGCGCAGCGTTGGCCTGCCGCATCAGTGCCACGGGTTGATCGGGATGGTCTCGCAGACCCACCCTTCGTCGCACCGTCCGCAGGACCTGTCTGCGGTGGGGACTGTCGACAACATTCAGGAGGAAAAGAACCATCCGATCGCCGGCCGAAATGGATGGCGAAAAACAGGAAGGCGAGGGCCAGTCACGCCGACGCCGCGCAGGACCTCAGCCTCGACATGGGCACCCGTCCACCCTCGATCGTCGCGAGTCCTCCAATTTCGCGAGGAACGTTCTCGAGTGGCCCTTGGCATGGGCCACTCGAGTCATTCGCGCTCGTCAGCGGAGCCCGAGCATGCTGTCCTTGTTGTAGCTCGACAGTTCGCGGTTGAGCTCCGCGGCGGCCGCCGCGTCCTTGGCACGGGTGCCAATCAGCACGCCGCCTTTGCGGATGCCCTCGTCGTAGTTCTTGGCGCGCTCTTCGGGGATACCCGCGCCGACCATCGCGCCAATCAACCCGCCGGCGGCAGCGCCGGCACCGGCTCCGGCCAGCGCCGCAGCAATCGGCCCCGCCACCACCAGTCCAAGACCGGGCACGGCCACCGCGGAGCCCACCGCGAAGATCGCCGCCAGCGCCGCGCCCACGCCACCGCCAACGGCGCCGCCAACCCCTAAACCTTCGGCCGCCTTCGACCCCATCTCCGTGTCCGCGAAATACTTGTCGCGCGTCTGGTCGGACATCACGACGTCGATGTCCTCGGGCGCGTAATCGCGCTCGCGGAGTCGACCATAGGCAGTGCTGGCGACCGTCGGATCGTCATAGAAACCGGTGACGTATCCGTCGTCGGTCGAGCTGGTATAGACGTCGTTCGCGGCTTGGCGGGCATGACCGCTGGCATTTTGCGCTTCTCCGCTGCGCTCTAGCCCGGGGTTGCCAGTCGCCTCGCCGAGCTTGTCCTTGGCGGCGCCCACAGCGCGATCCTTCATCGCCGATGCCTCTTCGCCGATCGAGCCTTTCTTCGGAATATCCATTTCGTGAGCTCCCTCGCGGACTGATTGTGCAACTTGCGTTCCGCGCCTTGGGCCGTGACCCAAGGACGCGCGGACCGCGGAGTGGTCACAGTAGGTGACCAGCTGCCTACACTTGGCAGGCTCCAGTTGAGGACCCAGAGCCGTCAAAGCCGAACAAGGATGACGCCTCGCCTGATCGACCAGCAACTCGCCGCCAGCGCGGCGAAGCTCGCAAGCAGACCGGATCATTGCCGTCACAATGCGGGTCACGGCTGAACCGCCGTAGGGTCGCGGCTCCGCGATACGGCCGCGAGATGAGGCCGAAGCGGACCTTCTCGACCGGTGCGCTTGGCGTACGCGCTCGCTTTCGAACGGCGCACGTTACCTGCTGGCCCAGGACGCTCTGTGGTCGTACGTATCTGACTCTTCTTCGCCATGTCGTCCTCCGGTCGCTCAATACTCTTCGTCAGCGACGTCGTGTCCTAGTCGCGAGCGCGCCGCGATGGCCACGGTCACGCTGCGGATCGCTGCTCGTCGCAGGAGGTCCGTCTCCTCGCGTCGCTCCAGATGCGCTTGCCGCGCCGGTCACAGCGATCGTCTCGATTGCACCGCCGACGACACCGCCGTCGCGCGCTTCTGCCCCGGCAGACGACGGAGTCGTGAAGAGGTGGACATGGCCCGCCGTCGACCGAGCCGCGCGGCGAGCCGACCGCGCGTCTCGCGAATGGCGTCCGTGGAGATGCCGTTCAGAAGATCTCTGAGCGAAGCATTCAAGGATGGGTCGGTCATGACATCCGCGCCGCTTCGGTTGGCTTGCCGGCATCTCCACGCCGATTCCACCACCTCGTCATCAAGATCGCACCCGCAACCGCCACACCCAAGCCAGGCTTCGACGGTGGCGGCGGCGTCGATGGAGCGGACGCGTGACAGGCACCAGCTCGCCAGAGAGCTGCCGCTGCACGAAACGCTCGCGCCGCCCGGGCGCCGATGCAGGAGCTTTCCTTGCGCGTTCTTCTGACCCGGGGCTTTTCCGTAGGGAGAGGCGTGTTCGATCTCGGCGTTCAGCTCCGCGCCGGTCAGGATGGCGATGCCTGAGACGTAAAACCAGAGCAGTACGACGATGACGCCGCCGACGGTGCCGTACGAGCCTTCGTAGTCGGTGAAGTTGGCCACGTAGATCTTGAAGAGGAGGGAGACCAACAGCCAGAGAATCGTGGCGGCGACGGCGCCTGGCGTGATCCACACCCAGTCCTGATCCGCATCCGGTCCGAAGTAGTAGATGAGCCCGATCCCGGTCGCGACGAGAGCGAACACCAAGGGCCACTGCAGGACCAGCCACGTCCACTCGAAGGGTGCGCCCCACCCAGTCGTCTGTCCCAGCTTCTCTGCGAGCGTCGGTCCGACGAGCACCAGCGACAACGCGATCAGGACGATCAGCGCCACGCCGAGCGTGAGCCCGATCGCGACGAGGCGGACCTTCCACCACGGCCGTCCCTCATCGATGTCGTACGCGCGGTTCAGCGCCCCGACGATCGAGACGAGCGCCGCGGAACTGCTCCACAGCGCTCCGGCGACGCCGAACGTGAGCAGGCCGCCGTTCTCGTTGTCGGCGAGCCGTCGCATCTGCTCCTGGATCAGCGCAAGCACCTGCGGCGAGACGAACGGGCCGAGGGAACGACCGACATCGTCGGTGATGTTCGAGAGAGGAAAGAAGCTCGCGACGGCGAGCAGGAACAGGATGGCCGGAAAGAGCGCGAGGAAGAAGTAGTACGACAGCTGAGCTGCTAGGCCCAGCACATCGTCATCGACGACCTCTCGCCACGTGCGACGCGCGAGTTCCGACCACGAGAGTGGCACCGTATCGAGCACAACGATCGCAAAATGCAAATGCTGAGCCGATTCGCCGGGTCAGCGTCGGCCTCCGCGGTCAGGACGTTGCCGCATTCGATGATGGCGGAGCGGAAGCGTCGTCGGCAACGCGGCTGCGGTCGGCAGGTTCTGCCAGCTCCTCCATCCGATCCGTCAGGCGTCGAAGGTCCGTCTTCTTCATCAAGTCTCGCAACTGCTCAGGCGTGACGGTCGTTTGGACGTCCAGGTGCCGAGCGATGTCCTGCAGCAATTGCAGCACAGCCGTCATCTCTCGCTCGGCGAGCAGATCGATCTGCAGGTCGAGATGACTGCGCTTATCGGCCTGGCGCGCGAGTCGGTTCTGGCTGGCGAGGACGAACAGCGCCAGGAAGATCGCCTCGAGCGAGACCGTCATCGTCAAGAAAGGAAATGGGAACGGATCGAACGGCCGAATGTCCCGGATTGCGCCGGCATTCACGGTTACCCACGCGCCGAACCAGACAACGTGAAGAACGAGGACGGGACCGCTGCCGGCGGTGCAGGCAATCCAGTCGCTGACCTGCTCCAATTTCGAACGCGCCAGCAGGATGGCCCTCTCCCATCGCTTGATCGCCTGAACGTTCTCTTCCAAAGCGGACGGAACGATCGGGACTGAGTGCCTCTCCGTCATGTTTACCGGCGACTGGGGCCATCTCTCGCCTACGCCGTGCCCTACCCATTGTGTGCTCTCCACCTCCTCACGATGAGGCATGAGTGACCTTCCGTTGATCGCTGCAACACCACGGTGGCGGAGTCGGTTGCTTCGCACTGTTCCAGTCCCCGCCGGTTGTTCCCGCACGGCGGCTTCGTAATAGACACTGCAGGCGAGCTCTTCAAGACCGCCTTCCCGACCTCCTTTCAAGCAGATTCGATGCCGAACCTTGCGCGCTGGTACGCAAAATGCTGTTCTCGACAGTGCCTATGGATGCCGAGGTCGCATTGCCTGCATTGCCTCAAATACGGCAGCCGACAACGACCACGCGCTACGGCAGATCCACACTGTGCTCAAAGGCACTTGCAGAATCGTTCCTATGACATTTCGTGGAACGCGGCGCGGCACCGAACAACGACGGCGCACACAGGAGTCGAAGACATGAAGACCGCACTGGACAAGTTCTACGGCCTCATCGACGAGATCAAGGTGGCGATGATGACGACGCGTCGTGCCGACGGTCATCTCGAATCGCGCGCCATGGCCAACCAGAAACGCGCCGACGGCGCTGACTTGTGGTTCGTGACCGCCGAAGGCAGCGGTAAATTGCGCGACCTCGAGCGCGACGCGCATGTCAATCTGGCCTACTACAAACCGGGCTCGTACGAATGGGTGTCGGCGTCTGGTATCGCCAGCCTGTCGCGCGACCGCAACAAGATCAGGGAGCTGTACGAGCCCGACTGGAAGGCGTGGTTTGGACAGGAAGGCGATCCGCGCCACGGTACACCCGACGACCCTCGCATGGTGCTGATCGGCATCGACGTCCATGCCGCCGTCTTCCTTGAAGTCAACAAACCGAAGCCCGTTATCCTCTTCGAACTAGCGAAGGGTTGGCTCACAGGTGAGCGGGTGGAGCCAGGCGACACGTATCAGCTGAACGAGCCGCACCGGTGAAGCGCTGTCTGCACGAGATTGAGGACAGGCGCACGATCCCGGCGCTTGACAGATACGCGGAATACGCTGCCGACGAAGTCCTGCACGAAGGTACACCGCCACCTGAACAACGACATCACCGGAGAGGTCATGCCGGGGCTGTCTTCGCCACCTTGCTCTGGAGCGCGCGCGCCTTCTCGAGATGGCCGCGAACCGTCGGCAGCTTCTGAGCGGCCCA
Source organism: uncultured Alphaproteobacteria bacterium (assembly GCA_963757845.1). GTDB lineage: Bacteria > Pseudomonadota > Alphaproteobacteria > Rhizobiales > Xanthobacteraceae > P52-10. Next base: position 5,761 of record CAVWTB010000043.1, read on the forward strand.
CTTCCTGAGCGCGTCGTCCTTACCGTCGCGGGCCTCAGCCTCGAAGAGTTCGACGGTGGCCTCATGATCGGTCACCATCTTTGCCATGTAGGCGCGATCGAATGCGGCCCCGCTCAGCCCACTCAGGTTTTCCTCCGGCTTGGGCGGCGCGCTAGGTGGTGGCATGCTCGCGAGGGCCATCAGTTCCGCGTGGCTCTTGGAATGGTCCGCAACCATCTGCTTGCCGAAGGCGCGCACCTCGTCGCTGGACGCTTTGTCGGTGGCCATCTTACCCAACTCGACCTCTTTCATGCCGCCTTCCGCGGCCTTACGCACGAACTCCACGTCCGCGGATTCGGGACCCGCCGCTGCCTCGGCCGGGGGCCGGGGCTTCGCCTGCCCCGATGGAACCTGCGCAGCAACCGGGGAGGCCAGCGCCAGCACCGCCGTCGTTCCCAGCGCCCATGTCGCTTTCATTTTCATAGTGCCTCCTAACAGCGCACCGATGTCCCAGGTGCAAGGTCCGGGCCGCGGCCTCGGCCACGACGGGTGATAAGGAAATCCGGCGAACGGTGCGGTGCAGCCGAGGAAGGTCAAGGCAACGCTTCGAACTTTTCCGAGCATCGCCGGGCACCGCGTTCCCGCCGTGCAGACGCTGGTTGAACGGGCCGCTGCGGATGGAAGAGCTTGCGAATCGCCCCATCGGGCCGTGCCGCAAACTCTCCCGAACCTAGGTGAAACGCAAGCGCTCAACTCACAGGCGGCACCGCCGCGCCCATCCCCTGGCTGGGAAGGCGCTGACTCATCCCCTGGCTGGGAAGGCGCTGGCTGCCAGCTCGACGAATCTCCTCGGTGAAGCCAGGAACCAGCCCCCCGATGTACGTCTTGACCCCAGTTGCCGCCACGCCCATCAATGCGTTGGCGATGTCCTCCCATAGCTCCATCGCCTGCCCGCGCGCATCAATGGACGAGCGTGACTGGGTCGGTTCTGGCGCTCTGAAGCGACGCTGGTTCCCCCTCTTGGTCAAGACCGTGGCCAGCACGAGGCCACCGGCCATTGCCGCAGCCAGCGTCGTGTACGGTCGAGCCCGGACGTATTCGCGCCAGTCGGTCGCGGCTGACACGCGCCCCTCCAGCTCCCGCAGGTGCGATCCAAGCTCGTCACGAGTGCGATCAATGTGCGTCTCTATTTGCTGGATCGTTTCATCCATTCGACGTTCTCCTTCACCGTCTCGATCGTGCGTTCCGGTCCCAGTCGCACCTCCCTCCACTTGCGCAGACCCGTGACCGCCGACGCCGTGGCGACAATGGCCAGCACAAGCGCGACGCTCAGGGTGGCGCCCCACATCGGCATGACTTGGCCCAGCCCGTAGGCGGCGCTCCATAGGCCGAACGACAATGCGGCCAACCCACCTACGGCGGCCCCCACGACCCATAGGCTCGATATCGCGACGTGCTTCGCGTCGTCTGTCAGCTCTGCTTTCGCGAGCCGAACCTCCGCTCGAATCATTTCCTGCAGGCTGCCGAGGATGTCTTGCAGGACGTCGGACAGCGGGCGGTCGCGTGGCATGGCGCGCTTCCTCTCAGCCACGGCCGTCAATCGCGCGACATCGCGCGACCGAGCAGGAAGCCGAAAGCAGTCGCGACCAGCAACGCCGGCCCGGGGTTGTTCTTCACCACCGCCTCGACATCCGACGCCATGCGATTCAAATCGTGCGTCCGCATATAGTCGGCCGTCGTGCTCAGACGATTGGCCGCGGCGTTGGCCAAATCGCGCACTCGCTCGCCACCGGGCAACTCAGACGAGCGCTCCCGGACCGCGGAGGCGGCATCCTTGAGCCGATCCGCTGCCGCCGACCGCCCCGATTCGATGGTGTCCGCGGCCGTTCTAGCCATGTCGGAGACCGCCTCGCGCGCACTCGCGGCCTGGCCCATCACCTGCTCTCCGACGGCACGCGCCTCGTCAGTGGGCGAACCGTGTGTTGGCATATTCTTGTTCGGCATGTTTGTCCCTTTCGAAGAATCCAGACTCCCAGCTTGCTCGTTGCACAAGTCGTTCCCTCGTCAAATCCCCGAAAGATCACTGGAGTGAGACCCTGTGCGCCGTGACACTGCTCAGAATGAGCACCGGAGGTACTCACCGCCATGCGGCGGGCACCGTCTTGCGCTTAGTCTCGGAGCGTGGACCTTCCCTGCTATGGTCGCAAGTCCTCGGCCCCTTTCCAGACGATTGCGAGCAGGACTTCAAGGGACTGACCGGAAATTGTCGGCAGAGCTGGGTGTGCAGTGCTCAGGCCCGGCTACGGCGTTAACTCTGGCGCATCGATGAATCTGCGGCGACGCAGCGCGTGGAACCGTCCGGCCGGTTGACACGTATTACCGTAACGGTACTATGATGTTCTCGTCACGGTAATAGTCATGGGAAAGGCCCCTGTCCCGCTCACACCGGCGGTGTTCCACATCCTGCTCGCGCTCGCCGACGGAGCGCTGCACGGCTACGCCATCATGCAGGCGGTCGAGACCTCCGCGGGCGGCGAGCCGCGCATGGGCCCGGGAACGATCTACGGCTCGCTGCAGCGCATGGAGGAGACGGGCCTGGTCCGTGAGCTGCCCGTCGCGCACCGACGAGCGGCGCCGGTGTTCACGCTGCTCCCGGCGGGGCGCCGGGCGCTGGCCCAGGAAGCGAACGGCTGGCCCGGCTGGCCGCGCTGGTGCGCGCCAAGCGGCTGCGTCCCGGACGAGGCCTGACATGGCGTCGGTCCACCCTGGTCTGCTCCGCCTGCTCGCGTGCTGCTCTCTACCCGCGCGAGTTCCGCGAGCGGTTCGGCGACGATCTCGAGGCCGACTTTGCCGAGCTGCTGGCCACGCGCGGCCGCCGCGCGGCGTGGGCCTACGCCTGCTCGGATCTCCGGCGCGCGGTGCCGATGACGCTCACCGACGACCAGCGCGCGCGGCAGCGCCGGTACGCGGCGTCGCTCTGGTGGAGAAAGTCCCATGGGATCGCTCATTGTTCGATGTGCGGCACGGCGTCCGCGCGCTCGTCAACGCGCCGGTGTTCACAGCGGTCACGGTGCTGACGCTGGCGCTCGGCATCGGCGCCAACAGCGCCATCTTCAGCCTCGTCAACGCCGTGCTACTCCGGCCGCTCGGCTACGAGCGAGCCGGAGCGGCTGATGATGATCCACGAGGCATCCCGGAGTCGAGCGTCCCGCGCTTCGGCGTGTCGCCGGCGGACTACCTCGATCTGAGTAGTACCAGACGCGCCTTCACCGACATCGGCGCCTACCGCACGCGACCTTCGAGCTGTCCGGCGTCGGGCGATCCCGAGAGCATCGCCGCGTGCAGATGTCGGCTTCCGTGTTCCCCTTGCTCGGCGTCGATGCGGCCGAGGGCCGGACGTTCCTGCCGGAGGAGGATCAGGCCGAGCGCTGGTCGTCGTCATCAGCGAGCCGCTGCGCCGCCGCCGCTTCGCGGCATCGTCGCCGATCGGCGAGCGCGTCATGACTCGATCGGCGGCCGTACACGATCGTCGGCGTGATGCCGGCGGCGTTCCAGTTCCCGAAGCGCGGGCCGCAGTTCAACGGCGAGCCGGCCGACGTCTCGCTGCCGCTCGTCTTCAATCCGTTCGAGCGGCAGGCGCGCGGCATGTTCTACAACCACAGCGTCATCGGCCGGCTGCGCGACGGCATGACCGCCGAGCAGGCCGCGCGCGACACGGCGCGCTGGCGTCGCGCATCGCGAGAACTATCCGCCGGAGCTGCGCGACTCGCCATTTCCGCTCCAGATGCCGCGACGCCGATCGATGGACGAGATCGCCGGCGCAGGTGCGGCGGCCGCTGCTGATTCTGCTCGGCGCCGTCGGACTCGTGCTGCTGGTGGCCTGCGCCAACGTCGCGAACCTGATCCTGAGTCGCGCGGTGACGCGGCAGCGCGAGATCGGCGTGCGCGTCGGCGCTCGGCGCGGCGCTATCGGCTGTTTCAGATGCTGCTCGTCGAAGAGCCTGCTGCTCGCCGTCATCGGCGGGGCGCTCGGCCTGCTCGTGGCGTATGGGCGTCTCGGGCGATGCCGGCGGTCATCGCGACCAGCCTGCCGGGCGTGTCCGACGTCACGCTCGATGTGCGCGTCGTGGCTTCACGCTCGGCGCTGTCCGTTGCTGACGGCGATGTTCTTCGGCCTCGTGCCGCTGGTGGCCGGCGAGCGCGCGCGATCTGAGCGACGCTGCTGCGCGAGGGCGCCGCCCGCGCACGGCGGGCGCCGGCAGCATCGCCTGCAGGCGGGGCTCGTGGTCGCCAGCGTCGCGTTCGCGTTCGTGCTGCTGGTCGGCGCGGGTCTGTTGATCACGAGCTTCACCAACCTGATGGCGTCGATCCGGGGTCGGCGCGCCAACGTGCTGAGCCATGGAGGTGACGCTGCCGCATGCCGGCTACGACGAGGCGCCGCGCGCTCCGCGCGTTCTACCAGACCTGCACGAGCGGCTGCGGCGATGCCCGGCGTCAAGGCCGGCGTCGTCGCCACCGACCTGCCGCTCAAGCGCCGACGGCGAGCGCCGGGCGTTCACCGCCGACGGCAGCGACCCCGGCGGGCCTGCCGCCGGGCATCGCGGTGACGTGGGCGCACGGCGACTACTTCTCCGACCTTCGGCGTCCCGCTGATGCGGGACGCAACTTCGCGCCCGAGGAGCAGGTGGAGAACCGGCACGTGGTGATCGTCAGCAAGGAGCTCGCGGACCGCTACTGGCCGGGTCAGGATCCGATCGGCAAGCGGATCAAGTGGGGATTGCCGGCTTCCACGCGCCGTGGCAAACCGTCGTCGGCGTGGCCGGCGATGTCGTCGACGGGGCGCTCGGCAGCGAGCCGGTCCATCCACGCCTACGTGCCGTATTCGGAGCCGCCGATGGGGCGCTGGCCGCCCGCCGATCGCCGGCCTGCTCCGCCGCATGATGATCGCCGTCAACGCGAGGTCGACGCGGCGGCGCTCGCCACGCCGGTCCGCGCAGCGGTGGCCGCCCTCGATCCGGCGCTGGCCGTCGCCAAGGTGAGACGATGGCGGAGGTCGTCGGCGATGCTGTCGGCGCCGCAGCGCTTCAGCGCGATGGTGCTCACGGCGTTCGCCGGCGGCGCGCTGCTGCTCGCGGCCATCGGCCTCTACGGCGTGCTGGCGTTCGGCGTCGCCCAGCGGACGCGCGAGATCGGCGTGCGGCTCGCGCTCGGCGCCGGCCGGCGCGAAGTGCTCGGGCTCGTGGTGCGCGGGGAATGCTGCTCGTGGGGTGGCCTGCTCATCGGCTGGCCGGCGCGCTCGCGCGCCGCGCGGCTGCTGGACTCGCTGCTGTTCGAGACCACGTCTACGATCCGTGGACGTTCGCGGTCGTGCCGGTGCTGCTCGCCCTGGTGTCGCTCGCGGCCTGCTTCATCCCGGCGCACCGGGCGTCGCGTGGACCCGAAGGTGGCGCTCCGAACGGAGTAAAGAAATTCCGCCAACGCCCTCGAGCTGCGCGCCAACGCCGCGCTGGTCTCGGTTCGGGCACGACGGGAATCGCCAGTTCGCCGAAACAGGTCAGCACCGTGGACGGCGCAACGGATCAGCGCCTCCCTCTGACGTCGATCCGTTGGCGGCCGAAGATCCGGTCCCGCTCCGACCGCTCGATCATGGGCAGCGGGAGCCGCGCCGTCCCGCCGTCAAACGGGGAGGTCGGTTCAGTCAGTGAGTCCAGGTTCAGGACAATCGGATGGCCCTGCAGGCGGGACGCCAGCAATCGCCGCCAGAATCTGCGAAGGGTCGATTGGTTTCTGAAGCCAGGCGTGCGCCCCGAGCTTTTCGGCCATCGCCGCCACGTCGTGTCGCCCCGAAATCACGATCACGGGCACGGTCTGGATGGCCCGGTCGGCGCGTTGCGCCGCCCGAAACGCAAAGCCATCCATGGTCGGCATATTGATATCCAAGAGGATGAGCTTCGGACAATAGCGGCGGGCCAGCGCCAACCCTTCAGTTCCTTCGCTGGCGGTCAGGACTCGAAACTTGGACATGGTGAGGAAGGCAGCCAAGCCCTCCCGACTGCTGTCATCATCCTCGACGATGAGAATCAGTGACCGATCCAAAGCAACCTTCCCCTGCCCTACTTGAATGCAAGCAGCGTGCACACCTGCGAGCCGACAGGGCGCCCCGGTATCAGGCTGCGGCGTCCCAAGCTCGTCTACGGTCGTCGTCCGCTCACACGGTCTCTATGGTTGGGCTGCCAGCCGAGTTGGCTACAGTCCAGGATGGCTTACGCGGCTCTCACAGATCCTACATGTCACTAGTGGCCCGTACTTGCTGAAGTACTACCAATTCGACGCGCCGGGTTGCGATAGGCCCAGCGGATCGGCTTCGGCGCTTGGTTGTAGCGATGAATGTAGCGACGGATCTTGCGCGCCAAGTCGGCGACAGAGGTAAAGATGCCGCGCGCGAGCAGGTCGCTGATCTTCGAAAACCACAGTTCGACTTGGTTGAGCCACGACGCATAGGTCGGCGTGAAGTGCAGGCGCACGTTCGGATGCGCGAGCAAGAAGGTGCGCACGGCTTGGGTCTTATGGGTCGAGAGATCGTCGCAATCACGTGAATCTCGCGCCGCTTCGGCTGGCTGGCCACGATGTCACCGAGGAATTCGACAAACGCCGCGCTGGTGTGTCGCGGCACCGTGTGCCCGATGACCTCGCCCGACTGTGTGTTGAGCGCGGCGAAGAGCGACAGCGTCCCATGCCGGGTATACTCGAAGCCGTGCCGCTCGGCGCGGCCGGGCGACAGCGGCAGCACCGGGTCGAAGCGGTCCAGCGCCTGAATGGCCGTCTTCTCGTCGACGGCAAAGACCGCCGCGTGGTCCGGCGGATTGATGTACAGGCCGATCACGTCGGCGGCCTTCGGCTCGAAGTCGGGATCGTCCGACTGCATGTATCGCGCGAACCGGTGGGGCTGGAGGCCGGCACGCTGCCACGCCTTCGCGACGAGGTTGTGATGGATCTGGAGTCGCCGCCCCAGCTTGCGGGTACTCCAGTGCGTGCTGCCGTCCGGCGGCGGCTGCTGCGTCTTCGCTAAGATGCGCGCTTCCATGGCCGGCGTCAGGATCGTCGGCGGCTGCCCGCGATACCGCGGCCGCAAGCCCGCGAGCCGATTGGCCAGGAAGCGCCGGCGCCACCGATTGATGTAATCCCGATAGCACGGAACCGTCGTTTCAATGGTCGAGGACCAAGTCACCATTCGCCAGCATCAGAATCACCCGCGCGCGGCGCGCGTCCTCAGACCCGGATCAGACTGCGGACGCGGCGCTCGAGCTCGGTTCGTTCATCAGTCGTCAACGTCAGCGCCATGTGGTGTGAAGAGATCACCAGTACCGCTTCAGTCAGGACAAGCCACGGTCTGACCAACGAGGAAATGCTTAGAGTCTCGGCGGCGGGGCCGGCATCGCTGTGCTGATGCCCGGGCATGGACAACCCACGCACCGACCAGCCGGCGCCGCACGCCGGAGAGAAAGAGAAGGCGGCCGGCCCTGGCGGGAACCGCACGCCACAGGCCGCGCCGAAGGACGCCGACAGCCCGGCCTCAAAGCCGCAGGGCACCCTCCAGGACCAGGTAAAGACGATGGAGAGCGAGGGCCAGGCCCAGCCGCAGGAGGGCGACTTAACGCCGGAGGAGCTGGACGACCCGATGGCCGGCAGCCCCGACAGGAACCCCGGGCGCGACAAACCCGGCCAGAGGCCGCTGACCGACAACAAGGCCTGGGGCTGAGCCCTTCTTCGATGTTTGTACGTTCCGTCCTGGATGCGAGCGCCATCGCATCGAGGGACAGAGCGCGCGAGATGTACGCCCACGTCGTCGCTTCACGTAGGCGGATGCATTAGACGAATTGCGCAACTGGCCTCATCCGTGAGGCAGCGAAGCAGTGGCTTGCTAAACGGAAATCCGCCTCTCGACCAACCTCGACTTTCCTCGCAAATCTTCACTTCCGGTCACTTCTCCGATCAGACGACTTGGCTGGCATTGGCTCTGGAGACGCGGTTTTGGCCGGCCACAGGGACAATCGTGGGGACATTCCAAAAGTCCTGGATTGAAGAGTCCTTGAAGGATGCGCCAGGCGGCGTAGCCGAGAAGCCCAACAACGACCACGAGCAGCAGGTACGGCCGAATGGTTGTCCGAGGACGCTCGTTGAGCGCGCCGCGCGTCCCCGTGACGCGTCCGCCTGTCTTGGCAGCGACCTGGAAAGCGAGTGCGCCAATGACCATGTAGTTCTCGCGCGACTCTCTTGAGAGATCTCGAGTTGGTGGGCACCGTGCAAAGCTCGCCGAGAGGCGAGTCTCTGCACTCGCGCTGGCGCGCGTTTCATGCTTGTCCAGAAGAGAACAGACACCAGCCTGCACCGCTGGTAGCCTACACATTGAGTTAGCGTGATCCTGACCGCGAGGGCACCGATCGCCGTCGTTGGTCACCAGCGTTCGGTGGACGCGATCACACACGGCGCGCTCGCGAAGCACAGGGAGAGACAAATGGACACGACCACATTGCTCGTCATCGTCGTCGCGGTGCTGCTGCTCGGCGGCGGTGGATTATTTTACAGACGCAGGGCTTGAGTCGGAAGGGCGGTGGGTCGCCGGGATGGTCCCTTTCTCCAGGGGTTTTACCGGCGCGCGACTAGCGCGACGCCGTTAACTGCAGGGGAGCCTACGGTGCGGCCCGGTCAACCAACGAAAGAAGGCAACGCTAGGCACGGTCGCGGGGACGCGCAGGCCCCCGCTTTGCGCAATGGACCAGCCCTCTTGCCT
>CAVWTB010000044.1:0-133792 GCA_963757845.1 uncultured Alphaproteobacteria bacterium
CCGACACCTTGTCGGCGGCGTGCCGCGCCTTCCGGTTGGCGCCGTGAAGGCCGGTTACATCGTCGGACGGCCTCATCGCGTGCGTCCTTCGCACGCTGCTCGCATTTGGCGCGCAGCTCTTCGATCTCTTCGTCGGTCAGGTGCTCGATGCCGACGAACGAATTGCGCACATTGCTGTTGCGGATGATCTCATCGAGCTTCACCTGGATCGCGGCGCTGTCGCGGTTCTGCGAGTTCTGGATCAGGAAGACCATCAGGAAGGTAACGATGGTCGTGCCGGTGTTGATGACGAGCTGCCAGGTGTCGGAGAAACCGAACAGCGGCCCGGTGATCGCCCAGATGATGATAACGGCCGCTGCAAGCGCAAACGTGATCGCCCGCCCGGCCGCGCGGGATGCGGCATTGGCGACTTCGGCGAAGATCTGCGAGGTGCGGCTTGCGTGCATGCGCAGGAAACGCGGAGCGAACCGGGTGAGTTCCATACGGTGAACCCGTCCTTGCGATACGGCCGAGGTCAATCAATCCGGCCTGGCCTGCGGCTTGGCGCTCTCGGACTTCATCGCGCGCAGAGCTTCGATCACGCCTTCAAGCGAAGTTGCCACCGTGTCCCCCTCCGATGCCCTATCGTCGGGGTGCTGGCCGAGCGCGACGATGATCACCGGCTGGGTCACGGCGCTGCGCCGCAGCCGGCGCAGGGTGTAGCGCTGCTGGGACTCGTGCAGCGGCGAAATTTGACAGACGCAGATCGCCGCGGCAGTGCCGAAGTCCGCAAGCGACGGCGTGCTCTGTTGCGGGACGGCGGTCTTAAATCCCTCGCGGGCGACGACGAACGCGGTGACCAGCGCCGCCTGGCGATCAAGCTTGCCGAGGCCCGGTAACGCGACGACCGTCAGCAATGGATCGCGGCCCGCGAACCGCACGATCTTGGCAGAGGTGCCCGCGTCATGGGCGTCCGCCTTTTTCTTCTCGCGTGCCGCGTCGGCATCGCTCTCGGCAAGATCCTCCAGGAGTTCGTCGACACAGCTGGCGATATTCGCAATCCGCTCCGTTTCGAGCCTGCCGCGATCGAGATCGGCCTGTGCAAGATTCAGCGCGCCGAGCAGGACATCGTTGCAATAGTCGAACACGCTTATCTTCCTGAGCGCGCGGCTGGCATGCTCGGCTGCCTCGACCGGATCGTTGGCGAGCATGCGCTGGTAGAGGGCCTGTTGCGGCGTCAGCGGCGGCTGGTCGCCGAACATGATGTCGATGAACTTCAGCCGGTCCACATGCCGCGACAGCACGACGATGCACAGCGTCAGCGGGGTGGAGACCAGCAGGCCGATCGGCCCCCACAGCCACGTCCAGAAAACCGCCGAGACAATCACGGCGACGGGCGTCAGTCCGGTGCGATGGCCGAACGCCAGCGGCTCGACGACATGGCCGGTAAACGGTTCGACCACCGCGAACAGCAGCACCGTCCACAACGCCATCGACCAGTCAGGTCCCATCGCTATTGCAAGCAGGATCGGTAGCAGCGCACAGAGGACCGCGCCCACATAAGGGACGAAGCGCAAGATCATCGCCAGCACGCCCCATAGCGGCGCGTTCGGTACGCCGATCAGCGACAGACCGACGGCGATCACGAACCCGAACCCCGCGTTCAGCAAGAGCTGAATGGCGAACAGGCGTTGCAGTCGATCGCCGGCGTCGTTGAGCGCTGCAGTCGTCCGCTCGATGTCATGGGCGCCGGCCAGCCGAATGACCCGGTTCCTGAGGTCCTCGCGCTGAAACAGGAAGAAGGTCGTGAACAACAGCACGATTCCGATCGTCGCGAGCGGAGAGGCCAGCGGCGAGAGCACCATCATCAAGCGCTCCGTCGTGCTCGGCGCCGGCTGATGAACTTCGACCGGCAGCGGTCGCTTCTCCTTCTCCGCCTCTTCCGTCGTGATGGTAAAACGCGGCCGATCGAGCTCCTTGTTCAGGTCGTCGAGCAGGGCAGCGGCATTCTTGAACACGCCGGGTGTGCCGAACCGATCGCGCAGGTTCTGCACTTTCTCGCGCAATGTCGACTGGTAGCGCGGCAGTTCGGTGGCGAGCTGGTTGACCTGGTTCGCGACCATGGCGCCGAGGCTCAGGATGAGCGTCATGGCCACGAGCATGGCCGCGACGACGGCGATTGCGCGTGGCACGCGCCAGCTCTGCAGAAAGGTGACGACCGGCGTCAGCACGAAGGTGAGCAGCATCGCCAGCACGATGGGAATGAGGATGTCGCGCGCAAAATAGAGCGCGGCGACAATGATCGCGCCCATGAACAGGTTGGTGAACGCGGGCCCTACCGGAATGACCACGGCCGTTCGCCTCCTGACGCGCCGGACAACTCAAGCGGTTGTTAACAGGCGGGAGGGTCGAAGGTTCCAGAGCGTGAGCCGGCTTTGACGGGGGCGCTATTTCAGCATCCCGAACGTGCGCGGCAGCCACAGCGTCAACTCCGGGATCAGCGTGATCGCGATGAGCGAGCCGAGCAAAGGGATAAGCCAGGGCAGGATCGCCATGGTGGTGCGCTCGATCGAGAGTTTCGAGATGCGCGACAGCACGAACAGCACCATGCCAAGCGGCGGATGCAACAGGCCGATCATCAGGTTCAGCGTCATGACGACGCCGAAGTGAACCGGATCGATGCCGACCTTCAGCACGATCGGCATCAGCACCGGCACCAGGATGCTGATCGAGGCGATCGGCTCGAGGAAGCAGCCGACGACGAGCAGCAGAAGGTTGATCAGGAGCAGGATGACGTATTTGTTGTCGGTCAGCCGCAGCAGCGCCGCGGCGCCGGCCTCGGTCAGTTGCGTCGTCGTCAAGACCCAGCCGAACAGCGAGGCGGCGGCGACGATCAACAACACGCCGGCGGTGGTCTCGATCGTATCCATCGACACCTTGTAGAACTGCTTCAGGCTCATCGAGCGGTAGAGGAAGACGCCGAGGATCAGCGCCCAGGTGCAGGCCGCGACGGCGGCTTCCGTCGGCGTGAACCAGCCGAACGTCATGCCGCCGACGATCAGCAGCGGCGTCATCAGGGCGGGCAACGCAGCGACGAAGGTGCGGCCGAGCGTGCGCCAGCGAAACACCTGGTCGCGGCCCATGCCGTCGCGCCGTGCGCAATAGCTGGCGTAGCCCATCATGAAGAGGGTCATCACCGCGCCCGGGATGAAGCCGCCGAGAAACAGCGCGCCGATCGAGACGTTGCCCATCATGCCGTAGATCACGAACGGCAATGACGGCGGAATGATCGGTCCCAGCGTGGCGGAAGCCGCGGTGACGCCGACAGCGAACTCGGTGTCATAGCCGTGGTCTTTCATCGCCTTGATCTCGATCGTGCCGAGGCCTGCGGCGTCGGCGATCGCGGTGCCGGACATGCCGGCAAAGATGACCGAGCCGAAGATGTTCACATGCGCAAGCCCGCCGCGCATCCAGCCGCAGGTCGCCACCGCAAAATCGTAGATGCGGTTGGTGATGCCGGCGGAATTCATCAGGTTGCCGGCGAGAATGAAGAACGGCACCGCCAGCAGCGGAAAGCTGTCGAGCCCGCCCGCCATGCGGTGCAGGATCACGAAATCGGGGATGCCGGCGAAGAAGTGGGTGTAGAGCAGCGACGACGCGGCGAGCGCAATGAAGACCGGAACGCCGACCAGCAGCGCCAGAAGGAAGACAACGACGAGAATGGCCATTTCGAGGTCCGGTCAGTCCGCGGAAATCTGCTGGGTGACATCGTGCGGCTTGCGCCAGCCGTTGCGCATGTTGCTCCAGACCACGAGGATTTGTCGCGCGAGCATCATGAAGCAGCCGAGGCCGATGCCGCCATAGACGAGGCTCATCGGCAGGTCGAACACGGTCATGCGCTGGTACTGCATGCGCTCGACGATGGTGACCGAGAAGTAGGCGAGCAGGGCCAGAAAGCCGAGGGTGATGAAGTCGACGGTGGCGAGCAGCGTGGCGCGAGCGGGGCCGGGCTTCATCAGGTTGGAGACGAGCTCGACGGCGATCTGCGCCTTCTTGCGGGTGACGACGGCGCCGCCGATGAAGGCCAGCATCATCAAGCCGTAGCGCGCGATCTCCTCGGTCCAGGCAAAACTGCTGTTGAGGACGTAGCGGGAAAAGAACTGCAGGAAGACGATGATGGCGAGCGCCCAGAACAGCGCGAAGGCGATCCAGTTCTCCGGATGATGCTCGATCGTCACTTCTTCGTCGTGCGCGACGATGAGATGCTCGTTCTCGGCGGGCGGCGGCGCTGGGCAGCGGTCATATGCAACTCCACGACGAGCTTCGGCTGCGCGACGGCAGCCGAAGCTTCAGGGCTTTCTTGCGAGTGCATGATCCCGAAAAGTGGGAACCGGTTTTCGGAATAGATCATGCACAACAGAGAGATGAGCGAGCCTGATTCAGCGAAGCTGGATCAGGCTCGAAGCTATTTCAGCGCCTGGAACGCGTCGTAGTCCGCCTGGCTCCAGCCGGCGCCGGCGCTGGCGTCGTTGTGCAGTTTCACGGCGGCCTGACGGAACGCCTCACGATCGACCGTGACCACGTTCTTGCCGAGCTTGCGCAACTCGTCGGCGATCTTCTGCTCCTGGGCGCGGATCTGGTCGCTTGCCTTGGCCGCCGCTTGCATCAGCACCTCCTCGAACACCTTCTTGTCGGCGTCCGATGCCTTTGCCCAAACATGCGTACCGACGATGGTCAGAAGCGACTCCGAGATATGGCCGGTCAGCATGATGTGGCTCTGCACTTCATAGAACTTCTTCGCCATGATCGTCGGCAGCGGGTTTTCCTGGCCGTCGACGGTGCCCTGCTGCAGGGCGAGGTAGACCTCGGCAAACGCGATCGGGGTGGCGTTGGCGCCGACCGACTTCGTCAGCATCAGGAAAAGTGGCGCTGGCGGCACGCGCAGCTTCATGCCCTTCATGTCGTCGGGCTTCTTGATCTCCTTGTTGGCAGTCACCATGCGCTCGCCGTAATAGGTCAGCGCGATGACCTTGTGCCTGGTCTTGTCCTCGTAGCCCTTGGCCAGGTCGCGAAACAGCTTGCTCTCGCGGTAGGCCTTCCAGTGATTGAAGTCGCGCAGCATGAACGGCGCGCCGGAGATCGCCAATGGCTTGTGGATCGAGCCCGCAAACGCGGTGCCGGTGTAGATGATGTCGACCGTGCCGAGGCCGAGGCCTTCGTTGATCTGGTTCTCGTTGCCGAGCTGCGAGGCCGGGAACACGCCGATCTCGTAGCGGCCGTTCGTGCGCTTCTTGATCTCCTCGGCCGCCCACAGCGCTTCGGTATGATAGGGCTCGGCGATCTCGTAGACGTGCGCCCACTTCAGCTTGGTCTGCGCAGACGCAGAATTGGCCGAGACGAGCGCGGCCGCAACGAAGGCGGCGGCGAGCGCAATGCGGCGCGTGAAGTCCAGCATGGAAACCTCCCCAGATTTGTGTGCGTCGGACCTGGTTGTTTGGGGTCCTTGTTCGCATGCGGATTGAGAGGGCTTTCCCCCGTCAAACACGCCTGGCCAAAGTTGTACGATGACCCGACAAGGAAAGGCAAGGCGGCGCGGCCGCGACCTTTGATGGATGTGAGCTGCGGTCGGCACGACGCCGGGATCGGCCGCGGCCGGCGCTCTCACAATCGTGCGCGCCGCGGGCGATCTTGAAGCGCAGGGGTGGCGTTGTCCTGGTCATCACCGCCACGTTTGGGCCTCGACGATTGGCGGAGCCGGCACGCCGCCTCGATCGCCGCCAGCGCCGCCGATCCATGAAACGGAGGCCGATTTTCAGCGTAGCTCACATCAGGCCGCCTTGACGCAAAGGGCAAGCATCGAGGAGGTCTGCCGAGCGTCCTGCGGTGATCGCCGGGCGCCGGCGCGGCTAAAAATCCCTGTTCGCTTCCAAGGTGATAGTGACGTTCTTTGAGACAACAGGTATTATTGGCGGGAGGTGGTCTCGTCGCCCCATTTCGGCCGTAGATGCAAGGAACTTTCCGCGCCCGGTCATGATTTGTTGGGAATGAATTGGTACGACAGATCGGTATCCACTTCCGGAATCGTGCCAGCCGGTTTAGCGTCCCCGACAGATCCCAAAAAGGTTTACGCCGATGAAGAACGGAATTGTCTCACCCCTCGGTTTCCAGGTGATGGGCGCCGCGATCGTGCTTGGCGGTTTTGTTGCTCCGCTGCTTGCCTTCCTAGGGGCCGCATTCCTCGGCGGCGCGGTTCGCGCCCGCATCGAGGATCGCCGCCGTCGCGCCATCCCCGTTCCGGCAACCGTTCGGCACCGCGCGTTCTAGGCGCGGCGAACAAGGGTTCGCCACGCCGTTTCGCGCGGCTTCGATTGTCCGGCGTGCCTAAAAAAATCGCCGGCCGGCAGGCAATGTATTTGTGGTCATGTATTTGTGGCCATGGACCTGCGGCCGGCGGCAATCGTAACATCGCTGCATGAAAAGCATTGCCATCCTGACGAGCGGCGGTGACGCGCCCGGCATGAACGCCGCGATTCGGGCCGTCACACGCAGTGCGCTCGATCAGGGCATGGCCGTGTTCGGCGTCCGTCAGGGCTTTCAAGGCCTGATCGAGGACCAGATCCGGCCGCTCAACGCGCGCGACGTCGGCGGCATTATCCATATGGGCGGTACATTCCTCGGCAGCGCACGCTCGAAGGAATTCCGCGAGGAGAGCGGCCGCTCCAAGGCGCTGCGTAATCTTTCATCACACGGTATCGAGGGGCTGGTGGTGATCGGCGGCAACGGCTCGCAGACCGGCTCCTTCATGCTGAGCAAGCTCGGCTTTCCCGTGGTCGGCGTTGCCTCCACCATCGACAACGATCTGTACGGCACCAACATCACGATCGGCAGCGACACCGCCGTCAACGTCACGCTCGAAGCAATCGATCACTTGCGCACGACGGGCTCCTCGCACAATCGCGCGTTCCTGGTCGAGACCATGGGGCGGCACTGCGGTTACCTCGCCATGATGTCAGGTCTCGCGGGTGGCGCGGAGGTGATCTCCACGCCTGAAGCCGAGGTGCCGGCGGTCGAAATCGCGGCGCGGCTGCGCGCAGCCTACGAGCGCGGCAAGACGCATGCGATCGTGGTGATCGCCGAGGGCGTGAAGGACAACGCCGCCCGC
The DNA here is from genome assembly GCA_963757845.1 of uncultured Alphaproteobacteria bacterium. GTDB lineage: Bacteria > Pseudomonadota > Alphaproteobacteria > Rhizobiales > Xanthobacteraceae > P52-10. Next base: position 7,142 of record CAVWTB010000044.1, read on the forward strand.
ATCCTCGAGCACTTCGAGAAGGACAAGAGCATGGTCGGCTTCGAGCTGCGCGCCACCGTGCTCGGCCACGTGGTGCGCGGCGCGCCGCCGACGGCCTTCGACCGTTTTCTCGCCACCCGCCTTGGTGTCGGCGCGACCGAGTCGCTCAGCCGGGGCGAATACGGCGTGCTGGTGGGCTACCAGAACGGCGAGGTGACCCGCACGCCGCTTGCCGAGATCGCCGGACTTACCAAACCGATCGGCACCGAGCTGGTCGAATTGGCGCGCGTGCTGGCGAAGTAATTTACAGTGCATGAACCCGAAAAGTGGGAACCGGTTTTCGGAATAGATCATGCACAAACAGATAGATGACCGACGAGTCTGATTCAGCGAAGCTGGATCAGACTTGTAAGGGCCTTCCGCCGCTCAGGCCGGCACGATCGTCTTGCCGATCGGCCAGAGCGCGAGGCCCGCGAGCTTCAGGTGCGCCCAGGCGAACGGAATGCCGATGATGGTGATCGCCAGGCCGATCGCCGTGATGAGGTGGGCGAGCGCAAGCCACCAGCCGGCCAGCACGAACCAGATGATGTTGCCGATCAGGCCGAACGGACCGGTGCCGATGTCCTCGCGCCCGGTCAGGGCATCGCGGGCAATGGCGCGATGCCCGAACGGCAGCAAGCGTGTAGCCCGCGATGTTGAACGCCGCGCGCGCCCAGGGGATGCCGACGATGGTGATCGCCATGATGATCGAGGCGATGACCCAGCCGACGGCCATCCACAGGCCGCCGAACACGATCCAGGCGACATTGAGCAGTAACGACAGGGGCGACATTGCGTGCTCCTTAAGCGCGGGATTGGCGCATACGCGGCAGAAGGTGGGAACCGCCGCTGGCGAGGACAATATGCGCGCGTTGGAACCCAGGTGGATTTTCTCTGCGCCCGGGCCGGCTTGAATTTTTCTGAAGACGCTCTATTGACGCTCGCCGCCACCATCGACGGTGCCCGAAGCGCCCGCATTTGCGTCGCCGGTCTGCGCGCTGCGGCGACGAAAACCCTGCTCAAGTCGCTTCAGCTTGATCGACCGCGCCAGCCGGCCAACCCAGCGCTCGATCTCGTCGGGATCAGGCGTTCGCTCCACCGGCTTCGGCACGATGACCGGCGGGCGAGGGGTGCGAGGAACAACCATGCGCCAATGCTAGCGTGCGACGATGCGCTGGCAAGAGCGGAGCAACCGCGTTCCATGCGATCGGCGTCAACCGTTGCAGCAATGCGACATGTTCCAAACACGGCGTTCGACAGTTGCTGTGTCCGCCAGGCGTGATCACACCTGCGTGTAGATCACGAGCCGCAGCGCGGGATCGTCGTTCGCCTGAAAGCTTGCGTGCTCGAAGCGCAGCGTTCCTTTCTTGGGATGCTTGATGAGCTTCTGGCCGCCGGCGACGTTGCGCACGTCGTGTGTGTTCCACCACGTGGCGAACTCCTGGCTGCCTCGCCGCAGCCGATCCAGCAGGCTGGTGAAAGCCGGATCGCCCGCCCAGAGATCATGTGTCGCGCGGAACGTGGCGATCATCCGCTTCGCTTCGTCGGCCCAGCCTGCTGCAAAGAGGCGACGGGTCGCCGCGTTGGTGAACATGCAGACGAGAATATTGCGATCCTCGACAGGTAATCGGTCGAAGGCGAAGATGTCGGCTGCGGACGCGTTCCATGCCAGGATGTCCCACCTGCGGCCAGTGATGTAGGCCGGGTGCTCGAAACTTTCGATCAGGCGCAAGAGCGGCTGCGGCACGGTTTCCAGTTGAAACGGGCGCCGGTTCGCGTTCGACGCCAACGCGCGCAGATGCGCGTGCTCGGTCTTGTTGAGGCGAAGTGCGCGCGCCAAGGCGTCCACCGTCGTGGTCGAGGGACTGACGGCGCGCCCTTGCTCGAGACGGATGTACCAGTCGATGCCGATACCGGCGAGCTCGGCCACTTCCTCCCGCCGTAGTCCCGGCGCACGGCGCCTTCGTCCCGCGGGCAGGCCGACGAGCTTCGGCGTCAGCTTTTCGCGCCGCGTGCGCAGAAAATTGCCGAACTCGCCGTGACGTCCTTCGCGCATCCGAAATCCGAGGCTGAGGGGAGCATCTGACAATCCCAGGATAATACCAGGCCTTCAGGCGCGAGGAAATCCCGGCCAAGAGGTCTACGGCGGGATGAATGGAGCAAACGACATGAAAGCTGCAGTGCTGAAGGCCTTTGGATCACCCCTCGAGCTTCAAACAGTGCCCGATCCGGTGCTCGGAACCGGCGAAGTCATCATCGATGTCGCAGCGACGCGGGTGCTGTCCTACATGAACGAGGTTTTCAGCGGCGAGCGGAAATATCTGCTGGACGTGCCGGTCGTGCCGGGGCCGGGCGGCATCGGCCGTGTGCGGGCGGTTGGACCGGATGCGACGCATCTGCATGCCGGCGATTGGGTCTATGTCGATCCGACAGTGCGTTCGCGCGACGACGCGATCTCGCCCGACATCCTGCTGCAGGGATTGAGCGCGGGCGGGGCAGGGGGCCTGCGGCTGCAGCGGCATTTCCGCGACGGCTCGTTCGCCGAGCAAATGCGCGTGCCGACCGAGAACGTCAAACCGATCGGCGACATCGATGCAGCCGATGCTGCGCGATGGTGCGCCATGGGGACGATGCTCGTGCCGTACGGCGGATTTGTCGCGGCGAATCTGCAGGCGGGCGAGACGGTGCTCGTCAGCGGTGCGACCGGGAATTTTGGCAGCGCGGCTGTCGCGGTTGCGCTGGCGATGGGCGCAGCCTGCGTCATCGCGCCCGGACGCAACGAACATGTGCTGTCCGAGCTCTCACGCCGGTTCGGCGCGCGCGTACGCACCGTCAAGCTGACCGGCGAGGAGAAGACCGATACCGAGCGGATGAAGCAGGCGGCGCCGGGACCGATCGACTGCGTGCTCGACATTCTGCCGCCGCACGCCGGCGTGGCGCCGGTGCGCGCGGCGGCGATGACGGTTCGTTCCTACGGGCGCGTGGTGCTGATGGGTGGCGTGGGCATGCTCGGCGGCGACGATCTTGCGTTGCCCTATCCGTGGATCATGCGCAACTGCATCACCATCATGGGCCAGTGGATGTACAAGCCCGACGCCGCGCTTCGCCTGGCCGGTCTGATCCGTGCCGGATTGCTGAAGCTCGACGGCTATGAAATCGCAGAATTCGGCTTGAACGACGCCAACGCGGCCGTCGCCCACGCTGCCGCGAACAGCGCTCCCTTCAAGCTGACGGTGCTGCGACCGCAAAACCAACCGCTTGCTTAGTGTTCGATCGCTGGATTTCGGGTTCGCTCGCAGCGCGAGCACCCCCGAATGACAGCTTACCTCTTCCACACACCCACAAGCCCCCCGCGCGCGCCGTAGAGCGGATCGCGGCGCGGACGCGGCACGCGGCGTACGGTTTTCAGCGCGTGATTGCGGTCTTCGCTTGTGGTGCAAATGTCGTACGTGCCCGACGGCGGATAGGCGCCGACCACCAGGAAGTCGCTGCTCGCATCGATGCGGCGATGCCCGGTACCCGCGGGCAGCACCGCGACATCGCCGGCTTTCAACTCCAGCTTCTTGCCGCGCGGGCCGCCGAACTCCACGGTGGCTGAGCCACGCGCGATGCCCAGCACCTCATGCACGCGTGAATGGTAGTGGACGTAGTCGTAGATACCGTTGCGCCAGGATCGTCCCCAGCCGTTCCTTGCGAAGACGTCCTCGAGGATCGCCGCGGGATCGAGATCGTCGCGCAGGATGATCGCGCCACGGTACACGATCAGCGGCCAGCGCGGATGATTGGGGATGATGCCGTCGTCCTCGAAGTGAAGCGTCGCGCCTTTGCGCGGCCGGACGAGGGCTTGCAGATCGTCGTGTCGAGGGCGGCCGAGGCCCGTCACCTTCTCTGCAATCGTCTTGATCGTTTCAAGCACCGTCATGATTTCAAGGTCATCGCTGTTCGTCCTCGCAGGTAAAATCAATCAATCGCCAGAGTGTTCCGGCGTGAAACACCTGCCGCTCCAGCGCACATCAGCGCCTCAATTCTAATCGCTCATTTTGTTGTCAGGAACTGTCATCAGGCGCTCTGCGTTCTCTTCGCAAGCGCAAACGCTTTCGCATGCGCACACCTAGAGAACGCCATGCGTGCAGCCATCCCCCTCGTACTGGTCGGCGCCTTGCTCGTCTCGCCCGCGTGGCCGGCGGACAAGATCACGCGCGAGGCGATCGAAGCAGCATCGTTTGACGGCAAGGCGCCGCCACGCGCGGATCGGCTGAATGCGCTGGCGGTGAAGGTTCAGGTGCTGCTCGAGCGTGCGCATTTTTCGCCCGGCGAGATCGACGGCAAATTCGGCGAGAACGTCGAGAAGGCGCTGCGCGCATTCGCTGACGCCAACGGTCTTGCGTCGAGCAAGGTCTTGACACCGGACATCTGGTCGAAACTGCAGGAGGTGACTTCCGGAGCTGTGACCGCCGACTACGCGATCACGGCGCAGGACGTGAAAGGGCCGTTCCTTGAAAAGCTTCCACCGAAGCTCGAGCAATTGAAGCCGTTGCCGGCGCTCGGCTTCACCAGCCCGAAGGAGGCGCTGGCGGAGAAATTCCACATGAGCGAGGCGCTGCTCACAGCGCTCAATCCGGGCAAGGCTTTCGACAAAGCCGGCGAGTCCATTGCCGTGGTAGCGCCGGAGGCGGCCCAAAAGCTGCCGCAGGTGGCCCGGCTCGAGGTGGACAAGACGCGCCAGACAGTGAAGGCGTTCGGCGCGGACGGCAAGCTGCTCGCGTTCTTCCCGGCGACCGTCGGCAGCACGGACAAGCCGACGCCATCCGGCACCTTGAAGGTGACCTCGGTCCGGCGCAATCCGACCTATCGCTACGATCCCGAGTACAGGTTCAAGGGCGTGAAATCCCGCGTGCCGTTCACCATCAAGCCGGGGCCGAACAATCCGGTCGGTCTGGTCTGGATCGGCCTTTCCGAGAAAGGGTACGGCATTCACGGCACGGCCGAGCCCTCCCGCGTCAGCAAATCGGAATCTCGTGGCTGCGTGAGGCTGACCAACTGGGACGCGCAGCGGTTGGCACAGTCGGTGAAGAAGGGGATTCCGGTCAATTTTACCGAGACACAGGAAGCGAGGCGTTAGCGACAGACAGGGCAGCTCCGATGAAACCCGCTGGCCGGCGGAGGCGTTAGCGCCTTCAGCGGAGGTGCCCCATGACCAGAAAAAGCCCAAACACCCGGCTCCCCAGGATAGCCATTCCGGCAATTGCCCTTACCCTCTTGATCGCCTGCGGGCCGCAGGTGCTCGCCCAAGGCTCCGGTCAAGGCTCCGGTCCGGCCACGGCCGGCGGCTCCGCGGAGCCTTCGGCAAATCCCAATCAGACGCCGCCGACATCCGGCGCCGAGAACCGCCCCGCCACGCCGCCAGGCGGCGGGACGGTGGGCATGGGCGGCAGCCGGATCCCCGGGCACACCGGTCAGGTCTCCACGGTCGAAGCCAAACCCGATCCTGTCGTCGAGCAAAGCGAGAAGGAAGTCTCGCGGCGGATCAAGAGCATCTGCCGGGGGTGCTGAGCGACCCCGACCGTCGCGACCGCTCCTGAACGGTCCGTCCTCTGCAAGCCTTGGCAGATCGGCCAAGCAATTTTGCGCTGATTGTGGCCCTTAACTTGCTTCGCTGATGGGCGTCAGGGCAGAGCGCCGGTGGCGGAAGCACGGGGAGGGCGCCCGGGTCGCCAGCCGCAGGAATCTTTTTGCTGCCTGAGGAACTAGCGTCACAGGCGTGCTTTATGCTTGTTGACGGTGAGTTCCGTGTGAGGGGATGTCGATGCGTGTCTTATTGGCGGCGTTTTTTGCCCTCTCCCTGATTCCGGCAGCTTCGGCTCAGACGATCCTGAAACGGGAGCCGCACTACCTTGCGGCTGGCGCGGTGGTCTATGTCGACAGCGGCCAGTGCGGAGTAGGCAAGGTCATGAAGGTGACCGGCATTTCGAAGGGTATCTCGCGGCGCAAGACCTGCATGTCGCTTGATCCGCAGGAAGCGACGCTGAAGTTCGTTCCGGCGCTCTAGGATCATGCGCAAGCGGGGCGCGTTCAGCGGAGCGTGCGGTGCATCGGCGCAATCGGCCGGCAGCTGCGCTGCGCCAGGGACCGGCCGAAGGCAAAGCCCAGCGGCATGAACGCGGCAGCGATCAGTGCGACAAAGAACATTCCGGAAGCCTCGTTGACTGCGCCCAAGTGTAGCGCAGCCGGGCTCAAGGAATGTGATGCGGATCACTTAACGACCAAACGAAAGCCCCGCGCGCGGCGGGGCTTCCTTGCGTCCTGGGTCTTCGCATCAAAATCTCCGGCGGAAGCGCAGGTCGTCGTCATACATGCGCTGGCGAACGTTCGGCGACGGGTCGCTGCCGACGTACCGGCCTGACGGCGAATAGACGTTCGGGCCGGGCAGGTAGTCGCCACCGCGATACTGGTTGCGGCTGTAACGCCAATCGTGCTCCTGCAGGAAATAGCCTTGGGAGTGTATCGGCATGCGTTTCTTCTTCGCATGGCCCGCGAACGCCGGAGTCGCGGCGATCGTAGCCAGCATGACGATCGGAACAAGTCTCATGAGCCTTTCCTTTCGTTCCCTGGAAAAGGAAACGGCTGACGATTAGAGACGTTCCACGGCGAACGCCGAGGTCGGGCAGCAGCGCTCGCGTCGAACGGCCAGGATCACGGGACGTATAGCCGCCGCGTCCTGTCGACGAATGGCGGCGGGGCGAGGATACGCCTGAAGATTTATTTTTCCAGAGCGAATCCTTTCGACAATCCAGATCGTCCTTGTGAGCGAGCAACCGCCAAAGAGAGGCCCGCCATGAAGCGAACCCTGATCAGATACAAGACCAAACCGGAGGCGGCGGACGCCAACGCCGCTTTGGTCGAAGCCGTGTTTGCCGAACTGAAAGCCAAGCAGCCCACGGGCGTGCGCTATCTGACGCTTCGGCTGGACGACGGCGTATTCGTGCATGTCGTCGAACACGAGACGGACGACGGCCCGAGCCCGCTGCTCCAGCTGGACGCCTTCCAGGCCTTCCAACGCGGCATTCGCGAGCGTTGCATCGAGCCGCCCGAGGCGCGTGGGGCGAAGGTCGTCGGCAATTATCGGATGCTCGACGAGCCGGGTTGATGAATCCCTCCAGCGCATCGATGACCGCGGAATCGCTCAGCCGGCTGCTCACCGAGCAGCGCGCAAAACTGCACCGCTACTGCGCGCGCATGGTCGGTTCTGCAATCGACGGCGAAGACGTGCTGCAGGATGCGATGTTGAAAGCGCTCGACGCATTCGAAGCCGCAGGTGCGATCGGAAATCCCGAAGGGTGGCTGTTTCGTATCGCCCACAACACGGCGCTGGATTTCCTGCGCCGCCGCGCGCGGCTCGACGGGCTGCACGCCAGCGAGGAGATCGACATGATCGCGGACCCCCTCGACGAAATCGACAATCGCCAGGTCGCGGCCGCAAGCTTGCGCACGTTCATGCGATTGCCGGTTGCGCAGCGTGCCAGCGTGATCCTGATGGATGTGCTTGGCTGCTCGCTGCAGGAAGTCTGCGATGTGATGAACCTCAGCCTGCCGGCGGCGAAGGCCGCGCTGCATCGTGGTCGCGCACGGTTGCGCGAGCTCGCGAACGAGCCGCACGATGCGTGGCAGCCGGTGATGGCTCCGGCCGACCACGTCCGGCTCGCCTCGTATATCGAGCGGTTCAACGCGCGCGAGTTCGATGCGATTCGCGCGATGCTCGCCGACGACGTGCAACTTGAGCTCGTCAATCGTGCGAAGTGGCAGGGCAAGGCGGAAGTCTCCCGATACTTCGGCAACTATGCCAAGGTGAGCGACTGGCAACTCGTGCCCGGAATGGTTGAACGCCGCCCGGCGGTGCTGGTGTTCGATCCACGCAATCGGTCCGGCACGCCGGTCTATTTCATGCTGCTGGGGTGGACCGGCGACCGGGTCATGAACATTCGCGACTTCCGCTACGCGGCCTACGCCATGGAATGCGCCGAATGGGTTGCGCTGCCGGAAAGCTGAACTGGCCATTTGTCGAGAGCCACCGCCGGCCGACCGCGACGCCGATATTGAGTGGGGCTGGAGGGGTCCAGGAACTGGTTCCGGCCTGCCGAAATTCTTATCCGACATGCGGAACGCTTTTCGCCGCACGGCGTTACCGAACAAGTGCAATCACCTCGAAAGAGGTGAAAGCATGAAAGACCCCGTCATTCACTTCGGTGAATGGCGGGGTTTTCGTTTAGGGGCACGTCAACGCTATTCCGCGATGACTTCGACTCTGGCGTCTGGCTTCAGCAGTTGCTCGGCCAGGGCGCGCGCGGCATCGGCATTTTCGCCGGAGATGTGCAGCGTGCCACCCGTGATCGGCTCGCGAATGACCGGCGCCGCGACGAGCTTTCCGTCAACACGCAACTCGGCCTTGTTGTCGACCCTTGCAGTTGTGAACGCGCCGAACGCACGCGCTGAGTCGGCGCTCAGTCTGATCGTGACGACCGGACTTCCGGTCCTCTGGTCCTTCACCACATTCGCATCGGTCACGCGCAGGACGAGCGTCTCCGCGGCCGCCGACGAAACGAGGATCATGCTGACGGTCGCGGCGTACAGCAGACGAAGAAATGCTTGCATCGTTGCCCGATCCCCGGGCTCGCGAGTGCTCGACGTAGCCCACATGCATAGCGTGAAAAGGCAGCGCTCGTCGCTTCGCCGCGGTCATTGAATTTACTTGGGAAATTGCATGGCCAAAAGTTGCGCATTTGTTGTGGATTCCGCCCTGTGAACAGTGTGGACAACGGGGATATCACGCACCCGTGCTCAGTTGGTCGGAACTCTTCCATGAATCACAGCTTGGTTACACGGGCTGGCGCGATGGTTGGAAGTCACGCCGGAAGTCATAGCTTTCGAGCGTCCTCTTCGAATTATGAAGTGCGCAAAGGAGGTTGCGGCCAAGTTTTGCGAACTGCGAATTCGGGACACTCGTGGAGAGTTGAAATGCAACAGTACAGTTTTAGCGTGACCGATCTGACTGACTTCGACTCGTCTGCCGGCAGCTTTCAGCTGACAGAAGATGAGGCGATCGAGTTCGGCAAGGAATATGCGGCGCGATTGCTCGACGAGCAGCCCGAGATCCGTCACCAGGGTCTCTGCATCGTCGCGTTCGATTCTGACGGACACGCGCGCTTCATCCAGCCGCTCGACACGGTGCACTGACGTCTCGCTGCGCGCGGAAGTTTTCGCGCAACAGCAGGTCCCTGTCAGCCGCGTCGCGATCGGGCGACGCGCGATTCCATCATCCGTTGATTGAAGCTGCGGGCCGTCGCCACGCCTTCGAGCGGCGATCTGCCCATTGGAAAACGCGAAGCAGCGGTCGCTGCAGCGCGGGCAGATCTTGCGATATGATGATCAAGCCGAGGGGCAGCATCCACAAGCCAAGCACCGGCAGGAACGACAGCAAGCCGCCGGCCACCAGCAGCAGCGAGATCGCGATGCGAGCCGGCCATCGCGATGGCCGACGCAGCCGGATCACCATGCGGCAGAACCACGCCGGAAGATATTTTCCAATCGCATCGAGATAAAGATTGAGCTCGCGACGCACGGTCGCGCGGCTCGCGGTCGAGGCCGGTTCGGCCGCGTCGATGGCCCGCCCGATGTCGCCAAATCGCCTTGCCTCATCGGTCGTCACGCTCGTTCCTCATGGTCTCCTCGCTGCGCTTCAGCCGGCGCAACAGCTCGAGGAGCTGCTCAGGGGTCTCGCGCTCCACGACAAAGCAGGCCGACAGACCGCGGCCGATCGCGTTGCGCAGGTCTTTGATGTCTCTCGCGTCTGCCATCGGTGTTTTCCTCGCAAGATGTAACGCGGCCGAAGCGTTGGTCGTTCCCGGGTCGATGGCTGTGGAACAAGGCATTCCGCGCGTGTGTTTGGCAGCCAGAGGACTGCAAGATGTCGGCACTCGCGCGGGAAGCCGGAGAGCACGAAGAAAATGCGGGGACGCCCATCGCGAGACGCGAGTGGAAGCAGGTCGTGCTCGGCACCTATCGCAGCATCTCCGATGACCGCGTGCTCGCGGTCGCGGCCGGCGTCACGTTCTATGGATTGCTCGCGGTATTTCCGGCGATCGGCGCGGTCGTCTCCCTCTATGGTTTGTTCGCCGACAGCGCGACCATCAGAGACACACTCGATCAGTTATCGTCCCTGTTGCCCGGCGGCGCGATCGAGGTCGTCGGCGATCAGATCCAACGCGTGTCCGCCGCCGGCAACCGAACGCTGAGCGTCAGTTTTCTGCTAAGCCTCGCGATCGCCATCTGGGGCGCCAATGCCGGCGTCAAGGCGGTATTCGACGCAATCAATGTGGCCTACGGCGCAAGAGAAGAGCGTGGCTTCTTCAGACTTAACCTCATCTCGCTTGCCTTCACCATGGGGGCCATCGTCTTCGCGCTGTTGGCGCTAACGGCGGTCGTCGTACTGCCGATCTCGTTTCACTATCTTGGTCTCGATGCAGCGTTCGAGGCGCTGCTGCGTTACGGCCGCTGGCCGCTGATCTGGCTGGTGGTCGCGCTCGGCCTCGCCTTTCTCTACCGCTTCGGGCCGACCGATTCGATTTATCCGAAATGGCGCTGGATCAGTTGGGGCAGCGCTTCGGCCGCCACCCTCTGGCTCGCCGCTTCCGCACTCTTTTCCTGGTATGCAGCGAACTTTGGCAACTACAATACGACCTACGGCTCGCTTGGTGCGGTGATCGGCTTCATGACCTGGATGTGGCTCTCGGCTGCTGTCATCATCACGGGCGCCGAACTCAACGCAGAGATCGAAAAACAAGCCGGCGAGCAGCATGCGCAGCGGCCGAAAAATTCGGAGCGCGCGACGCGCGTCGACTGAGCCGATCGGTGCGCAATGCGCGCTGCCAGGTCTTTCCCGAGACGGAACCGGCATTGTCCGGAACAAACACACTTCGCGATCGATTTGCCGACAGACGGGCAAGGACCCGGTTCCCTGACAGGAGTTGATCATGAGGAAAATTGTTTTCGCTTTGGCTGCGGTCGGCGCCTTGAGCGCGGCAGCTCCTTCGTTCGCGCAGACGGTCGGCGTCGGCGTGACGTTCGAGCCGGAGCAGCGCACCCGCATCAAGGAGTATGTGGTGAAGGAACGCGTCGCTCCGATCACATTCGAGGAGCGTGTGACCGTCGGCGGGCGGCTGCCGGCTGACGTCGAGCTGCGCTCGGTCCCGGCTGACTGGGGTCCGTCGGTCTCGAAGTATCGCTACGTCTATTCCGGCAACCGCGTTTATTTTGTCGAACCGTCCAGCCGCGAAGTCGTGCACGTGCTCGACTGACCGGCGACATGGTTGAGAAGGCTCTGTTGATGTAGGGCCCTGTTGATGAAGAGCCCTGGCCGCGAGGCCGGGGCTCTTTCGTCGGTCTGTGCTGCAGTGCGAAATCGCCAGCGTGGCTCGCCATGGAAATTAAAAAATAGGTAACCGCAAATCGTAACTGGCGCTCCATCTGTCAGCCTTAATCCATGGTCGACGGAGGGGGCATGGACGTCCGCTTTTTCAGCAAGCGCTCGCGGAGCGGAGGGGACGATTTTGTCTCCGACGTCGCTTTGCCTGCAAAGCCTCGGCGTGGGCCGATCCTGACGCTGGCGCTCGGCGGCAGCATTCTCATTGCTGCGATCGGCATTGCAACCGCACTCGCCGTATCGGCCTCGCGCGAGCGCGCGATCACCTCGGCCAAGCGCGAAATCGAAAACAATGCGCATCTCGTGGCGCGGCACTACGATCAGGTGCTGGGCGATTTCGCCGCGGTGCAGAAGGCTGTGGCGGCTGAGATCGAGCTGGAGAAGATCAGTTCGCCCGACGCCTTCGATCGCATGATGGGCACGGCGGCCATCCACCGATTGCTGGCATCGAAGGTGATGGGGACCGCGCGCGAACTCGTCGGCGTCAACCTCTGGAACGTCGACGGCCAGCTCTTGAACGCGTCGCAGGAGTGGCCGGTCGCCAAGCGCTCCGTGGCCCAACGGAAATACTTCAACACGCTCAAATCCGGCATGACCGAGGGACCGTTGGTGGTCGAGCTCGTCACGAGCCAGTTCGTCGACGGGCGTGCGCTGGTATTCGCGCAGAAGATCACCTCGCCGAACGGCGAATTCCTCGGTCTGATCACGCGATCGCTGTCGCCGAGAAATTTCGAGCATTTCTTCGCCTCAGTCGCTCTTGGCCAGGATGCGGCGATTTCGCTCTTGCATTCCGACGGCACCTTGATTGCCCGCCACCCGAAGGCCGACCATCTGATCGGCAGGAACATCGTCTCCGGCGCGCAATTCGAACGGCTCAGTGGGTCTGCAGCGAGCACCGTGTGGACCTCGGGCCCCGTCGATGGCGCGGCGCGCTACGCCGCGCCTGCTACGCTGCAGGCGCTTCCGCTCAGGGTCGTGGTCTCGACCACCGTCGATGCCGCGCTGAAGGAATGGCGCGAGCAGACAAAACTCCTGGTCGTCGTCGCGGGCCTGTCGGTGCTGGTGATTTCGTTGACGCTGTTCCTGATCATCCGCCAGTTGCGGAGCCAGTACGAGGCAAGCCGGCAACGGCTGCTGCTGCAGAAGCAGCGCCTCGACACCGCCGTCAACAACATGAAGCACGCGCTATTGCTGTTCGATGCGCAAAATCGCCTGGTGCTCTGCAACGATCGCTACATCGAGATGTTCGGCGTTTCCCGCGAGGTGGTCAAACCGGGGTGCACCCTGCGCGAGCTGATCCAGCACCGCAAGGCTATCGGCACCTTCCACGGCGACGTGGAACAGCACTGCAACACGATTGTTGACAACCTGCGCACAGGCACGACGACGCGCAGTACCATCAATGAAAGCGACGGTCGGATCGTCGAGTTGCTCCTCCATCCGCTGCACGACGGCAGCTGGGTCAGCACGCTTGAAGACGTCACCGATCGCCGCCGCTCCGAGGAGCGCATTGCGCATATGGCGCACTACGATCCTTTGACGGAGCTGCCGAACCGGGTGCTGTTCCGCGAGCGGCTGGCGCAGGCCCTGCAGCAGATCGATCGAGGCACCCAGGTCGCGGTGCTCTACATCGACATCGACGGATTCAAGACGGTCAACGACTCGCTCGGCCACTCGATTGGCGACGAACTCCTGAAGGGCATTGCGGCCCGCTTGAACGCGTGCGTCGGCGGCAAGGACCTCGTCGCCCGGCTCGGCGGAGACGAGTTCGCCATCATCCAGACCGACGTGAAGACCAAGTCCGAGGTCACGGACCTCGTGGAACGCATCTACCAGGCCATTCGCGAGCCGTATGATTGCATGGGCCATCAGCTGATAACCGACGCGAGCGTCGGCATCGCGCTGGCCTCCGCATCCCACAGCGACCTCGAGCAGCTCGTGAAGAACGCCGACCTCGCCATGTACGATGCAAAAGCGAGCGGCCGCCGTACCCATCGCTTCTTCGATCCGTCGCTCGAGGCGCGGGCAAAATCACGTCACCTGCTCGAACTGGAACTGCGGCAGGCGGTGGCGGAACGGGCTTTCGAGATCCACTATCAGCCGATCGTGGACCTCCGTTCCGACGAGATCGCCGGCTGCGAGGCGCTGCTGCGATGGCGTCATCCCGAACGCGGCTTCATCTCGCCTGCCGAGTTCATTCCGATCGCCGAGGACATCGGTGTGATCGACGAGATCGGCGAGTGGGTGCTGAATGCGGCCTGCGCGGAAGCGGCGAACTGGCCGCAGGCGATCCACATCGCGGTCAACGTTTCACCGACGCAGTTCCGCAGCCGGACGCTGGCGCTGAAGGTCGCCGCGGCGCTGGCGCGCTCGGGGCTCTCGCCGGAGCGGCTGGAGCTTGAGGTTACCGAAGCGGTGCTGATCCGCGACCATGAGGCGGCGAGCGAAACCCTCGGTCAGCTGCGCGCACTGGGCGTCAGCGTCGCGCTGGACGATTTCGGTACCGGCTACTCGTCGCTCAGCTATCTGCACCGATTCCACTTCGACAAGATCAAGATCGACCGCAGCTTCATCTCGGAATTGTCCGAGGACAAGAGCCGCTCGATCCTGCGCGCCGCGCTCGGCATCGCTGCCGCCCAGAACGTCGTCACGACCGCCGAGGGCGTGGAGACGGAGGAGCAGCGCCTTGTGCTGCTCGACCTCGGCTGCACCCAGATGCAGGGATGGTTGTTCAGCGCTGCCCGGCCGGCCGACGAGGTCCGGGCGCTGCTGCGTGGCCGCGTCCGGCGGGTTGCTGCAACCGCCTGAGCGTCTTTTCAGTACCAGGGTATGCAAGGCAGCCCAGTCGTGCATGAGGGAACCCTACCGTTCGGGCGGCCCGCGCTGCCCGCGCGTCGTGCCACGGACGGATTTACAAGCATTAGTTCAAGTGAATTGTCCGTCGACCCGGACCGTGCTTTGATTGGCAAGGGTTCGTTGGGTGCGGGGGGTTGCGTTATGCCAAGGCTCGAAGAGCACGCGAGTGCGCGAACGGCGTCCGAACACAATTGCGGCAGATGCCAGACGCCGATGCTGTTGATCGCGGCAAAGCCTCTTGCGTTGTCGCGCGATGTCGAAGAGCACCACTACAAATGCACGAAGTGTGGTGCGGAAGCAGCCGACATCGTGACCTTCAAACGGAAGCCACGACGGTCCGCGTAAGGCGGCAATTTTCGTACGCGCGCGCCTGCGGCCCTCAGCCGTAGTACACGCGTTGCCAGCGCGGACGCGGCGGAGCTTGCGAGCCCCGCGTCAGAATGACGCCGAGCGCAAAGCCGATCAGACCTGCCACCAGAAGCGCGCTGCCCGGCCGTTCCGCCACCAGCTCGGAACCCTGGTCATATGCGTCGCTCGCGAGGCTGGTGGCCTTCTCGGCCGCGTCGCGCGCAACATCCTTCACTTGGCCGAGCGTGTTTTGCAGCGCGCCTTCCGCTTCGGTCGCGGCGCCCTCGGCCTGTGTCTGCTTGTCGTCGAAGGCGTCGCCGGCGGCCTTCTCAACCTTGCCTGCCATCGACTTGGCAGATCCCACGATCCTGTCCGTATCCATCATGTCCTCCGACAGTTGCCTGGCACGGACAACGGCCCGCTGCGCAGCGAGTTCCTGACGGCGACGGAACGGAGCCGATTGCAGCTGGTTTTAGCTGAAGCAGGCGAGAAGGAGCACGCCATGGAAGGTAGCCGCTTCAACAAGCGCTCGGATGGCCGCGTGGTTGAGGAATCGTTACGGCTTGCGCGCCAGCTGAGCCGGCCGCGGGCCGATCCGCTGCTGCATCTCGTCGCAGCGGGTCTTGTGGGTTTCGCGCTGGCACTACTGCTGATGCCGAGGTCGCGCTGATTCCGACTCCGCGCGGCAACGATGGACGTTGGGATTTAGCCTATCCGGCCGCAATTTTGTTCAGTACCGCGTTCATGCAGGCGGCAGGTTCGGGCTGCAGCGGCGGGGCATCGACCCGGTCGGTAAACAGCCGATGGATCGCATCCGCCGGCACGGGCTTGCTGAACAGATAGCCCTGCAACTCGTCGCACAGGCTCTTGCTCAGGAACTCGTCCTGGCCCTCGGTCTCGACGCCTTCGGCGACGACCGTCAGCCCAAGCGCCTTGCCCATGCAGATGATGGCGTTGGCGATCGCGCGATCCTCGTCGTTGACCTCCAGCTCGCGCACGAACGAGCGGTCGATCTTGATGGTGTCGATCGGGAACTGCTTCATGAGCGACATCGACGAGTAGCCGGTGCCGAAGTCGTCGATCGCAAGCCGCACGCCCCGGCTCTGGATCGCATCCAGCACGCGAATGCCGCGGTCGACGTTCTGCATCACCATGCTTTCGGTGACCTCGAGCTGCAGCAGGCGCGCCGGCATGCCGGTCGTGGTCAGCACATCGTCGATGTCCCCGAGCAGGTGCCGAATCGAGGAATTGCCGCGGCGACAGGTTCACGGCCATCGACAGCTCAGGCAGGCCGTCGCGCATCCACTGCATGTTCTGTTCGCATGCGGTCTTCAGGACCCAGCGGCCGATCGGCACGATCAGGCCGGTTTCCTCCGCAAGCGGAATGAAGGTCAACGGCGGCACCGTGCCGAGCTCCGGATGCGACCAGCGCAGCAGCGCCTCCACGCCGGTGAAGCGACGCGTGGCGGCATCGAGCTTCGGCTGGTAGGCAAGCGAGAACTGGCCGAGTTCGAGCGCATGGCGCAGGTGGCCTTCCAGCGAGAGCCGTTCGACCGACTGCGATCTTACCTCCGACGAGAAGAACCGCACGTCGTTCTTGCCGTCGCCCTTGACGGCGTACATCGCCATATCGGCATTCTTGGTCAGCGTCTCTGCGTCGGTGCCGTTGTCGGGATAGAGCGCGACGCCGATGCTGGCGGTGGCGCGGCACTCGTAGCCCGCAAGCATCGTCGCCGGCGCGATCGCGGCAAGAATGCGCTTGGCCACGGCAGTGGTTTCCGCCCGGTCCTGCCACGTCGCCGAGCAGCACCACGAACTCGTCGCCGCCGAGTCTCGCGACGATGTCATTCGTGCGGGTGCAGGCGCGCAGCCGGTTTGCGATCTCGACCAGAAGTCTGTCGCCCGCGGCATGGCCGAGGGAGTCGTTGATCACCTTGAAGCGGTCGAGGTCGATGAACAGCACGGCGCATTTGCGCTGCGTTTCGGCGCAGGCCTTGATCTTCTGCTCCAGCAGCCGGTTGAAATGGTCGCGGTTCGGCAGGCCGGTCAGGCTGTCGTGGTTGGCGAGGAAATGCACACGCTGTTCGGCGCGCTCCTTCTCGTCGGCCTGGTCGAACTTGTTGAGTGCAAACGACAGGTTTTCCGCCATCCGCTCGAGGATCTCGGTGAATTCCGGCGTGAAGACGTTGTATTCGCCGGCCATGAACAACAGCACGCCGGCGACGCGGCCCTGGCTGAACAGCGGCATCGCCGCGCCCGAGCGCGGCGCGGCACTTCTGCGGGCCTGAGTGCTGCCAGATCCTGGCCGATGCCGAATTCGGCATGTCGTTCTGGATGCAGGGCTTGCCGGTCCGGTAAGCCGTTCCGCTAAGGCCACGGCCTTCGGCGATCCTGTCCGACGTCGCGTAGCGGTAGCTGCGGGCCGTCGCTGCATTGGGGCCGGAGCAGGCGGCGAGGGTAAAGAATTCGTCCGCGGGCGCAGCAAGCAGGATCGAGGTCGAGGTGAATTTCGCGCCGCGGGCGGCGGCCTCGCAAACCATGTCGTAAAGCTCCTCGCGCGATTTCGCGCGCATGATCGCTTCGTTGATTGCGCTCATGGCGCCCAGCATGCGTGCGATGCGCTCCTTGTGCGCCTCCTTCTCGAACGCCTCCAGGCCGAACGATATGTTGGCGCCGATGTCGCGCATCAGCTGCAGGATGCCTTCGTCATCGTTCCCCGACGTGCGGGCAAAGAAGAAATAGATGATGCCGATCGACTCGCCCCGCAGCACCAGCGGCACTGCGGCCGCTCCATACTGGTGATGGCTGCCGACGACAAAGTGCCTCGTGCGCTCGTCGGCTGCGAGATCGTAGGCGATCTTGAGCGTCTGCTCGCGGAATGCGGGACCTGCAAGGCCGCGCCCGCGCGGATGTTCCGGATCGACCGAAATCTCCAGCTTCCTGAATCGCGTCGATCGCCTGGCCGGCCGCGGCCGCAAGCCGAAGCAAATGGTCGCCGCGCTTCTTGAGAAAGATCGCCGCCGCGCCAAGCGACTGCCCGGCGCCGGCGACGGCATCGCAAACGAGCTGGAACATCTCCTTGCGGTCGGAGGCGCGAAGGATGGCCGTGTTCGTGGCGCTGAGTGCGGCAAACATGTCGGTGAGGCGGCGGTTGGCCCGTTCAGCCCTGGCGCGCTGCTGGTCGCGCTCGAAGACGTCGAGCGCGAACGACACGTTGGCGACCATGCGCTCGAGCAGGCCGACGACCTCGTCGGTGAGCGCGTTCGCCTCGTTCAGCATGAACAGGAAGACGCCGACGCTTCGACCGTCGCGCAGCAGCGGCACCGACGCGGCCGAGCCGATCTCTTCCATGGGATGGATCTTGCGCCAGGCCGCCGAGCGTTCGTCCGTCTGGAAGCTGTTGGCGATCTTCGCCTTGCCTTCGCGGAAGGCGCAAGCGTTCATACCCTGGCCGAATGGTGAATCGGGCCTGATGGAAATCTTGAAATCGGCGGGCGCAACGCTGCGCGGGCCGACGAATGCGACAGGCTTGAGCTCGTCATTTTCGTTCGGGAAGAGGGCAGCCGCGGAGCGGAAGCGTCCGCCTGCAACGGCGGCTTCGCAGACCCGCTCGTAGAGCTCCTCTGCCGAGCACGCCTTCAGGATCGCCTCGTTGGTGGCGCTGAGCGCGGCGAACATCCGCGCCTTGATCTCGATATCCGTCATGATCCTTCCCCCAAAGGATACGACCAGCATCGGCAAAGCCCTTTAATGGCGGCGCTAACAAATGCGGTGAACGAGTGATGAATTGGCGGAAAAGGAGCCGCTGGAAACGGGCACGTTTGCGATCAGACTTAATGCCGTGTCACGCCTTGCATACTTGTGCGCGAGCGTTGTTGCGCTGTTCAATCAGACAGGGCCTCCAGCAATGGTGTGATGGCACCAGCAGCGCTGTTGTGCGGGCTTTTCGGCGACTTCCACACAGGAATGCCGTCCTCCGCAGTCGCCGTTCCATCGGCTCGCAGATTGAACGCCGGAATTGGTTCCGGCCGCATACCTGCTTTTCCCGATTCAGTGCCGGAACGAGCCTCGGCCACCAGCGATTAGCCCACATGCGTAATGATGCGGAGGAACGATCATGACCAAGCTTGCAGTTTCGCTTCTGGCCGGCGCCGCGGCGCTTGCCGTCACAGGCAGTGCGCAGGCCGCGCCGCTGGTGCCGACGGCGCCGGTCGTCGACGACGGCATTCAGAACGTGCGCCTCGTCTGTAACGAGTGGGGACGCTGCTGGCAGACGCGCGGGCCGCGATACTACGGCGACTCCTATAACTACTACGAGCCGTCCTATCGCTACCACCGCCGTCATTATCACCGCGGCCCGGGCGTGCATCTCGATGCGCCGGGCGTGCACTTCGGCTTCGGCTTCCGGTGATGAGACCTGAACGCTCGTTCCCGATGAACGAGCGTTCAAGAAACTTGCCTGGCGGCGTCGGGAACGAGCGGCAATCGCGGGGCATTGTCGTCCCATTGAAGTGCAAGGAGGACACAATGCGCAAACTCGTTCTGACGCTCGCTGCGGCCGCCGCGTTCGGCATCGCCGCTCCCGCCGTCACCTCGACGCCGGCGAGCGCCGAGACGATTATCATCAAGAAGCGTGGCCACGATCACGGCTGGCGACGTTCGTACAACCGAGCGGACAAGGTGGTGATCGTCAAGAAGCGTGGCTACGGCCATGGCCACTTCCATCATGGTCGCGGCCATGGCTACGGCCACCGTCACCACATCCACATGCACTAGGAATGAAGAAGGGCCCCGCTAAGGGGCCCTTCCTTTTTGCCTTCATTGCGGGAGGCCGGATCGCTTCGCTCGGATGACCTGCCGATGATTGCGCGCAATCTAAGCCGCTACCGCGTCATGTCGCTTGCGGTAGGCATCGATCGCCAGATTGGCGATGCGAATCTTGTTGCTCTCGCCGCGGCCAAGCAGGGTGATGATCTCGTTGCCCAACTCGGTCATTGCCTGGTCGACATCATCGATCGAGCCTGTGCGATCGAGAAAGTCCCACGCGATCAGGAACGACTCTTCGGCGACTGCTTCGACATCGAATATGAACATGCAGGAATAACGGGGGCCGAAACCGAATGTTCCTCCGAGGAGACGGCTAGCTCAGCGGCATTGGCTTGTCCTTCGCATCGTCATCGGGCTGGGTGGGCGGTGCGCGATCGTACGGCGACGGTTGATGCGTCGCGCTGCTGGCTTGCTGAAACAGCTCCCAGATGCCGCTGATCTGGCCTTCGACGATGCGCAGTTGCTCCACCGTCAGCGCCGCGGCGCTGAGGATCGCCTCGTTCGCTTTTCCCTGCGGCGAGTTGCATATGGCGACGAGAAATTGCTTCACCTCGTCGGTGCATTGCTGCGCCTTCTGCAGCATCTCGCGATAGTCCGGCTCGGTTGGCATCGTTCGCTCCGTTGCCGTTGGACCAATTGAACCAACGTTTCGACCGGCAATGCCGTTCCGCGGCTAACCGCCACCCTCGCCACCTCTGATCCTCCGCCCGGTGCCTTTGTTCAGGGGACCAGCGCGCTTGCGTTCGAGCCCTTCGGGCAGGGGATGGCCGTCTTCCGTGGGGTCCAGCACGCCGTGATTGCCGTCACCGCGCGGGAGGCTCTCGCCGATGGGCTTCCCCCGATCGGGAAGGATGGTCTCATCAGCCGGCACAAGGCCGGGTGCAGCTTCGCCGAACTGCATCTTCTCGCCCTCGGTCGGGTGCTTGCGCACCTCCTGCGGCTGATGCGCCGTATTCGGATCAAACTGGCCACCCTTCAGCTCGCGCCGCACGTCGTCGCGCTCCTTGTCTGTCTTGTCGGCCATGGCCATTGCTCCCGTTTCCGTCAGGAGCAACCGGCCGCGGCGGACGAAGTTCCCGGAAAGCCCCTTGATCGGAACATCGCCGCAAGCCACATTTATCCGCATGAGTACGCCGCGTAGCCTGGCGAACCGGATGGCGTCCCGCAACCGGCGGGGCGACGATGACGGATTCCATCGCGAGACGTTCCGCCTGCCGCGCGAACAGGCGAGGCTGAAGGCGAAAGAGCAGTTCGCGCGATTTCCCTCAGCCGCCTACATGACCAAGATCGAATCCTGGCGCGTGCTGCCCGGCGACGAGATCGAATTCACCATGCGCCGCTTGAAGAGCGCGGATTGATCTTGCTTCCTGCGGGCTCGCCACGCCCGAAGGGCGAACTGCGGGCTTGCCGCGCCGAAGCCCGAAGGCGGGAACCTCACGGCCGTTTGAACTAAAGGTCTGTTCCACCCGGAACATGCCGCCGCCGCGGGTGATTGTCGCAGAGCGTCACTATCCCAGGAGCAAATCATGAAACTGAAGATGCTTGCCGGTGCGGCGGCAGTCGCCGCATTGATCGCGACCCCCGCCATGGCGAAGTCGCAAGAGAAGGTCGCGGGGCCCAAGCAGCATTCGGCGGACCAGACTGGTGTGAACAAGGTGAAGAAGGCTCAGAAGACCCAGGCGCGCCATGTGCAGGCGCGCGAAAACCGCGCCGCAGTGGAGCCGCGCGGCACCGGCTTCCCGCCGCTGGATTTCGCAGCCGGCGTGGCCGGCGGCGCAGTGAGTACGGCAGGTGCGATCGCAGGCGGCGCGATCAACACTGCGGGCGCCGTCGCAACCGCACCATTCACGCCGTTCCGCGGCGACAGCTACGCTTATTATCGCGATACGTCGACGATGCCGAACCGCGGCTTCATTGCGGACGGCAACGGACCAACGTGTCTGCCGGGCCAGTTGATCACGCTCAACGGGCAGCGGATGCGATGTCAGTAAGGATGGCGTAACTTGGAAATCCGCTCAGGGCCGCACGAACTTCCGTGCGGCCCTTTTGCAAGTGCGGAACTCATACAGGGCGGCAGCGATGGTCGAGAAAGCCGAAAACTCACCGCATCAATCCGTGGAAGGAAAGACTTCGCCTCGGGTGGCAGGTGAGATGGATCGTCACCGTCGCAGGCGCGGTGGCGATGACGATCATTGCCGGGATTCTCGTCTGGAACGTGATTACGGCACCACATCCACTGGCCGAGCTCATGCCGGGCATGACTTATACGGCTCAACATCCGCCATAGCGAACATGCGAGACCAGAACCCATGACCTGCGTCGACCGTGATCTTCATCACGGTCGCTTTGCCGCAGTTGCCATTCTCTTCGCCGATCGAATGGAGATGCGGTCATGCTGCGGTTTCTGTTTTCGTTCTCCGGGCGGATTTCGCGCGCGCAATACTGGCGGGCATTCCTCCTCCTGGGCGCGTTCGGCGTGGTCATGTTCGCGCTTCTGTTCGGCTCCATGTTCATCACGCGGCAGGCGCCACCCGTCGCGATCTGGGTGGTTTATATCGCCGGGCTTCTCTCCCTCGTCGTCAGTTGGGTCGCGCTCAATGTGCGGCGTTCGCACGACCTCGGCGAGGCCGGTGCAGCGCTTTTCTTCAAACCGTTCGGTGGGTTCTATCTTGCCTTTCGGGAGGGCCAGCCACACGAGAATGCGTACGGCCCGGCGCCCGACGACCGCGAGAAGTGACCGAGGCGGCAGCGACGCACGACCGAGGATGGACACTCTCCTGCAACCCGTGATAGAGATCATCCATTGAGGATGACGACCATGTTGTCAGGTTTCTTCGACCTTGAGCCGCGACGTAGCCGTTAGCGTCTCTCCGCGAGACGGCTGTCCGCACGCGCGCATTTCACCTGCTTTCCTCGCGCGCTTTTTCCGCTCCAAGGCGAAAGACCTCATCCCATGACTGCTCCATCTGTGGCGCATGCCGCGCCGATTGCCGACTTCATCACTGACATCGATGCCCTTGCTGCCGGCGCCATGGCCGACTGGAAGGTGCCCGGCGCGACGCTTGCCGTCGTGCACGACGGCAAGCTCGTGCTGCTGAAAGCCTATGGTGAGCGTGACGTCGAGGCGAAGCTGCCGATGACGACCTCCACGCAATTCCTCATCTGCTCGATCACCAAGTCCTTCACCGCAACCGCCGCGGCGCTCCTGCAGAACGAAGGGCGGCTCGACTGGTCGAAACCGGTGCGCGACTACATTCCGGAATTTCGTTTGTCGGACGCAGTTGCGACCGAACGGGTGACCGTGCTGGATCTGCTCAGTCATCGGTCGGGCCTGCCGCGCCACGATTGGGTGCACTTTGCCGGCGATCGCAAGGCGGCCGAGCTGCTCGCGCCGATGCGGCATCTCGAGCTGAGCAAGGATGTCCGCGCGGACTTTCAATACAACAACCTCTGCTACAACGTGCTCGGTCTTCTGATCGCGCGCGTCAGCGGGGAGAGCTACGAGAACTTCATCCGCACGCGGCTGACCGACAAGCTCGGCATGAAGATCTCCTTCACGCTGGAGGACCTCGAGGCATCGGCGGAGCCTGCGACGCCGTACATGATGCACGAGGATACGCGGCTGCGCGCCATGCGCCTGCCGATCACCACCATCGCCGGAGGGGCAATCAACGCGTCGGTGGCGGATCTTGCGAACTGGATGCGGCTGCATCTCGCCGGAGGCGCGTTCGACGGGCAACGCCTGCTGCCGGCCACCCTGATCACCGAGCTGCACGCCCCGCGTATCCGCGATACGATCCCGGGGTTCGAAGAGTTCGGCGAACAGCACTACGGCCTCGGCTTCCGGTCGTTGATCTATCGCGGCGACCGCGTGGTGATGCACGGCGGCGGCTGGCCGGGCTGGGGAACGTTGATGACGCTGCTGCCGGATTTCAACATCGGCGTCGCGGTGTTCACCAACCGCAGCCCGAGCGAGGTGCCGCAGACGCTGACCTGGTACATCGTCGACCGGCTGCGCGGGCGCGAACCGGTGGACTGGCGCGAGCGCTTTCGCAAGCGGCGCGACGAGCTCGTCGCCAACATGGCCGCGGCCGAGGAGGCGCGGCAGAAGGGGCGCAAGCCCGGCACGCAACCTGCGCATCCGCTTGCCGAGTATGCCGGGCGCTATGAGCATCCCGCCTACGGCGTGATGTCGATCGAGGAGCAGGGCGGCGCACTGAACTGGTCATGGCGCGGCATGCAATCGACGCTGGAGCACCGGCACTTCGAGACGTTCGAAACTCCGCTGGTGCCGGACCGGCTGCATCCGGACCGGCTCACGATCACCTTTCTGACGGATCGCGACGGCAGCATCGTCAGTCTTTCCACACCGCTCGAGCCGATGGTGAAGGACATCGTGTTCACGCGCCTTGCAGCCGGCGAGTGCACCGATCCGGCTTTCCGAAAGGCATGCACCGGCGTGTTCCGCAATCCGCCGCAGACCAATCATGTGACACTGGACGATGAAGGAAATCTCGTGTTGAAGCCCGATTTTCAGCCGACCTGGCGGCTCGCGCCGTATCAGGGACGCACATTCTCCATTCGCGAGCTGCAGGGCTTCTTCGTGGAGTTCGCCGGCGAGGGATCGCGCGTCGACGAGATCATCTTCCACCAGCCGAACGGCACGTTCGTTGCCAAGCGGGTGGAGGAGATCTGAATGCCGACCGCGCATCTCATTCACGGATACCTCGGAACAGGGAAGACGACTTTGCGAAGCGACTTGAAGCCGATCTCGGTGCCATCCGATTTCGCACGACGAATGGATCACCAGGCTCCGGCCAAGACCCCCCGGAAGACCTCTTTGCCGTCTATGATCGAACGAGGGCGCCCCATGTTTGGGGCCTGATGCAGGATCCCTGCGGCCGGTGTCGTTCATGCTGAGCGTCGTCCTCGACATGAACTTCCTGGAGGCGCGCAGATCGCGAGTGCATCGATCCTCGTCGCTGCGGCGTCACGGCACCTGTCGGCTCTATGAGCTCAGATGCTCCGAGACCGAGGCGTGGCGACGTATCGAGGTACGCAACAGCAACCTTCAAGGCTCTCTGTTGATTACGAGGAATACTTTGAATTCCTGAAAGCCGGATTTGAGCCGCTGAGCGACGACGAGGAGAGGGTGACTATTCCGTCTTCCGCGCCGACATGAAACGTTGCCGGTGCGGGGCCGACATCACTGCCGGCATTCGCCGACCCGTTCGCCTTCGATCTCCGTTTTCACATCGCTGACCAACGACCCCGCCATCCAGGCCTTGCTGCTGACCGTGGCCGTATAGTGCGACGGACTGTCGAAATCGAAGCTCCCCTGGACGTTCATATCCATCTGTCCCCGGCATTCGATCTGCCATGTCAGCGTCCGTCCGGTCGTCTCAAGCACAGGCGGCGCGCAGGTCGAGTTCACGGTGCCCATCTGCGGCCCGAAGGTCGTTGCGATGTCGCCGACCTGCTGCGGCGTGACGCAGCGCGCGCGTGTCGTCGGCTGGGTGGCGGCGCCGTTCAGCACGGTCTTCGAGGTAACCATCCACTCGCCCGGTTGAATGGACGGCGTCTCCGCGGCGGCCGGGAAAAGTGTCGCCACGAGCGTGCCGACCAATATCAAGACGAACGTGTTCAATGTCCCTTCAGCACCGATGCCAGGACATCGGCGCGCTCCCTGGTCAGTGGTTCCGTCAGCGTCGGATTGGCGAGCTCATACAGTACATCCCAGACCGCGGTCTCGCGATCATAGTCGATGTCGTTGCGCAGCTCGATCGCGTTCGCCCAGGCTTCGACATCGGCGCTCGTGATGTCATATTGCTCGAAGCGGCGCAGGATCGACAGCACGTGTTGCTTGTCCAGCACCCATACATCCGGCGAATTCCCCGCGAAATCCTCGAGCGTGTGGTGGACGGCCGAGAGCGGCGAGGTGAGCAACACAAGGTCCTGCAGGGCGGTGCGCCGCAGTTCCTCGTGCTCGTCGGCCGTCATCTGCTCGCGCAGCGCGCCGGCTGAAAACAGGTGATTGGATGGCATCTGTTGGCGGTAACCAGCGTCGAACAGAAGATTCCAGTCGTCGCGCCGGACAGTCTCGTCCGCAGTGAGATGGCTTGCCTGCAGGCCCGCGATTGTGAGTCCATCGGCGCTGGCGTAGGCCGCAAACAGCAGCGTGTCGCCGGCCGGTGCGGATCGATAGGCGCGCCGCGCCAGCCATTCACCGGCGCCGGACGAGCGCGGGCTCAGTCCATTTTCTTGCTCGCCGCCATGGATCGGGCGAGCGTCTTCGGCGAAGAGCCATACAAGCCTGTCCGGAAGTCCGCGCGAACGCAGCACCTCGCGCCAGAAGGCGATCGCTTCATCAAAGGAGGGGCGGGCGGACGTCATGCGACAGTCAATACAGCCTGCCGCATGCTCTCACAACGCCGCGCGCCAAAATCGCCTCAGTTTGAGCCGGCCCTGATCCCCAGCTCTTTCACGAGCCTCGCATACTTTACAGAATCTGCCTGCGCGACCTTGCCCAGCTCCTCGGCCGTGCCGCCGATCGGTTCGACCACACCCTTGTTGAAGTTCTCCAGCAGTTTTGCATCCTTGAGCGCGTTGTTCATCTCGGCATTCAATCGCGCGATGATGGCGGGTGGCGTGCCTTTCGGCACGAATGCGCCGTACCACGCGTCCAGCACCATGCCCTTGAAGCCCGCTTCCTCGAGCGTCGGCACCTCTTTCAGGATCGGCGAGCGCGCGGACGCGGATTGTGCCAGCAGCCGCAGCGTGCCCGCATCGTAGTGCGGCTTCAGCGCGGTCGGTCCGAGGAAGGCGATCTTCACATGCGCGGCGATCAGGTCGTTGATCGCCTGGCCCGCGCCGCGATAGGGCACATGGTCGATCCTGATGCCCGCTTCGCGCTTGAACCATTCGCCGACCACATGTTGGTTGCTGCCGACGCCGGACGTTGCAAAGCCGAGTCCCGGATTGGCCTTTGCGTAGTCGACGAGCTCGGCCACCGTCTTCACGCCGAGCGAGGAATGGACGGCCAGGATCTGCGACTGCCGGCCGAGATAGCAGACCGGCACCAGCTCCTTGGTGTAGTCGTGAGCCAGCCCCATGATGTGCGGCGCGCTCGCCGCGTTGTCGTTGGTGATGAGGACGGTGTAGCCGTCCGGCGCGCTCTTCATCGCGAGATCCATGCCGAGCGTGCCGCCCGCGCCCGTGCGGTTCTCCACCACGATCTGCTGGCCGAGCGTGCGGGTCAAAACGTCGCCGACCTGGCGCGCGATGAAGTCGATGGCGCCGCCCGGCGCGAGCGGAACGATGAAGTGCACCGGTCGGCCCGGCCAGCCATCCTGCGCAAGCGCGCGGGAACCGGTGATGGTGAGCGCAGCCGCCGCACCCGCGATGAAATCGCGTCGCCCAATCCCTGTCATTTCCTTCTCCCAATGCGCGGGGTTTCTTTAAATCTGAACCCCGTCGTGTGGAGAAGCTTCCGGTATTTTCAATCGAGCCGCAACGCACGGTGCAGCGCAAAACAGGTTCCTGCGACAAAAGTACAAGACCCTGTATCGTGCTCGAACAGGTTTGGCCGATCGTCCTCAGCTCCTGAGATACTTGTTGAACCAGGCCAGCGTGCGGTCCCAGGCCTGCTTGGCCGCGGCTTCGTCGTAGCGCGGCGTCGTGTCGTTGTGGAAGCCGTGGTTGGCGCCTTTGTAGATGTGACCTTCGTGGGGCACGCCTGCGGACGTCAGTGCCGCATCAAAAGCCGGCCAGCCCTCATTGATGCGCGTGTCGAGCTCGCCATACTGGGCGTTGATCGGCGTCTTGATCTTTGCGGCATCGGCAGCGTTCGGCTGGCCGCCATAGAAAGGCACGCCGGCGGCGAGGTTCGCGCCCATGCGCACGGCAAGCTGGTTGACCACAAAACCGCCGAAACAGAACCCGACCGCGCCGAGCTTGCCGGTGCCGTCGGAGCGGCCCTTCAGCCAATTCGCCGAGGCGACGAAATCCTCCATCACCTTTGCGCGGTCGAGCTGGGTGAACAGCTCGCGGGCCTTGTCTTCGTCTCCGGGATAGCCGCCCAGCGTCGTCAGCGCGTCGGGTGCAAATGCAATGAAACCCGCGGTCGCAAGGCGCCGGGCAACGTCCTCGATGTAGGGATTGAGGCCGCGATTTTCGTGGATGACCAGGACGAGTGGAAGCTTTTCATCGTTGGCCGGCCGCACGAGATAGCCCTTGATGCTGCCGTTGCCCTGCGGCGACGGCACGGTCTCGGACGTCGCCTTGATCCGCTTGTCGTCGGGCTGGATCTGCATCGCCAGGGCGTAGTTCGGCTTCAGCATCTCCAGCAGCGCCGCCGCCGTCACCCCACCCACCGCGAACTTCTGCGCGCCGTCGAGAAAGCCGCGGCGGCTCGTCCGGCCGTGCACATATCCGTCGAACAGGTCGAGAAGCTCCTGCGGGAAATCCGATGCTTTCTTGCGTTCCATGGGGTGTCCTTCCGGCCTGCGTCGTGGATGTCACGACGTGGAACACCCGGACGGGTCCGCTATTCCGCCGACGATCAGAACCGGCGCTCATAGAGCGCCGGCTATTTTGCCTCGCGGTCGATCCTGAGGGTCACGGGGCCGATCTCGAACGTGCATGGCGCGCGGGCGGCCTCGCACTCGATCTTCCACCAGATGCAGAAAGCAGCGAACGCCGCGACGCAGATGCCGAGCAGCACCACGACGATCCTGACCGTGCGCCAGGCCGCCATTCTAATGCGCCGGCTTCAGCGTCACGCGCTGAACGCGCAGCCAGATCACCGCCGCGGCGGCGAGCAGGATCAGGCCCAGCGAGAACCAGTTCAGCGGCACCCAGCCCCACTTCTCCTGCAGGAAGCCGGCCATGAAGCTCGAGGTCGCGGTGGTGCCGAACACCAGAAAATCGTTCAGCGCCTGCGCCTTGCCGCGTTCGTTCGGTCGGTAGCAGGTGGTCACGATCGTCGTCGCGGTGACGAACAGGAAATTCCAGCCGATGCCGTTGGTCGTGAGCGCGATGCGGAAATTCCATTCGCTCTGGCCTGAGAGCGCGACGGCGACGCCGGCCACCATCAGCGCGACGCCGCAGGCCATGATCGTGGTGGTGCCGTAGCGGTTGATCAGATTGCCGGTGAAGAACGACGGCACGAACATGCCGAGCACGTGCACGAAGATCACCCAGTGCGCTTCCGCATGCGGAAAGCCGCAGCCGACGATGGCGAGCGGCGAAGCGCTCATGATGAAGCTCATGGTGCCGAACGCCAGCATGCCGGCCATGACCGACGCGATGAAGCGCGGCTGGCTCGCGATCACCGACAACGGCCGCGGCGGCTCGGCCGCGGCCGCATCCTGCGACTGCTCGACCAGCGCCTTTGTCGAAGGGAATTCGATGAACGACATCACCGTGAAGACGATGACGTGCAGAATGAGGATCGATGCGTAGGTCGCGAGATACAGCGGCATCACGAGATCGTGGGTGATGCGTGTGAGGCTCGGGCCGATGACGGCTGCGGCGACGCCGCCTGCCGTGACCCACGAAATCGCCTTGGCGCGATAGCTGAGCGGCACGAGCTCTGCAGCGGCAAAGCGGTACATCTGCAGGCACGCGACCGAGTAGCCGAGAATCAGCCCGCCGATGCACATGACGAGGAAGTTCGCGCTGTAGAGGCCGACGCTCATCACGATCGCGCCGATCATGCCGATCAGCGAGCCGATCCGGAAGCCGATGCTGCGTCCGAGCCGCTGCATCAACAGCGCCGCCGGGAATACCCAGATCATCACGCCGATGTGCTGCATGGTCACCGGCAGGTTGGCGTACTCCGGATGGCGATAGAACGTGATCACCGAAAGCCCGGTCGCAGCGAACATCATGGTGTTGCAGGACTGGCCGACCGCCTGGCAGCAGGCGAGCAGGAACAGGTTGCGCCGCGCACGGCCTTCGAGGTTGTCCGGTGCAGGCGAGGGGGAGGCACTCTGCGGCGCAGGCGATGCCGGCGCGGGCTTCGCTTCCGGCTTCAGCCCGGATTCGGGGTTCAGTGCATCCATTATTAAGCCCGGCCTCGCGTCGGCGGCCCCGGCCGCTGGCCGGCGTGGCGCCTTATCCTCCCTTGCGCAGAATTCTCTCGGCGCGGGGCGATGTATAGACGATTATTGCTGCTCGAGCCCTAATTGGGGGGAGGGTCTGCTATGTCTGTAGGGCCTCTGGCACGAGGTCGATCGATCCGTCGACAATCTACTCCGCGGCCTGTTTCGCCGCGGCATCGCGATCGAACAGCGCCGTCCACTGCTCATCGAGCTCGGCTGAGACCTCGCCGCTGGCAAGCAGGCATTCGATCGTCACGTCGAGCAGGGTGCGAGCTTCAGCCGTCGCCTCGCGCCAGCGTGCGCGTGCCCGCTCGCGTTCGCGATTTCCTCGCGGGCCGGTGACGCCGAGCAGGGACTGCATCGCCGCATCGAACTCGGCCTTCTCATGTTTCGTCGCCCGGCCGAAATACCAGCCGGCTTCCTTCTCTGCGGCCTGCACGCGGCGCTGCATATCTGAAGCGTCGTGCGAGGCCCAGTCGTCCTGCAGATGGTTGCGCGCGTAGTAGGACATCTCTTGACGCCGCCTCTTGAGCCTTCGGCCGCTCCCGTGAAATGAGGGAAGGGCCCAAAGCCAACATTTCGGAAAATCCGAAACATGGCGAGGTCAAAGTCTGCGGCCGGAGAAGAAACCTGTGAGGAAATTGGGGGATAAACCGCCGCGCAGCAGGTCGCCACCACGCAATTCCGCCCTCAGGACGGATTGCGAAAGGGGCCTGCAGCCGGGGCGTCGCGTCTCACGCGCCGGTGACGGGTGCTCCTTGCTCCCTGAACGCGATCTGCGCCTTGAAGGTCACCGTCGCTTCCCGGGCGAAGAACGCCAGCACCGTCTGCCGGGTGAATTCGCCATCGTAGCTGATCAGTTGCAGCGAGGTGATGATCTGCATGGTCTTGTTGTTCTCGCCGAACGGCAGCAGCAACCGCTCGCAATTGACCCGGCGGCCGCCGTCATCGCGCGTCGAAATCACCCAGTAGATCGGCGTGCGGGCGTCGGCGCATTCGATAAGGCCATCGAGCGCGATCTTTTGCAGCGGCTCGGGTACGACAGCCTGGATCACCTGCAGCGGCAGCGGATCGATGTGGAATGCTTCGGTCAGGAATTTCCCGTGCTGCAGCGTCCGGAAGCAGCGGTCGTCACCTTCGCCCTGGATGGTCCAGCCCATCATTTGCCGCGGATCATGGTCGCGTGAGGGGGGCTGAAAATGCTCGAGCGAGGGGAGGCTGCCGTTGCCGCCGCCGATCTCGCGCCAGTGCTGCACCAGCGCCCGCTGGCGGACCGACTTGATCGCATTGAGATACGCGACGCGCATGGATGAGCGAGCACCCGATAACGTTGACGGTTCGATGCTACCGCCTCGCGGTATCCCTGTCCATCACAAAGGGCAATTATTTTATGTAAATTATGCTGACCTGCCTCCTGCCAGGAAAATTCGGCAATCAGCAAAGCAACTTGGCCGCAGGCGGCGAGGGTGTCGCGGCGCGCGCCGGAACCTCACCGCCGCCGTGCGCGCGTCCGTCGCGCGGCGATGCGGGCGATCTGGCCGGCGCGGATGACCAGATAGATCTCGCCGATCCACTCGAGCTTCACGTTCTCGATCGGCTTGGCGTTCCAACTCGTCAGCGTGACCACCGCGCGCGTCTTGCCCTGGGTGATGGTCTTCAGATAGCGCCGGCCGCCCCTGGTGCGCACCGCCGCCTCCTCGCCGTAAAACGTCTCGGTCGCGCGCTTCTGCTCCGCCCAGACTACGACGATGTCGCCGGCGTCGTAGCGGGGCATCATCGATTCGCCATTCACCTCGAAGGCGATCAGCTCGCCCGGCAGCGCGATCGGCACCCGCACGGTGCCGAGGTCGTCGGCCACCACCTGCTCGTAATCCGGTTCGATGTCGCCGCCGGCGCCGATCCGGCCCATCAGCGGCACGCGGTCAAGCTCGAGATACTCGACGATCAGCGGCAGCTCGTCGGCCTTGATGGTGCGCTCGCCACCCAGGATCTCGGTGACCGCGGAGTTGCGCAGGCCGAGATGCGTGGCAAGCCCGGTCTTGCTCTTGCCGGTTCGTTCCAGTGCCTGGACCAGGTGTTTGATGGCGATCATGCGGCGGCCTCCAGCTGTCTGGCGCCATATTTCTGTATTTCAGAAAAAATAGCAATTCGGAAAATCAGAAATATGCTTGACTCCGGAACCGGCTTGTCTGAACTTATTCCCACATTGGGAAGTTGCAGATGAACAATCCGGCAAGCATCGTTATCGCCCGTCTCGGCGGTGAGGCCATGGTCTCCTTCATCACCGGCACCGCCTACACCGCGCCCTATCGCTGGCAGGCGGCGAGAACCAAGGGCGGCACCGGTGGGCTGATCCCGCAGCGCTACCACCGCAAGCTGATCGACTACGCAAGGTCGAAAGGCATTCCGCTGAGTGCGGAAGAGTTTCTGCCGGCAACTCCCGACCCTGAGGAGCGCCGCCAGGCGCGTCTCGAACCATGAGGCCACATCCTTCGAGACGCGCTTCTTCGAAGCGCTCCTCAGGATGAGGAGAGAATCAGAGTAGACAAAAGGTTCACCAGAAAATGTCAGTCATCGATTCCCTGCACCAGGCGCACAAGGCCCGGCTGAAGCGCTTATCCGCGCGTAGCGCGCCACCGCGCGAGGCGCCCATGCCGTCGCGCGTCGCCGCGATCCCCGGCATCGACCTCAAGGCCAGGCGTATCCCCTCGCGCTACCTGCCCGATCGCGAGTACGAGCGCGCCTGGGTCGCCGAGATCATGGGCGTCATCGACGGCGGCGACTTTCCGAGCCGCAGGCCGCGCATCGTCGAGATCCAGCGCGTCACCGCAAGACATTTCGGCATCCCGCTGAACGAGCTGCTGGCCGACCGGCGCACGCGCACGCCCGCCGCCGCGCGCCACGCGGCGATGTATCTCGCAAAGCAACTGACGGTGAAGAGTTTTGCGGAGATCGGCCGCGCGTTCGCCGGCAGAGATCACTCCACCGTGGTGCACGCCGTGAAGGGTATCGAGGCGCGGCTCCCGTTCGACGGTGAACTCGCCCATCACATCGCGGGCGTTCGCGACGAGCTGAAAAAGACCTTCGTGCTGAGCGAAGGCAGGAAGCAGGACTGAAACGAATGGCAAGACGCAAGAGCAGGCGGGCGGTGGCCCGCAACGGAGCCGCGTTGCGCGCCGGCGCGGACACGGCCGAGATCGACGTGGACGATCCGCACGCGACGCGGACCGGGCAAAAGATCCGCGTGCTGCGGCAGCTGCGCAGCGATCCTTTGGCGCGGCTGCATTCCCACAAGCAGATCGACGAGGCGCAGTACCGTGCGGGGCGCGCCTACCAGCGCGACGTGGAGACGGCGGAACGCTTCGTCCGCTCGCTCGATCTGACGCGCGAGCGCGTCGACGGCGGCGCACCGTCCGAGCCCCTGACGGACGCCCAGGTGCGCGCCCGCAAACGCCTCGGCGAGCTCGAGCGCGTGCTGGGCCGCACTATGCACCGCGTGACGCATGCGGTGCTGGTTCACGGGATGAGCATGGAGGTGGTGGCGCAGCGGCTGTTCGACCGCGACGGCGAGGTGAGCGCGAAGTATTACGGGCGGTTGTTTCGGGACGCGCTGGATGTGCTCGCCGGCGAGTATGGGCTGGCGGGGAGGAGGTAATGCTCGGCCAGGGTCGACCGAGGACTTTTGACATTTGCGGCACCGCGCCCATCGGCGAGATTGTCGCCGCCATTCGAATTCGACCGCTCGTGTGGTCCAGGCGATGTCGACCGCGCTTCCTCTAAATAGAGGATGTGCCGCCGATCGAACTCAAGTCTAACAGCTCCAGCGTGAACGAAGTTCAGTCTTCCGTTCAAGCTCCTCATGCTTGGTGCAAAGACTGGAGCAGACAATGTTGAAAGGCCTGGCCGTTCTTCTGACGTTCCAGCTGGCGGGCGAACTGATAGCCGTGGCGTTTCGGCTTCCTGTCTCGGGCCCCATCATCGGCATGGTGCTGCTGACGATGTGGCTGCAAGCGAACGGGCGCATTGATGACGGTCTGGCATCCGCCGGCGACGGGCTGCTTGCCAATATGGCGCTGCTGTTTGTCCCGGTCGGCGTTGGCGCAATGGCCTATCCTGAACTTTTCCGACAACACTGGCCGTTCATCGTCGTTGCCGTGACGACAGGAACCGCGGTGACGATCGCGACGACCGCGCTGATCGCAAAGTTCCTGATGAGAATTCGCGCACCAGCCGTGCGCGAAACCCGATGCGACAGCGCCGATTGTTGAGGGAAGCCATGGCCGATCATCCAACCATGCAGCCGCTCCTGGCATTGGGGCTGACGCTCGCCATGTTTGCAGCGGCGCGCTACGTCAGCGCCCGCAACAAGGAGCATCCGTTCGCCAACCCCGTGCTCGTGTCGGTCATCGCGATTATCGCTCTCTTGTCGATCTCAAGGACACCGTACGAGCAGTATTTTGCGGGGGCTCAGTTCATCCACTTCCTGCTTGGACCGGCGGTCGTTGCACTCGCCGTACCGCTCGTTCGCAATCTGGGCAAGGTCCGCCGATCGGCGTTGGCGACCGTTGCGACCATCGTTGTCGGCTCGACCTCGGGCGCGCTTTCGATTGTGCTGATTGCGTGGCTGTTCGGGGCGCACGAGCAGCTCGCCGCATCGCTCGTGACCAAATCGGTGACCGCTCCCGTCTCGATGTCCATCGCCCCCCAAATCGGCGGCGTTCCAGCGCTCGCTGCGCTTTTCTCGGTGCTGACCGGAATGATCGGGGCTGCCTTCGGCCCATCTTTGCTCGACCGCATGGGCGTTGACGATCCCATGCAGCGCGGCCTGGCAATGGGCACTGCCAGCCATGGTCAGGGCACAGCGCGAATGCTGCAGGAGAGCGAGGAAGCGGGCGCCTTCTCGGCCCTGGCCATGGGGCTGACGGCGCTCACGATGGCGGTGTTGTTGCCGGCGGTGTCGCGCCTGATCTTGTGAGTGCGTCGGCCGAAGCAGCTCAACGCCGAGCCGCGTCGCATCGCCATTCGCGGGATGCCTTATTTGTTACCTTCATTTGTTTCCGACGTTGCTCCGAGGGACGCGGCCAACGCTCCGATCGACGCAGCCAACGCGTCGTACTCTGCCTGCGCCTTCTCAAGCAGCGCCTTCGCCTCGAGCGCATGCTTCAAATCCGGCTCGAGCCGGCTGAAGACCTCGAACGTCTTCTGTCGGCTCTCGACATACTGTTTGAGGAGACGGAGGGAGTCTTCCTGCTGCCGCCGCGCGAACTGCTGAAGTGCGGTGCGACCGGATTCAACTTGCTTGGTCATTATCGATCTTGATGGCAAAGCGTTTGTCTGCTTCGCAATCCGTCCTTCTTGTTGTTGTTATTGGGCGACGAGGCTAACACCGCTTTCCGAAACTGCAACGTTCGATGGTGAAACAAGTATCAACATACCGCGGGGGCAGGCATCCGCAGAGTTCCACGAGCGGTCGGCTCCTTCATATCGTAAAATTCTTAACTGTTGTCGCTGATCATAGATGAACGACCACTGAAGTGGTGAGGTAGCCATGGGAAAGGCAATTGCGACAGCTGCGCTCCTTGTCGTCCTGGGTGCGATACTCGACCGTCAATTCAATCATTCCAGATATACGGATTCGGTCTTGAGTCTCGCGTCCGAAATACGGCGCGGCTTCATCCCTTAAAGACGGGTACAAGGAAGCCCTCGTGCGGCATCCGCCTCGCCCGGCCGGCGGTCGAAGGCGCCGGCTCTAACAAAATCGTGCCGTATCCTGTAGTTGTGAATGTAAGACCATTCAGCGGCCACAGATACGGAGGGGCGGATGCGTATCGCGGTGTTGGCGACCGGCGCCGTCGGCGGATATTTCGGGGCGCGGATGGCCAAGGCCGGGCACGACGTCTTCTTCATCGCGCGAGGCGCCAACCGCGACGCGATCCGCAGCCGAGGCCTGAAGGTCGACAGCGTTCTTGGCGACCTTTTGCTTGAAAGCCCGAACGTCACCGATGACCCTGCAGAAATCGGCCCGGTCGACATCGTGCTGTTTGCCGTCAAGCTGTGGGATACCGAGCAGGCAGCGCGGCAAGCCCTGCCGCTGATCGGCCCGCAGACACGCGTGGTTCCGCTGCAGAACGGCATCGATGGTCCGGACCGCATCGCCTCCATCGTCGGCCCCGAGGCGATAGCTCCGGGCAGTGCCTACATTGCAACCGTGCTCTCGTCACCCGGGGTCGTGACCCACACCAGCCCGTTTGCACGCATGGTGGTTGGACGCAGTGACGGAAAGCCGGACGCGCCGCTCAAGGCCTTCACGGATGCTGCATCGGCTGCGGGAATCGACGTCACGTTGTCGGACACGATCGACCGTGAACGCTGGCAGAAGTTCGTCTTCCTGGTCGGCCTGTCGGGGGCGACAGCCTCTACGCGCATGCCGCTCGGACCGATTCTCGAGGATCCGGACACACGTGCGCTGTTCCATGACCTCATGCGCGAAGTGGTGATGATCGGACGCGCCAAGGGCATCGCGCTACCGGAAGATTTTGCCGACGATCGGTTGAAGTTCGGCGAGACATCGCCGCCAACCCTCAAGGCATCGATGCTTCATGATCTCGAACGCGGCAACCGGCTGGAACTCGATTGGCTGTCCGGACACGTGGTCAAGCTTGGCCGTGAGCTGGGCGTCGCGACGCCCGCGAACGAAGCCGTCTACAAGGTGCTGAAGCTGCATCGCATGGGTGCGGTCAGCGCGTGAGTGCGGGATGGCGATGATCGTCCCGGCTTTCATTCGCGCCCGCGGCGCGAGACATGAGTTTCCTTGTTATCCCCAGGTGACATCGTTGAGCGGCATGCGTCGCCAGATTCCCGCCTGATTGTTGCAGTGTCGATAGAGGCGATCGGAGAATCGCCATGTCTGACCTGACGCGCGCAGCGATGGCGGCGTTCGTGTTCATTTGCTTCGCAACCTGCGCATTTGCCGCTGCGCTGGTGGTGCTGAATTAAGGGCCCTCGCAAAGCCGGCGCCGCGACCTCATTGTCGCGGGTCGACGTTTTTTGCTTCCTTGACCGAACGCCCAAATGCGCATCCGAACTCGTCAACGAACTCGAGCGCGTGCTCGGCTACCGCTTACGCGCTCGACGTGCGGCGGGAGTAGTGGGCTGGCGGGGAGGGTAGCCGGGCATCTGCTCGCATTCGCTGCGGACCCACTTGCAGCGGAAGGCGAAAACGAAAATGATGCCACCTGCTACGATTGCAATGCAAAAACCTTTGCACAATTTCACTTCGGTTGAAGCGTCGACTTCCGGCGACAACTCCTCAGGGATTTCCTAAAATGATCAACATCATGGGACGTGCGGCGGTGCGTGGGCTGGTGATGGCATCACTGATGTCGGTTGTTGCCGCACCAGCCGTTGCGCAGGGGCCGAGCGAAGCGCAACGCGAAGCCATCAAGACCGATTGCCGGAACGACTATATCGCGCATTGCTCCAGCATCCCGCCGGGCGGCGAGGCGTCGCTGCAATGCCTGGCGAAAAACATGTCGAGCCTCTCGCCGTCTTGTCAGGCGGCGGTGCGCGCGGTGGAAGCGCCGGCCGCGGCGGCTGCGCCCAAAGCTGCGACCACGCCGCCGCGCCAAGCGCCAAGCCAGCCGCAGCGACCGCAGCTCCGAAGGCTGCGGCGACCACGCCGGCCAAACAGCCGAGCAGTGCGCAGGTGGCTGCCGTCCGCTCTGCATGCCAGTCCGATTATCCAAAAGTCTGCGCGGGCGTGCCACCCGGCGGCGCTCCGGCGCTGCAATGCCTGGAGAAGAACAAGGCAAAAGTCTCGGCGAGTTGCCAGCAGGCCGTCAATGCCGCCACCGGCGGCACGGCGCCGGCGGCCGGCGGGGCGCCGGCGACTGCTGCTGCGCCCGCTGCTGCTGCGGCGCCGGCCACGCTGGTGCTGCGAAAAATGCTGCCGCGCGAGGAGCTGTTCGTCACGCGGTCGGCTTGTGCCGCGGACATCAGCACCCTTTGCCAGGGCGTCGTGCCCGGCGGCGGCCGTATCATGCAATGCCTGTCGGTGCGCTCCGCTTCGCTGTCGCCCGCGTGCAGGGATGTCCTGACGCCATTCGCCGTGCAGTAGCATTGCGAACGTTTCGCCGGCGGGCGTTGCGGATCTTCGCAAGGCCGGGGGCCTTTATCATTTCTTTCAAGCTTGAGAAGGGAGACAGCCATGCACCGCATCATCCTGACGACCACCGCCCTGCTTTGCGTCTCCGGCGCTGCCGCTGCGCAGGAGCTCACCGCCGCGCAACGCGATGCCTGCAAGGGCGACTTTGAGAAATATTGCAAAAGCGTGGCGCCGGGCGGCGGCAGGATCATCGCCTGTCTCGCGAAACAGACCGACAAGCTCACGCCAGCCTGCAAGACAGTGCTGATCGCGGCGGAGAAGAAGTAGGTAGCCGCGAGATGATCGTCTGCCGGCGCGACGCCGGGATGATCAAGGGGCCGTCGCTACTGTGCTCCCTTCAGCCTGCAGGCCGTCGAGCAAGTCGTTATGATGCCGTTCTTGCAGGCAATGCACACCGCGACGCACTGCTCAAAATCCTTCGCGTTGTAGTTCGCGAAGTGCCGGGCAGCACATGCCCTGGTCTCGGCCGGCAGCTCGTCAGCTTGCGAGCAGCCTGCAAGGACAAGAAGGAGAGCAAGGAACTGGAGTTGACGGCGCATCGGACTTCAAGCGAGTTGGTGCAGGGCGTATCCGACCTGCGACCGCTTCGCTTCGTCAATTGGAACTCGATGCGCCGTTGTTGAAAAGGCATCTCCTTACCTGTGTGCGCCTTCGGTCTGGAGTTCCGGCACCATCGTCAGGGATCTGACAGTCGCCGCAATATTCGCGAGCCGGGACTGAAAGCTTCGCGCGGCGAGTGGAAAGGCGATGTCGTTGGGGTCTTTCACCGGCGAGCGTTCAACTTCCTCCTTGAGCAGGTTCTCCAATTCCGTCGCAGACGACATCAGATCGGCCACGAGCTTGGCCACGGTGTGCCGTTTCGCGTCAGTTTGGTTTCGGTCGGTCTCAAAATCGGCCAACGCGGTCATCGCATGTCTCCGTTCGATTGGTTTTCCGAGAGCTTGCACGATGACTTGCACAAAGCTTGCCAAG
Organism: uncultured Alphaproteobacteria bacterium; assembly: GCA_963757845.1. Classification (GTDB taxonomy): domain Bacteria; phylum Pseudomonadota; class Alphaproteobacteria; order Rhizobiales; family Xanthobacteraceae; genus P52-10. The sequence goes on from CAVWTB010000044.1 coordinate 45,906, forward strand.
AGGCAGGAAGCGATCAATGTTTGATGGAAACCCGTGGAACCAGCACAATCATGGCGGCCAGGAAAATTCTTCTCGCGGCACTCATTCTGCTCGCAGCAACGAGCACGGCCGCAGTCGCGACGGAAGCGAAGTACGAATGCAGCGCTGAATGCGATGGCAAGAGCGAAAGCTGCCAGACGAAATGAACGGCAGGATCAGTCGGTGATGCGACAACGGCATCACGCGATAGCTCTGCGCATAGGTTGGTACTGTCGAGCGACCGCCTGACGCTCGCTTCCGCGCACCTCCGCAGCCATCCCGAAGGCAGACCACGCCCAAAGGAGGCGTCAAACGGCCAAAAACAGCGGATCGATGTCGGTATTATAATACTTCCAGCGGAGTGGCTGCCATTTCTATTTGACTCGCAATAGACTCTGAATAGATACTTTTACGTACACTTCAGCTGGCGTAGCGTTTTGCATCATGGCGACCGAACGAGCCGAAACGGACAGGATTCCTGTCACCCTGGCGCTCTCAACGATTGGCTATCTCGAAAAGCTGGTCAGGCAGGGCACCCACGGCACCAGTGTTCCTGGCGTTGCAAAGACCCTCATCGAGGAGGGCATTCGGCTTGCGATCAAGGACGGTCTGCTGTCGATCCGCGACAACTCCAAAGGTGCAAACAACAACGGGCATTCGTAAGCCGCCGCCTGACGCCAGTCGCGGGCCGAGCAGGGCGGGCGCTTCGCTGCCGAGTGAGAGCCAAGAAGATGTCTCTAATTCCGCCGACTGCAATTTCGCCAACTGGACACCGGACCGCATTGAGGAACTCAAATGTCTTTTCGACGCCGGGCGCACCTGCAGCCAGATCGCGCGTGAGATCGGCGTTACCCGCAATGCGGTGATCGGCAAGCTCTCGCGCCTCGGCTTGACGCGCCCGAGGGGTGACAACGGAATCCCGCGTCAGCCACGCTCTCGCGACGGAGCGCTGCAGCGCCAGGTGCGGATCCTCCGGGTGCTCCGCGCCCAGATGGAAGCTGTGGCCCCGGAAGAACCGATCGGCGACCAATGTCGATGCTCGCTGTTTGACCTCAGCCCGCAGACATGCCGGTGGCCGATCGGCCGGCCGGGCGCCGATGGTTTTGGCTTCTGTGGCAACGCGCCGGTCGAAGGCCTTCCTTACTGTGCGGGCCATAGCCGTTTGGCCTACCGGTCGGCCGCGCGTTGACGCCGCGCGAGCATCGGGCTTTCGCTCGGCCCGAAGTGAAGGGCTTATGGCGTCCAGGCGGCTGTGAATATGGATCGTAAAGTTGCGGACGGTGACAAGGGCGTTGTCGGACCGGCGCGACTGAAATTCTATGCAGGCGGTTGACGGAACCGGACGGGGCTGAGCCGGCAGTCACAGCAAAAGCCGCGCGGCGTAGCGCCCGCGCGGCTTTTTCCTTGCGAGATTGTGCCGTCCTGCGCTCTTCCAAGGTCAGCCTGCTACGCCGGCGCGCTGCCGCCACGCCCAGGCCGTCGCAGCGTACGACCGTGGTCCATCGGCCTCGCCATCGAGATCGGACGCGCGAACGAGCTCGCGAAGGCGTTCCTTTTGCGCTGTGTCGAGCGTCGCCATGTACTCAGGACCTGGACCATCCTTGCCGAGATAGGGGGCCCAGTAGTCGTCAAAAGATGCGAACTCCATCCGGATCGTCAGCGCGGTGTCGCGCACATCGGCAAAGCCGGCTGCGCGCCACGCATTTGCCAGTTCGCCAGGTCGCGTCATCGGCCGTGTGTAATTGCGTGCCCGCCGCTCATTTCCCTTTGGATCGAGAGCTGCCGCCGCATCAAAGAAAATCCGGCCGGCCACGAGACCGCCGCGTGCATCCCAGACCGCGGCCCCGACCGTGGCACCCGAACGGGCAACGCGACGCAATTCAGCTATCGCCTTCTCGCTTTGAGGGACGAAGTGCAGAACAAGCAGCGACAGCACGCGATCGAACGAGCCATCAGGAAGGGCAACGCACAAACATCACCGACCATGAATTCGACGCGCGGCAGAACGATTTGTTGTCGTGCATGCCCGACATAGGCAGAGGAGAAATCGAGGCCGGTGATGCGGGCCGTCTCTGTCCGTTCCACGAGCGTCGACGTCAGGGCGCCGGTGCCGCAGCCGGCATCCAGGATCGCTTCACCATCCTTGAGGCCGCAGAAATCGAGAAACGGTTTCGCCAGGCGTCGGCTCCAGCGACCCATCTGCAGCTCATAGCCATCTCCGCTCGCGGCAACAAATGTTGAGGACGTTGTCATGGTTCATGCTTCCCGCCATGCTGCGGCAGCGAGCTTGTCGCACTGAGAAACGCAACGCAACAGATCTGAGCCGGCTCTTTTTCAGGCCATTCGCTGCCGAGATGCCGACACTCGCCAGTAGCGGCGTGGCGAACGCGCGGCGTCGCCGCAGGGGTCTGTGTGACGTTGCGGGTTGATACGGCGCCCGCTTTCGTCGTTTGGACACGATCTGATGTATGCTGGCGCCATACTTGCAGGGGATATTGCACATGAATTTCAGACACGCAGCCATTGGTGCTATGATTGCCTTTAGCCTGCTGCATTCATTCATTGCGAACGCGCAGGATGCCCAGGCCATTCGTCTGGCCGACGCGGGTGTGGCAGTTCTCGACGCCGGAAGAGCAGGGGATAAAATTCGAAAAATCCTCGCCCGGCTGATCGACGACATGGGCACGTATCGTCAGGACAGCCTGCTCGTGATCCGGAACAGCAGGATCGTGGCCGACGCCCTATTATGCGCCATTACTTCGCCGGCATCCGCCACGACCTGCGCTCGGTCACGAAGGGCTTTGTGACAACCATCGTCGGTGTGCTGGTTCAGCAGGGAAAACTGGAGAGTGTCGACCGGCCGGTGCTGGACTTCTTTACCGAGAAGGATATCGCCAATCTCGACGAATCGCAAGAAGGCGATCACGATCCAGCACTTGCTCGATATGGCCTCCGGCATCGCCTGGATCGAGCGAGCCTACACGCCTGACGAAACCGTGGATCCAGATGTATGCAAAGCGCAAAAAACGACCGAGTTCGTGCTCAACCAGCCGATGGCCGATCCTCCAGACGAGAAGTTCAACTACAAGGGCGGCAACCCGTACCTTCTCTCCACGCTGGTCAACAAAACTGACCGAGCAGAACGCGCTGGAATTCGCCAGAAAGGAACTGCTCGCGCCGCTCGGCATCGACGACGTTCGCTGAATACCAATGGACAAGCAGGGCGTGGTGAGCGGCGAGGCGGGAATGTTCGTGACGCCGCACGACATGGCGAAGCTCGGCTATCTCTACCTGCGCGACGGCGTCTGGGACGGCCGGCGCATCATCCCGTCCGCGTGGGTCGAGCGGGCACGGAAGGGCAGCGTCACCACCAGCTTCGGTAGGTATGCGAATCTGTGGTGATCCGTTCCGGATGCATTCATGGCGCTGGGGCAGCACGGCCAACTCTATTCTCGTGCTGCCGAAGCTCGACGTCGTCGCGGTTATGGACGGGAATCATGGCAGACTACGATCAGCGATATCCGATGACGGCGGTGATCGACCAGAATCGCGAAGGCGGTCAAAATCGGATAAGGCGCTGCCGGCGGATGCGGAGGCCGAGGCGCTGCTGAACGCGGCCATCCGCAACGCCGCGACCGAAAAGCCAGACGCACGTGTAGCCGGCGCCACCGCTCGCCCAGACGATCTCCGGCAAAACCTGGCACTACGACAACAACACGCTCCTGGTACGAACGCTCAAGCTGAAACTGACTGCCAACGACCCGATCTTCGAGTTTTCGGTTTACTCCGCGAAGGAAAACGAGCCGGAACACGATCATCTCGGGAGCCGATCGGCCTTGATGGAGTTTCGCGAGGCAAGCGACAGAGCTTTGCCAGGATCGCCAACATCGGCGTCTGGGTGGACGATGCGCACGTTTCCTCCTCGAGCGCCACTTTCCTTCGACAAGGCCAGATCTACTACTGGAGCCCTTCAATTCGAAGGCGAGCGCGCTGAACCTAGGTTTCAAGAAGGCACGGACGGCTGATTACGGTCAAATTCTGCGCGGTGAGCGCGTGAACTGAAGTGGAGCGGCTATTCGATGTAAGCCTGCGACACTAGAAACCGAATGCAAACTTGATTGCGGCCAGGGCCGCGACCATGCCGGCGAAAATCAAAAAGGGCGACAGCGAGCGCCTGGGTCGGTCAGGTTCGGCAGTGCCGGTCGCGCGAGACGCCTTGGCGCGGCGAGCGCTTTTCAATTCAACGATGTTGTTCGGGGCAGTGGCGCTACTGCGCTCCAGCTCCGGGGCCTCACCCTCTCCACCCATATCCGCGTAGTAGGCGACAAACACGTCCCGGATCGTCGCCAACGTCGCGTCGGATTCCGACATCTTTTCATTTTCGAGCCGGGTTCGGTAGCTCATCAGCCACCCTTGGGCGTCCGCCGGCAGATCGTCAAAGCCGCCGAGCTTGGCCATCATCAGCCAGGTTGCGAAATCCGCTTCCGCCTTGGCTTGGGCCTTCCGTGCAATGCTTGCGCTCGTCCGTTTGGGCATGTGGCTGGCTTCATCAAGCCCGCAGAGTATCAGACGATTTGAGGCGAGCGTTAGACCATTCGTCAGGCGCGGCCACTTTCGCACGAAAGCGCATGCAGGCGGGCATTGCCCCACCTGCATGTTCCGTGTCTCTGCCGCCGACTGTTCGGGGGAGGGGGGGGGGGCCGGGCTGCGCGATGCGCAACCCGGTCGCCTTAAGCCGTCACTGGATCACGATGTTGTCGCCGAGGCCGCCGTCGAGGATGTCGAGGCCAAGGCCTCCGACCAGCACGTCGTCCCCGGCGCCGCCGAAGAGCGTGTCGTTGCCGTCGCCGCCGATCAGGATGTCGTTGCCGTCGCCGCCGTTGGCGGTCAGTGCCAGGCCGGCACCAAGCCCCGAGCCTTCGATCACATCGTCACCACCAAGGGTATTGATGATGATCCGGTCGTTTGCCGCCTCGAAGTTGAAGATGTCGATCTGGGTCGCCAGACCGAGCACCGAGATGGTACCGTTCTCGCCGGTGACCAGGACCACGTCGTCGCCGTTCGTGGCGTTGATGATGATGGTATCGGCCTGACCATCGCCGCCGCCCCGCAACGCCGAGGTTGATCGCGACCTCTCGTCACGTCTGTTCCGGACATGTCGTTGATCGTGATGGTGTCGGCTCCGCCCAGCGCGTCGAAGCTCACTTCCTCAACGTCGTTGAGGTCCATGACGACATTGGCGATGTCGCGTGTGAACAGGGCGCGCCCGCCGTTGGCGGAGAGCGTGATGTTCTCGGCAATGGCGGCGCCGTTGAAGTCGAGCGTGTCGAAGCCGTCCTGGCCCTCGAGGGTGTCGTTGTCGTCGCCCGGGTTCCAGACGAAGGTGTCGTCGCCGAAGCCCATCAGCGCAGTGTCGTTGCCGTCGCCGCCGTTGATCAGGTCGTCGCCCTCGCTGCCGATGAGAATGTCGGCACCGAGACCGCCGTTCATCGTCAGCTGCACGGCGCCTGCCTCGAGGCTGGACGCGTTGATCACGTCGTCGCCACCAAGCCCGTTCAGCGTCAACCGGTCGCCGGCTTCGTTGAAGAACATGTTCGTCGTGGCCTGCAGGCCGAACACCTGAACTCCGCCGGAATCGCCGGTGACGCCAAACACGTCGTCACCGTTGGTCGCATTCGACCGTGACGGTATCGATCGCTCCGTCGCCTCCGCCGTTGGGCCCGCGGAGGTCGATGCTGACTTCGGTGACGTCCGTGCCGCTGAGGTCGCCGACCACGATGTTGTCGGTGCCGCCAAGGGCGCGGAACTCGATCGATTCCACACCGTCCAGGTCCATGGTGACGTTGGCGATGTCGCGGGTGAACAGGGCGCGTCCGCCGTTGGCGAAGATGTTGATGTTCTCGGCGATGTTGGCAGCCGAAGAAGAGCATCGTGTCGAAGCCGTCCTGGCCTTCGACCGTGTCGTTGCCGTCGCCGGGGTTCCACTGGAAGACGTCATCTCCGGCGCCCATGAAGGCGACGTCGTTGCCGTTGTCGCCGAAAATGAAGTCGTTGCCGTCGCCGCCGATGAGCGTGTCGGCGCCCTGGCTGCCGAGGATGGTGTCGTCGCCGGCGCCGCCGTCGAGCGTGAGTTGCATGACGCCTGCCGGCAGGGTCGTGGCCGTGATCCCGTCGTTGCCGCCAAGGCCCTGGATGATGAGGCGATCGTTGGCGCCCTCGGAACCGGTGACATTCACCTGGGCCGAAAGACCGAGCACGGAAACGCTGGTGCCGGCGCCGAAGACGTCGATGATGTTGTCACCGTTGGTGCCGTCGACACGGACAGTGTCGGCCGCGCCATCGCCTGCCGAACCGCCAATCGTGCCGGCGAGGCTGACGTTCACCTCCGTCACGTCGGTGCCACTGAGGTCGTTGACGACGACGTTGTCGGCGCTACCGAGCGTGTTGATGGCGATCTTCTCGAGGTCGTTGATGTCCATGACGATGTTGCCAAGGTTGCGGGTCAGCAGCACCCGCTGGCCATTGGCCGAGACGGCGAAGTTCTCGGCGCCGTTGGAGCCGTTGAACAGCATCTTGTCGACGCCGTCCTGACCTTCCACCGTGTCCGAGCCGTCGCCCGGATCCCACTGGAAGACGTCGTCGCCGGCGCCGAGGAAGGCAACGTCGTTGCCCTGCTGGCCGTCGATGAAATCGTTGCCGTCGCCGCCGAGGAGCAGTATCGGCGCCGTTGCTGCCGAGGATCGTGTCGTTGCCGGCGCCACCGTCGACCGTGACGCTTGATCAGCGCGGCGAGATTTCCGGTTGCGCTGAAGCTGTCGTCGCCTCCGTTCATGTTGACGACGAGGTTTTCGGTCGTGCCCATATCGATGCTGAACGGTGCCGGATCGAGGCGATCAAAACGCACGCGTGTGCCGTTCGCAGTGGCGGTGAAGACCTCGGCGCCGTTGCCGCCGTTGACCTCCGTCGTGTCGTTGCCGGCGCCGCCTTCGAACAGGTCGGTGTCGTCGCCGGGATTCCAGATCATGCGGTCGTTACCGCCCTGGCCGAAAACCTGGTCGTCGGCGTCGCCGCCGGTCAGGATATCATTGCCGTCACCGCCGAAGAGGAAGTCAAATCCGCCTTTGCCAAGCAGCGTGTCGTTGCCGCTTTCACCGAACAACTGGTCGCCGCCGGAACCGCCGGTGATGGTGTCGTTGCCGGCGCCGCCAAAAATGTTGGCGCGCGGCAGGGCGCCGTTCGCTTCATTGAGCGTGATGGTGTCGTTGCCGCCAAGCCCGAACACCTGGATGAGGCTGGTATTGGCGACGGTCGGCGTTGCCGCCAATGAACGGCAACCGCGCCGCCGTTGACGAGCAATTGTCCGGCGGCGTTGCGGCTGATGGTGACGTTGTTGTCCAGAGCGTCGCCGAACGTTGAACAGGATGCCAAAGCCCGGAATGAATCTGCTGCGAACAGCCATGAGAGTAAACCTCATAATCGTGCAGACGGGCCTGCTGTTGGTCCCGTGCATTTGGTCACGTTGTCCGCATCAGGTTCATTTCCGGCGCGACGAATTTTCCCTTGCAAATCAAGGCCTCGGACGATGCGCAATAACTTGGAGACGCGTGAGCATGTTACGTAGGTAACAGCGCGCAGCGACGGCGTGCGATAGACTCGGCATGCGCGAGTGTCTTGTGAATCAAGCAATGAAGCGAAAGCACTCTCGCTTCTGGCTCGGGCATTTCCAGCCTGAACACGCGTGTTCGAGCATGCCGCACTCATGGCGGAGCGCGGCCGCGGAGGGCGGGCATCGAGGCGCGAACATACGGATAAGAAAATACGTCAGCATCGCCTCCGTAATTCAGCTCAACTGCGGGTCGTCCCGGCGCGCTTGCCTTCAACCTGACGCGTGCCTAGCATCCGATCGCGGCCCGGCAAGGAGGCATGAGCATGTCTTCACCGCGATCCCGACAATTGAGCAGCGTGTCGTTCGCGCCGCGTTGGCGTGGCGCCCGCATGTCACACGCGTCATCAAACACTGTTTCTCTTCCTCAGATCTTCTCGCGCTCAGTCGCGAGATCACTGAAGAGATGATAATGGCGCCTCTCGGTAGAGGCGTCATGAGCTTCGTTGCAGCGGAGCAGCAAGATGGATCAAACGCCACCTGACCAGAACGCGGAAGGCCGCCCATAGAACTGATCCGGGCGGCCGCGTTGGTGCCTTCGAGAATGCGCGAGCGACCTGCCAAGGGAGGAGCGACGATGGCCAACCCAGTGCTTAAACCAGTTGATACCATAACTCACACTTTCGACGCCGCGACGCTCGGCGCCTTGCAGGCGGCGTTGCGTGGCAAGGTGCTCGATCCATCGGCGGACGGCTATGACGAAGCGCGAACGATCTGGAATGCGACGATCGATCGTTGGCCGGCACTCATCGTGCGCTGTGCCGGCGCGTCGGACGTGATGCGGGCGGTTCGATTTGCGACCGACAATCAATTGCTGATCGCTGTTCGCGGCGGCGGGCACAACATCGCCGGCAATGCGGTGTGTGACGACGGCCTGGTGATCGACCTGTCGCAGATGAAATCGGTGCGCGTCGACCCGATCGCGCAACGGGCCTGGGTCGAGCCCGGCGCGACCCTTGCCGACCTCGACAAGGAAACGCAGGCGTTCGGTCTCGCGGTGCCGACCGGAATCAACTCCACCACGGGTATTGCCGGCCTGACGCTTGGCGGCGGCTTCGGATGGATTACGCGAAAATTCGGCCTGACCATCGACAATCTCCTCTCGGCCGACATCGTCACCGCCGACGGGGACCTGAGGCGTGCGAGTCGCTTCGGAAAATCCCGACCTGTTCTGGGCGATCCGCGGCGGCGGCGGCAATTTCGGCGTGGTGACCGCCTTCGAGTTCCAGCTCCAGGAACTCGGACCGCAGGTGCTGGCCGGTCTCGTCGTGCACCCGTTCGACGACGCTGAAACGCTGCTCAAGGACTATCGGCGGATCGTTGCGTCCGCGCCCGACGAGCTCACCTGCTGGGTGGTGATGCGCAAAGCGCCACCGCTGCCGTTCCTGCCGGAGGAGTGGCACGGTCGCGAAGTGATGGTGCTGGCGATGTGCTACGCCGGAGATCTCGCAGAAGGCGAGAAGGCTGCGGCCGAGTTGCGCAAGCTCGGCAAGCCGATCGCCGACGTGGTTGCTCCCAACCCGTTTGCCGGTTGGCAGCAGGCGTTCGACCCGCTGCTTGCACCGGGCGCCCGCAACTACTGGAAGAGCCACGACTTCATCGAGCTGTCAGACGATGCGATCAGCGTCCTGCTCGAGGCAGTGCGGCAGCTGCCGGGGCCGGAATGCGAGATCTTCATCGGCCATGTCGGCGGCGCGGCAGGCCGGGTTGCGCTCGATGCGACCGCCTTTCCACAGCGGAGTTCGCATTTCGTCATGAACGTGCATGCTCGCTGGCGCGAGCCGGCGATGGACAACGGGTGCATAACCTGGGCGAGAAAGCTGTTCGACGCGGCCGCCCCGTATTCAGCCGGCACGGCCTACATCAACTTCATGCCCGCCGACGAAAGTAGTCGCGTGCAGGCGGCGTATGGCCCCAACTACGACCGGCTGGCTCAGGTGAAGCGTCGCTACGACCCAACGAACCTGTTCCGAATGAACCAGAACGTTACGCCTGCCGGCAGCTGATATCGCAGAGCGCTCATGAGCTTTGCGATCAAGGCTCATGAGCGCTCCGACTTATTCCTCGGTCGATTCTTTCTTGAAGCTTGTCTCGCCAAAAGCCCGACGGCGTCGTGCGGCCATGTGGCGCCATGCGGGCTTCCGGGCGTGGACACACGCGTTCCAGAATGCCATCCTGAGTTTCCAACGCACCGCCATGGACGACGTTCGTCGGCCCGGAGACCAACGCGCGCCTGTCGGGATGACGTATGAAGATAAAATCAGCCGAAATCTCTGTTCGGTCGGCCCTGGGAACCGAACGCGTAGCGGAGCGTTGAAAGAAGGCCCGAATACCTGCGGGCATGCCTGAAGGGGCAATTTGCAGTGCTGTCGGCGCAGCGAGATTCTCTAAGACTGCTGTCGTGGATCTTGGCAGCTGCAATCATAGCGCCAGCCTTCGTGTTTGCTGTCATCGCATGGTCCGGGTACCGCACGGCGCTTGAGCTTGCCGATCGGCAGGTGCTCCGCGCCGGCGACGTCGCGCGCGAGCACGCCATCAAGGTGTTCGAGACGGTCGACCGCACGATCGCGCTTCTGCAGGAAGTGGCGAGCAGGCACTCGGACGACAGCCTGAAAAGCGACGAAGAGACGCTCCATCTTCGCCTCAAGCAGATCGTGGCCGGCCTTCCGCAAATCAAGTCGGCATGGATCTTCGATGCGACCGGTCATTCGATAGCAAACAATCTGGCCTCACCGTCACCGCAAATCGATTTCTCCGACCGCGACTACTTCCGCATTCATGCTTTGGACGCCGATGTGGGCCTGTTCGTCGGTGAAGTCCTGCAGCCGCGGCCGCCCTATGGCGGCGAGAAGTTCTTCAGCGTCAGCCGCCGGCGCAGCAATGCCGATGGAAGCTTCGGCGGTGTCATCCAGATTTCCATGCTGCCGGCGTACTTCGAATCCTTCTACGAACGCATGGGCAGGGAGGGTGGCGCATACTACGCACTGGTCCGAGAGGATGGCGCAATGCTGGCGCGCCTTCCCAAGGCCGAACAGCCTTCAAGCCGGAGGAATAGTCCTCTCCAGCAAGCGTTCCAGTCAGGCCAGGAGGCGGGGCTCGTCACGGTGACCTCGCCGACCGACAACAAGGAGCGCCGCGTTGCCTTCGCAAAGATCCCCGACTATCCGATCTACGTTCTCGCCGGCGTGGAGACGGCGGCCGTGCGCGCAGAGTGGCTGCGCTGGGTGGGGAGCTTGCTCGCTTTCGGTCTGCCCGCGACGGCGGCGTTGATCGCGCTCATTCTTCTGGCGCGCAGGCGCACGTGGCACATGTACGCCGAAGCGTGCCAGGCGCGTGAGCGCCGAGGAAGCCCTGCGTCAGACCCAGCGCATGGAAGCGCTCGGCCAGCTGACCGGCGGCGTCGCGCACGATTTCAACAACCTGTTGATGATCATCGGCGGCGCGGCGCAGCAGCTTCGCAACCAGCCGCTGAGCGACCGGATGACGCGCTCGGTTTCGATGATCGAGACCGCAACAAAACGAGCGGTATCGCTGACGGGCAAGCTTCTGTCGTTCGCGCGGCGCCGCACGCTGACGCCGCGCGTGGTGGATATCGGCGAATACATTTTCGAGTTCGACATCGCGCTCCGGCAATCGCTTCGCTCCGACATCATCGTCCGCTATGACGGCATCCGGTCCGGGCTGAATGCGAAGGTCGATCCGGACGAACTCGAACTCACACTCATCAACCTTGCCGCCAACGCCCGCGATGCGATGCCGGACGGCGGCGAGCTTGTGATTTCGCTGAAGTCCCGGACGTTTGGCGAAGAGGAGGGGCCGGACGGCCTCAAGGGCGAGTTCATCGCGCTCGCGATCTCCGACACCGGCGTCGGTATTTCTGAGGAAAATCGATCGCGTATCTTCGAGCCGTTCTTCACGACCAAGGCTCCGGGCAAAGGCACGGGGCTGGGCCTCAGCCAGGCGTACGGTTTCGCCAAGCAGAGCGGCGGCGCGCTGACGCTGCAGAGCGAGCCGGGCAGGGGAACGGTCTTCACGCTGTACCTGCCACGCACGGCGGAGCAGGTTGTCGCGTCCGACGACCCGAAGTCGCTGAATTTCGTTCGCGCGCGCGCCGGACAGCGCGCGCTGCTCGTCGAAGACAATGATGAAGTGGCGGATGTCGCGGCCGGCTACCTTGCTCAGCTTGGTTATCGCGTCGAGCGCGCCGCGCACGCGGATTCCGCGCTTCGCAAGCTACGCGACGACAGTTTCGATCTGGTGCTGAGCGATATCGTCATGCCGGGCGGGCTTAACGGACTTGATCTTGCCCACGCCGTACGCGACCACCACCCCGAACTGCCGCTGGTCCTGGTCAGCGGATATAGTGACAAGGCGAATCTCGCCTTGCACGCCGGATTCATCCTGCTGACGAAGCCCTATACGGCTGCAGCGCTCGCCGAGGCCATCGAGTTCGGCGCGCACGCGCAAGACCAATGGCAAGCGCCACGCGGGGGCCTGAGCATCTTGTGCCAGTCGAGAGCGGGATTGAACCCCGGTTGTGGTTGCAAGTAGAATTTCCGCCGCAAGCAGAAGACCAATGAAAGGGCAGGGACCACCATGGCACTTGTGCGCTGTATCACCGAGATGGGCATGGGCGTCGATGTGCACGGACGCGACGCCACCAAAGCCGCGAAGCGCGCGGTCTCGGACGCCATCCGTCATTCGAGCCTCGGCTTCGCCAAGATGCTGGGCAAGACCGCGCATGACATGTTCGTCCACGTGAAAATCGGCGTGCCCGACCCCGCTGGCGTCGACACCGCCGCGGTCGCGAAGGAATTGCCCTACGGCAAGGTCACCGTGACGGCGGAGAAGGGCGGGCTCGAGGTGCCGGCTGAAAGCGGCGGCGACGCCATCCTGATCGCCAACGCCGCCGTCATCGTCAGCTTCGATGACGGGAAGGGCGGGTAGCCATCAAGGGGAGGGACCATGCGCGTCTATTTTGATTTTAGGGTTTGAATAGTTGGGAAGGGGATTGAATTGATGTGATTTGTGGTTGGAAGTGTTGGAGAGGGACTGATGCGATAAGGAACGACGAGAGATGGTAGGGCGATTGCTGCGATGCGACTGGACGCGATATGATATGGGTTATGCTGGTGAAGCTGGCACGGACGATAGACTGGTGTTGGAGCAGCGATTTGGTGCGGTTTACGACGACACGGGTGGTGCGCTATGACGCGCTTGATGGCGGGGTTGGTTATTTCAAGCACACGACGATTCTGGATGAGGTGCTGTGAGAGCGCTGGCTGGAGAATTGATTACAGTTTTTGCGGCGAGGAGTTTTCAGCACGGCTGGTGTTGATGCTGTCACTGACGCGCTGGTGTCAGCGCATGGGAGAGGAGAAACTGCAGGCTTGCTGCAGGAGAGTTGTGGTGCCACGAGGACGAACGCTATGAAGATGGTGATTTCAATGCATCATGTCGACAGAGGTGCAGCCAGGAATGTTATGTTCCTCACGGATGAGAGGTTTCTGAATGGGGCTCGAGAGATTTGGTGTGGCTGGCGAAGCGGTAGGGTGTCAGGTTGCGTTAATTCTATGCGTGGGTCGGTAAGTTAGCGCTGATGCAGCATCAGCGCTATGCTCACGTTAAGCAGTTCAAGAGCGTTAACAGGGTTTTGAAGAAGCTTAAGATTTATCTGGGTGCATCATCAGCGACGTCACGAGCAAGATAGAGGGTAGAGTTGGCTGGCTAGAGATTGTCTTTGGGTGTTTGCTGGCGCTGGTAAGATGAGTGCTTGATCAGATGTAGCGTTAACGTGGGTTTAAGGTCTACTCGCTGCACGCGTCGGAGGTGGAGTGCATGGGTAAGGGCAAGGCGCAAAGGCTTGACGAGTTCGGCGTCAAGGTCTCTGTCGCAACGACGCTGTCGCACGACAAGGGCGGGCAGTTCGTCGCGTATGTGAAGGCGCTGCGAGGCAACGTCTACGACGGTCACACCTTGGCAACTGTCATCACGGACATGGAAGCGCTCGTCGGCAACACCATCGAGCGCATTCTCGCCGACAAGGGGTATCGCGGCCACAATGCGCCGCTAGATTACAAGTTCAGGGTCTTCACTTCAGGTCAGAAGCGGCGGATGACACCGAAGATCAAACGCGAGCTGCGCAGGCGCTCCGCTGTCGAACCGGTCATCGGCTATCTCAAGTTAGAGCATCGAATGGGCCGCAACTATCTCTGGCACCGCCACGGCGACGTTAGCAACGCTGTTCTGGTAGCAGTTGTCTACAACTTCAGCTGTTTGATAAGTTGTCTCAGGTTCTTTTGTTATAAATTATAGCTAGTTTGATAGCTGGTAATTAACTAGTAATAAGTTGAAATTAGTTTTAGGATGCTCTATCGGCACTTTTGCTCCTGATGGCCGTGTGCCTGGCACCGGCCGCTTCGTCGGCGCAATCGTCAAAACAGAATGACGCGGCGCTGCGGAAGAAGTGCGCCCATGCGCTCAAGGTGCGCATGGGCATCAAGGAGACCGGCAAGGTCGAGGATCTGCAGGGCGTCAAGGGCGCGGTCGCACAAGTCGACCGCTGTGTCGCGAACGGCGGCAAGCTCGACTAACCCGCCCCGTCAGTGCATGCCGAGCGCCCGCTTCACCGATTTGTGGAAGTGCTGCAAGGCCGGTTCGTTGCGTCCGAAATGAATGGCCTCCTGCGCGGGCGAGTGGAAGCCGCGCTGGATGCCCTCGGCGAGCGGGAAATCCTCCAGCTCCACGGTGTCCATCAAGAGCTTGAAGTTCCTGTCCCAGTGCAGTCGCGCCTTCTCCGTCATGGGCGGCTCGGGCGTGTAGAACGACACGCGCATCGTCGATTCATTGACGCCGTCGCCGGACGGATAGACGTGCCAGGTCTCGACGTGATCGCCCTGCATGATGAATACGGTGTTCGGAAACAGGACGTAGATGCCGGCGATCAACGGGATGACGTTCCATGCGTCCTGCGGGATGGCGCGCAGCTGGTCGATGGTGCGCCGCGCCGCGACCATGCGCAAGGACGGGCCGAACGCGTCGAAGGTCGTCGTGTTGGAGTGCAGGATGGGCGAGACCGTGTTGGTGTGCAGATATTGCAGGTGGTAGGTCTCGAGGAAGGTGTCGACGACGATCTTCCAGTTCAGCTTCCGCGTCAGCTCGCGCGTTTCATAGTGGTGCCAGGTTTCCAGCCTGTATTCAGCCAGATCGCGCTGCGCGCCTCCGAGCAACGGCTCGACGTCGAGCGTCCCGTCCGGGGCTGACGCCACAAAGATCATGCCGTACTTCTCGACGACCGGCAGTGCGCGCAGGCCGATGCTGTCCTTCTCGAAGCCGGCAAACGAGCGGTCATCCGGACGGCCTCGCAGCTTTCCTGTCGGTGTCGTAGCTCCACGCATGGTAGGGGCAGACGAAGAGCTTCGCGTTGCCGCAGCCTTCGGCGACGCGCGCGCCGCGATGCCGGCACACATTGATGTAGGCGCCGAGCGAGCCGTCCTGGCGGCGCACCAGCAGGATCGGAACGCCCGTGTGGTCGTGGGTCATGAAGTCGCCGGGCTTCGGCAGCAGACAGCTCAGGCCGATGTTGATGGGGCCGTTGCGGAAGAACTTTTCCTTCTCCGCGGCGGCTTGCTTCTGGCAGGTATAGTCGCTGACGTTGTTGGCATAGACGTCATCCGCCATGGCGGTCGTCTTGTCGTCGAGATAGCGAAGCAGCGCATTGCCGATTGCGACCTGATCTTCGTGTTTCATCCCTGTCACCCCGTGGCGGTCGGCCGGCACCAGGTGGATTTAGTTCATGCATCGCTCGTGGTGCTACGGTCCCCTCGCATTCGGCTATGGCGGCCATAACCGCCCAGGTCGCGGTTCGTCTTCGGCTTTTGCGGTGCGCAAAGCCCGCGTGACCCACGGACAAAGCTGCGCTAGCCTGTCGGCACGAACAAAACAAAAAGAGGAAACGCGAAAGTGTACGACACCATTATCGTCGGCGGCGGTTCGGCAGGATCGGTCATGGCCCACCGTCTCTCCGCCAAGAGCGCCCGAAAAGTCCTTCTCCTGGAGGCCGGCCAGGACACGCCGCCGGGCGAGGAGCCGAAGGAGATCCGCGACAGCTATCCGGGCACGGCCTATTTCGATCCGCGTTTCCACTGGACCGAGCTGAAGGTCACGACCCAGGTCGTCAGCCACAACAATCCGCAAGCCGATCGTCCGCCATTGCGCAAATACGAGCAGGCGCGCGTGCTGGGCGGCGGCTCGTCGATCAACGGCCAGATGGCCAACCGCGGCGCGCCGACCGACTACGACGAATGGGAAGCGCGGGGAGCCGCGGGCTGGGGCTGGAAGGACGTGCTGCCCTATTTCAAGAAGGTCGAGCGCGACCTCGATTTCGACGGGCCGTATCACGGCAAGGACGGCCGCATTCCCGTTCGCCGCATTCCGGAAAAGCACTGGACGAAACACTCGCTGGCGGTCGCCGAAGCGTGCAAGCAGGCGGGCTACGCCTTCCTGCCCGACCAGAACGGCGAGTTCATCGACGGTTATTTTCCGGTGACGCATTCCAATGAGGCCGAGCAACGCGTCTCCGCCGCGATGGGGTATCTCGATCGCGAGACGCGCAAGCGCGCCAACCTGACGATCTCGACCGACACCGTGGTCAAGGAACTGGTGTTCGAGGGCACGCGCTGCGTCGGCGTGAAGGCGCTGGTCGGCGGCCGCGAACAGGAGTTCCGAGGCAACGAGATCATCCTCTCCTGCGGCGCGATCCATTCGCCGGCGCATCTGTTGCGCGCCGGCATTGGACCGGTCGGCCATCTGAAGGACATGGGCATCGAGGTTCGCGCCGGCTGTCGCGGGTGTCGGCCAGCGGTTGATGGATCATCCGTCGATCTCGCTGTCGTCCTACGTCCGCCGCGGCGCGCGCATGAACGCACACACCCGGCGTCACATGCAGATGGCGTTGCGCTACTCGTCGGGGCTGCCGGGCGTGCCGAAGGGCGACATGTTCGTCGTTGCCCTCTCGAAGTCGGCGTGGCATGCGGTCGGCGAGCAGATCGGCTCGCTGCTCACCTTCGTCAACAAGACCTATTCCGAGACCGGCCAGGTGAAGCTCGCCTCGCCCGATCCGCGCGCCGAGCCGATCGTCGAGTTCAACCTCTTGTCCGACCGGCGCGATCTCGACCGCCTGATGAGCGGCTTCCGCATGACCGCGGCGCTGCAGATGAGTGCGCCGCTGAAGGCCGTGACCGACAAGCCGTTTCCGGCCGCGTACTCCGACCGCGTGCGCAAGATCGGCGTGGTGAACACGAAGAACAGGCTGCTCACGGCGGTGGCCGCCGCCTTGATGGACGGGCCGACGGCGCTGCGCCACTACATCATCGACAACTTCGTCGTCGAGGGCTTCACCTTCAACGATGTCATGAACGACGACGAGGCGCTGGAAGCGTTCGTGAAGAAGGCCGCGATCGGCGTCTGGCACGCCTCGTGCTCGTGCCGCATGGGCCGGGACGACGATCCGATGGCGGTGGTGGACGCGCAGGGCCGCGTGAAGGGCGTGCAGGGCCTGCGCGTGGTCGACGCCTCGATCTTCCCGGTGGTGCCGTGTGCGAACACGAACTTCCCGGTGCTGATGACGGCGGAGAAGATCGCGGACACGATGCAGTGAAGAAGTTGCGAACGTCGTTTCGAGACGGAGGCCTGACGGAAAATGCCTTCCGCGGCCAAAGACCCGCGTTACGAATTGGTCAGCAGAGAGGACCTTGAGCGCGAGCTTGCGCACGTCCGCGCGTTCGCAGCCGGCGTGCAGGAAGGCATATTCGGCCCGCGCTCGCTAACGTGGCGGGTCAGTCGAGAGGCGGCGATATTTTTGGGAGCGGGACGGGCGTTGTTGCTGCAGCTTGCCCATCCATGGGTCGCGGCCGCCATTTCCGAGCACTCCAGCACGCTCGCCGATCCGATTGGCCGGTTTCATCGCACGTTCGAGATCGTCTTCACGATGGTTTTTGGAACGCTCGATCAGGCATTCACCGCCGCCCGATCCCTGCATCGCCGCCATATGGCCATTTGCGGCCGGCTGCGGGAAGATACCGGCCCGTTCACCGCGGGCTCGCTTTATCGCGCCAACGACATCGAGGCTTTGACCTGGGTCCATGCCACACTGATCGATAGCGCAACGATTGCGCACGATCTCGTGCTGCCACCGCTCAATGCGGAGGAACGAGAGCGTCACTATTCCGAGAGCCGACTATTTGCAGGGCTTTTCGGAATCCCTCGCGAGTTCTCTGCCACCTGACTGGCGGTCTTTCGCAGCCTACCGCGACGCCATGTCGTCCTCCGCCATCCTGACGGTCTCCCCGCAGGCGCGAACGATTGCCAGACAACTTTTCGAAGGGACGGGAACCTGGCTGAGTGTTCCCCAATGGTATCAGTGCTTGACGGTGCATTTGCTTCCGCCGCAGCTGCGCACGGCATTCGGCTTTCGATATGGAGAAGCCGACCGTCTTGCTGCGGAGCGGACAATCAAACGGCTGCGTCGCGTTTACCGGTTGCTTCCTTCCCGTTTGCGCAACGTCGGCCCCTATCAGGAGGCGCAGGCGAGGATGCATGGACGCGCTCGGCCCGATTTGGCCACCCGGTCAATCAACCTGTTCTGGATCGGCAAGCCACAGTTGTGATAGCACCGACGCTGTCGCTCCTGTTCTTCGTTGCTTCGACAGAGTCCACTTGAACGATATGCGCACCTCACCGGACGTCATAACCCCGAAGCGCATCGCGACCGAAGCCTTCACCGACGCTGCTGCGGCGGTCGCCCGTCTCGACGAGATCTACGAGCGCAACACTCGCTTCTTACGCGATCGTTTTGAGGCGTTTGCCAACGGCGAGGCGCTCACGAAGCGCGTGCGCGCCTACTATCCATTGGTGCGCGTTACGACCTCGACCCATGCGCGGCTCGACTCACGCCTGTCCTACGGTTTCGTCGCCGGGCCGGGCGTGCACGAGACCACGGTCACGCGGCCTGACCTCTTTCGTGCGTATCTCACGGAGCAGATCGGGCTGCTGATCGAGAACCATAGCGTGGCGGTCGAAATCGGCGAGTTGACCGAGCCAATCCCGGTTCACTTCGCCTATCGGCGCGACATCAACATCGAAGCGGTGCTTTCCGGCGGAGGGAGGCCGGGCGATCGGCCGCTGCGCGACATATTCGACACACCTGATCTTGCCGCCATGGACGATGCGATCGCCAATGGAACGCTTCAGCTGCCACCCGGCGCGCCGGAGCCACTGGCTTTGTTCCGCGCTGCGCGTGTCGATTATTCGTTGCACCGGCTCTACCACTACACCGGCACCGATCCGGAGCACTTCCAGAACTTCGTGATCTTCACGAACTACCAGTTCTACGTGGATGTCTTTGCGCAAAGGTGCCGCGAGCAGATGTCTAAAGGCCAACCCGGCTCCGATGCCTTTGTCGAGCCCGGCAACGTGATCACGCCGAACGCGCGTCTGGGCGGAGGCAAGCCCGGAGCTGGTCCCGAACGTGTGCCGCAGATGCCGGCCTTTCATCTCGTCGCGCCCGGTCATCGGGGCATTACCATGATCAACATCGGCACCGGGCCATCCAATGCCCGCACCATCACCGATCACGTTGCGGTGCTGCGGCCGCATGCCTGGTTGATGCTGGGGCACTGTGCGGGCTTAAGGAACACGCAGAAGCTCGGCGACTACGTCCTCGCCCACGGTTATGTGCGGGAGGACCATGTTCTCGATGAGGAATTGCCGCTTTGGGTGCCGATCCCCGCGCTTGCCGAGACGCAGGTCGCCCTCGAGCAGGCGGTCGGCGAGGTCACCGGGCTCACCGGTTTCGAGCTGAAGCGCGTGATGCGCACCGGGACCGTCGCGAGCGTCGACAATCGCAATTGGGAGCTCGGCGGCCCCGCGATCATCCGGCGCCTGTCGCAGTCTCGCGCGATAGCACTCGACATGGAGTCAGCAGCAATCGCGGCCAACGGCTTCCGCTTTCGCGTGCCATACGGCACATTGCTCTGCGTTTCTGACAAGCCGCTTCATGGTGAAATCAAGCTTGCCGGCATGGCCGGCGAATTCTATCGGCAGCGCGTCGGTCAGCATCTTGAGATCGGCTTGACGGCGCTGGAAAAACTGAAATCCCAGGAATGGGAACGCTTGCATTCGCGCAAGCTAAGAAGCTTCGCCGAAGTCGCATTCCAGTAGTGGCGGAAAGGGATCGGCGCCGCCTATAGTGGAAATCGTGACTGCGAGACATCGTCCGGGCGGTGCAGTGAAGGCTGGGGAATCATGCGAGGTCACTTACGCCGTTTGCCGGCAGTCCTGTGTGCGCTCACGCTCGCGTGCGCTGGTGCTGCCGGCTCCGCACCGGCGGCCAATGTCGCGGTCCTGATGCCCGGCTCCTCCGGCATCGTGCCGGGCGATTTCCTTGTGCGAAATCAGGCGCGGTTCGAGCAGGCAGGCATCCGCACCATCATGACGACGTCGCCGGCGACCGCGGCGGAGGCCGTTGCGGCCGAAGCCGCGCAGGGCCGCAAGGTGGTGATCGTCGGCATGAGCAAGGGCTCGGTCGACGCCGCGGAAGCGATCGCCGGTGGCGCGCGGCCTGCGGGCGTCGTCTTCGTGTCCGGCATCCATTCGCGGGTAATGGCGACGCTCGGTTCGCCCGACCGGCTGCCTGCGACGCTCGTCGTGCACCATAGCCGCGACATTTGCAGGTTCACGCTGCCGGCCGACGCGAGCGATTTCGTCAAATGGGCGCGCGGCAAGGCGCGGCTTCAGTGGATCAATACATCGGGCGAGCCGAGCGACAATCCATGCAACGCGCGGGGCGCCCACGGCTTCTTCCGCCAGGACGGCCCCGCCGTATCCGCGATCATCGCCTTCGTCCGCTCGCGTTGAGGCGCCCAACGGGCGGTGTAGTGTCGGCGGGCCTATCGTGTCGCATTTGATGCAAACTTGGGCTCGTGCGTTTGCACTGCCTTAGGCCTGCGCGCAGCCCGCCCTGAACCGGTTACCTTCTCGTGTATGCTAAGGGCCGCAGAGGGAGTTCCGCATGTCGCACGAGAAACGTTATGCGCTGGTGGTCGAGGATGATCTCGGCCAGCGCGAGATGGTCGTCGTCCTCCTCGAAGGCGCCGGCTTCGAGGTGTTGCAAAGCGACACGGCGGAAGCCGCCATGATCATCCTGCAGGAAGCCGGACGCGACCTGACGCTGCTGGTGTCCGACATCCGCTTGAACGGAGATATGCCGGGCTCAGAGGTTGCGAAGTTCGCGCGAAAACTGTTTCCGAACATCAAGGTGATCATGACGTCGGGCAAGGAACGGCCGGCGGTGCCCGACGGCGCGATCTTCCTGAGCAAGCCGTGGAAGCCGCTCGAGCTCATCCGCGAGGCCAAGCTCGCGATCGCATGAGCGCGCGAGCCCGTTTCTTCAATTTATAACCGCCACTCTTCGAGACAATCTCGCTCGCGACTGGTTAGGTCACAGTGCGAGCTGAAGCACAAGACAACAACAAAACAGCATGAAACACCTGATTGACTAGCCACCTCATAAGTCCTTCCAGTTTCCGCCGCCTAATCGCGAAGGTGCCGCCGCTCCCATAACAGGGGCGCGGCTTGAACACGGGCGCTTGCACATCGTGTCTCGATCTCGCCTTTGACATCGCCAGCCCGGCACTCGGGCTGGTGGCGGGCGGGGAGGTCTTCTGCATCAGTGCCGTCGTCTTGGTCGATACGGCGGCGGTCGCAGGCGATTGCCCTCTCATGCTCACGCGCAGAAGAACCGGACCGAGAAACCACAGGAGATACCAATGAAGCGTCTCACGGCAGCTATCGCATCATTGTGTCTGATGACTGTATCTGCCGCAGCGGCGGAAGGGATGACCATGCAGGAGAACATGCGCCGGGTCGCCCCGGCACTCGAGAAGTACACGCAGGGCACCGTGCTCGGTGATCTGTGGAAGCGTCGCGGTCTCTCGCCGCGCGATCGCAGCGTCGTCACCGTCGCCGCGCTGGTCGCGCGCAACCAGACCGTCGATATGACTCGGTATCTCAATCTCGCGCTCGACGACGGCGTCAAGCGAGGCGAAATCTCCGAAATCATCACCCATCTCGCGTTTTACTCGGGCTGGGCGAATGCCATGTCCGCTGTTGCGGTCGCAGCGGATATCTTTGAGGCGCGCAAGATCGGCACCGACCAGCTGCCCGCCGCTTCACCGGCTCTGTTGCCGCTTAACGAGGCGGCGGAAACCGAACGCGCAAAGCGCGTCAGCGAGCAGTTCGGCGCAGCCGGCCTGGCATCGTGCAGTACACCACGGATGTCCTGTTCCGCGACCTTTGGCTGCGGCCGGATCTCGCGCCGCGCGACCGCAGTCTTGTGACGGTCAGCGCGCTCATTGCCAACGGACAGGCGGCGCAAATTTCCTATCACCTCAACCGGGCCGTGGATAACGGGCTGACACAGGAACACGCCGCTGAAGCGATCACCCATCTCGCGTTCTATGTTGGCTGGCCCAACGTCTTCTCGGCGCTACCCGTCGCAAAGGACGTCTTCGAGAAACGCCCGCGTTAGCGTCCGCCCCGGATGAAGCAAGCCACGAAAGCTATTTCGCGCAGACTGATGCTTGCCGGCACCGCCAGTGGGCTCGCGAGCTTTGCCGCCATCCGCTTCGCGGCCGCGCAGCCTGCAATCCAGACAGAACGACGGAGTGATGCCATGGAGATCAAACGAAACGGTTCGCAGCCGTCCCGCAAAGGATCGGCGGACTATTTCACCGGATCGGTTCGCGTTGACCCGTTGTTCCAGGCGCCTGCCCCGGCGCGCGTGACCGGTGGCAGCGTCACATTCGAACCAGGCGCCCGCAGCGCCTGGCACACGCATCCGCTCGGCCAGACGCTGATCATCACCGCGGGCCTCGGCTGGGTTCAGCGCGAGGATGGACCGATCGAGGAAGTTCGACCGGGTGACGTGATCTGGTTTCCGCCGGGTCTGAAGCATTGGCACGGTGCGACGCCGACCACGGCGATGACCCACATCGCGATCCAGGAGACGCTGGGGGACAAGAACGTCGACTGGTTGGAAAAGGTCAACGACGAGCAATACCGCAAGTAAGTGCGCTTCGCAGTGCTGCAGTCACAGGGGCCGTGAACTCGAGAGCGTCTTGGAGTCCGGCTGCTTACCCGCGCAACTTGCAGCCAACGGAAGCAGACGACCGCCTGCTCCGGAATGTGGGCGAAGCCGGACCAACCTGTGACATGAGGAATCGAAATGAGACGCTTCCACATAGCCTTTTGGCTCCTTGCTCTTGTGAACGCTCACGCCATTTCGGCTGCGCTCTCGCAGGAGCCGGGTAGAGCAACGCCGATCCTGGGAATGACGACCGAAGACTGGTCAATGCAGGTCGTGACGAATGATCTGTCCTATCCGTGGGATATCAATCGGGTCGGCAATACTGTCGTGATGACCGAAGCGGGCGGAAACATCGTGATGATCGAGGGCGATCGGCTCAGTCGCTACGCGGTTGAGACCTCGGACCCGATTGTACACGACGGCGGAAGCGGCCTTCTCGGTATGGCGCTCTCGGCGGACTTCCAGACGAGCGGAATTGCGTACCTGTACCACTCATATAGGTCCGGCTCCGTCCTGACCAACAAGGTCATTCAAGCGCGGTTCGACGGCCGATCCTGGCGAGAAACGCGCGTGTTGGTGGCGGGAATTCCAGGTCACCGGCTCTACAATGGCGGACGCATTGGCATCGGCCCAGATGGGAGTTTGTATGTCACAACGGGCTGGACAGAAGACGGTCGGTTGCCTCAGGACCTCGGCAGTCTGGCGGGCAAGATCCTGCGCATGACGCGCGACGGGCAAGTACCGGAGGACAGCCCGTTCAGGGGTTCTTACGTCTACTCGTATGGTCATCGGAATCCGCAAGGACTTGCATGGGACGATGCAGGCGACCTGTTCGTCGCCGAACACGGGCAGTCGGGCCATGACGAAATCAATCTCATAGGGCCCGGAGCCAATTATGGCTGGCCCTTGGTATCCGGAAGCGAAAAGCGGGCAGGGATGAAGCCTCCCGAACTTCATTCCGGTAGTGAGACCTGGGCTCCATCGGGCGCCGCCTTTGCCGGGAGGGAGCTGCTTGTAGCGGCGCTTGCCGGTCGTGGGCTTTACGTATTCGATGCAACGGCCGGAGCCCTTAAGCTCGTATTCACCTCGGGTGACCGTCTCAGGGACGTAATGCCAGTCGGGCGGGACCTCTATGTCATTACGACCAATAGGTCGCCGAGAGCCCAAGGTCCTTCAAAGGGCGATCGATTGTTGAGGCTGTCGCCGAAACGAAAGGAGCGAAGCTAGCTTCATTGATTGAGCCGCAACGAAACGATGCGGTGCCGGTCCAAATTGGAGAAATGCAGATGCAGAAGCGTAGACTCGGAAAAACCAATCTTGAGGTTTCCGCCCTCGGGCTTGGCTGCATGGGCTATGGCGTGCCCGCGGATAAGCAAGACATGATCGCCTTGATACGGGCAGCCGTCGAGCGCGGCGTGACCTTCTTCGATACGGCCGAGGTCTATGGCCCGTTTCGCAACGAGGAGGTCGTAGATGAAGCACTCGCGCCGCTGCGCGAGCAAGTGGTGGTCGCGACAAAGTTCGGGTGGGACATCGATCTTCAGACCGGAAAGCATCTCGGTCGGCTGAACAGCCGTCCTGATCACATCAAGGCCGCGACGGAAGGTATGCTGAAGCGGCTCAAGACCGATTGCATCGACCTGCTTTATCAGCACCGGGTAGATCCCGATGTGCCGATGGAGGACGTCGCCGGAGCGGTGAAGGATC
The DNA here is from genome assembly GCA_963757845.1 of uncultured Alphaproteobacteria bacterium. Classification (GTDB taxonomy): domain Bacteria; phylum Pseudomonadota; class Alphaproteobacteria; order Rhizobiales; family Xanthobacteraceae; genus P52-10. The sequence continues at coordinate 70,439 of CAVWTB010000044.1, forward strand.
TCATCCAGCAGGGCAAGGCCAGGCACTTCGGCATGTCCGAAGCCGGCGTGCAGTCGATCCGCCGCGCGCACGCGGTCCTGCCCGTCACTGCGCTGCAAAGCGAATACTCGCTGTGGACGCGTGAGCCCGAGGCAGACGTTCTCCCGGTGCTTGAAGAGCTTGGGATCGGTTTGGTTCCTTACAGCCCGTTGGGCAAGGGCTTCCTGACCGGCAAGATCGATGAGACCACGGCGTTCCATAGCTCAGACCTTCGCGGCCGCATTCCGCGGTTCGAGGCGAAGGCTCGCGAGGCGAACCAAGCGCTGGTCGATCTTCTCCGTTCGATCGCCAGCCGCAAGCGAGCGACGCCTGCGCAGATCGCGCTTGCGTGGCTCCTGGCGCAGAAGTCGTGGATCGTTCCGATCCCGGGCACCAGGAAACTGGATCGCCTGGAGGAGAACCTCGGGGCGGTTTCAGTGGTGCTGACGGCTGACGACCTGCGTGAAATCGAGGACGCAGCGTTCAAGGTGCAGGGCGCCCGCTATCCCGAGGAGCTTATGAAGTTGTCCGGTCGTTAGTTAAGAAGGGTACGCGCCTGCGGAGGCGAGATGAGCAGCCACTATTTCTTGTGACGCAGCGCGGCGACCACGAGCGCGAAGGCCGCTGACGACTGACGTCGGCTCGGATAAAACAGGTGATAGCCCGAATAGGGCTGACACCAGTCGGCAAGGACGCGCTTCAGGCGGCCCTTCGAAAGATGAGGTTGCGCATGCCTTCGGGTATGTAAGCCAACCGTAGCCGGCAAGCGCGGCGTTCAGCATCTGCCCAGCTCCGTTGCACGTCATCTGGCCTTCAACGCGCACCTTGAGCTCGCGGCCGCCTTTCTCGAACTCACAGGCGTACACGCCGCCATGGGTGGCGAGGCGCAGGTTGATGCAGTTGTGATCGACAAGATCCTGCGGCCGCCGCGGCTCCGGCCGGTTTTTGAAATAGGATGGCGCGCCCACCACCGCCATGCGCAGGTCGGGTCCGATACGCACGGCGATCATGTCCTTCGCAACCTGCTCGCCGCTGCGCACGCCGGCGTCATAGCGTTGCGCGACAATGTCGGCCAATCCGTAGTTGACGATGATCTCGACCTTGATATCGGGGTACTCGCGCAGCAGCTTCGCAAGCTTCGGCAGGAGAAGCGTGTCGGCTGCATATTCGGTGCGGTGATCCGGATCGTTCCGGCAGGTTTTTCGCGCAGCTCGCTCAACGAAGTAAGCTCGGTCTCGATCTCCTCGAAGCGCGGGCCCACGGTCTGAAGCAGGCGTTCGCCGGCTTCCGTCGGCGCAACGCTGCGGGTGGTGCGAGTGAACAGCCGCACACCAAGTCGTGTCTCGAGCTGGCGGATGGTCTGGCTCAGTGCCGACTGCGAGACACCTAGCCTCGCGGCGACTTTCGTGAAGCTTCGCTCCCGCCCCACCACGGCAAAAGCAGCCAGATCGTCGAAGCTTCCGCGCGGCATTTATTCGCTCAGCTTATAGGTCTTTGCGGATTGTAGCGCCTGATCGGGGACGGGCAACGCACTAATTCATGGTAGTGCGCCCGAGACCGGCCCCCGCTAGGACCTTCAGCACGAGCAGGAAGAAAGCAAGCACGAAGAGGCATACCTTGCGACGCAGATTCTCCTTCGCGCTCCCGGCTTTCGTTTTCCTGTCCTTCGCGCTCGCCGAAACGGTCGAGGACCGCGCGGTCGCAGAAACGCTTCGGTCGTTGAGCCTGGCGGACGAGACTCCGACGCGCATCGAGCCGGCGCATCGGACAGGAAGCCCGCGCAGCTGCTAGCAGGTAAGGCGGCCTGCCTCCGCCCGTCGACGGGACGGGCGGTCCGGTCATGACAGAAATGTGTGCCGGCCATGCCTGCCGGCACCAGCGCTTGCGCGTTGCGTTTCAATCTGCCCAATTGTGCGCGAGCCATGGTTGCGCCGCAGCCGGCGAAGCCATGGCGCAATCGACACCAAGATCGCAGCACAAGAAGGGGAACGCCTGATCATGCCTGTCAGACCGGAATTGCCGGAGCGTATGCCGCGAGCGAAGGGCGATCCAACGGCCCTCGACGGTCTCCTGGTGATCGACTTCACCAGGGTGGTTGCGGGCCCGGCCTGCACGCAGACGCTCGCCGACTTCGGCGCTCATGTCATCAAGATCGAAAATCCGGACGGCGGCGACGACACGCGGGCGTACGAGCATGCGGAAATTGGCGGCGAGAGCGCAGCCTTCCTGACCCTCAATCGCAACAAGCGCGGCATCGCGCTCGACTTCACCAATCCGGCGGCGCTCGAGGTCGCGCGGGAGCTGATCGCCAAGGCCGATGTCGTGGTGGAGAATTTTTCCGGCGGCGTGATGAAGAAGTTCGGCCTCGACTATGCGTCGGTGCAGCCGACCAATCCGCGGCTCGTCTATTGCTCGATTTCGGCTTATGGCCGCGAGGGCGCTTTCGCGCTGCGGCCCGGCTTCGATCCGATCACGCAGGCCGAAAGCGGCTTCATGTCGCTGAACGGGTTTGCGGATGGGCCGGCGGTGCGCACCGGCCCGCCGATCGTCGATCTCGCGACCGGCATGTCGGCCTGCAACGCCATCCTGCTCGCGCTGATGGCGCGCGAAAAACTCGGTCACGGCCAGCACGTGGAGGTGGCGTTGTACGATATCGCCATGGCGATGACCGCTTTCTATGGCATGGCCTATCTGATCAACGGCGAGAATCCGGGACGCTTCGGCAACTCGCCGAACGGCTCACCCACCGTCGGCGTCTACGAGGCCGCCGACGGGCCGCTCTACATGGCTTGCGCCAATGACCGGCTGGTCCGCCGTCTGCTCATCGAAGTGTTCGAGCGGCCGGACCTGATGACCGACCCGAGGTTCGAGTTCGCGCAAGGCGCGCACAGCCAACAAGGACGAGTTGCGTGCGGTCATCGCCGGCATCTTCAAGCAGGACAAGCTCGAGACCTGGATGGCGAAGATGAAGAAGGCCAACGTTCCGGTCGGCTACCTTCGCACGGTCGAGCAGGGGTTCAATGCGCCGGAAGCGCGCGAACGCCGCCGCTTGAACAGGATCCCGCATCCGACCGCGGGCTCGGTGCCGAACATCGAGCCGCCGATCCGGATGACCAGCACGCCCCCCGTCGACCCGGTGGCCGCGCCGCTGCTCGGCCAGCATACGCAAGACGTGTTGCGCAAGACGCTGGGCTACGACGATCGCCGTCTGGCAGCGCTCGCCGGGGTGGGAGCGTTCGGGAAAGCGGGAAGCGCGAAGTGAGGTGAGGGCCGGGCGAAGCTGCCCGGTCACGATCTCGCTTCAAGTTTAGCAATGAACGTGCGCAGCACGGGCGCCCATTTGGCGGCGTCCGCGCCGGACGCCAGGTGCCCGTGCTCGCTGTCGATCTCCGCGTAGTCCGCATCCACCCCGGCGGCCTTCAATCCCGCCATGACGCCCGGCGCAAGGCTTGGTGGAAACAGCGCATCGGTGCGCGACAGCACGTACAGGACCGGCACCTTGATGCGGTCGTAGTGTTTCGTGATGTCGAACGTCTCCATGGCGCGGCCGAGGATGAACAGCGAGTTCGCGTCGAAGACGTCGGCCCAGGCGGCGGCGATCCGGTGCAACTCCGCGTCGCGTTCGCCCTTGCCGGGAAAACGCTCTGCAAGGCTCGCGGCCATGCCGTAACGGGTCAGCGTATCGACCCGCAGCCGGATCAGCGTGTCTCGCACGCCGCCAGCGGAGTAATAGTCGCCGCCGTTCCAGTTGGGGTCGGGTCCGAACCATTTCATCAGTCCGGCAATCCGGTCGGAGTTGGGCGGCAATGGCGATGTCACCACCGGCACCACGCCGTCCATGAAATCCGGGAACGTCACCGCCCACTGGAAGGCCTGGAAGCCGCCGTAGGAGGGGCCGACCACGGCGCGAAGGTGCGTGACGCCGAGATGTTCAAGCAACCGCATTTGCGCAGTGACGATGTCGGCGACCGTGATCCGGGGAAACGCGGATCCGTAGGGCTTGCCTGTCTTCGGATTGATGGAGGCCGCGTTGGTCGATCCGTAGCTCGAGCCGAGCATGTTCGAGCAGACGACGAAGTATTTGTCAGTGTCGATCGGCGCGCCCGGGCCGATCAAAGTGCTCCAGGCTCCTTCTGAGGATGTCGTGCCCGGCTCGATCATCTGCGGCCCGCTGGTGTAGCCGTGGGTGATCAGGATAGCGTTACGTCCGCCCGGCGCGAGACGTCCGCGTGTGACATAGGCGAGCGTCACCTCGGAGAGGGTTTCGCCGCTTTCCAGCCGAAAATCGTTGAATGTAAAGCTGGCTTGAACGGCGGAGGTCATGTCTCAAATCCTTGCCACAGGTTGCGATTGCGAGAGTGCGCGCATAACACGTCTCCGCGCAAGGTGGTTACTTGCGTCCCGATCCATGATGATATGATCGGGAGGGCAAACGCACGTGGTTCGGCAGGGGCAGCGCATGACGGTTGAAGCAGTGATCTGGGATTTCGGCGGGGTACTTACCTCGTCGCCGTTCGAGGCTTTTGCACGGTTCGAAGCGGAGCGCGGATTGCCCGCCGACATCATCAGGCGCACCAACGCCACCAACCATTTCGAGAATGCGTGGGCGAAGTTCGAGCGCGCCGAAGTCGACCTTGAGACGTTCGATCGGCTGTTTGCCGCGGAATCACTGGCGCTTGGCGCGGAGGTGCGAGGCAGCGATGTGCTGCCGCTCTTGTCCGGCGATCTGCGGCCCGAGATGGTGGAAGCGCTGAGGCGCATCAAGAACAGCTTCAAGACCGGGTGCATCACCAACAACCTTCCCGCCAACAGCATCGGCAGCAAGACCGGCCGCTCGCTGTATGTCGCCGAGGTGATGGCGTTGTTCGATCATGTGATCGAATCCGCCAAGATCGGCCTGCGCAAGCCGGATCCGCGCATCTATCAGATGATGATCGATGCGCTCGGTGTCGATCCGAAGCGTTGTGTGTATCTCGACGATTTGGGAGTCAATCTCAAGCCGGCGCGCGAAATGGGCATGACCACGATCAAGGTGCTGAATGCCGCGCAAGCGATCGCCGAACTTGAAATGGCGACGGGATTGTCGCTGACCGGGAGCGCCTGATGAACATCGCATTGTGGCTCGAACGTGCAGGCCTCAGCCATGGCGACCGTCCTGCGATCGGACACGGCACGCGCGTTGTGCGGAGCTATGGCGAGCTGGCACAACGCGCGGCGCGGCTTGCCGGCGCGCTGCGCACGCAGTGCGGCCTTGCGCCGGGCGAGCGGGTGGCGATCTTCGCGAAGAACTCGCCGGAGTACATGGAGGCGCTGTACGCGATCTGGACGGCGGGTCTCGCCGCCGTGCCGGTGAATGCCAAGCTGCACGGGCGTGAGCTGGCCTATATCCTGGAGCACTCGGGGGCGAGGGTGTGTTTCGTCTCGGCCGATCTCGAGGCCGCCGCCAGCGCGCATGCGCCGGCAAGCTTGCAACGGCTCATCACCATCGGCTCACGCGAGCACGAGGCGTTGTTTGCGGGCGATGCGATCGCCGTTGTGCCGCGCAGCGGCGGTGACCTTGCCTGGCTGTTCTACACCTCCGGCACCACCGGCCGGCCGAAGGGAGCGATGCTGACGCACCGGGTGCTCAGCTGGGCGAGCCACGCCTATTTGAGCGACGTCGATCATGCGGTCGCCGGCGACGCGGTGCTGCATGCAGCTCCGATGAGTCACGGCTCCGGCATGTACATCATGCCGCACGTGGCGCGGCTCGGCACCAATGTGATCCCCGAATCCGGCGCGTTCGAGCCCGACGAGATTTTCGAGCTGTTCCGGCGCTGGCCGCGCACCACGATGTTCGCGGCGCCCACCATGATCAAGCGCCTGACGGAGAGCGACGCCGACTGCGATCCCGCAAACATCCGCACCATCGTCTGGGGCGGTGCGCCGATGTATGTCGAGGACGCCGTCAAGGCGCTCGACCGCTTTGGGCCGCGATTTGCGCAGATCTACGGCCAGGGCGAGGCGCCGATGACGATCACGACGCTGACGAGGGAAGACATCGCCGACCGCGCGCATCCGCGCTGGATGGAGCGGCTCGGCTCCGCGGGCCGGCCCTATGCCTGCGTGGACGTGATGGTGGCCGATGGCGACGGCAACCCGCTTCCCGTCGGCGAGACGGGCGAGATTTGTGCCCGCGGAGACGTGGTGATGCCGGGCTACTGGCAAAACCCGGATGCGACGGCAAAGACAATCAGGAACGGCTGGCTGTTCACCGGCGATGTCGGTGCATTCGACAGCGACGGCTATCTGACGCTGAAGGACCGCTCCAAGGACGTGATCATTTCCGGCGGCTCCAACATCTATCCGCGCGAGGTGGAGGAAGTGCTGCTCAAGCACAACCGCGTGCGCGAGGTGAGCGTGATCGGCCGGCCCGACGCCGAGTGGGGCGAAGTGGTGGTCGCCTACGTGGTCGGCGAGGCCACCGCCGAAGACCTCGACCGGCTCTGCCTCGACGAGATCGCGCGCTTCAAGCGACCGAAGGATTACGTATTCGTCGAGCAGTTGCCCAAGAACAACTACGGCAAGATCCTCAAGACCGAGCTGCGCGAGGCCGACGCGAAGCGAGGGTAGGCGTGGGTGCTAGCGGCCTTTAGGCCGCCGTTCTCAAAAACGACGATGCTTTGCATCAGCTAACATCTCGGGATAGCGATGCTGGACCGCCCGCGATACTAGAGGAACGCCCAGTCTGTAAGGGCGAACCAGGACGTATCAGGGAGGGTCACATGATGCAGAACCGGCGTGCATTCATGACGACGGCAGGTGCCGCGTTCGCAAGCGCGGCAGTGGCGCCAAAGGCTTTCGCTCAATGGAGGCCAAGCGAACGCTATCCTGATCCCGCGGTAAAAATCCTCGATCCGAGCTTTGCCAAATACCGCCTCGTGCTGGCCAGCGTGGAACGGATCGCGACCGGCATGCGCTGGAGCGAGGGACCGGCCTGGTTCGGCGGCGGTCGCTACCTGGTGTGGAGCGATATTCCCAACAACCGCATCATGCGATGGCAGGAAGAAACCGGCCGCGTGAGCGTCTTCCGCGAGCCTTCGAACAATGCCAATGGCAATACCCGCGATCGCCAGGGCCGTCTTGTGAGCTGCGAGCACGACACACGCCGGGTCACACGCACCGAACACGACGGCACCATCACGGTTCTCATCGACAAGTTCGAGGGCAAGCCGCTCAATTCGCCGAACGACATTGTGGTCAAGTCCGACGACACGATCTGGTTCACCGATCCGCCGTTCGGCATCCTCGGCAATTATGAGGGGCACACGGCGACCCCGGAGCTGCCGACCAACGTTTATCGTCTCGATCCGAAAACCGGCAGCGCGACCGTTGTGGCCGGCGACATCAACAGACCGAATGGCCTCGCATTCTCGCCCGACGAGTCGAAGCTGTATATCGTCGAGGCCGCTGTCACGCCGCGCGTGATCCGGGTCTTTGATGTAGTGGACAATGGGACCAAGCTCGCCAACGGCCGCCCATTCCTCACTGCCGAGCCGGGCGGGACGCCTGACGGCTTTCGCGTCGATGTCGACGGCAACCTGTGGTGCGGCTGGGGCATGGGCAACGAGGAGCAGGACGGCGTCAAGATTTTCGACCCGACGGGCAAGCCGATCGGTTTCATCGCGCTGCCGGAGCGCTGTGCCAACGTCTGCTTTGGAGGCGTCAAGCGCAACCGCCTGTTCATGACCGCAAGCCACTCGGTCTATTCGCTGTATGTGAACACGCAGGGCGCGCCCGGCGGCTGATCGACATTGTGCTCGTAGCCCGGATGAGCGGAGCGATATCCGGGGTTAGGTCGTTGCGGACTCCGCCCCCCGCATGTCGCTCCGCTCATGCGGGCTACGAAGGAAGCGCGAAGCGCAGCGTCTTGGCTGCAGTGTCTTCGCTAAGCGGTCGGCTTCTTCTTCACGGAACGCCGCACGAAGCGCTTCTTCTTTATCTTCGGCGGCTGCACGGCAGGTTCAGCCTTTGCTTCCTTCGGCGTCGATGCAAACGAGGTCAGCGTGTCGTATCTCTGGCTGAGCGTGTCGAGCTCCGCTCTGAGGCGCTTGATCTCCGCGTCCTGCTTCGCAACGCGGGCCTGCATGAACTGAAGGTCGTCGACCACGTTCTGCTGCGTCGACTTCGAGCTGGGTCAGCAGCGCAGGTGTCTCCGTGGCCGCCGCCACGGCAGGCGTGGCAGCAGGTTTGGCAACGGGAGCGGCAGGCCTGGCGACCTGCGGCTTTTCGGCCGCGCCGCTAAACCATCTCCGCCCGCAAGACCAAACACCACCGCGATGGCGAGGATCACTGCGAATGATATGCGCTGCCCAGTCAGCAAGATCACACCGTTGGTTAACCACGATTGCGACTTCGATCCTAGACTTTCAATCCCTGAAGAGAGGATTGCAAGCAACGCAAGGTTGATACCGGGCCGGCGGAACCGGCTGCAACGGTAGCTAGATGAAGCTGAATCGTGGCAATTCTGGTGCCGCAATTAGGCACGCACGCGGGATATCCCCGCTGGTCACCGCCGCGGGCTAAAGATCGAAGGTTCGCGCAAGAAGCTCGTAGTTGCGCAGGCGCAGTTCCGGATCAATCAGGAAGTCCTGCGCCATGAACTCCGTCACGGCGGTCAATTCCGACATGCGGGTGATGACGGCTTTGACCCGCTCCGGCGTGCCCACCACATAGCCGGGCCAGTCGGCGTCTTCGGCCGGAATGTGGCCGCCCATGATCTCGATCGCTTCGTCGACGCTCGGCATGCGATCCACGAAGATGTTGTCTTTTCGTCTCAGCTTGAAGACGGCGCGCATCGGCATCGCAAGACGCTCGGCCTCGGCCTGTGTTTCGCCGATCACCAGCCGCACCGCGATCAGCAACGTCGGCGCACTGACGCCGGCGGCGGCGCGCGAAGGCTGAAACTGGCGACGGTACGTTGCGATGACCGAGGGCGCCTGCTCGGGCGCGTGGAAGGCGCTGCAAGCAAGCGCCAGGCCGAGATTGGCCGCTCGCGCGCCGCTTTCCTCGCCGATGGCCAGGATCCAGGGTAGGGGGCCCGGGAGGTTCGTCCGGCATGATCTTCATGGCGCGGAAGGGTGACGTCTCTGCCAGATCATTGCCGAGCCAGCCGACGAGCTCTTCCACCTGTTGCTGCTGGTCGTCCGGAATCTCGCTCGAGCGCAGGCGCTTGAGCGCGGAGTCGGCGAGAGGGCCGGCTGTTGCGCGCCCGATTCCTGCATCGATGCGTCCGGGAAACATCGTATTCAGCGTTCGCAGTGCTTCAGCCGCCTTGTACGGGCTGTAGTGGTTGATCAGCACGCCGCCGATGCCGATGCGAATGCGCGACGTCGCCGCGGCGAGCGCCACGGCAAAGACCTCCGGCGCCGGATTGGCCTCGAAGGCGATGCCATGGTGCTCGACAATCCAGTAGCGCGTATAGCCGAGGCGCTCGGCGGCGCGGGCCAGTTCGATCGAAGCTGCCAGCGCACCGGCGGAGCGCTTGCCGCGCGGCTTCTGAATCGGGTCAAGAATGGAGAGCTTCATTCATTTGACTGCAAAAGCAGACGGCGCGACCAGCGCCGCCTTGATGTCGATGGCCTTTGCCTTCGGCAACATGCCGGCCTCGATCATGAACCTCTGGTCTTCGGTGAGATTGGCGACGTCGGCCTCGGTCATCACGGGCGTAAAATCGTAGAGCGGAAACTGCGCCTTCGCGTCCTCGATCGAGATCTTCTGTTCCTTGGCGGCGATCGCCAGCGCTTCGTCAGGGTGGCTGGCCATGAAGTCGAGCGCCTTGCGGTGGGCCGCAAAGTAGGCCGCGATCAGGTCGGGATGGTCCTTCACAAAGGCCGTGCGCGCGCCGATGACGGCCGTCGGCTTGATGTAGCCTTCACCGTTCGCAAGAGCCTTGCCGCCTGCCTTTTCGACCGAAATCGCGGCGGCACCGGCGAGCGTTGCGACATCGACCTGGCCCGCGAGCAGTGCGGCACGCGCCCCGGGAAGGTCCATGTTGATGTACTCCACGTCGTTCAACGTCAGCTTCTGCGAGGCAAGCGCTGCGACCAGGAACTGGTTGAGGACCGTGCCCTTCGGTCCCGCGATCTTCTTGCCCTTGAGGTCGGCAAGGGTCGCCGGGCCGTCGGCGCGGGTCATCAGCTGGAATGCCTTCGGTGAGCGCGAGTAGGCCGCGATGATCTTGAGATCGACGCCGTTGGCGCCGGCGAGGATTGCCGATGCGCCGCCAAGCACGCTCGCGATGTCGACTTCGCCGGCCGCCATGGCCTGAGTTTGCTGGGCTCCCGAGGTGATGACGGGGTTTTCCACCTTGATGCCGAAGGGAGCGAACGCTTCATCCAGGAAGCCTTTCTCGCGCATCACGATCGACGGCACGTTGAACGGCGCGGTGACATAGGTGATGCGCACGGTTTTCGGTTTGTCCGCCGCCAGCGCAGGCGACAAGGCAAGCATCAAGGCAAGCGCGATGGATACGACGAGTTTCATCTAGGTCTCCGCAGATTGAGCTATGGGGCCGGGTGTCGGTTCGTTTTGCCGGGGCAATCCGTGCAGGCGCTGCAGGATGTCGCGACGATGCGCCATGATCGTCGGGTCCATGGGATCGCGCGGATAGTCCAGCGCGACACGGTCGCGGCCGACAAGGCGGCCACGGTCCAGTTCGAGCACCTGCTGTCCGAGCAACACCGCTTCCTCGACGTCGTGCGTGACAAACACCACGGTGGGTTGGCGCTGCAGCCAGATGGCGACCAGTTCATTTTGCATGGAGCGTCGCGTAAACGCGTCAAGCGCCGCGAAGGGCTCGTCGAGCAGCAGATATCGAGGCTCAAGCACCATCGCCCGCGCGATCGCCACGCGTTGCGCCATCCCTCCCGACAACTGCGAAGGCATCGCATTCACGAATGCCGAGAGGCCCATCATCTCGAGGACGCCGGTGCAGCGGGCGTTGATCTCATTTTTCGGTAGCCGCCGGCGAAGCCCGAACGCGACATTTTCGAACACATCGAGCCAGGGCATCAACCTTGCGTCCTGAAACACGACACCGACCGATTGCGGCGCGGCCCGTGGGCGAACGATCGCGCCTTCGGTCGGTTGTTCGAGACCGGCAAGGATGCGCAGAAGCGTGGTCTTGCCGCATCCGCTGCGGCCGACGACCGTGGTGAAGCTGCCTTGCTCCAGCGTGACGCTCAGGTCGGCCAGCGCCGTCACCTCACGGCCCGCGACGTGAAACCGCTTCCCGACGGACTGAAGCTCAAGCACGCGCCATCTCCAGCTCGCCCGCAAGCCAGGGTGCAAGATAGGAGATCGCGGATTTCAGGACGTAGTCGGCGATCAGGCCGATGATGCCGATGACAAGGATGCCGGCGAGGACAATGTCGGTGCGCGAAAGGTTTTCGGCGTCGACGATCATGTAGCCGAGACCGGCCGACGACGCGATCAGCTCGGCTCCGACAAGCGCGCGCCAGCTGTAGCCAAGACCGATCCGCAAGCCGACGGCCATCGACGGCATCGCGCTCGGCAGCACGACGCGATACATGATCTCGCCGCGTCCGAGGCCGCAAACCGTTCCGACCTCCACCAGCTTGCGATCGACCCCGGTGATGCCTCCGCGCACGCCGAGGAAGATCGGGAAGAAGCAGGCCAGCATGATGATGCCGACCTTCTGCGCTTCGCCGATGCCGAGCCAGAGGATCAAGAGCGGCGTCATCGCCAAAGGAGGGATCTGGCGGGCGAATTCGACCAGCGGCTCAAACAGATTGCGAAGGGAAGCGCTCAAGCTGAAGAAGGCGGCAAGCGGAATGGCGATCGCGACGGCCATGACGTAGCCGAGCGCTACGCGCTGCAGGCTGATCAAGACGTGCTTGGACAGGGCGCCCGAGGAGGCGAGGTCGACGAGCGTTGCGGCGACCGTGTCGGGCGACGGAAGCAAGAAGGCGTTGACCCACCTGAATTCGCTGGCCACCCACCACACGCCGATGACGCCCCCGAAAACAGCAAGGGCTCCCACAAGGCGGGTCATACGCACAGAGGCTTTTTGCAGGGAAGGGGTACTTTCTGAAGTCGCAAAGGTGGATGGCCGGCACTCACGACTATCAATTCGCTGTCACGGGGATCAACCGGCCAATTGGTCACCTTAGAACGATTTCAAAAAGTGGCACAAAGACTTAGGGCGCTCAAACGACTCGAAATGGGGCGTAGGGGGCGAATGTCCGCTGTTGGCACGAAGGGCAGTTGACGATATGGGCTGTCGTGCCGCTGCGATCAGTTCAGGCCGATCGCGTGAGCACACCTCAGCCGTGACCTCTTGCATAAACAGAGTGCCCATATGCCCGTTCGCTTCAAAGATCTTCTTGTGGTTGCAGTTCTTGCCGGCGCGACAGTTGCTCTCGCTCCATCGATCAATCCAGCTATCGCTCAAACTCAAGGAAAGCCGATGACGACGGCGTCCGGCCTGCAAGTGCTCGATACGACGCCCGGCACCGGCGCGTCGCCGAAAAGCGGCGAAATCTGCGTCATGCATTACACCGGCTGGCTCTACGTGAACGGCCAGAAGGGTGCGAAATTCGACTCGTCAGTCGATCGCGGCCAGCCGTTCGAATTTCCGATCGGCGTTGGACGCGTCATCAAGGGCTGGGATGAAGGCGTCTCGACCATGAAGGTCGGCGGCAAGCGCACGCTCATCATCCCGCCGGAGCTGGGCTACGGGGCGCGCGGCGCGGGCGGGGTCATTCCGCCGAATGCGACCTTGATCTTCGATGTGGAGCTGATCTCCATCAAGCGCTGAGGCCTGCCGCTGCCGGCCGACGTGTTGCGAGGAGTTTCGAGATGAACGACCAAGATCTCGCAGCATCGGTTCAGGCGGCGATCACGCGACTGCATGCGGCGATGGCGAGCGTCGCCAATGGCGACGTCTCGGCCATCAAGGCGCTCTATTCGCACACGACTGACGCCACCAGCTTCTATGGCTGGGGCGGCTATGAGAAGGGATGGGAGGCGGTGTCCAGCCGGTGGGACTGGGCCGCCACTCAGTTCAAGGGCGGACAGGTCCGTTACGAGAATGTGTCGACCGTCATCACGCCCGAGATGTTCCTCGTGACGGACATCGAGACGTTTCGCCCTCAGCGCGTCGCCAACGTCGAAGGCGAGACCGGCTGGTCCAATCGCGTGACGCATGTGTTTCGCAAAGAGGCTGGCGAATGGCGTCTTGTGCATCGCCACGGCAATCGGCTGGAAACCCAGTACGAACCCTCGGCCAAGCTTGGCAGGTGATCCTTCGGTGGCGACGCGATTGCCTCGACGGAGCCGGCGGACAGCCTGCGGCAACGTCGCACCGCGTCGTCGTCTCTGACTCTCCCGCTTCCTGCGAAACCTGCACAGTTTTCGTGGCGTGAAATCGTCCAGCGCGCCGAAGCGCCGGCGAAGGCGGAATCGGCTTCCTTAATCAGAGTGTTGGGCATACGCTTTGAGATCGCAGCCGCGAAATATCGGCCGCTGCAAAGGAGAAAGCCCAAGATCCCGAAAAAGGGACGGGTATCACAGGGAGGAAGACCCCATGAAGCGGAGAACGCTACTCGCCGGGTTAGGTGCAACAGCCGCCGCCGGTGCGCTTGGCATGCCATCGATCCTCAGGGCACAGCAGCCGGTTACCTTGAATGGTGCAGTGCAGTTCAATGACGATCACGCCTTCACCAAGGCGCTCGCTGAAGTTCGAGGAACTGGTGAAGAAATACTACGGCAAGCCAGTCAACTTCACCTTGCACAAGAACTCCTCGCTCGGCCTCGAGAAGCAGTATTTCGAATACATGTCGCAAGGCAAAGCCGTCGACTACGGCATCGTCTCGCCGGCCCACATGAGCACCTTCGCCAAGGCCGCACCCTTCATCGATGCACCGTTCGTGTTTCGCGATATCGCCCACATGAACAAGGTCATCGGCGCCGATCTTCTGAAGCCGATCGCCGACGAAGTCGAGCAGAAGGCGGAGGTGAAGCTGATCGGCAACGCCGGCGGCGGCGTGCGCAACATCTTCGCGAACAAGCCGTTCAAGAACCTCGCCGAGATGAAGGGGTTGAAGGTGCGCGTGCAGGGCGCGCCGATCTGGTCGCGCACATTTGCCGCCGCCGGCATGAGCCCGACGGTGATCGCCTATAACGAAGTCTACAACGCCATCCAGAATGGCGTGATCAGCGCCGGCGAGAATGAGGCGGCAGGCGTGGAAGCGATGAAATTCTACGAAGTCGCGCCGAACCTGGTGCTGACCCAGCACGCGGTCACGATCCGGCCGATCTGCTTCTCGGTGAAGACGTTCAAGGCGCTGGACAAGGGCCTGCAGGACGCCATCGTCAAGGCCGGCAAGGAGGCCGGCGACTTCGGCCGCGCGCTGGAGAGCAGCGAGGAGGAGATCAAGCTCGACACGCTGGAGAAGGCCGGCAAGCTGAAGCGCATCGTGTTCGAGGAGCGCGACGCCATGAAGAAGCTGGTCGATCCGGTGATGGCGGCATACGCGAAGGAACTCAGCGCCGAGGACGTCTACGCCAAGATCAACGCTGACGGTCTGACCGAAGCAATGACCGCAACAAGCCGTGGCGGATCGCCGATCCGCCGCGGCAACTTCCGAACACTTTCCCTCAAAGGTAGACCGCATGATCGAAACGGTATCGCGCAGGCCAAATCTCTGGCGGCGCGTGACGGCGGCCTATGCGCAGCTGCTGCAGTTCCTTCTGGCCGCCTGTCTCGGCATCCTGATCATTCCCGTTACGCTGCAGATCGTTTCGCGCTACACGAAGCTCATTCCCTCCTACATCTGGACCGAGGAGATGGCGCGCTTCCTGTTCGTGTGGGCGATCATGATCGGCGCCATGGTGGGGGTGAGGGAAGCGCAGCATTTCGAGGTGGATGTCTGGCCGACCCTGTCGCGGCGCGCGGAGGCTGCGGTACGGATCGTCGCGCGGCTCGGCGTGCTGGCGATGGCTGTGATCTTCGTCCTCGCAGGCCTCGAATTCACGCGTTTTGCCTGGCATCGCACATCGGAACTGGCCGAACTGCCGCTATGGCTGATCCACATTGCGTGGCCGGTGGCCGGCTTCACCTGGATCGTGTTTGCCGGCGAGCAGATCGTCGACGAGCTTGGCGTTCTGTTCGGAGGCAGCGCGGAATGACGGGAGCCGTCCTTTCCGCCGGTCAGGCGGCTGCCGTTCTCTTCGGTGGTTTCTTCATCCTGATCGTCCTGCGGGTGCCGGTGGCGTTCGCGCTCGGCCTTGCGTGCCTGCCGGCCCTCCTGATCGAGCCGCGCCTGTCGATAATGATGCTCGCGCAGGAAACGTTCAACGCCTACAATTCGTTCATCCTGCTGGCGGTGCCGTTCTTCCTGCTGACGGCGAATCTCATGAGCGTCGGCGGCATCACCGACCGCCTGGTAGGCCTGTCGCGCGCGCTGGTCGGACACTGGCCGGGCTCGCTCGCGCAGATCAATGTCGTGCTGTCGGTGTTCTTCGCCGGCATCTCCGGCTCCTCGACGGCCGATGCGGCTAGCCAGTCGAAGATCTTCATCGATGCGCAGACCAAGGAAGGCTACGACCTCTCGTTCTCGATCGCGATCACGGCGGTATCGGCCGTGCTCGCCGTCATCATCCCGCCGTCGATCCTGATGATCGTCTGGGGCGGGCTGATCTCGACGTCGATCGGCGCGATGTATCTCGCCGGCATCGTGCCGGGGCTATTGATCGCGGGCGCGCAGATGGCGACCGTGCACGTCTACGCGGTGCGGCGCGGCTATCCGACCTATCCGAAGTCGAGCTGGAAAGAGATGCTTTGGGCGGCCTGGTCCTCACTGCCCGCCATGATGACACCGTTCATCATCGTCGGCGGCATCTTGCTCGGCTGGTTTACGGCCACCGAGTCCGCCTGCGTGGCGGTGCTCTACTCGATTGCGCTGTCATCGTTCGTCTACCGGGAAACCGGCATGAAGGAACTCTACAGTGCACTGCTGGACACCGGGCGTCTTGCCGGCGTCGCGCTGTTCTGCGTGGGAACGGCGAGTGCGTTCGGCTGGCTGCTTGCCTACTACCGGATTCCGCACGAGCTTCTGGCCAACGTGTCGAGCTGGGGCATGGGACCGATTGCGGCCGGCTTCTTCATCGCCTTCTGCTTTCTCGTGGTCGGCTGCTTCCTGGACGCGATCCCGGCGATCGTCATCGTCGGCACCGTGCTCGAGCCGCTGGCGCGGTCGGTGGACCTTAATCCAGTGCAGTTCGCGATCATCTCGATCGTGTCGCTGGCGTTCGGCCTCGTGACGCCGCCCTACGGATTGTGCCTGATGATCGCCTGCTCGATCGCCGGCGTGCGGCTGCGCTACGCGCTGAAGGACACGATGATCATGCTGGTGCCGATGCTGCTGGTGCTGGCCGCCGTCATCGTCTTTCCGGCTGTGTCGCTTACGCTGCCGCGCCTGATCGTGCCTCACATGATGCGGTGAGGGGCGGCGAAATTCACGCTGCTCCTGGATTGCGGAAGATGGCAACCGCGGTTGTCACGAGCGCAGCGTTGTCGGATGCGGTCGTCCCGTCCGGCAGATGCTTGCCGTCCTCCAGGCCGACCCTTGTCGACCAGCGCCGCTGGCGGGCAAGTTCGACAAAGGGCCAGACGGTCACGTCAAAGCCATGCAGCAGGATGGGGCGGCGCAAATTCGCGCGCTCGAGCATGGCGGCGATGTCATCGGCGACCTGACGGGCGACGGCAAAATCCTGCTCGCCGATTTCGATCAGGATCCGGAAGGCGCGGGCGTGATCGGGGAGGGCGACAAAGCGCTCCGCGTCGGCGACGGATGCGAGCCCGGCCTCGACGCCGACGCCGCGGCGATGCAGCAGTTCGATGATGGCCGGCGCGTCCTTTTCCGACAGGTTCACCGAGGCGTAATCCGGCAGTTCGCGCCAGGTAGCGATGGCGCTGCGCGTCCGCGCCTCGTCCTTCTCGATCCAGGCGCCGGTCGACACGCCTACCAGCGTGCCGGGGCAGGCGCGGCGAACGGCAAGAATGGTCGTGTCCACCGCCGACAGGCTTTCCCGCCCGTCCGGCCCGCGTGCGTGAACGTGCAGCTCGGCCGCACCGGCGGCGATGCAGGAGGCCGCATCGGCCGCCATGGTTTCGGCCGTGAGCGGAAGCCGGGGATGGAAATCGCTTCGGCGCGCGCCGTTGAGACAGGCTTGGACGATCATGTGGTCTCCCGTCGAGGGCATGCATTTACGCCAGCCGCAGCGCGACTTCAACGATCAAGGCCCGACATGAGGTGGTGTCGACACTTTCGAACTCGGCGTCGCGCCCGGGCAGTCTGCGCCGCCTACACGGGAATGTCGCACCCGGAGCAGACGATCACGGTGTCGCAGGCGGAGGAACCAAGCTTGCGCACGTGAAAGCCTTCGCTGATTTTATCGACGGAGAATCCAAGGCCGGATTGGTGCGGAGCGGCGTTCTCGGAAACGCCGGCGCTGCCCCTGCGCTTGCAGCGGGGGCACTCCAGATCCCATGTGTAATGGTCTCGTCGCGTCATCACCGAATTGCGGATCGTTGCCGATCGCGCATCGAACCGGAGGGGATGGTCTGACGTCTGTGATCAAGCGCACATGCGTCCGACGCGTTCGTTCACCCGATGTGCTGCGGCGCGTGGCGAGAAGCGACTGAACGACATTGATCGAAATCTTGCGCCGTATGTGCGAGCGCGCTCAGCTCTTCTGCATCGGCACGTTGCAGTTGCGGCTGACGTAGCGTCCTTCCGCCATGCAGCGGCGGAAACGGTTGGCGCACGGGTTGTTGGTCTTGCCCGGGAAGGCGCGCTTGCGGATCTGGCGGCACTGCGCTTTTGCGTCCGAGCAGGTCGGCCCGGTCACCAGGCATTGCTGCGCCTGTGCGTCACAGGCGAGCGCGCCGAGGAAGATCGCCGCCAGCAAGCATGCACGATACGTCACGTCAGGCTCCGAAAAACTCAGGCGCTGGTGTTTCATCATACCCCGGGGCAAACGCTGATCCAGCGCCGCAGGTTCCCGAAAAGCGCTGGTCTGCCATCGCGCCAATGCGGTAATCCCATGCGCGTCCCGACGCGGCGCGGCCGTCCGCCGAGGGCTGGATCAATCCGGCGTCTTTGCCTACTAGTTCGCTTGGAAGACACAGGAGAGGCCCATGACCCACCCATCCCCCCGCGCGGACGAGATCGCCAATCGGGTCGAGGCGTTTGTCCGGCAGACGGTCATCCCCTACGAGCACGATCCGCGGCGGACGAGCCACGGACCTTCCGATGAACTCGTGGACGAGATGCGCGGCAAGGCGCGCGCCGCCGGCGTGCTGACGCCGCACATCCTGGACGACGGCTCGCATCTCACCCAGCGCGAGACCGCGCATGTCCTGAAGAAGACCGGCCTGTCGCCGCTCGGCCCGCTGGCCTGCAACACGGCCGCGCCCGATGAAGGCAACATGTATCTGCTCGGCAAGGTCGGGACGCCTGAGCAGAAGAAGCATTTCCTCGAGCCGCTGGTGCAGGGCCATGGCGCGCTCGGCGTTCTTCATGACCGAACCGGCGGAGCTCGGCGGCGCCGGCTCCGATCCGTCGATGATGCAGTCGACCGCCGTGAAGAGCGGCAACCACTGGGTGATCAACGGCCGAAAAGCCTTCATCACCGGCGTCGACGGGGCCAAGGTCGGCATCGTCATGGCAAAGTCGGCCGAGGGCGCGTGCATGTTCCTGGTCGATCTGCCCAATCCTGCGATCCGTATCGAGCGCGTGCTCGACACCATCGATTCATCGATGCCGGGCGGTCACGCCGTGGTGACGATCGACAATCTGCGCGTGCCGGCTGATCAAATGCTTGGCGAGAGCGGGGAGGGCTTCAAGTATGCGCAGGTGCGCTTGAGCCCCGCGCGGCTGTCGCACTGCATGCGCTGGCATGGCGCTGCGACCCGCGCGCAGGAGATCGCGACCAATTACGTCTGCAAGCGGCAGGCGTTCGGCAAGCTCCTGATCGATCACGAGGGCGTCGGCTTCCAGCTTGCCGACAATCTGATCGACCTGAAGCAGTCCGAGCTGATGATCGACTGGTGCGCCGACGTGCTCGACACCGGCTCGCTCGGCACGGCGGAAAGCTCGATGGCGAAGGTGGCGGTCTCCGACGCGCTGTTTCGCGTCGCCGATCGCTGCGTGCAGGTGATGGGCGGCACCGGCGTGACGCAGGACACCATCGTCGAACAGGTGTTTCGCGAGGTGCGCGCGTTCCGCATCTACGACGGCCCGACCGAGGTGCACAAATGGTCGCTCGCCCGCAAGATCAAGCGCGATTTCACGCACGGCAAGGGGTGAGGGCGGTCTCGGTGAGACCGCGCCTGTTCGCCACGCTGAAAGAATGGTCGCGCGTCCTCAAGCGCGACGTGCATGCGATCTGGTTCGCCGCGCGTGATCCGCGCGTGCCTTGGTACGCGAAGGTGCTGGGCCTTGCAGTTGCGGCCTATGCCTTGTCGCCGATCGACCTGATCCCCGACTTCGTTCCGGTGCTCGGTTATCTCGACGACCTGATCCTCGTTCCGCTCGGCATTGCGCTGGTGGTGAAGCTGATCCCGGCCAACCTGATGGCGGAGCACCGCGCGCAGGCGTCCGCGGCGCAGGCGAGGCCAGTCAGCGTTGCGGGCACGGCCGGCATCGTTGCGATCTGGCTTGCTGCGCTCGCATGGCTGGGCTGGCTCGGATACCGCTGGTGGACCGCAGCTTAAGTGGTCGCGTTAATCGACCGAACTCACTCCACCTTCAGGTTCAGCTTTTTGATCAGCGCCGACCACTTGCGCTCTTCCTGATCGATGTCCTTCGCATACTCCTCGGGCGTGGAGCTTAAGGGATCGCCGCCTTCCTGCTGAATGCGCTGCTTGGCCGCATCCAACTCCACGATCTTGCGCAGCTCCTCGCTGAGCTGATTGACGATCGCGGGCGGTGTGCGCGCCGGCGCCAGCAGGCCGTAGTGCAGGACGGAGTCGAAACCCGGCAGGCCGGATTCGTCGGCGGTGGGCACATCGGGCAAAAGGCTGAAGCGCTTCGGTCCGGTCACCGCGATGACGCGTAGCGTGCCGGCCTGGATATTGCCCATCGCCGGCGGCAGCACGCCGAACGAGATCGGCACGTGTCCGCCGACGAGATCGTTGATCAGCGGACCGGTGCCGCGATAGGGCACGATCTGCATGTCGAGCCCGGTGACCGACTTGAAATATTCCGCGGTCAGGTAGCCGCCGGTGCCGACCGGCGCCGTGCCGAAATTCAGCTTGCCGGGATCCTTCTTGGCAAGCGCGATCACCTCGGCGACGGTCTTGGCTGGAAATGTCGGGTTGGCGATGAGCGCGACGGGCATCGAGGCGATCAGGCCGATCGGCGCCAAATCCTTGCGCGGGTCGTATCCTGCGTTCGTATAAAGGCTCGGATTGATCGCCATCGTACCGGTATGACCGAGCAGCAGGGTGTAGCCGTCCGGCTCGGCCTTCGCGACCGCACGCGTGCCGATGGTGCCGCCGGCGCCGGCGCGATTGTCCACGATCACGATCTGCTTCAGCGCGGTCGAGAGTTTTTCGGCGACGACCCGCGCCAGCGTGTCGACGCCGCCGCCGGCCGGGAACGGCACGACCAGCGTGATGTTGCGCGTTGGATAGGTTTGCGCCTGTGCCATCCGTGACGCGCCCGGCACCGCGGCCGCTGCCGCTGCCAGCCGCAGGAATTGCCGACGTTCGATCCTCATCTCGTTCCTCCGCACATGTTTGTTCCGCACGCTTTTGTCTTGCTGTCACGGGCCGGCCGTGCCGGGCGGGCTTTCAGGGCGCCTTGTTGACATGACCATATTATTTGTTCAATCGTACAAAAGAACGCTAGCGACAGGCAAATCCGATGGCGCGCAACCCGAACATGAAAGAGGCCATTCTCGGCGCCGCCGAGCTCCTGTTCTCCGAGAACGGCTTCAACGCGGTTTCGATCCGCGACATCGCCGAGGAAGCCGGCGCCAATCCGGGCAGCGTCACCTATCACTTCAAGAGCAAGGACGGACTGCTGCTCGAGATCTACCGCCGTCATTGCGGACCGATCAACCGCAGGCGTTCGGAACTCCTGGCCGCGGCAAAGCACGTCCGCGACCTGCAGGACAGGCTTGCGGCGATCGTTCGCGCCTACGTGTTGCCCGCGTTTTCCTCGGGCAGCGATCTCGCCGGCGGCGGGGCGCGCTTCACGCGGCTGCGCGCGGTGATGTCGGCCGAAGGCAACGAGGTGGTCCGCCGCATCATCGCGCAAACGTTCGACGACACCAGCCACGCCTTCATCGACGCGATCCATGAGAGCCTGCCGCACATCCCGCGCACCGAAATCGTCTGGCGCAGCCACTTCCTGCTGGGCGCCCTTTACTATGCGCTGGTGACGCCGGAACGCGTCACGCGCCTGTCGCGCGGCCGCGCCGAGGGTACGGATGCCGCCGAGGCGATCGAGCAGCTCGTGCGGGCGACGGTTGCGGCCCTGCAGGCGCCGCCGGTGGATCAACCCGCCACAGTGCGGCCGCGCAGCGCGCGCAAGGTCAAAGCCTGATCGGCTGAAGCGGAGAAGCCTCGAGCATGTTCACGCCGACAATCCCCGGACCGGATCCCGACACGCGGACGCCGAAATTCAAGTTGCCGCCGCTGTCGTGCGACGCGCACTGTCATATCTTCGGCCCCGGCGCGAAATACCCTTACGCTCCCGACAGGCCCTACACGCCGCCCGATGCGCCGCTGGAAGCGTTCGTGGCGCTGCACGCAAAACTCGGCGTCGGGCGCGCCGTGATCGTCAATGCGAGCGTGCACGGCACCGACAATCGCGTCGCGCTCGATGCGATCGCGGTCAGCGGCGGGCGCTACCGCGCCGTCGCCAACATCGACGACAGCATCAGCGAGCGCGAGCTGCGGCAGCTGCATGAGGGCGGGGTGAGGGGCTGCCGGTTCAACTTCGTTCGCCATCTCGGCGGCGTGCCCGACAAGCGCGTGTTCGAGCGGGTGATCGCGATGATCGCGCCGCTTGGCTGGCACGTCGATCTGCATTTCGACGCGATCGACCTGCCGGAATATGCCGACATGCTCGCGAAACTTCCCGTGCGCTACACGATCGACCACATGGGACGCGTCAAAGCCTCCGACGGGGTCGAGCAACTGCCGTTCAAGACCCTGATCGAGCTGATGCAGCGTGACGAGAAATGCTGGGTGAAAGTCTGCGGCTGTGAGCGGGTGTCCTCCAGCGGACCGCCGTTTCACGATGCGGTGCCGTTTGCCCGGAAGATCGTCGAGACTGCGCCCGACCGGGTGGTGTGGGGCACCGACTGGCCGCATCCCAACGTCAAGGTGATGCCCAATGACGGCGACCTGGTCGATCTCGTTCCGCTGATCGCGCCCGACGCCAGGACGCAGGAACTGCTGCTCGTCGACAACCCGGCGCGGCTCTACGAGTTCTGAAGACTACGCATCGCGTCAAGAGGAGCAAGAACAGTGACCAACACGAACAAGACCGGATTGGTGATCACCGCGCATCCGGGCGATTTCGTCTGGCGCGCCGGCGGCGCGATCGCGCTGCACGCGAAGAAGGGTTATCGGGTCAAGATCGTCTGCCTCTCGTTCGGCGAACGCGGTGAAAGCCAGTTTGCCTGGAAGGAGAAGGGCGCGACGCTTGAATCGGTGAAAGCGGGGCGCAAGGACGAGGCGGAACGCGCGGCAAAACTGCTCGGCGCGGAGATCGAGTTCTTCGATTGCGGCGACTATCCGCTGAAACTCAACGAGGCGCATTTCGACCGTACGGTCGATATCTATCGCGAGCTCAATCCCGGCTTCGTGCTGACCCATGCGCTGGAAGACCCGTACAACTTCGACCATCCGGATGCCGCTCACTTCGCGCAGCAGACGCGGGTGGTCGCGCAGGCGATGGGTCACAAGCCGGATGCGAAGTACCAGTACGCCGCGCCGCCGGTGTTCCTGTTCGAGCCGCATCAGCCGGAGATGTGCAACTTCCGCCCGAACCTGATCCTCAAGATCGACGAGGTGTGGGAGCAGAAGTACCAGGCGTTCCAGATCCTCGCCGCGCAGAAGCACCTTTGGGGCTATTATGAGCGGGTCGCGCTGAACCGCGGCATCCAGGGCAGCCGCAACACCGGCGTGCCGATGACCTATGGCGAGGCCTATCAGCGGCTGTTCCCGACGGTGGAGGAGGTGCTGCAGTGACAGCCTTGCATCTGCAGACGGTCCTTGGCGATCACCCGCACGTCAAACCGTTGAAAGACGGGCAGATCAAATCGGAGATCGTCGACCTCGAATTCATCGAGTTCTCGCCGACCAACAAGGCCTTCAAGCCCATGGTGCGGGAGCTGAAGTTCGACGTCTGCGAAATGGCCATCGTCACCTATCTGATGGCGAAGGCTTTCGGAAAACCGCTGGTGCTGCTGCCGGCGGCAATGCTCGGCCGCCACCAGCATGCATCGGCGCTCTACAATGCCGAGCGCGGACGGCTGACGCCGCAAAGTCTCGCCGGCAAGCGTGTCGGCATTCGCTCCTTCACGACGACGACCGGCGCGTGGGTGAGGGGCATCCTCGCGAACGACTACGGCGTCGATCTCTCCACCATTGAATGGGTGTCGTTCGAGGATCCGCACGTCGCCGAATACAAGGACACGACCGAGCGGGCGCCGGCCGGCAAGACCATTCTCCAGATGCTGCTCGACGGCGAGATCGATGCGGCCCTCGGCGAGACCTCGACCGATCCGCGGCTGAAGCCGCTGTTCGGCGATCCCGCGGCCGAAGCGGAACGCTGGCATCAGCGTCACGGCATCGTTCCGGTCAATCACCTCGTCGTGGTGACGGAAAGCCTCGCGAAGTCACGGCCCGACGCGGTGCGGGAGGTTTACCGACTGCTGAAGCAAAGCAAGGCGGCGGCAAACTTGAAAGGCGTGCCCGATTTCGTGCCGTTCGGCGTCGAGGCCAATCGCAAGGCGCTGGAGCGGATCATCGACTACGCCGCGCAGCAGGCGCTGATCCCGCGCCGCTTCAGTGTCGACGAGCTGTTCGACGAGACCACTCGGAATTTGGATTGAGGCAGTTCTAGTCGCTGTGGTTGGCGTGCGCTTTCACGAAAGCGTCCAACGCTTCCTCAAAACTGCCGTAGACGGGCTCGGCCACGGTTGCGATCATCAGGTTCTCGTGCAAGCCGAAATCCTCGACCTCCATCTCGTTCGCGTCATAGTGCTTCGCGCCGACCTTGCGCAGCTCAAACGCGGCCTTGGTCCGATCGAGCAGGGTTTTGCCGGGCATGTCCGTGTAGACGAACACGGGTTTCTTCAGCGCGATCGCATAGCCGATTTCGAATGCCGTGCCGGGGTCCATGTTCGGCCCGCGAAACGGCGAAATGTCGGCGATGACGGCGGCGGCGCGTTCGATCATCGCGCAGTTCATCTGCCTGATCTCGCGTGCCAGCTCCGCGGCGCTGGATGATTTCGGTTCGTTGTCGAGCGGCCAGAGCGGCTCGATGCCGTTGGCGATACAAAGCTGCTTGAGCGACGCGCCGTGTGTCGTCGGCGTCGCCGCGAAAGACGGCGGGACCTGCGAGATAGACGCTCAAGCGCGTGGCCAAGCGATCTCCCTCCTTGCCGGCGCTCAGGCCGCGACCCCGAGAAAGCGCCGCAGCTCGCTAAGCACCTCGTCGAGCTTGTCATGCTGCACCCAGTGGGCGGCGCCGTCGATGATCTTCTGCTCGGCGTTGTTGAAATATTGCAGGATGCCGGCCTTCTTCGGATCGGGCACGAAGCTTTCGCCGCCGCACAGAAAAAGGGTGGGGCAAGCGATCCGCTTCCAGAGTTCAGGATAGTCCTCGGTCGCCATGCGATACGGCGCGGTCACCCGCTGGAAGGGATCGTACTTCCAGCTGAAGGTGCCGTCGGCATTCTGCTTCACGGCGTGGCGCGCCAGATGCAACGCCTGCTCGGCCGTCAGGCGCTTGTTCTTGGCGGACATGCGCGCGGCCGCTTCCTCAACGGTCGGATAGCGCCGCGCAGTTGCGGCCGAAATCTTGTCGAGGTCCGAAACCCAGCGCGCGATTTGCCGCTCGATCGGGGTGGAGGGCGGATGACGGAGAAACGCGCCATCCAGCACCGCAAGCTTCGACACCTTGTCTGGATAAGCGCCGGCGTAAGCCATCGCGATCATTCCACCGAAGGAGTGCCCGACGAGCGCCATCTGATCGATGGAGCAAGCGGTGACCATGCGCGTCATGTCGTAGATGTGATCGGCGAAGCTATAGCTTGAGCCGGTCGCCCAGTCGGAGTCGCCGTGGCCGCGCAGGTCCGCGGCCATCACGTGGAAGTGCGGCTGCAGCGCCCGGACAATCCAGTCCCAGCTGCGGCAATGGTCGCGGCCGCCGTGCAGGAGGACGAGTGGCGGAGCGGACTCGTTGCCCCAGTCGGCGTAGTGCAGGCGCAGGCCGTGCGAGTCGTAGAAGCAGGCCTTGGGTTCGGATGGTAGCGTCACGTGCCGAGCTTGTCCGCAGTCTTCGTCTCGAAATCGGAAGCCTCGTGCCGCTCGCGCAGCTGGCTCTTCGGATCGCCCTGGACGCGGTTGACCATGCGCCCGCGCTTGACAGCCGGCCGCTCGGCGAGGGCGTCGGTCCAGCGGTTCACGTGCTTGTAGCTGGTGACGTCCAGGAATTCACCGGAGCCGTAGAGCAGACCCTTCGCCAGCGCGCCGTACCAGGGCCAGATCGCCATGTCGGCGATCGAGTATTCGTCGCCGGCAAAATATTCGTGGTCGGCGAGGTGACGGTCGAGCACATCGAGCTGGCGCTTCGTCTCCATGGCGAAGCGGTCGATCGCGTACTCCATCTTGCTCGGCGCATAGGCATAGAAATGGCCGAAGCCGCCGCCGAGATACGGCGCGCTGCCCATCTGCCAGAACAGCCAGTTCAGCGCCTCGGTGCGCTTGTCCGGGTCCTTCGGCAGGAAGGCGCCGAACTTTTCGGCCAGATAAAGCAGGATCGATCCGGACTCGAACACGCGGCGCGGCTTTGGACCGCTGCGATCGACGAGCGCCGGGATCTTCGAGTTGGGGTTGATCGCGACAAAGCCCGAGCCGAACTGGTCGCCCTTGCCGATCTCGATCAGCCAGGCGTCGTATTCGGCGCCCTTGTGGCCGAGCGCCAGCAGCTCCTCGAACATCACCGTGACCTTCACGCCGTTCGGCGTCGCCAGCGAATAGAGCTGAAACGGATGCTTGCCGACCGGCAGCTCCTTCTCGTGGGTCGGACCCGCGATCGGCCGGTTGATATTGGCGAACCGTCCCCCGTTCTCCTTGTCCCATTGCCAGACTTTCGGCGGGGTGTAGGCGGCTGTGTCGTTCATGGTTGAAATTCCTTGGATTTCAGGTCGTGCGCGTTCCTCATGTCGAGTTTTGGCCTACAATATGCAAGACCTCAACACCCTTCCGGCAAATGCGAGCCGCGCAGAGAGAGCTCTGCCACGCGCATGACAGGCACCACATCGCCCGCCTATGATGGGTTGAAATAAGCCGCAAACAACGACAATCGACAGGGAGGACCAGCATGGGCATTTACGAGAAGGGCGCCGTTCGCATCCGCTACGAAGAGCACGGCTCGGGCTTTCCGCTGTTGATGATCGCCGGCGGCGGGTTGAACTCGTCGATCAAGAGCCTTGTCGGCATGTCGCCGTTCCAGCCGATCGAGGAGTTCAAGAACGAATATCGCTGCATTGCCTTCGACCTGCGCAACGCCAATGGCGGGGAATCCACAGGTCCGCTCGAGGTCGACCGGCCATGGGACATGCACACCGACGATCAGCTCGGGCTGATGGATCATCTCGGCATCGACAAGTTCATGGTGCTGGGCTTCTGCATCGGCGGGCCCTTCATCTGGAATTTGTTGAAGCGGGCGCCGGGTCGCGTCGTCGCGGCGGTCGCGGCGCAGCCGAGCGGCTCGCGGCCCGAGATGCGTGATCTCTTCTATGACAACAACATGAAGGGCTGGGCGCCGCAGCTCACCGCGCGCCGGCCCGAGGTCACGATGGAGACGGCCGAGAAGTTTCTGACAAAGATGTATCGCACCAACGCCGACTTCGTCTTCACGGTGTCGCGCGACTTCGTCAGCAAGTGCCAGACGCCGGTGCTGATCCTGCCCGATGACGTGCCGGCGCATCCTTACGCCGTCGCCATGGAGTGCGCGATGCTCGCGCCGAACGCCGAGGTCAGCATGTTTCCATGGAAGGAGCCGAAGGAGCGGATTCCGCTGGCTGTGCGGCAGATCCGTTCGTTCCTTCGCGCGCATCGGCCGGACGAAAACGAGGCCACCGGTCTGGTTTCAGAGGAAGGAAACTGGCGTGCCTGATCGGGCGGAATGAGCCGATCTCGGGCCACGATCGAAAAGGTGAAACGCAGATGCAAACATCCCGCTCGCTGATGACGACCGAAGAGCTCGCCGCCGCGCTCGGCGAGACGAGCTTGCGGATTTTCGACTGCACGACCTATCTCGAGCCGCTGCCGCCGGGAAGCGACTCGCCTTATGCCGCCGTGCCGGGCCGTCACACCTTCGAGGCCGGCCACATTCCCGGCGCCGACTTTCTCGATCTGCAGGGCGAGTTTTCCGACGCTTCGACGCAACTGCGCTTCATGATGCCGAAAGTCGCCCAGCTCGAAGAGGCGTTCGGGCGTCACGGCATGGCTGCGGATTCGAAGGTCGTGCTCTACAGCATCGGCTCGAACATGTGGGCGACGCGGTTCTGGTGGATGCTGCGATCACTCGGCTTTGCCGCCTCAGTGCTCGACGGCGGCTTCGACAAGTGGCAGTCCGAGGGACGTCCGGTCGAGCGCGGTCCCGCTACCGGCTATCCGAAGGCGACCTTCAAGGCCGCGCCGGCACAGGGGTTCTTCGTCGACAAATCGGCGGTGCTGAAGGCGATGGATGATCCGGCGACGGTCGTCGTGAATGCGCTCGGGGCGCAGTTTCATCGCGGCCAGGAGCCGGGCCGCTACGGCCGGCCCGGACGCATCCCGGGCAGCGTCAACGTACCGGCAGCGACGCTGCTCGATCCCGACAGCAAGACGTTCGTCCCGCTCGCCGACGCCAAGGCCAAATTCGAGCAGCAGGGCGTGACCAGAGACAAGACGATCATCTGCTACTGCGGCGGCGGCATCTCCGCGACGATCGACCTGTTTCAGCTCGCGCAGCTCGGCTACGAGAACCTCACCCTTTACGATGCGTCAATGGGCGAGTGGGCGAGGGATCCGGCGCTGCCGATCGAGACCGGTTGATCTGTCCAGCCCATTCAGTGGCCGTGGAGATCAACCCGCAACCCTGAAGCGATGCTGATCGGCTCATGCTTGCCGACCCGGACATAGCAAGAACTCCGGACAGCGAACTCCGGCGGAGACGCGGCAGGGCAGGGTTGCGGATTGTTCGCCGCCGCCCCCTGACCTCGTGACGCCCTCTGCAGGCGAGGCTAAGGTGGCTCCCGGGAATCTGGGCGCTTGCATGAAAAAAACGCTGTGTGAGGGAAAATACATCCGTCTCGTCGACGATGACGGCTGGGAGTTCGCAGATCGCATCATCGGAGCAGGCGTCGTCGGCATCATCGCCATCGATGGCGAGCATGTGCTGCTGGTGGAGGAGTTTCGAAGTGCCGTGCAGGCACCGGTCATTTCGCTGCCTGCGGGATTGATCGATCGCGCCGACGCCGGGCACGCGCAGGAGACGGCCATCGAGGCGGCGCTGCGGGAGCTGCGGGAAGAGACCGGCTACACCGCGCGCAGCATCGAGGAGGTCGCAAGCGGACCGATCTCGGCCGGCATGACCACCGAGCGGGTCACCTTCTTCCTCGCCCACGATCTGAAACCCGGCCAGCAGATGCTGGACGCGGGCGAGGATATCAAGGTGCATCGCGTGCCGCTGCACCGACTGTCGGCCTTCTTCAGCGAATGTTTGGCGCGCGGCGCCGAAATCGACCCAAAGATTTTCGTGGGGCTGTACTTCGTGAAGATGCACGGATTGGCCCCTGGTCCGCTGCCATGGCTGCGAAAGCTGCGCGCACGCGTCGCCGCAAAGCAGAGCGGCGGCATCGCCCTTGCCACGGCCTCCGCAATCGAGATGCAGTCTCGCCATACTCGCCGGGACGTCGATGACGCGACAAGCAGCCTTGACCGGAGCGCGAAGGCGGGCGATGCGCTGGCGCGGCTTGGCAAGGTGCTGAACTGGTTCGGCCTGACCATCGGCTTTTTGTGCGGGGCATGGGTGCTCGTCTGCATCGCAACGCTGTTCGGCGTGTTTGGATATACCGACACATTCGCCACGACGGCGCTGCTGATCGGCGGCGTGGTCGTCGGCTTCTTCGCCTGGCTCGCCGGCCGTGCTGCGCTCTACGTGTTCGCGGGGCGCTGAGCGGCCTTGGCATGAAGCACCGAGCTAACTGAACGTCACCGGATTCGATCAAACTTGATCGATTGCGGAACAGAACTGCTAGGTCCGCGCTGCTATGAAGGACGGCTTATCAGCGGGGCCTTCTCATGCGATCTCAAAACGTCCTTGCCTACGACCCTGAGTTCGGATCGTTCGTCACCAACGACCGCCTGCCATTGATCCAGCTGCGCGAACGTCGGCGCGAGCTCGTGCTGTCGCTGCAAAGCGACGGCGCGGTGACGCGCGACCGCATTCGCGAGATCGCCGAGATCCAGCAAGCGATCAAGGCGATCGAGGCGGTCATCGCCGAATAGCACACAACGATCGCGCTACCGCTTGATCGCCAGCGCGACGCCGCCGAGCGTCAGCGCCGCGGCGACGATCTCCCGCGCGCCTAGCGGCTCGCCGAGCACGAGTGCTGCGGCGATCACGCCCATCACCGGTACCGTCAGCGTACCGAGCGCCGCGGTCGATGCCGGCAGCCGTTGCAGCGCTGCGAACCAGGTGAGGTAGCACAGGCCCATGGGCCCGAGCGTCATGTAGAGCAGCACCGCGCCGCCGGTGCTGCTGAGTCTCGCGAAATCCGGCTGCTCGACCAGAAGCCCGAACAGGATCATCGGCAGGCACCCGAGCCCCACCTGCCAGGCGACCTGCGCAATCGGCGCGATCGGCAGCGGCGCCTTCGTCCGAACGCTGCCGAACGCAAACAGGATCGCGGCTGCCAGGGCCAGCGCGATGCCGGTGATCTTGCCGGTCCCGAGCGCAAGCGTGTGTCCGGCGAACAGCGCGGCAATGCCGGCGATGCCGAGCGCCAGGGCCGCGAACTCGCGGGCGTGTGGCGGCGTGCCCAGCATCGGCCAGGCAAACAACATCGCCCAGATCGGCATGGTATAGACGAGCAGCGTGCCTTCGCTGATCGACAGGTCGACCATCGCGGCGGTGCCAAATCCCATCCATGCGAAGACGTTGGTGAAGGCGGCGAGGAGCAGCGCGCCCCAGGCGCCACGCGGTACCTTAAGGCTTTCGCCGCGCGCGCCGGCGATGATCGCAAGCACGATGGCGGCGGCAACGCCGGACACCCCGCGCGAAAACAGCGGTGGCCACTCCCGCAGCAGCAGCTTGATGAAGGCCCAGTTCAGCGCCCAGCCGGTGCAGGTGATGGCGAGCAGGCCGAGGCCTGTCCAGCGGAGGGTGTGATTTTGCATCTGTGCGTTATGCACGTTCACCAACCGAGTACCAATGGCCGGGCAGCGGGCAACACCTCAAACGCAGGACAACTATCCGCGGCGTTAAGCCAGTTTCCCTCGCACGGCGTCGCGCCCGCCGGCGTCGAACGCACCGAGGCGCGGCTTGCGGGCAGGAGCGGGGTTGCGTCTACGCAGGCGCGCACTAGCGGGCGCGTCGCGCTTATCATCGGCAATTCAAAATATGCGGCGATCGACAAACTGGCCAACCCCGAGCGAGATGCCAAACTCGTCGTAACGGCGATGATGCCCACGGCACGCTGAGGGGCGAGTTGTTTTGACGCAAGCAAATCGCCGTCGACAATCACGGCTTTCTTTACTTGCGTCGCAAATCACTTCAAGTTGCAACCGGGGTCGGCAGTAGGGGGCAAATCCTGGAAATTCTATTCGTGGTGCTGGAGGCCGTGACGCTGGCCGCCGGCTTCGGCTTGCTCGGCGTCTATATCAGCGTGCGCTACTACTGAAGCAGAGCACGTTCGCGATGGTCTCGCCTTACCGCTGCCGGGCACCGGCAGCTTGACAAAGATTTTCAGGAACAAATTGGCATGGTTGCGGCTTGTGCATGCGTGGCCCTTTGAGAAATGGCCCACTTAGGCTGTCACACCTTTCTGCCCCGGTCCGTCGCCCCTCAACGTTGACCGGGGCATCCCTTTTGCGCAGGAATGTTTAGCCGCTGAGGGTCCCGGCGGGGGCCGCACACGCTGTTTCTGCCAGCGGCAGGGCGTGACGGCGAGCCCGAGCGGTGCTTAGCTGGGTGTACAGTGAAGCCCGCACAAGGAGGACGACGATGACGATGCCGAACGAACGATCGCCACTTGATCCGACCGGGTTCGCCGCCGGCGCCGCGAACTATCAGAAGAAGCTGTTCGACATGGCCCAGGCCAACACGCAGTCGGCTTTTGACTACGCTAAGGATTTGATGAGCGTGCGTAGTCCCGATGAGGCAGTGCGGATCACGCAGGATTACATGACCAAGCAGACGCAGGCCTTTCAGCAGCAGATGAAGGAATTGATGGAGTCCGTCCAGCAGCGGCCAGGCTCAACCTGATCGGAGCGGTACGGCCGCGAGCGTCACATTCAAAATTGGCGGGCGGATGTCGGCATGCAACGCGCGGCCGCTATCCGCTGCTCCGTGCCGCTTACTTCCGTTCCGGGCCGCGTTCCTTGCCGCCGCGCCCCTTGGTGCGGGGCCGCCTGTAGGTCCGCTCCTGACCCTGGAAAAGCTCTTCGAGGCTCGCCGTTCTGGCGGCCCGATGGAACTTGAGGGTCCGGCGCACCAACGATCGCCGGCTGTGTTGCCATAGCATTGGAATTTACTCCCGCAGCCAATCTGCCGCGGGAAAAACCGGCAAGTGCGGCCCGTTGTTCCGTCGGGCGGCTTCACGAGCGCGTGGGATTGATGTTCTGCTGATCACGGCTTCTCCAGGGGCCGCCGCCTCGTCAGATGAACCCAAGCTGAACGATCGATCCGAGCCCGCATGCCGGCAGGATGGTTGCATGTTCCGCGCGATTTCATCGAAGCTTTACCCCTTGCGCGGAAGCGTGCGGGCGGCCTTGATGCGCGCAAAGTTCGCATATCGCAATGTCTCTGCAGTTCATTCGCGAGGACAGCTCACGTGACGACAAACGAGAAGGACAAGGCGTTCACCGGCTCGATCCCGGACGTCTATGATGAATTTCTGGTCCCGCTGATCTTCGAACCCTATGCGGCCGACCTGTCACAGCGGCTTGCTGCGTTCAACCCGAAGCATGTGCTGGAAACCGCGGCCGGCACCGGCGTGCTGACGCGCGCCATCGCCGCGCGATTGCCCGAAGCCGATATCGTTGCGACCGATCTCAACCAGCCGATGCTCGACCGCGCGGCAATGACGATTCAGCGCAGGGGCCTGGCGTGGCGGCAGGCGGATGCACTCGCGTTGCCGTTCGACGACCGAAGCTTCGACGCGGTCGTCTGCCAGTTTGGCGTGATGTTCTTTCCGGACAAGGTGGCGGGCTTCAGGGAGGCACGGCGCGTGCTGCGAGACGGCAAGCCGTTCCTGTTCACTGCGTGGGATCACATCGGCGCGAATGAATTCGTGAGCGTCGTCTCTGACGCGCTGGCCGAGATGTTCCCGGACGATCCGCCGCGCTTCATGGAGCGCACGCCGCACGGCTATCATGAGCCGAACTTGATCAGGCGTGAGCTGGGTGAGGCGGGCTTTACGGACGTTGCGATCGAAATCGTCACCGCGCGCAGCAAGGCCCCGTCCGCCTACGATGCGGCGTTCGGCTATTGCCAGGGCTCGCCCTGGCGCGGCGAGATCGAAGCGCGCGGCGGCCCGGCGGGCCTGCAGAGAGCGACGCAGCATGCGGCGGACGCGCTGGCAAAGCGCTTCGGCAAGGGGGCGATCGAAGCCGGCATT
The DNA here is from genome assembly GCA_963757845.1 of uncultured Alphaproteobacteria bacterium. GTDB lineage: Bacteria > Pseudomonadota > Alphaproteobacteria > Rhizobiales > Xanthobacteraceae > P52-10. The sequence goes on from CAVWTB010000044.1 coordinate 103,601, forward strand.
GCCGCACTGGTGGTAACAGCGCGCGCGCCATGAGGGGACACTGATGAGGACTGTCGCATTTCTGTTGACGGCGATATTCGCGTCGATGCTCGCACCGTCCGACGTCGTCGCGCAGCGCGGCGGTCAGCACCTGAATTCGCCCGGATATCAGCGTGCGCTCGCCGAGTCACGCAAGCCGAAGGCCACGCCGGTCGAGCCAGTCACGATTCGAAAAAAGCGGCCGCAGCGGGTGCGAATGCAATGAGGGAAGGCGGAGCTCATTCCGCTTGTGCCTTGCGCATCACGCTTGCCACATAATCCGATTTCGCTGCCGTGTAGGCCTCGCGATCGCTTGGGTGTTCCAGGGCGAGCCTTCGTTTCAGGGCCTCGTAACGCGCGCTTTCATCCGGATGAGTGCGCAGGTAGTCGCGAAACGCCAGGCGCAGCCACAGCTCGCCGCCGGGCTCGGTAACATGCACGTGGTGCGTGCGTCGTTTGCCATAGGGCGGCATGCCCTTCACGAAAAACAGTCGATCGGTTTTCGGGTTCTCCGCCCAGAACACATAGTCGAGGGTCTTCAGCTTTGCAGGAAAGACGCTGCGGGCCGTGCTGAGTGAAGGGACCGCAATCAGGATGTCGATGATCGGCTTGGCGGCAAGGTGCGGGATCGCGGTGCTGCCGAAATGCTCAAGCCCCACGATCGGCTCACTCCTCAGCGTTGAGCGCAGCCGCATGGCCTCTGCCTCGAATTGCGCCGGCCATTGCGGATCGTAGGCAACGATTTCGATGTCATCCATGGCCGTCAAGGTCGGACGATCACACTCGGTTCGCAACTGAAATCTTTGTGCGGCGCAAATGGCCGTCAAGCGCCGGCTTGACTCCCGTCGCCATGTCCCTGAGACTCGGGTTTCCGCCGGGCCGCATTTGCAGTCGCCCGACGTTCACTTAAAGGCACATCGCCCAAGCACTGCACTTCTTTCGCGCGCTCGCGCGGAAGAAGCGCAATGGAAACGATGGGCGACATGACACGCACACTCGGAATCATTTTTTCGGCAACCGCGCTGCGTGCGTTCGGCGACGGTTTTGCCGCGATTATCCTGCCGGCTTATCTCACGGCGATTGGCTACGATGCCGTCACAGTCGGGTTGATCGCAACCGCGTCGCTGACCGGCACAGCGTTGCTGACACTGCTTGTCGGCACGATCGCTTCGCGGTTCGATCTGCGCAGCCTGCTGATCGCGGCGGCGTGTCTTGCGGCGGCCTCCGGGCTTCTGTTTCCAGGCGCGGAGCATTTTGCCTTTCTGGCCTTCATTGCGTTTGTCGGCACGATCAGTCCTGCGAGCGGCACTGTCGGCATCCATACCCCGATCGAACACACGTTGCTGGCGCGTGAGGTGAGCGACGCCGCGCGCACCGCGACGTTCGCGCGCTACAGTCTGATCGGCGCGCTGGCCGCAGCGGCAGGGGCGCTTGCGGCATCGCTTCCGGATCTGCTGGCGAAAACCGGTATCGGGCAGCTCGGCGCCTTCAGGATCATGTTCTATGCATATGCGGCGCTTGGCGTCGCCAGCATGTTGCTCTACCTGCTGCTGCCCAAACATCCGCCACAGGCCGAGCATCCCGTTGTTCCGCTCGGTCCGTCACGCGGCATCGTCTACAAGCTCGCCGCGCTGTTCTGCATCGACGCCTTCGCCGGTGGCTTCATCGTCAACTCGCTGCTGGCGCTCTGGCTGTTCGAGCGCTTCGGCCTTTCGCTGTCGGGCGCGGCATTGTTCTTCTTCTGGGCGAGCACACTCAGCGCGTTCTCCTATCCCGTCGCTGCACGGCTGGCGAAACGCTTCGGCCTCGTCAACACCATGGTGTTCACGCACATCCCCTCGAGCATCTTTCTGATCATCGCCGCGTTCGCTGACAACCTGTACGTCGTTCTGGCGCTGTTGCTGTTGCGCTCGGCGCTTTCGCAGATGGATGTGCCGACCCGTACATCCTACGTGATGGCCGTGGTGACGCCGGTGGAGCGTCCGGCAGCAGCCAGCGTCACGGCGGTGCCGCGCAGCCTGGCGTCCGCGCTGAGCCCTGCGATTGCCGGGACGCTGCTCGCCACGTCGTTCAGCGGCCTGCCGTTGATCATCTGCGGGTCGCTGAAGATCGCCTATGATCTCGCGCTCCTGTGGTCGTTCCGTCACCTCAAGCCGCCGGAAGAGAGTTGACGTCAGTACGTCCCGCCTATGCTGAGATCGCCCGCATTTGCATGTGAGCGTCTCATATCTGCGGGAACGATGGCAGTTAACATGGGTTAGCCTTGATGAGAACGAGACTTCCAAAGGAACTGGGCGACGCGCTGCTGGTGGCGGCCGCCGTGATGACGCTGACGCTGTTCGGTGCGCTTTATGCGATGCTGCCGTCAACGTCGATCGAAGTGCGAACCGCCGCACAGACTGGCGGGCCGCAAACATCCGGTCAGGACAGGTAGCGACTTCGAAGGCTCAACACTGGCGGGCGCGCGCCGAAGCCCGGTCAGACTCTAGCGTGTTACGGCGCACGCGACGCGCAGCAATTCGAGCGGTATCCACGGTTTCGGCATGAACGTCGTGCCTTCCGGCAGCGGCGGCGGAAACTCATCGGCGGACACCACGACGACCCTGGTGTCGGGATATCTGTCGCGCACGATGTGCGCGAGATCGGCACCGGTCAGAAGGCCCGGCAGCGACATGTCGGTGAACAGAAAGCACGGCGTCTCCCCGCACGCCTCCAGCACGGAGGCGGCTGCTTCAGCGCTTGCGCATGGGATGACCTGCATGTCGCACTCTTCAAGGAGGATGGACGCGAACTCTCGCTCGGTGACGTCGTTTTCGACGACGAGCGCGATCGGTTTCGATTGGCCCATGCAAACCTCCTGAATGTGCGGTTCCCCAAGCGGGGCAAATGCCGGAACGTCTGTGCGGTTCATTGCCGTTGCCAGGTTTTCCGCAGCAAGGACTAGTGTCGCGGTTCAGAAACTCGCTCCATCTTCGCCGCGAGTCCGTGGAGCGAATTTCTGAACCAGAACGACACTAGAATAATAAGTTGCTGGTGTCCTTTTGAATCCGAAGTTCGCTCCGGGAGTTGCTGCCGCGAAGTAGGCGAACTTCGGATCGTTGCAGGAGTGCATGCTGCACAAAAAATGCCGCACGGGCTAGGGGACACTCGCGCGGCAAGGTGGTTCAAGACGATCGGGGAGGGGTCCCGATCATGTGTGGGTGAAATTGCGAAGCGGCCGCGATGTTCCACCGTGGCGAAAATGCGGCGCGCTCCTCCTCTGCTTCATCGTTGTGCGGCCCTCGGGGACGCGGCGGAACCGAAGGCTGCCGTTTCGCGTTTTTCTGCCGATGGAGGCTTCCATGCGGCTCGGACTTGTAGTCGTGGCTGTCGTCGTGGCGATGCTCGCCGCCGACGCGCGCGCGCAGATGGCGCGGATAAAACTTACCGCCGAAGACACGCACACCATCAAGGAAATCGTGCTGAAGGAAATGAAGGCGCCGAAAGTTGCTGCGGGCGACTACAAGATTGGCGATCACGCGCCTGACGGCGCCGAGCTGCAGGCATTCCCGCCGCTGGTCGCCGACAAGGTATCGGCCATCAAGTCGCACCGCTTTTTCGTGAGCGGCGAAAAGGTCATCGTCGTCGATCCGAAGGACAATACGATCGCCGAAATTATCGAGTGACAGGCAACGAAAGGCGCATCGCGCATTTGCGATTGCTGATCGCGCGGGCTTCGAACAAGCCCTGACGAAGCGTCCTGCTACTTCGCCGGCGGCGCGATCCCGGTTGTGATCCCGGCAGGTTCGCTCGGCGCGGTGTTCAGTGCCGTGATGCGGCCACCGTCGTTCAGCGTCCAGAATGCGAGACCGACGACGAGAGCAATGGCAAGCGCGGCGATGATGCCGACGCTCATGCTGAGGCCTCCGTCATCGGCCGGACGACGGTTCGGGTTGTCGTTTGGATAGGTCATATCGGCGCTCTCCATGGCGCAGCATGGTCGCGCATCAGAACCTGTTCACCGGTCGTCGTGCCGGGCATCGTGTTCAGCCGCGGCGTCTTGCGCGGCGCGCTCAGCACGAAGACCGCGATCATCAGCACCGCCAGCGCGCACCCGCCGAGCACCCAGGTCAGTGAGCTCAGCGTGTCAGACGTCGGCCTTTTCTGTTCGCGATCCATGGAATGAAAACGCGCCGGCGTGAGGCGATGTTCCTCCGAAACCGAGAAATCGGAACTTGCTGCAGCGTGCCGCTTTTCAAGTCGCGGTATCGCGCAAAGCAAAAAAGAAGGCCGCAACATGCGCTGCGGCCTTCCTCGTGTGTGATCCCTATTGCCGTTACCAGCGGTCGCCACCAACTCCCACGCCAATGCTCACGCCCGGCGCATGAATGCCGACACCGGCGGCGGGTCGATCGTCGTAGTAGCGTCGATCATTGTAGTGGCGGCGCTCGATGTAGCGCTCGCGCGGCGCATTGTAGCTGTCGTCGATGATCACGGTCCTGCGGCGCGGTTCATTCCAGCAGCGGCCGAACTCGTTGCAGACCATGCGGACATTTTCGACGACCGGCGCCTCGTCGGCATAGAATTCGGTGGTGGTGCGCAGCGTATCGGCGGCCCGAGCCTGGCTTGTCACGAGTGCAGTCGCGCCGACGGCGACGGCGATCAGAAATGTCTTCACGGGTATCCTCCTGTGCGGGAATCGATCCAGTCGCAACACGGTACGACGCTAATCGTTCCGCGCTTGCGCGGAGAAGCGACCATTGAACTGAACGGTGCTCGACGCGCCCGCCGCCCTGCGGCGAAGTTGGCTGATGGTGGGAAACTTCAATCCGCAGGTCGCGGCATGCGCGCGCACTGCGCCTTGTGTGCGATGGAACATCACAGCGGCGCGCGCAGCCGAGCCGCCGCGTTCGATGTGCACGCGAAGCCGTCCGGTGTCTTCGTCAGACCAGGAGCGATGACGCGGGCCGAACGCCATGTCGATTACCTCATCTCATAACGGCGCGAACAACGCCTTGATTGGCATGGGCGTAAACGGGAAAACGTAGCAAGATGTTCCGTAGGCATTTCGAATAATTCAGACGACTGCATTCGTTGGAACGGATCGCGGTGGCCGCGCGTTAATTGGATCATCCGAAATTTGCAGCACCTGCGTGTATTCAGCGCCAGCCGCTGCTGCGGACCTGATACTTGTCGAAATCCTTGATGCGCTTCATGCGCGGGATGTCATCGCGCCGCTCGGGAAAGACGAAGTCGTCGAAGTGCAGCCAGCGCCCTGCAAACTCGTTCCAGAACATCATCGCGTGCAGCTGATCGGCGAACTCATGAACGCACCACAGGCCGTCGCGATGAATGCGCTCGCCGGTCGGGTCGAACGGAATTCCGTTCAGGCGGCAGGTCAGGTCGATCTCGTCCCAGTGCCTGCGGATGTAGGAATCCTCGAGCGCCACATGGTAGGGCCTGGCCGTCTTCCACCTGTGGCCGCCGCCTCGCGGATGAAAGCCGATGCGAAGTTTCAGGAGCTCCGGCAGACGGGCGATGCCTGCGGCAATTCTGCGCGCCTCGTCGGACGTCAATCGGCCGTGCGCAAAGCTCCAGCCGGCCTTGTGCAAATCGTCGCGGCAATAGATGCAAGCGAGAGGAAAGCCGTTCGCGTCGCGCACGACGAAGCAATCCTCGCTCGCGCGCTCTGCTCGCCACGGAGCCGGAAACCGTCGTCCTTCCTTCACTCCATCTTCCCTTGACTCCATGAGAACAAAATAAGAACATTCATTGTCGCCGGTCAACTCGGAATGTCGAAGATGTCAGCCATTACCAACGTCAAACAGCAGCTCGAGCCGGACCGACTGGAAGTTGCAATCGATCAGGCGATCGCGGCTTGCGGTGGCGACATGCGCAGCGCCATCCGCGCATTGATCATCGCCAACGAATTCCTCGAGCATGAGGTGAAGGAGCTGTTCGTCGCGGTATCGAAAGGCTATGCGCGCGGCAGACACAGCAAAGTGCATGATCCTCTGCCGCGCAACCGCAAGGACTGGTACGACTAGGTTGTGCCGCTCACCTTGTGGAAGAGGGGGAGGAGAGCTCGCTTGCCAAGCACAAGGCCTGAATCCCGCATGAACTCCGCAGTCTTGAACTCTGCAGTCTTGGTCAAGACCTTCACCGATGCCTCGCGCGTTGCCGAGTTGCAGCGCCTCGTACACGATGCGTTTGCCAACTTGCCGATCGATCCGCCGTCGGGCGTGCTGAAGGAAACGGTCGCCGATTTTCAGAAGCGGCTGCAGAACGAAACCGCGCTCGTGGCCGAAGCGCTGGATCCTCCGGACAAGGGCGCCCTGGTCGGCAGCATGTTCTGCATTGAAGAGAACGATGCGCTCTATGTCGGACGCCTGGCGGTACGCAGCGATTTCCGCAGGCGAGGAGTCGCAAGCGCGCTCCTCGATGCAGCGAAGGCTGAGAGCCGGCGGCGGGGCTTTCGCCGCGTGACGCTGTCGACGCGCATTGCGCTCGCCGACAACGTCGCGCTGTTTCACAGGCATGGCTTTGTCATCGTCGCAGAGACCTGCCACCCGGGATTTTCTCAATCCACGTCCTACGACATGGAGCTGAACCTTCCCTGATCGACGCAGATCCGGAAGCTGTTTGTGGGCAACACGGCCGAGGTGCCCGCACAGGACGACGATCCTGCCTGCGCCGTGGCACGTGCCCTTGACGAGCGTCAAGGCGGTTCCCATCTGGTCGCCGCAGGTTCGATTTGGAACCCGAGTCCCTCGAATCCTTGTGCGCCAGTCCAGTGGAGCGACGCATGAACAAGCCGAGTCCTGCCGATATCCCGATCATCTTTTGCTCGGCCTGCAACAAGGCCCCGATGATCGCCAAAACAATCAGCCAGCACCTGCGCGAGAAAGACGGCGTCGACATCGTGTTCGCATGTCCGCGCTGCGGAGCGACCATGACCGAGAAATTGCCCGTCCTGCTGTCAGGTGTGGGCCTCGATGCCGGGGCCGCAGAGGATGAGTGACGTCAACAAGCGGCCTTGGGCGGAAACCAGATGTTTCCGCTTGTCGTGCCGCTTGGCGGCACCGATCTGGTCGCTGCCCTGCTGTGGAATTGCTTTTAAGTGCGAAAGTGAACTTTCGACCGGAACGAACTTCCGTTGAAAGCGTCATAGCGTCATATCGAAAATGGGCCACGCGAGGGGAAAGCATGGTTCCGGTGATGATCGGCAGAGATTACTTCAAGCGGCAAGCAAAGACGCTCCGCAAGATGGTGAAGGTGGCGCAGGACCCGGTGGTCGCAGATCGCCTTTGCGAGTTGGCAGACGAATTCGAGTTCGCGGGCGGGCGTCGGGTCGGACGAATTCGAGCATCAGCTGTATTCGCCTGATGGGGCGCGCGGAGACGAGGGCCACGGCTAGGCCAGGTGCAGGTCGCCAGTCGGAGCGGCCTTCCAGATCTCCCCGCCTAACGCAGACGAGGCTCGGTGCTCTTCTGTCGGCGGATGTAGCGAGCAGCAAGGCGCCAAGCGCACGTCAACTCCGCGGTGTTTGAGTTTTTCGAGCCTATGTCGTCGCAGATCCGGCGGTCACGTCGCGTGTTCCGTCGGGCGGGTCGAGGCTCTCCTCCTGCTCGGATCGGGCTGTTAGTCCATTTGCGTACCTACCTTTTCGGGAACGAAATTCACCCAGGTGAATCATCCCTTCCGGGGTCGGTCATGATCGGTAGAGAGTACTTCGCACGCCAGGCAGCGACACTCTTGCGGCTCGCGCTTCTCACCAAGGACGCGAGGCGGGCGGCGACGTTTGCGGCCAAGGCTGCCGATTTGCAAGACCGGTTGGATGCTGTGCCGCCGGCTGCGGATGTCTCTCCTGTTCCGCCGGACGTTGAGGCGCGCGACCAGGCGCGTGCCGGCGAGACCGCGGCGCAGTGGAAGTCGCCCGGATCGTAGCCGCAGGCGAAATTGTTCCTTGGCGAGGAACCGGGTTCCGATTCGTTGATTGTTGGGGAATGGCCAAGCCCACCGTCTTCAGCGTTGGCGATCGCGTGCGGCTTTCCGAACTCGGTCGCAGCCGCAGCCCAAACATGACTGCGACCGGGGTCGTGGTAAACACGTCCAGGACCGGCACGATGTACATGGTGCTGCTCGATGGTAGGGCCCGGCCGGTCCAGTTGCACTGGACCTATCTGGATCTGGAGATCCCGCCGACTGAGCCTGCCCGCCCTGACGGTACTGGAACCGCAAATTGAATTGCTGCGACTTTCAGGATGCTCGTTTGTCGGCGGGCTGCTCTTCCTGCAGGCGTGAGTGATCTGTCTTTGTGGAAAAGGTGGTGACGGCCTGGCGTAGCGAAGCTCAACCGGCGAGAGAACGAGTCGCTACGCCATAATGCGGATCATTCGCACCCGCATCTACCACCAGTACCGCCTGCGCCATCTGCGCCGCCGCCAACCCCAATGCCTGCGTCTCCAGCCCCAGTGGCGGCGTCGGCGATACCAGCCCCGACGCACGCGCCGCCTGCGACCCCAACCGCGACGATGGAATCCCCATCCGCGGTGACGTCCGCGGCCGTGTCCTCTCCCGCGACCGCCGCCACGGCCACCCTTGACCTCGATCAGCTCCGCCTCGTCAGCGGGGCCGCTGCGGTCGGCGGCATCACCGCCGCGCGGCGGCTCGAGCGGCGCGACCAGAGATGGAAGTGCGTTGGCCGGACTTGCCAAAGCCGCAACGGCTCCCGCAGTCGCGGCAAGCCCAAACGCGTTGCGAAGAAATTCTCGTCGGTGCATGGAAATCGTCCCCACAGAGTCCCGTTTGGCGTTCTGCCGGACGATCAAGTTTGTTCGATTGCCAAATGTTCCCGATCGGCTTCGGATGATCCGGGAGAAATCGCGCAGCTTCGCTGCACATGCTTGTGCGATTGCTGGCAATATCTTTCGATCAGGGCAGCGATGAACGCACGTTCATAGTGTGACGGGAAACGTCAGGTCTTTCTTTCTACCGCGGCGCGTCGCACCACGGCCGTCGCGGCGGCGGGCAGCTTGCGCTGCTGCATGCGTAACGCACCGCAAATCCTTCCGCGATCAGACGTTCGCCGACGTCCCACCCGTTGGCGCGCAGGATGCCGCAACGCCGGCCGAAGTTGCAGGCCTCGGTGCCCTCGGTGTTCGGCGCGCAGGCGCATGGCACGGACTGCAATTCCAGCCCCGTACTGTCGATGAGCGCGCGCAGCCGGCGCATCGCCGCGTAGCCGCGCTCGCGCTCGACGTCGCAGTGCGCGCGCACCGTCTCGGGTGTGTTGAATCCAATCAGGCGGATGTCGCGGTCGTGGCCGCGCACGCGGATGGTGTCGCCATCGATCACCTGTACCTCGTGGCTCGCGAGCGCTTGCGGCGCGCCCGGCTTCGGCTTGAACGCATTGGTCAGGTCGGTGCGCATGTAGACGGCGGTAAAGGAGATTAGCACGAGGCAGCTGGCAATCAGCCAGAACCACGGCACGCCGCGCTTCTTCGGCGGCTCTTCGAGGGCTATCCGAAGCTGTTCGGCTTCGCCGAACCTTGTGGTCCTGATCTGCCGGATATTGCCGCCCGTGTTGCTGCTCATGGGCGGCAATAGTGGCCGGGTCCGGTTAATGTCAGGTGTCTTAAGGCGTTGCAGCTATCACGGTTGGTGCCGCATCGCGCCTGCGGCTGGTCCCGTCACCAATAGGGCTTGAAGTGAAACGGCGGCCAGGCGTAATCGCCGGGATCGGGTCCGTAGCCCCAGCCCGGGCGAACGCCGCGATAGTAGCCGTAGCCGTACGGCCGATCATAGCCATAGGACGAACGATAGCTGCGATACACATGCCGATGATGGCGCACTTTTCGCCGCGCGCTCGCGTCGGCCGGCTGGGTTGCCTCACTGGCGGGCTTCACCATCGTCACTCGATCCGGCGCCGCGTTGGCCGCAGCACCACCGATCAGCGGCAACGCGGCGAGGGCGATTGCGAAAGCGGTTGTCTTCATCAGAAGTCTCCGTCGCATGTTTCAGCGTCAACAAGATGTTGCGATGGGACGTTCCATCGACAATCAAACATTCGGACGCTCGGAACCCACCTTGCGGGGTCGCGTTTTCCTCACCGGAAGGAGTCCGCGCCATGCTTGACAACGACCTCCCCAAGAAAGGCTTGAAGGACGGCTTGCCGCCGCGCGAGCGCAGCGCCGACGTGCCCGAACACGCCAACAGCGGCACCGTCTGGATGGGTGGTGTCATCGCCGTGTGCGCCGTGGTTGCGCTGATCATGTTTGGCAGCTCCGGCAACAACAACACGGCATCGAATTCGCCCAACGCTGAGCCCGGCATGACGACCGGCGCCGCGCCTGCAACGCCACCAAAGGATGGGCGATAGCGGGCTTCGATTGCGGATCCGGCCTGACTCTCCGCCCCTGGCGACTTGGCAGGTGACAGGACGGCACTATCTAAGGCGTGCATGCAGCGAAACCGGCAGGAGGACAGGATGCGGACCCTTATAATCGCCGTGCTTGCCCTCGTTGTGACCGCTGCCGAAGCTCAGATCGCGCATCGCGACCGGCTCGGGACGCGGTTTGAAAACGACATCCGTGCCAACAACGAAGCCATGAGCCGCAAATTCAGCGGGCCCAACAATCAGGTCGAGACCCAGAATACGCGGATGCGCGAGCGGCTCAATGCGACCAAGGGGACGGGCTTGCGCAGTCGATAGTGCATGATCCCAAGCAACACCAGCATTGGGGTCGCGCCCGACTGTAATTTTTGTCACAGGTCTCGTGCGTGGTTCAGAAGTTCGCTTCACCCTTGCCGCGGCCAACTTCTGAACCAAAGACCACACGCGAATCATGAATTGCCAGGGCGTGGAATCATAGGATTCCCGCTGCTTTCCGCTCGGCATATTCACGCTTCTGGCAGGTACGATGGCTCAAGCGCACCATGCGCAAGCATCGTAGTCGTCAGCGCCGAAACCGACCGTTGCAGATTTTGCAGTCGCGGCTTTTTCGGCGCGATCGAAAGAATCGAAAGAGATGGCGACTACGGCAGCAGCGCTGTCTTGAAGTCGCCTGGCGACCAGCTACGTTAGCTTAGTCGATGAGACGCGTAGGACTTATCGACATCACGGTAGGCAACGCGGCGCGCTTCGGCGCATCGCAACGTTCCACCACGCGACGCTGCGCGTCGCACCACATCGCTACGCAACGTGCGAGCCGCTGGGGACATCCCGGCGGCTCTCGCGCGTTTGGCGCATTTCGGACCTCACGCGATGTCCGGCTTGAGTTCGGAATGCGCACCAAAGCGGACGTCCACCGACCACTCTAAATTTATGGGTTCACGCCCTGGCCGCTTGTTGGTGCGAACTTCGGATTCGGGACTAGTGTCGTGGCTCAGAAATTCGCTCCATCTTCGCCGCGAGTCCGTCGAGCGAATTTCTGAACCATAAGCGACACTAGAATCATAAGTTTGCTAGTGTCTTTATCAATCCGAAGTTCGCTCCCGAGGGTGCCGCGAAGTAGGGCGAACTTCGGATTCGGGACACTAGCTGCGCGGCAGCTTTGCCCACTCATCGGCTTTCACGCGCGCGACGAGGTTCGGCCCGGATGGCGTCGGGCGGAAGATCAAAGCTTCGCCTTCCTGAACATCAGCGTAGCCCTTGCCAAATCCGTCGGCGATGTTGGTCTTGTGCGTGACGATCAAGGTGTTCGCTTGCGCTGAGGGCGCCCCGGCCAGTTCGCGCAGCGGGCGGCCGAATTTCTCGTTGTTGCCGTCAGGGTTAGCCATCGAAGACGCGCTGCCGGCGCCGCTGTCGGTGAGTTCGTCCTTCGATGTCACGTCCTTGGCCGCGATCAGCTTGCCGGTCTCGACCGCGCGGTTGAGCCTGGATGTGTAGACCTCGCCAATCGGAATGCCGAGCTCCTTGAACGACGCGCCGATTGCGCGCGCAGTCTCGCGGCCCTTGTCGCTCAACTGCCGCTGCGCCTTCATGTCGTCGAAGCGGAAGGGATAGATATCCTTCTGGCTCTCGTCGGTCGCGCCGTGGCGGAAGACGATGACATAGCCGCCTTGCTTCAAGGCGGTGGTGAGATTTTGCGGGTCGCTTGCGTTTGCGGGGGCGATCGCGGTGGCGAAGAGCAACATGGCAAGATGCAGCGCAATTCTGATCATGATGAAAATCCCTTTGATGCAATAGCCGCGACGTAATTACGATCGGCGAAGGTGGCAGCAGGTGGGCAACGGCGCAGATTGCGGACTCTCAGGGATGGATTGAGGACTCCCGGCCGTTCCGTGACAGGCCGTTACGGTCTCCGCTATCAAGAATTTTATGAAGATTTTCGGGGGCGTGATCGGCGCAGACTGACATCAACACCATGCCGGGTGAGGTCCATGCCGCCAGATTTCGCAACGATGGCGATCGGCCTGTGATCGCCGGCCAAGTCGACCTCGCGTTCCGCACGCGCAATCGCCAGCTGGAGGTGAAGGTGCCGGGGCGGATGGATCGCACTTACCAGATCCGTCTCACCGACAAGGCGCCGCATACGGCCGAACTCGGCCGCTGGGAGCCGCATCCGGACGGCAGCGAATTCCGTTATCGCGCGAAGTGGCCGGGGCAGGGGTTGAGCAGCCGCTCTACCGCGCAGCGGCCGCCGGACCGTGCGTGTGCCCCGCCGAGTGAACGATCTCGGCCACGTGTCGGATGTGATGCACCGCCGCTACCGCGCCTGTCGTCTTGGTCAACAGATCGAGCTTCTCATCGTCGTCGTCGGAGACCGGCACCAGCGCCTCATCGGTGTAGGACTTCGCCTTCGGCGAGTTGGCGATCACCAGCGCCGACCAGACGAGGCTCGCGATCACGCCGATGAGCCGCGCGTGCTTCACGACCGTCTGCCATACGAACTCCGGCCAAAAGGCAAACGCACTTTTCGCCGGCAGGCCGGGCCGCCGCTCCGACGGGCGTCTGATGCGCAGGACGCCGCTCTGCAGCGGATGCACGTTCTCGAAACGAACTGACGTCGAGAAGGTCACCAGCAGCTTGACGAGACTGTGGACCGGCATGCCGGTTGCGACGGCGCGCCTGATCAGCGTGTGCATGTGCGCGGGCGCGTAGTATTGCTTCCAGGCGTCCTGATAGGCGCGCTCCCATTCGGCCTTGCTCATGCGGTTGTGCGCTGTGCAGACGTGCTCGACATCGTAGATGTTGAGGTCCGGATCCATCGGCGTGCCGGACTTCCAGAGCACCTGGTGATCCTCTGAACCCGGCAGCGGCGTCAGGCAGAAGAACTCGATGATGTCGAGCGGCAGCTCGCGCTGGATGATCTCGATGTCGCGCTTGATCGATTCCGGCGTGTCGGCGGGAAAGCCCAGGATGTAGCCGGCAAGCGTGATGATGCCCTGCGCCTTCCAGGCCAGCAGCATCTTGCGATACTCGGTGATCTTGTTCTGCCGCTTCTTCGCCGCGACGAGATTGTCCGGATTGATGTTCTCGAGCCCGATGAAAACGCGGGTCACGCCGGCGCGCTTCGACTTCTCGATGAAATTCGGCAGCTTGTGACACAGCGTGTCGACCTGGATCATCAGCCCGAGCGGAATCTTGTCGACCTCGCGCAGCTTGATCAGCCGGTCGAAGATCGCTTCCCATTCCTTGTTGCGCGCAAAATTGTCGTCGGTGATGAAGAACTTGTGCACGCCTTGCGCCCAGTTCATCCGCACCAGCCGCTCCACGTCGTCGGCCGTGCGATAGCGCGATTTGCGTCCCTGCACGTTGATGATGGTGCAGAACGAGCATTGATAGGGACAGCCGCGGCCGGCGTCGAAGCTGGTGGAGAGGCCGAGCGTGTGCTCCACATAAGCCTTCGGCAGGAACGGCACCGGCGTCCCGCCGATGCCCGGCAGGTCTTTCATGAAGTTGTAGAGCGGCGCGAGCTCGCCGCGCGCGGCATCCTGCAACACGGCGTCAAGCCGGCCTTCCGCTTCGCCGGCGAACATGGCGATGCCGAGCTCGCGGCACGCGTCGAGCTCGACCGCACGGCCGTCGAGCATCGACAGGCAGCCCGACACGTGAAAGCCGCCCATGGCGACGGGCACGCCTGCTTCACGGAACGGGCGGGCGATGTCGAGCGCGCGCGGATATTGATTGGATTGCACGCCGACCAGTGCCACCAGGCCGAAATTGCCGTTGCCGCGCAGCTTCGCGAGCAAGGCGGGGATGTTCACCCGCGTGTTGGTTTCATCAAGCGCCGTGATCTCGATGCCGACGTCCGGGCCGAGCACGTTGCGCTCGGCGCAGTCGGCGGCGATGCCGTAAAGCGCGGCGAGCGAGTTCGAGGGGATCATCGCCCGCCACCAGCGGATCACGTAGCCGTCGTCGTCGTAGTGCGACGGCTTGATTAGCAGCAGCTGGAACGTACGACGTCCGGCGCGATGAGAAGCGTTCAAAATCTGTCCTTGCCGACAGGGACTTGAGGGGGAGGGTACCGGCGCCCACGCATCAGTACCACATGTTTCAAGCCAATGGTCGGGGAAAAAGGGCGCGAAAATTGCCACTTTCGCGTGGAATTATCGGCGGCCATCAGACAGCCGCCTGGTCGCGCCCTCGTGGCATGCGTGGACCATCGTGCGCGCCGGGCGTTCTTGATTCTTGTCGGGTTCCTGCAACGCTCTTGCCGTGAGGGAGTTCTGAACACATGCGGATATTCGACCTCTCATGTGATGCGTGCGGCGCCGCGTACGATGTTGCGGAGTCCGCCACGCTCGAAGGCGCCCCGACTGAATTCAGTTGCGTGGTGTGCGGCAACACGTTGATAAGACTCGGGGAGCACCGCTATCGCGTCTGTCGGATGGTCGTGCTTGCCGAACATCCGTACTTTCACGCGCCGCTCGACGCGCCGGAGCGGCTCTCCCATCGTTAGGCGTCTCATCTGCTTGTGAACGCCAAACGCTTTGTGACCGCCAAGTCGTGGCGCTGTCACATATCTCCCTCAATTGAGGGACATGGAAAACATCAAGCAAGACCTCGTGCTGTTGCGCAGCAAAGCTGCGGAATGCGAACTGGCTGCGCATCTCGCAAGTGACGAACACGCCCGCGAAACAAACAAATTGCGGGCGAAGATATATCGGGAACTGATCGAGGAGGCCGAGTTGCGAATCCGCCAGGATCAGCAGGTGAGCTAAAATCCAGATTGCGACCGTGCGTTACGCGTCGTTGCCGACGTAACTTCCCGCCGCGGCCGGATGCGGCAGCGTCCAGCCGAAATAAACCTCCGCCTCGGTGACCTTGCCGTGCTTCACGGTGAGGATTTCGGTGTTTCGGAAGCGATCGCCGCCAGTCCTTCGTCCTTCATAGGTGACGAAGACCTGGTCGCCGGCTGCAAGCAGATGAATGAACGCGAACTGCTCGATGTCCTGCCCGGCCGGCCAGCAGTGGTTCATGTAGCGCGCACGATTGAGCCCGTTATCGAGCGGACTGGTGAACCGGAAATCGTCGGCAAGCAGCGCCTCGATCCCTGCGCGGTCGCGCTTTACGTAGGTTTCGAAGACGCGGCGTGCGACGGTAATATTGTCTTGATGCTGCGACAAAGGAGCGACTCCCGAACAGCGACAGGGTCAAAAGCCGCGGACGCATCGCAAGTTCCATCGCCTGCGGTCGCTGCAGAGGTGCTCTGAGTAAAAGACAGATCAGCTCAGACGACGCCGGAATTCACGCCGGGAGCAGCGCGTGATCTTGCTGCGCCTGCCGCCCGACGCGCACCTGTGCTTTCGCAGCGCGTGTCCGCACGCGCGCTTCGCCGGAGTAATGCGTGCCGAGCAGCATCTGCGCGAACGGGAACGGTTTTGCTGCAACGTCTTCAATGCTGAAGCCCGCGGCCGTGATCGCGACGATCGGATCGCGCGTGATGCTGCAAACAGCTTTCTCCACATGCTGTCGAGGTGGTTTTGCAGCCTTGCGCGCCAGCCTGTTGCCAGGGCGTGCTCGCAGAACAGGAGCTTGCCCGAGGGTTTGAGGATGCGCTTGATCTCGGCCAGGGCCCTTGCAGGATCGGCAATGCTGCACAGCGCGTAGGTGACGACGACGGTGTCGGCGGTCGCGTCCTTCAGCGGCAACTGCTCGGCTGCAGCCTGATGCAGTTCGGCTGGAAACGGTATCTTCGCGAGCGGCTCGTTGGCGAGCGCCAGCATGGCCGCGTCCGGCTCGACACCGATCAGCAGATCGACTTTCCGCGGATCATAGTGCGGCAGGTTCAAGCCTGAGCCGAATCCGATTTCGACGACGATGCCTTTCGCGCGCGGAATGATCCGCTCGCGCATCTGCGAGAATTCGTCGGCGCTGCAGCCGCAGTGAACCAGTCGCGGCGAGATGCGGCGATCATAGAAGCTCTTGTCGTGACACATGGACCGTTGCCTGAACGAGTTGAACGGTGCGCGGTGTGTCACGACGCGGCAGGCATCGCTGTTACGCAAGGAACAGGCGCGATCAAGCGCGCGTGAGGGGCGGGTGAGGGAAGGGGCGCGCCATCCCTCCAGGGCGCGCCCGGTGATCCGGCTTGGTCAGAAGTAGGCCGACCCTCAGGCACCCACGGCGTCGCTGACGCACTTCTTCATGTGCGAGGTTTTCGCGGCGCCTTTCAGGTTCTGCGTCGTGCTGTCCTGTGCACAGGACTTCGTCGCCTCGGTCTGGCACTTCTTCATGAAGCTCGTCATCGCGGCGCCGGCGAGCTTCTTGTCGGCCGCTTGCGCCTTGCAAGTCATGCCGGACATGGCGGCAGGCGCGGCCGGCGCGGCGGCCGGTGCTGCGGCCTTGGCTTTCGTATCGGCTTTCGGGGCGGGGGCCTGGGCGATGGCAGCCGTCGACAGAAGGGCGATGGCGGCTGCGACAATGACTTTTCTCATGGATTCCTCCAATTTTGCTCGACGGCACGTCCGTGCCGCGGGTTGGCGTGTCGTATTCGCGCGTTCCAGCCTTGGAACAGCGCGGCGCGCCAAAGGTTCCGTAGTCCTCGCCTTTTCGCGCGCGTGCATCGTATTTGCGTCCGGATGAACGAACGCTGAGCGTGACTGAAACGGCTGGATCAACCGCCGCGCCCGTCGAATGCGCCTAGTGCCGCCGATCTGAAATTCCTGCACCATCTGCCGCGAGTCCGCCTCAGGAATTTCAGATCGAAAAGCGGCACTAGAATCATATGTTTGCTAGAGCCCTTTTGGTTTTCGAAGTTCGTGACAGAGGTTGCCGCGCTGTATCACGAACTTCGAAAACCGGGCACTAGTCTTCGAAAGCGACACCAATGTTCTCGCCGTCGCGCCAGATCACTCGGCACGAGCGACGCCTGCTTCCGTCGAGGCTGAACAGCAGGACGAAGTGCGCGGGAAGAACAGGGGGCGGCTTATGGACGATCCGGGCGCCCCCGTTGGACATGTTGATCACATCGCAAGGGATCAACGGGACGTCCTTGCCGAGATAGATGGACGGCCGGCCCATCGTTGGCGGATGGCGCGGGTGCCTGCGGCGTTCGTTTTCCACGCTGCACACCTCTCCGATGCGATTCGACTAGTGTCCCGAATCCGAAGTTCGCCCTGCTTCGCGGCCTCCTTGGGAGCGAACTTCGGATTCGATAAGGACACTAGCAAACTTATGATTCTAGTGTCGTTTATGGTTCAGAAATTCGCTCGACGAACTCGCCATAGCCGTTCGAAGAACGGCGTCGCTTCGCTCGGCGAAGATGGAGCGAATTTCTGAACCACGACACTAGCCGAGAATAGGGCCGCTTCCCGGCGCGGGAAATGAGTTCAGCCGCGCGAACACCGCTGGTCACTGCACGCGCAGATAGCTTCGGCGACGGGCGGGGCCCGCCAATCGCAATGCCCGGCGAGGGCGTCCGTTCCCCTCGCGCGGTCACACTCCTGCCAGCAAGGTTCCTTACGTTTCACACAAACGGCAAAGTTCAAAGGAGATCGCATGCCGCGCTTGGTGAGGCCGCTGTATCAGCGCAGCGAAGGCCGGGACGAAGACCGCTGGTGTCTGGTGTTCGACACCGACGCCGGCCGCCTGTTCGTCGAGCATGAACAACTGCGCGGCGACATGCGCGGGCGCGGTTACGGCACCGACGTCGACGAGATCGACGTTACCGAATTCCTGAACGAACGCGGTCCGGGTTACGACGAGCTGATCCGGCTGCTCAGCGGCCTGTTCGAGGAGCAAAGGGAATCGGAGGACGCGTGAGGGCAAACGCCCACGAAAGGCTGTTTGGCGAGTTGCCGTCGCAGACCATGGCTCCGGCTCAAATTCGCGCGATCTAGTGTCCCGAATCCGAAGTTCGCTCTACTTCGCAGCACCTTCGGGAGCGAACTTCGGATTCGATAAGGACACTAGCAAACTTGATTCTAGTGTCGTTTATGGTTCAGAAATTCGCTCGATGGACTCGCCATAGCCGTTCGAAGAACGGCGTCGCTTCGCTCGCCTATGGATGGAGCGAATTCTGAACCACGACAGAGAGGATCACCAGCTCGCATCGAGTGGCGCCGTGAGCGGCACGCCCGGCACGCGGATGCCGGCGGGGCGGCCGTTCGCCGTCGCGCCTTGCCAGACGCGCGTGTAGACGTCCGGCAGCGCTGGTCCGTCGGGGCAGGCGAGCCAGAGCCGGAACAGATGGCGGCGCTTCTCCGGCTCGGGGAAATCCTCATAGGCCGTGCGCGAATGCATGATCCAGTGGTTTGAGACGAACTGCATGTCGCCGGGGCGGAAATCCATGTCGAGGTGGATGGCGGGATCTTCCGCGAGCGCGTCCATCGCATCGCATGCCGCGATCAGTTGCGGCGAAAGCCGCGGCACTTCGGAGAAACGCTGTGCCTTTTGCATCGCGCTGCGCACGTAGGTCGCGACCATGCCGCCGTCCGGCATCGGGTTGAAAGCCGGCACCGCGTACCACGGCTCGGCGCCGTCCGGCACCTCGCCGCGACGGTCGCGGTAGACCGGCTGCAGCAGTTCGCCCAGCAGATCGGGATGCCGGCGCAGCATCTCGTTGAACAGCGTCCAGCTCGAGACGATCGAGGATTTGCCGCCCGCCTTCGCCGGCTTCAGACAGAGCAGTCCGACGATGTCGGAGGAGTCGCAGTGATAGGCGAGACGCGCGGATGTCTGATAGCCGCGATGTTCGGGACGCGCGTAGTCGGCGCCGATGTCCTTCACATGGCCGAGGATGTGGCCCATCGCGTTTTGCGACACCGGCTCGCCAAGCATCGTGCCGAGGCCGAAATAAGCGATCGCGCATTGCCGCACACTCCAGCGCTCGAGCGGAATGCCGCGAACGAAGTGAAAGCCGCGGCCATGCAGCACGGCCGCGCGGATCTCGTCGACCAGTCCCTGCAGGCCTGGCACGTTGAGGTCCTTTGGTCCGATCGCCGCGATGTCGATGCCCGTCGCATCGAGCCGCTTCACCGCGGCTTCAAGCTCGGCGATTTCTGCGGTGGTCAGCGGACGGATCCAGTCGGTTCGCCGCGCCATCTCCGGGCCGTACCAGACCTGCGGTCCTTCGAGCGGCTTCAGTGGGATCATTTTAGCCATTGCGGCTTCGTTCATCGTTGTCCTCCCAGACCTTTGCGGCGCGCGCCTTTGAAGCGATGTTACGCCATCTCGACGCCGGGCTGTCTGCAAGACTTTGCAGATCGCGCATGCCGGAAGGGTGTTTGGGGGACGGGGAGGAGACGCCTATGCGTCCGACTGGTCGACCTGCTTCGCCCTCGGAACGCGCGGGACCGAGCCGTTGAGCTTCAGTCGCGGCCGGTTTTTCCAGCTCCCGCCCCAAAATCCATCTTCATCCGTCTCGCAGGGTCTAATCGGCAGCGACCCGGTTGCAGACATATCTATCGCTGCCGGCCTTGTTGCCCAATGCCATGCCGGTTCAGATCAACACGATATCGCTGATCGAGAAGCTCGCGCCCTCCTGCAAGGTGGCGATGATCACCGGCGCGCTGGCGTTGTCGATGCCATCGGCGTCGTAGCGCAGGATGCGGGTGTCCTCTTCGTAGAAAAAGCGGATCGTGGAATTGGCCGCGGTATCGCCGTTGCTGCTCTGAAATCGGCTGCCGTCGAGTTGGCCGGCCGGCAGGCCGCCGAACGCGGTGGCTTTGAAGTGGAAGGTGTCGTCGCTGGACGAGAAGTCCAGAACGCGGTCGTTGCCTTCATTGACTGCGTTGTAGACATAGAAGTCGGCTGCCTGTGCCGCCGATCAGGCGATCGGCGTTCAGGCCGCCGGTGATGGTGTCGTTGCCCTCCGCGCCGGCGAGGTAGTTGGCCGCATTGTTGCCGTTGATGCGGTTGGCGAGCGCATTGCCGAGCACGCCTTCGGTTGCGTTGGTCAGCGTCACGTTCTCGACGTAGGAGTGCAGCGAGAGGGTGATGTCGAGGTAGACCTCGTCGGTGCCCTGCGGCTTCCTGTTCGATGACGAGATCGGCGGCATTGTCGACGGTGTACGAGTCGTTCCCCAGGCCGCCGATCATGGTGTCGTTGCCGTCGCCGCCATAGAGCCGGTCGTCGCCGAGCCCGCCGTCGAGATAGTCATTGCCGGTGCTCGGTAAGGGCGAGGTCGACTGAGGCAAAGTTTGTAGTGATGACCAATTGATCAGTGCGAGGCAGATCATTGATGCCATTGAAGTTCGTCGTGAAGTTGCCAATGTTGCTCGTCAGGAAAGCAATGTTGTCGCGCCGCTCGCTTGTTCCGCCGGCGAGCATGTCATTGCCTGCGGCTCCGTAGACGGTGTCGTTCGCCTGAACCGCCCTGCAGCAACTCATTGCCGTTGCCGCCCATGATGTAGTCGTCGCCGTTACCGCCGTTGACAAAGTTGTTGCCGCCGCCGGCAAGGATCGTGTCGGCGCCATTCATTCCCGAGGATGCAATCGGCTTCGGCCGCGAGCGCATGTTGGCGTTCGTCGTCTCGTCGTTCCAGACCTGGTCGCCGTAGATCGTATCGTTGCCTCCATTCGCGAGGATGAAGTCGCGCCCGAGACCTCCGAACACAGTGTCGGCTGAATCGAGCCGACAAAGACGATGTCATGTGCCGTCCATTGCATCGATGGTGGTAGGTTCGTTGAGGCTCCCCGGAATGAGGAAAAATTCATTGCGCCCGGCGACGCCGATGTTAGCCTACGGCCGTAATCGTCGTCATTTCAGTGCTTCCTTTGTCTGAGTGAGACTTGATCCGCGCTGCTCGGGGGCGCCGAGCGTTGCGTTCTTGACAAAGAAAGGGTCCGCGGCCATCCCCCAATCGCGGGAGAACAGCAGAGCGTCCGGCCGAAGCCATCGCTCGGAGCGGAGGAGCACTGTCACGCGCGGGAGGTCGCTTCCCGCGCTGTGCTTGTCATCGCGGGAATTTTGCGTCGGCTGAGGTGCGTCGCCTGCTGATCGAGAACCAGGCAGCTGCGTCGAAGTATTTGCGTGAGCATGTAGCCCGGATGAAGCGCAGGCGATGGTCACTTCCTGACCCTTGCGAAAGATGCTAGGGGCTCCGGAAGAGATCGAGGAGACCCGAACGATGCTGCGCACGATCGAAGCCTTCGACCGGATCGGCGAGGAGAACGCCTTTGCCGTGCTCGCCCGCGCCAATGCGCTGGCGGCCCAGGGGCGCGACATCATCAACCTCGGCATCGGCCAGCCGGATTTCCGCACGCCCGAGTTCATCGTCGAGGCCGCGATCAAGGCGCTGCGCGACGGCCACCATGGCTACACGCCTGCGAACGGCATCCCGCAACTGCGCGAGGCGGTGGCCGCGGATCTGCTCAAGCGCTTCAAGGTCGAGGTCTCGCCCGAGAGCGTGATGATCATGCCGGGCGGCAAGCCGACCATGTTCATGTCGATCCTGATGTTCGGCGCGCCCGGCGTCGACATCCTCTATCCGGATCCCGGCTTTCCGATCTATCGCTCGATGATCGAGTTCACCGGCGCGCGCCCGGTGCCGGTGCCGATCCGCGAGGAGAACGGCTTTGCCTTCTCCGCCGAAGAGACGCTGAAGCTGATCACGCCGCAGACGCGGCTTCTCATCGTCAACTCGCCGGCCAATCCCACCGGCGGCGTCACGCCGAAGGCCGAGATCGACAAGCTGGTCGCGGGGCTCGAAAAATTTCCCGACGTCTGCATCATGTCGGACGAGATCTACGACCAGATGACCTATGACGGCGAGACGCATGTGTGTCTGTTGTCGTATCCGTCGATCCGCGATCGCCTGATCCTTCTGAACGGCTGGTCGAAGACCTACGCCATGACCGGCTGGCGGCTCGGCTACGCGGTGTTTCCCGGCAAGCTTTACGACTACGCGCGCAAGCTCGCGGTCAATCTGCACTCCTGCGTCAACGCGCCGACGCAGTTCGCAGGTCTCGCCGCGCTGCAGGGCCCGCAGGACGAAGTGCACAGGATGATCGCCGAGTTCGACAAACGGCGAAAGGTCGTCACCGACGGACTGAACAAGCTGCCCGGCGTGTCCTGCATCGTGCCGAAGGGCGCGTTCTACGCGTTTCCCAACGTCAAGCGCACCGGCTGGAAGGCCAAGGAGCTCGCCACCGCGCTGCTCGACGACACGGGCGTGGCCACCATCGGCGGCCCGGATTTCGGCGTGCTCGGCGAAGGCTACATCCGCCTGTCGTATGCCAACTCGACCGAGAACATTCTCAAGGCGCTCGATCGGATGGGTGAGTTTTTGGCGCGGCGGAAGGTGGTTGAGGGGTAAACTCGCTACGACGCGTGTTCGTTGTTATTTTTCATTGTGCTTCGCCAGCCCCCCGCGGACGATCTTCATCGCAAATCGGGGATGTCGGTGTCGTGGCCGCTCAGGCGGTCGGCGGTGGCGCCATCCGGCCGGATCGGCGGCAGCGTGGTCGACACGACGCGAACCAGATCGGATTGCCGCTTGGTGTTGGTCTTCTCGAACAGCCGCTGCAACTGCGTGCGCACCGTGTTGGCGGAGACCCCGTAGCGCTGCGCGATCTCCGAAATCTGCAGGCCCTCGAGCAGGCTCGCCATGACACGCGCCTCAGCGCCGGTCAGACGGAAGGCAGTGCTGAGCTTGGCCACCAGACCTTCATCGACAGGCGGCGGGTGATGAATGAACACGGCAGCGCTCGCGGTGAGTGGTTTCGCAGTCGCCTTGCGCAAGCCGCTGTTCAAGGGCAGCACGGTCGCGACCATGAACTGTCCGTTGCGTCCTTCCAGGGGGATCGACTTGAGATCCAGGTTCGGCGCCGAAGCCGCCTGCCGCAAGGCCTCCCGGTTCCGTGGGTTCTCCGCGGTCAGCACGCCGTGTGCCGAAACCAGCATGCCCCCATGCGCCAGCACGTCGTCGGCTGCGGCGTTCTTGTGCACGATCCGTTGCTTCGGGTCGACCATGATGACTGCGACGGCGAGGCGGTCGAGCACCTCCGCGAGGTTGTCCCGTTCGACGGTTCGTTGCTCGAGCAGTTCCGAAATTGTCATGACGCGGCGAATGTGCGGGCACAGATCGCGAAACCGCTCGACGTCATCTTGCGAATACGGCCGCCGCCGGGTGACGTTGCAGGAGATGATCCGCTGCCGGTCCTCGACGATCTTGGCGACGATGACATCGCCGATCCCGTTCGGCAGGGCAAACTCCTTGTAATAGACCGATTGCTTGAATTCCTCGAGGTCGAACATGTCTTCGGTTCGGACCGGTTCGTCCACGCCGAAGAGCGCCATGGCCGGTCTGCGCGGACTGAGTTGCTCATACTTCGCGACGTAGATCTCGTGAACGCGCTCGTCCACGCCATGTTCGATCAGGAAGTAGGGCACCTTCGCGCCGCATTGCCGTGCAGCGATCGCGGCGGTGCGGCTCTCCATGTAGTCGCTGAGCATCGGCAATACGCTGTGCCAGAGCCCGGGCGCAATCGCACAGTCGTAGAGCGACGCCAGAAATTGCGAGAATGTCGGTTGGTCCGCCATGATGACCCCATTCTACGCGGGGGCCCCGATCGTATCGCTCTCCGCTGCAGGCGCATCACACGTTTGGATGATGCCTTGCGGCGCCAGCTTCCGGCTTTCAGGATAGCCGGACCAAAGGCGTGGGCAATCCGCAAATACCCGCCATCGCGCATCGCAACGCACTGATGCTGTTTGTGAAAGCAGGACGGCATTCACACTTCTTCACACCCCGGATTTTTTGTTTGCTGGTCCGGCAAAACAGTTGTTACACACCATCATCCGAACAATCCGCCCGCGGCGCTCGAACGCTCGCGGGCGATGTTTTTGGCACGCCGTGTTGCGGCCTGTTCGGTTGTTCGGACAGCCGTCGAAGCGCGGCTCGCGCATGGCCGGTCCGAGCGTCTGTACGAAAGTGGCCGATCTTCGCGGCCGGGTAGTACGGCCGGGCCTGTGCACCCTCGGAATTCGGCAACCCCGCCCGGACAGGCCGTCGGCATTTGCATAAAATTCTTCCGCCGGCGCCTGTAAGGCATTGTCCCTGCTGCTGCTTTCCATCAATCTGGAAGTGGGGGTGCAGGGAGAAAATGATGCGTTACCGGTATCCAGCGAAGTCGTTGCTTCAGAAGCGGGCGGAGCAGTGCCGTCACATTGCGGACGGCATGAAGGACGCAGAAGTCCGGAAACGGCTCAAGGAGTTGGCTCGTGACTACGAGCGAATGGCATCCCAGGCCCACAAGATGAGACGCGCGGGTCAGTTCGGCACGCTGCACTGAGGCAAGCCTGCTGCTGCAGCGGCTCCTCTCATGATGACTGACGGTGCGCGTCGCCGCTGACGCATTTGGCAGACAGTGCGACACGGTTCTTGGCGGGACAGGCGCATTGACGTTGCGTTGCAACGACTTGCCGCCTCGTCATTCACACTGCTTCACATCCTCGATTTTTTTGTTTGCTGGTCCAGCAAAACAGTCGTTAGACATCATCATCCGAACAATCTGCCCGCGGCGCTCAAGCGTTCGCGGGTTTTGTTTTGGGCGAGGTCCTTCGCTGGAACGAAGCGGCCGCGCAATGACGTTGTGCTGCAACGACTTGCCGCGTCGTCATTCACACTGCTTCACACCCTGAAATTTTTCGTTTGCTGGTCCAGCAAATCATTCGTTAGACATCATCATCCGAACAATTCGAATCGAGCCCGCGGCGTCAAACGTGCGCGGCGTTTTGCTTTTCTGACGACCCGCTTCCTACAAACCGAATCGTCATGCCCGCGGACGCGGGCATCCGGTCGCTGCCTGGACTTGGCGCGCAATCGCGACGCGCCCGCGGCGACCGGTCCCCGCCGGAGATTTGCCGCGCAGTCAAACCCGGTCATCACCCGGGTGCGCGAGCCTGCCGGCGGGGACGACGGCCAACCACCGCAATGAGGGCGCATCGTCATCACGAGTTGCGCGCGG
This sequence comes from uncultured Alphaproteobacteria bacterium, assembly GCA_963757845.1. Lineage (GTDB taxonomy): Bacteria > Pseudomonadota > Alphaproteobacteria > Rhizobiales > Xanthobacteraceae > P52-10. The sequence goes on from CAVWTB010000044.1 coordinate 128,959, forward strand.
GCTCACGGAACACTGGGACATCACAGCATGACAAAATCACCAGTCGATCCCGTCGAGCTCGCGCGCTCCGTCACCAGGGATGTGTTCGAGGTCCTGGTCGACGTCATGACGCATCCGGAGGCGACGCACGCCAATCGCCTGTCCGCCGCGCTCGCCCTCTGGGACCGCGGCTGGGGCAAGCCGGCGCAACCAGACAAATCCGGGAAGGGCGATGAACGAGCTGTCAGTGATCTCACCATCGGCACGAGCTATTCGCTCGAGCAAAAGCAATCATCGAAAATCCTGACAACGGAGTTCGACGGCCAGCCAGAAGCGGGCGAGCCAGGATCTGCTGACGTTTGCGAGCACGATCGAGATCCCGGGCGCGCCGGTTCGTCCTGACGACGAGGAGTGCGACGAGTTCGGCCCGTCGAGGCCGCGTCGGAAAGCATCAGCTGCTCTGGCTCGATTGCCTGCAGCGCGTGCAGGACGGCGAGATCCAGCGTCTGTTGGGGCTGATGCCGCCGGGCTCGGCAAAGAGCACCTACACCTCGATCGTCTTTCCGGTCCACACCATGGCGCGCTTTCCGAAGACGCAGATCATCGTCGCCAACTACGGTTCTGAGTCTGCCACGCCGCTGGTCGGAAGTCATGCACCAGTTCGGCCGCAGGGCGTTTGGCGAAGGCTGGGAACATCGCGTCGCGCTCGGCGCGGCGTTCGTCATTCTCGGACTGCTGCAGAAGATCTTTCTCGGTGACCGGCTCGCCGATCATGTCAACCCGGTGTTCGAGGCCGCCGCCGGCGGCACGGTGACCACCTGGGAGGGCGCCGGATCGGCACCATGGGCTTCACGTTCCAGATCTTCTTCGACTTCTCCGGCTATTCCGACATCGCCATCGGCGTGGCGCTGGATCTTCGGCATCGTGCTGCCGAAGAATTCGACGCGCCCTATCGCGCGACCAGCCTGCAGGATTTCTGGCGGCGCTGGCACATCACGCTGTCGCGGTTCCTGCGCGACTTTGTCTACATCCCCCTCGGCGGCTCGCGGCACGGCCTGCCGCGCCACATGGCCGCGCTGCTGACCACGATGGTGCTCGGCGGACTGTGGCACGGGGCAGGGTGGTGTTCGTGCTGTGGGGCGCGGCGCACGGAAGCGCGCTGGCACTGGAGGTGTTTTGGCGGCGCTGGCTGCCGCCGGTACCATGGTTCGTCGGCTGGTTTCTCACGTTTGCGTTCGTAACGCTGGTCTGGATCCTGTTCCGCGCGCCGAACCTCGACGCGGCGATCAGTGCATGTTCAAGGCGTTGGCAGGCATGCCGAGGTTCTTCAGGGCCGGGAAAGCCTGGCGGCTGATCGGCGCAGCGGCGATCTGTGCGATCCTGCTGCCGCCGAGCTACCATACTCGCGCGGCAAGGCTCACGCGCGACCCGCAGCCGCTCACGGCAATCCTCCTCGGGCTTGCCGGCACCGCCATCCTCGTGCAACTCGGCCGGGACAAGGTCTATGAGTTCATCTACTTCCAGTTCTGACAGGGAAACTCCCAGGCAAGACGCGCGGCGCGCAGTCGTGGCGGTCCTGGCTAATCGTCGCCTGGTTGCGCTGGCGTTCGGCGGCGCCGCGTTGATGCGTCTCTGGCCGTGGTGCTGCTCGACCCCTACGCGACCCGCCGCATCACCCCGGTCGCCCATTTCAACGTCACCACCAATGTGCGGATGTTCGCCCACGCGGGGCGGGTGCGAAATCCCGCGTTCGATGCGGTGATCACCGGCAACTCGCGCGCCTTTCGGCTCGAGTCCGGTCGGCTCAGCCAGGCGACCGGCCGGCGCTTCGTCCATCTGACGCTCGAGGCGGCGTTCCCGGTGGACCAGATGCGGATGGCGGAGCTGTTCGCAAAGCGGCACGCAGGAACCGCGCCGATGCTGCTGCAGGTGGTCGATGCCGAGATCTGGTGCGAGACGCTTCGCGGGCGCACCAGCTACGACATGCCGTGGTGGCTCTATGAGGGATCGAACCTCACCTATCTGCAGCGGATCCTGACGCTGAAGTCGGTCGGCGCCGCGGTTCGCCGCGCGCGGTTCGCGCTCGGCCTGCGGCCATTTCCGCCGCCGCCGACGGCTACGAGCTGTGGCTGCCGGGAAACGCGCCCGAGCCCCGGCAGAAGATGATCGCGACGCCGCCGCCGGCGGCCGGCGGCGCTTCGGTCGATGCGCCGTTCAGCAATCTCGACGATCTCGCAGCGGCTCTGAGCCGGCTCGAGCCGAAAATCGCCGGTGATCCTGTTCATGCCGCCGGTCTATTCCGGCGCGCTGCCGGTTGCGGGCTCGACCGCCGATGCGCGGCTCAAGGCTTGCAAGGGGCGGCTGCAGCAGATCGCAGCGCAGCGGCTGAACACCACCTTCGTCGATGCGCGTCTCGAGCGGCCGCAGACGCGCGATCCGAACAACTTCATCGACGCGACGCACTACCTCGATCCCGTAGCCATGCCCGCCGAGGCCGACCTCATCGCGGCGATCAAACAGCTCGACGGCAAAATGAGGTCGACCTGCCGGCACTCGCCTTGCGGCCTTAAGGTTGATAATTCATCATGAATGGTGGAACTGCTTGAGCGCCTGACCGTGACATCCATAATCCGCTCAAAGGGTTGCAGACGCGGATTAACTTGGTGTCTTCACACGATCCATTTCTCTCTAACCCCACACTCTGGACCGGATGGGTCGGCGCGTACTGGTCGGTCTTTCCTTTTGAGGAAACCACAGAGTTTGAGCGGCTGGACGTTAGCCTGCCCTACGATCGCAAGCCGCTTAACTGTACGTCCGCCATAGTGCCTTTGGAGCCGACGGAGATCCGCTGGCTCGAGCTGTATCGAAAGCATCGCGCTGCGTTCGAAGCGATGCAGAATAAATCCGTCTAGGGCGTGATGAGATCAGGTTGGCCCGATCAGTTCAAGATCCCTTTCAGGGTCGTCAGCGCTCACCTTCTCAACATTGCCATTCAGATTTCATGAGCGGATACTTTCGCTGGGGCTGGCAATCTTCGAGGGAAGGCATCATGAAAGAGCCGGGTCTTGATAATCGTCATCGCGATAAGAACGGACGGATCGAGCCGCAAGCACGGAAACACCCTGATCAGCACCCTGCGCAAAATTTATGGGAAAAGCTTTGCTGCCGGGTTCCCAGATACAGAGAAACTGAGCGACACGCTGCATATTACTCAACGAAACGTCACTAAGCCAACTTCACCGTGATCACGATACTGGCCATCTCGAACATAAGATCGCGAAAGCTTCCTAAGACCGGCTGCCGAGAAAGCATCGCGCTGCGTTCGAATCGATACAAGAAATAAATCCGTCCAGGGCGTGATGAATTCAAGTTGGCCCGATCGGTTCAGTCCTTTCAGGGTCGTCCTCGCGCATAGCCGTTCGAAGAACGGCGTCGCTTCGCTCGCCCGTAGCCGTTGGAAGCCCGGCGTCGCTTCGCTCGCCCATAGCCGTTCGAAGAACGGCGTCGCTTCGCTCGCCCGTAGCCGTTCGAAGAACGGCGTCGCTTCGCTCGCCCATAGCCGTTCGAAGAAGGCCGTCGCTTCGCTCGCCCGTAGCCGTTCGAAGAACGGCGTCGCTTGGCTCGCCTATGGGCGGGACCCATACCCTCCGAGCTCGTGAAGGCCACTGGCGCTCGTCGACTTCCGGGCCGACACGGCGTATAGAGTCCCGCTTTCGCCGACGACGCTGAAGTGTGGATGCGCTGAACCAACTTGATCTCATCACGCTTTGGGGCGTCTACTCATGAATTGCATTTGTTCCGCAATCGCTGGCTGATGTCAGCTTTGCCCCGAAGCGACCAAATAGCAGACGTCTTCAATCCGAACCCCAGATTATCCTTTGCAGGGACTCCGGAGGGTTGGGACTCCTGTTTATCACCGCTGGATCAAGTCCGGCCAATGCGATAGCCATTGTATTCTTCGCTGGTTGGAGTTTCCCGTTAGTGCAAAGGCTCTAGCAAACGGGTCGATCAGTGAATGAGAGGGAACGCTCAAATGAATCTGAATAAAGCACTTTGGGAAAAAGGCGACTTTTCTCGCATTGCGGCGAGCATGAGAGAAAGCGGAGAGGCGTTCGTCAAGAGCCTTGGAATTACAAAAGGGCTCAAAGTCCTTGATCTCGGGTGCGGCGATGGAACGACGGCATTGCCGCAGGCAAAGCTCGGAGCGGATGTTTTGGGCGTCGATATCGCAACGAACCTGGTCAAGGCCGGGAACAAGCGCGTCAAGGAGGCGGGCCTCACGAACTGCAAGTTTCAGGAGGGCGACGCGTCCAATCTGCAGGAACTGAAAGATAACTCTTTCGATCTCGTCGTCAGCATGTTTGGAGCCATGTTTGCGCCAAAGCCGTTTGATGTCGCCAAGGAGATGGTACGCGTGACCCTCCCCGGAGGCCGAATTGTCATGGGAAACTGGATTCCTGGTGATCCCACACTGGTCGCCCAAATCTTGAAAATCAGCGCTGCGTATTCACCACCACCGCCGGAGGGTTTCATTAGCCCCGTGACGTGGGGAATGAAAACAACGTGATAGAACGATTTGCAGGCGCGGGCATTCCGAAAGAGAAGATATCTTTTGCCAAAGACACTTATACCTTCAACTTTCCCGGCACACCGTCACAACTCTTGGAAGCATTCAGAAGATACTACGGTCCAACCATGAATGCATTCGAAGCCGCAGAGAAGAACGGTCGGGCCGATGATCTGCAGAAGGAGTTGGAAGTTCTATTCAACAGCCAGAACAAAAGCCCGCAGCAAGATGCCACCTCCATTCCGGCGACGTTCCTGCGAGTGACCGTTACGCCTTAACAAGGATGTA
>CAVWTB010000045.1:0-101680 GCA_963757845.1 uncultured Alphaproteobacteria bacterium
GACCGGTATGGCAAAATCCGGGTTGTTAACTATCTGAACGTGACATCTGTCGCCGCATATTGAGGCAAAGTCATGCCGCTCGATGAACCGACCCGCACCGAACTGGAAGCCGCGGCGTTCCGCACCCTGTTGCAGCACCTGCGGACGCGCACGGACGTGCAGAACATCGACCTGATGAACCTCGCGGGCTTCTGCCGCAACTGCCTGTCGAACTGGCTGAAGGACGCTGCCGACGCCAAGGGCGTTCCGCTCAGCAAGGACGAGAGCCGCGAAGCCGTCTACGGCATGCCCTATGACGAGTGGAAGGCCAAGCATCAGAAGGAAGCGAGCGCCGACCAGGTCGCCAAGATGGCGAAGGCGCATCCCGGCCACTGAATTCCATCGCTTTCCGCGCCTTCGGCCGGGCTGGCGCGCATCAATCCGTGAGCTATAAGCATGCGCGCCGCGAACCAGGGCGGCAGCACGGATGAACTGCGATGTCGAACGGCTGGGACGAATCCGCGGAAGCCTGGATTGCCGATCAGGGCGAGCGCGGCGATTTCAGCCGCGCGTTCGTGCTCGACGCGGTGATGCTGCAGCGGCTCGAGGGCCGCGATTTCAAGAACGCGCTCGACGTCGGCTGCGGCGAAGGCCGCTTCTGCCGCATGCTGCGTGAGCGGGGAATTGCCGCCGTCGGCATCGATCCCACCGCGAACCTGCTGCAGCAAGCGCGAGAGCGCGATCCTGACGGCGACTACAGGGAAGGGCGTGCGGAAGCGCTCGACTTCCCTGACGCGAGCTTCGATCTCGTCGTCTCCTATCTGACGCTGATCGATATTCCGGACATTCGCCAGGCCATCCCACAGATGGTTCGCGTGCTGAAGCCCGGCGGCACGCTGCTGATCGCCAACATCAACAGCTTCATCTCGGCTTGCGCTGACGTCACCTGGATGCGCGGCGCCGATGGAACGTATCTTCACTACCCCGTCGACAATTATCTCGACGAGCGGGTCATGTGGGTGAGTTGGCGCGGCATCCGGCTGCACAACTGGCATCGTCCGCTGAGCCTCTACATGAACCTGCTGCTCGCCCAGAATCTCAGGCTGATCTGGTTCGACGAACCTGCACCGCATGGCGGCGACGCCGAGCACATTGCGCGCTATCGGCGCGCGCCGTGGCATCTGGCGATGGAGTGGCGGAAGGAGCGCATGAGCAGTTGCGTGTTCGGCGCGGTTCCATGGACGCAGGCAAGCAAATTCGGCGCGTGCATGACGGCGCCGTGAATTCGTCTGTGGGTCACTGTGGATGAGCGCGTGCGCTGCTTGACCTGACCGGGCCGCTGCATGAGGGTGACCCCGCAAGCAGACGCGTTCGGACGAGCGCGGCGCTCGCCAATCCTTCAATTTTCTTTTCGGAGTATTCGATGGCCAGCACTGAAGCCGTCACGGAAGCGCCCGCCACGCGCTTCGCCAAAGACCAGCTCAAGGCCATCATCGAGCGCATCGAGCGGCTGGAGGAGGAGAAGAAGACGATCTCCGACGACATCCGCGATGTCTATGCGGAAGCGAAAGGCAACGGCTACGAGGTCAAGGCGTTGCGCACCATCGTGCGCATGCGCAAGCAGGATGCCGACGAACGGCGCGAGCACGAGACGATTCTCGAGACCTACATGCAGGCGCTGGGAATGCTGTGAGGCTGCTGCCGCAGCTGCTTCGACCGCGGCTGACGATCTTACGCGAGATCAGCGCAGCGAGGCTGTCTGCATCCTGAACGACACCTTCGGCAGCGTCGCAAAGGCCGATCCGGTGAAGCGATCGGACCGCAAACCGGGCGTCGCGTCTTCGGCGAAGCGGACCACGATCACGGCTTCAGGCTTCACGAAGTGCGCGCGCAGCGAGGTCATGTCGGGTTCGCCGATCACGGTCGGCAGCATGAAGCGATAGCTGTTCGGCGCCAGCACCATCGCCCGCAAATACACCTCGTTGCCGGTGGTCGCGCCGGTGGCGCGCACGATCAGCGTCGGCGCCGGCTGCACGCCTTTCAGCACCACCGTGTTCGCGGCTGCCATCGGGCTTGCGCCGGCATTCACGGGCCGAATGCTGCGCGGGATCGGCGCGCTGGCGGCAACCACCTTGTTGCGATCGAGCAGGGTCGGCGGCGCATAGGCAAGCGCCTGTGCGCCGGCGGGCGTCACGCTTGCGGTCGCCTGCGGGTCGCCGACGGCCGCGCGCGCGGCCAGCGAAGCGACCTGCGCCTGCGTCGCCTGCTTCGGCGGGGGGGCGTCGTCGCCCCAGAAGCCGCGCGAGTTGATGATGTCGGCAACGGTCAGTGGTCTGGCATCGGCGGTCCTCGCCGGCTGGCCGGACGCGGAGGCGACCTGGTAGGCGCCGGACGGTCGTACGCGCGGCAGCGGGACGTTTTCGGTCTTCACCGGTGCAGCCGCTTGCGCGACCTTCTGTTCCTTCGGTGACGCTGCTTCGTTCGCAGGCGCCTCGTCTTCGTCGTCGTTGGACTTGGAGCTGAACAGCGAGGCCAGGAAGCTCTTGCTGCCACGCGTCGAGGTGATGTCCCCGTTCTTCTCGCGGCGCTCGATTTCGGCGGCTGCGAGGTCATAGCCTTTGAGCGGATTGCCGTCGGACGGGATGTGAACGGTGCGGCCGTTCGGGAAAACGGCGGCGAGCTGGTCGTGGGTCATGCGCGGCCAGTGCCGCACGCTGCCGGTGTCCAGATGCACGAACGGCGATCCGGACGACGGATAGAAGCCGACGCCGCCGCGCTGCAGGCGCAGGCCCGCGGTGCGGATTTCCGACAGCGACACGCCCGGGATGAAGAAGTCGATCGCATGGCCGCGCATGTGCTGGCTGAAGCGCGCGACGCCCGACGAGCGGCGGCGCAGCATCGCGTTGGTCTGCGGCGAGCGGTAGGCGGAGATGATGTTGATCGGCTGCTTGCCGTCGACGTCGCGATAGACTTCCCAGAGGATGTCGAACAGGCGGCGATCCATCGTCGTCGAATCCTGGCTGCGCCAGTCGCGGAGATGGTGATTGAGCTTCTTCAGCGCCTCTTCGTCGTAGCGGCCGTTGCGCTTGAAGGTGACGGTGAGGTCTTCGCCGGAATGGGTGTGGTGGAACGACAGCGTGCGCGTTTCATTGAGCGCCGTGGCATCTTTGACGGAGGAGCCGGCCGCAATAAGCAGCACCGAGGTCAGACTGATCCCCAGTCCGATCCGCGAAATTGTCCCCACATCAATTCGTCGCGTATCGCGAACAGACACGTGCATTCCCGTTGACGAGAAAGTCGGAAGACCCCAAACGCCGCCCGTCACGGCGGAAGATGAACCCAAGTCTAAATTCAGGAGGGTTAATCGAGATTTACCTTCCCCACGCGACCCACCCAACTGACGCCCCGGAGTAGGTTTCTAGTATGGCAAAAAAGTGCCGGTGGGTAACCTTTTGATTAACCTTGGCTACCCGCATGGTTAACAAAAAGGCCTCGCCGAATGGCGAGGCCTTTGTTTTTGCAATGAAATCAGAGGCTTGCGGTTAGTTTGCCGCCTGGCGCTGCGGGACGCGGCGCTGTGGACGCTGCGGCGGCGGGGGTGGGCTCGGCGCTCCGAACAGGGTCTCGAAGAAGCCGCGGCCGCTGCTGCCGCTCGAAAAACTGTTCGAACCGAAGACGCCGGGCGGAAGGTTGGTCGGCGGCCGGCCATAGCTCGGCTTGGCGTGATTGACCGCGACCTCCATGTTCTTCCGGTCGCCGCCGCGCAGCACCTCGAGCAGGCGGCTGTCGCGGCTGTAGATGTCCTTGCGCGTCTGCAAGTGGCCCGCGTCGTCCACGAAAGCCGTGTGATAGACGATGTGCACCGGGATCGGGGTCGGGAAGCGCAGGTCGATCTCGCTCGACCCGTACATGCTGCGTGATCCTTGCCGCCGAATAGTTGTCCTTCGGCATGGCGATGCCGAGCAGCGTCTCCGCATACATTTCCGGGTTCTGCACGCGCATGCAGCCGTGGCTGTAGGCGCGCACGTCATGGGCGAACAGGTGCTTGTCCGGCGTGTCGTGCTGGTAGACCAGGAACTTGTTCGGGAAATTGAAGCGGATGCGGCCCAGCGCGTTGCCGGCGCCCGGCGGCTGCGAGATGTGCACGCTGCCGTCGCGGTTCTGCGACAGCCTCAGGCCCATGCGCTCGAGCACGGTCGGGTCCTGCTGCAGGGCGGGCAGGTACTCGTTGTAGACGATCGACGGCGGCACGTTCCAGGTCGGGTTGACGGTGATGAACTTCATCGTCTCCGACAGCTCCGGCGTTGCCTGCTTGCCGGGCTTGCCGGTGACGACGCGCGTGGTCCAGGCCTGGGCGCCGTTGTGCATCACCTTCAGCGTGAAGTCCGGGATGTTGAGCATGACATAGGCGTTGCCGAGCTTCGGCTCGCCAAGGGTCCGCGGCAGCCAGCGCCAGCGCTCCATGTTCGCGACAACAAGATCGATGGTCCGGCCGCGCTTCGGGCTGTTCATCGTCCGGATCGTCTGCGTGTCGAGCACGCCGGTGACCTTCAGGTCGCTGTCCGACTGGAACTTGCGAACGGCCGCGGCAACCGTCTCGTCGTACTGGGTGCTGTCCGCGTTTTCCGTGACACCAAGCCGTGAGCGGAGCTGCGGCACCCGCGGGTCTTCCATCACCGGCACAGGCTTCTTGGCGTTCTTCGCATTCTTGACGAACTTCAGCGCCTGGCCGTCCTCGATCTTCGCAGGCGCTGTTTCCGACGTGCCGCGCAGCTCCGCGAGCTTGGCTTTCAAGCGCCTTGTAGCCCTTTTGCTGCGGATTGTAGCTGTCGAGTGCGGCTGCAACGTCGTTCGCCTTTGCCAGGTTCGCCAGCACGTCTTCCGGCTCCGGATTGTGCTCCGGATAGGCAATGTCGGCGCTGACGCGCGAGTAGTGCATGCGGCCGCCCTGCGCGTGCCGCGCGTAGTCGAGAGCGCTTGCGGTCAGCTTCAGATCGGCTTCGGCGAGCGCATCGGGCGTCGTTGCCGCAGCGAAATCCGGCACCGGATAATCCGAAGCGTTCAGACCGTCGGCGTCGGCCGCCTTCAGCCGCGCGACAGCGCCCTTGGCGCGCGTCGAGACTGCGCCGTTCTCGATCCACAGCGGCGCGTAGCCGCGCTCCTTGTAGAACGTCTCGGCGGCGGTGCGCTCGTCCTTGCGGTCGAAGATGCGCGAGGCCCGCGCGGTCAGCGCGTCCTTGATCTTCTCGGCGATCGGCTGATCGGCCGCAGCGATGTTCGAGGCCGGCTTGGCCGGCTCGGCTGCAGGCGGCACGGTCGCAGGCACGGACAGCACAGGCGGCTTGGCCGCCACATCGTCCTTCCTGGTTTCGTCCTGCTTCGCCGGCGCGGTTGCCGTTGTCGCCGGCGTGGCGCTGGCCGCCGCAGGCTGGGTCTCAGTCTTGGCGGGCTCGCCGGTCGCAAGCCCGCGCGCCAGCGTGTTGAAGTCGGCCGGCGAGGGCGGTGGCGCATTCGCCGGCTCCGGCATCGGCACCGCAGCGTCAATGGCGAGTTCCGCTGGTGAGGTCGCCGGGTTCGATTGTGCTGACGCGCCTGGCGCCGCCATCACGACAAGGGCGGCTACGGCCGCGGCGATGATGCGATCATATCCGCCACGGTCACTTCGAACGTCTCGCATTCTCGAACCCCTCATGCGAGGTTGTCCGGCGGGGACAACCCTCTTGCAGAACCTCGCCTCGATCGGCTGGTTCCATGCCGTGTTGCGCGGCATGGCGCGAACGCTTCGCGACTCCGACCACACGATAACACAGCGCCGGCCATCGGCCAGTGCGGTCATGCCAACTCACGCGAAACTGACGTCAGTTTTGGCCGGTTTGCAACGCTTTGCGCCCATTTGCCGCGCGCTTTGTGCGCCGCTGTCACTGCCTGGCAACGGTGCAAATTGTGGCGAGAAAGTGTACCCCGCTGGCCCGGCGGCCCTGCGGCGAAGCTACTCGCTATCCGCAGGTTCTGCCTGCTTGCCGTCCATGGTTTCGAGCTTTCGATACAGCGTCGACCGCCCGATCTTGAGCCTGCGCGCCACCTCCGACATCTGGCCGCGATAGTGGGCGATCGCGAAGCGAATGACCTCGGCCTCGATCTCCTCGATCGGCCGGATCTCGCCGTCCGCCATCAGCAGGGGAAGCGCTGCGGCCGGCGGCGTCGGCACGATCGGAATGTCATGGCCGATCATGTGCGGCTGCGGCCTCACCACCGGCGCAATCGTCACCTCTGCGGGCGCAATCGATTGTGGTGGCGGAGGCTGCATCCAGGCTCGTCGCGAGCAGCGGAAAATCGTCGATGCCAAGCGTGCTGTCGTCGCTGATCACCACCGCCCGATAGACGGCGTTCTCCAGCTGCCGCACGTTGCCGGGCCATGGGAATGCGGTCAGCGCCGCGAGCGCTTCACCTGAGACGGCGGTGATGTTGCGGTTCTCCTCGGCGCAGAAGCGCGCGAGGAAGTGCCGAAGCAGATGCGGCACGTCCTCAGCTCGTGCACGCAGCGGCGGCACGGTCAGCGGCAGCACATGCAGCCGGTAGAACAGATCCTCGCGGAACTGGCCCGACTTCGCCCGCTCGAGCAGGTTGCGATTGGTCGCCGAGATGATGCGCACGTCGACCTTGATCGGCTTGCGGCCGCCGACCGCCTCGACCTCGCCCTCCTGCAGCGCCCGCAGCAGCTTGACCTGCGCGCTCAGCGGCAACTCGCTGACCTCGTCGAGAAACAACGTGCCGCCCGAAGCTTCGACGAACTTTCCGGTGTGGCGCTCGGTGGCGCCGGTGAAGGCGCCTTTCTCGTGGCCGAACAGGATCGACTCGACGAGATTGTCCGGGATCGCGCCGCAGTTGACGGCGATAAAGGGCTTTGCCGCGCGCTCGCTCGATCCGTGGATCGCCCGCGCGATCAGTTCCTTGCCGACGCCGGATTCGCCTTCGATCAGCACCGGGATCGACGATGCGGCGGCCTTCTCCGCCGTCCGCAGCACGCTCGCCATCGCAGCGGCGCGCGTGACGATGTCGGCGAAGGTCAGCCGGCCTTCGCGGCTATGTTTGATCCGCTGCAATTCGCCTTTCAGCGCGCTCGCGTTCAACGCGTTGCGCAGCGACACCTGCAGCCGTTCGAGGCCGACCGGCTTGACGACGAAATCGTGGGCGCCGGCGCGCATCGCCGACACGACGTTGTCGATGCCGCCATGCGCGGTCTGCACGATCACCGGCACGGCGATGCCCGCCTCGCGCAGCTTTGCCAGCACGCCCATGCCGTCGAGGCCGGGCATGACGAGATCCAGCACGATCGCATCGACGCGCGGCTCAGCTGTCACCGACCAGATGTGCAATCGCCGCGTCGCCGGAGTCCACGGTCACGGCCTGGTAGCCGGACCGCAGCACCATGTTCTCGACCAGCCGCCGCTGCACCGGATCGTCGTCGGCAATCAGTATCGTGGCGGCCATTTGCGGCGTTTCCCCGTTGATTGTCCCGAATCGAGGCACAATGAAGGGAGCGCATTAATGAGGAATTAATCGGGCGTGCCGGTCCGAGGTGATCTGCGCGGCGGGCCTGCCGACGCGCCCGCGAAAGCGATTGGCGGCAGCACGCACTCGCATCGCGCCGCGAACCGTCACGCGCCAGGTGGGCGATGGTGTGCGCCCGCGCGAACCGGGCTCGTCCGCAAGGTCTCGCGTCATGGTCGCAGATACGGCTCAAGGCATCGAAAGAGGTGTCGTCAATCGATCATCGGTGCCGTAGTAAGCTGACGGCGGCGTTGCGGCTTTTGCCGTTGGCGCGTATCTATCCGCTACGCCGGACTGCAATCGCAATATCGGGATATTCATGGCCTCGCGCTCCTCCGCCCTCCGCAAACCTGCCGCCAAGCCCAAATCAGCAGCCAAGTCCAAATCAGCTTCCAGGACGGCGGCCTCGAAATCCAAGCTTCCGGAATGGAATCTCGCCGATCTCTACCCGGCGATCGATGCGCCGGAGGTGAAGCGCGATCTCGAACGGCTCGACGAGGAATGCGTCGCGTTCGAGACCGCCTACAAGGGCAAGCTCGCCGATGAAGTCTCAAGCGACGGCGGCGGCGAGTGGCTCGCCGCCGTGGTCAAGCGATACGAGGCGATCGACGACCTGATGGGCCGGCTCGGCTCGTATGCGGGTCTGATCCATGCGGGCGACACGGTCGATCCCGCGATCTCGAAGTTCTACGGCGACGTGTCGGAACGGCTGACGGCAGCGTCGGTGCATCTGCTGTTCTTCACGCTCGAGCTCAATCGTCTCGACGAGGCGCTGCTGCAGCGCGCGATGGAGACGCCGTCGCTTGGCCACTATCGGCCGTGGCTCGAAGACATCCGCAAGGACAAGCCGCACGAGCTTGAGGACCGCATCGAGCAGCTCTTCCAGGAGAAATCGCTGACCGGGCGCGGCGCGTGGAACCGGCTGTTCGATCAGACGATCGCGTCGCTGCGCTTCAAGGTCGGCGCGAAGGAGCTCGCCATCGAGCCGACGCTGAATCTTCTGGCCGACCGCTCCGAGGCGAAGCGCAAGCAGGCGGCGCAGGCGCTGGCGAAGACGTTCAAGGCCAACGAGCGCACGTTTGCGCTGATCACCAACACGCTCGCCAAGGACAAGGAAATCTCCGACCGCTGGCGCAGTTTTCAGGATGTCGCCGATTCACGCCACCTGAACAACCGCGTCGAGCGCGAGGTGGTCGATGCGCTGGTTGCCGCCGTGCGCGCCGCCTATCCGCGGCTGTCGCATCGCTACTACGCGCTGAAGGCGCGCTGGTTCAAAAAGAAGAAGCTCGCGTACTGGGACCGCAATGCGCCGCTGCCGTTTGCGGCCACGGCAACATCGCCTGGTCCGACGCGGAGAAGCTGGTGCTGACGGCTTACGATGCGTTCTCGCCGGATATGGCGGCGATCGCAAAACGCTTCTTCACCGACCGCTGGATCGACGCGCCGGTGCGGCCCGGCAAGGCGCCGGGCGCGTTCTCGCACCCCACCACGCCGTCGGCGCACCCCTACGTGCTGCTGAACTACCAGGGCAAGCCGCGCGACGTGATGACGCTCGCGCACGAGCTCGGCCACGGCGTGCATCAGGTGCTCGCCGCGCCGAACGGCGCGCTGATGGCGCCGACGCCGCTGACGCTGGCCGAGACCGCGAGCGTGTTCGGCGAGATGCTGACCTTCAAGCGGCTGCTCGCGACCACCAAGGACAAGAAGCAGCGTCAGGCTTTGCTCGCCGGCAAGGTCGAGGACATGATCAACACGGTGGTGCGGCAGATCGCGTTCTATTCGTTCGAGCGCGCCGTCCATACCGAGCGGCGCAACGGCGAGCTCACCGCCGATCGCCTCGGCGAAATCTGGATGAGCGTGCAGAGCGAGAGCCTGGGTCCGGCGATCGAGCTGAAGCCGGGCTACGAGACGTTCTGGATGTACATCCCGCACTTCATCCATTCGCCGTTCTACGTCTACGCCTACGCCTTCGGCGATTGCCTCGTGAACTCGCTCTACGCGGTCTACGAGCACGCCTCCGAAGGCTTCGCCGAGCGCTATCTGGCGATGCTGTCGGCCGGCGGCACGAAGCACCATTCCGAGCTGCTCAAGCCGTTCGGCCTCGATGCCCGCGAACCGGCATTCTGGGACGGCGGCCTGTCGGTGATCGAGGGCCTGATCGCCGAGCTGGAGGCAATGGGGTAGGGCTCCATATTTCTGTTGTACATTTTGTAAAACGGCGTTATACATTCGTATAACGTCGTGTTAGACGGGGCGTAACCGCCACCCGGATGATGGGGCAGAAGATCATCATGAAGATCGAGATCAAGAAGATCGGCAATTCCGACGGCTGATTCTGCCGCGGGAGTTGATGCGCGCCTCGACCTGAAGCGCGGCCAGCAATTGCACATCACTCGAATTGGCCGGACGGCGGCTTTCAGGTGCTGCCCTACGATCCGGATTTCGAGAAGACGATGAAGATTGCTCGACGCGATCATGGATGAGTACCGCGACACGCTCGCCGACGCTCGCAAAGTGATTGCTTCGACCGAATGACCGATCACATGGAGAGCCTGTCATGGCTCAGCTACGAGCAGCGTCGTCGCGATCCATAGCCGCCAGTTGCGCCGTTTCGGCGGCGCACCCGGTCTGCGCGACGAGGGCATGCTTGCGATCGGCGCTCGAACGTCCGATCAACAAGTGGCAATACGAGCAGGCGGAGCTGCCTGAACTCGCCGCGGCCTATGCGTTCGGCCTCGCCAAGAACCATGCGTTCGTCGACGGCAACAAACGCATCGCCTTCATGGCGATGGTCGTGTTCCTGCGTCTGAACGGCGATCCACTTTCGCGCCGGAGCCGGCGCATGCGACCGCCATCATCCTCGCGCTTGCCGCAGGCGAGGTCAGCGAAGAGAGCCTCACGCGCTGGATTCGCGACAACTGGCCGAAGGCCTGATCGAGGCGGGCGTCGTGCACATGCGGCGCGCCGGAGGCGGCTTGCGGATTTCACGTCCGCAAGCGCTTGCCACGCACAGCGCCGACCGCTCCCAGCCGTTGCTCTGGCCGTGCGATTGCGCTAATTCGGCAGCAATGGATGGATTGTCCGGCTGGAGGGACTGATGGCGGATCACAGCGAAGTTGCGTACACGACCGCGGACGGCAACGACTACGTTGCCCACGAGCAGACCTATCTCGGGTTTCTCATGCTGGTGAAGTGGGGCACCATTTCCATCATCGCGATCCTCGTGCTGATGGCCATCTTCCTCACCTGATCTACTTTCTCGACTGTTTCGCTCTGGCGCAAGCCGGGCGCATGATCTCCGGACGATCGGGACTGATTTTCCGGTTAAGATACGCGCTTCCGGTTGGGGTTCTCGTGGACGCGGCAGTTCTGCTGCGGGAGGCGTCATGAAAATTGCAGTGCCCAAGGAAATCGCGGCGGGGGAGCCGCGGGTCGCGACAGTCCCTGATACCGTCAAGAAACTGAAGGCGCTCGGCGCCGACGTCGCGATCGAACCCGGCGCTGGCGTGGGCTCCGGCGTGCCGGACGCGGACTACGAGGCGGCCGGCGCGACGATCAGCGCGGATGCGGTGAAGGATGCCGACATCGTTCTGAAGGTGCGTCGTCCTGAGGCGGCCGAGCTCGCAGGCTACAAGCGCGGCGCGCTCGTGATCGCGACGATGGACCCTTACGGCAACGACGCGGCGCTCAAGGCGATGGCGGATGCCGGCGTTGCGGCCTTTGCGATGGAGCTGATGCCGCGCATCACCCGCGCGCAGGTGATGGACGTGCTGTCGTCGCAGGCGAACCTCGCCGGCTACCGCGCGGTGATCGAGGCCGCCGAAGCGTTCGGCCGCGCATTTCCGATGATGATGACCGCGGCGGGCACGATACCCGCGGCGAAGGTGTTCGTCATGGGCGTCGGCGTCGCCGGCCTCCAGGCCATCGCCACGGCGCGCCGGCTGGGCGCGATCGTCACCGCCACCGACGTGCGGCCCGCGGTGAAGGAGCAGGTGGAAAGCCTCGGCGCAAAATTCATCGCGGTCGAGGACGAGGAATTCAAGCAGGCGGAGACCGCCGGCGGCTACGCCAAGGAGATGTCGAAGGAGTATCAGGCGAAGCAGGCCGCGCTCACCGCCGAGCACATCAAGAAGCAGGACATCGTCATCACCACCGCGCTGATCCCGGGACGCCCCGCGCCGCGGCTGGTGTCGTCGCAGATGGTGCAATCGATGAAGCCGGGCTCGGTGCTGGTCGATCTCGCGGTCGAGCGCGGCGGCAATGTCGAGGGCGTGAAGGCGGGCGAAGTCGCCGACGTCGGCGGCATCAAGATCGTCGGCTTCACCAACGTTCCGGGCCGCGTCGCGGCGTCGGCATCGGGTCTTTACGCGCGCAATCTGTTCTCGTTCGTCGAAACGCTGGTGGACAAATCCACCAAGGCGCTGGCCGTGAAGTGGGACGACGAACTCGTCAAGGCCACCGCGCTGACGAAGGATGGCGCGGTCATTCATCCGAACTTCCAGCCGAAGGCATAAGGAGCACTGTCATGGAAGCCGTCGATCCGTTCGTGTTCCGCCTGTCGATCTTCGTGCTGGCGGTGTTCGTCGGCTACTACGTCGTCTGGTCGGTGACGCCGGCGCTGCATACGCCGCTGATGTCGGTGACCAACGCGATCTCCTCGGTGATCGTCGTCGGCGCGCTGCTTGCGGTCGGCGTCTCGCTGGCCGGCAACGAGGACGGCCCGCTGTGGTCGCGCATCTTCGGCTTCATCGCGCTGGTGTTCGCGTCGGTGAACATTTTCGGCGGCTTTCTGGTCACCCAGCGCATGCTGGCGATGTACCAGAAGAAGCAGAAGTAGGGGCTGACGATGAACGCCAATATTGCGGCGCTGCTCTATCTCGTCGCCGGCGTGCTCTTCATCCTGTCGCTGCGCGGGCTGTCGAGCCCGGCGTCGAGCCGCCGCGGCAACTATCTCGGCATGACCGGCATGGCGATCGCCATCGTCACGACGCTTGCCCTGCAACCGCCGTCCGGCGGCGATCGGCTGGCTGCTCGTGATCGGCGGCATCGCCATCGGCGGCGGCGTCGGCGCGGTGATCGCGCGCCGGGTGCCGATGACCTCGATGCCGGAACTGGTCGCGGCGTTCCACTCGCTGGTCGGCATGGCCGCGGTGCTGGTCGCGGCGGCCGCGTTCTATGCGCCGGCTGCGTTCGGCATCGGCACGCGCGGCAATATCAGCAAGGCGAGCCTGGTCGAAATGTCGCTCGGCGTCGCCATCGGCGCGCTGACCTTCACCGGTTCGGTGATCGCGTTCCTGAAGCTGTCGGCGCGCATGAGCGGCGCGCCGATCATCCTGCCCGGGCGTCACATCATCAACATCGTGCTCGGCCTGGCGCTGGTGTTCTTCATCTACGGTCTGGTCGTCTCGCAGAGCGCGATCGACTTCTGGCTGATCACGATCATCGCGCTGGTGCTCGGCGCGCTGCTGATCATCCCGATCGGCGGCGCCGACATGCCGGTCGTGATCTCGATGCTGAACTCCTATTCCGGCTGGGCCGCGGCCGGCATCGGCTTCACGCTCGGCAACTCGGCGCTGATCATCACCGGCGCGCTGGTCGGCTCGTCTGGCGCGATCCTGTCCTACATCATGTGCCACGCGATGAACCGCTCCTTCATCTCGGTCATCCTCGGCGGCTTCGGCGGCGAGACCGCTGCGGCTGCCGGCGCCGGCGGCGAAGCAGAGGCCGGTGAAGCTTGGATCGGCGGACGACGCGGCCTTCATCATGAAGAACGCGCAGAAGGTCATCATCGTGCCCGGCTACGGCATGGCGGTGGCCCAGGCCCAGCACGCGCTGCGCGAGATGGCCGACCTCCTGAAGAAGGAAGGCGTCGAGGTGAAGTACGCCATCCATCCGGTCGCAGGCCGCATGCCCGGCCACATGAACGTGCTGCTGGCCGAGGCCAACGTGCCCTACGACGAGGTGTTCGAGCTCGAGGACATCAACTCGGAGTTCGCCCAGGCCGACATCGCCTTCGTGATCGGCGCCAACGACGTCACCAATCCGGCCGCGGAAGACGACAAGACCTCGCCGATCTACGGCATGCCGGTGCTGCAGGTGTGGAAGGCGGGCACGGTGATGTTCATCAAGCGTTCGCTGGCCTCCGGCTATGCCGGCATCGACAACCCGCTGTTCTATCGCGACAACACGATGATGCTGCTGGGCGACGCCAAGAAGGTCTCGGAGAGCGTCGTCAAGGCGATGTAAGCCGCCCCGAGCCTGGCGTGTGCGCCGGTCCGGCCGCTGACGCGGTTCCGGCGTAGGTTTGCCATCGATCCGCCGAAGTTGATCCCTCAATCGGCCCAAAATTTCGCGCAAGAAGTTCCCAGGCGCAGGGAATGGGCCGAGATGCTGAGTTATCTCTCGAAATTCGTATTGCAGATGCTGCCGACGATCTCGGCGACGGTGATCGGCGCCTATATCGTTGCGACCTGGATCAACCCGAAGGCTCCGCCGGAGCAGGCGAAGATCGCTGCCCGTTCACCCCAGCAGGCGGCCAAGGCGGCTCCACGCCCGTCCAGCCCGCTCAGGAGGCTGCTGCGGCTGACCCCGCCGAAGCCAAGCCGGTCGAGTCTGCTCGAGGCCAAGCCTGCCGAGGCCAAGCCTGTCGAAGCCAAGCCGGTTGAGACGGCCGAGACCCCCAAGCCCGCCAAGGCTGCCAGCGCGCCTGACAAGATCCGCATCATTCCGATCGTCAAGCAGCCGGCGCAGACGACCGAAACCTCCGTCGGCCTCGACTGCGCCAGCCGCTGCGCCGGAGCCGGCCGCGGCTGCCGAAGAGCGGAAGGATGCCAACGAACTGGCCCGTGCGGCGATCCAGCGCCTGCGCGGCGGCACGGAGACGGCGCGCGCGACGGATGAGCCGGCGAAGCCGGTCGCGCCCCAAGTCCGCACGCAGCAGGTCCGCGTTGCGCCCGAGCAGGCTCAGCCGCCGGCTGCCGCCACCGTCGCGCCACCGCTGCCGCCGGCCGTGTCGATCGCTTCGCCGCGCATTGCCGCGAGCGAAGATGCCGGATCAGGCCGCTGCATCCGGAGCGGCTGACCCCGCCGGGCGAAATTCCGACCGCGCGCAATCCGCTGAACCTGCAGGCGAGCCACCGGGTCGCGGAAAATCCGTCGTTCGCCGACGACTTCCTGTCCGCGACGAAGTCGTTCTTCCGCGCGATCACGCCGCAGTAGCGCGACCGCACCGGCGCCATGCTTCGAAGCGGGCCGCGCATGCGGTCCTGCTTCTGTCGTTGACTTGCGGGCCGAGCCTGCTTCCGTGCCGAAATGACAATCGCTGCGATGGGCTGCCGGCTGTCTCGTCCTGCTCTATGTCGCCGCCGTCGCGGCGCTGTACGCGTTTCAGCGCGCGCTGCTCTATCCGATCCCGCAGACGGCGCGGACGACGCCGGCTGCGGCCGGCTTTCCCGAGGCGGAAGAAGTCGTCGTCACAGACGCGCGACGGCGAGCGGGTCATCCTGTGGCACGTCCCGCCCAAGGCGGGCCGGCCGGTGGTCATCTTCCTTCATGGCAACGGCGACATCCTGGCCTGGCGCGTCCCGCGCTTTCGCGCGCTCACCGCCGACGGCACCGGCCTCGTCGCCTTGTCGTTTCGCGGCTACGCCGGCTCGAGCGGCAAGCCGACGGAGCAGGGGCTGCTGGAGGACGGCGCTGCCGCCTATGACTTCGCGGCGGCGCGCTATGCGCCCGCGCGGATCGTGCCTTGGGGATATTCGCTGGGCTCCGGCGTTGCGAGTCGCCGTGGCGACGACGCGGCCGGTCGGCGGCCGTGGTGCTGGAGGCGCCTTACACCTCGGTCGTGGACGTCGCCGCCGCGCGCCTTCCCGCTCTTTCCGGTGCGCTTGCTGATGCACGACCGATTTCATTCCGACCGGCGGATCGGCGCGCTGAAGGCGCCGTTGCTGGTGATGCACGGCGAAAAGGACGCGGTGATCTCTGTTGCGTTCGGCCGCCGGCTGTATGAGCTGGCGCCGGGACCGAAGCGCTTCGTCGCGTTCGAGACCGGCACGCATATCGATCTCGATGAGCAGGGCGCAGTTGGCCTGGTTCACAGCTTCCTGGATGAGATCCGCGCGCGAATAGCCGTCCGAAGAACGCCCGGACGATCCGCGGCACGGCGAAATGATCAGTCTCGACGGACGCCGAAAACAAAAACGCGAGCCTGTCGGCTCGCGTTTCGTTCAATCAATCCCGTCGATCTCAGGGCCGCGGGCCGCGCGGGCCGGCACCAGGACCGCCCCGGCCGGCGCCCGGACCACCAGGGCCGCCGCGGGTGTCCGTCTTCGGCTTCATCGGCAGCAGGCCTTCGCGCTGCAGCTTCTTGCGGGCGAGCTTGCGGGCGCGGCGAACGGCTTCCGCCTTCTCGCGGGCTTTCTTTTCGGAGGGCTTTTCGTAATGGCCGCGGAGCTTCATCTCGCGGAAAATCCCCTCGCGCTGCATCTTCTTCTTGAGCGCCTTGAGGGCTTGGTCGACATTGTTATCGCGAACGAGAACCTGCACGCAGCATCCTTTGCTTTGGCCGAACGGTTGATCGGTTTGGAATCGGGTTGACGAAAAAAGGGGCCAAAAGGGCCGGGCACTTTCCGTCAGGCGCGCGGATGTATCAGACAAAACGGGAATTGTCCACCGCCAGGTGGCCGCGGGCGAGCTTCAAATCTAGGGCTTTTTTGTGCCCGACACGGATTTGACCTCGGTCACATGCCCCATTTTCCGCCCCTCGCGGGCGGCGCCCTTGCCGTAGAGGTGCACGGTGGCGCCGGGCTTCGTCAGCCAGGCGCCATAGTCGTCGATGTCGCTGCCGATCAGGTTGGTCATGGTCACATCGCCATGGCGATGGACCGGGGCGAGCGGCCATCCGGCGATGGCGCGAATGTGCTGTTCGAACTGCGATACCGATGCGCCGTCGAGCGTCCAGTGCCCGGAATTATGCACGCGCGGCGCGATCTCGTTCACCAGCAATGACGGCCCGCCCGCTCCCGCCACGACGAACATCTCCACCGCAAGCACGCCGACATACTCGAACGCGTCGGCGATCTTCGTCGCCATCTCGCGCGCCTCGGCGGCGAGCGCATCCGGGATCTGCGCCGGCACGCGCGACGTTTTCAGGATGTGATCGCGGTGCTCGTTTTCCGTGACGTCGAAGCATTCCACATGGCCGTCGGCGCTACGCGCCGCGACCACCGAGATCTCCCGCTCGAACGGAATGAACTGCTCGAGGATCGCCGAATTGGTTCCGAGCTCGGTCCAGATCGCTTCGCAGGTCGCCTGGGCTCGCGGATGATCGACTGTCCCTTGCCGTCATAGCCGAAGCGGCGCGTCTTCAGCACGGCCGGCAGGCGAAGCCTCGCAATGGCCTCGCGCAGCGTTTCGACCGACGACACATCCGCATAGTCGGCCGTGGCAATGCCGAGCTTCCGCACGAAATCCTTTTCCGCGAGCCGGTCCTGGGTGATCTCGAGCACCGAAGGGTCGGGCAGAACCGGCCGGCGCGCGGCAAGGATCATTGCGGTGGCGGACGGAACGTTCTCGAACTCATAGGTGATGACGTCCACCTCCGCCGCGAACAGCTCCAGCGCGGCGACATCGGCGTATTCGGCGCAGGTCGCGTGCTGCACCACGTCGAACGCCGGCGAATCCGGATCGGGCGAATAGACGTTGCAGCGCAGGCCGAGGCGCGCGGCCGCAAGGGCAAGCATGCGTCCCAATTGTCCACCGCCCAGGATACCGATGGTATCGCCGGGCTTCAGCTTCACGGAATTTGACGATGTCACGCAGGATCCTCGGGCCGCTCCGCGACGGCGGCGGTCTGTTTCTGTCGCCAGGCTGAGAGCCTGTCCGCCAGCGCCGCATCGTTCAGGGCAAGCACGCTCGCCGCAAGCAGGGCCGCGTTGATAGCGCCTGCCTTGCCGATTGCCAATGTTCCAACCGGGATTCCCGCAGGCATTTGCACGATCGAATAGAGCGAATCGACGCCCGAGAGCGATTTCGATTCGACCGGCACGCCGAATACCGGCAGTTCGCTCAAGGAGGCGGTCATGCCCGGCAGGTGCGCCGCGCCGCCGGCGCCGGCGATGATCACCTTGAAGCCCTCGGCCTTCGCGCCCTTGGCGAACGCGACCAGCCGCTCCGGCGTGCGATGCGCCGAGACGATGCGCGCCTCGTGCGGCACGCCGAGCGCCTGCAGCGTGTCAGCTGCGTGACGCATGGTGTCCCAGTCGGACTGGCTTCCCATGATGATCGCGACGAGAGCGCTCATGCGGCCTTCGATGAATCTGCGAAAAAGGAGCGCGGATTATAGGGATCGACTTTCTCGAAGCAAGCCGCTTGGATCGGCATATCTTCTCATGGTCAACGCGAGCTGGGCCGCCGATAGGGGCGCGAGCTGGTGACGCGAAATGGCGAAGGCGACGAGGCGCAGCGACGGCAAGGCGGGCCTTTCGACCCGCCGGACGCGCCTGCTCGGAGCACGCCCGGCGCCAGCCAAATCGGCTGCGGCGAAGGCGGCGCGGCGGCCTCCAAGGGCAAAAAATCCTCGCCCGGCCGCCGGCGGCGATGGCCGCCGCCCTGGTGATCGCGAAGCTGACGAAGCGGCTTGCGCAGGCGCAGCGGCACATCGCCAGGCTGGAGGCGCACGCGGACACCGACTTCCTGCTGGATATCCCCAACCGGCGCGGCTTCGAGCGCGAGCTGAACCGCTCCATCGCCTATGTGAAGCGGTATCGCGCGTCCGCTGCGCTGCTGATCGTCGATGTCGACCGGCTGAAGCCGATCAACGACGGCCACGGCCACGCGGCCGGCGATCACGTGCTGAAGACGATCGTCGGCGTGCTTTCGCAAAGCATCCGCGAATCCGACATGATCGCCCGGCTCGGTGGCGACGAGTTCGGCATTCTGCTGTGGAATCTCGCCTGAAGCCGATGCGCTCGCAAAGGCCGCGGCGCTCGAGAGCGCGATCGACAAGGCGGTCTGTGAATATCGGGGACGACGCATGCCGCTCGGCGTCTCCATCGGAGTCACCGTGCTTGGCGCCGAAGACGAAGCAGCCAAGGTGCTGGAGCGCGCCGACGAGGCGATGTATGCACGCAAGCACTCACGGCGCGGAAAGAAGCAGCCGCGCTCAGGCGATGATGTCCGGCGTGATCTGATCTTCGATGAAGGCGATGCGGTCGCGCAGCTGAAGCTTGCGCTTCTTCAGGCGCTGCAGTTGCAGGAGATCCGGCGCAGGGGACAATTGCAGGGCTGCGATCGCTGCGTCGAGGTCACGATGCTCCTGTTGCAGGCGCATGAGCTCTGCCTTGAACTCACGGTCGTCTTCATCGGTCATCGTTTAGCGTCGATTCGAATCGTGAGTACGTCGCAGTCGGAAACGTCGGATGGCACGCGCGACGCAGCGGCAGAGAGCCGCACGCGCGCGGCCGTTGCAGTGCACGAAGGGTTCCAATCCCGGCAGTTTCCTCAAGGAATTATCTGCGGTTCCGGCGATTGTGGCAAGCGCGCGGCGCTGTGGAATACCGTTGGCAACCGGATTTCGTGAGCCCATCCTTCGCGGCCATCGACAGCCGGCCGGAGTCATGTACAATCCGACCGTCCAGAGCGAAATCAGATGGAGGTGCCAATGGCGATCCAGGCTCATCTTGCGGAACTGGAACGAAAGCACGAAGCACTCGAAGATCAGCTTCACGAAGCGCTCAACCATCCTTCCACGGATGACATCACAATCGTCGAAATCAAGCGTCGAAAACTGCAGGTCAAGGACGAGATCGAGCGCCTGCGCAGCGCGAGCAACCGTCCACTGATTTAGTTCAAATCGTACAATTGAGTTGCGGCTTCGCTTCCGTCGCCACGACGGGAGCATGCGGGTTCTTGCGTGCCGCGCGCTCTCACGCCGTCGCGGCGAGTTCTGCGACGTGGTCGGCAATTGCCAGCGACGACGTCAGTCCCGGCGACTCGATTCCGAACAGATTGATCAGCCCGGCGACCCCGTGGTCGCGCGGCCCTTCGATCACGAAATCCTGCGCGGCGATCGCCGGCGGCACGATCTTCGGGCGAATGCCGGCATAGGCCGGCACCAGCGATCCGTCCGGCAGGCCCGGCCAGTATTTGCGGATGGCCGGATAGAACAATTCCGCCCGTTGCGGATCGACCGCATAGTCGAAGTGGTCGATCCACTCGACGTCCGGCCCGAACCGGGCGAGCCCCGCCATATCCAGCGTGAGATGCACGCCCAGTCCGCCGGCGACCGGTACCGGATAGATCAGCCGCGAGAACGGCGCGCGGGCCGTGCAGCTGAAATAGTTTCCCTTGGCGAGGTAGGGCTTTGGAATGCGGTCCGCCGGCATCGCGTCGATCGCGCGCCGCGATCGCCGGCGCGCCATGTCCGGCGGCGTTGACCAGCAGCCTGCAGCCGATCGTCATCGGCGCCTCGCCGCCGACATCCAGCGTCATGCGTCCGTTGCTCGACGGCTCGCGCGCAGCAGCGGCGCGTGGAATGCGAACAGCGCGCCGGCGGCTTCCGCGTCGCCGCGCAGCGCCAGCATGTAGGCGTGGCTGTCGACGATGCCGGTCGACGGCGACGAGCAGCGCGCCGACGCAGTTCAGCGCCGGCTCGAGCGCGAGCGCCTCGGCTTCGCTCAGGATCTTCATGTCGAGCGACGCCGTTGGCGCGCGCGCGTTCGGCGATCGATGCCAGCCGTTCGCGCTCTTCCGGCGTGGTGGCGACGATCAGCTTGCCGCAATTGCGATGCGGCACGCCGTGCTCGTCGCAGTAGCGATAGAGCGCCGCGCGGCCCTCGACGCAAAAGCGCGCCATCAGGCTGTCGCGCGGATAGTAGATGCCGGCGTGGATGACCTCGCTGTTGCGCGAGGAGGTCACAGTGCCGATCTCGCCTTCGGCTTCGAGCACAATCACCTCGCGACCGGCGTTGGCCAGGCGCCGGGCGATGGCAAGGCCGATCACGCCGGCGCCGACGACCACGCAGTCCACATGATCCATCAGCCGCGCCCGTCCAGTGTGGTGGTTCAGAAGTTCGCTTCATCCTGCCGCGAGTTCATCAAGCGAACTTCTGACCATAAACCACACTAGAATCATAAGTTTGCTAGTGTCCTTATCGGGTTCGGGACACTAGCTTTTGCGTTCGTTAGTGAATTCGGAGTTGTTCGGTCCCGCGGCTGTTTACTTGCGCTTAACCATCCGGCCCCAACGGGGACAAATTTATTCAACTCGCGCGGTTGTGTGGGTACAAGTTTACCCGATTAAAAGGTGTGCAGCCTGACAATGAATTGCCAAGTCCGGCAAGTATTGTCATGGCGGCCATGCAAGACTGGATTGTTAAGTGCGAGCGAAGCTTGCGCGGCTCGTGACGTGCGCCGCTCGCGTGCGCGTGCTTTGCTGCCGTCCGCTCACGCCCTCGACCCGCATGGCACCGACCCGGTGTCGCTGTGGGAGCTGTTTGGCACGATCGGCGTCATCTCGGCGTTCTTTGCCTCGGTGCTGCTCTGGATCTATTCCGCCTATCGCCGGCTCAAGCTGAGGCAGCGGCGCCGCGCGAAGTTTGCCTCCTCGGCGCTGAACAACCTGCCCCATGGCATCGTGATGGTCGATTCGCGCCAGCGCATGGTGTTCTGCAACGACCGCTATCTGGAAATCTATCGCCTGTCGCGTGCGGAGATCCGGTCGCGCATGCCGTTTGCGGAAGTGCTGGCGTTGCGGAAGGCGCGGGGGACGTTCGATGGCGATCCCGACAAGCCCAGCGCGACGCGAAGGCGCTTCGGAGACCTTCGTTCGCGATATCGGTGACGGCCGGCAGATCAGGGTTTCGCGCCGATGG
The DNA here is from genome assembly GCA_963757845.1 of uncultured Alphaproteobacteria bacterium. Lineage (GTDB taxonomy): Bacteria > Pseudomonadota > Alphaproteobacteria > Rhizobiales > Xanthobacteraceae > P52-10. Next base: position 21,402 of record CAVWTB010000045.1, read on the forward strand.
ATAGCCCGGCGGCGGCTTCGTGTCGGTGCACGAGGACTTCAGCGAGCAGCGCGAGCTGTCGCGGCAGCTCGCCACCACCAAGAGCTTCCTCGAATCGGTGATCGACAACATTCCGGTTTGCGTCGCGGTGAAGAACATCGACGACGGCAAGTACATTCTCGCCAACCGGGCGTTCGAACAGTTCAGCCGTTTTCCGCGCGAGAAGATCGTCGGCCATCGGGCCGAAGAAATCTTCACGCCGCAGTCGGCCAAGGCCGTCGTCGCAGGCCGACGAAGACGCGATCACGTCGCCGACGGGCGATGCCAGCATGGAAATCGTCGTCGAGCGCGGCGCGCAGAAGCGCATCCTCGGCGCGCGGCGCGTGGTTGCGCGCGATGAATACGGCCAGCCGAAATTCCTGGTCGCGCTGTTCGAAGACGTGACCGATCAGCGCGAGCTGTCGATGGAAGTCGAGGAGACCAAGAAATTCCTCGAGCTCGTGCTCGATCACATCCCGACGTCGATCGTCGTCAAGCGGGTCGAGGACCGCAAGTACCTGCTGGTCAATCGGCATGCCGAGAGAGTTCATGGATCGTTCGCGCCAGCAGATGATCGGGCACCGGATCGAGGAGTTCCACTCCGGCGATCGCGCCACCTTCATCAATCATCGCGACAACGCAGCCATCCGCATGAAGGGCGAGGTCGTCACCGAGGAATATCCGGTGAAGTCGGAGAGCGGGCTGCGCCTCTACATGGCGCGCCGCGTCGCCGTCCTCGACGAGAAGGGCGAGCCGCAATACCTGATCCAGACCAACGAAGACATCACCGACCGCCGCCAGACCGAGTCGCGGATGGCGCACATGGCCTTCCACGACGGCCTGACCGATCTGCCGAACCGCATCGCGTTCGTGCAGGCGCTGTCGCAGATGATCGACGCTTGCGCCGGCTCCGACGAATTCGCCGTGCTGTCGATCGATCTCGACCGCTTCAAGGAAGTCAACGACGTGTTCGGACACGAGGTCGGCGACAAGCTCCTGATCGAGGCTTCACGCCGCATCCAGCTTGCGGCGCAGGGCGCGGTGGTCGCTCGGCTCTCCGGCGACGAGTTCGGCCTGATCATCGACGGCGCCCAGCCCGAGGCGGGCAGGGCGCTCGCCGAGCGGCTGATCGAGGCGATGCGGAAGGAATTCGTCATCGACGACAAGATCATCCACATCGGCGTAACGGCCGGGGTGGCCATCTTCCCGCACAACGGCAATGATGCCGCCACCCTGCTGGCGAACGCCGATGTCGCCCTGTTCCGTGCAAAGGCGGAGGCCCGCGGCTCGGTTTGCGTGTTTGAAGCGCAGATGGATCAACAGATCCGCGACCGGCGCGCCATGCATCACGAACTGTCGCAGGCGATCAAGAACGGCGAACTGATGCTGAACTATCAGCCGCTGGCAAAGATCGGCAAGGACGTGGTCGGGATTCGAGGCGCTGGTCCGCTGGAACCATCCGACCCGGGGCGTGGTCTCGCCCGGCGTGTTCATTCCGCTCGCCGAGGAAAGCGGCCTGATCGTTGAGATGGGCGAGTGGATCCTGCGCGCTGCGTGCCTGGAAGCCGCGTCCTGGGGCCGGCCGCTGCAGATCGCCGTGAACCTGTCGCCGGTGCAGTTCCTGCACGGCGATCTGGTGTCGCTGGTGCATTCGATCCTGCTCGAAACCGGGCTGCCGCCCGGTCGGCTCGAGCTCGAAATCACCGAAGGCGTCCTGATCGGCGATTTCGACCGCGGACTGGCGCTGCTGCGCCGCCTGAAGGCGCTCGGCGTGCGGATCGCGATGGACGATTTCGGCTCAGGCTACTCGTCCTTGTCGTACCTGCAGTCGTTCCCGTTCGACAAGATCAAGATCGACCGTGAGTTCGTCATGAACCTCGGCCGCAACGCCCAGTCGGCTGCGATCATTCGCGCCGTCATCGGCCTCGGCCACGGCCTCGACGTGCCGATCGTCGCCGAAGGCGTCGAAACCCAGGAACAACTTGCTTTCCTTGCAAGCGAAGTCCTGCGACCAGGTCCAGGGATACTTCATCGGCAGGCCGGCGCCGATCCAGCAATATGCCGAGCTTGTCGGGCACGACCGCGCCGGCGGCGACGCAATGCGCAGGATCGGCTGACGCAAGCGCCGGTCGACTTCTCGCGTCTTCGGCACGCGTCGAAACAAATTTCCAATCTCGGTCATTGCTCGGACATCAAGACGCCGCGTTGCGATGGCTCTAAGGATGTTGGAGGGGCGGCATGACAGCTTGTGTGCGCTGTCATGGTGTGGGGGACTGTCGGGCCATATGGCGGATTACGATCTTGCCATTATCGGCGGAGGATTGACCGGCGCCGGCATCGCGCGCGACGCGGCCGGGCGCGGTTTGCGCGTCGTTCTGTTCGAGCAGGGCGATCTGGGTTCGGGCGCGTCGTCGGCCTCTTCCGCGCTGATAGCGGGCGATCTGGAGCAGTTCGAACGCCGCGCCTTGCTCCGGGTGCGTGCGGCGCTCGCCGAGCGCAACGTGCTCGCCAGGCTTGCCCCGCATCTGGTGCGTCCGGTGAAGCTTGTGCTGCCCGTGCATCCGCAAGACCGCTCGCCGTGGCGCCTCCGCTCGGAGCTGTTCGTCTATGACCGGCTGGCGCCGGCCTGCGAATTCCCGCGCACGGCCGCGCTCGATCTCACCCATCACCAGGCGGGGTTCAGCCTGAAGCGGTCGTTCAGCACCGCGTTTGCGTATGCCGGCGCCGTCGTCGACGAGGCGCGGCTGGTCGTCCTCAATGCCGTCGATGCGGCCGAGCGCGGCGCATCGATCCGCACCGGCGCCCGCTGCGTTCGCGCCGATCGCGAGGAAGAGTGGCGGCTCGGCGTGATCGATCGCGGCCATCGCCGCACCATCACCGCGCGCGCGCTCGTCAATGCCACCGGCGCCTGGGTGAACCGGACGGCCGAGGTCGTGCTGCGCCGGGCCGCGCCGCGGGCAAGACTCTTGCGCGAAAGCAGGATCGTCGTCCGCCGACCGTTCGATCACGACGGCGATCTACGTCTTTCGGCACACCGACGACCGGCTGGTGTTCGTCAGTCCCCATGCCGACGACTTCGCCGCGATCGGCATGATCGACAACGAATATGCCGGTGATCCCGCGCTGGCCTCACCGACCGCCGGCGAAATCGCCTATCTTTGTGCGGCCGCCAACCGGTATTTTCGCGAGCAGTTTGCGCCGACCGATGTGGTCCGCATCATCTGCACCGTGCGTGCACGTTCCTTGCAGCAATATCCGGGCGGTACGCTGGCGCTCGATCGGCCGTTCCATGAAGCGCCGCTGGTGACGGTGTTCGGCGCCGATGCCGTGATGTATCGCCGCCGGGCGGAGGACGTGATGGCGGCGCTCGCGCCGTTCTTCGCGATGCGGGGCCCCTGGACCGGCACGTCGCCGCTGGCGGGCGGCGACTTGTCAGCCGATCTGGACGAAGAGGTGGACCGCGCCCGGATGCGCTGGCGCTTTCTCACCGACGCACACGCCCGCCGGCTGATCTGCGCCCACGGCACACGGATCGCGCGCATCCTGGGGGATGCAAACAGCCTGACCGACCTGGGCCCGCTGTTCGGCCCGGACCTGACGGGGGCCGAAGTCCGCTACCTGATGGCGTGCGAGTGGGTCCGCACCGAAGAGGACGTGCTGATGCGCCGTTCCAAGCTCGCCCTTGCGATCTCGCCACAGGGCCGCAACGCGCTGGGCGAGTTCATCAAAGCCGCGGGATGACGGTTTTCCGAAGCAAATCCTGTGGTCTTGCCGGGCGCTGCGGTTGAGCGCCTCGCCTAATCGCCGCTACCTATGAAGCTGGCGGGATGAGAGGATGGTTCAAGCTTTGCCCACGTCGGACGCGCCGGCCCCAGAAAAGTCCGGCGGTGAAGCGCCGTTGTTGCGCATTGCGTCCGTGACCAAACGGTTCGGCGGCGTGGTTGCCGTCAGCAACCTGTCTCTCGATATCCGGGCCGGCGAATTCTTCGCGCTGCTGGGGCCGTCCGGCTGCGGCAAGAGCACCTTGCTGCGCATGCTCGCCGGCTTCGAGACGCCGGACGAGGGCAGCATCCTGCTCGAGGGAACAGACATCGCGCCCGTGCCGCCGCACCAGCGGCCGATCAACATGATGTTTCAGAGCTACGCGCTGTTCCCGCATTTGAACGTCGCCGGCAACATCGCCTTCGGCCTGAAGCGCGCCGGGCATGAGCCGCGCGGACATCGCGCTCCGCGTCGCCGAGATGCTGGCGCTGGTGCAGCTCGAAGGCCTCGAGCTGCGCCGCCCCGACCAGCTGTCCGGCGGCCAGCGCCAGCGGGTGGCGCTCGCGCGCTCGCTGGCGCTTCGCCCGCGCATGCTGCTGCTCGACGAGCCGCTGGCCGCCCTCGACCGGAAGCTGCGCGAAAGCACGCAGGCCGAGCTCCTGGAGATGCAGCGCAAGCTCGGCACGACCTTCATCATCGTCACGCACGATCAGGACGAGGCGATGACGGTCGCCGACCGCATCGGCGTGATGGACAAGGGCAGACTCGTTCAGGTGGCGAGCCCGCGCGAATTGTACGAGTCGCCGAATTCGGTCTGGGTGGCGACCTTCGTCGGTGACATCAATTTCATCGAAGGGCCTGGTGGTGTCGCAGAAGGGCAGCCTCCTGACGCTGCGAACCGAGGAAGCCGGCACGATCATCGTCACCAGCACGGTGAAGCCGGTCGCCGGCATGACGGTGCCGATCGCGATCCGGCCCGAGAAGATCCGCATCTCGTCGGAAACCTCCTCGAGCGAACTCGCCAATGCGCTGCGCGGCGAGATCATCGAAATCAACTATCTGGGCGACACCTCCGTCTACTATGTGAAGCTGTCGTCGGGCTCGGTGATGAAGGTGACGGCGGCAAATCTGGTCCGGTCGGAAACCGGCTTCTTCGCGCTGGGGCAGCGCGTGTCGCTGTCGTTCTCGCCGGATGCCTGCATCGTGCTGGATCGCTAGGCCATGAGCGCGAGCCGCAACTTCGCCCGGCCGGCGCGCTTCGCCGCGATCGCTCCCTATCTCTGGATGGCGGTCTTTTTTCTGGTCCCGTTCTTCTTCATCCTGAAGATCAGCCTGTCGCAGACCGCGATCTCGCAGCCTCCCTACGAGCCGGTGTTCGATCTCACGCAGGGCCTGCAGAGCGTGAAGGAGGCGGCGGCGCAGTTGTCGGCCGAGAATTTCCGTCTGCTGGTGTCCGACAGTCTCTATGTGCTCTCATATCTGCGCAGCATCGTCGTTGCGGCGATTTCCACGCTCATCCTCGTGCTGCTCGGCTATCCGATCGCCTACGGCATGTCGCGGCTGTCGCGCGGCTGGCAGGTGCTGGCGATGCTGGCGGTGATCGTGCCGTTCTGGACCTCGTTCCTGATCCGCATCTATGCCTGGATCAACATCCTGCAGCGCGACGGCCTGCTCAACGACGTGCTGGTCGCGCTGAAGATCGTCAGCGCGCCGCTCGTTTGGCTATCGACAGACACGGCGATGTATATCGGCATCGTCTATTCGTACCTGCCGTTCATGGTGCTGCCGCTGTTTGCGACGCTGTCGAAGATGGACGCCGTCGCTGCTCGAGGCGGCCGCCGATCTCGGCTGCTCGCGCCGCCAGGCGTTCTGGCTGGTCACCTGGCCGTTGTCATTGCCCGGCGTCGGCGCCGGCGCCCTGCTTTGCTTCATTCCGATCACCGGCGAGTTCGTGATTCCCGACCTGCTCGCAGGCTCCGGCCAGATGATGATCGGCCAGACGTTGTGGGGCGAGTTCTTCACCAACCGCGACTGGCCGGTGGCGTCGGCGATCGCGGTGGTTCTGCTGCTCGTCCTGCTGGCGCCGCTGCTTGTCTATGACCGCCTGCAGCGCAAACAGCTCGAGGCGCGGTCGTGAGCGCGCGCGCGCTGACGCGGCTGTCGCCGTTCAACATGGTGTCGCTGGCGCTTGGCTTTGCTTTCCTCTATCTGCCGCTGGTCATCCTCGTCATCTATTCCTTCAACGCCTCGCGTCTCGTCACCGTGTGGGGCGGCTGGTCGACCCGCTGGTACAGGGAGCTGCTGAACGATCCGGCGATGATGGAGGCCGCGTGGATGAGCCTGCGCGTCGGCGTCACCTCGGCGACGCTCGCCACCATCCTCGGCACGATGGCGGCCGTCGCCCTGTCGCGCGGCGACGATTTTCGCGGCCGGACGCTGTTCTCAGGGATGCTGCACGCGCCGCTGGTGATGCCCGAGGTCATTACCGGCCTGTCGCTGCTGCTGTTGTTCATCGCGGTGGAGGCCGAGCGCGGCTTCTGGACGGTGACGGCCGCCCACACCACGCTGACCATGTGCTTCGTTGCGGTGATCGTGCAGTCGCGGCTGAACGACCTCGACCGCAGCCTGGAGGAGGCGGCCATGGATCTCGGCTGCTCGCCCGCGCGTGCGTTCCTTGCGGTGACGCTGCCGATCATCCTGCCGGCGATCGCCGCGGCCTGGATGCTGGCTTTCACGCTCTCGCTCGACGATCTGGTGATCGCGAGCTTCACCACCGGCCCCGGCGCTGCGACCCTGCCGATCCGGATCTATTCGGAAGTCAGGCTCGGCGTGAAGCCGCAGATCAACGCGATCTGCACGCTGATGGTCGCCTTCGTCGCGCTGATCATCGTCGTCGCGTCGCTGGTGTCGAAGCTGTCGGCGGCGAAGGGCGGAAGCGCCGCGCCGCTGTAGGCCCAGGCAGCGGCTGCGGTCTTGAAAACGTCCGCCCGATGCCGCAGCATCGAAATCGTCGAACTCGAGCCGGATCAAAAAATGTCGCGCGCGAAGAACGTTCTCTGGATCATGTGCGATCAGCTTCGCTACGACTATCTCGGCTGCTACGGGCATCCGACGCTCAAGACGCCGAATATCGATGCGATGGCGAAGCGCGGCGTCCGCTTCACCAATGCCTATGTGCAGTCGCCGATCTGCGGCCCTTCGCGCATGTGCTTCTACACCGGCCGCTACATGCGCTCGCACGGATCGCACTGGAACGGCTGGCCGCTGCGCGTCGGCGAGCCGACGCTGGGCGATCATCTTGGGCAAGCTCGGCGTGCGCAACGTGCTGGTCGGCAAGACGCACATGGCGGCCGATGTGGAGGGCCTGAAGGCGCTCGGCATTCAACCTGAACTCGATCATCGGCGTGCATGTCTCGCAATGCGGCTTCGAGCCTTACGAACGCGACGACGGCCTGCATCCTTCCGGCGTGCCGCGGCCGCGCTACGACGCGTATCTCCGCGACAAGGGCTTTGAGGCCGAGAACCCCTGGGAGCACTGGGCCAATTCCGGCGAGGCCGCCGACGGTTCGCTGCAGAACGGCTGGCTGCTCGTGCATGCCGACAAGGCCGCGCGGGTTCCGGACGAGCACTCCGAGACGCCCTACATGACCCGCCGGGCGATGGACTTCATCACCGAGGCCGAGCAGGACGGCCGGCCGTGGTGCATGCACCTGTCCTACATCAAGCCGCACTGGCCCTACATCGCGCCCGAGCCGTACGCGAGCATGTACAATGTTGGCGACGTGCAGCCGGTGATCCGTTCGGAACGCGAGCGACAGGACGCGCATCCCGTGTTCGGCGCCTACATGGACATGCGCTACTCGCGCAACATGGCGCGCGACGGCGCGCGCGAGAAGGTCATCCCGACCTATATGGGGCTCATCACCCAGATCGACGACCAGATGGGCGTGCTCATGCGGTTTCTCGAAGAGCGCGGCTTGCTCGAGACGACGATGATCGTCTTCACCTCCGACCACGGCGATTATCTCGGCGATCACTGGATGGGCGAGAAGGATCTGTTCCACGAGCAGTCCGCCAAGATCCCGCTGATCGTCATCGACCCGTCGAAATCAGCCGACGCTGCCCGCGGCACCGTTTGCGATGCGCTGGTCGAGGGCATCGATCTCGCGCCGACCTTCATCGAATATTTCGGCGGTACGCCGCCGGACCACATCCTGGAAGGGCGGTCGCTGCAGAGCTGGCTGCACGGGAAGGCACCGGCCGATTGGCGCAAGGTCGTCTTCTCCGAATACGACTACAGCATGCAGGACGTGCGGCTGAAGCTGAACCAGCCGATCGAGCAGTGCCGGCTCTTCATGGTGTTCGACGGCCGCTGGAAATACGTTCATGCGTCGGGCTTCCGGCCGATGCTCTACGACCTTGCGGAAGATCCGCAGGAGTTGATCGACCGTGGTGACGATCCCGCGTGCGCGGGCGTCATCGAGCGGCTTCGCGCACAATTGTTCGAGTGGGCGCTGCATCCGAAAGGACACATCACCACGAGCAACGAAAAGATCAGCGCCTACGCCGACAACCAGCTGCAGGTACGTCGCGGCATCCTGATCGGCATCTGGGACGAGAAGGAGCTCGCCGCCATCCGTGCGCGGTTGACGTGATGGCTCAGTTCGTGATCTTGTAGCCGGTCGCCTTGACGATCGGTTGCCAGAATGCGGTGTTCCTGGACAACTCGTCGGCGAGAGCCTCCGGCGTCGATCCCACCGGGATCAGGCCGATCGCCAGCAGCTTCTCACGGACCTCGGGCTTCGCGAGAGCCGCGCCGACGGCCGCGCTGAGCTGCTTGGCGAATGCGGGCGGGCTGCCTGCCGGCAGCCACATGCCGTAATAGGAATCGGCCACCAGATCGATGCCGTTCTCCTTCAGCGTTGGCACGTCCGCAAGGAACGGTGACCGTTCCGCGCTCGGCACCGCCAGAATTCGCACGGTGCCGGCGCGATGCTGGGCGATTGAATCGGCGACGGTGACGATGCCGAACGGCAGGTGGCCGCCAATCAGGTCGTTCACGATCGGCGCGCTGCCGCGATAGGGCACCCGCGTCATCTGCAGCTTGAGCACCTCCTCCAGCCGCGAGCCGGCGAAGTGCGGAATGGTGCCGTTGCTTGGCACGCCGAACGTCGCCCTGCCGGGATTGGCGCGCAGCCACGCGACGAGCTCCTTGAAATCCTTCACGCCGATGGCGGGGCTTGCGACGACGGCGAACTCGAAGCGGCCAAGCAGCGAGACCGGCATGAAGTCCTTTGTGCTGTCGAAGCTCGGCTGGGTCTCCACCATCGGCAGCAGGTACATCGTCGGACCCGTCGTCACGAGGATCGTCGTGCCGTCTGGGTTGGCGCCCTTCACCGCCTTGATGCCGATCAACCCGTCACCGCCGGTGCGGTTCTCGACGATCACCGAGCGGTCCAGCGGCTGGCTCAGATTTTGGGCGATCAGCCGGCACAGCGCGTCGCCGCCGCCACCGGCCGCAAACGGAAAGATGATTTTCGTGAGCGGTCCGGCCTGGGCGAATGCGTCGCTGGCCGTTGCGCATAGGGGCAATCCAGCCAGCGTAGCCAAGAAGCTGCGGCGATCCACCGTTTCCTCCCACCCAAAGGTATCGATCTTTGCGGCCGAGTATTGCCGTGGGTGTCGCCGACCTCAAGGCCAGTGATGAGGTATTCGCGAAGGCTCGCCTATTCGGTGCTGCTCTTCGGCCCCGACTGCTCGCCCTCGGGCGCCGCCCGCTGGCCGCCCGTCAGGCGCTCGATCGCCGATTTGACTGCGTCGCGCGCGCGGCGGTCGCGAACCGCGTCCATCAGTGGCGCCGAGACCGGCGAGCGCCGCAGCAGGCTCTCGGAGTCGGGCAGGATCAGCGGGTCGTCCCAGGGCCCCTGGATGACGAACGGAAGCTCGAACGTCCGCGTCGCGCCCGCGGGCTGGACCAGGCTTGCCACACCCTTGAGGTCGAATTCGCGCGCGGGGATCGATGTTGCGCCGGTCAGCGTCAGCTGCACCGTCGGCCCGTCGAGACGCACTTCCTCGGTGCTGGCGATGCCGTCGTTCAGGCGCAGTGCGACGGTGAGCTTGTCGAACGGCGTGCGGCCGGACCGGAACTCGCCGGCGCCGGACAGGGGGCGGCGCTCGAGCCGCCGCAGCAGCTGCTCGATGTTGAAGCCGGTGAGGGCGCCGTTCTGGCTGACCAGCGTCGCGCGACCGTCGAGCGATTGGGCCAGCCCGAACGGATTGGCGCCATTGGCCTCGAGAGTCACGGCCAGCGTTCCGCGCCCGGCGATCCGCCGCATCCCGAACAACTCGCCGAGACAGGCTTCGACATCGACGTCGGTGAGCTGGAACTGCGCCTTCACGTCGGCCATGGTATCCGCTCGCGTGACGCTGAACGATCCCTTGGCGACGCCGCCGTACAGGTGCGCCTCGCCGACGCTCAGCATCAGCGCGCCGTTGCGGACGTTGAGACCGAGCGCGGTGCGGCCGATCCGCGTCTTGCCGATCGTCATGCGCGCCGCCGAAAGCCGCAAGTCGAGATCGCTGCCGGAGAGGCCGCGCAGATCGAACGGCTGCCTGTTCCAGTCGCGCGAGCCGCCCGCCATCATGCGGACGGTCGAGATGTACGGCGTCACGTCCAGCGCCTCGGCGGCGAGCGTTCCCTGCAATGTCTGCCGGCCGTCGCTGCCGTAGGTCATCACGCCTTCGGCGGCATTGCCGTCGAGCTCGACATTGACGTTGGTCAGCGCGATCGACGTCTCGGTCGCCTCCGCGCGTGCTTTCAACGAGAAGCGCCCGAAGCCGGCGTCGTTCGGCAGATCGTGCCCGGCCCAGCGCAGCGTGTCGCGCAGGGATGCGGCATCGACCGTCAGATTGCCATCAAGCGCGATGTTCTCGCGACTGACGACCGTGCCGTCGAAGGCAAACTTGACGGGGGCGCTGGACAAGCGCGCCCTCAAGCCCGAGCGCTCGCCGGAAAGCGCGGAGGCGAAGTTGGCGACGCTGATGCTGCCGTCGATCCGTTCGCCACGCCAGGTGAACTCGCCGGTCGCCGCAAAGGACCGCGAGATCGATGGCCAGGCGAGCGATACGTCGATGCCGCTCGCAGTTTGCGACATGCGCCGGACAGCGTCGTGATAGGTCAGCGTGCCATTTCGGATGCGGACTTCCGAGAACGAAACCGGTGTGGCTCCGGCCCGCAGCTGCCCCTCGAGCCGCTCGATCAGCGGCTCCCAGTTCGACAGCCCGTCGGCGCCGCGCCTGACGACGATGCGCGGATCCGACAGGATGATGTCGGCGATCTCGAACCGCTGCAGCACCAGCGGCAGCACCCGCAGGTTCGCGGTCAGTTCATCGACGGTCAGCGCAGGATCGTCCTTGGCGCCGAGCCTGACATCGCGAAGGATCACAGTGGGTGTCGGAAGCAGCGAGACGCGGGCGTCGCCCGCGACGATCAGATCCATGCCGGTGGCGGTCCGCACCTGCGCGTCCACGGCCGCCCGGACCGTATCGCGATCGAGCAGCAGCGCGAGCGCCACCACGGCGACCAGGGCTACCGCCAAGAGGGCGGCGACCGACAGTCCCAGGCGTTTCAATCCATGGGGTATTGGCAAAGGTTGTCCCGAAATGACCGAGAAATGAGCGACGTCAAATCCCTGCAGAACCGCATCGCTTTTGTGCAACTTGATCGTTTTTCTTGACGCTTTCAAGGCCGTAGCACTGTGGGCCCGGCTGGTCTGATTGACGCCCCTTTGAAAAACCGCCTATAGAGCCGAACATGCGGGCGGCGCCACGCCCGACGAGCACTCGGGTTTCAATCATGAACAAGGTTTATCCGGACGCCAAATCGGCGCTCGCAGGTCTGCTGAAAGACGGCATGATGATCATGTCCGGCGGCTTCGGTTTGTGCGGCATCGCGGAGGCGTTGTCCGACGCCATCCGCGACTCCGGCGTGAAGAACCTCACCGTCGTTTCCAACAACGCCGGCGTCGACGGTATCGGTCTCAGCCGCCTGCTGGAAACGCGCCAGATCAAGAAGATGATCGCGTCCTATGTCGGCGAGAACAAGCTGTTCGCGCAGCAGTATCTTTCGGGCGAATTGGAACTCGAATTCAATCCGCAGGGAACGCTCGCCGAGCGCATCCGCGCGGGCGGTGCGGGGATTCCGGCCTTCTTCACCAAGACCGGCGTCGGTACGCTGATCGCCGAAGGCAAGGAAGTGCGCGAGTTCGACGGCGAGAAATACGTGATGGAACGCGGCCTGTTCGCCGATCTCGCGATCGTTCACGCCTGGAAGGGCGATACCGCAGGCAATCTCGTCTACCGCAAGACCGCGCGCAACTTCAATCCGATGATGGCGACGGCGGCGAAGGTCACCGTTGCCGAGGTCGAGCACCTGGTTCCGGCCGGCGAGATCAATCCGGACCACATCCACACGCCCGGCGTGTTCGTGAAGCGCATGATCGAGGTCGGCACGGCCAACAAGCGCATCGAATTCCGCAACACGCGCCCGCGTCCGGCGGCGTAACTTTCACGCTTTGTCCCAAGGAGCTCACATGGCCTGGACTCGCGAACAGATGGCGGCCCGCGCAGCGAAGGAGCTGCGCGACGGCTTCTACGTCAACCTCGGCATCGGCATTCCGACGCTGGTGTCGAACTACATTCCCGAAGGCGTCAACGTTCAGCTGCAGAGCGAGAACGGCATGCTCGGCATGGGTCCGTTTCCGTACGAAGGCGAGGAAGACGCGGACCTGATCAACGCCGGCAAGCAAACGGTCAGCGAGCTTGCCTCGACCAGCTATTTCTCCAGCGCCAATTCCTTCGCGATGATCCGCGGCGGCCATATCGACCTGTCGATCCTGGGCGGCATGCAGGTCGCCGAGAACGGCGACCTCGCCAACTGGATGGTGCCCGGCAAGATGGTGAAGGGCATGGGCGGGGCGATGGACCTCGTCGCCGGCGTCAAGCGCGTGCTGGTGGTGATGGAGCACGTCGCCAAGGACGGCCCGAAACTTCTGCACCGCTGCAGCCTGCCGCTCACCGGCGCAAACGTCGTCGACCTGGTGGTGACCGATCTCGGCGTCTTCACCATCGACAAGCATGGCAAGGACGGCATGGCGCTGATCGAACTCGCCGACGGCGTCACGCTGGATCAGATCAAGGCGAACACCGAAGCCACTTCCGCGTCGCGCTGTCGAATACTTGAGGCGCGCGTAAATCCTCCCGTCATTCCGGGCGGACGTCCGAGCGGGGCTAAAGCCCGCTTGCGAGACGCCGACGCTTGCCATCGTCAGGCGTGATCCGCCGGGCCGGGTTGCCGGCCGTAAACGCACCGTATCCTGGTACGGTCGCACTTCGCATGTGCTATCAGAGCGTTGGACAACTTCGCCGCGCATACGCGCGTCGCCTCGCGCGATTACGCTTTCTTCATCCTATTGCATCTAATGTTGTTCCATCGGTTCTGCGGAAGATAGATCGGAATTCCGCACGTGAAACTGAAAACCTTCGCTCTCGCCGGCACATTGACCGCTGCTGTGCAACGCCTGCCGCTGGCCACACGCCTCGGAGGTTGGCGCGTGCTGACAAATGCCAGTATGCGCACGCGACTGATCGTCCTCGTTCTGGCGGCCATCCTTCCGTTGCTCTTCCTGGCCGGGATTTTTCTCTGGGGACAGGCGAGAGACGATCTCGCAAAGGCCCGAACGACTGCCGTCAGGGAAGCCCAGCTTGCTGCGGCGCGCATCGATGGCCACATCAGCGACATCAATCTTTTGCTGCTGATGATCGCCCGAACGGTCTCCAGCGATCCCGCAGATATCGACAAAAACGATGCGACGCTCCGGTCGATAAGGGCCGACCTGCCGCCGTACGTCAACAACATCCTGCTCGTCGATACCAAGGGGCGCAATATCGGCACGTCCCAGTGGCCCTTGACCGGCACGAGCCGAGCCTCCGTTGCAGATCGCGGCTGGTTCAAGACGGCGATGGAAAAGCGGTCCACGGTCAGCGAGCCCATCCAAAGCCGGATCGACTTTCGTTGGGTTGTGGCCGTCGCCCGTCCTATCCTTGACGAGGCTGGCGCCGTGCGGGCGATCGTCGTCCTTGGCACCCAGCTGGCGCGTATCCACGAGATCATCGAATCCGGAAATCTGCCGCAGGGAAGTGCGGTCAGGATTCTGAACGAGAACGGCATGATCGTCGGCCGCACAGATCGCCCCGAATGGATCGGTCGCGACGTGAGCAATGAGGCGGTCATCCGGCATCATCTGCAAATCGGAACGGAAAGTCAGGAGGCGGATTGGCTCGACGGCACCATGCGCGTGACTGCGTCGGCAAAAACGCGCACCGTGCCGTGGGTCGTAACGGTCGGTCTGGCCAGAGACGCGACATTCGCTGCGGTGTTCGAGCGCATGCGATGGGGGCTGGCGCTGACGGGACTGGCGGTCGCGACAGCACTGCTGCTGGCTTGGGGATTGTCGTCGACGATCGTTCACCCGATCAGACGACTGCAACAGGACGCTACCGTCATCGGCGCCGGGCAGTTCGATCATCGATCGCAGGCCCGGACGGGAGGTGAGCTGGGTGAGCTCGTGAGCACCTTCAACCGCATGGCGGGCTCCCTGCAGCTCCAGGCCAAGGAGAACGACGAATTCAAGCAGGCCTTGATTGCCGAAGTTGCCGAGCGCCGAAAAGCGGAGGAGGAACTGCGCGGGGCGAAGGAGGCTGCGGAGGCCGCAAATCGCGCCAAGTCCGAATTCCTCAGCGCCGTGAGCCACGAGATCCGCACGCCGCTGAATGGGGTCATCGGCATGACGGGACTTCTGCTCGGCACCAGGCTCGACCAGCGGCAGCGTGGCTACGCGGAGATGGCGAGGGATTCGGGGGAGATCCTGTTGGGCTTGATCGACGACGTTCTCGATTTTTCCAAGATCGAGGCCGGCAAAGTCGAGATTGAGACCATCGAATTCGACATCCACGAGGTCGTCGAGAACGTCACCGCGATGGTTGCGACCCGTGCCGCCGCCAAGGGCCTGGAACTGGCCAGCCTGGTCGATCACGATATTACCGAGGCCTTTCGGGGCGATCCCTTCCGCCTGCGCCAAATTCTCTCCAACCTTGCCGCCAATGCGGTGAAGTTCACCGACAAGGGCGAAGTCGTGTTGCGCGCCAAGCGACACGCGCGGAGCGCGGACAAGGTAACGATCCGCTTCGAAGTTACCGACACGGGAATCGGGATCTCCCCCGAGCAGCAGTCGCGGCTCTTCCAGGTGTTTTCGCAAGCCAACTCCACGACGACGCGCAAGTACGGTGGAACGGGCCTGGGCCTCGCGATCTGCACGCAGCTCGTGACGTTAATGGGTGGCGAGATAGGCGTAGACAGCGAACCCGGGACAGGCAGCACATTCTGGTTCACGGTTCCGCTCGAACTCTCTCGCGCGTCGCTGGTGCGCGCGCGAACGAGCCTGCGCGGCTTGCGGGTCCTGGCCGTCGATGACAACGCAGTCAACCGGGCGATCCTGCATGAGCACATCGTGGGCTGGCGCATGCGCAACGGCAGCGCCGAGTCCGGCGCCCGCGCGCTGGAAATGTTGCGTGCCGCAGCAGCGCGCGGCGAGCCGTACGACGTGGCGATCGTCGACATGCAAATGCCGGGTATGGATGGGGCGGCACTCGCACGCACCATCAAATCAGTCCCCTCGATAGCCCGCACGCGCTTGATCCTGCTGACCTCCGTCGGTCCAATCGATGCCGAGGTGAACAGTGAGCACCTCTTCGATGCGTGCTTGAGCAAGCCGGCGCGTCAATCCGAGTTGTATGATTGTCTATCCCGCATCATGGCGCGTCCGCGTGGTGTCGAGGATGAAACACGGCGCATGGCAACGCCGGCGGCCGCCCCGGAGCGCGCCTCCCTGGTGGCAGTGCCGGAACGCGGGCGGATCCTCGTCGCCGAGGACAATGTCGTGAACCAGCAAGTGGCGATCGGGGTGCTGGCAGGGCTCGGCTATCGCAGCGATGTCGTGTCCAACGGCCGTGAGGCTGTCGAGGCCGCGGCCCGGCTGCCTTACTCCGCGATCCTGATGGATTGCCAGATGCCGGAGATGGACGGCTACCAGGCGGCCCAGGAGATCCGGCGGCGCGAAGGAACGGGCCGGCGTACGCCGATCATCGCTCTGACAGCCGACGTCCTGAAGGATGCACGTGCCAAGAGCCTGGCCGCCGGAATGGACGATTACATCACCAAGCCGTGATCCGGAGGAGCTTGCTGCCGCGCTCGACCGATTTCTGCCGACGGCAGTACAGCCTGCAGATCGAGCTGTCGGAAACGAGCCGGATCCGAGGATCCATCGATCACGCAGTGCTCAACCGGCTGCGCAAGCTCGAGCAGTCGGAGCGCCCGGCCTGGTCAAGAGACTGACCGATATCTTCCTTCAAGATACTGCGCGGCTGCTGACGGATCTGCGAAGTTCGGCGCAACAGGGCGATGCGGATCGTCTCAGGAAGCTCGCGCATGCATTGAAAGGTAGCGCCGCCAATCTGGGTGCCCGTGAAATGGTTCGCATTTGCGCCGAACTCGAAGCGCTGGGAGAAAACGGTGACATTGGCGGTGCTCCGTCGCTGGTCGCCGATCTCGAAAGCAAGCTGGATCCGGTCCGCGACGCCCTTCTCTCGAAAATCGGACCCGACGTGCAATGCGCATAGTGATCGCTGAGGACGATACTGTCTCCCGTCTGGTGCTGGAGGCCGCAGTGACGGCACTCGGCCATGAATGCTTCACAACGGTCGACGGTGAGGACGCCTGGCAATTGTTCCAAGGTCTGGATGTGGACGTCGTCATCAGCGATCGCGCGATGCCGCGAATGGGCGGAATCGAATTGTGCCGGCGGGTTCGTGCGCAAGACCGGGGCGCATACACCTATTTCATCTTCCTGACGGCTCTGGACGAAAAGCTGCAGATCCTCAGCGGCATGGAGGCCGGCGCCGACGACTACCTGGTCAAGCCCCTCGATATCGATGAGTTGAAGATGCGGCTGCTCGTCGCGTCGCGCGTCACGACCCTCCACCGGCAGTTGTTCAAGCAATCGGCAGAGTTGGAGGAGCTCAATCGCCGGCTGCTTCAGCAGTCTCGCACAGATGCGTTGACGCAGGTCGGCAACCGACTGAAGCTGCGGGAGGATCTCGAAACCATTTGCGAAAGAGTGGAACGCTATCAGCACAGTTACAGCGTCATCATGTGCGATATCGATTGCTTCAAGGCCTACAACGACAGCCAGGGGCATCTTGCCGGGGATGAAGTGCTCCGGGCCGTGGCGACGATATTGGCGAACACCTGCCGGGGCGGAGACCAGGTCTATCGCTATGGGGGCGAGGAGTTCCTGGTCCTCGTGCCGGAGCAATCTCTCGACAATGGAGCGGCGGCGGCGGAGCGCTATCGAAGCGCCGTCGAAGAATTGGGGATCCCGCACATCGCCAACACCGCGAAAGGGATCGTAACCATCAGCGCTGGAGTAGCGTCGTTGTCGCCCTCCGACATCAAATCGGTCGACGCATGGCTGAACGAGGCAGACGCCGCGTTGTATCGTGCGAAGCAATCGGGGCGCAATCGCGTCGTCGTGCATGAGCCGCGGCTTGTGAGGTCGAACTCACTTCACAGTCAGTGCGCGTAGCTGGCGCTTTATCGGCGGCCGTCTAATCCAGTGTCGTGGTTCAGAAATTTCGCTCCATCGTCGCCGCGAGTCCATCGAGCGAATTTCTGAACCATAAACGACACTACAATCATCATAAGTTTGCTAATGTCCTTATCGAATCCGAAGTTCGTCTCCCATGGGCGCTGCGACGGGACGATGATCTTGGATGCCATGCGCGACATACGCCGAATACGGCGAAGATATAGCGATCGGCTGCTAACGCTGCTGGCCGTACTGCTCGCGCTCTATATGTTCGTATTTGCACCGCTTCACGCGGTGGGATTTTTTGTATTTCATGGTTTCACGATTGTCGCCTTGTTGGGCATCATAGCTGGCATGATCGTTATATCTGACAATCGCGCAGCGTTAGCCGCGATGTTGATATGCGCTGCCGCCAATGTTGCCGTCATTCTGCTGCGCCTGTTTTATCCCCCGTGGCCATATAACCTCTACATGTTGGCTGCTGCCTGGCTCGTCTTCGCGCTCACGCTCGGAGCGGTCGTTGCGCACGCTGTATTCAGGCATGGCCGCATCAACTACCATCGAATTATCGGTGCGATCCTGCTGTATCTCCTTATCGCGCTGGCTTTTGGTACGCTGTACGTATTTGTCGGGCTGTCGCTTCCAGGTTCATTCAAGGGAATGACATTCGAAGACGATTTAACCCTTGCAAACTCGGCCATTTATTTGAGTTTAGTGATTTTGACATCAACGGGATACGGCGATATTGTTCCTTTGCATCCGATTGCGCGGAGCCTTTGCAATATCGAAAGCATCATTGGTCAACTGTATCCAGCTACGTTGTTGGCGAGGCTTGTAACCCTCGAACTGGAACAGCGCGGCAGGCTCTGATGTTCGCCCGGCCGCGATAAAGGCGGCCCTTGCGCTGGACGATCAAACTGGATGTCGCTAAGAAAGCTCCGGATTGTGCTGCGCTCCATCCGGGCCACAATGCGAAACCCTACGCCGGCCCGTTCGGCACGTCGGCGAAGCGCGTCAGCCAGACCACCGGAACGATGCTCGCCGCTACGATCAGCAGCGCGGCCAGCGAGCCCTGCTCGAAACTGCCGCGGCTGGCGAACTGGTAGATCGAGGTCGACAGCGTCTCCACGTTCAGCGGCCGCAGCAACAGCGTCGCCGGCAATTCCTTCAGGCAGTCGACGAACACGAGGATCGCCGCGCCCCAGAGCGCCGGCCGCAAGAGCGGCAGATAGATTTTTTGCACGCAGATCCATTCGGACGCGCCGGAGATTTTTGCGCTGTCGTCGTAGTCGCGCGGAATGCGCTCGAAGCCGGCCTGCGTCAGCCCGGTGGCCACCGCCATGAAGCGGATCGCATAGGCGATGACGACCGCGGCGCTCGATCCGGCGATCAGGAGCCCCGGGGCCGATGCGCCGAGGCCGCGGGCCGCGGCGTTGATGACGTTGTCGAACGCCACCAGCGGCGTCAGCAGGCCGAGCGCCAGGATCAGTCCGGGCACGGCATAGCCCGCCTGCGAGACGCCGACGCTTGCCATGGTCGCCGCATTGTCGCGCCAGCGATGGGCCATGTTGGCGACCAGGCCCAACAGCAGCACGATCGTGGTTGCGGTCAGTGCGAGCACGATCGGAATTGCCGGTCGCCTGCAGCAGGCCCGCATCGATGCCGCCGATCAGGCTGCGCTGGATGCTCTCGCGCAACAGAAATGCGAAGGGCAGGGCAAAGCCGAACAGCGGCGGGATGAAGCACAAGGCGCACGCCGCCCAGGCGGCCGTGCCGGAAAGCTGCGTGCGCTCGGCGATGCGCGGGCTCTCGGCAGCTGCTGCGAACGCACGCTGCCTGCGGCCGTAGCGTTCCATCAGCACGAGGGCGGCGACCACGAACAACATCAGGCAGGACATTTGTGCCGCGCCCGCGAGGCTGCCCTGGTTCTGCCAGGTGGTGAAGATCGACACGGTCATGGTGCGCACGCCGAGATACTCGCTCGCGCCGATGTCGTTCAGCGTCTCGAGCAGAACCAGCGCAAGCCCGACGGCGAGCGCCGGCCGCGCCATCGGCAGCGAGACGCGAACGAACTCCTGCCATCGCCGCGCGCCGAGCAGCCGTGCGGCCTCCGCGAACTCCGCGCTCTGGGTCTGGAACATCGCCCGCGCCGACAGATAGATATAGGGGTAGAGCACGAGGCCGATGATGAGGATGGCGCCGCCGAGCGAACGCACGGACGGCAGCAGCTTCACCGCTTGTTGCGGCGGCAGCCACAGCGACAGCGCGCCGTGGGCGACGCCGAGCGGCTCGAACAGCTCGACGTAGACATAGGCGCCGATATAGGTCGGGATCGCCAGCGGCAGCGGCATCAGCCAGATCAGCCAGGAACGGCCGGGAAAATCGTATGACGAGATGATCCAGGCGGCACCAACGCCGAGGGCGGTGGCGAGCACGCCGACGCCGAGCAGCAGCAGCGCCGTGTCGAGCGCCGCGCGCGGCAGCACATAGCTCAACAGATGCGGCCAGAGGTCGGCGGCGGGCTGCAGCGCCAGCAAGACGATGCTGATCACCGGAACGAGCGACGACCACTCCCGTCAATATCGCCAGCGCTGAAGCAAACTGTTCGGCGGCGCGCCAGGCGATCGGACGGGGATGACTCAACGTTGGGTTCCGAGGGGCGGCGCGACCAGCGACGTTGCCGATCGCGCCTCGTTTGTCGAAGCTTGCGCAGCGAGATCACTCACCGCGCGCTGTAGTTAGTTGTCGAAGCCGACCTTATCGACGAGCGTCGAGGCGGACTTGCGGTTCTCGGCGATCTTCGCAATCGCCAGCGGATCGGGATTGAGCTTGCCATAGCCCGCGATGGTCGGGTTGACTGCAACGCCCGCTTTCACCGGATACTCGTAGTTGATGTCGGCGTACATCTGCTGCGCCTTGTCCTCGACCAGCCACTCGATCAGCTTCATCGCATTGGCCTTGTTCGGCGCATGCTTGGCCAGCACCACGCCGGAGAGGTTCACATGCGTGCCGCCGCCCGCGAAGGTCGGCAGGATCACCTTGGTCGCCTCGGCCCACGGCTTCTTGTCGGCCTCGACGTTGTTCATCAGCGCCCAGTAATAGGTGTTCGCGATGCCGATGTCGCATTTGCCGGCCGCGATGTCGCGCGCCGTCTCGCGGTCGCCGCCGGACGGCTTCTGCGCCAGGTTGGCCTTGACGCCCTTCAGCCATTCCTCGGCCTTCGCTTCGCCGTGCTTGGCGACGTAGGCCGCGAACAGCGCGTTGTTGTACATATGCTGGCCCGAGCGGATGCAGATCTTGCCCTTCCATTTCGGATCGGCCAGCTCTTCATAGGTGATCGTGTCCTGCTTCACGCGCTCCTTCGAGGCGTAGACCACGCGGGCGCGCATCGAGATGCCGTACCACTGGCTGTTCGGATCGCGAAAGCGCGGCGGCACGATCTCATCGAGCTTGTCCGACTTGATCGTCTGCGCGACGTCCGCCTTCACGGCATCGTCCAGGCGGCCGATGTCGACGGTCAAGAGCACGTCGGCCGGGCTGTTGGCGCCCTCGGACTTGATGCGCTGCTCGAGGCCCGAGCTTGCCGAGATGACATTGACCTTGATGCCGGTGTCCTTGGTGAAGGCATCGAGCAGCGGCTGGATCAGCTTTGCCTCGCGATAGGTGTAGACGTTGACCTCGCCGGATTGCGCCAGGGCCGACGCTGCGGTGAGGGTGAGGATGCTGACAGCGCTGAGCGCGGCGACGGAAATATCGCGAATGCGAGACATGCAGATGCTCCGGCAAGTTTTTTTAAGAGTGGTCCGTTCGCCTCGGCGGTGAAGCGAACGTCCGAGGCGTTCTGTATCTCAGAATGGGCGCGATAGCGTGCGCTGGAAGGTCGCGATGCTGCGGCTTTAGATCGATTCCAGTTTAGGATGATTACAATTTAGACTCGTTCCAGAATGTACTCACCCCGCCAGCGCACGCACGTTCGCGAACGCGATTTCGATCAACGTGCCGGAATTCGCCGTGCTCTTGATCTGGAATTGCGCTCGGTTGGCCTCGGCCAGCGCGCGGGCCAGCGAAAGGTCGATGGCGCCGCGGTCGAGGCCGGTCCGCTCCGCCGTTGCTGCGCGTGAATCCATCGCGGACGCCAGCTCGGCCTCGCTCAAGCCCCGCCCGGTGTCGCGCACGCGCAGGATCGCGCCGCCGTTGTCGCTGGGCGCAGTCGACACGATCACCTGTCCGCCCGCCTTCGAGCAGCGGATCGAGCTGGTGACGATGTTCATCATGATCTGGCGCAGCGACTGCGTATCGGCCATCACCAGCGGCAGCCCGCGGGCAAGCGAGGTGCGGATGATGACGCGTTCGCGATTGGCTTGCGGTTGCAGCACGCCGACGCACTGCTCGACCATCTCGTTCAGGTTCTGGCTGACCAGCTTGAGGTTGAGGTGGCCGGTCTCGATGCTCGAGATATTGACGACGTCGTCGAGGACGGCGATCGCGCGCTCGCCGGCGGCGCGAATGTCGTTCAGATACGCCGCATAGCGCTCGTTGCCGAGGATGCCGAAGCGTTCCTCGGTCATGATGTTCGCAAAGCCGATGATGGTGTTGAGCGGATCGCGAATTTCCCGGCTGATCTTCGCGAGTGCGTCGGCCTTGGCCGTCGTGGCACGTTCGGCGTTGCGGCGCGCAGTCAACAGGTCGGTTTCGTTCTTCTTCAACTGCGAGAGGTCGCGGAACACTGCAAAGAAGCGATCGCCGTCGGTTCGTCCCATCGTCATCGACAGCGCCACGTAGCTGCCCGCGCGTTTGCGCCCCGACACCTCGCGGCCGTGATCGCGCGGGTCCATGTCGAGCGGCCCGTCCAGGCTCTCGAAATAGTCGAGCACGACGCGCTGGCTCTCGGCGGTGAACAGATCGGCGAAGTTCTGCGCCCGCATCTCGTTCGCGCTCATGCCGAACAGCGCTTCCGCGCTGCGATTGCTGGATATGATCGCGCCGGACCGGTCGAACACCACGATGCCGTCCGTCGCCGTTTCGAGAATGGCCTCGTATGGCCCGGCCGCCGCGGGCGCGACGGCAGGTTGCGGCTCACGCGGCGCAACGGCTGGAGCGGCTGCCGTTGCGGCCACGGCGACCTGGGCGTCTTGCAGGATCAGCGCATGCGCTGCGTCGCCGTCCCAGACAATCGAAAACAGCCGCGCGGCCGAAGGCGCACGATCGTCCGCCGAATGCGCGATCGTCAGCGGCATGCCTTCGTCCGATGCGCTGCTGGCTGACGCCGGCCCGGGTTCGACGTACAGAGCGTCGAGACCGCCGGCCTCCTGCAGCGCGTGCAGGCTTTCGAATCCCGTGCGATGGAGGAATGCGCGGTTGGTGTAGAGCAGCCGGTCGAGCCGGTAGATGAGAATGCCGGACGGTATCAGGTCGAGCAGCGTCCGGTCTCGCCCGCTGTCGCCACGCGCCGGCGTCGCGGCCTCTGTCAGCCACGCCGGCTGTTCGGCCTTGGCCGGCTCCGCGTGTTCTTCTGCGCGCAGCGCAGCGCGCTGGTTGAGCATCTCGGCAATTCCAGGTGTACCCGTCGGCCGGTGCGCGCCACCCTCGTCGAACTTTTCCGTCAGGCGCCGGGCGATCTCGTCGAAGGCATGGTTCTCGACCGCGCTGAGCGACGGCATTCGCGTCTCGTTCGCCAGGGGGAACGGCACGACGTTTTGTGGAGGTTCCACGGTCTCGGTCTCCGGGTGAGACAAGGTCTCTGGGGCTTCAGACGCTGTTACTGACGTGGACGCTGTTGCTGACGTGGACGTTGACGGATGTGCTGGATCCGGCGCCGGCTGCTCGATTGCGGCGCTCAAGCTCGCCGGGCGGCGAAGCCGTCTGCCGATAGATGCCGAAGCCGCGGTAGCCGGCAAAATTGCGCGCGGCATCGAAGATCGGCATGCCGGAGAGCTCCACGCGCCCGCGCGTCTGCTCGTCCAGCGGCCAAAGTGCGACGATCCCGCTGAAGGTCTCGCCCCGGTCGATCGCCTCGGCGATGCGGCCGTGCGGATCAAGATCGAGCGCGCGAGCGACGTCGCTCCACGGGCGTCCCTGGATCGCGGCGGTGTGTGCGCCTGCAATGCGCAGGAATTCGTCGGAGATCAGCGAGAAGCGTCCCTCTGCGTCGATCTGCCAGACGAACCGCAGGGGATTTTGCGGCGCGGCCGCAGTCGAAGCGACATCAGGGGAGCTCTCTGCGCCGGCATCGACGGCCTGCGGAATGTCATGCCTCGACGCGATCGTCGGCGACCTCGTCCTGCGTCACGCGCTCGCTGTCGCCGCCGCGGCCGGCGTCTTCGATGGACGTGTCGCTGGGAGGCTGCTGCGTCGCAGCGCATCGATCATGCAAGATCGTGTCACTCGAGATCGTGTCACTGGCATCGTTCGCCGCCTGCGGCTCCGCAGTTTTGGCGATCGTGGTCGCGCCGACGAACGGCTCGAGACGGACGAGCAGGATCGCCGTGGCGCCGTCCGCCATCGTCAACCGCGAACAGGTGCAGGTCGTGAGCTGGCCGAGCCGCGCGCCGAAGCCGCGCAGCCGTTCGAGGCGCTGCGCGGTCGCTCGATCCGATCCGCCGGGCGAGCTGGGCAACCTGACGCCGGTGCGGGTCGGTGGGACTGAGCGGCTTCTCGAGCTGGCGCGGATCGATACCGAGCAAGGCGGCGCCGGCGGGATTGCACCATAGGATGCGGCTGCCGTCGGCGGACCACAGCCAGGCCGGCTGCGCGCTTGCCGCATAGGGCGCCAGCCGGTGGTCCGTCATCGGCATGGCCTGGAACCCGCCGTCACCCATCGGCATTGTTCAGCAGTTGAAGCATCCGACCCTTCATAAATGCCTGTTGATTCTGCGCAAGAAGGCCAGAAACTGCCGCCTCTTTGGTAGCCCCGAGCTGGCGCGAGGAGTCACAGGCATTGGCCGGCATCGGCGATCCGCCGAGCGGCCTGCCGTCAGAATGGTCGCAGGGTCGCGCGCCGCGTCACGATGCGATCAAGAGATGGGCTAACGTTCAGGGGCCGTGGGGGTCGTCAACGAGACCAGACAAGATCGGGAAAACGCCACCAGAGGAGCTTGAACCATGAACCGAGCACGAAGGGCGCGACCGTTTCGAATCCCAAGAACTTCGAGATTCCCCAGAATATGAAGGACATGGCCGAGGCCGGCTTCGACCAGGCGCGCAAGGCGTTCGAGAACTTCATGAGTGCGGCGCAGAAGACGGCCAGCCAGTTCGAGGATCAGGGGGCCGTCGCGCAGGCGAGTGCAAAGGAGCTCAGCGGCAAGGCCGTCAGCTTTCGCAGAGGCGAATATCAAGGCCTCGCTCGACTACGCCGAGCGCCTGCTCAAGGCGAAGGACCTGGCCGAGGTGCTCAAGCTGCACACCGAGCATGTGCAGAACCAGATGCGGATCCTGGCCGAGCAGGCGGGCGAACTGGGCCAGGCGGCCGACCCGTGCCGCCATGGACGCCACAAAGCCCAAAACCTGAGCAGACCTCGTCTACCAATTCCTGACTTACATGTCAGTTCTGCAGCGCAAAATTGATGTTGCGTCGCACAAAATATCGACTATAGTGGTACTCGGAATTGAAGAGAGCGGTGCCGGGCGCGAGCCCGGGCCCCGTTCGAACGCATCACCAATTTCGACCCCCAGCCAACTGCCAACTCCAGATGTGAAAGTGATTCCGACATGCCGTCGCAAGACCCGTTCTCCACCGTCATCCCGTTCGAAGTGCCTGGTTCGATCCGCGAGTTCGCCGAGAAGGGCGTGTCGCAGGCTCGCGAGACCTACGAGAAGTTCAAGGACGTTGCCCAGTCGAGCAACGAGACCATCGAAGCCGTCTACGCCTCCGCTTCCAAGGGCGCGTCGGAGTATTCGGGCAAGCTGATCGACATCGCGCGCTCCAACGCCAACGCCGCGTTCGACGTGGCCGAGAAGCTGGTTGCCGTGAAGTCGCCGTCCGAGGTGTTCTCGATCTGGACGACCTATGCGCGCGGCCAGTACGAGACCATGACGGCGCAGGCGAAGGAGCTGGCCGAGCTCAGCCAGCGCGTCGCCACCGAGACCGTCGAGCCGATCAAGACCGCGTCGTCGAAGGTGTTCACCAAGGTTGCGTGATCTGCCGCACAGCGGCTGAACGACGTTTGTTAGTTTGATCAGGCCCGGCTCTTCGCCGGGCCTTTTTGCTGTACCGGACTTTCGAGGAACGCGGCCGATTTGGCGTCTTGCCAAAGCACGCGTTGCTCATAGTTTCCGGCCCGAATGCGGCCTATTTGGTCGGCGGCTTTCGTGCAGTTGTAGCTCAGTTGGTTAGAGCGCCTGTCTGTGGAACAGGAGGTCGGTGGTTCGAGCCCACCCAACTGTACCAGCCTCGATCCTTCGCAGCATTTGCATGCCGTATCCTGAACGCTGGTGCCGCGCCTGCAAGTCAGCCGCGCTGCTGACACCAAAGTGATCGTGGTAGTTGAATTTCGGTCCGATCTCGCCAACTAATCGGTGGGACGGTTCGTATTGCTTCTATCGAGGCTGCAAAGGAATTCGGACTATGCGCAAGTCAATCATCGCCCTGAGCCTGCTCGGAGCCGTCCTCGGCCTGGCGAGCGTCTCCGCGGAAGCCGCGCCGCGCGGTCCGGTCCGCTTCTACGACGACAGGGGCCAGGATCGCGGCTATCCTGGTGCCTGAAGGCGGGCCTGCAGATCTTCGACTGCAACTACTTCACCAAGGCGCAATGCGACATGTCGGCCTCGGCCCGGCGCGTCTGGTGCGTCGTCAATCCGTTTGCGGTCGTGCAGGGCTATCGACCCCTACGCGCCGACTGTGGCGAAGCGGAAGGTGCAGCAGCGGCAGGTCTACTGAGACTCTGCCGACCTGCCGGTCGCTACGCGCTGACGGCGCGCTTGAGCGGCAGCTCGCCCTGCGTCGCCGCGGCGGCGTTCGCCATGCGTGATGGCGCGGAACGTTGCGATGTCCGACGGCCGGCCAAGAAAATAGCCTTGAGCCTCGGTGCATTTCTCGCTCTCGAGAAACTGCCAGTTCGGCGCGGGTCTCGACGCCTTCGGCCAGCACCGGCAGGCCGAGGCCCGCGGCCGAGGCCGAGCACCGCGCGCACGATCGTCGCGGCCTGTTCGTTGGTGTTGACGGATCTGACGAACGAGCCGTCGATCTTGATCTTGTCGAACGGGAAGGCGCGCAGATTCGACAGCGACGAGTAGCCGGTGCCGAAATCGTCCATCGCGATCCGCACGCCGAGCGCCTTGATCTGCCGCAACGCGTTCAGCGCCCGCTGCAGGTCGCGCACCAGCGCGGTTTCGGTGATCTCGAGCTCGAGCCGGCGCGGTGACAGCCCGGTTTCCAGCAGCGTCGCGTGCACCAGCTGGACGAAGTTGTCGCTGTAGATCTGCAGCGCGGAGACGTTGATCGCAATCGACAGCGGCTGCGGCCAGGAGGCAGCTTCGCGGCACGCGGTGCGCAGCACCCACTCGCCGATCTGCAGAATGGCGCCGGAGTCCTCGGCGACCGGGATGAAGATATCGGGAGGGACGAGCCCTCGCGTCGGATGATGCCAGCGCAGCAGCGCCTCGAAGCCGACCATCTGGCTCGACGAGATGTCGCCTTGCGGCTGATAGACCAGGCGGAATTCGTCGCGCGCGACCGCCTGGCGGAGGTCGTGCTCCATCTGGCGGCGGTCGCGGACCGCGGCGCCCATGGCGGCTTCGAAGAAGCGGAAGGTGTTGCGTCCCTCGGTCTTGGCCCGATAGAGCGCCGTGTCGGCGTGCGACAGCAGCGTTTCCCGGTCAGTTGCGTCATCCGGATAGATGGCGATGCCGATGCTGGTCTGGATCGTGTCGAGCTCGCCGTCGCTCAAGTCCGTCGCAACCGCCAGCTGGATGGAATCGGCAATCGCGCCGACCGCGGCCGGATCGGTGATGTTCGGGACGACGACTGCGAACTCGTCTCCGCCGAGCCGCGCCATGGTTTGTCCGTTCGTCAACAAGGCCGTCACCCGCGAGGCGACGGTCTGCAGCACCTTGTCGCCCGCCGCATGCCCGTAGAGGTCGTTGACCTCCTTGAAGCGGTCGAGGTCGAGATAGAGAACGGCTAGGCGCTTCCCGCCGGCGCTTGCCGCGGCGATCTGCTGATCGAGCTGCGCGTTGAACGAGGCGCGGTTCGGAAGCGACGTCAGCGCGTCATGGTGGGCGAGGTAGCGGATATGCCGCTCGGCTTCGCGGCGCGCCTTCAGGTCGCGCACGGCGATGGCATAGTGCGGGCGGCCGCCGAAGTCGATTTCGCGCGAAATCAGTTCCGCCGGCGACAGCTCGCCGTTGCGCCTGCGCAGGTCCGTCTCGATCGCGGTTTCGAGGCGCGTGAACAACTGTTCGCGCGCCTTCGGGCTCCGGAAACCAGGCCGAGATATCGCTGCCGATCATGCTCGTCTTGCGACGTTCCGGCGAGCCGGGCCAGGCTGTTGTTGACCGTGACGATGGTGGTGCCGCTGCACACCATCAGGCCTTCGATCGCCGCATTGGCGAGGCTGCGCATGCGGTCGGCTTCGATGCTCGGTGCGACGGCGCTCGCGCAGGTCGAAGGCGATGGCGGTCAGTGCAAACAGAATGATGAAGAAGCTGCCGAGCGCGACGGCGATGGCAAGCCATGCCGGCGGGGATCGCCGATTCCGGGATCACGATCATCGGATCGGGAATGATCGAGACCGCGCCCATTGCCGTGAAGTGGTGGCTGCAAATCGCCAGCGTGAGAACCACTGCGCCGGCGATCCGGGCCTTGCGGCGGCCACTGCTGCTCCGCAGTCCAACCGGCAGCGCGGCCGCGCCGATCGCCGCGCCAAGCAGGATCGAGACGGCGACCAGAGTCGTATCCCAGATGATCGTGCCGGCGACTTCGAAAGCGGCCATGCCGGTGTAGTGCATGGCGGCGATGCCGCCGCCGACCATCGCGCCGCCGACCCATCGCCTCAAGCGGAAGGGCGCGAGCATCGCCACGCAGAAGGCTGCGCCGGTGAGCACAATGGCGGCCACCAGCGAGAGCACCGTCAAGGAAATGTTGTAGCCGTTGGCGATGCCGGGCGAGAACGCCAGCATGGCGATGAAATGCGTGGCCCAGATGCCGCAGCCGGTGGAGACCGCCGCGATCCCGAGCCAGATCGGGCGCGTCGACTTCTGCGCATACCGCGAATGATGCAGCAGGCTGATGGCTGAGAAGGAGGCGAGGACGCAAACCAGCGCCGCCAGCACGACCAGGCGCAGATCGTGCGCCGTCACGATGCAGTTGTAGACCTTGAGCATTGGACGCCCCACTGAAGCGGTTTCGCGTGGGAGGCTATGCGGTGCTTCCAAAAAGTTCCGTAACGCGCCGGGGCGTTTCAGGCGGCGAGCGGTTTAGTGCGTCGGATGGTAAAGCAACGGCCAATTTCCGCGGTTAACGCGGCGTTCGGAAATTCCGCGCGACGGAACGAGGCGCGCGATGGGACCAGATCGCGCGTGGCTTTTTAGTAGAGCATGATCTTTTTCGGAAAACCGGTACCCCACCCCGGATCAAGTCCGGGGGCAGGCTTTTTCCGGATCATGCTCCAGAGCGTTTTCCACGAGCGATGACTCAGTGAGTTGTCATGCCCGGGCTTGTCCCGGGCATCCACGCCTTTCTTGGTGTCGCAAAGACGTGGATGGCCGGGTCCATAGGCGAGCGAAGCGACGCCGTTCTTCGAACGGGCTATGCCCGGCCATGACGGTTGAGAGAACAGTGCAAACCAACTGGAAAACGCTCTAGCGATCCGCGCGGCTGACCACTTCCATCAGCTCGGCGATCTTCTTGCGCTGGTCCTCGCGGTCGCCCGAGGCGATGGCGTGATCGACGCAGTGCGCGACGTGGTCGCGCAGGATCTCTTCCTCGACCCGGCGCAACGCGGTTCGTGCCGCGGCGATCTGCGTCACGATGTCGATGCAGTAGCGATCCTCGTCGACCATGCGCGACAGGCCGCGCACCTGGCCCTCGATCCGCTTCAGCCGTTTCTGACAAGACGCCTTGATGTCCGTTCGCATGCCGTCTATATACCCCCATAGGGTATAAATCGCAAGCGTGGGACAGAGGCATGAAGGATCAGGCGGCGCACGCCGCATCGGCACATGCCGCGCACGCCCACCATCACGGTCATTGCGATCACGCGTCGAAGGCTGCGCTTGCGACCGATCCGGTCTGCGGCATGAAGGTCGATCCTGCGACCGCGAAGCACCGCTTCTCGTATCGCGGCGAGGATTACGTCTTCTGCAGCGGCGGCTGCCGCACGAAATTCGCCGCCGATCCGGAACGCTATCTGGCCAAGGCCAGACATACGGCCAAGGATGCCGCCAAGGCTGAGGACGCGCCGAAGGCGGACGCCGCGCAAGCGGACGCGATCTACACCTGCCCGATGCATCCCGAGGTGCGGCAGGTCGGCCCCGGAAGCTGTCCGATCTGCGGCATGGCGCTCGAGCCGGAGACCGTCACGCTCGACGACAAGCCGGATCCCGAACTCATCGATATGACGCGGCGGTTCTGGATTTCGGTTGTCCTGACGCTGCCGCTGGTCGTGCTCGACATGGGCCAGCATCTCAGCGGACGCCACTGGCTCGACGCGCAGCTTTCCAATCTCATCCAGCTGATGCTCGCCACGCCCGTCGTCGTGTGGGCCGGCTGGCCGTTCTTCGTGCGCGGCTGGCAATCCGTCGTCTCGCGCAATCTGAACATGTTCACGCTGATTGCGCTCGGCACCGGCGTCGCCTGGATCTACAGCCTCGTCGCCATCGCAGCCCCGCAACTGTTTCCGCCGGCCTTCCGCGATGCGCACGGCACCGTTGCCGTCTACTTCGAGGCGGCCGCGGTCATCACCACGCTGGTGCTGCTCGGTCAGGTCCTGGAGCTGCGGGCGCGGGCACGCACCTCCGGCGCGATCAAGGCGCTGCTCGGCCTCAAGCCGGTGACCGCACGCCGCGTGACGCGACAAGGGCGATGAGGACGTCGCGCTCGAAGCCGTGACGGCCGGCGATCTGTTGCGCGTGCGGCCCGGCGAGAAGGTGCCGGTCGACGGCGTCGTCATCGAAGGGCGCTCCTCGATCGACGAATCGCTGGTCACCGGCAAATCGATGCCGCTGAGCAAGCAGGCGGACGACAAGGTGATCGGCGGCACGCTCAACCTCAGCGGCGGCTTCGTGATGCGCGCCGAGAAGGTCGGCAGGGATACGCTGCTTGCGCGCATCGTCGAGATGGTGGCAAGGGCGCAGCGCTCGCGCGCGCCGATCCAGCGCCTGGCCGATCAGGTGGCCGGCTGGTTCGTGCCGGCCGTGATCGCCGTGGCGGTGGTTGCGTTTGCGGCCTGGGCGCTGTTCGGTCCCGAGCCGCGCTTCAGCTACGGCCTGGTCGCCGCGGTCACGGTTCTCATCATCGCCTGTCCCTGCGCGCTCGGGCTTGCGACACCGATGTCGATCATGGTCGGCGTGGGCCGCGGCGCGCGGCTGGGCATCCTGATCCGCGACGCCGACGCCTTGCAGCGGCTGGAGACGATCGACACGCTGGTGATCGACAAGACCGGCACGCTGACCGAAGGCAAGCCGAAAGTCGTGGGCATCCATGCAGCCTTCGGGTTCGATGAGGCTGAAACGCTGCGGCTCGCCGCCAGCGTCGAACGCGCCAGCGAGCATCCGCTGGGCGCTGCGATCATCGCCGCGGCAAGGGAGCGGAACCTGGGTCTCGGCGACGTTCGCGATTTCGAGTCGCGGATAGGCCGAGGGCGCGCGCGGATTGGTGGAGGGCCGTGATGTCGTCGTCGGCAACGCGTCCTATCTCGGCGAGCAGGGCATCGATGCTAGAAGCCTCAAGCCTGCGGCGCAGGCCCGGCGCGAACATGGCGCAACCGTCATCTTCGTCGGCGTCGACAAGCGCGCCGCCGGACTGATCGCCATCGCCGATCCGATCCGGCCGACCACCGCCGAGGCGCTGAGAGCGCTGTCCGCAGAACGGTATTCGTCTTGTCATGTTGACCGGCGACAATGCGACGACCGCGCGCGCTGTGGCGCGGCAGCTTGGCATCGACGAGGTCGAGGCCGAAGCGCTGCCGGAGCAGAAGAGCGCGTTCGTCGAACGGCTGCGCGCGTCGGGCCGCAAGGTTGCGATGGCCGGCGATGGCGTCAACGACGCGCCTGCGCTTGCGGCGGCCGATGTCGGCATCGCCATGGGCGGCGGTACGCGATGCGGCGATCGAAAGCGCCGGCGTGACGCTGTTGCGCGGCGACCTGAGGGCAATTGTCGCGGCGCGCGATTTGTCGCGTGCGACAATGCGCAACATCCGCCAGAACCTCGCCTTTGCGTTCGCCTACAACGCGGCCGGCGTGCCGATTGCCGCGGGCGTCCTGTATCCTGTTTTGGGCATTCTGCTTTCGCCGATGATCGGCGCTGCAGCGATGGCGCTGTCGTCCGTCAGCGTGATCGCCAACGCGCTGCGGCTTGCGCGGGTCAAGATCTAGTACTTGCACGTATCTGCGATATTGAATGATTCAAAAAAAAGCCGGGCTAGTGCCCGGCTTTTACAGTTGTGGCCACGAGAGGCCGACACAATCACCTTCCAAGAGGGATGACTGAACTGTCAAAGTTGCAGGAGGAGGGGGACAATGCGCAACTTCGGCCGCTCAGCTTGGAAACCACTATGGCCGACGCGAGACATGCGCAGCAAGCAGGCCGCTCGCATGTCAGAGGTTCGCAAAACGCAACCTATTACTCTTTCGGAGACCAGCGTTGCGCTTTGCTCACGATGAAATCGCGGAATACTTGCACGCGCGCCACGGACTTCAGCTCTTCCGGATAGACGAAGTAGGTGTCGATCTGGATCGAATCCTTCTCCTCGAACAGCTGCACAAGTCCGTGCCGTTCCTCCACCAGATAGTCGGGTAGCGCTGCGACGCCGAGGCCCTGCTGGCACGCACGCGCGAGACCGAGCACGTGGTTCACCTTGAAATAGGCTTCGCGCGGACCTTTGCCGTTGCGGCCGGCCTCGATCAGCCAGTAGCGGTTCTGCATGATGCGCCGGCGCGTGCAGGTCGCTCAGCACGATCAGGCGATGATTGTCGAGATCTTCCAGCGTGCGCGGCGTGCCCATCCGCTTGATGTATTCCGGCGAGCAATAGGCGTGATAGCCGATCGAGAACAGCTTGCGCTGGATCAGGTCGGGCTGCGTCGGCTTGCGCACGCGGATGGCGACGTCCGCCTCGCGCATCGACAGGTCGAGCTCCTCGTCCGTCACCATCAGCTGGACGCGAATGTCGGGATAGAGCTGCGTGAATTCGCCGAGCCGCGGGATCAGCCAGTGGATGCCGACGCCCGGTGTGGTCGTCACCTTCAATTCACCGCTCGGCCGCTCGCGGCTGTCGGTCAGCTTGGCGCGCGCGGCCTGCAGCTGCATGAACACGTCGTGCGCCGTGCGAAACAGCAGGTCGCCCTGCTCGGTGAGGATCAATCCGCGTGCGTGCCGGTGAAACAGCGAGACCGAAAGCTCCTGCTCCAGCGCGCTGACCTGACGCGACACCGCCGACTGGGACAGGCCGAGCTGTTCGCCTGCATGCGTGAAGCTGCCGGCTTCCGCTGCGGCGTGAAAGACTTTCAGCTTGTCCCAATCCATGTCCGAAAACCCGTTGCGTGGCCTCATTCTGTTCACTCCGCAGCTGCGCGTTCAGTGGCGTGCAGGGCGAGAAACCGCTCCGCCTCCAGCGCCGCCATGCAGCCCAATCCTGCGGCCGTCACGGCCTGGCGGTAGGTCTCATCGGCGACGTCACCGGCGGCGAACAGCCCCGGGACCGACGTCGCCGTCGAATGCGGCGCGATCTCGACGTAGCCCGACGGCTTCATCTTGACCTGGCCTGCGACAAGCTCCGTCGCCGGCGCGTGCCCGATCGCGATGAACACGCCGTCGGTCGGAAGTGTCGAGATGGCGCCGGTCTTGACGTTCCGGATCGCGACGCTCGTCACCTTGCGCGGGTTCTCATCGCCGCGAATTTCCTCGATGGCGCTGTCCCAGACCACATTGATCTTCGGATTCTTGAACAGGCGATCCTGCAGGATGCGTTCGGCGCGGAAGTGGTCGCGGCGATGGATGACGGTGACCTTGGTGGCGAAGTTGGTGAGGAACATCGCTTCCTCCACGGCGGTGTTGCCGCCGCCGACCACGACCACTTCCTTGCCGCGGTAGAAGAAGCCGTCGCATGTTGCGCAGGCCGAAACGCCGAAACCCTTGAAGGCCTCCTCGGAGGGAAGGCCGAGCCAGCGCGCCTGCGCCCCGGTCGCAAGGACGACGGTGTCGGCGAGATAGACGTCGCCGCTGTCACAGGTGAGACGGAAGGGGCGGCGGGCGAGCTCGAGCTTCGTCACCATGTCGGTGACGATCTTGGTGCCGACATGCGCTGCCTGCTTTTCCATCTGCTCCATCAGCCACGGGCCCTGGATCACGTCGGCGAAGCCGGGATAGTTCTCGACGTCGGTGGTGATGGTGAGCTGGCCTCCGGGCTGAATGCCCTGGATCAGAACGGGATCGAGCATCGCGCGTGCTGCATAGATCGCGGCCGTGTATCCTGCAGGGCCGGAGCCGATGATTACGACCTTGGTATGAATTGGCTGGCCCATTGCCGGACGATTCCCTGAGCTGCCTCGATGCAGATTGTGCTGGTTATGCAGCTGATACAGGCTCAGCCGCTGGTGATGCATGGAGGGTATCGGATTTATTCTAAGTCATCTGGTGAGCCATGCAAGTTTCGCAACTCACATTCTTGGGAATAGAACTCGGTTCTCCTGTTTCAGCAATAAAATTGCTTCAACCGCGCGATTTTGGGGTATGAGAGGCGGTAATTCGTTGCAGATTCTGCAATGCAACGCGGGGGGACGGGCCAATACGGGCTCCAAAGTAAAGACTATGAGCAGGGACCTCGACGATATCGATCTGAAGATTCTGACCGAGATTCAGGCAGACGGCCGAATCACCAACGTGGAACTTGCCCGGCGCGTCGGCATTTCGCCGCCGCCCTGCCTGCGCCGCGTGCGCGCGCTGGAAGAGGCCGGTTACATCGTCGGCTACCGCGGCCTGCTTGATCCGCGCAAGCTCGGCTTCGACGTGACGGTGTTTGCCTCGGTCCATCTGTCGAGCCAGGCGGAGGCGGACTTGCGCACATTCGAGGAATTCGTGCGCAACGAGCCGTTGGTTCGTGAATGCTGGATCCTGTCGGGCGACGTCGACTTTCTGCTCAAATGCGTCGCGCCCGATATGAACACCTTCCAGGAGTTCGTGTCGCGGCTGACGGCTGCGCCGCACGTCCGCAACGTGCGCACCTCGCTGGTCCTGCGCAACTCGAAGGACGCCGCGGTCGTGCCGATGGAAATGGCGGCGCCGCGTTAGCCTCATTGCGACGATGCGTAGCCCGGATGAAGCGAAGCGAAATCCGGGAGCTAACTCGGCGGCCGGAATTCCCGGCTTACGCTTCGCTTCATCCGGGCTACAGCTGACTTCCCGTGACCCTCATCGAAATCCTTCTGCTCGTTCTCGCCGGCTTCGCCGCCGGCATGGTGAATGCGGTCGCCGGCGGCGGCTCGTTCTTCACCTTTGCGGCGCTTGTGTTCAGCGGGCTGTCGACACTCGATGCGAACGCCACCAGCGCGGTCGCGCTGACGCCGTCGAACGTGGCGATCGTCGCCGGCTATCGCACCGAAGTCCGCAAGTATTTCCGCGAGATGCTGCCATTCCTCGTGCTCGGAACGGTCGGCGCCGCGCTTGGCGCGTGGTTGCTGATCGTCATCGGCGATGCGGGCTTTCGTCCGACCGTGCCGTGGCTGTTGCTTGCCGCAACGGTGCTGTTCGCGTTCTCGGCGCAGATCAATCGCCTGATCGCGCCGCTTGCGGCGTCGAGCACCGCCGGGATGCGCGTCTTTGCCTATGTGTTGATTGCGATCGTCACGGTCTACGGCGGATTCTTCGGCGCCGGAATGGGCATCATGATGCTGGCGGCGCTGGCCATCCTCGAAAGCGGCGACTTTCACAAATCGAATGCGATCAAGAATACGGTCGCGTTCCTGGTGCAGGTCGTGTCGTCGGCGCTGCTGATCGCGGGCGGCCTGATCCACTGGCCGCACGCGGTCATCACAATGGCGGCGTCCGTCGCGGGCGGCTATCTCGGCGTCGGCATCGCGCGGCGCGTGCCGGAGAACATCATCCGCGCGGTGGTCGTCACCGTCGGCGCAGCGCTGACGGTGCTGTTCTTCCTGCGGTAGAGCAGATCGCGCATCCAGCGCTGATCGCGGACGCCTGACGATCCGGCTTAAGCGGCTCGGGCCCGTCCGACTTCGGTGTGCGCCTTCCTCCGAAGCAGCGCGTCAAGGCTCCATGTGCCGCCGCCCGCGGCCGCGAAGTAGAGACAGACGAAGCAGAGCAGCACGGCGAGGTTGCCGCCGTTGGTCAGCGGATAAAAGCCCCTCGGCGCGTGACCCAGGAAATACGCAAACGCCATCAGCCCGGAGAGGACGAACGCGACCGGACGCGTGCACAGGCCGATCAGCAGCAGCGCGCCGCCGACAAGTTCCAGCAGCCCGGCGATCCACGGAAGCGAGTACGCCTGGACATTGTTCAGATATTCGAAGACCGGGAAGCCGATATGCTTCGCCAAGCCGAATTGCAGCAGCAGCAGGGCGGTCATGATGCGCAGAAGGCTGAGCACGCGCGGCGCCCAAGCGTCGAGAAGAGTGTCGAATTGCATCCGTTGTCCCCGAGTTCCGCAAGAAAGAAGTCGGGCCCATAACGCACGAGGCGCCACGATGGTAGCGGCGCGTCGATAACAACCGATAACAATTGCGTCAGATCACTTCCACTCGACCTTCGTGACCTCGTAGGCCTTGGCGCCGCCGGGGGCGACGACCTCGACCGAGGCGCCTTTCTTCTTGCCGATCAGCGCGCGCGCCAGCGGCGAGGTGACCGAGATGCGGCCCTTCTTGGCGTCGGCCTCGGGCTCGCCGACGATCTGCCAGACTTTCTTCTGGTCGGTGTCCTCATCGATCAGCGTCACGGTCGCGCCGAACTTGATCGTGTCACCGGACAGCTTCGACACGTCGATGACATCCGCGCGCGCGAGCTTGTCCTCGAGCTCGGCGATCACGCCTTCGTTGTGCGACTGCTGCTCCTTCGCGGCGTGATACTCCGCGTTTTCGGAGAGGTCGCCGTGCGAACGCGCTTCTGCAATCTGCTGGATGATGCGCGGCCGCTCGATCTGCTGGCGATGCTTCAGCTCGCCCTCCAGCGCGACATAACCCGCGTGCGTCATCGGAATCTTGTCAACCATTCTCGTCGTCCTTCGATCCTGCTCGCCGGTCCTTTCGACTTGCGGTGCAAAACCCATTGTCGGCACTGAGCCCGTCGCGGAAGGCTCAGCTCCAATACATCGATGCCGGAACAGAACAGCGCAGGGGCGCACCGGTTCCAACTATACACCAGAAGTTCCGGGATTTCACGCGGCCGGAAAATAGCTTTGGAGGGTTCTGACCTCGAGATCGCCGCCGAGATAGCCCTTGATCCCCTGCGCAGCAGCGACCGCGCCCGAAAGAGTGGTGTAGTACGGTACTTTATGCAAGAGGGCGGCCCGCCGTAGCGAACGGCTGTCGGCCAGCGCCTGCGGGCCCTCGGTCGTATTGAAGACCAGTTGCACCTCGCCGTTGGTAATCGCGTCGACGATGTGCGGCCGGCCCTCGAGCACCTTGTTGACCTTTTCCGTCGGTACGCCGTTATCGGCAAGAAAGCGCTGCGTGCCGGACGTGGCGATGACCTTGAAGCCGACAGAGGCGAGCAGCCGCACCGCTTCGAGAATCCGGTTCTTGTCCTCGTCGCGCACCGACACGAACACGGTGCCCTTGCGCGGCACGCGCGTGCCGCCGCCGAGCTGGCTCTTGGCGAACGCGATCGCGAACGACGTATCGAGGCCCATCACTTCGCCGGTCGATTTCATCTCCGGGCCCAGCACCGTGTCGACGCCCGGGAAGCGCGCGAACGGAAACACCAACTCCTTGACGCCGATGTGCTCGAGCTTTTGCGGCGTCAGCTTGAACGAGGCGAGGCTCTCGCCCGCCATGATGCGCGCGGCGATCTTGGCGACCGGCTTGCCGATCACCTTCGCAACGAACGGCACGGTGCGCGAGGCGCGGGGGTTGACCTCGAGCACATAGATAACGCCGTCCTTGATCGCGTACTGCACGTTCATCAGCCCGCCGACGTTAAGGCCGAGCGCAAGCGCGCGGGTCTGGCGTTCGAGTTCGGCGATCGTCGCGGCGTCGAGCGAGTGCGGCGGCAAGGCACAGGCGGAATCGCCGGAATGAATGCCCGCCTCTTCGATGTGCTCCATGATGCCGACGACGAACGTGTCCTTGCCGTCGGCCAGGCAGTCGACGTCCACCTCCACGGCGTCCGACAGGTAGCGGTCGAACAGCAGCGGGTTCTTGCCGAGCACGGTGTTGATCTGCCCGGTCTTGTCGTTCGGATAGCGTGCCTTCACGTCGGCGGGCACCAGCTCCGGCAGCGTGCCGAGCAGGTAGTCGCCGAGCTGGCCTTCCTCGCGGATGATCTGCATCGCGCGGCCGCCGAGCACGTAGGACGGACGGACCACGAGCGGATAGCCGAGCTCGCCGGCGATCAAACGCGCCTGCTCGACCGAATAGGCAATGCCGTTCTTCGGCTGCTTCAGCTGCAGCTTGTCCAGCACGCGCTTGAAGCGGTCGCGGTCCTCGGCGAGGTCGATGGCTTCCGGCGAGGTGCCGAGGATCGGCACGTTCTCCGCCTCCAGCGCATGCGCGAGCTTCAGCGGCGTCTGGCCGCCGAACTGCACGATCACGCCGTGCAGCGTGCCGTTGGAGCGTTCGGTGTCGATGATCTCCATCACATCCTCGGCGGTCAGCGGCTCGAAATAGAGCCGGTCGGCAGTATCGTAGTCGGTCGACACCGTCTCCGGATTGCAGTTGATCATGATGGTTTCGTAGCCGACCTCGTCCAGCGCAAAGCAGGCGTGGCAGCAGCAGTAATCGAACTCGATGCCCTGGCCGATACGGTTCGGCCCGCCGCCGAGGATCACGACCTTCTGTCGCGCCGACGGCGCGCTCTCGTCGGCGACGGAGCCGGCGAACGGCATCTCGTAGGTCGAGTACATGTAGGCGGTGGGCGAGGCGAACTCGGCCGCGCAGGTGTCGATGCGCTTGAACACCGGGCGAACGTTCAGGGAGCGCCGCAGCGCCTTCACCTCGGCCTCGGTCTTCTTCGCAAGCACCGCGAGCCGCGCGTCTGAAAAACCTTTGGCTTTTAGCGCGCGCATCCCGTGCGCATGCGGCGGCAAGCCGTGGGCGATGACCTTCGCCTCGGTGTCGATGATGTCGCGGATCTGCGTCAGAAACCATGGATCGATCTTGCAGGACGCGAAGATCTCCTCATTGCTCCAGCCGAGCCGCATCGCCTGCGCCACCTGCAGCAGCCTGTTCGGGGTCGGCGTGCCAAGCGCCGCGCGCACCGCGTTCTTGTCGTCACTATGGCCGAGGCCCTCGATCTCGATGTGGTCGAGGCCGGTGAGGCCGGTCTCAAGTCCGCGCAGGGCCTTCTGCAGGCTTTCCTGGAACGTTCGGCCGATCGCCATCACCTCGCCGACCGATTTCATCGACGTGGTCAGCGTCAGGCTTGCGCCCGGAAACTTCTCGAACGCGAAGCGCGGGATCTTCGTGACCACGTAGTCGATGGTCGGCTCGAACGAGGCCGGCGTCGCGCCGCCGGTGATGTCGTTGGCGATCTCGTCCAGCGTGTAGCCGACCGCGAGCTTTGCTGCGACCTTGGCGATCGGGAATCCCGTCGCCTTCGAGGCGAGCGCCGAGGAGCGCGACACGCGCGGGTTCATTTCAATCACAACCAGCCGGCCGTCGGCCGGGTTGACGCCGAACTGCACGTTGGAGCCGCCGGTCTCGACGCCGATCTCGCGCAGCACCGCCAGCGAGGCGTCGCGCATGATCTGATATTCCTTGTCGGTCAGCGTCAGCGCCGGCGCCACCGTGATCGAGTTCGCCCGTGTGCACGCCCATCGGATCGAGGTTCTCGATCGAGCAGATGATGATGCAGTTGTCCTTTTTGTCGCGGACGACCTCCATCTCGTACTCTTTCCAGCCGAGCACGCTTTCCTCGATCAGCACCTCGTTGGTCGGCGACGCGTCGATGCCGCGCTCGACGATCTCGATGAATTCCGCCTTGGTGTAGGCGATGCCGCCGCCGGTGCCGCCCATCGTGAAGGACGGGCGGATGATTGCGGGCAAACCAATCTCGTCGAGCGCGCGCAGCGCGTCCGGCAGGGTCTTGATCTGCTGCGAGCGCGGCGTCTCGAGGCCGATCTTGTTCATCGCGTTGCGGAAGCGCTGGCGATCCTCGGCCTTGTCGATCGCATCGGCGGTTGCGCCGATCATTTCCACGTTGAACTTGTCGAGGGTGCCCTGCTTGCGCAGGCTCAGCGCGCAGTTCAGCGCGGTCTGGCCGCCCATGGTCGGCAGCAGCGCGAAGCCGCCGGGGATGACGTTGCGTTCCTTCTCGATGATCTTGGCGACGATTTCCGGCGTGATCGGCTCGATGTAGGTGGCGTCCGCCAGCTCCGGATCGGTCATGATCGTCGCCGGATTGGAGTTCACCAGCACGACGCGATAGCCCTCGGCCTTCAGCGTCTTCACCGCCTGCGTGCCGGAATAATCGAATTCACAGGCCTGGCCGATAACGATCGGCCCGGCGCCGATGATCAGGATGGTCGAAATGTCAGTTCGTTTCGGCATCGCGTTCCGTCTTGAGAGGCGGCAAAAGCACACAAAAAAAGGGCGCGCTCGCTGCGCGTCCCTTGAGCCCCCGCGCCAGGGAAAAACCTTGCGCGGGCCGTGTCTAGACCAAATTCTTGAGAGGGGAAAGGGAATAAAGCGGCCCATCCACCAGCGGATTTGCAAATATTATCAAAGGGATGAGAATCAAGAGGAAGGGTTGGAGACCCGGCCTGGATTTGAACCAGGATGAGGAGCCTTGCAGGGCCCCCGCGTCGACACTTCCGCCACCGGGTCGAAGGTATTCTGGACCGGCCGGGCCGAAGAGTCGCCAGGAAATGCCGTTAACGATTTGCGGTGGTTAACGCGGCCACATTGCAGTCAGCGAGGCGTGGCGACGAACGAAATTCGCGCCGGCTGGTGCTCGAAATTGAACGGCAGCCGCTCCACGTTGAAGCCCGCGGCAGCGATGCGCTCGTTGATCTCCGGCTCGGTGTAGGTGGTGATGCCCAGCCGCGCGCGAATGCGGCGATAGGGCGACAGCGCGGTGCGGACAAGGCCTGCGAAGGCTGCGAGGAGAAAGCCATTGCTCCATGCGTAACGCAACAGTGCCCATGCGTCCGATATCGGACTGACGCCGGGTGGAACGACGTCGGCAAGAATCAGCCGTCCGCCGGGCTTGAGCAGCTGGCGCCATGTTCGCAGCAGTGCGTCGAGCTCGTCGCGCGTCAGATACTGGGCGACCGAATTGGCCACGATCAGATCGAACGTCGCAGGCGCGAGGTTGCGAAGCTCGTCCGAACCGATCACCTTCACGTTCGCAAGCTGGCCGAAGCGTGCGCGCAGGTGATCACGCACGCGCTCGGCGGCTTCGCAGAGCCACAATTGACCGACGCGGGCGGCGACCCGATCCGCATGGGTCGCCTCGCCGCAACCGAAGTCCAGCACGTTGTCCTCAAGCTTCGGATCCAACTGCAGCAGCCGGTCGGCCACGTCGCGATAGTGCAGGTCGAGGTGGCGCGCATTCACATAGATCGAATCCTGCGTATTCCAGAAGCTGATCCAGTTGTCTGTCATGTGTCCGTCACCGCGCGACTTGGCGTTTATCGGTTGCCCGGCGGCAGGAGCCATATCAGGAATTTGTCGGGTCGGGTCGTGCTTCCGAGGAAGTGACTTGCAAGCGTGATCTCGGTCTTCTGCAAGACCTGATCGGTCACACCAAGCGCCCGCGCGCCATACTGGCACAGGGATTGGTCATCCGCCCGGCACACAATCGCCGCACCTTCGCGGGCGATCCGTTCCGGCGTGATCCAGGGCGCGGTCCACAACCCGACGACGAATACGAAGTCGGGATGGTCCGGGCTGTAGAAGGATGCGGCGCCCGCAAGGTTCTGATCGCCGGTGATGATGCCAAGGCGCGTGCGGAATCGGTTTCGCCACTCACGCGTGACTTCCGTGGCGAGCAGGTGGGAGTATTCCCGGTCCTGTCCGGCACCATGGATGTGATAACGCCAGGCAACGGCGGGCGCGGCGGCGACGACCAGGATGGTCGCTACGAACACGCAGAGCGCGGTGACGATCATCGCGCGGCGCGGCAGCACGGCCGACGGCGGCGCAAGCAGCAGGATCGGCAGCAGGAACCACGCCTGCATGGTCCAGAGCGGCGTGAGCGAGGTCTTCAGGATCGGCGCCATGATCGCCGGCAGCAGCAGCGGCACGATGAACAGCGCGAGCAGCATGCGCCGTTCCGGATCGCTGGGCCAAACTGTATCGTGGATGGTTGCGCGGTCGGGGCGAACGATCAGCCAATAGATCGCGCACGGCAGTGCCGCGTAGCCGATCAGGCCGAGCAGGTAGCTGCCGCTCTTGCTCAGCGCCTGGGTGAAACCGACGTTGCCGTGAACCGAGAACGCATAGTTGAAGGTCTGCGGTCCGTTGATGTGCAGCCACAGCAGATGCGGGGCCAGCACCGCAAGGCCTGCGGCGACCGAGATCCACGGCGCCGGCGACAGCAGGTAGCGCATGCGATCGCGATGCAGCAGCACCGCGACCGGAAACGCCGCGATCAGGTAGATCGAAAAATATTTTCCTAGCATCGCCAGCGCAGCGGCCGCGCCGGCGGCGATCGACCAGAGAACGGCGCGGCTCTCGAACGCGCGCAGGAAGCAGTAGGTCGCGATCGGCCAGGTCGAGAGCAGCGTCTGGTTCGATGCGAAGCGCTGGCCGTGAAACTGGTAGAACGGCGTCATCATCAGGAACAGCAGCACGAAGACGCGCTTGTCGCGATCGAGGTAGCGGCGTGCGATCAGGTCGGTGAAAAACAGTCCGATCGCGGCGTTGACCATCGCCAGCAGGTGGAACGACCAGTCGGCGACGGGAAAAACCAGGAACCAGCCGTAGGCCATCAGCGCGCCGAGCGGCGGGTGCTTGTAATAACTTGCGGCGGGATGCTGCGACCAGACGAAGATCTCGGTGAGATCGGCGTGCAGCGCGACCGACGAATAGGAGAGGGTCTGGAACGCCGTCCAGGCGATGACGAACAGGGCAAGGATGCGCAGCGTGCCGGCGTTGTCCGATCCGGCGCAGAGGAATTGCTCTGCTGCATTCCGGATTCTGCCGGCTGGCGAGGCCTGGATGCCGATCGCCGTCATGCCGAAGGCAGCCGGTGAATGTTGCTCGCTGTCGCCTCACCGCTCGCCTCCGGCGGCGAGGCTTCCGTTTCGGCGATCAGGTAGAGCGGCCAGCGCCGGGTCTCGCGCAGCACGCGGCCGACATATTCGCCGATGATCCCGAGCACCAGGAACTGACCGGCGCCGAGCGTGGCGATCGCCGACATGATCGAGGTCCAGCCGGCGACCGTGTGTCCGATCCAGAGGAAGCTGATGATCGAATAGACGAACATCAGGA
This sequence comes from uncultured Alphaproteobacteria bacterium, assembly GCA_963757845.1. Taxonomy (GTDB): domain Bacteria; phylum Pseudomonadota; class Alphaproteobacteria; order Rhizobiales; family Xanthobacteraceae; genus P52-10. The sequence continues at coordinate 64,638 of CAVWTB010000045.1, forward strand.
AGGCGACGAACGCGAACAGGAGCGCAAAATAGATGGCGATGCGCAGCGGGCGGATGCTGTGCGAGATGATGCCGACGACGGCGAGATCGATCATGCGGCGGAGCGTGTAGCTCAACTCGCCTGCACTGCGCGTGCCCTGGGTGTAGGTGACGGTGGCGAGCGGCAGCCCGATCCAGCGAACCAGCCCGCGCAGGAACACATCGTGGTTGTCGAACGAGTTGACGGCCTCGACGGCCGTGCGATCGAGCAGCAGGAAATCCGCGCTGCCGGGCTCGATCGGAATGTCGGATAGCGCCTTGAACAGGCGATAGTAGATGTGCGACGTGGCGCGCTTGAGCAGCGAGGCCGCCTGCGGCGGGCTGCTGCGCTGGGTCACCACCACCTTCGCACCCTCGCGCCAGCGCGCGACGAGTTCGGGGATCAGTTCGGGCGGGTGCTCGAAGTCGCAGTCCATCAGGATCACGGCCTTGCCGCGCGCATGGCGCAGGCCCGCGCGCAACGCGACCTGGTGGCCGAAATTGCGCACGAACGACACGTACCGCACCCGCTTGTCGGCGGTCGCGAGCGCGCGAATGGCGTCGAGCGTGCGATCGGTCGAACAATCGTCGACGAACACGATCTCGAACGTGCCGAGGGGCCCGAGGAGCGGCCCAAGGATCGCGGTCAGCCGCGCCGCCATCGACGTGACGTTGCCTTCCTCGTTGTGCGCGGGAAGGACCACGGAAATCTGCGGCGTGCTGTCGGTCATATCCAGGGGTTAAGGACTTGCTGTTCCGATGCAGGAACCTATATCCGCGGGCGACGTTAGATGCTCTGCGAGCTTATGTCTATCGCCGCCCCGCCGCTAACAGTTCGTGAGGAGTTCGCCGTGAACAAACCCGTTAAGCTGGAATCAAAACAAAAAGTTGCGCCCGCTCTCGACACGCCGACCGATCTGTCGCAGGAGGCGGTCGATCAGATTTCCGCAAGCCTGAACGGCATCCTCGCCAATTCGTTCGCGCTGTATCTGAAGACCAAGAATTTCCACTGGCACGTGTCCGGTCCGCATTTCCGCGATTATCATCTGCTGTTTGACGAGCAGGCCGCCGACGTGCTCGCCACCACCGACGAGATCGCCGAACGCGTCCGCAAGATCGGCGGCACGACGCTGCGATCGATCGCCCATATCAGCAAGCTGCAGTCGCTTCAGGACAACGAGGAGAGTTTTGTCCCGGCGCGCGACATGTTGCGCGAGCTGATGAACGACAACAAGGCCGTGACGAAGACGATGCGCGAGGCGCACGAAATCGCCGACAAGCATGAGGACGTCGCGACCGCAAGCCTGCTCGAGAATTTCATCGACGCCGCAGAGAAGCGGACCTGGTTCCTGTTCGAAGCGGGTCGTGCGTCGGGAGATAATGCGAAGTAGGGCGTCTTGACGCCACTTGGCGTCATTGCGAGCGAAGCGAAGCAATCCAGCGCGCGCCGGCAGGCGCGCCAAAATAAGCGCTGAGATTGCGGCCACTGCCGCGCTTTTTAGTTGGCGCGCTTCGCGCGCAGCTGGATTGCTTCGTCGCTGCGCTCCTCGCAATGACGCGAAAACGCCTTCGCGGCGTTTTCACGCCGCCTTCAGCGGAATATCGAACACCAGGCACGTCGTCGTCGCGTGTGCCAGCAGCCGTCCGTTCGCGTCCTTCAGATGCGCTTCGGCGGTTGCGGCGCGGCGGCCGCAGCTCAGCACCCGGCCTTCGGCGCGGATCGGGCCCGTGTCCTTGGTGATCGCCTTGATGAAGCTGATCTTGAATTCCAGCGTCGTGTAGCCCTGACCCTTGTCCATCATGGTGTGCACCGACACGCCGAGCACGGTGTCCAGCAGCGTCGCGGCGTAGCCGCCGTGCACCGAGCCGATCGGATTGTAGTAATCGAACGAGGGGATTGCTTCGGCGAGCGCATAGCCCTTCTCGACCTGGGTGATGAGAAAGCCCATCGACCGCGTGATCGGCGGCGCCGGCACCTTGCCGTCGATCATGGCTTGCATGAACTCGAGGCCGGTCATCGAAGCCATCACATGCGTCGGCACCACGTCGTATGTCCGTTCCTCCTTCAGCAGCGCGGCAATATCCTTCGGGGAGGCGGCGTTCATGCTTGAATTCTCCGGCGAGCTATTATAATTACGATCGTAATTAATAATCCAGCGCCTGTCCAGCGCCGCCAGGGAAGGGCAGCCATGCTCGCGGCCGGGCGGGATGGCGGGGGAGGTCACGCATGCGCATCTCGAAGGAAAAGGCCGCCGAGAATCGCGAGAAGGTCGTTGCCGCCGCGGCAAAGCTGTTTCGCGAGCGCGGGCTCGAAGGCGTCGGCGTCGATACGCTGGCGGAAGCTGCCGGCCTCACGCATGGCGCGGTCTACAGCCATTTCAAATCGAAGGACGAGCTTGCCGCTGAGGCCGTCCGGCAGGCGCTGCATCAATCGATGCAGGAATGGCTCGCGTTGACGGAGGGCCTCGGCGGCGTGGAAGCCTTCGAGAAGCTGCTGAAAGTCTACGTGTCTCGCTCCCACCGCGATCATCCGGCGGCCGGCTGCTCGATCGCCGCGATCGGCAGCGATGCGCCCCGCGGCGCCGACGAGCTGCGCGACGTCTTTCGTGGCGGCGTCGCCCAGTTGATCGACATCCTGACCTCGGTCTCCGACGGCGCGACGGCCGCGGACCGGCGGCGCACGGCGATTGCGCGGGCTGCGGCGATGATGGGCGCCGTGGTGATGTCGCGGGCGGCCGCGAGCGATCGCGCGCTGTCGGATGAAATCCTGAAATCGGTGCGAACGGAGCTTTTGTCGCACCCCTGAAACGGTGACCTACCACGGCCGCGCTGAAACTCGCGTCCAGCGGCCGCCGTAACTGTGGCGTTACGTCATTTCAAATGGGGCAATACCATGCTGACCTTCAGGCCCGTTTTCGCGGCCGCTCTCGCCGCGTGCCTTTCCTCTTCGCTCGCCTTCGCGCAGCAGCCAATTCCTGAAAGCTTCGCAGACTGGCCGCTGCTGACCGATACGTTCGAGAGCACCTCCGGCGGCGGCATCATCATCAAGGGCTACGACCCGGTGATCAAGGACGGCAAGTGCTCGACGAATTTTTCGGCGACGCTGCCGGACGGCAAGGTGTTCTACAACATCGTCGAGTTCGACGCGGTGCCGTCGCAGGGCGGCACGCTGTGCATGAACGGCAAATATCGCGCCGTCGACGGCAGCGCGTCGGGCACCACGCCGTTTCGTGTGTTCTTCGACAAGGACGGGGTGCGAAGAAGGTCGCCGTGACGCGCTGACGGCGATCGATCCGCCGCGAAGCAGGTGAGCTTGCGCGCGTCTTCCGCGGTTCTCATCGCACTCCCGCTGCTCTAGTCTCCTGCGCATTCGATCGCCATAGAGTCTGATCCAGCTTCGCTGGATCAGAACTCGTCGCGCATCTATTTGTTTGTGCATGATCTATTCCGAAAACCGGTTCCCACTTTTCGGGATCATGCACCAGGCAGGAGCAGCCCCTTGGAAACATTTGAATGGATCATCGGCCTGTTGCTGGGCGCGCTCGTGCTGGGCGCGCTCGCGCGCAGGCTCAAGGTCCCGTATCCGACATTCCTGGCGCTGGGTGGCGCAGCGCTCGCCTTTCTTCCTGCAGCGCCCGAATGGACGCTGGAGCCGGACCTGGCGCTGGCCCTGTTCGTCGCGCCGGTGCTGCTCGATGCGGCCTATGACACTTCGCTGCGCGATCTCCGTGACAACTGGCTTCCCGTGACCACCCTGGTGGTCGTCGCGGTGGCGATCACGACTGCGGCGGTCGCCGTCGTGGCGCACTGGCTCGTGCCGGCGATGCCCTGGGCTGCGGCCATCGCGCTCGGCGCGATCGTTGCGCCGCCGGATGCGGCGGCTGCGACCGCGATCCTGCGGCAGGTCAGGATTCCGCATCGGCTCCTGAAAATCCTGGAAGGCGAGAGCCTCTTGAACGACGCCAGCGCGCTTTTGATCTATCGCGTCGCCGTCGGCGCGGTCGCGCTGCAGTCCGTGAGCTTCAAGGCTGCCGCGCCGTCCGTGCTGTTCGCGCTGTTCGGCAGCCTGATCGCGGGTTACGCCTTCGCGCGGCTGACGGCGCAGATCAGCGGCCGGATCCAGGATCCGCCGAGCGCGATCATCATGCAGTTCGCCACCACGTTCCTTGTCTGGATCATCGCCGAGAAGCTCGGCCTGTCCGGCATCCTCACCATCGTCGTCTACGCGATCACGTCGCGCGCACCGCACCGGCGCGGACGCCGGCGCGCATCCGCGTGCCGTCCTATGCGGTGTGGGACACGGTGGTGTTCGTGCTCAATGTCATGGCGTTCGTGCTGATCGGCATGCAGCTCCGCCCCATCCTCGCGAACCTGCCCGAGGGATTGCGCATGCATTATCTGGCGGTCGCGGGCGTTGTGCTGCTCACCGTCATCGTCGTGCGCATCGCGTGGGTGATGTCCTACAACACCGCGCTGCGGATGCACATCGCCCGCTACGGCTTCCATCCGCGCCGGCCGACGATGCCGCCGACCGTGCAGAGCGGTCTCCTCGTCTCGTGGTGCGGCATGCGCGGCATCGTCACGCTCGCGGCCGCCTTCGCGCTGCCGGACGGTTTTCCCTATCGCGACCTGATCCTGTTGACCGCCTTCGTGGTGGTGCTCGGCTCGCTGCTGATTCAGGGCCTGACGCTGGGTCCGCTGGTCAAATGGCTGAAGCTGGACACGGCCGATCCGGTCGCGCGCGAGGTCGGCGTCGCGCGTGCCGCCGCCTATCGCGCGGCGCTTGTCGCAATCGATGGCGACGAGTCCGAGGCCGCGCGGCTCGTGCGCAGGGAGTATCAGGCGGTGCTGAGCCGCGGCGCCGACGGCGGCGGCCTGCCCGACGGCGAATTGCCCGCCGATCCCTTGCGCCGGCGCGCGCTCGCAGCCGCGCGTCAGGCGATCCTTTCGCTCCGGGAATCTGACGAGATCGGCGACGACGCGTTTCATCGTCTGGAGGAAGAGCTCGACTTCGCCGAGTTGAATGCCGGTGGGAGGGCGGAATAAACTCTGCGTCATTGCGAGGAGCGCAGCGACGAAGCAATCCAGCGCGCGCCCGCAGGCGCGCCAACTCAAAAGTGCGGAGCCCGCGGCGAATTCAGCGTTTTTAATTGCGCGCTACGCGCGCGCTGGATTGCTTCGCTTCGCTCGCAATGACGGGTGCTACCTCTTCCGCGTCCGCATCAAGTCCGTAAAACGCTTGAAGAGGTAATGGCTGTCGCGCGGCCCCGGTGAGGCTTCCGGGTGATACTGCACCGAGAACACCGGCTTGTCGGACAGCGCGATGCCGCAGTTCGAGTCGTCGAACAGCGAGACGTGCGTCTGCTCGACGTTCTTCGGCAGCGTCGTCTTGTCGACGGCAAAGCCGTGGTTCATCGAGGTGATCTCGACCTTGCCGGTGGTCGTGTCCTTCACCGGATGGTTCGCGCCGTGATGGCCCTGGTGCATCTTCATGGTCTTGCCGCCCAGCGCCAGGCCCAGCATCTGGTGGCCGAGGCAGATGCCGAAGGTCGGAAGGCCTGCATCGACGATCCGCTTGATCACCGGCACCGCGTACTTTCCGGTCGCCGCCGGATCGCCCGGACCGTTCGACAGGAACACACCGTCGGGCTTCATGGCGAGGATGTCTTCCGCCGACGTGGTCGCCGGCACCACGGTCACCTTGCAGCCTTCGCCCGCGAGCAGGCGCAGGATGTTGCGCTTGATGCCGTAGTCGATCGCGACGACGTTGAATTCATGGCCGTTCTGCCGGCCGTAGCCATTGCCCCATTGCCACGGCAGCTCGTCCCAGACGAAACGTTGCCCGCTCGTCACCCGCGGCACGAGGTCCATGCCTTCGAGGCCGGGCCATTCCTTCGCGTCCTTCTTCAGGCCATCGACGTCGAACTGGCCGTTGCCGGCATGGGCGATCACCGCGTTCGGCATGCCCTTGCTGCGGATCAGCGCGGTCAGCGCGCGGGTGTCGATGCCGGCAAGCCCGATGATGTCGCGCGACTTCAGCCACTGATCGAGGTGGCGCGTGGCGCGGTAGTTCGACGGATCGGTGATGTCGGCGCGCAGGATCACACCGCAGGCGCCCGGCCGTGCGGCCAGGTTCAGCGCCTCGATGTCTTCCTCGTTGGTGCCGACATTGCCGATGTGCGGGAAGGTGAAGGTGATGATCTGTCCGGCGTAGGAGGGATCGGTGAGGATCTCCTCATAGCCGGTCATGGCCGTGTTGAAGCAGACCTCGCCCACGGCCTTGCCTTCGGCGCCGAGGCCGAAGCCTTCCAGCACCGTGCCGTCGGCGAGCACGAGGAGCGCGGTCGGTTTCGGCTCCGGCCAGGCGTTCGCAGCATCGATTTGTGTCATGAGCGCACTCAATAGCGGCCGCAAAAGCCGTCGTCAAAGCGTCAGATTCGGCCGTCCACACGGGCGGGAAAACGGGCCGTTTGACAGATGGTTGCGATTTCCTGTCTGTTTTCGACCGAAAATGACAAGGGAGGAGCGCTCTGGATGCCCGCAGACCTGCCAATCGTTCTCGTGCCGGGCCTCGGCAGCTCGGTGCGCAATCATCTGCCTGTTCTGCCGACGCTGTGGCGGCACGGCTCGGTGTTCGTGGCGAACCAGACCCGCGACGACACGATCGCAGCCATGGCAGCGCGGGTGCTGAGCGAGGCGCCGCAAAAGTTCTCGCTGATCGGCCATTCGCTCGGCGGCTACATCGTGCTGGAAATGATGCGCCAGGCGCCGGAGCGCATCGTGCGGCTGGCGCTGCTCAACACGTCCGCGCGACCCGACACCGCGGAGGCGACGAAGCTGCGCAACGAGCGCGTCGCCGAGACCAGGGCAGGCCGCTACGCCGAGGTGCGGGCGGCGAGCTTTCCGCAAAGCGTGCATCCCGACCGCGTCGACGATCCGCAACTGCGCGAGATGTCGCGCCTGACCGGCGAAGATTCAGGCCCCGAGGCCTATATCCGCCAGCAGACCGCGATCATCGCCCGCATCGACTCGCGCCCTTATCTGAAGGACATCGGCGTGCCGACGCTGGTGCTCTCGGGCGACAAGGACATGCTGATCTCGAACGAGTTCTCGAAGGAAATGGCGGCGATGATCCCGAATGCTGTGCTCGTGATCGTGCCGAACTGCGGCCACCTCGCGCCAGTGGAGCAGCCCGAGGCGGTCAGCGCCGCGCTGGATGCGTGGTTGAGGAGGTAGACATCTTAACCTCTCCCCGCATTGCGGGGAGAGGTCGACCGGCGTAGCCGGGCGGGTGAGGGGCGAGGCACAGCGTTCACGACGCCTCAAGAATCCGACGACTCTTCTATGTCGCCGCGCCACCGAGCTGCGTCGAGAGGCCTGTACCCCCTCACCCCAACCCTCTCCCCGCAAGCGGGGAGAGGGAGCGCGCCCGTTGTGAATCAGCGCAAAAACCCCTAAATCAGCGCGCAACTCTCGAAGGAGACCGCCATGCTGCGCGACGCCATCAACAACGCCGTGAAGGACGCCATGAAGGCGAAGGAGGAGCGGAAGCTCTCCACGCTGCGCATGATGAACGCGACCATCAAGAACGCCGATATCGACGCGCGCGGGCAGGGCAAGCCGCCGTTGCCGGACGACGACCTGCTCGGCGTGTTCCAGAAGATGATCAAGCAGCGGCAGGAGTCGGTCGAGCTCTATGAAAAGGGCGGCCGGGCGGAGCTTGCCGCGCAGGAGCGCGACGAGATCGCAGTGATCCAGGCGTACCTGCCGAAGCAGATGTCCGAGGACGACGTGAAGGCGGCGATCGCCGCCGCCATCAAGGAGACGGGCGCGGCCAGCATGAAGGACATGGGCAAGGTCGTCGCCGCGCTGAAGGCGAAGTACGCCGGCCAGATGGATTTCGGCAAGGCAAGCGGTTTGGTGAAGGCGGCGCTGTCGGGTTGAGGGCTGATGATCGCGGCGATTCTCGCTGCAACGAAGCGCCTCGAGCGCCCTCTCCCCTTGCGGGAGGAGGGCTTGACCGCATACGCCGCCGAGTTCTGCAGGTGAGGGGTGCACCGCGACGGGCTGAGTTCGACTCGCAAGCCGCACGGCTGTATGGGTGCCTGGCTCGGCGCCAACAGGCCGCGCTTCGCGCAAGGGCAGTGTGGCGCAATTACGGCCGGGACGACGAATGCGAATGCGGCTCTATTTAAACAGCGAAACCAGATCGCGAAACCGCTGCAGGTTGGCGAGGTCGAAGTCGGTCGACCGCGTCCGGTACTGCAGATTGCAGTAGAGCTCGGCGCGGCTTCTGCCCTGGCTGTGCGTGGCGGTCGTTGCCATCGACATGTCGCTGCGATTGAAGCTGAAGAAGCGCGCTTCCTCCGCGTCCGCAGCCTTTGGCGCCTGCGGACAGTAGGCCTCGCAGTTCGAGTGGCTCTCGGGGCACGCCACGCAATGGGCCTGATCCCATCGGTCCGTCGCCTCCTTGGTGCTGAACCGGCGCACGCAGGCCTCGGTCTGGCTCTTCTTCTCCGCGTCCGGCTTGTTGTATTGCGCGTTCTGCTGCTCCATCCTCGCGAGCGCCGCGCGCCATTTGCCGACCTCGCTCGCGCACATCGCGCGCCACTGGTCCTGCCCGATCTGCTTCATGATCGAAAACGCGTCCTCCGCATCGAACAGGCTCGAGCGGGTCAACGGCTTGCGCACCTCGGGCAGCGTCGTGAAGCTGCAGGCGATGTCGCGAATATCGGCGGCAAGCGCTTCGGTCGCAGCCTTGATCTGCGGCGTGTATTGAACCTGAAGCAGCGCGCCTCTGAGTTCGACCCTTGTCGGCAGAAAACCCGAATTCAAGAGCAGCGCGACCGTTCCTGCGTCGCCAGTGCGAAGCGCCTCCTGAAAACTCCTTGCCTTGTCGGAGGCGGCGGGCTCCAGATCTTTGCGTGGATCGATGTCTTTGCGTGGATCGATGTTTGCTGTGACGGGGCGCTGGACGGTCGACTGTTCGCGTTGGCCGAAGACATACCAGCCGCCGATGGCGAGCACCGCAACGACCGCGGCGACGGCTGCGAGCATCGTGCCGCTGATGGGCATTGTCGTGCGGTCGCGGCCACTCTGCGGCGGCGTCGCCTGCACGTAACCTCGCGCGGTCGCGCGCGCGGAAAGCTCCGCCTCGATCGCGTCGATGGTCTGCTGCAGGGCAAGCGCGTTCGCGGCGCGCTCCATCGGCGCACCCTCGCCCTGGTGGAAGATTCCGTCGAATTCAGCGTGGATCCGTTCGTAGACCTCATCCCGCGCGGCGCGGGTCGGCGGCGGCGGATCGCCGAGCTGGTCAAGGATGATGGGTCTGAAGTTGTAGGCCATGTTCGCTCGGGGGTGGCTGGAATTCGCGGCAACGTCAAGGCGTCGATTGTGGCCATCAAGGGACCAACTCGGTCCAGACACGACGGTGGAGGGTTTGATCGGGCGCGTACCATTGCTAATCTGCCCCCATGCTCACCGAGACCGACGACTACGCAAAGCTCCGCCGCGATTTCCGCTGGAACGTGCCGGAGCATTTCAACATCGGCACCGCCACCGTCGACAAGCATGCGGACGGTTCCAGCAAGCTCGCGCTGATCGACGTCGGCGCGGACGGCCGCGCGAAGAACTACTCGTTCGACGACCTGCAGAAGATGTCGAACCGCTTTGCCAATGTGCTGAAGGCGGACGGCATCGCGCGCGGCGATCGCGTGGCGGTGTTCCTGTCGCAGTCGGTCGAGCTGCCGGTCGTGCATCTGGCCGCGTTCCGCTCGGGCTTTGTCTCGGTGCCGCTGTTCACGCTGTTCGGCGAGGACGCGCTGGAGTTCCGCCTGACCAACTCGGAGGCCAGGGCGATCGTCACGGACGAAGGCGGGCTGGAGAAGCTCGCGCGCGATCCGCGAGCGCGTGCCGGAGTTGAAGCACATCTATGTCGTCGGCGAACATGCGCCGGCCGGCACAAAATCGTTCCGCAATGCGCTTCAAGCTGCGTCGGATCAGTTCACGCCTGCGGTCACGCGCGCCGACGATCCGGCGATCATCGTCTACACGTCGGGCACCACCGGAAATCCGAAGGGCGCGCTGCATGCGCATCGGATGCTGCTCGGCCACCTGCCGAACATCCAGATGTGCCACGACTTCCTTCCAAAACCCGCCGATGTGTACTGGACGCCGGCAGACTGGGCGTGGATCGGCGGACTCTTCAACGCGCTGTTTCCGGCCTGGTATTGCGGCGTGCCGATCGTCGCCAGCAGGGCGCGCAAATTCGAGCCGCAGGCGGCGATCAGGCTGATGGCCGATTACAGGATCCGCAACGTGTTCTTTCCGCCGACCGCGCTGAAGCTGATGCGGCAGGCGGGCGTGAGCGGTGAGGGGGTCAATCTGCGCAGCATCATCTCCGGCGGCGAGTCGCTCGGCGCCGAATTGCTCGACTGGGTGCGCGCCACCTTCCGCATCGACGTGCACGAAATCTTCGGCCAGACCGAATGCAACCTCTGCGTCGGCAACAACGCAAAACTGTTTCCGATAAAACCCGGCTCGATGGGCCGCGCCATTCCGGGTTTTGACGTGCGCGTGCTGGACCAGGACGGCAACGAGCTGCCGAACGGAACCACCGGCGGCATCGGCATTCATCGCTCGACCGCATCGACGATGCTCGAATACTGGAAGAATCCGGAAGCGACGAAAGCCAAGTTCGCGAAGGATTTTCTGATGACCGGCGACCTCGGCCGCCGCGATGACGACGGCTACTTCTGGTACGTCAGCCGCGAGGACGACGTGATCACGTCCGCCGGCTATCGCATCGGCCCTGCCGAGATCGAGAACACGCTGATCAAGCATCCGGCGGTGGCGATCGCCGCCGTCGTCGGCATTCCCGATCCGATCCGCACCGAATCCGTCAAGGCGTGGATCGTGCTGCGCCCGGGTTTTGCGCCAAGCAACGCGCTCGCGCAGGAGATCCAGGAGTTCGTGAAGGTGCGGCTTTCCGCGCACGAATACCCGCGCCACGTGGCGTTCACGGACACGCTGCCGATGACGGCGACCAGCAAGGTGATCCGCCGGGAGTTGAGGGCGCGGGGGTAATACTCGGCGTCATTGCGAGCGAAGCGAAGCAATCCAGCCGCGCGCCGGCAGGCGCGCCTATAAAATGCGCTGAATCCGCCGCTGATGCCGTGCTTTTTGTTTTGCGCGCTTCGCGCGCGCTGGATTGCTTCGTCGCTTCGCTCCTCGCAATGACGGAGCCCTACATCCCCGGCACCTTGATGCCGAGCTTCTTCAGCGCCTCGAGCATCTTCGCCGGCGGCTGCATCGGGATCGTCAGCGCCTTGCCCGTCTCGAGCAGGCTCTTCAGGCTCGACAGGATCGCCGGCCATCCCTGGCGCCCGCCGGAGAGGATGTCGTCGCTGATCGGCCGGTCGTGCAGCTGCGACATGGTCAGCCGCACGGTGTCGCCGGCCGGCTCGATCTCGTAACGGACGAGCTCGACGCCGAGCGCTTCGACGAGGCCGGGCCAGTTCACGTTGAATGTCACGGTGAGCTTGCGCGGGCGATCGCATTCGATCACCTCGCCGGAAATGTGCACCGAGCCGTCCGGCGCGCGCAGACAGAACGCGCCGCCGACGCGTTCCTCGACCTCGACCGCGAGGCCTGAGAAATATTGTCGGCTGAACTCCGCCGAGGTGAGCGCCTGCCACACTTTCTCGGGCGTGGCGGCGATGTAGATCGAATAGACGATGCCGGGTTTGTACTTGCTGATGTCCATGTGAAAATCCTGTAGCCCGGATGGAGCGCAGCGAAATCGGGGCGAGGCGCGCGGGATCCGATTGCGCTTCGCTCCATCCGGGCTACATGTTCATCGTCGTCCCCGCGAAGGCGGACCCATGCCGCCGACTTATGTGATCCATTGACGCCTTCGTCACACGCCGTCACGGCGTCTGGGTCTTCGCTCGCGGATGACGCCGAGTTACGCGTGGCACTTACACTGCGATCTTCATCGCCTCGAACGGGATCACCAGCGGCTCGCCTGTCTCGAGCAGGCTCTTCAGGCTCGCAAGGATCGCCGGCCAGCCCTTCGCGATGTCGCCGATCACGACCGTGTCGGGGGCGAAGCCGTCGTGCGTCAGCGTGAGCTTCACGAGCTTGCCGAACGGCTCGAGCACGAACGTCACCCGCGACGGCTTTTCCTTGCGCGCCGCCTCGCGCGATCTCGTGATGGAAGCAGTAGGAGAGCCGCTTCGGCGGATCGAATTCGAGCACCGTGCCCGTGTCGGTCACCGTGTCGTCCATGACCAGCGCCAACGGCGAGCCCACGGTCCAGTCGGAGCGGAGCGCCGTGCCGAACCAGTACTTCTTCGAAAACTCGCTGTCGGTCAGCGCCTGGAAAAGTTTCTCCGGCGTGGTCTCGATGTAGGTGACGTAGACGAATTCAGGCTTACTCATCAGACTTCTCCAGCTTGCGTTTCAGTTCGCTCAGCGCATCGAGCTTTCCCCGCTCGAATTTCCTGATCCAGCGTTCGCCGATCTGATGGATCGGCACCGGATTGAGGTAGTGCAGCTTCTCGCGCCCGTGCTTGATCGTGGCGACGAGGTTGGCGTCTTCGAGAAGCCGCAGAGTGTTTCGTGACGGCCTGGCGCGTCATCTTCAGGCCCTCGCACAATTCGCCCAGCGTTTGCCCGTTCCGCGCATGCAGCCGATCGAGCAACTGCCTTCGGGAGGCATCCGCCAGCGCCCTGAAGACATCATCCATGGTCTCGATAATAGGCAACCAAATGGTTGCATGTCAAGGGTGCGCGATTTTGCACGCGTCACGAAAGCGCGAGGTGGTCGCGAGAGGCGCTTGCGGTTGCTAAGGTCGTCATGCCCGGGTCATAGGCGAGCAAAGCGACGCCGTTCTTCGAACGGCTATGCCCGGCCATGACGAAAGAAGGAACCAGTCGAATGTCCCTCGAACTTTATCTCGCCTACGTGGTCGCCTGCATCGTGCTGGCGATGGTGCCGGGTCCGAACGTCACGCTGCTGATCGCCAACGGCCTCAGGCACGGCACGCGCGCGGCGCTGATCTGTCTTGCGGGCACGCAGCTCGGGCTTGCGATCGTCATCGCCATCGTCGGTCTCGGGCTGACGACGATGATGGCCACCATGGGCTACTGGTTCGACTGGGTGCGTCTTGCCGGCGCCGCCTACCTGATCTGGATCGGCATCGGCATGCTGCGTGTCGAAGGGCGGATTTCAGCGTGGACGAAGCAGCACCGCCGCCGCGCGGCGGCTTCTTCCTGCAGGGAATGGTGGTGCTGCTGTCGAATCCGAAAGTGCTGGTGTTCTTCGGCGCGTTCATCCCGCAATTCGTCGACATGAAGGGCGATCACTTCTCCCAGGTGGCGCTGCTTGGCGCCACCTTCATGGTCGTCGCCGGCGTCACCGATGCGATCTATGCGGTGCTGGCCGGCCGGGCGCGCAAATTCCTCTCCGCGCATCGCGAGCGTATGCTGTCGCGCGTCTCCGGGCTGTTCATGATCGGCGGCGGCGTCTGGCTCGCCTTCACGCGGGCACGGTGACGGCGCGAGGCGCCGTCACGATCACGAGCGCGCGCGAGGCGAACATGCCGGCCAGGAAGCCGAGCGCAGCGCTGGTCGCAAGCACGAAGCCTGCGCTGGCCGCCGTGGCCGGATTGACCTGCGCCGTCGCGATGATCGCAAAGCGCGTGGCGAAGATGGCAAGCATCAGCGCCAGCGGCGCAAAGGTTCCCGGCAGCTCGAAGCGCCTTGCGTCCGCGTCGTAGCGCACGCCGCCGGGCGAGCGCAGCATCAAGCCGTTCAGCATCAGCGCGGCCACGGCGCCCGTGCCCCAGGCGCCGAAGCTCGCGACATGATCGGCGAAGGAGACGCCGACCGAGGTGAGCGACAACGCCGTCATCACCACCGGCAGGATGAGGATCGCGGCAAGCGGCATTCGCCGCGGCATGGTTTGCAGTCCGCCGAGGACGATGAGGCCGGCCAGCACGAGCCAGGCCCAGAGCGGGGCGCCACGCAGGATCTCGATCATTGTTCGTCTCCGTTTGTTTGTCAGGCAGCGCTGGGCGCGGCGTGTTGCGCCATCGCGGGTGATGTCTCGCGCTGACGCAGCAGTTGCCGTAGCGACAGGGCATGCAGCAGGATCGAGCTCGGCACCGCGATGGCCGGGATCATCACGGTCGGATATGTGACGATCAGCGTATTCGGCGCGTCAGGCACGATCAGCTGCAGCGGGCCAGGAGTGGTGAGCATGCCGATGCTGATGGCGTTCACGAGATCGGCGATGCCGAGGATATTCCAGAGGATCGCCAGCGTGCGGCCGCCGCGCGCGCCGGAGGCGAGCCAGACGGCGACCGGCAAGGCAAGCAACCCGACAATGACGTCGCCGATCCCGGCTGGAAGCGCAAAGATCGACCCCATGTTCCCGCGCATCCAGGCGACGAGGAAGATGCCGCCGAATGCGCGATAGACCTGCAGGCCGATCAGCCAGGCGGGCGGTATCGCGTCGAGGACCACGCCGAGGCGGCGTGAGCGCAGCAGCGGAATGATGAGAACGATGACGGGCAACAGGATCGCAAGCGGCAGGTAAGGCGGGAGCGTGCCTGGCGGCTGCATGAAGGCTCCCTGCACCGCGAGCGTCCATACGGCAATGACCCAGGCCGTGAACGGCAAGGCGATGGCGAACCAGACGGCCAGCCGTTCGTTCGCGGAGAAGTTGGTGCGCACAAGGCCGTGCCACAGCCCGATCAGGATCGCTGTATGGATCAGCGTGCGGAAGATCGCAGTCGGAATGCCGGTCGGGCTCAGAGCCGGGATAGATGTAGTTGAGGGTCAACCAGAAGATGGTGAAGGCGGATGTGACGGCGAACCAGCCGGCGGCTGCGGCAACGGGCGGTGGCGGAAGGGAACGCTGCATGGGAGGCTCCTTGCCCTATTGAATACGAATATCTATATCGACTATGAATAAGAAAGTCACTATCAAATCCGCGTCATCGCTGCTAAGGACGGCGTGATGGCGAATGTCCCGGAGGCTTGGACCACGACGATGCCGGCGAGCTACAACCTGAAAAAATGTCCCGTCGCCAATACGCTGGATGCGATCGGCGAGCGCTGGACGCTGCTGTTGATCCGCGACCTGATCATGGAGGGCCCGCGCAAATTCCAGGATTTCCAGAAGACGCTGCCGGGCATCAGCCCGAACACGCTGTCGGATCGCCTGAAAGGTCTGGAGGAAGACGGCATCATCACCCGCCGGTTCTATGAAGACCATCCGCCGCGCGCCGAATATCTGCTCACCGAGAAAGGGCGCCACCTTGGTCCGGTGATGAAGGCGCTGCTAGAGTGGGGCGAGCGCTACACCATGGGCGGACGCGCGTCGAAGGTGAAGCTGCCTTGAGATAGGCGCGCAAGGGGCTGAGGGGCGCGATGCCGGATCTGCCGTGGTTCGTCTATGCGGTCCCGCTGGCGATGGTCGGGTTGATCGCGGTCGCCGCCTTCTACAAATGGCTGCAGGTGCGCGCCGCGTCCCATTGGCCGCAGACCACCGGCAAGGTGGTCGTCTCCACCTCGCAGGCGCGCAAGGTCGAGACCTTCGACGACGACCGCAAGGGCGAGGAGGTGCGCAACTTCGCGCACATCGTCTACGAATACACGGTGAGCGGACAAAAGCTCCGCAACGACCGCGTCAGCATCGGCGAGGACCTCGGCAACTTCGAGGTCGCCGAAACCATCGCACGCTATCCCGTCGGCAAGGTCGTCACCGTCTACTACAACCCGCGCAAGCCGCGCGAGGCGGTGCTGGAGCGCGATCCGCCGAAGGGCTTGTTCGGCTGCGTCATCTGGATGGTGGTGATCGGCGTCGCCGGCATCCTCGGCAGTTTTTACGGCTTCAACCAGATCACGATCTTCCTCACCGAACGCATCCAGCAACGCGCCGATGGTGGTGGCGCTGTCGGCGATGGGGCTGGTCACGATCCTGTTCGGCTTCGTCATGCGCAAGCAGGGGAGCGACGCGCGCAACTGGCCGGTGGTGAGCGGGCGGATCGACGGATCGGCCGTCGACGAATTCCGCGGCCGGCTGTCGAATGATTCTGCGGTGACGACGCTCTATCGTCCGCTGATCTCGTTCGCCTACGAATTTAGCGGCGTGACGTATGTCGGCAGCCAGGTGTCGCTCGGGCTGAAGGTCACCTCCAGCAGCGCGGCATTTGCGAAGAAGACGGTCGCGAAATATCCGGCCGGCAAGATCATCAGCGTGCACGTCAATCCGCAGAACCCGTCCGAGTCGGTGCTCTCGCCCGGCACCAGCCTCGCCGCCGCGTGGTTCATCTGGACGATCGGCGCAGGCCTGCTGGCGCTGGCGTATTTCATCTCGCAGCAGGGGTGACTTCTCACTCCCCTCCCTCCCTCCGCCCGGCGTAGCGGTCTTCTCCCCTCCCTCCCGCTCGCGTCCGCCGAAGCCCGAAGGGCAAAGGCGGACGCGAGTGGTGGGGAGGGGTCGGGGGTGGGGGGCGCCGCTTGCTCGACGTTAGTGAAGGGCACGCAAAAAAGTCTCTCTGGATTCTCGTCAGTCATTGTTCCGGAATCTGAAAACCCACGCGCGGCTTTTGCTGTGACATCCGCCGCTGCCCCCCACCCCCGACCCCTCCCCGCCACCCGGCTCCGCTTCGCTACGCCGGGCGGGAGGGAGGGGAGAAGAAGCCTCGCTACGCTCGCAAGGGCCAAGCGCTTCATGTGCGCCTCAATGCCGAGGAAACGTACCGAAGCGATGCTCGGCGGTTGTTCGGCGGGCGGTTCTAGGTCTAGGTCCATGCATGCGCTCGGCCGTCTCCTGCGGCGGCGGGCCGCGACGGCGCGACGGTGCGAGCTGGCGGACGTATTCGGTCGGCTCGGCGGCGCCCGGGCCGCAGCCTTCGTACTCGTCGAGGCCGCGCAGCAAGGCCTGCGTCGAGCAGGCGAAAGAGCTCGCCGAACACCTGATCTTGCGGATTCGTCGACCGCACCATGCCCGGGTAATGCTCGACGAGATAAAGCTGCCCACTGCAGCGGCGGCGGCCGAACCACTCCGCCCCGCTCGGCAAGCGCCGCGCCATCGGTTGATCGTGCCGCGGCAGACCCCGTGCCGAAGACAAAGAGGTCATCGGTGGGTCATGGTGCATGCATTCTGTCGAGGATACGCATTCCAGTATTACTTCATTACGTCGATTGAGGAGCTCTCTGCCGCAATGCTGCTTGCCTCCGATCAACCCGCCCCCGTCCTCGAGCACAAAAATCGCCGGCCCATCCCCGTTTTTCCTCATCTGCGACCACTGCGGAAAGCTCGTCCCGCGTGCACTGGGCGACCTCGGTGTTTCGGCGCGCGAATGAGAGCGGCATATTGCTTGGGACGTCGGCATCGGCGGCGTGACGACGCAGCTGTCGAACGCGTTGTCCGCGAACATGATAGGGCAAACCTATTCGCGCGCTCGTGGTCGCCTGCAATCGCCCGCCGGGAATGCAGTCGTCGATCCAGATCGTGATCGACGACGCGCTTCCCGGCAACGAGGAGATTTCGCAAGTGAGACAAGGAGGCGCGCCGGATCGAGATCTTCGAGCCCTATCACGATCGCATCGCCGCGATCCTCGACGCCCGCGCGCGAAATAAGCAGCCGACCATTCTCCTCGCGATGCATTCGTTCACGCCGCTCTATCCGGTGTCGCGCGGCATTGACATCGGCACGCTGCTACAATCGCGACCGGCGGCTGCGAAACTCCTGCTCTACCCGGGCATGGTGCCGTCCACGGACGGCGCCGATCAGGTGTTTGGCGAGCTTTATCGGATGCGCGATGCGGCCGAGTTGTTGCGTGTGCTCGACGAGTACGAAGGCTGCAGTGAGAAGCATCCGAAGCCGCATGAGTATGTGCGGGCCCGCGTTGCCGTTACGACCGGCGACGGCGCCACGGTGCAGGCCTGGACCTACCTCTACAACCGCCCC
This sequence comes from uncultured Alphaproteobacteria bacterium, assembly GCA_963757845.1. Taxonomy (GTDB): domain Bacteria; phylum Pseudomonadota; class Alphaproteobacteria; order Rhizobiales; family Xanthobacteraceae; genus P52-10. The sequence continues at coordinate 82,642 of CAVWTB010000045.1, forward strand.
GTCGCGCACCTGCCTCGCATCGCCTCCGGGCGATTTCTGGACCATTGAGGCGCACATAAATGCGCCCTCGCCCCTTGCGGGAGAGGGCATGTAAAGAGCTAACCCGATATTCTGCTGGGTGAGGGGTTGCCGCACGGCACTGACTTAGTGCTTGGGGCGACCCCTCACCCAGCATCATTCGAGGCGGATTCCAACACGCCCTCTCCCGCAAGGGGAGAGGGCGCATTTACCGGTGCCGCGCGATGAATGCCGGCGGCTCCGCACGCGTTCCGCCCTGTGGAAAGCGGCGACAAACCTCGCTGTTCTCGCATCGGCCGCCGCCGACCCTATATGGCTAATCCCTTCGTCCGCCGTTCAAGGGACTCAGATAACCTAACCCCCATGCGCTTCACGCCCCAGTTTCTCGAAGAGCTGCGTGCGCGGCTTCCGGTGTCGGAGGTCGTGAGCAAGCGCGTGAAGCTGAAGCGGGCCGGCAAGGAGTTCAAGGGGCTGTCGCCGTTCCAGCAGGAGAAGACGCCCTCGTTCACGGTCAACGACCAGAAGGGCTTCTATCACTGCTTCTCCTCCGGCAAGCACGGCAACATCTTCGACTTCCTGATGGAGACGGAAGGCTGCTCGTTCCCGGAAGCGGTCGAGCGCTGCGCGCAGATGGCGGGCCTGCGCGCTTCCGCAATCCTCGCCCGATGCGGACCGGCGCGAGCAGCGGCGCAAGACGCTGCACGACGTGATGGAGCTTGCGGCGAAATTCTTTGCCGACACGCTGGCGTCGAAGACACGGCGCGAAGGCGCGCGGCTATCTCGCCGATCGCGGCCTCGATCCGCAGACGCAGCTGAAATTCCGCATGGGCTATGCGCCCGCCGAACGCTTCGCGCTGAAGGAGTTTCTCGGCAGCCACAGGCATTCCGGTCGAGGACATGGTCGAGGCCGGCCTCTTGATCGGCGGCGAAGACATCCCGGTTCCTTACGACCGCTTCCGCGATCGCGTGATGTTCACCATCGCAGACATGCAGGGACCGCGTGATCGCCTTCGGCGGCCGTGCGCTGGATAAGGACGCGCAGGCGAAATACCTGAATTCGCCGGAGACGCCGCTCTTCCACAAGGGCGACACGCTCTACAACATCGCCGCCGCGCGACAGGCCGCGCATGACGGCGCGACGCCGGTCGTCGTCGAAGGCTATGTCGACGTGATCGCGATGGTGAACGCGGGCTTTCCCGCTGCCGTAGCTCCACTCGGCACCGCGCTGACCGAAAATCAGCTGATGCTGCTCTGGCGCATGGCCGACGAGCCGATCCTCTGCTTCGACGGCGACCGCGCCGGGCAGAAGGCCGCGGGCCGCGCCGCCGACCTGGCGCTGCCGCACTTGAAACCCGGAAAAAGTCTGCGCTTCGCGCTGCTGCCCGAGGGGCAGGATCCGGACGATCTCGCGCGCTCGGGCGGACGCGGCGCGATCGAGGAGGTGATCGCGTCGGCGCGCCCGCTCGCCGAAGTCATCTGGCTGCGCGAGATCGAGGGCGGCGCGTATGCGACGCCGGAGCGGCGCGCGGCGCTGGAGGCGCGCATCAACGAGATGAGCCAGAGCATCCGCGACGAGGTGGTGCGCAAATATTATCGGCAGGATCTGCAGGAGCGGCTGCAGCGGCTGTTCCAGCCTGCGGGGAACGACGGCCGCGGCTATCGTCAGGGCGGGCCAAGGGGCTTTCAGGGCGGTTACGGCGCCGCGCGCGGCCGCGAATTCGGGCCGCAATTTTCAGCCCCGCGGCGCCAATTTTACCGGCCGCGGCGGCGGCCGCGGAGGTTTTGCACAGGCGGGCGCGGCGGCCTTCGCCCCCGGTCCCTACCAGGCCGCAAGCCCGCAGCTGGCGACGAGCTCCTTGATCCGCGGCCAGCGCTCGGCGATCTCGCGCCGCGAGGCGCTGATCCTCAAGACGCTGCTCAACCACCCGTGGCTGCTGCACGAGCACCTGGAGGAGGTCGCGGCGCTCGAGCTCGCGCACCCGGAGGCGCATCGGCTGCGCGCCAGCATCATCGCCGCCTGGGCCGCCGACCATCATCACTCGGGCGATCCGGAAGAGCAGAGCGAAAAGCTCCGCGCGGACCTCGCAAAAGGCGGATTATCGGAGATTCTTCAACGGGTTGAGCGTTCGATCACCACCGGCGCCGTCTGGGGCGCGCAAGCCGGCGCCGCGGTCGATGATGTTTTGGCCACCTGGCGGCAGCTTGTTGCCTTGCATCACCAATGGCATTCACTACTTAGGGAGCTGAGGGACGCCGAGCTGGCTTTGGGCCAGGACGCGACCGACTCCAATTATGGGTGGCTGCGGGACGTGAAAACGAGGCTCGCCGCCGTGGAAGGCACCGAGGCCCTGATCGAGGGGTTCGGAGAATTGTCCGGCCGGGTCCAGAAGGGCATGTAACGAGGCAGGCTGGTGCCGCCGGGAACCAGAAAAAGACTCGCCAAAACGGCCATTTGGCCGCAGAAACAGGGTTAATCGAGGTTTAACGAGATTCAGCCCTATAGGTAGAGGGCATTCGATTTGGGTGGCGCCCTCTGGCACCGCCCCGTTTCTGCGTCTGGCGTTTTGCAGCGGCGCCCGGCGATGGAACGGATGAATCAGAGCGGAGGCGGTGTTACTGCCTCCAGAAATAGCGGAGGCGGGGTGACTGCCTCCAATGAACAGAGGAGGCGGGTTGCCGCCTCCGGTGTGAACTTGGTCCGAGTTGAGCGCGCGGGAGCCGCACCCGCGCGTTGCAGGAGCGAGATGAATGGCCACGAAGGCAAAAGCAGCAGTGCAGGTGAAGGAAGTCGCCAAGGCGGAGAAGCCCGCCGAGGCGCCGCCGAGAAGGAAGCGGCTGAGGCGCCCTCCGGTCCGCTGCTCGACCTTTCCGATGCCGCCGTCAAGAAGATGATCAAGCAGGCGAAGAAGCGCGGCTTCGTCACCTTCGATCAGCTCAATGAAGTGCTGCCGTCCGAATCGACCTCGCCCGAGCAGATCGAGGACGTGATGGCGATGCTGTCCGACATGGGCATCAACGTCTCCGAGAACGACGACGAGGCCGAGACGAGGACGAGGAGAAGGAGGAGGACGACGAGCCCGATACCGAGCTTGTCGAGGTCACGCAAAAGGCCGTCACCGAAACCAAGAAGTCCGAGCCCGGCGAGCGCACCGACGATCCGGTGCGGATGTATCTGCGCGAGATGGGCTCGGTCGAGCTGCTGTCGCGCGAGGGCGAAATCGCCATCGCCAAGCGCATCGAGGCCGGCCGCGAGGCGATGATCGCGGGTCTCTGCGAAAGCCCGCTGACGTTCCAGGCCATCATCATCTGGCGCGACGAGCTCAACGAAGGAAAGATCTTCCTTCGCGACATCATCGACCTCGAAGCGACCTACGCCGGCCCTGAGGCCAAGGCGGGTCGGCGCGCCGATGGTCGGCGAGGACGGCCAGCCGGTCGCGGCAGCGCCCGGCAACGGCGCGGCCGCGCCGCAGACGCTGTCGTCGGCCGCGGTGAACACGGTCGCTCCGCCGGCGGCTCCGCCCGCCGCGACGCCGTTCCGCCCGGCCGGCGCCGGACGGCGAGGAGAAGGATCCCGGCCGAGGCTGCGGCCGAAGCCGACATGGACGACGACGAGTTCGAGAACGCGATGTCGCTTGCGGCCATCGAGGCCGAGCTGAAGCCGCGCGTGGTCGAGACCTTCGACAAGATCGCCAACGAGTACAAGAAGCTGCGCCGCCTGCAGGAGCAGGACATCCAGAACCGGCTGCAGAACGAGTCGCTGTCGCCGTCGCAGGAGCGCAAGTACAAGAAGCTGAAGGACGAGATCATCCTCGAGGTGAAGTCGCTGCGGCTGAACCAGCTGCGCATCGACTCACTCGTCGAGCAGCTCTACGACATCAACAAGAAGCTCGTCTCGTACGAAGGCCGCCTGTTCCGTCTCGGCGACGGCCACGGCGTCGTCGCGCGAGGACTTCCTGCGCAACTACACCGGCTCGGAGCTCGATCCGCGCTGGCTCAACCGCGTCTCGAAGCTTGCCAGCAAGGGCTGGAAGAACTTCGTCGCCGAGGAGAAGGACCGCATCAAGGACCTGCGCGGCGAGATCCATGCGCTGGCCGAGCTCACCGGTCTGGAGATCGGCGAATTCCGCAAGATCGTGCTCGGCGTGCAGAAGGGCGAGCGCGAGGCGCGGCAGGCGAAGAAGGAAATGGTCGAGGCCAACCTGCGCCTCGTCATCTCGATCGCCAAGAAATACACCAACCGCGGCCTGCAGTTCCTCGACCTGATCCAGGAAGGCAACATCGGCTTGATGAAGGCGGTCGACAAGTTCGAGTACCGCCGCGGCTACAAGTTCTCGACCTACGCCACGTGGTGGATCCGGCAGGCGATCACCCGCTCGATCGCCGACCAGGCGCGCACCATCCGCATCCCGGTGCACATGATCGAGACGATCAACAAGATCGTCCGCACCTCGCGCCAGATGCTGAACGAGATCGGCCGCGAGCCGACGCCGGAAGAGCTCGCCGAAAAGCTCGGCATGCCGCTGGAGAAGGTGCGCAAGGTCCTGAAGATCGCCAAGGAGCCGCTGTCGCTCGAGACGCCGGTCGGCGACGAGGAAGACTCGCACCTCGGCGATTTCATCGAGGACAAGAACGCGATCCTGCCGATCGATGCGGCGATCCAGTCGAACCTGCGCGAGACGACGACGCGCGTGCTCGCCTCGCTCACCCCGCGCGAAGAACGCGTGCTCCGCATGCGCTTCGGCATCGGCATGAACACCGACCACACGCTGGAAGAGGTCGGCCAGCAGTTCTCGGTGACACGAGAGCGTATCCGCCAGATCGAGGCCAAGGCGCTGCGGAAGCTGAAGCATCCGTCGCAGGAGCCGGAAGCTGCGGTCGTTCCTCGACAACTAAGGCGGGCTTGCCGCGCCGTAGCTCGAAGAGCGAAGGCGGGAGCGTCCTGAATCAATGAGGACGCCACATGACTCGGACCGTCATCCCCGCGAAGGCGGGGATCCAGTATTCCAGAGCCTCAGCGTTTTATCGCAGCTGCTGCGGCGTACTGGATGCCCGCCTTCGCGGGCATGACGGCAACGTTATCATTCCATTCATCAAGAAAGACGGCGGGCATAATCCCGCCGTTTTGTTTAGGTGAACAGTCCTGAGAAAGCGCCGTTTCCGCCCCATCGTCGCATCTGTCCAGCCCGACAGCGGCTGAGCTGTCATTCAACCGTCAGTTTGTAAAGGCTACAGCGAATAGCGAGTTGGAAAGTCAGGCAATGACAGCTCCATTGAAGCCGCAGCCATCTGGCGTGCCGATTCAGTCCGCCAGACCTGAGGTCCGCGCCGCGGCGCACCGATCTCGACGCACTGCGCATCGTCATCTGCGGCGCGATCATTCTTGCCCACGCGCTGCTGATCTTTGCGGCCGAGCCGCACTACCATCTCAAGAGCGATGCGCCGCTATTGGCCGCCTCGGTCTCCTACGAGTTTCTGCACCTCACGACGCTGGCGGTGTTCTTCGTGCTCGCGGGCTGGTCGGCGCTGACGTCGCTGCGCCGGCGTGGTCCGGTCCCTTTCCTGAAAGAGCGGGTCACGCGCCTGCTGCCGCCGCTGGCTCGTCGGCACCGTGCTGTTCGGATCCGTCATCAAATACATCGAGCTCCGCCATGGCCGCGACATGGGCATGCATGGTTTCCACCTGGTCGAGGCGTTGCGTGTCGGCTTCTTCGATTTCTTTCCCCGCAACCTGACGAAGCTGAAGCTCGTCACCTGGTCGCATCTCTGGTTCCTGGCCTATCTGTTCCTGATCTCGCTCTTGGGGCTGCCCTTGCTGCGGCGGCTTGCGCGACGCGGCCGATCAACGCCGTGCCGACGGCCTTGACGGTCTATCTTCCCGCAGTCGCGATCGCCGCGCTGCTGGTGGCGTCGGATGGCTACTGGCCGTTCGTGCCGAACCTCATCAAGGACTGGGACAACTTCGCCTATTTCGCGCTGTGCTTTGCGATCGGCGCCGGCATCGCCGCCTGGCCCGCCTTCGAGCTGCGTCTGCACGCCGAGGCCGTGCGGCTCGTAGCGCTCATGGGGCTCGCCTTCGCCGGCGTCATTTTCTTCGGTAAATCCACCGCTCGGCCGCGTCTTCGTCGGCCTGACCGCCTGGGGCGCCATCGGCGCCGGCCTCGGCTTCGCCGCGCGCCTCAAGCCGGCCGCAGGCCCGGTCTTCGCTTATCTCAGCGAAGCGACGCTGCCCGTCTACATCCTGCACCACGCGCCATTGCTGCTGCTCGGCACGGCGGTGCTGCCGCTGGCGATCCCGGCGTGGGTGAAGATTGCGATGATCTTCGTCGGCACGAGCGTGATCTCGCTCGGTGCATATCACTGGCTGGTGCGGCCGTGGGCGCCGGTGCGCTTGCTGATGGGGATGAGCGCTGCGCAGGCGGCGGTGCCGGGCGCGGCGAGGGTGGCGCAGGGGGCGGTCTGACGGGGCGAAACGTCCTTTGGACGTGAAATCGGGAAGCGTCCTCTGTGGGACGTCGAGATGGCCACTCCAGGCTCGCAGAGCACATGAGTTGCGGGTCGAGATTGGCTTCAAGCCTTTCTTGTGTGCCGCGTCGTGATCGACACCGTGGACGCGACCAGCTCCTCCTCCACCTTGTACGCGCCGGCCAGGATGAACACCGTCTTCGCCGTCGGCACGGCGGCGCAGATCACGGCGGCGATGGTGTAGAGCGGGTTGAGGTTTGTGGCGAGGCACAGTCCGTAGACGATCAGCGGCATGATCACGAGCTTGATGGCGGCGAGCGCTAAGGACGCGTTGAGGTTCGTGCGCAGGCCTTCGGCCGACAGGCCAAGGCCGATGGCGAACAGCGCGCAGGGCGTGAGCGCGCCGGCAAAAATGTTCAGGTAGGCTGCGAGCGGGGCAGGGATCTTCAGGCCCGTGATCGCCCACGCAAGGCCGAGCGCGGTCGACAGCAAGTAGCCCGGATGAGCAAAGCGATATCCGGGAATCTGGTCGCGTTGAACTCCCCGCATGTCGCTGCGCTCATGCGGGCTACAGCCGTACGGCTAAGACCTCAAGCCTTTCTTGTGTGCCCCCATGTCTCGTCCCAGTCGTTGCCCGCTGCGTCGATCACGCGACCGTCGGCGGCAAAAAACTTGTTCGGGACCTGGAAGATTGCGAGCATCAGCCCGCCCTCAGGCGACCATGCGACATGGCGGCTGCCCTGCTCGCGCCAGACGAATTCGCCGGCCTTGCATTCGAGGCCCTGCGCCGGACCTTCCTTGTCGACCAGGTTGCCCTCGAGCACATACGTCTGCTCGATACCGACGTGCTCGTGATCGGGCAGCACCGCGCCAGGCGCAAACCGCATCAGCGCGGTCATCAACCCGGTGCGGCGATCGAACAGGAGCGTCTTGGCCTCGCAGCCGGGGAAGCTCGTCTTCTGCCACTCCATGCTGTCAGGGCGAACGAGGTGGGAATGCGCGTCTGCGCCTTGCGAGGTCTTCAGGGCGTCCATGGCAATCCTCCTTGTTATGACTAATCTGGTCCGGTGTTCAAAAACCTCCACGATGGCCTTAAGCCGATCTTCCCACATGGTAGCGCCGAACTCATGACGAAACCATACGAAGCTCATGAGTCGCGGAGCGAGGGTCTGCTCAACGCCACCCCAGCGCAGGCGCAATGTGGGTCAAAATCGCTTCGATCACATGCGCGTTGTAGGCAACGCCGAGCTGGTTGGGCACGGTCAGCAGCAGCGTGTCGGCTTCCCTGATCGCCTCGTCCGTCTTGAGCTGTTCGATAAGTTTATCCGGCTCGGCTGCGTAGCTGCGGCCGAAGATCGCGCGGCCTTCGCCGAGAAATCCGATCTGGTCTTCGTCGTCGCCGCCGCGTCCAAAGTAGGCGCGATCGCGATCGTCCACGAGTGCGAAGATGCTGCGGCTCACCGAGATTCCGGGCTCGCGGGCATGGCCCGCCGCTTTCCACGCGGCGCGGTAGGCGCGGATCTGGGCGGCCTGCTGCACATGGAAGGGCTCGCCCGTTTCGTCCTTCTTCAGCGTCGAGCTCTGCAGGTTCATGCCCAGCTTCGCCGCCCATTCCGCCGTGGCGTTGGAGCCGGCGCCCCACCAGATGCGTTCGCGCAAACCTTCCGAATGCGGCTCGATGCGCAGCAGCCCCGGCGGGTTTGGAAACATCGGCTGAGGATTTGGCTGCGCAAAACCTTCGCCGCGCAGGAGGTCGAGGAAAATCTCGGCATGGCGCCGTCCCATGTCGGCATCATCCTGGCCTTCGACCGGTTGATAGCCGAAATACCGCCACCCATCGATCACCTGCTCGGGCGATCCGCGGCTGATGCCGAGCTGCAGGCGTCCGCCCGCGATGAGATCGGCTGAGCCGGCGTCCTCGACCATGTAGAGCGGGTTTTCGTAGCGCATGTCGATCACCGCCGTGCCGATCTCGATGCGGCTGGTCTTCGCGCCGACGGCCGCCAGCAAGGGAAAAGGCGAGGCGAGCTGGCGGGCGAAATGGTGGACGCGGAAGTACGCTCCGTCCGCCCCCAGCTCCTCGGCTGCAACGGCAAGCTCGATGGACTGCAGAAGCGTATCAGCGGCGGAGCGGGTTTGCGATTGGGGTGAGGGCGACCAGTGGCCGAACGAGAGAAAGCCGATCTTCTTCATGTGGGCAGTCTATCGCTATCCCGACCGGCTTCAACCTCTTGAAGGCAGCATGCCGCTATGCGGCGCTATCTCACCTGCGCGCCGAGCCCCGACAGGGCATAAAGCCATCCGCCCATACACGGAATGCAGGATCGGCAGCGCCACGAAGCCGGTGTTGGTCATCGCCGCGGTCATGCCCATGCATCGTGCTGCTGGCGAGGCCGCGTCCCCAAAAGATGCGAAGGCCAAGAACACCAGCGCGAAGCACAGCATCGAGCCGCCGCCGAACGCCAGCAGATCCCGGTGCGAGTTCGCCAGGTCAGTGGCTTTCACTACGCGCAATTGACAGCGCGACTGGCTCATCATTTGCGCTTGTCGGACACCACTACGCCTTCCTTCAGGACCAGCTGAAGGCGCCGCACATTATCAATATCCTCCAGCGGATTACCTTCCACCACGATCAGATCCGCTAGCTTACCTACCTCGATCGTGCCGAGCTCGCTTCCCATTCCGCATACCGCCGCGCCGTTGCGGGTCGCTGCGACAAGAGCTTGCCACGGTGTGGCGCCATTGCGAACCCATAGTCCAAGCTCAAGCAATGCAGCATCTTTGAGCGGCCGAATATCAGAACCGAGGGCCATCTTTACGCCGGCCTTGAGCGCTTTTTCGAACCAGTAACGATGGACGTCCGATGCCGCTTCCGCGCGACAACATAATGCATGCGACATACCGCGATGCTTGGCCCAGAGTTGTTCCCATTTGTTGGTCGCTTGCTTGGGCGTGAGGTGGCTAATCGAAAGTGTTGGGACATACCAGGTATCGTGCTTCAGAAAAAGCTCGATGCATTCGTCGTCCATTATGTAACCATGCTCCACACTGTGCGCTCCCAGCCGAATCGCATGCTTCACGGCCGTGGGATTGGTCGCATGAGCCATCACCTTGAACTCGCGCAGGTGGCAGATGTCGAAGGCGGCTTTCAGTTCGTCCGGCAGCAGAAACGAGTTCTGATGACGGTCCCATGCGGGACCCAAAATGCCTCCGGACAGATTCAGCTTGACGTGGTCGACGCCATTCTTGATTTCCTCGCGGATGGCCTTGACGAAGCCATAGGGGCCATCGCACTCGAGAGCGTGTCCAGAGGTCAGGAAGTGGCCGCCGGTGGTCGTCAGGAAGTGGCCCGCAGCGAACAAGCGCGGGCCGGTATATTGGTTTAAGTCGAAGGCGCGCTTCCAGGCGACGTCCATGTGGCTGTGCGCGCCAGCGCAACGCAGTCCGATTATTCCCAATTCAGTCAATGCAGCCATCATTCGATGGCCAAACAACGTGACTTGGTCAGCGAGCGGCATCTCGCTCAACGAAAAATAATCCGGGTGTATGTGTACGTCCCACAATCCGGGCATCAGATATGCGCCGTGAAGGTCGATTTCTGTAGCATCACCAACGTTGAGATCGTTGCCGTCGGAACGGATCTCGCGGATGCGGCCATCTTCAATCATGATCGCCACCCCTTGAACCGCTTTGGGGTGAACACAGTCTATGAGCGTTGCATTGGTGAGGAGAGTGCGCATGGAGGCCCCAAAACAAGGAGTTGGTTTGCGACGATACCAATCTTGTCCGCGAGCGTCTCCCACTTGACGACCCCGGCCGGATGAATGCTCGCACTGCTCCGGCGTTCGGCCGGCGGGTGAGATGCTGTTGTCAGCAACTGATGAGCAACGACACAGACGCTAAGACACAAACGCTGATGAGTGGGGCGAGGTGTCGCGCCTTACTCTATCGGAATAAACAGGGAATGCCGCAGCGCCCCGTTGACAGCCTGCGACAGGTGCCCCTTGCCGCTGACGTCCTCGACCAGGATGATCTCTCCCGGCCCAATGATCCGGGCCTCTCCGTCGCTTGCCGTGATCTTCACGCCGCCGTCGAGGTTGACAATGTATTGGCGGCGCGGGGCGGGGTGCCAGTCCACATTGTAGTTGCCTTCGGTACGCCGGAAGATGATGCCGGTCGCCGGCATCCGCTTCGACAGTTTGGAGACCCCCCGTTCCTCGACCCATTCAACCTCGATGTCCCTGAAGTGCGATTCTCCCTTTGCGTCCTCGTAGAGATTGTGAATGCGCATTTTTGAAGTCCTTTTGCCGAAGGAGCGGTCGTTGAGAGTCGATCTCAGAATGCAACAGCGAGGCGGCAGCGGTGGTCAGGCCGTCACTGCCTGCATTACGCGCGGCACGATGACGCAACCGTATCAGCGTTCTCCACGAACGGACACCGGCCCGTGACGATGTCCGCTTCCGGGAGAAGATCGGAAGTCATGGGCAGACCGTCAAAATGACGCGAATGACCTAGGCTGTGTGAAAACTCAAAAACTCCAAGCGCCGCGAGAATGATATTCTTAGGTTGGATTTCAAAATTGAATGGTCTTGCGGTATGAGCGCCGAAAGCGGGCTTGAACGATTAACTTGTTCTGTCGCGATCAAGCGTCTGCGCGTTTTTACACAACCTGGACCCAAAGCAGACTTTGGGGGCCGCGTATCTGACGTTCCTTTTGCACCCTGTTCCCTTGGGAACAGCGGATCCTGTTGGAAGCTGCCAGTATCTCCGACCAAGTGCAGTGCAACGGTCCCTGTGATTCAAATCACGGTGGAGCGGGGCACGTTGAACTATGACTGTCTTCCATCGAGGGCCAATCCGGCGCCCATGGGGGATGTCATGCCAGCAAGCAGTACCTGCAGGTTTCCATCTTTATTCCGGATCGTAAACTACGCTCTCTATAATCCCGACAAGGTCCTGTACGGCACGGGCGGCGACGACACCTTACCGGTTCCTGGGGAAACGACCGGCTGTACGGGTTCGACGGCAACGACAACCCTGCGCGGCGGCGACGGCGATGACCGCCTCTATGGCGGCTGGGGACAAGACAATCTGTACGGCGACAACGGCAACTGACACGCTGTATGGCGAGGAAGGCAACGACTTCCTGAACGGCGGCCTTGGCAACGACGTGCTTTATGGCGGCGCCGACAATGACACCCTCTGGGGTGATAACGGAGCGCAGGCTGGCAGCGACTACCTGTACGGTCAGGGCGGCAATGACTTTTTATTTGGCGGTGCCAGCAACGACTATCTCGACGGCGGCGATGGCGATGACCAGCTTTTAGGCGACTCGGGCAACGACGTCCTCGTCGGAGGAAATGGTAGCGATGTTCTCTGGGGTGGTGGCGGAGCGGACACCATCCTCCTTAACGGCCCGCCGGTGGTATCTTTAGCGTAGACACAATCCTGTTTTACCAAGGCGACAGCCTCGCCTTTACCGGGGTTGCGGACACTATCGTCGAAGGCAGCGATGGTATGCCGGGATTGGTGGGTATTCAGTACACAGCGATGCGATCGGCGCTTACGTCCCGAGTACCTACACCGATGCGACGACGATCGAGGGCGCGGCTGCCCAAGCAGGCACACAGGTCGCGAACTGGTATGCCGCGCACAGCGATGACGATCGCCCGCAATCCCACGCGATCTACTTGTACAATGCGGCGCAAGATCAAGGATATCTGGTGATAGATATGGACCTCAATGGCTCGTACGAAACAGGCGTGGTTTTTGCCGGCGTGTCGCTCGAGGAATTTCAAGATAACGTTCAGGTTTACAATCCCGAATTGGGATGACGCGAAGCTGTCGTTGATGCTGCGGACCACATCGTCCCCCGCGTACTCCGCGAGGCATGTGATGCGCGCCTCGCAGTCCGTCAAATGGACAAATCCAATGTCTGTTATTGGCACCTTTCGGACATGCCGTTTCCTAAGATGAATGTCGCCTTTCGGCGGTGAAGCGGAAGTTGGCGTCCGCTGGCTCGACTTCCGAGTTTGACCCAGGCCGTGTGAAAACTCCATCGATGCTATGATTTTCCTGCTGAATCGGCGGGGGAAGTAATGCGGGGTTTCGTTCAGGGGGCGGATCGCCAGCAGACGACGCTGTTGCCGGAATGCCTCGATGATTGGGTCGACGAGGGCAATTCTGTTCGCGTGGTCGATTTGTTCGTGGATGCGTTGGAACTGCGCGACCTCGGGTTCGATGGCGTTGATCCTGCAGCGACCGGTCGGCCGGCGTACCATCCTTCGCCGATGCTCAAGCTCTACATTTACGGCTATCTCAACCGTGTCCAATCGAGCCGGCGGCTGGAGCGCGAGGCTGGCCGCAATCTCGAGGTGATGTGGCTGACCGGACGGCTGGCGCCGGATCACAAAACCATCGCCGACTTCCGCAAGGACAATGGCCCAGCGATCAAGAAGGTTTGCGGGCAATTCATCGAGTTGTGCCGCAAGATGGGGCTGCTGGCGAAGGCCAGCGTTGCCATCGACGGCAGCAAGTTCAAGGCCGTGAACAGTCGCGACAACAACTTCACGCAGGGCAAGCTCCAGCGCCGCCAGAAGCAGATCGAAGAGAGCGTGGCGCGCTACATGAGCCAACTCGACACCGCCGATCGTCAGACTGCCGCAGGGGATGAGCCGTCGGAAACGGTGCTGCTGACCAAGACGCGGCTTAAGGAAAAGCTGGCGAAGCTCGAAGAAGAAGTGAAACGGCTGGCCGCGATTGAAAAGGCATTGCTCGTCTCGCCCGACAAGCAGATATCGCTGACCGATCCCGATTGCCGCTCGATGGCAACGAGCGGGCGCGGCTCCGGCATGGTCGCCTACAACGTACAAAGTGCGGTCGACACCACGAACCATCTGATTGTCGCGCACGAGGTCACCAACATCGGCACCGATAGATCGCAACTGGCGAAGATGGCGCAGGCGGCGAAAGCCGCGCTGCACAGCGATAATTTGGACGTCGTTGCGGATCGGGGCTACTTTAAAGGCGAGGAAATCCTGGCATGCGAACAGGCCGGGGTAGCGGTCACGCTACCCAAGCCGCAAACCTCGGGAGCCAAGTCGGCAGGTCGCTTTGGGAAATCTGATTTTGTCTATTTGGCCAAGGACGATGTCTATCGCTGCCCGGCCGGCGATAAGCTGGCGCATCACTTCACCGCTGATGAAGATGGCCAGAAAATGCGGATCTACTTGACGAAGGCGTGCCGCACATGCCCGTTCAAGGATCAGTGCACAACATCCAACGAGCGCCGTATCAAACGCTGGGAACACGAACACGTCGTCGAGGCCGCGCAGACGCGGCTCGATCAGAACCCGCAAGCCATGCGTGTGCGCCGCGAAACCGTCGAGCATCCGTTCGCCACACTGAAGATGCGGATGGGGGCAACACACTTTCTGATGAAGCGGTTGCCCAATGTCGCGACCGAAATGGCCCTGAACGTACTCGCCTACAACCTCACGCGCGTAATGAACATCGTCGGCATCAAGCCGCTCCTGGTGGCAATCCGGGCGTGAACAGTTCGTGCTGTTATGCGCATCATGTGACCGTTCAGGTCGCTCAGGCGTGGCCCGAGCTTGCGCCCGGGTTAACTTCGACTCGATAAGGCAAAAATACGCTCAGACCGTCGTGTCGACGCGGACCGTCCCCGGTTGCGTGTAATTTTTGGGGGAGGAAAAACGTTTTTACACGGCCTGGACCCACAGGGGACACCGACAAATCTCATGCGAGATGCCGAAGGAGCCTTCGAGAGGCGCTCACTACCTGGGTAATGTCCCAATGGGACTCAGGCCGCCCGAAACCGTGGCGCCTAGGTTCCGCTCGGACTAACATCGGACACCCGGAGGCTGTCATGCAAGGCGGGCTGCCACTAGAGGCACGTGAGATTCCAACTATCGGACCTGATCGGGAGGACGTGCATTTCTCGTCGCTTATAGCCGCGCTCGGAATTCGCGCTCGTAGCCGCTGAGTGTCTCCGAAATGAAAGAGAGCAGTTAGTTCACGAAATAGTTATTCACTAGGAGGGGAACATGAAAAAGTGCCTAACTTCAGCGTCTTTAGTGATCGTTATGATGAAGTCCACTTTGCTCTCATTTGTGGCGTTGGCTTTCCTTGTGACCCTGCCGCATGTGGCGGGGGCGCAGGATTTGGCCAACCAGATCGTCGGCGTGTGGAAGCTCACTGCCCTTGATCAAAAAGAACAGGCGACGGGCGCGACCTCGAAACCCCGAGGCGAGAACCCGACCGGCTCCGCGATTTTTACGCGCGGCGGATACTTTATGTGGGTCCAAATGAACGATGGCCGCAAGGCTCCGGAAGGGCCGATGACTGATGCCGACCGTGTCGCACTCTACAACACCATGGGCTTCGGCACAGGCACATACAAGGTGGAGGGTAGCACGCTTGTCCTGCGCCATGATTCATCGTCGAATCAAGTTTGGACCGGTACCGAGCGGAAAGCAGAGATGCAGATAAACGGCAAGACACTGAATTGGACAACTGCACCGTATCGAATTCAAGATGGCAAGCAAGCGGTCGCGGTCCTCACAATGGAGCGCGTGGAGTAGCTGCAGGCGACGCGACATACATCAGGACCAGTCTGCCAACATCATCCGGTTTGTGCTGACTTAAAGGTATCGGCGGCCCGCAATGTGCCGGGCCGCCGTTGGCCAGAGCCAGCGTGAGCCGGGCTGTCAGCGCATCGCAACCACGGCCGAGTGAGCCGAGCACTTCCGCTCCTGGCACAAAGCAGACGTACTGAAGGCCAGCCCAGATGTCCGCTTCCGAGCGCAATGCGGACATCGCCAGCGCTCGCGCATCGTGTCATCACCTCGACGCAATACGCGCATGATTGGTCATCGCGCCGCCATCTCGACCACCATCATCCGCATCACCGACGCGACGTGCTAGCAAGTCGGCAAACTATGCCGATCTGGAACCGCGTGCCGTTAACGCTCAATCAACCGGGCGCGCGCACCGTCGGTCCTGTCCTCCGGGACACTGTGCTGCGTAGGAGCGCGAAGCCGCCACCGTTTCCCACATAGCCGGTGACGGCTTCGTCCCTGCATGAGATGGGCGGCACGGCAGACAGCGCGAGCGGACGCGCATCGCAAGCGTCACGCATCATCGCGCGACACGACGCGACCGTGCCAGCATCGAGAGCGCACACCATCGCCATCGTCAGCGGTGGGACCTCTCGTGAAGTCACGAGATGTGGTTCTGACGCTATACGGACACCGATTAAGGTTTCTGGAGTCACTTCAATCGGTTACGTAGAGCCTCATACTCCCGCAAGGGAGAGGGCGCGATAACGCGAGAGGACCACATGCTCACTGTTCATCACCTTGGAAAATCACAATCCGAAAGGATCGTCTGGCTCTGCGAGGAGCTTGGAATTGAATATGAGCTCAAGTGTTATGCCCGCGCGCCGCTGCTTGCGCCTGCAGAGTACAAGGCGCTCCATCCCATTGGCGCCGCACCCGTCATCACCGATGGAGACCTCGTGCTCGCCGAGTCGGGAGCGATCGTCGAGTACATTACCGCCAAGCACGCGAACGGCCGTCTTACGCTCAGCTATGGCCATCCTGATTTTGCCCAGTACCTCTACTGGTTTCACTTTGCCAACGGCACGCTTCAATCGAGCATGGGACGCAGCATGATCCTGAACCGGCTCAAGCTCGCCGCCGATGATCCGGTGTTGCTCGCCGCAAAGGGACGGGTGGACAACGCATTCAATCTCGTGGAAGCGCGGACCGGGAACGCCAACTACCTTGCGGGCGATGAGTTCACTGCGGCAGACATCATGCTGGTCTTCTCGCTTACAACAATGCGTTACTTCCTCCCGTACGATCTTGCGGGGCTGCCCAATATTCGCGGATATCTGGCACGGATCGGCAGCCGTGAAGCCTATCGCCGGGCGATGGCAAAAGGCGATCCCGGAATGGCGCCACTCTTGTCGTGATGCTCTTCGCGCACTTTCGAAAGTGACTCTTGCGGAACTCGATCTCAAATCTGATGGCCGACGACAACCCGATCGACGAGATTTCACGGATCGAAGCTCGGCTCGAGGAGCTGGGGCGCTTCCTTGGCTTCGCTGACCGATCGAGGCTGCTTTGTGTATCAGCTCGGCGACGTCGTCCATCAACTCTAGTAATGGCACCTCCGCGCGAAAATCGATTCACCCCACCCGCGCCCCAAGCCCCGACAGCACATACAGCCACCCCATCAGCGTCGCGACCGACAGCAGCGTCGTGATCGACACCGTGGACGCGACCAGCTCCTCCTCCACCTTGTACGCGCCGGCCAGGATGAACACGGTCTTCGCCGTCGGCACGGCGGCGCAGATCACGGCGGCGATGGTGTAGAGCGGGTTGAGGTTTGTGACGAGGCACAGTCCGTAGACGATGAGCGGCATGATCACGAGCTTGACGGCGGCGAGCGCCAAGGACGCGTTGAGGTTCGTGCGCAGTCCTTCGGCCGACAGGCCAAGGCCGATGGCGAACAGCGCGCAGGGCGTGAGCGCGCCGGCAAAAATGTTCAGGTAGGCTGCGAGCGGGGCGGGGATCTTCAGGCCCGTGATCGCCCAGGCAAGGCCGAGCGCGGTCGACAGCACCATCGGATTGAGCACGATCTGTTTTGTGAGGCCGGCGGAGTGCACTGAAGATTTCTGCGCGCGGTGTTGTTCGCTTTCCAGCAGGATCACGGTTAAGGGAAACATGATCGCTGCCACGAACAGGGTGGCGATGGCGGCGGGCAGAACGGCGGGCTGGCCATACACGGAATGCAGGATCGGCAGCGCCACGAAGCCGGTGTTGGTCATCGCCGCAGCCATGCCATGCATTGTGCTGCTGGCGAGGCCGCGTCCCCAAAAGATGCGAAGGCCCAGGAACACCAGCGCGAAGCACAGCATCGAGCCGCCGCCGAACGCCAGCAGAAAGCGCCACTCCAGCAGATGGCGGCCGGCTCCTGCGCGATGGTGACGAACAGCAGCGCCGGCATCGCGATGTTGTAGGCGAAATGCACCAGCCCGTCGGCCAGCGACCGCGGGATGTAGCCGAGATAGCCGGCCAGCCAGCCGGTGACGATGATCGCGAAGACGGGAAGGACCAGGCTGGCGACGTCCATCGCGTGGCTTTCTTTTGGGGTGCGGGCTTTGCGCACAGCAAGGCATATCACGCCGATGCTGACAATCGGCGAGGTGACACTATCGCGCTCGACTTTGCCGGGGCGAAGCGACTTGTCGGCCGTGCGAAAACCCCCGGCCCACGCCGTCATTGCGAGGAGTACCCCGCGGATCGGCGCTTTACGCTTTTCGGTGCGACGAAGCAATCCAGTCTGAGTTCGTCGGGAATGTCGCCATTTTTTGTTTGCGCGCTTCGCGCGGACTGGATTGTTTCGTCGCTTCGCTTCTCGCCATGACGGTGTGGGGGTGAGGGATTTTCGGCGAAGCCTGCAGTCTCGTAAGATTTTCGGATTTTCAGAAAACAAATACTCTTTTGGACTTTGTTCCTGCGGCGATTGACTTTGCCTGGGCGACAGGAATTCGTCGCCATCCCGCCCCGATAAGGGGCGCGTGGCGATCGTTTCGATACGTGGAGCGGGATGCGGTGGCCGCCACGATGCCGGACCCGAGATGCTATCGAGGATCGCAGATCCGTAAAGCGGAGGGGGGAAGACGCCGGCAAGACGGGCGGACGGTCCAAGTGCATGTCCGGGTAACAGCTTGCACGAACGGGGAAACGTCGGCACCAGTGACGCCTCCTGGGACATGCAGCAAGCCGCAAAGTCCATCGCGTGCGGAACGCAGGCGTAGCTGCTGCTTCCGTGGCTGCTTTTTGCCGTGTGCTTCGGCCCACGAAGCCATGTGCTCCGCACATGGCGCCGCAGGCGCGGCGAAACGCCCTGTCGTTCCGCACGCCCCTCCGGGGGAAAAAGGAACAAGGAATGGCAGGCCTCTGCGCCGGATAAAGAGGGGCCGATTTCGCACGTCTGTGGCCGGCGCAGATTTTTGTTCTGCGCGCCGGCAAGCCCGGCGCGCGCTGCCGGATAGAACACGGAATGATGACGCGCGTCTGCAGGTCGAGATCGAGGGCTGTTTGACAATTGAATCCGAGAAACCGGCGACTGGCGCCTTGTCCCCCCCCCCCCCCGCCCGGCGTAGCGAAGCGTAAAAAGGAAGCCGGGTGGCGGGGAGGGGTCGGGGGTGCGCGGCACGACGGGCGTTTGCGTGCGCGTGTGCGAGGTGAGTGCGAGCCTATTGGAGACGCTGAGCTTGATTGAAACGCTGCAGCCCCCCACCCCCACCCCTCCCCGCCACTCGCGTCGCCTTCGCCCTTCGGGCTCAGCCGAGGCGAGCGGGAGGAGGGGAGGATTGGCGCTGCTCCACGGCACGCCGAGCGGGGAGGGAAAGGATGCGCGCCGCCGAGTGAACCTCAACCCATCGCGCCCCAAACCCTTTCATAAGAGCAAGACGCCGGCTGTTCGGTTTCCGCCTGGGCGAACACCACCGGGTTTGCTGAGTTTC
>CAVWTB010000046.1:0-105469 GCA_963757845.1 uncultured Alphaproteobacteria bacterium
GCCGTTAGCTCACGCGAACCGCTTCGCGCCGGCGACGCAGAGACGACCAGCCCGGTCACCGCGATCATCGTCCAGGCGACCGGCTCGCCGAGCAGCAGTCCGGCGAGCGCCAGCCCGAAGAAGGGCTGGAGCAATTGCAGCTGGCCGACGCCGGCGATGCCGCCGAGCGCGAGCCCGCGGTACCAGAAGACGAAGCCGACCAGCATGCTGAAGACCGAGACATAGGCGAGGCCGAGCCAGGCCGGCGCGCCGATCCCGGTCCAGACCTCCGGCAGGGTCGCGAGCGCCGATCACCGCCATGACCGGCAGCGCGAGCACCAGCGCCCAGGAGATGACCTGCCAGCCGCCGAGCCGGCGCGAGAGCGCGCGCCCTCGGCATAGCCGAGGCCGCAGACGCAGGATCGCGGCGACCATCAGCAGATCGCCGGCGAGCGAGGCGAAGCCGCTGTTCGCCAGCGCAAAGCCCGCGACCGACGCGGCGCCGACCACCGAGAACAGCCAGAAGGCCGGCTTCGGCCGCTCGCCGCCGCGGATGACGCCGAAGATCGCGGTCGCAAGCGGCAAGAGGCCGACGAACACGATCGAATGCGCCGCGGTGATGTGCTGGAGCGCCAGCGCGGTCAGCAACGGGAAGCCGACCACTACGCCGAGCGCCACGACGCGAGCGGCACGAGATCGTCGCGCTCGGGGCGCTTCTCGCGCAGCAGCGAGCAGCAGCGCCGCGCCGAGCAGCGCCGCGATGACGGCGCGGGCGGAGGTCAGGAACAGCGGCGTGAAGTCGCCGACCGCAACGCGGGTTGCCGGAAGCGAACCGCTGAAGATGATGACGCCGAGGAGGCCGCTGCCCCACCCCTGCGTGGTGCGATGCCGCGTGCGTCGCCATGCAGGGTCTCGGTCATCCCCTCGCATAGCGCACGGGCGATTGCCGACGACAGCGACACACCAGTACGGTGTGACCGAACAGTATGGGTAAGGGAGCCATACAGTTGGCCCGCGAGACCGAAAGCGGCGTGAGCGCGACGCGCACCGGCGCGGTCATGGACGGCGATCCGCCGGCGGATGGCGAGCCGCGCGCTGACCGCCGGCGAGAAGCTGCCCTCGATCCGGAGCTTCGCCCGCGACATGCGGGTCTCGCCGTCGACCGTGGTGGAGGCCTACGACCGGCTCGCGGCCGAAGGGGTGATCCGCTCCCGGCCGGGCTCCGGCTTCTACGTCGTCGGGCGCCATGCCGCCGCTCGCGCTGGCCGAAGTCGAGCCGCGGCTCGACCGCGCGATCGATCCGTTCTGGGTGTCGCGGCAGTCGCTCGATGCCGGCGCCGGAGATGCTGCAAGCCCGGATGCGGCTGGCTGCCCGCCGACTGGATGCCGAACGCCGCGATCCGCCGCGCGATCCGCGCACTGGCGCAGCGCCGACGATGCCGTGCTCGCGGACTACGGCAGCACGCGCGGCTCGCTCGCATTGCGCCGGCTGCTGGTCCGCCAGTTCGCCGCCGAGGGGATCGAGGCGGGCGCCGACCAGATCCTGCTGACCCCGTCGGGCACGCAGGCGATCGACCTCGTCTGCCGCTTCCTGCTGCAACCCCGGCGACACGGTCCTGGTCGACGACCCCTGCTACTTCAATTTCCAGGCGCTGCTGCGCGCCCATCGGGTCGAAGATCGTCGGCGTCCCCTACACGCCGAGCGGGCCGGACGTCGCGCGCTTCGCCGCGGCGCTCGACGGCGCATCGGCCGCGCCTCTACATCACCAATTCCGCGCTCCACAATCCGACCGGCGCGACGATCTCACCGCAGACCGCGCACAGGATCCTCACTGCGGCGGCGGCGCACGACCTCACCATCGTCGAGGACGAGATCTTCGCCGACTTCGAGCCGGAGCCGTCGCCGCGCCTCGCCGCGCTCGACGGGCTCGCCCGCGTGATCCGGATCGGCAGCTTCTCCAAAACGCTGTCCGCCTCGATCCGCTGCGGCTACATCGCGGCCCGGCCGGACTGGATCGAGGCGCTGGTCGATCTCCAGGTGGCGACGAACTTCGGCGGGCCGAGCCCGGTCGCGGCCGAGCTGGTGTTCGGCGACCTTGAGCGACGGCAGCTACCGCAAGCACCTGGACGGCCTGCGCCGCCGCCTGGCGCAGGACGCGCCGCGAGACGGTCGGAAGCTCGAAGCGCTCGGCGTCCGCCCATGGACTGCATGCCGCGCGGCGGCTTCTATTTCTGGTGCCGCCTGCCGGACGGCCGGGACGCGGCCGAGGTCGCCGCAGCCGCGCTGCGCGAGAACGGGTCGTGCTCGCCCCCGGCAACGTCTTCAGCGTCTCGCAGTCGGCGGCGGAATTCATGCGCTTCAACGTCGCGCAGATGGCAGACCGTCGTGTCTTTGCTGTTCTCGAGCGCGCGCTGGCAGAAGCGACGACGTAGCGCCGGCTAACTGGTGTCGCCCGCACCCTCCTGCTTCAATGCGTCGATCGAGGAATGCACTCAGCGCGCGCACGGCGGCGCCTGCGGCCCGGCGCCACGTGAAGCGCGATTTCGGACGCGGGCAGGGCGGCAATCCATCGGCCGTGCCGAGCAGGCGCAGCCCTGAGCGCGCCGTTCCGGCCTTGACGACGGTCAGGATCGCGCCGGAGGCGGCCATGGCCTCGACCGCGCCAATGCTGGAGCTGCTGAACAGGATCGCCATGGCAAGCCGGCGTCGTTCAACGCGGCAAGCGCCCATTCGCGATACATGTTGGGCGCCTTCAGCAGGGCCAGCAGCAGCGGGTCCGTCAACGCGAAATCATGCCGGTCGGAGCAGGCCCAGGCGGTGCGCTCGGTCCGCAGGACCTCGCCGCGGCCGTCGCCGGCTTTTGCGTCGCAAGCACAAGATCGAAATCTTCGCCGAGACGGTCCAGCAGGTCGCGGGTGAAGCCGGTGGTGACCTCGAGTTCAACATTGGGATGAGTCCGCGCAAAACTCGCCAGTGTCTCCGGCAGCACGATCGTGGCGTAGTCGTCCATGACGGCGAGCCGCACCGGCCGCCCACGCTCTGCGCATTGACCACGTCCAGCGCCTCGTCGTGCAGCGCGACGATCCGGCGCGCATAGCCGAGGAAATCCTCACCGGCGCGGGTGAGAAGGACCTCTTGCGGCGAGCGCTGCAGCAGACGTCTGGCCCGCCAGCTCCTCGAGCCGGCGAATCTGCGTGCTGATCGTCGACTGGCTGCGGAACAGGGCCGCGGCTGCCGTGTAAAACTCCGCATCTCGGCGATCGTCACAAAGCATCGCAGCAGATCGATGTCGATGTTGCGTAGCATTGGGGCCTATCCCTGCGGCACCGCCGCTGGGGCGGAACGGCGCAACCTAGCAATCCGGACCCGTCGGCTTGATCGGGTCCGCCGATGGTTCGGATCGGCAAAACCAATTTTGGCCGGGCCGAACGTGCTGACTAGCTTGGCCCGAATTTCATCAAGCTGAAGAGGTCAGCCATGCCGCAATTGAGTATCCGCACCACGACCCATGGCCGCAACATGGCCGGCGCCCGCGGCCTCTGGCGCGCCACGGGCATGAAGGACGGCGATTTCGGCAAGCCGATCATCGCGGTGGCGAACTCCTTCACCCAGTTCGTGCCCGGCCATGTCCACCTCAAGGATCTCGGCCAGCTGGTGGCGCGCGAGATCGAGCAGGCCGGCGGCGTCGCCAAGGAGTTCAACACCATCGCGGTCGATGACGGCATCGCCATGGGCCATGACGGCATGCTCTACAGCCTGCCCTCGCGCGAGCTCATCGCCGACAGCGTCGAGTACATGGTCAACGCCCATTGCGCCGACGCGCTGGTCTGCATCTCCAACTGCGACAAGATCACGCCCGGCATGCTGATGGCGGCGATGCGCCTCAACATCCCGACCGTCTTCGTCTCCGGCGGGCCGATGGAGGCCGGCAAGGTCATCGCCGAGGGCGTGCTGAAGAAGGTCGACCTCGTCGACGCGATGGTCGCCGCCGCCGACGACCGCGTCAGCCGAGGACGAGGTCGAGGTCATCGAGCGCTCCGCCTGCCCGACCTGCGGCTCCTGCTCGGGCATGTTCACGGCCAACTCGATGAACTGCCTCACCGAGGCGCTCGGCCTCGCGTTGCCGGGCAACGGCTCGATGCTCGCGACCCATGCCGACCGCAGGCGGCTGTTCGTCGAGGCGGGCCATCTGATCGTCGACCTCGCCCGGCGCTACTACGAGCAGGACGACGCCTCCGTGCTGCCGCGCAAGATCGCGACCTTCGAGGCCTTCGAGAACGCGATGACGCTCGACATCGCCATGGGCGGCTCGACCAACACGGTGCTGCACCTGCTCGCCGCCGCGCACGAGGCGCGAGGTGGACTTCACCATGGCCGACATCGACCGGCTGTCGCGCCGCGTGCCGGTGCTCTGCAAGGTCGCGCCCGCGGTCGCCAACGTGCACATGGAGGACGTCCATCGCGCCGGCGGCATCATGGCGATCCTGGGCGAGCTCGACCGCGCCGGGCTGATCGACACCTCGCTGCCGACCGTGCACAGCGCGACGCCTGGGCGACGCGCTCGAGCGCTGGGACGTCAGCGCAGCACGCAGAGCGAGGCGGTCCGCAGCTTCTACAGCGCCGCGCCCGGCGGCGTGCCGACGCAGGTCGCCTTCAGCCAGGACCGGCGCTTCGACGGACCTCGACCTCGACCGCGAGACAGGGCGTGATCCGCGACAAGGCGCATGCGCCTTCGCAGGACGGCGGGCTCGCCGTGCTCTACGGCAACATCGCGCTCGACGGCTGCATCGTGAAGACGGCCGGCGTCGACGCCTCGATCCTGACCTTCTCGGGCCCGGCCGTGATCTTCGAGAGCCAGGATGCGGCGGTCGAGGGCATCCTCGGCGGCAAGGTCAAGGCCGGCGACGTCGTGCTGATCCGCTACGAGGGGCCGCGCGGCGGGCCGGGCATGCAGGAGATGCTCTATCCGACGAGCTATCTGAAGTCGAAAGGGCTCGGCAAGGCCTGCGCGCTCGTCACCGACGGCCGCTTCTCCGGCGGCTCGTCGGGCCTTTCGATCGGCCATGTCTCGCCGGAAGCGGCGGAGGGCGGCGCGATCGGGCTCGTCGAGAACGGCGACATCATCGAGATCGACATTCCGCGCCGCAGCATCAGCCTGCAGGTCGACGACGCCGAGCTCGCGCGCCGCCGCGCCGCGATGGTCGCCAAGGGCGACGATGGCTGGAAGCCGGCGGCCCCGCGCAAGCGCAAGGTCTCGACGGCGCTGCGGGCCTATGCGGCGCTGACGACCAGCGCCGCGAAAGGCGCGGTGCGCGCACCATTGGGGGACAACCAGGTCTGAGTTGCCGCGACCACGCATGCAAGCATGCGGAGCGAGCGCCTTACTTCGCAGCCGAATTGTGTATCCTCAAGCCGTCCATGCCAGCGAGAAGAGGCGGCCCAATGTCTCCCCCTGTGACCCGCGTCCGAAGCGACGAGGCGCTGCCGCCATCCGCTGATGTCGTCGTGATCGGCGGCGGCATCGCCGGCATCGCCGCGGCCTACGCCCTCGCGAAGAAGGGGCATTCCGTGGCGGTGGTCGAGAAGGGCTATATCGCCGGCGAGCAGTCGAGCCGGAACTGGGGCTTGTGCCGCCAGCAGAACCGCGATCTGCGCGAGCTGCCGCTGGCCCAGCGCGCCCTCGAGATGTGGGGTGGGCTCAACGAGGAACTCGGCGCCGAGACCGGCTTCCGCCGTGCCGGACTTATCTATGTCGACGACACGGCAGGACGATCTCGACGCCTGGGTGCGCTGGTGCGAACAGGCCCGCGCGCTTCCAGATGCACAGCCGCGTGCTCTCGGCCGCTGAAGCGAAAGCGATGACGCCGGGCAGCACCGAGAGCTGGATCGGCGGCGTGCATTCGCCGACCGACGGCAAGGCGGAGCCGGCCTTGCGCGTCCCGGCGATCGCCGAAGGCGCGCGCCGGCTCGGCGCCACGATCTATCAGGATTGCGCGGCGCGCGGGCTGGAGACCACGGCCGGCCGGGTCTCGGCGGTGGTCACCGAGAAGGGCACGATCCGCACCAGCGCCGTGCTCGTCGCCGGCGGCGTCTGGACCTCGATGTTCTGCCGCCATCACGGCATCGACATGCCGCTCGCCGGCGTGCGCTCGACGTCGTTCTTTACGGCGCCGGCGCCCGAGATCACCCCGGGCGGGCTCTCGACGCCGGACATCACTTTCCGGCGCCGGCTCGACGGCGGCTACACGATCGGCATCGCCGGGCGCGGCCTGCTCGAGCTGACGCCGCAGGGCTCAAGTACGCAAAACCGTTCTGGCGCACCTTCAAGAAGCGCCACAGGCTGCTCACCATCCGCGCCGGCAAATCCTTCTTCGACGGTCCCGAGGCCTTCCTGCGCTGGAGCAACGACGGCATCTCGCCGTTCGAGCGCATGCGCACCTATGATCCGCCGGCGCAAGAGAAGCTGATCAGCTTTGCGCTCAAGCGCATCGGCGAGATCTACCCGGAACTCGCCAATGTGAAGGTCATGCACAAATACGGCGGGCTGATCGATTTCACACCCGACTGGGTGCCGGTCGATCTCCGGCGATCGACAAGTTGCCGGGCCTGCATGTGTCGGCCGGCTTCAGCGGCCACGGTTTCGGCGTCGGACCGGCGGCGGGCCGGCTGGCCGCGGATCTCATCACGGGCGACGCGCCGATCGTCGATCCGCATCCCTATCGCTACAGCCGCCTCATCGACGGCACTGATCTCGGCGAGCCCGGCCTGATGTGAGGCTGCCGGCGGAGACGTTCAGGACGATCCCGCACGGACACACTCACGCGACGGCTGTCCGTCGACATTGAGAACGAGCGGCCGCGCGCCGCGGTCGAAGATTTCCACCTTGCCGCCGACGTAGCGTACGCCGGAAGCTGACATGGCTTTCGTCATGCGAAGCAAACTGCCATTCGGGAAAGTGACGGTGATCGACTTGCCGCCGGAATTGAAATCAACGGTCAGCCGCTTGCCTGCCGGCAGGCTGGGCGCACAATCGTACTCCACGGTCGCCGGATTTGCCGCAGCCGTGGCGCCACAGATGCTGCCTGCCAAAAAGACGGCGTAGGCGGACGTTCGGCTCAGCGTGTTCATGTATCCTCAACTTCCACAATGGTTGTCGCAGGCTTGTAGGGCCGCCTCTGTACAGGCTTCGCGCGTTTTGAATTGTGAGCGCGAGCTCGCCGCTGGTGTTGCGCTAGGCGTCACCCGGCTGTGGGCCACGATCGATGCCGGGGTCCCGGCCGCTGGCAGCCATGGCCAGCCTGCCAAGGTAATGCGCCCAACCCTTGTTGTGACCGGCGCACTGTTCCGCGTTGGGAAGGCCGCTATGGGTCATGCGCAGCAAGGTGCCACCGTCCCGGTCGATCAGATCGATCTCGATCAGGCCCGATCCCGGCGGCACCTCCTCACTCCCCTCCCAGCCGAAGCTGTAGGCGAGGCGGTGGACCGGCACGACCTCACGGAACGATCCGCGCGCCGCACGCTCGTTGATACCCTTGAGAAGATAGAGGCCGCCCGGATGCAGCTCGGTCTTGGCCTCGGTGCCCATCCAGCTCAGGATTTTTTCGGGATCGGTCAGGAACGCGAAGACGGTGGCGGGCGGGGCTGCGATTTGGGTCTCACGCCGGACCACGAGCGGTTCAGTCATCGGAGCCTCGTTTGATTGTGGCTGGGGCGGACGGCAGCGCCAGGGCCGGTGCGCGGGAGAATAACGCGTGACAAGGGAGCCGCGTCAACCCGATGATCGGTTCCATGAAACTCTCTTCGACGCTCGCCTGGCTCGTCGACGCGGCCAGCGAGACACCCCAGGCGCCGACCGGCTGCTCGCCGAGGTCGGCGCACGTCTGGTCGCCGATGGCGTGCCGCTCGCGGGCGGCGCGCTGACACTGGCCGTGCCGCATCCGCTGATTGCCCGGCGCACCTGGCTTTGGCGGGCCGAGAGCGGAGAAGTCATCGAGGCCTTCGGGTTCGCAGGCGGAGGGCTCGCGGCCATGGAAGCGGCGAGCTCGCCGGCGATGCCGGCCGGCGCTGGCTCGCGGAGCTTGCGGCCGGCCTCGTGCACGAGGACACGGTTGGGCCGAGACCGGATGCACCTTCGCTCGGCTGGATCGGGCCGCGCGCGTTCACGGCCGATGAGGCCAATGATTTGCGTCAGGCCGCGCGCTTCGCAGCAGCGCCGCTTGCCGCTCTCGCGGCGCGCGCCACGCTGACGGCGGCTCTCGAAGCCTATCTCGGCCGGCGCAGCGCAGCGCGCGTGCTGGCGGGTCCTTTGCGGCGCGGTCTCGGCGAGACCATCCAGGCAGCGTTGCTCTATGCTGATCTGCGCGGCTTCACGGCCTTGTCCGAGAGCAATCCACCCGCTGCGGTCATCTCGGCGCTCGATGCCTGGTTCGACCGCATCGCCAGTCCGGTCCACGCCTTCGGCGGTGAAGTGCTGAAATTCATCGGCGATGGCGTGCTGGCGATCTTCCCGGTCGGCGAAGGGACACCCGGTAGCGCCTGCGACGCTGCCTTGCGTGCGGTCTCCGCCGCGCAGGCCGGGATGGCGCATCTCGATGCTGCGCGACGCCAGCAGGGACTTTCGCCTTTGCCCTTCGGCGCGGCGCTGCATCTCGGCGAAATCCTCTGGGGCAATATCGGTGCTGCCGACCGGCTTGATTTCACGGCGATCGGCCCCGCCGTCAATCTGGTCAGCCGGTTGGAAGGGCTTTGCCGGCCGCTCGACAAGGCTGTGCTCGTCTCGGGCACGTTCGCCGCCGAGACCGGAGTATCGCTGACGTCACTCGGAACGCATGCCCTGCGCGGTATCGCATCGCCATGCGCCGTCTTCACTGTGGCCTGATGTGAGGCTGCCTGCTGGACCGTGCGTCGGTCCATATCAAGGCGGTCTCATACCAACGGATAGGGGCGGTCACCGCACGTACAATCGTGTCGGCGTGCGCCGCACGGCATTCTCGAAGCATGCCAAGGCGCAAGCAAGGGAGAGAGCAATGTCCAGGGATGGCAACAAGGTCGCCATCGTTACCGGAGCCTCGCGCGGCATCGGCGCGGCGATCGCCGAGCGGCTGGCGGGCGACGGATTCACGGTCGTCATCAACTATGCCGGGCAAGGCGACCGAGGCCGAGGCCCAGGTCGCGAAGATCAGGAAGGCGGGCGGTCGGGCAATCACCGAGCAGGCCGACGTCAGCGACGCGGCCGCGGTCGCGCGCATGTTCGATGCCGCCGAGAGCCGCTTCGGTGGCGTCGACGTGCTCGTGAACAACGCCGGCATCATGCGGCTGGCGACGCTCGCCGAGAGCGACGATGCGCTCGTCGACAGCCAGATCGCGATCAACCTCAAGGGCACCATCAATACGCTGCGCGAGGCGGCGCGGCGGCTGCGCGACGGCGGGCGGATCATCAACTTGTCGTCCAGCGTGGTCGGCCTCTATCAGCCGACCTACGGCGTCTACGCCGCCACGAAGGCCGGCGTCGAGGCGATGACCCATGTCCTCGCCAAGGAGCTGCGCGGCCGCAACATCACGGTCAACGCGGTGGCACCCGGGCCCACCGCGACGCGCTGTTCCTCGACGGCAAGCCGCAGGAGGTGATCGACCGTTCGCAAAGCTGGCGCCGCTGGAGCGACTCGGCAAGCCCGAGGACATCGCCGACGCGGTCGCATTCCTGGCCGGCCCGGACGGCGCCTGGATCAACGGCCAGATACTGCGCGCCAACGGCGGGATCATCTGACCGCGTCGCTCGATGCCGAGCAACAGGACAAACTCATGAGCAAGTCATCCTCGTCACCGGTGCCTCCAGCGGCTTCGGCCGCCTGACCGCCGAAGCGCTGGCCAGGGCCGGCCACACCGTCTACGCCTCGATGCGCGACACCGGGCCGCAACGCCCCAGTGCGCCGAGATGGCCGAGATTCTCCAGGGGCAGGGCGTCGACCTGCGCGCCGTCGAGCTCGACGTGCAGTCGCAGGCGTCGGTCGACCGCGCGGTCGAGCAAGTCATCGCCGAGCGCGGCCGCATCGACGTGCTGATCCACAACGCCGGGCACATGATGTTCGGTCCGGCCGAAGCCTTCACGCCCGAGCAGTACGCCCAGCTGTACGACGTCAACGTGCTGAGCACGCAGCGCGTCAACCGCGCGGTGCTGCCGCACATGCGCAGGCAGAGGCAGGGCCTGCTGGTCTGGGTGTCGAGCAGCAGCTCGGCGGGCGGCACGCCGCCTTATCTGGCGCCGTACTTCGCCGCCAAGGCGGCGATGGATGCGCTCGCCGTTCAGTATGCCCGCGAGCTGTCGCGCTGGGGCATCGAGACGTCGATCGTGGTGCCGGGCGCCTTCACCAGCGGCACCAACCACTTCGCTCACTCCGGCCTGCCGGCCGACGAGGCGCGCGCCGCGGAATATGAAGCGGGTCCCTATGCGGGGTTCGGCGACGAGGTGCAGAAGGCGTTCGCCGAAATCGTGCCGGATGATGCCGATGTCGCGCTCGTTGCCGATGCCATCGTCGAGGTCGTCGACACGCCGTTCGGCAAGCGTCCGTTCCGCGTGCATATCGATCCTACCGAGGACGGCGCCGATGTCGGCTTCACCGTGCATCGACCGGATGCGCGCACGAAATGCTGCATCGGGTGGGTCTTTCGGACCTTCTGAAGCCGAAGGAGCTTGTCTGATGTCGTCGTCGAACGGAGCCGTGCGGCGCACGGCTCCGTTCAATAGTTGAACGCAAGTGCTCCGGCCCCGCGCAATCAGGAACCTCGCCTGGGTCGGCGGACGGCTCTCACCTTGCCGCTGTTTCCGCCGCCGCAGAAGAACCGGTCGCCGCCGTCGGCCTCGAGCCCCGACACGTTTACTCCGGGCGGCATCTCGAGTGTTTCCAGAACGTCGCCTGATTGCGGATCGACCCGCCGCAACTCGCTCTCGTCACGCTCCCACGTGCCGTGCCAGAGTCGCCGTCGGTCCAGGTGACCCCAGTGACGAAGCGGTTGGACTCGATGGTGCGAAGGATCGCCCCCGTTTCGGGATCGACCTGATGGATCTTCCGCTCCTGATGCTGCCCCACCCAGAGCGTTCCTTCGGCCCACGCGAGGCCTGAGTTGCCGCCGCCGCCGGGCGCGGGGATCGTGGCAAGCACCTGACCTGTCTTCGGGTCGATCTTCTGGATGCGCTTCTTCGGCGATCTGAAACAGGTGCTGGCCGTCGAAGGCCGTCCCTGCATGTGCGGCGACATCGATCGTGCGCTGTATCTTCCCGCTGGCCGGATCGAGGGCGTTCAACTTGTCGCCGGACGCAAACCAAACATGCTGACCGTCATGTGAGACGCCAGCAACGCTGTCGACGCCCGGAAAGGGGCCATACTCACGAATAATTTCTGCTGTTGCTCGTTTCATGCATTCGTCCTGGTCAACGTTTCATGCATGCACCCTAGTCGATCGGCAGTGGAGCCGGGAGTAACAAGCCTGTCGTGAAATCCGGGGGCCCGCACGATCTCACCGCCATCGAATGCACCATGCCGAAGAACGCGACGTCCGCTTCGCGCAATCCCGAAATGGGATGGCCCGATCTGGATGGCGAGAGACGTCGAGGAGACCGGAAGCGCCGTTGCGGAGTGTTCGACACAATCCAGAAACCACCTGGTGACGGTCCTTTGTCATCGTAATGCAACTTTCCATTGCGTAACTGTCACTTTACGTCTCAGAATAGGGGCGACTGGTGGCGAACGCCGGCCGGTTTGGGAGGGGAGCGATGGCTGACGCAGACACCGAGAAGCGTCTCGAACAGATCGTTCGCGCACGTGTGCGTGCAAACAAGCCGCAGATCGACCACTCAAAAAAAATCCGGCAGATCGCCGCCGGCAACCCGCTGGGCGCCGAAACGAAGACCAGAGCGCAGGGTCGCGAAAATCGCCACCAAGGCTGGGCTGCCTGCTCGCGACGCAGAAGCGATGTCATCAATGATTGCCCGCACCGCGGACGCGATCGAGAACAAGTCTGCGGGTATGCCGGAGGGTATGCAGGACGTCGTACCTTCCGAGGGCGGACCGGAGGGGCGCCAAGGGCCCACGATCGATTTCGTCGGCGTGGAGTTTCTGGCACGCGGGCGGCTTGCTGCCAACGCGGTGGGCCGGGTGATTTTTCGCGCGGGCCGCTCGGAAGGCACCGGCTTCCTGGTTGGAGGCGGCCTGTTCATAACCAACAATCACGTCATCAAGACCGCTCAGGGGGCGGCCGAGATGCTGGTGGAATTCGACTACGAATCCGGAACCACCGGCGGCCAAACGCCCGATCACGGTGTTCGAATTCGATCCGGGACGATGCTTCGTCTTCGATCCGATCAAGCAGCTGGATTTCACCTTGATCGCAATCGGCAAGCGGGTTTCCGGCACGAAGTCGCTGGAAGCCTTTGGCTACCTGCCGCTATCCGATGCCGCTGACAAGCATATGCTGGGCGAGATCGCCAATATCATTCAGCATCCGCAAGGTCAGTTCAAACAGATTGTACTTCGCGAGAACAATCTGGTGGCGCGCGACGAGACCAACGAGGTTCTGCATTATATCGCGGATACCGAGAAGGGTTCGTCCGGCTCTCCGGTCTGCAACAACGACTGGGAGCCGATCGCCTTGCATCACTGGGGCGGTCCCGGCCTGGAATTGTTCAGCATCAACGGCCAGCCGTTGCGGCGCGACATCAACGAAGGCATCCGCATCAGCGCGATCGTTCGCGCCTTGCGCGAGCGTGCGCCGCGTCTCGATCCCATTCCGTCCGCGGCCGTAACCGATCTTCTGGCGTTGTGGAACGAAACACCGAAGCGCGGTCCGGTTGCGCCTGAGAACAACTTTGCGGTCCTGGACTATGTGCCGACCCGGCCTGATGGCACCGCGATTGCGGCCGGATGGTTCGCTGAGCTGGATCTTTCCAATCGAGATCAGCGTGCGTGCGCCGCTTGTGAGTCCGCCGCCCGGCCGTCGCTCCCAAAGTGCAGCCAGCCTTGTTGCAGGGTATCCAGGAAGGGGCCGAACGCGCTCGTGGCGATGAGATCGATTTCAGCGATCGCGGAGGATATGAGCGCGGCTTCATCCCCGGGTTCGACGTTCCTCTTCCGAAATTCCCGTCCAATTATCCGCTGGCGCGGAACCTGCAAGCGCGCGGCAACGACGATCGGCATGAATTGCTCTTACAATCATTTCTCGATCTTCGTGAATTCCAAACGTCGCCTTGCTGCCTTGACCGCTTGCAATATCGACGGCAGCCGCGTGGTGGCGGTCAAACGCGAGGACAAGACCGTCAAGCGCAATCCGACATTGCGAGACCTTGGTGTGGAATTGCTCGGGCCCGAGGCCAGCGACGACTTCAGTCCCGACCCGCGCATTCCTGATCATCAGCAGATGGCCATCGAGTTCTACGAGGAACAGGAGGTTCCCGGGATTCGAAAAGCCGGAATTTCCTCCCCCTAACGCATCCGAAGCCAAGAAGAAGGCGTATCACCGGGCGATGCGCGAGCGCACGGCGCGCATGTTTCAGAAGGGCCATATCATCATGCGCGGCGATCCCGCATGGGGCTAGCAAGCCGAAGCGCTGGCCGCAGAGGAAGACACGTTCTTTTATACGAACGCCGCTCCGCAACTTGGCTTCTTCAACCAGGGCAGCCGCGAGGATCAGCCGGGGGCGAAAGGCAAGCTGCGCTGGCGCGCGGTCGAGACTTATGTGCTGCGCAACGCGGTCACGATGCGCCAGCGCATTAGCGTGTTCGCAGGCCCGATTTTCGATGACGCAAACGATCCTGACTATCGTTTCGACTGGGCCAAGAGTGCCGATGCGATTCTGGAAAATCGTAGTCTGGGCCGAGGATGGCGAACTCCGCGCGATCGCGTTGATCAGCGGACCAGAGGCCCGTGCTGGATAATCTGACAGAGGGGGTGCCGGAGGGCATGGAAGCGTTCGGAGATGAAGAGGAACTGGCCCGCGTCACAGAGTTTCTGACCACGGTAGACAATATCCAGGAACTAACTGGAATCGATTTTGGCGATGCGGTCCGTCGTGCGGACTTGCGCGGGGGCGCTGAAAGCCTTGGCGGCTCTGAAAGCTTGTCTCCGGTGACGTCGGCTTCGGCCGAATTGCTGCTTAGATATTCCCAGCCGCAACCGCCGCCACCCGTATCACCGGCGCCACCTGCATCACAAATCAAGCGAAAGCCGCGTTAATGGTGCTGTCAGCAGCCGTCCGCCCTAAAGCATGATCCGGAAAAGCGGGTACCGGTTTTCCGAAAGATCATGCTCAAACAAGGCGCTAAAGCGCGATGGTAATTTAACCAAACTCCATCGCGCTTTAGTCGATCGGCAGTGGAGCGGGGAGTAACAAGGTTGTCGTGAAACCCGGCACGGGCGGGGTCATCCAGCGACGCGCCCGCCCGCGACCGAACGACTGCACCTTGCCTGTTTCCGCAAGCTCGCCGAGCGCGCGCTGCACGGTGCGAGGGCTCGCGCCCAGCGCAAGCGCCAGGGCCGAGCTCGACCACGACTTCGCCGTCCGCAAGGAAGGCAAGCACCGCCGCATGCTTCTCTTCGACCGGCCGCGCCAGCACGACGACTTCGCTCGCGTGGCGCGGCTCCAGCGCAAGTCCTCGCTTCGTCGCGCTCACGCCAGCCAGCGTCCGAAGCATCGTGCGCAGCCGCCCGACCTCGACGCGCAGTCGTGCGCGATGGGATTCATCGGCGGACTTCGCGCGGAAGGCGCGGGCGACAAGTGTGTCCCTCGACACGTCCGCCGGCCACGCCTCGGCGAGTGCGCGGGCGAGCACGAACAGCACCGGACGCCTTGCGAGCGAGACGACGTTGCGCGCGTCACGCACGATATGACGGCACGCGTCCACGACCAGCGCTTTCGAGGTCTGCAATGCCTCGACCTCCTCGAGCAGGAGCGGGCGTTCCTTGCCACCCGCGATCAGCCGCGCCGCCGGCGTGGTCAGCATCCGGCGATGCGCTCTCGACCTCGGCCGTCAGCGCAGGGATGCGGGCGTGGCGCGCGGCGTCCTCGGCGCGCGCCAGCGCAGCGCGCGCCGCTTTCGTCCGAAGGCGTCGCATCGCGATCCCCGCAACCACCAGCTCGTGCGCGGTCCTGGAGGCAGGAGGAAAGGGCGTCGGGTCGAGGTCGGCGAGGGTGCGTTCGGCCTCGTCGAGGCGGCCGATCAGCAGCAGGCGCCGGACCTGCGAGATAGCGCGCATGCGCAGCGTTCAGCTTGTCGCCGTGCGCTTCGAGGGTCGTCCGCGCCGCCTCGAGCGCCTTCGTTGGCCAGCCGAGGTCGCGGGAGACGAGTGCGATCTCGGCTTCGGCGACCACGCACCGCGCGCGGGCCACGGCCTCCTTGGGACCGAAGGCGCGCGCCGCACTTCGCACGAGAGTCTTCGCGCGAACGAGATCGCCGAGCTGCGCCATGGCGATGCCGCGAAGCGCCAGTGCCGGCGCGTCGCTGCGTAGCGCAACTCGATTCAATGCGCCGAGGGGATCACCCGCGGCGAGTGCGCGCGCCGCGGCCGTAATCAGTGAATCCATCGGAATCCCGTCACACTTGTCACTCCCGCCTTTCGACCGCCTGCCTAATCTATCTCATGATCAACGCGTCGAGCAGAGACGATACGCATGCACTCATTCCATTCGCAGAAGGAGCAACGGCACATGCCGGATATCTTGCACAGAGTTGGAATCAAGGCGTCCCCGAACAAGGTCTACAACGCACTCAACACCCTCGAAGGCCTTTCCGGCTGGTGGACGAGCGATACGCAAGGGGAAAGCAAAGTCGGTGGCGTGATCCGGTTTCGCTTTGGCGAGCGCGGCGGCTTCGACATGAAGGTGCTCGAGCTCGAGCCGGCCAAGCGCGTGCTGTGGCAAGTGGTCGAAGGACCCGAGGAATGGGTCGGCACCAGGATAAGCTGGGAGCTGAAACAGGAAGGCGACTGGACCCTCATCTTCTTCCAGCACCAGGGGTGGAAGGAGCCGGGGGAGTTCATGCACCACTGCAGCACCAAGTGGGCGATCTTCCTGATGAGCGTGAAATCGCTCGTCGAAACCGGAAAGGGAGCTCCCATTCCCGAACGACACGCCGATCGGCAACTGGGACTGAAGCGCGCACCCACGGCGCATCTCGAAGTCTTATCAGGAGAAAAGACATGAGCGAGGCCTTTACCGGTGGATGCGCCTGCGGCGCGATCCGCTATGAAATCACTGCCGAACCGGTGTTCATGAACCACTGCCAGTGCCGCGACTGTCAGCACAAGAGCGGCACCGGGCACGGATCCTATCTGACCTTTCCGTCACGCTCTGCCGTGAAGCTCGAGGGCGAAGCGAAGCATTGGGACATGGTCGGCGACAGCGGCAATGTGAAGACCCGCGCCTTCTGCCCCAGTTGCGGATCACCGGTGTATCTGACGTTTGCGGCAATGCCTGATCTGTTCGTCATCCACGCTGCGAGCCTCGACGATCCGGGCCGGTTCAAGCCGCAGGTGGTGACGTACGGCGTGCGCGGTCACGCCTGGGACCACCTCGATCCGGCGTTGCAGATATTCGACAAGATGCCGGGCTGAAGGCGCCTGACCTGGCTTCCCAATGACGCGCAGGCCGGGGAGATCCCCGGCCTGTGTGTCCTTCTCTGTCGTGTCGTGCGTCAGGCAGCCTGCTTCAGCGCCGTCTTCAGTTTCTCTTCATTGGCGTTCGACATGGACGTCTTGAGCACGCGGGGCTTGAAGGGTTCGATCTCGGAGAGAACCTTGTCTTCGGTCATCTCCTTGACTTGAATGAAGAGGGCGGACGATCCGGCGGGAATGGTATCGCCGAGCTTCTTGATGAAATCGTCATTGATCCCGAAGTCGGTGATCGCGCCGGACAGCGCTCCGGTGCCGGCGCCCGCGAGAGCGCCGAGAGCCATTCCGGCCAGCGGATTCAAGAGCAACAGCCCGACCAGCGTTCCCCACAAGGCGCCGAGCGAGCCGCCCTGGGCCGCGCCGATCGCGGCGAGGTTGACCGCCTGCTTGATGTGAACCTTGCCGTCCGGGGTGCGTTCGACGACGCAGGCGTCCTCGAGATCGATCAGCTTCTCCTTTTGCATGGCGCGTGTCTTGTTCAACACCTCGTCTGCGGTGTGGATGCCGTCGAAGCCAAGTACGATCAGGGTGCTCATGGATTTTATCCTTGACGATGCGGGTTGCAGGAAAGGAACCGGGCGCAGCTATCCGCCGTGTATCGCGATCCAGTCCCCCGACGACATTCCGTCTGGCCGGGTACTGCGCGCCCATGTGTTATTTTACGCGCCTGTTATTGTTCACGCGACGATTGACAGCGGCGTTCGAATTGAAGGAGCGCGCCTGTGCGCGAGCCGAATGGCTCTGCCGCGCGCCTTGCTGCGCCCAGGACGAGGATGATGACGTCGGCACCAGGATGATGGCCGCCAGGCCGAGAATTGCGAGGAACTTTACGGAGGTGGAAAGCATTTGCGACCTCCATTGAGGTTCAAGTGCGCGGAACGATGGTTCCAGCCTGCCAGGCCCCCTCGACACGACGGCATTACACAGTCGCGGCGATCTTTCGACCATCGGGGTTTGACCTGAGCTGAGGGCGATAAGACCCTGTAATCTTCAACTGAAGATCAGGCCGAGGCTTCGCCTTTGATCGCAATGCGCTGCGGTGACAGCAGGCAAAGCCGGCCGTCGTTCCGAACGGCCAGTGTCTGGATATGGAAGCAGGTATCGTCGCTATCCGTGGCTTCCATGACCGGCGACGGTGCGGAGATGATCGGAACGCCCGCGCATTCGCCCATCCAGTCGGTATGGCGGTGGCCGTGCATGAGAACGACGCGGCCCGAGGTGTTGCGGAGCTTGCGGACGAACCAGCTTCCATTGACCAGCGCCGTGCCAATTCGTTCCGACAGGACTTTCGCCGGTCTCGGATATTCGACGACATGGTGGTGCAGGGCCAAAATCCAGCATGCCTCCGGAAACTGCGTTGCCGCGATCTCAATTCCCTGCATCTGCTCGGACGTCATCATGCCAAGCGCGTTGGTGAACGAAAAATGCGTATCCGCATTTGAGTTCAGGAGCACGACGCCAAGCCCGTCGTTGCGATCGGGCGGCACGATCATCGGAAAGGACGCCGCCCAGAGATCGTCCAGGCGCCTGGCCAGGAACGGTCTTGCGGTGTCGAGAAATCTCGCGATTTCCGGATAATGCGGTGCAAGTGCTTGAGCGAGGCTGCCGCCAAGGCGGTTGCCGGTCGCGATCGATCACTCTGACACGTTCGCCTTGGACGAAATCGGCGGCCGACAGGAACCGAAGCCGCCGAAGGCGTCGGTTCGGGCTTGTCGGAAGATCGAGGCGGGCGGGATTGGCGCGATCGACGATGTTGAGGTCGTGGTTGCCCGGCAGGATCAGGATGCGTTCGAGCAGCCGGGGATGGGCCCGCAACGCATCGAGCAACTCCGACCACTCTGCCGATCGGCCGGCGTCGGTCAGGTCACCGGTGATCAGGACAGCATCGATGGGATCGTCTGCATGAACCCTGTCCAGACAGGTCAGGAGTTTCTCCAGGCGAATGTTGCCGCGCGGACCCGATCGACCGCTCTCGATACGAAAGCCGTACGGCTCGCCGACCGCGTGAATATCGGACAAGTGGGCGATGCGCCATTTGCGCCGGATGTGCTGGTCCGGATGAAACCCGCGGGAGTCGCGCGGCTGAGGCATGCAGGCGTCGGCAAACGCCCAGACAAGGGCGGCGATCGCCAGATAGGATGCGACCAGCACGACGCTGTTGGCGAGAGCGATCGACACCAGATGATGCGGTGAGGCGAGATCGGAAATGCTGGCCAGCCAGCGCGAGGCCGGCCAGGCAAGCATTGCCACAGCCGTCGCTGCGCCAAACATCGCAGCACCGGTCACGAGTGAGGTGAGAACACCGAAGCTGGCGCGCCGGGATCCTTCGGCCGGCAGTTCGAACAGTTTTCCGGCAAGATGCCGCATCACCTCGCGGCAAGTGGAATAGACCGGCTCGATGGCCAGCGAGTTCAGCGACCAGAAGCTGCTTTCCGCCATTCTGAGAATTGATTTTGCTCCCAGCAACCCGACGCAGGCGACCAGCACCAGCAGCAGGACAGGCCAAATGCCGATGAGCGGCGATGCAATCTTGTCCTTGATGAGGATTATCCACGCAGAAGCGATGAGTGGCGTGAGGCCGAGCAAGAGCCCTGGAAGAACGAAAAGCATGGTCCACGAAACAACCAGCTTGGCCGGGCTGATTTCCGCAAACAGGCTGCCCGCCAGCGACAGCATCGATCGGCGTTTGGTGCTGGAAGCGTCATCCTCGATGTCGCCATCGCGCGGATCGACAACCGGCTTCATCGCGGGCGCCTGAGCCGCAGGAGGAGGGCGCTCCCGGTCAAGATCGCCCCGGCGCGCTTGCCGGCTGCCGGGTGCCACTCTCATCCTGAGATATGGGTCGCGCGGGCGGTTTGTCTTGCAGACAGTCTTCGACGTAGAATCTCAACACCGCGATCCGGCCGATCGCAACCAGCGGCACCGCAAGGGCTATTCCCATCACACCGAACAACGATCCGAGCAGAACGATCGCGACCAGTATCCAGGCAGGCGGGATTTCGACGGCCTGACGCAGAATGAGCGGGCCAATGATATATCCCTCGATCGATTGTACGACCGTGTAGATGCCGACCGACCAGACCAGCATCGAAAGACCGAGTGGCATGGCCACCAGCCCGATCGGAATAGCGGCGGCGATCGGACCGAGGTACGGGATGAAGTTCGACAGCCCCGCCTGCAGGCCGAGCAGAAAGGCGCCGGGGAGGCCGACGAAATAGAGAACGATCCAGACGCATATCGTCATGAGGACGATCCGGATCACTTGTCCCACGAGCCACAGTTGCAGGATGGCGCCCATCTCGTTCAAGACCTCCCGCACACGGGTTCGGTACGAAGGCTTGACGAGCAGAACGATGCTATCGCGATACATGCCCGGGCTGAATGCGAAGAGTATTCCCAGAAACAGGATGATGAGGGTGTTCGCCAGGAAATTGGATGCCGTCCCGACGGCCATCTGCGCATGCCCGAAAAGCTTGCCGTGGTCAGGGAACCAGCGGGAGAAGTCGCGGCCGCCTTCCGGGCCGAACCATTCGATCCCGAAGTTCAGCAGGTAAGTCTGCAGAACGTCCAGTTGGGCATCGATGACCCGCACGATGTATCGGGTCTGCTCCGGGAGGTTTCCTGCGCCCCAGACGATGCCAAGGACGACGAGCGCGCAAAGGATCACAATGACAAGGGCCAGCCGCCAGCTTCGACTGGCGGGAAAGACCGGTTCGAGTGCGCGCGCACAGGCATGAAAGAACGACGCGAATAACACGCCCGCGAAGATAACGAGCAGGCTGGAAGCCAGATGCCAAAGAAGGAAGAGGCCGGCGGCCGTTGCAAGCAGCACGAGGCCTGTCGTGAGATTGTCGCGCCAACCGGCCGTGAGCGGCGGTCTCCGACAAAGCGGATCGAACGGTCCGGCCCGGATCGGTCATTGAGGCCTCGCGTGCGGCCTGGTCGTTTCGCCGCGACAAGCTCAAGATGACTGCTTACCCGCCCGCCTTCTAGTACAAGTTTATCGATCGCGCGAGGGGGGCCGACTGTCCATCGAGCACGCGTTTCAGCGAACGGCTGCATGCAGCGCCGCGTTTGAACCGGCTGCGCGGCCACAGTCCGCGTCGCCTCCGGTTTCCTCGCAGAAGTGGAATGCGACTTCCCGTTCATCGTTTCAGGGACTCTGCCGCGAACAACGAGGGTTTTCCCGGATCGTCGCGACTTCCGATGTTCGCTTCAATCGAGGCCTTCTCAACGGAGGTTGCCATGATCCGCTCACGTGCATACTGCGCAGCTATCTTCGCCCTTCCTCTGCTGATCGTTTCGACGACAGCGGACGCCCAGGGCCAGCGCAAGGACCAGATGAGTGACGAAGCGATTGCCGCGCGGCAGGAATGCTTCCGCGAAGCGCAGGCGCAATTCCCGGGGCCGACCGGAGCGAACGTCAGCATCAACAGCCAGCGGGAAACTGCCTACAGGAGCTGTGCGCAACGCAAGGGTATTCGACCCTGACCGAAAGCTGCGGTGCGCTGCCTGACGATGCTAAGGTGTGACAGCCGATCATGACCGACGGCAGGGCCCGCAGGGACGGTGCTATATCCTCAACGTGCCGCGATCATCGCGGCACCCAGAGCGAGCGTCAGGAACAGCATAGAGGCGCTGCCCACAGGCCATTGCCGCAAGGCGCCATCCAGTTGGTCGAATAGTCTGCCATCGATGGCCGCGCTCTGCCTGGAACTGCCGGGATCCTGTCTGCTGTAAACGCAGAATGCCGATTGCCAGCGTCCCGCCGAGAATGGCCGGCCAGAATGCCTTTGCTATCGCCGAAGGCTCAAACACATCGGCCAGGTTCACGAAAGGAATTGGCGGATGGCCGGTTGGCAATTCGGGCCGTCCGATCTGCAAGACGTCAAGTGCGGGGAAAGCGGCGAGGCCCAGCAGCAGAGAGGTCAGCGCCAGGACCAACGCCGCGACCTGCTGAGAGCGGGGTACATTCGCGCGCAGCGTCAGCGGCGCTCGCGCCGGCGTTAGCGCACGCAGCAGCACGACAAACAAATAGGTGCTGGTGAGAACGCTGCCGATGGACATGATCCAGTCCCACCACCACTGCGCAGTTGCGACAGGCGACGCCAGCAGCAGCGATTTCGCCAGGAAGCCACCGCCAGGCGGCAGGCCGATGAGCGTGAACCCGCCGCAGGCAAATGCCAGGATCGGTATCGGAAGTGTGCGGCCGGCGCCCGCAAGGCCTGCGATGCGGTCGTGCCCCAGGCCGGCGTAGATCATTCCCGCGGCGAGGAACATGCCGGCCTTCGCCGTGGCGTGCGACATCGTCTGCAACATGCCTCCGGCCAGCGCCGGTCCGCTCTCGAGCTGTTCCGAGGCAGCGCTCAAGGCGAGCGGAAACATCAGGAACAGATAGCCGATCTGCGCCACGGTGGAGTAGGCGACCAGCAGCTTCAGCCGCTGTTGCCGCAACGCCATGATGCCGCCGAAGATCACGGCGGCTGCGCCGAGGCCACCCAGCATCTGAGCGCCTTGCAGTCCAGGCAACGCAGGCATCACGTCAAACCAAAGCCTGACGACGACGAAGAACGAGCCCTTGACCACCAGCGCCGACAGAACGGCGCTTGCCGCGGCAGGGGCGCCCGCGTGGGCGGGTGGCAGCCACAGATGCAGCGGAAACAGTGCGGTCTTGGCGAGAAGACCCGTCGTCATCAAGCGCTACCGCGAGAATCGTGACGAAATCGGCCCGGACCACGCGCGACAGCATGCGCGTGTCCAGCGTTCCGTAAATGCCGTAGAGCAGCGCTGCGCCGAGCAGGTAGATAACCGAGCCGAAGACGGCAAACAGCAAGTAGCGCAATGCTGCCTGCAGCGTCTCGGCACGGCCATCGAGGCTCACCAGCGGCACTGCTGCAAACGTCAACAGCTCGAGCGCGACGTACAGGGTGAAGAGGTCGCCTGCGAGGCACACCACGTTCATGGCGCCGGAGATACCCAGTATCAGGATCCAGAAGGCGAACGGTGCGCGGGTTTCGACGGAATTTGACGGCGTGCGGAAATCGGACCGGGCAAAGACGGCGATGGCGCACATCACCCCGGCGCTCATGATCATCATCGCTGCAGACAGGCCGTCGGCACGCAGCGTGATGCCGAGTGGGGGATTCCAGTTGCCGACGACATATGTCAGCGAATGACCGGCCTGCCAGACTTCGGCGAAAATGACGACAGCCACGCCAAGAAGCGCGGCGAGGGCGAATATCGCGATCCGTTCGGCACGGCGCCCGCCGAGCATCAGCGACGGCAGGATGCCGATGACCGGCAACATGATTGCAATGACGAGCAGCGCGTCGCTCGTCACCGACGGCGGGATCGCATTCGGCATCACGACCCCCGATCCGGCCCCGTGCCTGCGGGACCGCCGGGGCTCAATGTGACGCGGCCGGTTTTGTCGGAAATCCGCACCACCAGCGCCAAAGCCATCGCGGTGGCAGCGAAGGCCACGACGATGGCGGTTATCATCAGCGCCTGCGGAACTGGATCGCCGTCGAGGCCTGCAGCGGCTCCCCTTTTGGCGATGACCCCGAAGAACAGGAAAGCGCCGCCGCCGAGCAGATTGAACGCGAGGATTTTACGCAACGGCTCGGGATTGGTGATGAATCCGTACAATCCGAGGCCGATAAGCGCGGAGCCTGTGAGGCCGAAGAGCGTCAGGGAATTCATGGCTGGCGCACCCGTTCTGGAGGACCCGCCGCAAGCAGGGCGAGTGTCACGGCGATCGACAGCGTCAGCGCGACCTCGATGGTCACGATGAGGAGCTTTGCATGATCCGGGGGATAGGCGAGGAAGCCGCCGGCGAATGCGAACCCCGCAAGGCCAATGCCGACGAATAATGCCGGCCCGACGACCAGAAGCCGCCGCAACGCAGAATGGTCGATCGATGGGACACGCTTCAGGCCTGCGATCATGACCAGGAGCCACACCGCGGCGAGCACGGTGCCACCCTGAAAGGCTCCGCCTGGCTTTGTCGCACCAATCCAGCACATGTAGACGCCGAACATGACCGCGATCGGCGTCAGCAGTTGGCCGAGGAAATCCAGCGTGTCGCTGGGGCGGGCGTAGACGCGCAAGCCCGGTACGCCCGGCCACATGTTGTCGGATGCAAGCGACCAGACGCCCACCAGGGCGAGAAGCAGCACGACCTTTTCGAGCAGCGTGTCGAGGGCGCGGTAGACGAACAGGACGCCGGCGACGGGATTGCCGAGCCCGCTTTGCGGGAGATTCTCGACAACCAGCGGCGCGAGCGAGGGGGCGGTTTCGGGCGGGACGAGTACGGCATACGCAAGGCCGACCGAGATCAGCGCGCAGGGCACGCCGGCCCCAAGACGGACAAGAGTACTGGTCTGCGCTGGATTGGTGTCTGCGGGGGAAGACGGGCGACGGTGCCGAGCAGAAGCATGCCCGTCATTCCGCCACCGATCGCTGCTTCCGTCAGTGCGACATCGACG
This sequence comes from uncultured Alphaproteobacteria bacterium, assembly GCA_963757845.1. GTDB lineage: Bacteria > Pseudomonadota > Alphaproteobacteria > Rhizobiales > Xanthobacteraceae > P52-10. The sequence continues at coordinate 24,127 of CAVWTB010000046.1, forward strand.
GCCGCGAGCCTGACCCAGGCGATCGTCAGCAGCAGACCATAGACGATGAAGCCGATGACAGCCGCGCGGTGATCGCGGATCGCGAGGATCCATCCGCCGATCGCCAGTATCAGGGCGACGAGAGCGAAATCGAAGGTCAGCGGTGCGGTCATCGCTGGCGGACCCCTTGTCGGACGAGACCCGCGACAAGCTGCGTGACGACGGCGCCGGACAGCTGTACGAGCAACCAGACACCAACCAGCTTTATGGCCTCCGCAAACCCACTCGCCTGCAGCGACAGGCCAAGGACGATGAAGCCAAGGCCGAGGTTGTCCACCTTGGTCAGGGCATGCAGGCGGGTCAGCGTGTCCGGAAAGCGAAGCAGACCGATCGTGCCTGCCATGAGGAAGAAGGCGCCGGCCAGCACGGCAACGATCGTTGCGATATCAAGTGCGCAACTCATCTGTGGCCGTTGCCTTTCTGCCCTCCGGATGTGATGCGCTTCTGACGAAGGCGACCGCGGCGAACGCAGCAAGCAGCGCCAGCATCAGCGCGACATCGACAATCGATGGCGTTGCGGTCGCCGCCGCCAGCAGGAGCAGGATGGCTGTACCGCCGGTGCCGAGCAGTTGCACCGCCATGATGAGGTCGGCCGGCGAAGAGCGCCGGGAGATTCCAAACAGGCCGAGCGCGACCGTCGCGAGTACGAACGTTGCCGCAATGAACAGGAAGTCGGTCATTGCGTGTCTCCAAACGTCCGCGCGAGAAGCGCTTCCTCCACGGCCAGTTGATCGGTCACGGGCTGGGTCTGATCGAGACAGTGAATGAGGAGGCCGCCCTCTGCGGCCGGTCCGGACGGCAGCGTCCCTGGCAGCAAGCTTGTCACGGCACAGAATGCGTTGCGCCTTGTGCCTGGCGGGTAGAGAGGCTGATAGGTCACGAAGCCCGGCTGCAGCGGCAGGCGGGGATGGAGCGCACGCCAGGCCACGTCAAAGCCCGCGACCACAGCTTGCCGTAGAAAACGCGACGCAAAGGCAGCCAACCGCAGCGGATGCAGGTGTCCAGTCCCGGGCGGCATCAGGTGCAGGCTTGTCCAGGTCGCTGCCGCGACGGCAACCGCTCCCGCCGGGAGGTCGGAAGGATTGCCACCGGTGAGGATCAGCCAGCATCCGAGAAATCCGGCCGCGCGAGTGCTTGCGCCGCGCATCACGTTGCCTGCCGCGGGGGAAGGGCGCTCCGCGGCGTCGCGTTGGACTTGTCCATTGGGCAGGCTCATGACGCGTTGCTTCTTTCGAGGGACGCGCTTCGCAGGTCGGGCGCGATTGAAGGCGATGTCCTGCCGGTTGTTGCCGGGCCATCGGCCGGCGGCGTGGCCGAACGCTTGTCGGCGATCCGCTCGCGTGCCTCGAACCAGGCCACATACAGCGTGGGCAGGAAGATGAGCGTGAGGATCGTTCCGACGAGCAATCCGCCCATGATCGCGTAGGCCATCGGTCCCCAGAACACGGTGGGCGCGATCGGAATCATGCCGAGGACGGTCGAAACCGCCGTCAGCATGATCGGACGGAAGCGGGAGCTGCTGGCATCGATGGCGGCTTCCCGAATGCTCTTTCCCATGAGCCCGTTCGGCGTCGATCTGTCCGATCAGGATCACCGCATTCTTTGTGATCATTCCGAGCAACGCCAGCACGCCGAGAATGGCGACGAAGCCCAGCGGCTTGCCCGACAGCAAGAGCGCGGCGACCACGCCGACGAGGCCGAGGGGCGCGACGCTGAGGACCAGAAACAGCCGCTGGAAGCTGCGCAGCTGCACCATGAGAACGGTAAACATGATGAGCAGCATTGCCGGCACGACCGCGACAACGGAGGCTTGCGATTTCTGGCTCTCTTCGACAGTGCCGCCGACGGCGATGTTGTAGGATCCGGGCAATGTCTTTCCCAGCGCGCCGATCGGAGGCCCGAGCGCGTTGATCACGGTCTCCGGCAATGTTCCGGGCACGACGTCGGCTTGCACGGTCAGGGTCGGAACGCGGTCGCGCCGCCAGACCAGCGGATACTCTTGCTCATAACCGAACGTCGCGAACTGGCTGAGCGGAACGGTCTGTCCGCTCGGCAGCGGCACCTGTAGGGTGCGCAGCGTCGCCAGCGAGACACGCTGCTCGTCGGTTGCGCGTACGACGACGTCGACCAGGTAGATGTCGTCGCGCACCTGAGTGACGAACTGCCCGATATGACGGTATTGAACACCTCGGCCAGCGACCGCGAGCTCAGCCCCAGCAAGCGCGCCTCATCCTGGTTGACGCGGATGCGGATCTGCCGCGCCGGTTCGATCCAGTCGAAGTTGACTTTCTCGGCCTGCGGGTTTGCTGCGATGACCTGGGCGACTTTGAATGCGATCTCCCGAACTTTCGCGGCCTCCGGGCCGCTGACCCGGTATTGGATGGGCCAGCCGACCGGAGGTCCGAGCTCGAGCGGAGAAATTCTTGCAACGACGCTTGGAAACTCCTTGGCGAGGAAATCCTCGAGCTTCGCGCGCAACCGTTCGCGCGCGGCGACGTCCTTTGCCACGATCACCGACTGGGCAAAGAAATCGTTCGGCAACTGGACATTGAGGGGCAGATAGAAACGGATCGCGCCACGGCCGACATAGGTGCTCCAGCGCGCCACATCCGCATCGCCTTTGAGCGAGGCGTCGAGACGCTGGGCGGCCGTTTCGCTCGCAAAGATCGAGGCGTTCTGAGGCAGAGTGAGGTCGACCAGGAGTTCGGGACGATCCGATGACGGAAAGAACTGCCTGGGGATGAGCGGAAGCGAAAGCAGCGACAAGACGAAGAGCGCAAGCGTCAGGCCGATCGTCAGCCACCTTGCCCGCATGGCATAACTCAGGAACGCCTGATACCAGCGCAGGATCCTGCCGGGCTCAGATTCCTTGGATGCCTTGGGCGGACGGAGGATCAACACCCCGAGCAACGGTGCGAATACCACCGCCACGAACCACGAGACGATGAGTGCAATGGCGACGACCGCAAACAGCGAGAACGTATATTCGCCTGCCGAGCTGGCGGCGAAACCGACCGGCACGAAGCCTGCAATGGTCACCAGCGTGCCGGCGAGCATCGCAAACGCATAGGTTCGGAAGGCGAATGTGGCGGCCTCGACCTTGTCGTCGCCCTGTGCCAGCCGGGTGAGCGTGGCGTCGGTCGTCGTCATCGCATCGTCGACGAGCAGGGCGAGGGCGATGATGAGTGCGCCGAGCGAGATGCGCTGCATGTCAATGCTGGCAAGGTCCATGACCGGAAAGACGATCGCCAGCGTCAGCGGAATGGAGAGCGCGATGATCAGCCCCGGGCGAACGCCAAGGCTGACGAAGCTGACCACGAGGATGATCGCGATCGCCTGCAGCAGCGACGTCATGAACTCGGAGATGGCGCCTTCGACGGTGACGGCCTGATCGGCCACGAGAATGGGTTCGATGCCGATCGGAAGATCCTTACGGGCCTCCGCCATCGTCCGCTTGATGTTTCTGCCAAGCGCCAGGATATCGCCGCCATCGCGCATCGAGATGGCGAGGCCGATGGCCGGCTCGCCGTTTACGCGGAGCATCGGCTGCGGCGGATCGGCGAAGCCGCGGCGGATCTGCGCGATGTCGCTCAGGCGGAGCATGCGCCCGCCGACGGCGAAGTTGATGCCCGATACGTCGGCTTCCGACTGAAAAGCGCCGGAGATCCGCAGCGAAAGGCTTTCCTGACCCGACTGGATCGTGCCTGCGGGCTGGACGACGTTCTGCGCCTGAAGTGCGCTCACGAGCGCGGACCGGTCGATGCCCAGGCTCGCGAGCTCCTTCATCGAGAACTCGACGAAGATCTTTTCATCCTGGGCGCCGAGCAGTTCGATCTTCGAGACGTCGGGAACCAGAAGAAGCCGCGAACGAATGGCCTCGACGCGATCGCGGAGCTCGCGATGGGTAAAGCCGTCGCTTGTGAAGCCGTAGATGATGCCGAACGTGTCGCCGAAGTCGTCGTTGAATCCCGGTCCGACAACTCCGGCCGGCAAGGTGTGGCGGATGTCACCGACGCTCTTGCGAACGTGATACCAGGTGTCGGTGACCTCTCTGGCGGTGGCGCTGCCTTGCAGATTGACGAAGATCGTCGTCACGCCGGCCTTCGTATAGCTGCGCAGGAAGTCGAGGTGAGGGGTTTCCTGCAGCTTGCGCTCGATCCGTTCCGTGACTTGCTTGAGGGTTTCTTCGACCGCCGCGCCCGGCCATGCGGCCTGCACCACCATCGTCTTGATGATGAAGGTCGGGTCTTCGCTGCGGCCAAGGCGGGAGTAGGAGAGCATGCCCGCGGCCACGGCAATGATCATCAGGTAGGCGACAAGCGGCCTGTGTTTGAGTGCCCATTCCGAAAGATTGAAGCTCATGGTTCAGATCCGAGCAGCCGAACCTGCTGACCCGGATGCAAGGCCTGCACGCCTGCCGTGACGATGACTTCGCCGGCATCGAGCCCCTGCGGACACGACCACGTGCGCCTGATCGAACCGCAGGACATCGACGTTACGCGTCGATACCGTGCGGTTTGCAGGATCGACGATCCATACGGCGGGCTGTTGGTTTGCCCGCGTCAGTGCGGCGGCCGGAATTTCGATGACCGGGGCTGAGTCCGTTTCCATGCGTCCGATTGACGCTGGCGCCGAGCAGCATCTGCGGCGGCGGATCCGTCAGACCGACCTTGACCTCGAATGTCCGGGTCGTCGGATTGGCTTGCGCTGCGACCTCGCGAACGCGTCCGTGAGCGACGACCGACGGGTCGTCCGCGAGGCTGACCGTAATCTGCGGATCGCTGGGCGCTGTTCGCAGCAGTTGCGCGGGTATGTCGAAGACCGCGTCGCGTCCGCCTTTACGAGCAAGGCGGATGATGACCTGGCCGGCCTGGACGACTTCGCCGGCGCGAGGCCCTGTTTCGGTGATGATGCCCGGCGCGTCTGCCCTGAGTTCGGTGAAGCTCACCAGGTCGTGGGCTGTCTTCAACTGGGCCTCGGCGGCATCGACCTGGGATTGCGTCGTTTGACGGGCCTGTTCGGCCTGGTCGAAATTCACCCGGGTGGTCCAGCCTTGCGCCAGCAGCGTTTCCTGTCGTTCGAAGTGATTGCGAGCCTGGGTCAACTGGCCTTGCGCAGCCGCGAGGGCCGCCTTCGCCTGTCGCAGCGTGTTCAGCTCATTCTGTGACTTCAGGCGCGCCAGCACCTTGCCCGGTTGAACGGGATCGCCGAGGCGGGTGTTGTTTTCGATGATGCGGCCCGCGATGCGGAATCCGAGCGCAGCCTCGTCTTCGGCCTGGATGCGGCCGGCAAGGGTGATCGGCATGCCCGCCTGGCGCTTTTCGACGGTGATGGTGCGCACCGGCCGCGCTTCTGGCGCCGCCGCTTGCTGCTCGCCACCGCATCCTGCGAGTGTCAGGCAGATTGCGGAGCCCATCAGCGCCGTCCATGCCGGCGACACTCGGCAAATAAGCGTTCGCTGCACAGACATGATCTGGCCTCGCCTGTCGATGTCGCGGGCCCGCATGGGCTTCACGCGCCGGAATCAGCAAGATTCCGGCGTGATGTTTCGAAGCAGTGCGTAGAATTACCCGCGTTGAGCGCGTTGAAGCTGGGGATTGGGAACGCAGAAGCCGCCGCGCCCGCTCGACGATTTGACGCATTGCTGCCTGCTTGTGTAACGGCACCGCATACCGCCTTCAGGACCGCCGCGAAGGCAGTAGGAGAAAGTCCTTGCCCGCGACGAGAGCTCGTCTGCCTGGGCCGGAGTTGTGACAGTTGCTGACGGCATGACGGAAATAATCGCGGCCAGTGCGAGGCCTAAGACAACACTCTTCATGGGGTTACTCCTGTCGGTTATGCCGACGTTTCGAAGGCGAGCAGGGCGCTTGCAAGTCCGTAGCGGTGATTGAAATCAACGCATTGAGGCGCTGGCTTTGGAATACGGCCTAACCCTGAAACGAGACGCGGAGAGTCCTCATGCATGTCGCAGGACAGCCGCAGGCGCGAATTGCGTTTTAAATCCTGATGGTTACGGAAACTTTCACAGGTTTTGAACAGGTTTGTATGCTTTCGCTATTTCAGAAATTGCCTTTCCCAGAAGCTAGGATATTCTTCAAACGTCCCGATCCGGTGAGAGGGTGAGTTTAGATCGCCAGGGCTTGTGGGGAGGGATGCGATGGTTGCTTGCGCTGCTGAGGCCTGGACCGAGGGCGGGTGTAGTTCGATCCCGTGGCGGATGAGGCCGGCGAACACAGTGCAGGCGATCGGACCCAAGTGCATCCCCACGCGGACGGCTCCGCATGGTTGCTTCGCAAAACACGGTGCCGGCGCTTCGAGCCCACCAGAGGCGTGATGCAGCAAGTCCGAATAAACGATCGCGTGCGGAACGCAGGCGTGGATCTGCGTCCGATGGAAGCTCGTGTGCGTCTTTTTCTGCCCCTTTGCACACGGGGCCGCGGGTGCGGTGAAACGCCCAAGCGTTCCGCACGCCCTTTCGGGAGACGGGAGGCAACAGGAGACCGGCAGCCCCAGGCCGGACGAAGAACGGGGGCGATGATGCATGTTTGCTTGCCCCGCCGTAGCTCGAAGAGCGAAGGCGGGTAGCCCGGATGAGCGAAGCGATATCCGGGGCTGACTCTGCGGGTGGAATCCCGCAAGTCGCTGAGCTCATGCGGGCTACAGACTAAGGGCTGTTTGACAATTGAATAGAGAAACTGGTGCGCGCCTCGAGAGGCGCAGTCGCCGCGCGACTTCGGCAGAGCTTCCGAGTTCCGCCGCGAGACGAAAGACCCTCAGCGCAGTGAGTTCGTCCATTCCGCTGTTCACTCCCAGTAAATAGTGTCTCTCCGATTGGCCGTATTATCGCATAATCGATGATGAATTACCTTGGCGAAGGGTGGTCAGAGGCCGCCCGAGAGGGCATGCCATGAGCCGCCGCACGGACCTTCTGATCACCGCGATCGCGCCGGCGATCTGGGGCTCGACCTACATCGTCACGACGGAGCTGCTGCCGGCCGGCTATCCCATCACCGCGTCGATGCTGCGCGCGCTGCCGGCGGGACTGCTGCTCCTGCTGGTCGTGCGAAGCCTTCCGCAGGCCGGATGGTGGGGGCGCGTCTTCGTGCTGGGCGCGCTCAACTTCTCTATCTTCTGGATCCTGTTGTTCGTGGCCGCCTATCGTCTTCCCGGCGGCGTCGCCGCGACCGTCGGCGCCGTGCAGCCGCTGATGGTCCTGTTCGTCGCGCGCGCCCTGCTGCGGTCGCCGGTTCGATGGCAGGCGATCATGGCCGGCCTCGGCGGCATCGTCGGCGTCGCGTTGCTCGTGCTCACGCCGCGCGCGGTGCTCGATCCAATCGGCATCGCCGCGGGCATCGGCGGCGCCGTCTCGATGGCCTTCGGCACCGTTCTGACGCGTCGCTGGCAGCCGCCGGTGTCGCCGCTGACCTTCACCGCCTGGCAATTGACGGCTGGCGGCGTGCTGTTGGTCCCCCTCGCACTTATCGCCGAACCGGGCCTGCCGTCGCTCACCGCGTCGAACTGGATCGGGTTCGCGTACCTCACGCTGATCGGTGCAGCCTTGACCTACGTTCTCTGGTTCCGCGGCGTTGCCCGCATCGAGCCGGCGGCTGTCTCGTCACTCGGCTTGCTCAGCCCGGTCACCGCCGTGCTGCTCGGCTGGATCATCCTTCAGCAGGATCTCACGCCGGTCCAGTTGCTGGGCATGCTGCTCGTGATCGGCAGCGTGTATCTAAGCCAGCGCGCGGCGTCAGGCGCGGGATCGTCGACGCGCTCCGAGCAACAGCCACGTGAAGACGGCAAGCCCCACCAGCGGCAGCAACGCGAACAGGTAGGCGCCGCCGGGGCCTCTGATCAGGAGAACCATCCTCACGTCGTCGGGGTCGTACCAGCAGGGCTGAGCCGTGCCGACCGCGAAGCGCTCGAGCTGCCGCTGCGAACGGCCGATCCAGCCGACGCTGACGGCACTCGCCGGCGGGGCGGCGGTTGAATAGGTCTCCGTGCCGAGCGCTGTGTAGCGGACGGCAAATTCCGGCGCGTAGGTGCTGGACTTGTTCTTGCCGCTGCTCCGGATGGTGCGGATCGTCGAGTTGAAGACCAGGCAAGACGCCTCGCGATAGTCCGTGTAGCTGCGCAGATCGGTATGCGCGAGGCCGACGAAGAAGAGGAGGAAGCCGGCCGAGACGCAGACGGCAACCCACGAGCTGACTGCAATGTAGCGATCTCCGCCGTTACGCGATGCCATCCGCATGACGATCGCCCCTCCGGCAAGGGTGATGCCGAGCACTGCGAAGACGACCAGTCCGGCGCGGGTGACCCCGACCGGTCCGATGCGGATGATGTTCGGATTCGGCGCGGACGCCAACTGCGGGGCGGTTTCGACGCGATGATAGCCGGAGGGTAACGTCGAGATCTCGGTGACGAGCGGAGCCTGCGTTCCCGCGGCGTCGCGGCGGGTCAGAAGATCGATCCGGCATCGCTTGATTGCGCCGGAGCGAAACAGCCCCTCGTGCCAGACAATTCGGTTGTCGTCGCCGAGCGCAGTGGCCGAGCAATCGCCGTCGGCGCGAATGAAATATCCGCGCGGCAGGCTCGTGACGACACGCGCGTAACCGCCCATGCTGTCCACGCCGCCTGTGTTGGTGACAGTGACGGTGTAGCGCACGACGTCGCCCGCGATGACCTTTGCCGGTTCATGCGATGCGGTCGATGTGGTGAAGTCCGGCGCCGCGGCTGCGGCTGGCCCCGCCATGGCCACCGCGAGGACGAGCCCGAGCCACAGCCTGTTGATGAAGATCATTCGCGCTTTCTTGTCAGATCGCGGAATGCAGGAAGCGGCCGCTCTCCTCGAATAGTGCACGGACCTTTCAACAAGGTTCAAGGCGGACCAGCCGTATCAGCACCACCGCGCGTAGCCGAGCCTTGATTTCGGTGCATTGACAAAAAAAATTGTCAATGCCACAAGAGGGCATGCTCGACCTCGATGTGATTGACGATCCGGCGCGCGCGGCGCTGGCGCTCGACCCGATCAAGCGCCGCATTCTGGCGGAGCTCACCGCGCCGGCATCTGCGGCAGCGCTCGCCGGCCGTGTCGGGCTCACGCGTCAAAAGGTGAACTATCATCTGCGCGCGCTCGAGGCTCACAAGCTGGTGGAGCCTGCGGAAGAGCGTCAGTGGGGTGGCCTGACGGAACGGCTGATGGTGGCGAGTGCGACCTCGTATGTCGTGTCGCCGGCGGCGCTGGGTTCGATCGGCGCGGATCCCGCACGCAACCGCGATCGGCTGTCCGCCAGCTATCTGATCTCACTGGCCGCGCGCATCGTGCGCGAAGTCGGCGAGCTTTGGGCCGGCGCACGCAAGGCCGACAAGCGTCTTGCGACGCTCTCGATCGATACCGTCATCCGCTTCAAATCGCCCGCCGAGCGCGCGGCATTCACCGCCGATCTCACCAACGCGATCACCTCGCTCGCCGCCCGCTATCACGACGAGAAGGCGCCGCAGGGACGGCCGCATCGGCTGGTGGTGGCGGCATATCCCGCACCCACGAAAGTCTGAAAGGGACGTTGCAATGCCAATCAAAAAGGATGGAAGCGGCAAACGCTGGGTCGAGATGGAGGTCATCGTTCCGGGAAATCCGGAGCAGGTGTGGCAGGCAATGGCGACCGGCGCCGGCAACGCCGCCTGGTTCACGAGGGCCGAGATCGAAGAACGCGTCGGCGGCGTGCTCAGGTTCGATTTCGGACCGATGGGAAGTTCATCGGGCGAAGTGACCGCGTGGGAGCCGCCACACCGTTTCGGCTATGTGGAGCGCGAATGGATGGAGGGCGCGCCGCCGGTGGCGACCGAGATCACCATCACCAGCCGCGCAGGGACAAGTGCGTCGTGCGCATGGTGCATTCGCTGTTTGCATCGTCCGATGATTGGGACGATCAGATGGAGGGTTCGAGGGGGGCTGGCCCGGTCTTCTTCGAGGTGCTGCGCATTTATCTCCCGTATTTCGCAGGAAGGAAGGCGGCCTCGTTCCAGGCGATGGTCAGCATCGAAGGCGATCAGCTTGCGATCTGGAAGCGCTTCATGGAGGCGCTCGACCTGGTCGGCCCCAATGTCGGCGAACAGCGGAGCACGCCGCAACAGCCGCAGAGACTGTCCGGCGTGGTCGAGCATGTTCTGCAGAACAGCAAGCTGCGGGTCATTCTGATGCGGCTCGACCGCCGGGCCCGGGCGTTGCGATGATCGGCGGCTTCGGAGCAGGCGAGCGCGTCAATCTCAGCATGTCCATCTACTTCTATGGCGATGACGCTGCGGGGCTCGTAGCGGTGAGCGCAGACAAGTGGCGCGCCTGGCTGGGCGAGACGTTTGCGGCCGGACCGTGAGTTCATCGTCGTCACTCGAGGGGTAGGGGCCGCTCTCGAAGGCATGGCTATGATATCCCTTGATGCCGACCGCCCTTGCAAGGTCGCTCAAGGGAGATCCGCCTGAGCGAACCCGGTCGAGGGCGCTCGCGAAATCGTGCACCGGCTGCCAGCCGAGCTCCTCGCGGGCGAGCCGGTTGACGTAGACGCGGTCGATCGACGGATACATTGACCAGCCGAGCCGCGCGAAGGTGTCGTCGAAGGCGACGGAGCGTCGGACGACTTTTGGTGCGTCGCTCCGCAGTTCAACCAGGTCGTCCTCGCCGAACGGCGTGGTGGCACTGACGATATAGCGGGCAAAGCCGATGTCCGCAGCACGCTCGGCGGCGAGCAGATGGGCGGACACCACATCTTCGATATCGACACGGCGATGAAGAAATTCGTTCGTTTGCGCGTTTTCCGTGCTGTAGGCGGCGCGCATCGCAGCGTTGTCCTGTTCCTCAGGAAAGAACCGCGACGTCCTGAGGATGATGCAGGGCAGGCGGTCTCTGCGATGAGTCAGCCAGCACAGGTCCTCCGCGGCGAGCTTCGTCGCCCCGTAGATGTTCTTTGAGCGCGGAACGACATCTTCGGTGATCCACGCCGCAGGCCCACCCGGTGGCGGCGTCAGGGCGTTGCCGAAGGCGCTGGTCGTGCTGGTGAACACGAACGCCGACACACCCTCGGCCCGAGCCGCTTCGAGCAGGTTTAGTGTGCCGGTGATGTTGGTGTCGACGAAATCCTGGCGCGAATGGGTGGCGACATGCGGCTTGTGCAGCGTCGCGGCATGCAGGACAGCATTGACACCCTTCATGCATGCCGCGACGAAATCGCGATCCGTGATCGATCCGGTGAATTGCGTGAACGCACCGGAATTCACATCGGCGGAAACGACATCCGCGTTTCGCGTCCGCAGAACGCGAACGAGTGCCTCACCGAGATGCCCGGAACTGCCCGTGACCAGATATTTCATGCGCCTGATTTGCGATGATTTGGCTCAACAGGCAATTGCGACAGTCCGGTGAGGATTAACGGCGATCCGTCACATCTCCTTTTTGATGTATTCGACGAGCTGGTCGACCACCGTGCCCCAGCCCTCTTGGAAGCCCATCTCCTCGTGCTTCTTCCGACCGGCTTCGTCGCGGTGGATGGCGGTTGCGATATAGCGCGTGCCCTTGCCGCTCGGCTCAAACGTCAGGATGGCCGTCATGAATGGCTCCGGTGCCGGGCGGTAGCCCGGCAGCAGCGCGTCGGTCCAGATCAGGCGCTCGTTCGGAACGACCTCGAGATAGCAACCGACGTTGGGAAACTCTTTTCCCTCGGGCGAACGCATCACCGAGCGGAAGATGCCGCCGGGCCTGAGATCGATCTCGATGTCGGTTGTCGTCCATGGCTTCGGACAGAACCAGGGCAGCATGTGTTTGGGCGTCGTCCAAGCCTTCCACATCAGTTCCAGCGGCACGTCGACGAAGCGCTCCAACACCAGGTCGAGCTTCGGATCGGGCTTGATGATCGAGGGCAGTGTCACGTGGTCGTTCCTTCAGTTCCATGAGGTAGCTGTCGAGTTGGTCGAGGCGGGTGTTCCAGAACGTGCGCTGTTCGGCGAGCCAGTCTTCCGCTTCTTGCAGGCGTTTCGGCACAAGCTGATAGGTTCTGACGCGCCCGGTCTTGCCGGAGCGCACCAGGCCGTAGCCTTCAAGAATTTTCAGATGCTCGACGAACGAGGGCAGAGCCATGTCGAAAGGCTTTGCGAGTTCGCTGACCGAGGCCGGGCTGCGGCTCAATCGCTCCAGCACATGGCGGCGCGTCGGGTCGGCGAGCGCCCGGAAGACGCCGTCGATGGACGTGCTCGTGCTGTCGGTTCGTGGCCGCACCGCGAAGGCTCCGCTTTCGATGCCCGCAATACTTAGGAATATACCTAAGTATATGCAAGCCCCAGGAGGTTCAAACCGCGTGAGAGGTCAATCGGTTCATTTGGCCTAATGTTCATGGTATGTTCTATATCGCTTTCCATTGAGCAAGGTGCGTGATGTGTCTGGAGCAACTTGGTTTTCCGGGAATTGAAGCAAACGCGGATCTGAAGCACCGGCTGTTTTTTCGCTGCTTCCTCCGCCGCGGACGCGGCGCGGATTGCCCATCTTGCGCACGGGCTTCGCAGGGCGGCCGGACTGAGAGCGGAGCCCGTTTCCGCCGATCGCCTGCATGTGTCGCTGCACGGCCTTCGCGAGGGTCCAGACTTGCCGGGGCAACTGGTGACGGCAGCCTGCGAAGCTGGCGATGCCGTCTGCGTGCCGCAGTTCGACGTCGCGTTCGATTGCGCTGGAAGCTTCGGCGGCCATGGCGGGCGCGGCAAACGGCCGTTCGTCTTGTGGTCGACCGACGAAAACGAAGTGCTGATGTTGTTTCACCACGCGCTTGCAAAGGCGATGGCGCAGGCCGGATTGAGAAGGTGCATCGCGCCGGCAATTCACACCGCACATCACGTTGTTGTACGACAGCCGCATCGTAGCGCAGCGTGCGATCGAAACCGTTCGCTTTCGCGTGCAGGAGTTTGTGCTGATCGACAGCCTCATCAGCAGGGGCCGCCAGGGCCGCCATGTGCCGATCGCGCGCTGGTCGCTCCGCGGGTGAAAGCGCAGACGAAATCAGTAGGCGGTGCCGAGCACCATCGGCGTTGCCGATGCGCGGGCATTCCTGAGCTTCTCGGATTTCGCGTCACGCTCTGGTCTGTCGTCATGCAGGCGGTGAGAAGCGACAGTGAAAGGACGACCGCAAGGGTGCGGATCATGGCATGCACATCCTGTTTTCGGATGCGCTAGCTTACGAAGCCGCTGGTTAAGGTGTCGCTAACCAGGCCGCGTTCCGTCGGTTCTCTCATTTTCGAGCGAACGGGCTGACCCAGCCGCCGGCTTGCGAAGGCGAACTCGCCGGATACGCCTGCGTCAGATAGTCGAGCAGCAGCTTTCGCGTCTCCTCGTCCGGTTCCAGCATGCCGTGCTTCGCGGTCATGAAACGCAGCGTCTCGTCCCAACGTGCGCGATCCATGCCCTGGCGGCCGACAACCTTGAACGAATGGCAGCCGATGCAATAGCCGAAGGTCTCGTCGCGTCCCTTGAAATCGGGCAGCGAGTTCCGGGGTCTTTTCGATCGCCGTCGCGCTTTGGGCTGCGGCTCCCGCAATGAATGCCGCGGTGAGGGCGGTCGCACACGCGACCGCCACGCAGAAGTTCCGCCGCATGCTCAACCGACCAGCACCGCAATGCGATGGAATGGGTTCGCGCCGTATCCTTGCGGGTTCCAGTTCGTCGCCACATGCGGTTGGGCGACGCCGCGCAGTCCGTCGCCCGCACCCAGAGCTCGAAATATCCGTCGCTCGGCAGGGCGAGCGTGCCGCTCCAGCGGACCCAGTCGTAGCGGTTTTTGGGTTTGGCCATGTCCATCGGCAGCCAGCGCTGACCGGCGTCAACCGAAACCTCGACCTTCTGAATATCATTGTCGCCGTCCCACGCTGCGCCGCGGATCGGCAACGCCGCGTACCCGCGGCAACGCGGGCGCCGTTCGCCGGCGCGGTGATGATCGAGCGGATCGGCATCGAGGTCATGTCGGTGAAGTTGGTCTTTCCGTCGACGTTCGATCCCGGAATGATCGGGACCGTCGGCACGCGGTATGACGTTCCGCCCATGCCCTGACCGTCGTGGGGATTCTGGGCGGACGAGCACGCGCGTCAGCCACTTCGAGGAGAGCGATCCCGGCCAGCCCGGCACGATCAGCCGCAGCGGCCCGCCATGGATATGCGGCAGCGGCTCGCCGTTCATGGCCCAGACCAGCATCGTGTGTGGCTCGAGCGCCTTTTCGAGCGGCATGCCGCGCGAGATGGCATCCTTGGTCGTGTCGCCGGAGAGATGCGGGTCCGCGCCGTAATGGCCGGTGAATTTCGCGTTCTCCTTCAATCCTGCCGCCTTGAGCACGTCCGCCAGCTTGACGCCGGTCCACGCCGCACAGCCGGCGCCGCCGTTGGTCCACGGATTGCCGCGCGTCGACGGTTGGAAGAAGGAGCGGCCGTTGCCGCCGCATTCCATGACCATGCGCATCGTTTGCGGCGTGAACCGCGACCTCAATTCGGCGACGCTGAGCGTCAGCGGCCTGTCGACCTCACCTTCGACCTTGAAGGTCCAGGCGTCACCCTGCTTGTTGTCCTCAGGGATATGGCCGTTGTTGCGGATGAAGAATTTTGCGTTCGGCGTCGTGTCGTCATCAAGCAGGCTTTCCGGCGTCTCCGCCACCAGAGGGCGGTCGCCGAGCACGGCAAGGCCTTTGTCCTTGCCGGGATAGTCCAGCGTTTGGGCGCCTTCGGTGCTGCGCCCGATGCCGGCGCGCCTTGCGCAGATGCCGACGAGCATGAATCCAGTGTCCTTGCCGGCAGTGAAGGGCAGGCCGAGACCGGCTGCGGCGGTCATGGCCGCAACGCCGCCGGTGAGCAGCATGCGTCGTGATGACAGGTATTCTTCGCCTCCGCTGGCAGTCTTCACCTCATGGGCGGCGGCCGGCCGCAATTCGGCTTCCCTGAGCATGGCGATCCTCCAAGGTTTCTCGTGTCTCACGCGATAACGCATGAGGTTGCGAGATTATCCTCGGAATCGCGCACGGCGAGCAATAATAACCGGCTTTGCTGGCGGCTGCGTCGAAGGACCTCAGAACAGGGCCTGCAGCTCGCGCAGTTCGCCCTCGTTGAGATCGGACACGGCCCAGTACGTCATGCCGGCCTTGCTCCAGCCGAACAGATTGTAGCCGTCGATCCTGGTCGACATAGGACGCCGGTACCGGACGGCTGTCGGCGGCCAGACGAACACGCTGATCTGGTGCAGGCGCCGCCGGTAGACCAGCGCGGCGACGCGCCGGCCGCCGACATAGTCGAGCCGTCCGCCGACCAGCTGGAAACCCTCCGCCGACAGGTCCTTGACCGACCGGCGAAAATTCCAGCCGGCCGGCGAACCACGGTTTGACCGTGTGCGTGTCGCGCGACGCGACTGGACGGATTGTCCTGCAGCAGCGAGCGGACATGCGCGGCAAGCACGTCGCGGGAGACGGCGTTTCCTGCCCTCCGTCCGCTGCAGACCACCAGGTGCCGGCGATCGAGATCGCGCAGGCGAGCAGCACCACCGCGGCCTGGCGCGGAGCGCAGGCGGTGCAGAGCCCTTCGCACAACACCGTCGGCGTGGTGCCTCGACGCCAGGCCCGGCAGCACGGGTTCGCCATGCCGGCCTCGTCCACCGAAGATCGCGCCGACACGCGGTCCAGCAGCCTGGGCGGCGCCGGTCTCGCGCGCCTGCTGCAGATGATGGCGCAGCCGGCACCAGCTCGTCGCGATAGCGCGCGCAATCCGGGCAGCCGCGGCATGCGCGATCACCGCTTCGCGCTCGCCGGCCGGAAGCTCGCCATCGACCAGCGCGCCGATGCGATCGCGCGCCTGGTCACAGCGCATTCTTGTTCTCCTTCGCGATCAGCCGCTGCAGTCGGATCCTAGCTGGTCGCGCGCCCGGGCCAGGCGCGACATCACCGTGCCGATCGGAACGCCCGTCACGCCGGCGATATCCTGATAGGTCATGCCTTCGAGCTCCCGCAGGACGATCACCTCCCGGAAGGCCGGCGGGAGCTCGGCCAGCGCGCGGCGCACCAGCGCCTGCTCGGCCGCGGCTGATCAGCAGCTCCTCGGCGGACGGGCTCGTCGCTCGCCAGCTCAGCACGCGTCGTCCTCGTCATCGCGCGTCGGCAGCGCGCCGTCGAACGAGATCACGTTGGCAGTCCGCTTGCGCACCGACAGCCAGCGATAGGCGACGTTCCGCACGATCGTCAGAAGCCACGGCCTGATATCGTCGCCGATCGAACTGGTCGTAGGCCTTGAACGCGCGCAGATAGGCGTCCTGCACCACATCCTGCGCGTCGGCTGCGATTGCGCACCAGCCAGAACGCGAGATTGTAGGCGGCATCGATGTGCGGCAGCGCCTGCCGCTCGAAATCGGCAACTCGGCATGTGACGTTTCCCTGACAACGGCGCCATGTCCGGCGGAAAGTGTCATCTCGGATAATGTGACTCCGGCACGAGCCGCGTTTATTCCCGGTGCACGAGAGCGACGAGCCTCGCGGCGCGGGAATAAACCAACGTGGCTCGAGTCCCCTGAGTGTCGCTCTCGCCAGCCCCCCGCAACGGAGCTTGTCCACACAGGGAGACCCGCATGCTCGAACCTTTCCCGTCGCAATTTCGTCATATCGACCGCGCTTGCCGCGGCCTTCGGCTTCGACCGCAGGCTCGCCATCTCGCCCGCCTTTGCGCAGAAGATCGTCCGACCCGCAGCCGGCTTTCACAAATACAAGGTCGGCGACATCGAGGTGACCGCGCTCTATGACGGGATCTGGGAGAAGCCGCACGATCCGGCCTTCATCAAGAACGCCTCGGTCGAGGAGACCAAGGAGGCGCTGGCGAAGGCCGGGCAGCCGACCGAATTCGTCTCCGATCCCGCTGACGGTGGTCGTGCTCACCATCGGCGGCAGGCACATCATGGTGGACTCCGGTCGCGGCGGCCAATGGCAGCCCACTGCCGGCGGCTCCGACAACATGAAGGCGGCCGGCATCGACCCGGCCAAGATCAGCACGATCCTGATTTCGCATTTCCATCCCGACCACATCTTCGGGCTGATGGAGAAGGGCACCAACAAGCCGGTCTTCCCCGATGCCGAGCTCGTCGTCAGCGCCGCCGAATACAAATGGTGGACCGAGGCCGGCCGCGTCGAGAAGCTGCCCGAGGGGCGCAAGGCCGCTCGGCCAGCGCATCAACGCGGTGTTTCCGGCCTGGAAGAACTTCAAGCTGGTCGAGGGCGAGAAGGAGGTCGCGCCGGGCGTCCGCCTCGTCAAGGCGCCCGGCCACACGCCGGGCCACTCCGCCTTCCTGGTCGCTCGGGCAACGAGCAACTGATGATCTCGAACGACGACGGCCTATGTGCCGGCGCTGCTCGCGCCGCATCCGGAATGGCAGGGCGCCTACGACCAGGACGGCGCCGCTCGCGGTCGACGACCCGGCAAAGCCTGCTCGACCGCGTCATCGCCGAGAAGATGATGGTCTGCGGCGCGCATTTCCCGTTCCCCGGCGCCGGCGCTTCGCCAAGGACGGCGCGGCTACGCCTTCGCTCCCGGACACGATCTGAGCGCGAGGAAGGAACGCAGCATGATGGCAAACGGCCTGCGCTCGCTCGCTGGCTTGCCGTCGCTGCTCGCCATGCCGGCGCGCCGGCGCTTGCCGTCGACACCACCGTCGACGACCGACGCGCCCGACCTCACGGCGGTGCGCACCAAGATCAAGGCCAAGGACTACAGGGCGCCATCGCCGATCTCAACGGCATGATCGACACGGGCGTCCAGCATGCCGACGTCTACAATCTGCTGGGCTACAGCCTGCGCAAGAGCGGCGACACAAGACCGCGCATGACCTACTACCAGAAGGCGCTGGAGTTCGATCCCGACCACAAGGGCGCGCTGGAATATCCGGGCGAGCTCTACGTGGAGATCGGCGACATCGCCAAGGCGCCGACGAATGTGGCGAAGCTGACAAGCTGTGCCCGCACGGCTGCGAGGAGCTCGCGGACCTGCGAGGAGGCGATCGATCGGGTCTCCGCAAAATCGCAATGACGACCGGCTCCGCCAGAGGCGAGGGAGAGGCGATGAACGGACTAGCGTGGTCGAATGGCGCCGAACTCGCCGGCCGCGCATTGCTGGGATTGCTGTTCGTGGTTGAGGCGTTCAGCAAGCTCAGCGCCTACGGGCTCGCGGCAAGATATATGACCGCCTACGGCGTGCCGGCGGAATTATTGCCGGCAGCGATCGCGCTCGAACTCGGGGCAGGCCTCCTGATCATGGTGGGGTGGCACACACGGATCGCGGCTGCCGCTCTCGCGGCCTTCTGCGTCGTCGTGGCCTTCATCTTCCACACGAAGTTCAGCGACCTCAATCAACTCATTCATTTCAAGAAGGATATCGCGCTGGCCGGCGCATTTCTGGTCGTGTGGGCGCGCGGCGCCGGCGCGTATTCGCTGGACGCCTTGCGGGCACGTCATGCGCAAGCTGCGTAGACATCGAGAGCGTAGGCGTCAGCCTTGCCGGCTTGCGAGCCAGCCGCCGAGCCAGGCGCTCGGCAGCGACGAGAGCGCGAGCAGAATCGGATACCAGGCCGGCCCCATGTCGGCCATGATCGCGCCGGCCGCACCGAGCGAGCTCAGCACGAAGCCGATGCCGCCGAGGATCAGTGCGTGACGCATCGGATTGCGCGGCGCTAGCCGCGCGGTGAGGTAGCAACCGAAGGTGTCGTAGACCAGACGGTAGGAGAGGGCGAGCAGGTTCAGGCTCGTCTCGCGCATCGGCTCGCCCCACGGCGGATAGACGCCAAGCGAGTGCAAGACCTGATCGGTGGCGAGCGACAGCACAAAGATCGCGACAAAGCCTGCGATGAGGGCAAATGTGCTGCGCCAGAAACACCGCGCGGAGATGTCGTCGACGGTTGTTTGGCTCATAAAAAAAATGATGCAAAGATCCCAGATGGACACTAAGCCCAACGCGGCGTCGACCCACTGAGAAATTGGGGCCGCGCTGCGATACAAAAAGGCGATAGCATAGAGTAGCTCAAGGCCGCCGCGGCCTTCTCCGAGCGGGCCGGTGGCCACGTCGATCTTCTGCATCTTCAGCATCGCCTGCGTCACGCGCGCGGCCTTGGCCGTGTCGAGATCGGTCATCAGCGACATCAGCTTGACCGGCACGATCTGCCAGGACAGGCCGAACCTGTCCTTGAGCCAGCCGCATTGCGAGGCGGCCGCCGTCGGCGGTGAGCTTGTTCCAGAACATGTCGACTTCCGCCTGGTCCTTGCACTCGACAAAGAACGACACCGCCTCGTTGAACTTGAAATGCGGGCCGCCGTTCAGCGCCTTGAAGGCGCGGCCTTCGATGGTGAAGTTGATCGCCAGCACCTTGCCCTTCTTGCCCGCGCCATGCTCGCCCCAGCCTTCGCCCCAGCGCACCACGTCATCGATCTTCGAATTCGAGAAGATCGAGACGTAGTAGTTCACCGCCTCTTCGGCGTTGCCGTCGAACCAGAGGCAGGGGCTGATTTTTCGCATGACTTTACACTCCTTGATGATGTGCTGATCTTGAAGCTGGAAGCGGCGGGGTTATGACGGGTAGCTGAGCTTCGGATACCAGTCCGTGCCGCGGCCCTCGGGCGTGGAGTCGAGAATGGTCCAGAGCGGCATCAGGTCCGGCGCGCCGCGCGGATCCTGTCCGGGATCGGCGTGGCAAAGCCCATCTCGCCGCCCCAGAAATGCCGGATCGTGCCGTCGCGCCGGGTAAAGACATTGAACGCGGCGTCGTCGCCGCCATCCTTGGTGATGGCGTGATAGTCGCGGCTGAACTCGCCGGTCGTGTCGGAATAGAGCGGCAGGTGGTGCCAGCCCCGTACGCGCTTGAACGCGACCAGCCGTTCGATCGGCGAGCGGGCGACGACGGCAAATGCGACGCGCTGCTGGAGATCCGGCACTTCGCCATCCCAGGCGCTGAGCAGCGACGTGCACATCGGGCAGGGCTGCTCGCGCTGCGGTCCGTACATGTAGTTGTAGACGACCAGCGTGTCCTTGTTGCCGAACAGGTCGGCGAAACATGGCCGGGCCTTTTTCGCCGACGAATGCGTAGCTCTTCTTCACCTCGCCGCCCGGCGGCAGCTTGCGGCGCTGCTCGGCGACGCGCTCGATATGACGGCGCAGTTCGATTTCCTCGGCCAGCAGCGCATTGCGCGCGGCGCGATACTCCGGCAAACTCGTTCGGAAAGCGGACGCCATTGGCCTTCACGAGTTCGGAGACGGGTTTGAGTGTTGGCTTGCTCTTGGTTTGCTTGTTCATCGACTGGTCCTCCGTTCGCACGACAACGCCACCCACGCCCGGTTGTTCTTCAAACTCGGAACCATCACGGTTTTTGCCGCCGCTTGCGCGCCTTCGGTTCCGCCTGCATTTCGCCCAGCATCGCGTCGAGGCGGTCGAAACTCGCCTCCCAGAACGCGCTGTAGCGCTCCAGCCACTGGTTCGCTTCCTCAAGCCGTTTAGCTTCGATCCGGCAGGGACGCCGTTGCGCGTCGCGGCTGCGCGAGATCAGGCCGGCGTGCTCGAGCACCTTCAGATGCTTGGAGATCGCCGGCTGGCTCATCGCGAACGGCTTCGCCAGTTCGTTGACCGACGCCTCGCCGGAGGCGAGCCGCGCAATGATCGCCCGCCGGGTCGGATCGGCGAGCGCTGCGAACGTGGCATCGAGACGGGCTGAGGGCGTCATTCGATAACCTGATCTGTATATAACCATATAGTTATATACAAGGTCGGTCTCGTCAAGCGGTTTGTGCCGCGCGTTCCATCGCGGCATAATCATGGCGCGGCAGCGGAGATTTGGCGTGAGCACCACCATCTACGGCATCAAGAACTGCGACACGATGAAGAAGGCGCGGGCCTGGCTCGACGCGCATCGCGTCGCCTACGAGTTTCACGACTACAAGAGCGAAGGCATCGACCGGAAGCGTCTCGAGGGCTGGGCAAAGAGTGTCGGCTGGGAGACGCTGCTGAACCGGGCCGGCACGACGTTTCGCAAGCTGCCGGAGAAGGACAAGCAGGGCACTGACCGCAGCGAAGGCGATCGCGCTGATGCTCGATCAGCCCTCGATGATCAAGCGGCCGGTGCTTGAAGCTCGGCAGCAAGCTGGTCGTCGGCTTCAAGCCGGAGACCTACAAGGCGGAAGTCGGCGGCAAGACATAGCGCGCGGGTCGCCCGCCTCGCGGAACGTCGCCGTCGGAGATATCGCCGGCGCAACGCGGCATGCAATTTCCGCGCTGCCGCCAGAACTTGTGCACGCCCGTGCCGGCGTCCTAAACTCGCGCAAGAACAACACGCCTCGCTCCTCCGGCCGTCCGGCTGGCTCCGCAAGCGAACGCAGCAAGCCAAAGGCGGGAGGATCATGCCCATCAACAAACGTGTCGGCTCCGCGCAGGAGGCGCTGGCGGACGTCCGCGACGGCTCGACCGTCATGATTTCCGGCTTCGGCGGCGCGGGCTTTCCGAACTTTCTCATTCGCGCGTTGCGCGATCGCGCGCCGAAGGACCTGACACTGATCGTCAATTCGGCGACGCACCGGCTGTCGTTCACCCATGAGCTGATCGAAGCCGGGCTGGTGCGCAAGGTCGTCTGCAGCGCCGCGCGCGGCCGCGACAAGGGATTGTCGCCGTTCGAGCAGCTCTGGAAGGACGGCAAGATCGAACTGGTGTGCCTGCCGCAGGGCACGATGGCGGAGGCGATCCGCGCCGGCGGCGCCGGCATTCCGGCGTTCTTCACGCCGGTCGGCGTCGGCACCGATTTGACCAAGGGCAAGGAAGTGCGCGTGTTCAACGGCCGCGAACATGTGCTCGAGCATGCGCTGACCGCCGATCTTGCGATCATCCGCGCCGATACGGCCGACCGCTTCGGCAATCTGACCTTTCGCTACGCGCAGGCCAATTTCGGCACCGGCCATGGCGACGGCGGCGAAACTCGCCGGTCGCCGAAGTGCGCATGATCAGCGACGAGCCGACGCCGCAGGATCGAGGTGCAATTGCCGGGCATCTATGTCGATCGCGTTGTCGTCGCGCCGGAGATCAAGCCATGAAGCTCAATCGCAGCCAGATGGTGTGGCGGGCCGCCCAGGACATCGGCGACGGCTGGCTGGTCAATCTCGGCATCGGCCTGCCGGTCGCGGTCGCCGATCATATCCCGCAGGGGCTCGACGTGTTCTTCCATTCGGAGAACGGCGTCGTCGGCGTCGGTCCGCTGGCGGCGGCCAATCAGCGCCGACAGCGATCTGGTCGATGCCGGCAGCCGGCACGATCACGTTGCGCTCGGGCGCATCGATCGTCAATTCCGCCTGGTCGTTCTCGATGATCCGCGGCGGACATATCGATGTCACCGTGCTCGGCGCGTTCGAGGTTGCGGAGAACGGCGATCTTGCCAACTGGGACATGAAGGTCCCGCACAAGGGGCCGCTGGTCGGTGGCGCGATGGATCTCGCCGCGGCCGCGAAGTCGGTGTGGATCGTCATGGAGCACAACACGCGTTCGGGCGGGCCGCGCATCGTCAAGCAGTGCACGCTGCCGCTGACCGCGCAGCGCTGCGTCAAGCGCATCTATACCGATCTGGCGGTCATGGAGATCGGCCCGTCCGGCGTGATCGTGCACGAGATCGTCGAGGGCGTTTCGCGCGAAGAGTTGCAGCAGCGCTCCGGCGCGAAACTCACATTCGCGCCCGGCTGCAAGGTGCTGGCCGCGCCGCCGCTGGCCGACGTCGAAGCATAACAGACAACAACGAACACGGGAGTTGCGTCATGGAAATCTCGCTATCGGGCCGCACCGCCATCGTCACCGGCGGCAGCAAGGGCATTGGCTATGCCATCGCCACGCGGTTCGTGAATTCCGGCGCGGACGTGATGATCTGCGCGCGCGGTCAGGAAGCGCTCGATGCGGCGGTGAAGTCGATCAGCGCGCAGGCGGCGTCCGCCAAGGGCGGCAACGCGCGCGGCAAGATCGCGGCCATCGCCGGCGACGTGGCAAAGCCGGACGACGTCAAGCGCATCTACGACGAGACCATGAAGACCTATGGCAAGGTCGACATCCTGGTCAACAATGCCGGCGTCTCGCGCGCCGGCGCGTTCGAGACCCTGACCGACGAGCGGATGCAGGAAGACCTCGACCAGAAGCTGTTCGCGGCGATCCGCATGACGCGGCTGGTCTGGCCGCAGATGAAGGAGCGGCGCTGGGGCCGCGTCATCAACGTTCTGAACATCGGCGCCAAGGCGCCGCGGGCGGCAAGTGCGCCGACGTCGGTCTCGCGTGCGGCGGGCATGGCGCTGACGAAGGTGCTGGCGGGCGAGGGCGCGCCGCACAACGTGCTGGTCAACGCGTTGCTGGTCGGCATCATCGAGGCGGATCAGCATGTGCAGGCGGCCAAGCGCACCGGCGTTGCCGATCGACGAGTACATGGCGCAGCGCGCCAAGACGATCCCGCTCGGCCGGCCGGGCAAGGCGGAGGAATTTGCCAACATGGCGTGCTTCCTCGTCTCCGATCAGGGCGGCTATATCACGGGCACGGCGACCAACGTCGACGGCGGCACGTCGCCGGTCGTGTAGAGTCTGGCGCGATGGATGGAGCTGGCGGTCTGGAGCGTCAGATTTCGACGACGTCGCCTTCGATCGAGATGTGACGCGAGTGGCCGAGCAGGTCCGGTATCGATCACGGCGCGCAGCGTGTATTTCGGGTCGTGGTTCACCGGCCGCATCAGGTTCGTGTTGGTGAAGCGGCCTTCCTCGGAGATCGCCTTGATCGAGCAATCATGTTGTGCACGCGCCGCCGTCGCCGAACGGCAGCAGCAGGCGTTCGTACTCGACCTTGCGGCCTTCGGCGTCGGTCACGTGGAAGGCCGAATAGACCGGCAGGCGACCGTGACGCACTTGCGATAGATCGGTTCGAGATAGATCCACACCGCCGGACTGATCGTATCCTGCAGATGCCGGCCGATGCCCGGTGATGCCGTAGGCGTCGATCAGACGGCGCCCTTCGTGGGTGACGCGATAGCGAGGCTCGGACTCGAGTGTACTCGACGTCATAGAACATCAGGTCCGGCATTTCGTCCGATCCGTGCGGGCTCGAACGCGGCAAACGAGGGCAGGCTGCGCTGGGCAAGGCGGCGGAAGCTCGCTGCCGCACGTAAAGGCGAAGCCAGTCTTGCAGGAAATCGCGCTGCGCGGATCGATCTGACGGCGGAGGGACCGACGCTTTCGAAGATTCATTGCGTCCAATGCACTTCGCGGCGCCGGATATGCTGCGACAGCCGGACAGCTGCGCGCAGTTCGCTTAATGAGTGCCTAGCGCCAGCCGATCATCGTCGGTCGCTTGCGGCGTCAGATTTCGACGATGTCGTCGGCCGGCGGCGGGTTTCCGCGCGGCCCTCGCGGTTCGCGCCCTGACCGGGCGAGCAAGGCTCCCGGTCGATCACCGCGCGCAGCTTGTATTCGGGCAGCTTGTCTGGGTCGCGCAACAGGTTGTTGATCTCGAACTTGCCGTCGTCGCTGATCGACTTCAGCGAGGCGATGATGTGGCTGACCATGCCGTCATTGAAGAACGGCAGCAGCAGCCGCTCCTGGACGACGGAGCGGCCATTGATGTCCTTGACGTCGAGATCGTATAGCGGGCAGCGCGCGGCTTGCGCACTCGCCATAGAGCGGCAGCACCAGTGGGCTCGCATGTTCGGCCGAGGTAATCCCGCAGGTCGGTGCCGATATTGTTTTGGCGCGGTGTGCCGTAGGCCTGCGCCGAGGTGGAGCCGTTGCTGTCGATGATGAAACGGAATTCGTCGCCCTCGCGCTTCACCACATAGTAGACGAGCTCGCGCATTTCTTCTTCAAGGCGTGCGGGATGATAGCCGGCGATCGGCGGAAGCCGCCGAAGCGGCTCGCGCAAGCGCAGCCAGGTGTTCAGCAGGTCGCGTTGCTTGACCGACCGGACGATCGAAGGAGTGGCGCTCGCAAAATGCATTGGTCAGGATCCGTTCTGGAGGCGTGCGCTCGCGGTCAGCGGCCGTCGGCAAAAGAGTTTCCAGTAATCAGCAATCCGAGTGAGCTACCGAAACACGGATTAAGGAAGGCTTTCGCGCTCATGCCGCCAAACCTCGTCCTTCGGCGGGACGCTCGCGTCCGCGGTCATGCCGCGGCGGTATTTCCGCACCGCCATGAAGGCGGGTTCGGCGTGCGACTATTGGCTACCGCCGGGCGACCGCTCAAATCGGTCGGTTGCCTGGCGATACGGCTTGCGGAGCGCTTGATCTTCAACGCATATTCCGCCCGACAAGGGCCAGGCACGAGAACGAACAAGTTCCACCCGCATCAAGACGGGCAGGCCGAAGAGAAACGTACCAAGAACCTTTTGCAGCAACGCTGTTGCTGCACGAGGTTGCAAGGGGACGTTGATTGAGTGGCGAGTTCATTCTGGAGACCCGCGGGCTGACGAAGGAGTTCGCAGGCTTTGTTGCGGTCCACGACGTCAATCTCAAGGTGCGCAGGGGCCACATCCACGCGCTTGATCGGCCCGAACGGCGCCGGCAAGACGACCTGCTTCAACCTGCTGTCGAAATTCCTGCAGCCGTCACGCGGCGAGATCCTCTACAACGGCAATGACATCACCTCGCTGAAGCCGGCCGATATCGCGCGGCTTGGCCTTGTGCGTTCGTTCCAGATTTCGGCGGTGTTTCCGCACCTGACGGCGCTGGAGAACGTGCGCGTCGCCTGCAGCGCCAGCACGGCAGTTCGTTCGATTTCTGGCGTTCGAAATCGGTGCTCGATCGCTTCAACGATCGCGCGCATGAACTGCTGAACGACGTCGGCCTCGACGAATTTGCCAACGTGGTCGCGGTCGAGATGCCTTATGGACGCAAGCGCGCGCTGGAGATCGCGACCACGCTCGCGCTCGATCCGGAGATGATGCTGCTGGACGAGCCGATGGCCGGCATGGGTCACGAGGACATCGACAAGATTTCCGACGCTGATCAAGCGGATTGCACAGAACCACACCATCCTGATGGTGGAGCACAATCTCAGCGTGGTGGCCGAACCTCTCCAACATCATCACCGTGCTGACGCGCGGGCGCGTGCTGGCGGAAGGCAACTATGCGGACCTGACCAAGGACGAGCGCGTGAAGGAAGCCTATCTTGGAGCGGGCCATGGCTAGTCAGATGGCTAAGCAAATGGCTGCGCAGACGGCCGCACCGCAGGCGTCCGCCGCGGCGAACGCCGTGCTGCAGGTCAGCAACCTCGAAGCCTGGTATGGCGAGTCGCACATCCTGCACGGCGTGAACTTCGACGTCCGCGCCGGCGAGGTCGTCACGCTGCTCGGGCGCAACGGCGCCGGCAAGACCACCACGCTGAAGTCGGTGATGGGCATCATCGGCAAGCGCCGCGGTTCGATCGCCTTCGAGGGCAAGGACATCATCCGCACGTCGTCGGACCGGATCGCCAGGCTTGGCGTCGCCTTCTGTCCCGAAGAGCGCGGGATTTTCGCGACCCTCGACGTGCGCGAGAACCTGATGCTGCCGCCGCAGGTTCGCAGCGGCGGATTGTCGCTCGACCAGATTTTCGAACTGTTCCCGAACATCAAGGAACGGCTCAACAGCCAGGGCACGAAGCTCTCCGGCGGCGAGCAGCAGATGCTGGCGATCGCGCGGATTCTGCGCACCGGCGCGCGCTTCCTGATGCTCGACGAGCCGACCGAAGGTCTTGCGCCGGTCATCATTCAGCAGATCGGCAAAACCATCGCAAAACTGAAGGAGCAGGGTTTTACCATCCTGCTGGTGGAGCAGAACTTCCGCTTCGCCTCGACCGTCGCCGACCGGTTTTATGTGATGGAACACGGCAAGATCATCGATACATTTGCCAATTCCGAGTTGCAGGCCAATATGGACAAGCTTCACACCTATCTCGGCGTCTGAACGCTCTGAGACGAACGACAAGCCTAAACGACAACTCTCAAGGAGGAACGATGAAACGATCTCTTGCAATGCTGACACTGACCAGTGCGCTGGTCGTGGCAAGCGGCGCATTCGCGCAAACGATGGACAAGAACGTCAAGATCGGCGTTCTCAACGATCAGTCGAGCCTCTACGCCGACATCACCGGCGCCGGCTCGGCGCTCGCCGCCGCAGATGGCGGTCGAGGATTCCGGACTTGTCGGCCAAGGGCTGGAAGATCGACGTGATCGCGGCCGATCACCAGAACAAGCCGGACGTCGGCACCAACATCGCGCGGCAATGGTTCGACGTCGAGAAGGTCGACGCCATCGCCGACGTGCCGACATCGAGCGTCGCGCTCGCCGTCAACAACGTCGTCAAGGAGAAGAACGGCGTCTTCCTGAACTCCGGCGCGGCGGCTTCCGATCTGACCACGACGCAGTGCTCGCCGAATACGGTGCACTGGACCTATGACACCTATCTGCTCGCCAACGGTACCGGCAAGGCGCTGGTGAAGGCCGGCGGCGACACCTGGTTCTTCCTGACCGCGGACTATGCGTTCGGCCATGCGCTGGAGCGCGATACGTCGGCAGTGGTCACGGCGAACGGCGGCAAGGTGCTCGGCGTCGTTCGCGCATCCGCTCAACACGTCGGACTTCTCCTCGTTCCTGCTGCAGGCGCAGGCCTCGAAGGCGAAGATCGTCGGCCTTGCCAATGCCGGCGGCGACACCACCAACTCGATCAAGCAGGCGGCCGAATTCGGCATCGTCTCGGGCGGCCAGAAGCTTGCCGGGCTGCTGCTGTTCATCTCCGACGTTAACGCGCTCGGCCTGAACACCGCGCAGGGCCTGAACTTCACCGAGACGTTCTACTGGGATCTGAACGATCAGACGCGCGCGTTCTCCAAGAAGTTCTCGGAGCGCATGCAGAACAAGGCGCATGCCGTCCATGGTCCAGGCCGGCGTCTACGGCGCGACGCTGCACTATCTGAAGGCGCTGGAAGCGCTTGGCGGCAATCCGCATGATGGCCTCAAGGTCGTCGCGAAGATGAAGGAATTGCCGACGGACGATCCGCTGTTCGGCAAGGGCACGCATCCGCGCCGACGGACGCAAGCTGCACCCCGGCTACCTGTTCGAGGTGAAGAAGCCCTCGGAAGTCGAAGTATCCGTGGGACTACTACAAGCTCGTTGCGACGATCCCGGCCGACGAAGCCTTCACGCCGGTGGACAAGAGCCCCTGTCCGCTGCTGAAGAAGTAGGATATTGCCGACGCCCGGCAGCTCACCGCTGCCGGGCGCCGCCTTGATTGGACGTTTTCTTCGATCGGAATTGCGTGACGATGGGGATCAATACGCAGGCGCTGATGGCGCAGCTCCTGGTCGGGCTGATCAACGGCTCGTTTTATGCGCTGCTGAGCCTCGGGCTCGCCGTGATTTTCGGCATGCTCAACATCATCAATTTCGCGCACGGCGCGCTCTACATGATGGGCGCCTTTGTTGCGTATTTCCTGCTGAGCATCTTCGGCCTCAACTACTGGTACGCGCTGGTGCTGGCGCCGATCATCGTCGGCGCATTCGGAATGCTGCTCGAACGGACGATGCTGCAATGGCTCACCGGTCTCGACCATCTTTACGGCCTGCTGCTCACCTTCGGCCTCGCCCTGATCATCCAGGGACTGTTCCAGAACTATTTCGGCTCGTCCGGACTGCCATACGCCATCCCGACGGAGCTGCAGGGCGGCACCAATCTCGGCTTCATGTTCCTGCCGACTTACCGCGCCTGGGTGGTGGTGTTCTCGCTGACCATCTGCCTGCTCACCTGGTTCATGATCGAGAAGACCCGGCTCGGCGCCTATCTGCGCGCGGCGACGGAAAATCCGACTCTCGTGCGCGCGTTCGGCATCAACGTTCCGCGCATGATCACGCTGACCTATGGGCTCGGCGTTGGCCTCGCCGCGCTGGCAGGCGTGCTGTCCGCGCCGATCAATCAGGTGCGGCCGCTGATGGGCGCCGACCTGATCATCGTCGTGTTCGCAGTGGTGGTGATCGGCGGCATGGGCTCGATCATGGGATCGATCGTCACCGGCTTCATGCTCGGCGTGCTCGAAGGGCTGACCAAGTATTTCTATCCCGAAGCGTCGAACACCGTCGTGTTCGTGTTCATGGTGCTGGTGCTGCTGTTGAAGCCGACCGGATTGACGGGCAGGGCGGCATAGCGATGACCAGCATCACCGAAAACGCCGATGTCCGGCTGCCGACGCAATCGCGCAGCGACCATCTGATCGCGATGGCGGTCATGACCGTGATCCTCGTCGCGCTTCCCGTTCACGGGCATCTATCCGTACTTCATCATGCAGGCGCTGTGCTTTGCCTTGTTTGCATGCGCCTTCAATCTTCTGATCGGCTACGGCGGACTGCTGTCGTTCGGCCACGCCATGTTCCTCGGCACCGCCGGCTACATCACGGCGCACGCGATCAAGGAATGGGGTTTTCCGCCGGAGCTCGGGATTCTCGCAGGCACCTTGCGGCTGCAGCGCTCGGCGTCATCAGCGGGCTCGTCGCGATCCGCCGGCAGGGCATCTACTTTGCGATGATCACGCTGGCGCTGTCGCAGCTCCTGTACTTCGTCTATCTGCAGGCGACGTTCACCCATGGCGAGGACGGGATCCAGAGCGTTCCGGCGGGCAAGCTGTTCGGCGTGTTCAATCTGTCGCAGCCGCTGACGCTCTACTACGTGGTGCTGGCGTTCTTCCTGTTCGGTTTCCTTGTCATCTATCGCGCGATCAATTCGCCGTTCGGCGAAGTGCTGAAATCGATCCGTGAGAACGAGCCGCGTGCCATTTCGCTCGGCTACCGGACGGACCAGTACAAGCTGCTGGCGTTCATCCTGTCCGGAACGCTTGCGGGCCTCGCCGGCGCGGTCAAGGTGCTCATTGCGCAGAACGCCTCGCTGACCGACGTGCACTGGACCATGTCGGGCGAAGTCGTGCTGATGGTGCTGCTCGGCGGGCTCGGCACCATTTTCGGTCCCGTCGTCGGCGCCTTCGTCATCATCGCCATGCAACAGTACCTGGCCGGTTTCGGCCAGTGGGTGCTGGTGATCCAGGGCGTCGATCTTCGTCGTCTGCGTGCTGGCGTTCCGCCGCGGCATCGTCGGCGAAATCGGCTACTACACGCGCCGCTCGCTCTGAAATCGGCCGTCGCGGACGCACAAAGCGGTGGATGACCGCCGTTCGGCCGTCGCAGAGGCGCTTCTGTCGCCGAAAAGCTGTATGACAGATTCGTGACATGCGCCTTTGTCGGCGCATCGGGGATGTCCATGCTGCTGCGCTGGTTCCGGGCGATCCTGCCCCGCGAAGACAGCTTCTTCGATGCTTTTTAATCAACATGCTCAAACACTTGTGGCGGGAGCTGCGGCCTTGCAGGGGATGCTGCGCGGCGGTCCCGACATCCAGAAGTACTGCCAGCTGGTCACCAAGCACGAGAGCGAAGCCGACGAGATCACCCGCGCAGGTGCTGACCGCGGTGCGGCGCACCTTCATCACGCCGTTCGACCGCGTCGACATCAAGAACCTGATCACCTCGATGGACGACGCGATCGACCAGATGGAGCAGACGGCCAAGGCGGTCATGCTGTTCGAGGTCAAGGAGTTCGAGCAGCCGATGCGCGAGATGGGCCAGATCATCGGCGATTGCGCCGGCCTCGTCGTGCGCGTGCTGCCGCTGCTGCAGTCGATCGGCCAGAACGTCGGGACGATCACGCTGATCACGGAAGAGCTGACGAAGCTGGAGGGCCGGGTCGACGACCTGCACGACATCGGCCTGAAGGAGCTGTTCCTGAAGCATCGCAACGCCAACGCGATGGACTTCATCGTCGGCGTGGAGATCTACGATCATCTCGAGAAGGTCGCCGATCGCTTCGACGATGTCGCCAACGAGATCAACAGCATCATGATCGAGCAGGTTTAGGACACATCGTTGTGGATGCCTCGCTGGCGCTTCCCGTTCTGCTCGGCTTGATTTTCGTCGCGCTGGCGTTCGACTTCCTGAACGGCCTGCACGATGCGGCGAATTCGATTGCGACGATCGTCTCGACCCGCGTGCTGCGGCCGCAATATGCGGTGGCATGGGCGGCATTCTTCAATTTCATCGCCTTCCTGTTCTTCGGCCTGCACGTCGCCGAGACGCTCGGCACCGGCATCATCGATCCGGGCGTCGTCGATCCGCAGGTGATCTTCGCGGCGTTGATGGGGGCCATCGTCTGGAACCTGCTGACCTGGTGGCTCGGTATTCCGTCGTCGAGCTCGCACGCCTGATCGGCGGCCTGGTCGGCGGCGGCCTGGCGAAGGCGGGATTCGGCGCGCTGGTGTGGACCGGCTTGAGCAAGACGCTGGCCGCCATCGTGTTGTCGCCGCTGGTCGGATTTCTGCTGGCGCTGGTGCTGGTGGCGATCGTGTCGTGGCTGTCGGTGCGATCGACGCCGTTCGTGGTCGACCGCGCATTCCGCGTGCTGCAGTTCGTGTCCGCCTCGCTCTATTCGCTCGGCCACGGCGCCAACGACGCCCAGAAGACCATGGGCATCATCGCCGTGCTGCTGTTCTCGCAAGGCTATCTCGGCAATCAGTTCTACGTGCCGTTCTGGGTGGTGATCACCTGCCAGGCGATGATGGGGCTCGGCACGCTGATGGGCGGCTGGCGCATCGTCAAGACCATGGGCTCGCGCATCACCCGCCTGACGCCGATGCAGGGGTTCTGCGCCGAGACCGGCGGCGCGGCGACGTTGTTCGCCGCGACCGCGCTTGGCGTACCGGTCTCCACCACGCACACCATCACCGGCGCCATCGTCGGCGTCGGCGCCGCGCGCCGGGTCTCCGCCGTGCGCTGGAACATCGCAAGCTCGATCGTCGTCGCCTGGGTCATCACGATCCCGGCGTCGGCGTTCATCGCCGCCGTGACCTACGGGATCGTCGCTGCTGAAATGACCGGTCAGGTCACCGCCTTCAGCCCGGCGATGCCGGCGACGATCATGCCGATGCAGGCCAGGCGGATCACGGTTGCGGGCTCACCGAACAGGTAGATGCCGAGGATCGCCACGCCGACCGTGCCGATCCCGGTCCAGACCGCGTAAGCGGTTCCGACCGGCAGCCATTTCAGCGCGAGGCCAAGAGCACGACGCTGGCGATCATGCAGGCGACCGTGAGGACGCTCGGCACGAGTTTCGTGAAGCCGTCGGTGTATTTCAGCCCGATCGCCCAGCCGATCTCCAGAAGCCCGGCAAGAAACAGGATGGTCCAGGCCATGCGGCCCTCCTTCAAAAAAGGGCAGGGCCGTCCCTGCGGAGAGCATCTGGCGCGGGGTCGTCCCCGCGCGATCGATGGTCCGCTCTATATGGAGATTCCGCCGCAAATCGCAACCGCGTCCGGCGCGTAGCCCCTTGATCCCGCCGCGTTTTGCCGTCACAAGGCAGCCGCCATGCGCGACACCACGGCCCCCGAGATTCTGAAGGACAACGCTGCGCCGCCAGCGAATTCGCTCGCGGGCGAGGTCGCGCGCCGCCGCACGTTCGCGATCATCTCGCACCCGGACGCCGGCAAGACCACGCTGACCGAGAAGCTGCTGCTGTTCGGCGGCGCCATCAATCTTGCCGGCCAGGTGAAGGCGAAGGCCGACCGGCGCAACACCCGCTCGGACTGGATGAAGATCGAGCGCGAGCGCGGCATTTCCGTCGTCACCTCGGTGATGACGTTCGAGTTCGACGGCCTCGTGTTCAACCTGCTCGACACGCCGGGCCACGAGGACTTTTCCGAGGACACCTATCGCACGCTGACCGCGGTCGACTCGGCGGTGATGGTGATCGATGCCGCCAAGGGCATCGAGGCGCGCACGCGAAAGCTGTTCGAGGTGTGCCGCCTGCGCGACATTCCGATCATCACCTTCATCAACAAGATGGATCGCGAGAGCCGCGATCCGTTCGACCTGCTCGACGAGATCGAGAAGACGCTGGCGCTCGACACGGCGCCGGTGACCTGGCCGATCGGCCGCGGCCGCGATTTCGCCGGCACCTACGACATCGCCAGCGGCGGCGTGCGGCTACTGGAAGTCCGACGCCAAGACCGGCGCCGCGCAGAAGATCGCCATCGAGGATCTGGCGAAGAAAAATCCGAACCTGGACGCGAAGGCGATCAAGGACGAACTGGAGCTGGTCTCGGAAGCCTGCAAGCCGTTCGATCTCGAGGCTTTCCGCGAAGGCCATCTGACGCCGGTGTTCTTCGGCAGCGCGCTGCGCAATTTCGGCGTCGGCGATCTGCTGGAAGGCCTCGGCCGCCACGCGCCGCCGCCGCGGGCGCAGGACTCCAACATCCGCCGCATCGAGGCGGCCGAGCCGAAGATGACCGCGTTCGTGTTCAAGATCCAGGCGAACATGGATCCGAACCATCGCGACCGCATCGCGTTCGCCCGGCTGTGTTCGGGCAAGCTCGTGCGCGGCATGAAGGCGAAGCTGGTGCGCACCGGAAAACCGATGCCGCTGTCGTCGCCGCAGTTCTTCTTCGCGCAGGACCGCTCGGTGGCCGATGAGGCGTTTGCCGGCGACGTGGTCGGCATTCCCAACCACGGCACGCTGCGGATCGGCGATACGCTGACCGAGGGCGAGGATGTCGTGTTCGTCGGCGTGCCGAGCTTTGCGCCGGAAATCGTCCGCCGGGTGCGGCTACCGATGCGATGAAGGCCAAGAAGCTGAAGGAGGCCCTGCAGCAGATGTCGGAGGAGGGCGTCGTGCAGGTGTTTCGCCCGCGCGACGGCGCGCCGGCGCTGGTCGGCGTGGTCGGGCAGCTGCAGCTCGACGTGCTGAAGGCGCGGCTCGATGCCGAATACGGCCTGCCGGTCGACTTCGAGCAGAGCGAATTCCAGCTGGCGCGCTGGATTTCGTCCGACGATCCGAAGAAGCTGGACGCATTCATCGCCGCCAACGGCTCGGGCGTCGCCGACGACGTCGACGGCGATCCGGTGTTTCTGGCGCGCAACCAGTTCTATCTCGACTACACGCGCGAGCGCGCCGAGGGGATCGCGTTCACCAATGTGAAGGACGTCAAGAAGAAGGCGTAGTTGAAGCGCGGTATCACGCCGGCATGGTCTCTGTTGCATTGCCGCTTGAGGATCCATTCATGCGAAGCTTCATTTCCGGTCTCGCGTATTGCCGCGCTTTGCCATTGCGCTCGCGCCGGCTCTCGCCGCGGCTCAAGTGGGCTCCAGCCAGAACCAGCAACTCATGCTCGGAACGCGCCCGCGATCGGACGCCAGGAAGCCGCCCGCGGCAATTGAATACGCTGAACGAACTGTCGGCGCTGCGCGCCTGCTGGAAGCCGCCGGCGCTGGAGAATGCGCACCCCGGCATGCAGATGACGATGCGGTTCGCGCTCAATCGCGACGGCAAGATGATCGGTCCGCCACAGGTCACCTACTCGACGGCCGAAGTGAGCCCGAGAACGCGCGAAATCTACCGCGAGGCGATGCTGCAATCGCTGGAGGCCTGCACGCCATTCCCGTTGACCGGCGGCCTTGGCGGTGCCATCGCCGGGCGGCCATTCTTCGTCTGGGTCGATCGACCCTCGGGAAATTCGGCGGTCAAGCCGCGAGCGTGAGTGCGCGGGCCCGGCTGGTCGCTGTCTTGCATCAGGCCCGGCAGCGAATATCTCTGGCATATGTCGGACGCAGCCCATCGACCAGACGTTCATTCGATGGCGACGTTCATTGCCGGTCTGGTCGTTCTGGCGCTTTCGCCACTGCCCTCGCGCGGACGCTGCCGCTGCGCAAGTTGAGCCGCGCACCTGCGGCGTGCTCGACGGGCCGGGCTGCAATCCCAACCAGTGCAGCATTCTCGATGGACCGGGCTGTCTGGCCCAGCCGCAGCGCGGCGTCGGCGAGAACCTGCAGCTGACACTCGGCACCCGCGCGGCAGGCGATGCGAAGAAGCCCGACGGCGAACTGAACACCATCCGCGACCTGTTCGCGGCCTTGCGCTCCTGCTGGGCGCCGCCCGCCGTCGGAGAACGCCTATCCCGGCATGCAGATGTCGATGCGCTTTTCGCTCAATCGCGAGGGCAAGCTGATCGGCGAACCGCGCGTCACCTATGCGACGCGTGCGAGGTGAGCCAGAAGACCCGCGACGTCTACCGCGATGCGATTCCGCAATCGCTGCGGGAGCTGCATGCCGCTGCGGATCACAAAGGGCTTTGCGGCGCGATCGCAGGGCGGCCGATCGTCGTCCGCGTCATCGACAACCGCGATGACGTCGCGCAGGACGAAGCCGCGGGTGCTGAGCCGGTCCTTGCGGATATTTGATGTGCCGTGATCTAGGACGTTCCACCTTCGCGCGGATGTTCGAAAGTCCGAGCCGTGCTTCCTACATTCATCAGAGCGGACCATCTCGGTTGGCGCATGGTTTCGTTGCGGTGCGAGACGTGCGGATGAAGTGCGTTGGTCCGTGTGACGGCTCACGTTACTGATGCCAGCGTGGTCGTTGCGGTTGGTCAGCCGCCGGCGCGGCTCGCGGCGATCGGCATCCTGTCGGATCGACCCGCAGGTGCGCGGCTCAGCGCCGTGAAAGGTGTCGCCAAAGCGCATCGGCCGGTTTCGCAGATCGATGTGATGGACGACAGAGGGCCACTCCGGCCAGACTCGGTACCTTGTCACGATCTGTTCGAAAATGCGCTGTGCCGGCGCTGCGATGACGATCGCCGGCACTTGTGCGCGAACGGGACGGTGGCATGGCGGATTACCATGACGCGTTTTGCGTTGAAGTTGCCGACGGCTTAGATCGCCGGGCGTCCCGCTCTGTCCAGCCGTACCAGATCGCTGGACGTGCGTCAAGGAGACGCGCCGATATCAAGGTCGAGGCGATCAGGCGCAATCGGCTCCGACAGCTGCAGGCCGTTGCCGCTTGACCAAGGCAGTTCGCGAACGAGCTCGCAACCGCAGGTGTGGCGCCTGATCACGATATCCGCGCTCAGTTCGAGCGATCGCGGATTGGCCCTGGTCCGAAACAGCGGGTCGGCTCGCCTTCCATCCGATTTGCCTTGATGTTCCGCCAAAGCCCCAGTTTCGCTTCCTCATCGAACAGCCGCACCTGCTCCTCGGTCGCCGCTTTCGGGCGCTGCGGGTTGCGCACGGTGCGGACGAAGCGCGTGCCGCCGTCGGCTGCCTGCGAAATCGTACTGGACGACGACCAGGCCGATGAAGGCTCGTGTTGGTCAGGCCGATCCACAGGGACGGGCGGTCGCAGGCGATCACCACCCAGTCGAGGTTGACGGGGCCGTGCGCGTGCTCCAGTGCTCATGGAAGGTGTCGCCGAACCGCATCGGCCGGTTTCGCAATCGATCTGATGCGACGACGGCAGCCACTCGGGCCACGACTTCGGATTGGTGACGTAGTCGAAGATCTTCTCCGCGGGAGCGGCGATGACGATGTCGTTTTTGTGCTCGAACGGGAAGGTTGGAGCATCACGATTCCTCTGCCGCATGATAGCTGCAGCCGCATCCTCGATCGTCTAGTTGATCTTGATATCCGCCGCCTTGATGACGTCGGCCCAGAGCTTCTTCTCGGCCGCGATTCGGGCGCGCAATTCCTCCGGCGACGACGGCGCCGGATCGATCAGCTGCGCCTTCAGCTTCTCCTTCACCGCCGGATTTTCCAGCGCCTTGCGCACTTCCGCGTTGATCTGGGCGATCATCGCCGGCGGCGTGCCGGCGGGCGCGATCAGCGCATTCCACGCATCCGACTCCACGTCGATGCCGCTTTCCTTCAGCGTCGGCACGTCGGGCAGGTAGGGCGAGCGCTTCGGCGTCGACACTGCGAGGATCTTGATCTTGCCCTCGCCGAGTTGCGGCATGACCGCGCTCGCGGGCAGGCACGCGACCTGGACGTCGCCGCGGATCACGGCGGTGACCGCCGCGGGCGAGCCGCCATAGGGCACATGCACCATCTTCGCGCCGGCCTTGACGCCGATCGCCTCCATGGTCAGGTGCGACAGCGAGCCTGGGCCGATCGAGCCATAGGTGATCTTGGTCGGATCCTTCTTCAGCAGCGCGACGAATTCGGCGACGGTGTTGACGCCGAGCGAGGCGGGCACCGTCAGCGCGCTCGGCAGCGTCGTCAGCATCGTCACCGGCGCGATGTCGTTTTCCGGATCGTACGGCAGCTTCGAGAACAGGTTGACGTTGATCGCGAGCGGGCCGCCGAGCGAGATGCCGATGGTGGTGCCGTCGGGCGCGGATTTCGCGACCACGTCGGTGCCGGTGTTGCCGCCGGCGCCCGGGCGGTTGTCGATCGACCACGGTGGCGCCCGGATTGCGCGACTGGATGTCCTCGGCGATCAGGCGGCCGATGATGTCCGGCGTCGAGCCGGCCGCGAACGGCACCACCAGCTTCACCGGCTTGGTCGGCCAGATTTTCTCGGCCTGCTGTGCGGTGGCGGCGGAAGCAAGCGCGACAAGCGCTGCAGCGACGGACAAGCAACGTCCTGATGCTCATGACGATCCGGTCGTTTCCTCGAACTGCGCCGTTTTGGCGCTGTCGTTAACCGTTGCCGCAGGCCTGTGCCCCTCGTTTCCGGCATTGCGTGCGTGCTTTGGCGGCATTGCGCACAAACCGGCAAAGATGATACCCGGCCACTTGCCCTGGCGGCTGGCGCGAACCATATCTGCGCCGGCGGGCAGGTGGAAGGCCTCGGCACATGGCGCGCAGGCCAGCGGAGGGACATCATGGGGCTGATCGTCATGATCGCCGGGCTCGCCGTGTTCCTCGGCACGCACCTGGTCACGACGCATCGCGATCTGCGTGCGGCGCTGATCGCGCGCTATCGGCGCGAGCGCCTACAAGGTCGCCTACAGCGTTCTGTCCGCGATCGGGCTCGTGCTGATCGTCTACGGCTTCTCCAAATATCGCGCGACCGGCTGGATCAACGTCTGGTATCCGCCGGTTGGCATGCGGCATCTGGCGCTGGCGCTGATGCTGCCCGCGACGATCATCTTCGTCTCGGCCTACCTGCGCGGCTACATCTGGCGCTTCATGAAGCATCCGATGCTCGTCGCCATCAAGATCTGGGCGCTGGCGCATCTGCTTGCCAACGGCGATCTCGGCTCGATCATCCTGTTCGGCTCGTTCCTCGCCTGGGCGGTGTTCGACCGCATCACGCTGAAGAGCCGCGACGATGCGGGCGGCCCGCCGATCCCGTTCGGCGGCGTGCGGAACGACGTGCTCGCGGTCGTCGTCGGCGTCGTCGCCTATCGTCGCGCTGGTGTTCGCGTTCCATCCGGCCGTGATCGGCGTTCCCGTCGTTCGGAGTTTGAGTCATGTCCGTACAAACCGCCGTCAAGCGCGTCACCGCGCCCGATATCCGCGCCCGCAAGAATGGCGAGCCGATCGTCATGCTGACGTCGTATCACGCGCATACGGCGAGCCTGGTCGACCGGTTCTGCGACGTCATCCTGGTCGGCGACTCGCTCGGCAACGTGATGCACGGCTTCGAGACCACGGTGCCGGTCACGCTCGACATGATGATCCTGCAGGGCCGCGCGGTGATGCGCGGCTCGAAGCATGCGCTGGTCGTGGTCGACATGCCGTTCGGCTCCTACGAGGCGTCGAAGGAGCAGGCGTTTCATTCCGCCGCGCGCATCATGAAGGAGACGCATTGCGGCGCGGTGAAGCTCGAAGGCGGCAAGCGCATGGCCGAGACGATCGCGTTCCTCTCCCAGCGCGGCATTCCGGTGATGGGCCACATCGGCCTGACGCCGCAGTCGATCAACACGCTCGGCACGTTCCGCGCGCAGGGGCGCGACGAGGCGAACTGGGCACCGATCGAGGAGGATGCGAAGGCGGTGGCGGAGGCCGGGTGCATTCTCGATGGTGATCGAGGCGGTGGCCGAGCCGCTGGCGCGAAAGATCACAAAGAGCCATCGACGTGCCGACCATCGGCATCGGCGCAAGCGCCGCCTGCGACGGCCAGGTGCTGGTGCTGGAGGACATGCTCGGCCTGTCGCCGCGGACGCCGAAATTCGTCAAGCGCTACGGCAATCTCGGCCCGGCGATCCAGGCGGCAATCGAGGCCTATGCAGCCGATGTGCGCGCGCGAGCATTTCCCGGGCCGGAGCATGTGTACGGGATGGCGAAGCCGAAGGCCGAAGCGAAGGGCTGAATCCCACATACGCGCAGGCTTGTGCGTTAACGCTTTGAAACCACAGGCTTTGCCTTGCCCTCGCCATACCGGTAGGGTAACCGCCTGCGCACTGGGGTGGCGCTCGCAGGCGTTTCGCCTGCCTTCGGGCTGCCGGCTGGCCTGACGTTCAGCCGGTGTTGCATGGGTTTATCTTAAGTGTCTGAGATATTTGACGAAGTCCAGGAAGAGGTCAGGCGTGAGCAGCTCAAGAAGCTGTGGGAGCGCTATCGGTACGCTGATCGTGGCGGTGGCGTTTCTGATCGTCGCCGGCGTCGGCGGCTGGCGCGGCTACATCTATTGGGAAGGCAAGAAGGCGCAGGAAGCGGGCGCGCAGTTCGAGGCCGCCGCGACCCTTGCCGAGCAGAAGAAGAGCGCCGAGGCCGAGGCGGCGTTCCTGAAGATCGCCAACGAGGCGCCGCAGGGCTATCGCACGCTGGCAAAATTCCGCGCCGCCGCCGAACTCGCCACGCGCGACGTTCCCGGCCGCCGTGAAGCTTTACGACGAGATCGCCGCCGACCGGAACGCCAGCGCCTGCCGAGCAGGATCTGGCGGCGTTGCGCGCAGGCGCGCTGCTGGTCGACACCGCGCTCCTATGCCGACGATCAAGGCGCGGCTCGAGCCGCTGACCGGGCCGAACCGCACCTATCGCCACAGCGCGCGCGAACTGCTCGCCGTCTCCGCCTGGCGCAACAAGGACATGACCGCGGCGCGGCAATGGATCGATACGATCACCACCGATTTGCTGTCGCCGCAGACGCTGCGCTCGCGCATGGAGGCGCTGCAGGCGTTGCTGCCGCCGGTGGCGAAGGGTTGAACGATGCATGAGCCGATCGCCACGCAGCGCGCCGCGTCTCGCGCCTGATCGCAGGCGCCTTCGTGCTTTGCTTCGTCGGGCGTGCTCGGCGGCTGCGGCAGCCTGTCGACGCCGGCCTGGGATCCGACGGACATGCTCGACTTCCTCGACACCAAGAAGAAGGCGCCGGGCGAGCGCAAGCCGGTGTTCCCGGAAGGCGTGCCGGGAATCACGCAAGGCGTTCCGAAGGACATGGTGCGAGGCAGCCCGGAGTCGCGTGCCTCCGCCGAAGCGCAGGCCGCTGCCGCAGCCGCCGGTCGAAACGCCAGCCCGCGCCGCCGCCGGCCAAGCGGTCAAGGACGGCGGCGAAAGCGCTCGCCGCAGGCATGAGCCGGCCGAGGTCGAGATCGCGCCGGACGACGTCAACGTCGAGGAGCCGCCGCCACCGCCGCCACGCCGTCAGGCGCAGCGGCCCGCAGCGCGCCGCAACCGCCGCCGGTCCGAGCAGCAGGCCAATCCGTTCCCGGCGCCGCTGCCGCGCTGAGACTTCAAGCGTTTGATTTGCACCTTCGCCCGCGCACATCCGTCGCGGGCGCCTTCCGGCGTCGAGACATGGCCTTCACATTGCACTGATCGGACGCCCCAACGTCGGCAAGTCGACGCTGTTCAACCGGCTCGTCGGCCAGAAGCTCGCGCTGGTCGACGACCAGCCGGGCGTCACGCGCGACCGCCGCGAGGGCGATGCGAGCCTTGGCGATCTCGCGCTTCACGGTCATCGACACCGCAGGCCTCGACGAGGGCGCCAAGGGATCGCTCACCGCGCGCATGCGCGCGCAGACGGCGATGGCGATCGACGCGGCCGACGCGCTGATGTTCATCATCGACGCGCGCGCGGGCCTGACGCCGCAGGATCGCGCCTTCGCCGACCTCGCGCGCAGGGCGAACAAGCCGGTGGTGCTGGTCGCCAACAAGAGCGAAGGCAGGCTGGCGCAGGCGGCAGCCGCCGAAGCGTTCGCGCTCGGGCTCGGCGATCCGATGCCGATTTCGGCCGAGCATGGCGAGGGCACCAGCGACCTCTATGACGCGCTGGCGGCGATCATGCCGGAGCCCGACGGATGAGCTCGAGGACGACAGCCGACGCGCCGGAAGCGGGCGACGCCGAGACGCCGGCCGATCCGCGTGGCCATCGTCGGCCGGCCCAATGCCGGCAAGTCGACGCTGATCAATCAGCTGCTCGGCGAGGAGCGGCTTCTGACCAGCCCCGAAGCCGGCACCACGCGCGATTCCATCGCCGTCGACGTCGTCCGGCAGGGCCGCGCGTTCCGCGTGTTCGACACCGCAGGCCTGCGCCGCCGCTCGCGCATCGAGGAGAAGCTCGAGAAGCTGTCCGTTGCCGACACGCTTGCGCGCGATCCGCTTTGCCGAAGTCGTGGTGCTGATGATGGATTCGCAGAACCGCTTCGAGGAGCAGGACCTGCGCATCGCCGACCTGGTCGAGCGCGAGGGCCGCGCGCTGGTGATCGCGGTCAACAAGTGGGATCTGGTCGAGCGCAAGGGCGGCGAGATCGGCAAGCTGCGCGAGACGGCGGACCGTCTGCTGCCGCAGGTGCGCGGCGTGCCGCTGGTGGCCGTATCCGGGCTGACCGGCGACGGCCTCGACCGGCTGATGAAGGCGGTCGAGGAGGCCTACGCGGTCTGGAACAAGCGCGCGCCGACCAGCGCGCTCAATCGCTGGTTCGAGCAGGCGGTCGCCGCCAATCCGCCGCCGGCGGTGTCCGGCCGGCGGCTGAAGCTGAACTATGTGACGCAGCCGAAAGCCCGGCCGCCGAGCTTCGTGGTGTTCTGCTCGCGCGCGGACGCGGTGCCGGAGAGCTACAAGCGCTACCTCGTCAACAGCCTGCGCGAGGCGTTCGACATGCCGGGCACGCCGGTCCGCATCATCCTGCGCGAGAAGGCGAACCCGTTCGAGCACAAGCGGAAGAAGATCAGGTGAGCGAGGCGCAGCGGCGAGCCGGCGGCGCAACCAACGCCCGCGGCGGCCGGCCGCGCGGCGTTCGGCTTCATCTTCGTCACCGTGCTGCTCGACATGATGGCGCTCGGCGTCGTCATTCCGGTGCTGCCGAAACTGGTCGAGAGCTTCGTCGAACAACGACACCGCCGCGGCCGCCCGCTGGTTCGGGCTGTTCGGCACGGTCTGGGCGCTGATGCAGTTCGTGTTCTCGCCGCTGTTCGGCGCGCTGTCGGACCGGTTCGGCCGCCGGCCGGTCATCCTGATGTCGAACTTCGGCCTCGGCCTTCGACTACGTGCTGATGGCGCTTGCGCCGTCGCTCGGCTGGCTGTTTCTCGGCCGCGTGATCT
The DNA here is from genome assembly GCA_963757845.1 of uncultured Alphaproteobacteria bacterium. GTDB lineage: Bacteria > Pseudomonadota > Alphaproteobacteria > Rhizobiales > Xanthobacteraceae > P52-10. The sequence goes on from CAVWTB010000046.1 coordinate 66,515, forward strand.
CGGGGATCACGTCGGCGAGCGTTTCGACGTCGTTCGCCTATATCGCCGACGTGACCGCGCCGGAGAAGCGCGCGGCGGCGTTCGGCCTGATCGGCGCGGCGTTCGGCGCCGGCTTCATCCTCGGTCCCGCCGTCGGCGGCCTGCTCGGCGGCATCGATCCGCGCCTGCCGTTCTGGGTCGCCGCCGGCTTCAGCTTCGCCAACGCGATGTACGGCCTGTTCGTCCTGCCGGAGTCGCTGCCGCGTGAGCGCCGCGCGCCGTTCCGCTGGCAGAACGCCAACCCGGTCGGGTCGCTCAAGCTGCTGCGCGCCAACACGCGGCCTGATCGGGCTCGCCGCCATCAACTTCATCTCGCAGCTCGCGCACGTGGTGCTGCCGAGCGTCTTCGTGCTCTACGCCGGCTATCGCTACAACTGGGATGCGACCATGGTCGGCATCACGCTGGCGATCGTCGGCGCCTGCTCGATGGTGGTGCAGGCCGCCCTGATCGGGCCGTTCGTGAAGCGGTTCGGCGAGCGGCGATCGGCCCTGATCGGCTTTGCCTGCGGCGCGATCGGCTTTGCGATCTATGGGCTGGCGCCGACCGGCTATCTGTCCTGGCTCGGCATTCCGCTGCAGGCGATGTGGGGGCTTTCCGATCCGTCGATCCAGGCGCTGATGAGCCGCGTCGTCAGCCCGACCGAGCAGGGGCAACTGCAGGGCGCCAACACCAGCGTGGCAGCGTGGCGCAGCTCATCGGTCCCGGCATCTTTACGCTGACGCTGGCCTGGTCGGTCGGCAGCGGCGTGCCGATCGCGCTGTCGGGCGCGCCGTTCCTGCTGGCGGCCGCGATGCTGGTCCTCGCCGGCGTGCTGGTCGCGTATCTGGTCGCGAAGCCGCAGCAGGCAGCGCTTAGCGAAGTTAGCTCCCTCAAACTCTAATTCAATTGTCAAACAGCCCGGCCCATGCGGGCGACGATGTGTCCGGCGACATGCCCGCCACGACTTCCGCTTCGACAGCATGGGGATCCTGTAGCGGGTCTACATGCCTATCCGGTGCGCACCACTATTCATTGCGTTGGCAACTGTCTTCGAAAAGATGATTTTCTGTTGCATTGACCGATGGTGCAATGCACAAAATATGTTCTTGCCGCTATGCAGAGCGCGTGATTGTCTTTGAATTAAAGGTGAGCGTCGCACGTTCGAATCCAACGCAAACCTACGCATGGGGAAACGGGTTCAACGAGGGAAAACGACCTACGGATCTCTGCAATGAGACGACGCGTACCGCTGAATGCCATTAGAGCTTTTGAGGCTGCTGCGAGGCATCGCAGCGTCACGCGGGCCGCGAACGAACTGCACGTCACGCCCACGGCGGTCAGTCACCAGATCAAGTTTCTGGAGAACTTCCTTCAGTCCAAGCTCTTCATCCGACGCAACAGCCGGCTCGAGCTCACGCCGGATTCTGAGGCCTGTCTCGGCAAGATTTCCGACGCGCTGGACCTTATCGACAATGCCCTTGTCCAGTTGAAGCAGCCGGAAGAGCGGCGCGAACGCTTCATCGTCGGCGCATCGGCCTCCTTCACTTCGTTGTGGCTGATGCCGCGCATCCAGAGCTTCGTGCAGAGTGCGCCGGAAATCGACATGACTCTGAAGACCTTCCTGCATCGCGCCGCGATCGAAAGCGAGCAACCGGATATTCAGATCTGCAACTGGGAAACCTCGCTCGACCGGAAGATCGAGCCCTTGATGGACGAGGAGGTCATTCCAGTCTGCTCCGCGGAACTCTCTGCAACGCATGGCGGAGGTTCGCCGGGGGCGCTTGCGGAGCTGCCGCTCATTCACTTCGAGCGCCGCGTGCCGGCGACCAACGGCCAGTATCCGGACTGGGCGCATTATCTGCGCGAGTTCGGAGTGCACCGTGACGACATTACATCGGGCGCGAAGTTTAATCATCATGTGGCAGCCATCGATGCCGCACGTGCCGGCCTGGGCGTGCTGCTCGCGCGGTCTGTCCTCGTCGAGCGCTATCTCGAGCGCAAAGAACTCGTGCAAATCGGCGACGCCTACCCGATCCGCAGCCGATACTATCTCGTCACGCCTTGGAACCCGGAGGCGCCACGCGCGCTGAGCCGCTTCAAGGAATGGCTCTATGGTCAGGTCGCAACGTCGAAGCGCGCCCACGTTTTTTGATCAAGACCGCCGGCAAGGATGGGCGCGCCGGTAATCAGCACCCGCCAGGCGCCTTCCTCGAAACGCAAGTCGCGATATGGCTCGTTTGCCTGCGCTCATCGTTCCACCTTTCCGTCCTCGAGCGCGAGCCTTGGCTCGCCGAGCATGATCGGCACTGTTGCGGCGGGCGCGCTGAGATCGAACGCGGCACCCGCTCCGCGCGATTTGAGCAGATAGGCAAATGCGAGGGCCATGCCCGCGCAGCACATTGCCCCGTTGAACAAGATCGCGCTCCAGACCGAGACGCCGCTCGCGATCGCGCCGGTCAGCAGCTGTCCGATGGGCGAAGAGCCGGCGCTGAGGAAGCTCGTCATGGCTGCGAAGCGGCCGCGCATCTCCGGCGGCGCCTGCATCTGCATGGAGGTGTTCACCGAGGTCGTGTGGGTGACATAGGCGCTGCCGAGTACCAGGAACAGCGCGCAGCTGAACCAAAATTCCGTGGTCAGGCTGATCGCGATCAGGGCGAGCCCGAACACGCTGCCGGCGGCAAGGAGACGGGAAACCGAAGGCACTCCGCGCGAGGTGAGGACCAGCGCCGTCAGCAGAGAGCCCAGGCCCAAGCAGGAATTGAGCAGGCCGAACTCGGCGGGTGTAGCGTTCACCAGATAGATGGCGATCAGCGGGATCATTGTGGTGAAGTTCTGCCCGAAGAGTCCGATGAAGGCGGTACCGATGAGCAGGAACAGGACTGAAGGCTGCCGCCGGGCATAAGCGAGGCTTTCGCCGATCTGCCCGAACACACCGCCGCGCGGCTTGACCTCGGCACGCTGTAGTTTCGCCGGATCGATAAGCAGCAGAGCGATGAGGATGCCTGAGAAGCTCGCCGCGTTGAGGTAGAAGGTTGTGCCAATACCGAATACGGCGATCGCGATACCGCCGATGGCCGGGCCGATAATTCGGCCGAGATTTTGCGCGCTCGCGGTAAGAGCGACCGCAACCGACAGGAGTTCTCGCGGCACCAGCTCGCTGACGAAGGCAAGTCGCAGCGGCATGTTCAGCGCGTTGACGATGCCGAGCGTGATCGCCAGTGCATAGATGTGCCAGACCGTGACGGTGCCGGCGATGGTCAGTGTGCCGAGAAGGATCGCCTGCGTCGCCCCGAGAAGTTGAGTCCAGAACATCAGCTTGTGGCGCGGGAATCGGTCGGCGACGGCACCGCCGACCAGCGAGAGGAGCATGATCGGCAGGAACTGGAGCGAGGCGACGAAGGCCAGCGCCAGCGGCGAGTCGGTGAGCTGAAGGACGAGCCATGCCTGAGCGGTGGTCTGCATCCAGGTGCCGCTAACCGACACGATCAGGCCGGCAAAGTAGTATCGGAAATTCCTGACCGCGAGGGCGCGCGAGATGCCGCCGTTCCGTAAAGCGTCCATTCGAAGCATGGGATAACGTCGCCCGCGTCTTCGCGGTCCTTCCTGTTGCAATCGTTCACTGCGGCCGGCGGCGCCCGTTTCTGGTCGGGAAGGGCGCTAGACCACACTGTTCGCCGCGAACTCCTTCTTGATCGCTTCGAGCTCGCCGGGAACGGCGATGAGGTCGATGGCCGTCATCGCCATCGCCTTCGCCGCGTCGATCAGTGCCGCACGCGCCGCGGGCCCGACCGAGGCATTGTGGAACTCGTGCGAGTGGGGCGGATGCTCCGTCATCGCGATCTGCGGCTGGATAGTCGGCACGAACCAGCTCACATTGCTGGTGTCGCCGCCCCAGGCGCCGGAAAGCTCGTCGCGCGGCTTCGTCTGGCGCCCGAGCGCGCGCATGTTGCGGTTGAAGATCTCGGACATCGCATAGTTGGACAGCAGTGGCCGGCCCCGCGGACTCTCACTCCATTTCTTCTCCAGCCGGGCGCCGGTCATCATCGCCGCGCCTTCCAGGATCGCGTCGATACGCGGGATCATCATGTCGAGTGTCGCATTCTCGTTCGCGCGGATCATCAGCGTCGCGGCCGTGTGATCCGGCACGATATTGGCGAGCGTGCCGCCCTTGGTGATGATGTAGTGGATGCGCACGTCGGACGGCGTCTGCTGGCGCAGGAAGGCAACGCCGGTGCAAGCGAGGTTCATCGCGTCGAGCGCGTTGGTTGCCAGTTCCGGCCGGGCGGCGCCGTGCGCGGCCTGCCCGAAATATTCGAACTGCACGCGTGTCGCCGTCAGCGCCCGCGAATGGCCGATATTGTCCCGGCCGGGATAGATCAGCATCATCGCGTCGACGCCGTCGAAGAAGCCTTCGCGTTGCATCACATGCTTGCCGCTGCCGCCTTCCTCGCCGGGCGTGCCGAGCGATATGACTTCGCCGCCGATCTCCTCGATCACGGCCTTGAGGCCGATCGCGGCGCCCATGCTGGCGGGCCCGCCGACATTGTGACCACAGCTGTGACCGTAGACCGGCAGCCCGTCGTATTCGGACAGGAACGCGATGCGGGGGCCCGGCTTCGCGGAATTCGCTGTGCCGCGGAAAGCGGTCGGCAGGGAGCCCAACCCTTCCTCGACTTCGAAGCCGCTTTCGATCAGGAGGTCGCAGAGCCAGCGCTGTCCTTTGAACTCCTTGAAGAACAGCTCGACATTGGCGTGGAGGTTCTCGCTGACCTCGAAGAGACGCGGTGCGGCGGCGTCGATGGCCGCTGCGGCTCTCGCCTTCAGCGCGGCGACATCGATCACGCGTGGTGCTCCATCCAGTGCCTGGCCACATCGATGCGTTTGGCGAACCAGACGCCTTCGTGAGACTTGGCGTATTTGATGAAGTCGTAGAGCGCCTTGGAGCGGGCGGGGTGGCCGACGACCCGCATGTGCAGGCCGATATTCATCATCTTCGGCCTGGTAGCGCCTTCCTTGTAGAGACGATCGAAGGTATAGCGCAGGTGCTCTTCGAATTCGTTCGGCGGGCCGAAGGCACCGCGGCCGAAGCCGCCGTCATTATTGACGAGGGAGTAGGGGACGATGAGCTGCTTCTTGTCGCCCACCATTTCCCAATAGGGCAGGTCGTCATTGTAGGCGTCGGAATCGTAGAGAAAGCCGCCTTCCTCGACCACCAGCTCGCGTGTGTTCACGCTCGGCCGGCCGCGACAATACCAGCCGAGCGGCCGTTCGCCTGTCGTCTCCTTGATCGATTCGACGGCGAGGCGGATATGCTCGCGCTCCTGCTCGCGGGTCAGCAGCGCGACGTCCTCCCAGCGCCAGCCATGGCAGATCACGTCATGGCCGCGCTTGCGCATCTCTGCCGCGGCCTTGCGGTTGCGCTCCAGCGCCACCGCGCAGGCATAGAAGGTGCATTTGACGTCGAGCTCGTCGAAGATGTTGAGCAGCCGCCAGTAGCCGACGCGCGAGCCATACTCGTACATCGTCTCCATGGCGAGGTCGCGCTTGCCCTCCGGCCAGGGACGCGGCTGTGACTCGGAGAGCACCCGTTCCGGCTGCCGGGTCGCCGTCGCCGACGGCCGGCTCCGAGCCCTCCTCGTAGTTGACCACGAGGAGGATCGCGATGCGGGCGTTACCGGGCCAGGTAACCTTGGGCGGCTTGCCGTTGTAGCCGACGAGATTACGCTGCGGGCCGAAGGAATTGGGTTCCGTTGTCATGTCTCGTTCTCCTCACCGCGCGTCCGGCACGAGCCGTGGATAGACTTTCCGCGGCAAGAGCGTGTCCTGGTGGTTTGCGATCCAGTGATTGGCGATGTCGATGCGCCGGGCGAACCAGACGCCCGGGAAGGACTTGGCGTATTCGATGAACTTGTAGAGGGCCTGTGCGCGGCCGGGATGGCCGACGATGCGCATGTGCAGGCCGATATTCATCATCTTCGGATGGGTCTCGCCTTCCTTGTAGAGCCAGTCGAAATTGGCCTTGAGGTGGTTCTCGAAATGCACGGGAGAACCGAAGGCGCCCCAGTTGAACTTGCCGTCATTGTTGGCGAGCGAATAGGGGACGACGAGATGCTTGGTCTCGCCCACCATCGTGAAATAAGGGAGGTCGTCGTTATAGGCGTCTGAATCGTAGACGAAGCCGCCTTCCTCGACGACCAGCTCTCGCGTGTTCACGCTCGGCCCATAGCGGCAGTACCAGCCAAGCGGCCGCTCGCCGGTGGTTTCGGCAATCGAGTTGATCGCGCGGCGGATATGGTCGCGCTCTTCCTCGCGGGTGAGGAGGTTGTGATCCTCCCAGCGCCAGCCATGCGACATGACGTCGTGGCCGCGCTTGCGCATTTCCCCGGCCGCGTCGCGATTGCGCTCCAGCGCGACGGCACAGGCGTAGAAGGTGCATTTGACGTCGAGTTCGTCGAAGATGTCGAGCAGGCGCCAATAGCCGACGCGGGAGCCGTATTCGTAGTTGGTCTCCACTCCGAGATCGCGCTTTGTGATTGGCCAGTAGTCGGGACCGCCCGCCTCGCGAGTTCTGTCTCCGTCGCCGATCGCGAGCTCCGAACCTTCCTCGTAGTTGACGACGAGCGAAATGGCGATGCGCGCGCCGTTCGGCCAGATGACCTTCGGCGGAGCGCCCTCATATCCGACTACATCGCGGGGTGGTCCGGGAATTGGGGCCTTGGCTTGAGACATTAGATACTCCTTTCATCGGACGGATCCGGAATGGCTCTCAGACAAACTGTTAAGTGCGGCGGAGATTTATTGGGGCGAATGCGTCTCCATGGTCTCGGAAACCTGCAGACTGCACGTGCGAAGGAGGCGGGGCGACGATCGGACACGCGATGCTGTGTCCGTCGCCAAGATCGTAAAGCTGCGGTTGCTTGCGCGCGCAGGACGGCTGCTCCACCGGGCAGCGGCCGACGAGGCGGCAAGCGTCGGGTGGGTCGATCGGGCTGTTGATCTCGCCTTTCAGCCGCGTCCTCTCGCGCTTGACTCCCCATTGCGCGACGGGAGCGGCGGACAGCAGCGCCTGCGTATAAGGGTGCAGGGGATTACTGAACACCTTCTCAGTCGGCCCGCGCTCGACGATCACGCCGAGATACATCACCGCCACCTCGTCCGAGACATGGCGGACGACCTGGAGATCGTGGCTGATGAACAGGTAGGCGAGGTTGAATTCCTTCTGAAGCCGCGCAAGCAGATCAAGGATCTGCCCGCGAACCGAAACGTCGAGTGAAGCCGTCGGCTCGTCGAGCAACACCACCTCGGGCTGCACGGCGAGCGCGCGGGCGATGCCGATGCGCTGGCGCTGTCCGCCGGAGAGTTCGTGCGGGTAGCGGTCGAGATGCGCGGTGGTCAGGCCGACCATGCCGACAAGCTCGCGAACACGATCCTCGCGTTCCCTTCGCGACAGTCTAAGGTGAAGCTTGAGCGGCTCCTCCAGGACGTGCCGAACCGTCATGCGCGGATTGAGCGATGCGTTGGGATCCTGGAATACCATCTGCACGTGCCGGTACATGTGCGACATCTGGTAGGAGCTAAGCAGCATGAGCGACTTGCCGTGAACGAAGATTCCCCCATCGGTGGGCTCGATCAGTCGCGTGAGGCAGCGCGCCACGGTTGATTTGCCCGATCCGCTTTCACCGACCAGCGCCAGCGTCTTGCCGGGAAAGAGGTCGAGGTCGAGATCATCGATGGCGACCAGCTTGCGGCCGCCGCCAACAGCGAAATGCTTCCGCAAGTTCCGCGCCTGGACGATCGGATAGGTGGAGGGGAGATCGGTCATGCCGGCTCCTTGCGCAGTTGACTCGCCGCAAGCAGCTTTCGCGTGTAGTCGTCCTTCGGTGACAGGAAGATGGACCGCGCGCTCGCCGCCTCGACCACGCGCCCGCCGTTCATCACGACGACCTCCTCGCAAGTCTCGGCAACCACGCCGAGATCATGCGTGATGAGGCAGACCGTTAATCCCCGGTTGCGCGCGAGATCGAGGATGAGGTCCATGATCTCGGCCTGGATGGTCACGTCGAGGCCGGTGGTCGGCTCGTCGAGGATCAGGAGTTCCGGCTCGCAGATAAACGCGGCCATCGCGATCATGGCACGTTGCGCCATGCCGCCGGAGAATTCGTGAGGATACTGTCGCGCGCGGCGCTCGGGTTCGGGAATGTAGACCCGCCGCAGCGCTTCGATTGCTTTCGCTTTGGCTTGTCGGCGCGAGCCACCGTGGTGGAGCATGTAGGTGTCGGCGAGCTGGCGCCCGATGGTGAAGACCGGATTGAGCGCAGCGCGGGCGTCCTGGAACACCATGCTGATGCGCGCGCCCCGGAGCTTGCGCATGCCCACATCGTCGAGGTCGAAGATGTTCTGGCCTTTGAAGCGGATTTCGCCGGACTGCCGCGTGAAGGTCGGCGGCTGAAGCCCGAGCACCGAGAGCGCCACGAGCGACTTGCCCGACCCGGTTTCTCCGACCACCGCAGTTATCGTGCCCGGCTTCAGCTTGTAGCTCACGTCATGGAGCACGGGAGAGAGGTCGCCTGCCTTGTTGCGAAACGCACCGGAGTAGTGCTCGATCTCGAGGATGGCGTCGCTCATTGGCGTCGCCTCGGATCGGTGAGGTCGGACACCGCGTCGCCGATCAGATAGAATGAGCCCGTCATGCCAAGAATGGCGAGACCGGGGAAAAGCGAAATCCACCATTCGCCGGTCATCACGGCGTCCTGGCCGCGGGCGATCATGTTGCCCCATTCCGGATCGTCGGGGCTGAGGCCGATGCCCAGGAAGCCAAGGCTCGCGATGATCAGGGCCGAAAAGGCTGCATTGACCGAGGTGAAGGCGAGCAGGGGGCCGATGCTGTTCGGCAGGAGATGCTTGAACGCGATGCCCCACGAACGGTTGCCAACCAGACGCGCGGCTTCGGAGAATGGCCAGTCGCGGCGGGAGCGGATTTCGGCGCGGGCGAGGCGCAGATAGTCCGGTATGCCGACGAAGGCGAGCACCGCGATGACGTTGACGATGCCGGGACCGATTGCCTGAACGACGAGCATGGCAAACAGCAGACCAGGGAAAGCCTGGAAGATATCAGCCATACGAACGATCGCCGTATCCGCGATCCCGCCGTAGTAGCCGGAAATGACGCCGAGAAAGGTCCCGACGGTGAGCGAGATGAAGACAGCGGCGACAACGATGCCGAGGTCGTAGCGTGTGCCGGCCATGATGCGGGAGAGGATATCGCCGCCGAGCCGGTCGGTGCCGAGCGGAAACTCCAGGTTCGGAGCCGCGTAGCTGGGGCCGACTCCCGTCATCATCGGGTCGTAGGGAGTCCAGAACAGAGAAAGAGTGCCGACGCCGAGATAGAAGGCGAGAATGCCGAGTCCGATCCGCATGGACCACGACCAGGGGGCGCGCTTCGCTCGGCGTGCAGGCTCGGGCGGAGTCTCCCCCGGGGGACGGCGGGGACGGGTGCGCTCGAAAGCTCGGTCGCACCTGCGATGCTTTCGTGCCGGGTTGCAGCACGGAAGGCGCCAACTGGACTGATTTGTTGCCGCCCCGTCAGCGGCTCGGCCGCTTGCTCTTTGGTTCTGCTCAGCAGGGGCTGATCTTTCATCAGACGGGCAAGCTCAGGCGACCAAGGAGACGTTCCCCGAATTCTGCTGCGGCAAGCACCGCGCCGTCGCCATTGGGTGGACCGACGATCTGCAACCCGATGGGCAGCCCGTCCGGCGACAGGCCGCAGGGAATCGTTGCCGCGGGAAAGCCGACCTGGCTCCAGGGGCTGAGGAACGAGGAGTCGCCGGTGGACGCGATGCCGGCCGGTGGCGGCGCAGGCGTCGTCGGCATCAAGAGGATGTCTGACGTGCTGAAAAGCTTCACGAGTTCGTCGCGAAGCACGCGCCGAATGCGCTGCGCTTGCAGGTAATAGGCCGCCGGAACAAGCGAGTAGGCCTGGATGTTTGTGCGGGTCTTCGGACTGATCGTGTCCGGGTGACGGGCCAGCCGCGAGGCATGGAAGGTGGCTGATTTAACGTTGAGGATCAGCCGATGCACGGCCGGCTGTGCCTTGAAGATGTCCGGCAGGGCAGGCTCGGAAATCGTGGCGCCCGCCTCCGCGAAGAGACTGGCGGCGCGTTCCACGGCCTGCACCGTGGGCTCGTCGCTCCGTTCCAGGAAGAACGGGCGAACAAGCCCGACCCGCCAAGGCCGGTCGGGTGTCATCTCGCCGGGTTGATGCTTCGCAATCGCGCGGTAGACCAGGCCGAGATCGGCCGCGGAACGCGCAATGATGCCGGGATGGTCGAGCGACCAGGCAAGCGGATAGATGCCCTTGCGTGACAGGGCTCCGTAGCTCGGCTTGAAGCCGGCAACGCCGCAATAGGCTGCGGGACGGAGAGTGGAGCCGCCGGTCTGCGTGCCGATCGTCATCGGCACCATGCGCGCGCCAACGGCCGCGCCGGATCCGGAGCTGGATCCACCCGGCGTGTGGTCGGTGTTCCAGGGGTTGCGCGTTTCCGGCACGACGCCGGCACCCGCGAACTCGACGGTCGCGCATTTGCCGAGGATGATCGCTCCGGCACGCCGCAAAGCTGCGACGACGGGCGAATTGGGATAGCGCGCATCGGGATCGGTGGTGCGGGAATTCGCAATCGTGGGCATGCCGGCGGCGTGGAGGACGTCCTTGATGCCGACCGGAACGCCGTGAAGCGGCCCGCGCAGTTTCCCGGCCTTGGCTTCGGCCTCCATCACTTTTGCCGTCTCGCGCGCGCCGTCGCGATCGACATAGGCCCATGCGTGAAGCGCCGGATCGAGTTGTTCGATTCGGGCAAGCGCATCCTCGACGGCCTTGACCGGGCTGAGCCATGTCGAGGCAATGGCGGCAGCCATCTCGGACGTGGTGAGATCGATCGTCGCCGGTTTGGGGACGATGTTCATACCAGCGCCTCCGGCAGTTCCTCGTTCTCGCCAAAAAGCGGCTCGGAGTCGTCGTCGATGTCGAGGTTGCCGATCACCTCCATCGCCTCCGCGATTTCGCGCAGCTGGCTCTCGAGAGAGGTCGCCGTTTCCGCGCCCCAGCTGAGTCCCGCCGCAGCCGAGAGCATCGCGTAGGCCTCGCTGGAGGTAAGTCCGGGTTTGAGCCGCATGTCCGTGGCCTCGGCTTCCTGGGGTGGGCGTCGTCAGGGTCGTCTCTTCGCCGACGATTATTGAGTGCGGCTCGCATGCCTGCGCCAATGAGTATTTCTTCAACTGGCCGGTGAAAATTTGTCGACGGCGAAGCGTGATCGCATTCGCTAGCCTCCAGGCACGAGACATGCCTGTGCTGGCCCGGTCCGCCGAAGACCAGCGCCTGCTCGTTCATCAAAACTGTTCACGTGGAGAGCGCGAATCCCATGAAGGTCACAAGCACATTCTCAGTCGTCGGTGCGTTGACCGCCGCGGCGATCCTGTCCCTTGCGCCGCTGGCGTCGGCGTCTGCGCAGGACACGAAGCCGCTGGTGCGGGCGATCTCGTCCGACGTCAACAGCCTCGATCCGCATGATACACGCGGCGCCGTCGACCAGGACATCATGCTCAACATCTACGAGAAGCTCGTTGAGATGGAGTTCAAGGAACAGCCGAACGGCACGTTCGTCGCCGACCCGATGGGTGTCGTGCCGAACCTGGCCGAATCCTGGGTGCTGGAGGGACCGAAGACCATCTTCAAGCTTCGGAAGGATGTGAAGTTCTATCCGACCGGCAATCCCATGACGGCGGACGATGTGGTCTACAGCTTCACGCGCCTCGTCGCCTTCCCGGCCAACGGCAAGAACCAGGCCGGCGTCGCCGGCATCTACTCGCCGGACCAGATCAAGAAGATCGACGACTACACCGTCGAAGTCACGCATATGGACGGCCCTGGCGGCAAGCCGGCCGAAGTGGCGGTTCGCCTGACGTCTTTCAAGTTTTTGCAGTTCGGAATTCTCGACTCGGTCGAGGTGAAGAAGCATGCGACGGCCGAGGACCCCTGGGCGCGCGAATGGTTGCAGAAGAACCTCGCGACCACGGGCCCGTACTACATCGCGAGCCGCACGCCCAATCAGCAACTCGTGCTGAAGACGGTGCCGGACCGGAAGTGGGGGCCGCAGCCGCACTTCAAGGAAGTTGTTCTCCGTATCACCGGCAGCGCCGACGTCGTGTCGCTGTTAAGGGGTGGCGTCGTCGACTATGCCGGCGAGGGTCTCACCGGTCGTCAGTACGACGCGCTCGAGCAGGCGGGGTTGCCGGTGCTGCACGCTCCGACGCCGACCATTTTGCGAGTGTCGATGGCGGTCGACAAGCCGCCATTCACCGACAAGCGCGTACGGCAGGCGATGATCTATGCGATGCCGGTGCAGCAGATCATCAGCACCGCTCTTGGTGGACGCGGCCGGCCTTCGCCCTGCGCCTTCAATGCTGACGACGTGACCTGCAACAACAGCTTCGCCCGTTACAACTATGACCTGGAGAAGGCGAAGGCGCTGCTCAAGGAGGCGGGTCAGGAGAAGTTCGCATTCGACTTCTGGTACAGCAACGGCCTTGCCTACAACAACGACATCGCGATCCTCATCAAGAACTCGCTGGGTCGGATCGGCGTCACCGTCAACCTGAAGCCGACGCCGCAGGTTCAGCTGATGACGGCGGTGCGCGCGAACATCAACCGCGAAAACGACTCGATGACCGGGATGTATCTGCACGAGGCGACCTTCTGGCTCGCCGATCCTGTCACGCTGACCAACTCGGGCATGGTCAGCACGACGCAGGCGGGCGGAGCGAACAACTGGTCGCGCCAGAGCATCAAGGAGATCGACGATCTGCACTACAAATTTCGCAACTCGACCGATACGGCGGCGCGCACGGCGGCCTATCACAGGATCCAGGACATTCTGGCGGACGAGGCCGGCAATCAGGTTCCGCTGATCATCATGGGACGCACTGTCGTCACGAGCAAGCGGATCTCCGGGGTCAACTTCTCGCAGGAGCCGTACTCCCGCTACGCACCGATCCGTTCCAAGTGAACCGGGGCAGGAGGAGGGCATTGCCATGACGCTGGCTCCCGACCGGTTCGACTATTCAGCGATCGTCGATCGGCCGAACATCACATGGCCCGGCAATGCCCGCCTTGCCTTCTGGGTGGCTCCCAATATCGAGCATTGGGAGTACCTGCCGCTCTCGCGGCCGAATCGCCCGGACATCCCGCACTATGCGCGCAACGACTACGGGAACCGGGTCGGATTCTGGCGCATGCTCGAGGTGCTGGAGAAGAACGGCATCCGCGCCTGCTGCTGCCTGAACCTCGCCATCCTCGAGCACTTCCCCGAGATCAAGCAGGCGATGATCGATGCCGATTGGGTCTACATGGCCCATGGCGTCTACAACTCGCGGCCGATCTATGGCTATTCGGTCGAGGACGAGCGCGCCTACTGGGCGGATTTCATCGCCACGCTGCAAAAGCATACGGGCAAGCGCCTGAAAGGCCGGCTCGGCGGGGGCGGCGGTTACACCGAGAACACGGACGATCTGATGGCGGAGGCGGGATGCCTCTACCACACCTCGTGGATCATCGACGACCAGCCTGTGCCCATCAAGGTGAAGGGCGGGCAGAAGTTCGTCTATGTGCCCTATAGCGGGCAGACGAACGACGCGATCATCCTGTTCGACAATCGCGAGACCGACAGCTTCTTCGCGCGCATCAAGGATCAGTTCGACACGCTCTACCGCGAGGGCGCGCAGAGCGGCCGGGTGATGTGCCTGGCGCTCCATCCCCACATGATCGGACGGCCAAGCGCCGCGAAATATCTCGACCAGATGCTCAAATACATCCGCAGCCACGACGGCGTGTGGGTGACCACCGCCGACGAGATCGCCGAGCACTACATCGCCCACCACTACGACGACTTCATGGATCACGTCCGCCCGACGCGCCGAAGCTAGGAAGGAAGAAGCATGCCCGCGGAACGAAAGTATGGAATGGACCAGGAGTTCTATCCCTGGTCTCCCATCGTCACGCGACCGGCGCTGAAATGGCCGGACGGTGCGCGCGTCGCGCTCGCCGTCGTCGTCAATCTGGAGCATTGGGATTGGGACGTGCCGGAGGGGACGCCGCTCGCCGTGACACCGCTCGGCGGGCCGGAGGGACTGTGGACAGGAAATGCGCCGCGCTTTCCCGATATCGGCGGCTTCGGCAATCATGAGTACGGCAACCGCGTCGGTATCTTCCGCATCCTGTCGGTGCTCGACAAATACGGGATCAAGCCGACGCTGGCCCTCGACAAGGCGGTTGCGGACAACTACCCGACGCTGGTCGCCGAAGGACAAAAGCGCGGCGCGGAGTTCATCGCGCACGGGCTGACGCGCCGGCAGATCATTCATATCGGCATGTCGGTGGAGGAAGAGACGGCCTATATCCGGGCTTCCATCGACGCCGTGGAGAAAGCAACCGGCAAGCGTCCGGCCGGCTGGTCGGGCCCCGACTTCCAGGAGACGACCCATACGCCGAATTTGCTTGCCGAGGCAGGCATCCGCTACGTCTGCGACTGGGGGAACGACGAGCAGCCCTACAGGATGACGCCGAAGACCGGCGAACTCTATTCGCTCGGCGTCAACTGCTATCTCGACGACAACTACATCCACCTCCATGGCCGCCGGACCATCAACGAGGTGAACCTTCTCTGGCGCGACTGGTTCGACGGGCTCTATGCCGACGGCGCTGCCAACGGACGGATGATGGTGCTTCACCTCCATCCCTGGATCATGGGGCAGCCCTGGCGCATCCGCCACCTCGACGAGGTGCTCGCCCATATCTGCCGTCACAAGGGCGTCTGGACGGCGACCGGCTCCGAGATCATCGACCACTTCGCCGCGCAGGGTGAGGCGAAAACGAATGATGCGCCCGCTCAATCATATCGCCGGACCGGATAAGCCGACATGAAACTCGCGCCGCATCGCTTCTCATATGCCCCGATCAACGACCGCCCCACCATCAGATGGCCGGGCGACGCGCGGGTCGCGCTCTGGGTCGCGCCGAACATGGAGTTCTTCGAATACATGCCGCAGGACCGGCCGACCCAGCCGGACATCCCGCACTATACGCGGATGGACTACGGCAATCGCGTCGGCTTCTGGCGCATGCTGGACGTGCTGGACAAGAACAAGGTCCGCGCCTGCTGCTGCCTCAATCTTGAGATCATCGACCATTTCCCCGAGATGAAGGACGCCATGGTGGCCCGCAACTGGGACTACATGGCGCACGGGCTCTATAACTCGCGGCCGATCTACGACCTCAACGAGGAGCAGGAGAAAGCCTACTGGGACGACTTCGTCACCCATCTGCAGGAGATGACCGGCAAGCGCCTCAAAGGCCGTCTCGGCGGAGGCGCCGGATATACGGTGCGGACCGACGACCTGATGGCCGAGGCGGGCTGCCTCTACCACACCTCCTGGATCATTGACGACCAGCCATGGCCTATCAAGGTTCGCGGCGGGCAGAAGTTCATCTACGTGCCCTATACCGGCCAGACCAATGATGCGGGCATGCTGAGCTGGAATTGCGAGGCCGACTACTACCTCCAGATGATCAAGGACCAGTTCGACACGCTCTATCGCGAGGGCGCGGAGAGCGGGCGTGTCATGTGCATCTCGCTCCATCCGCACAATATCGGCCGGCCCAGCGCGGCCAAATATCTCGACGAGGCGCTCCGGTACATCCTCGGCCATGACGGGGTCTGGAACACCACGGCCGACGACATCGCCGAGTACTACATCGCCAACCACTACGACGAGGTCTCCGACTGGGCGGCCAAGCGTCCGCCGGAGGGTTGAGCGCGATGCCTTCCGTCAAGCGCAGGCTGTTCCTCGATCATTCCAGAATCCGCGAAAGGAGCATAGCGAAGTGTCTTGCAAGCCGTTCCACATGGGCTGGTTCCTGGGCAACAGCTTTGGTGTGCATGGCTGGAAGCAAAGCTGGAGCGGCTCGGACGCGCGGCGCTGGTACAACCCGTCACTGCAGATTGAAATGGCCCGCACGCTCGAGCGCGCCTGCTTCGACTACATGCTGATGGAGGACTTGGTCTTCGTGCCGGACAATTACGGCGCGTCGATGGATTTCTATCTGGACGCGGGCGCTGCGGGCGCCCAAGAACGATCCGCTGCCACTGGTGCCGCTGCTTGCCCAGGCAACGAAGCATCTCGGCATCGTGCCGACGATCTCGACCTCCTTTTATCCGCCTTATCTGCTGGCGCGGCTGTCGCGACGCTCGACCTGATGTCGGAGGGGCGGGTCGGCTGCAACTTCGTGACGTCGACCGCCGCCCGTGCCGCGCAGAATTTCGGTCTCGACGAGCATATCGACCACGACACCCGCTACGAAATGGCGGACGAGTTCGTGGACGTCGTCAAGAAGCTCTGGAATTCCTGGGAGCCGGACGCGGTCGTCATGGACGAGGAAAACGGCATCTTCGTCGATCCGGAGAAAGTCCATGTCGGTCGATCACAAGCGGCCGCTTCTTCAAGTCGCGCGGCCCGCTCAACACGGCGCGGCCGCCGCAGGGGCAGCCCGTGCTGGTGCAAGCCGGCGGCTCGCCCCAGGGACAGGACTTCGCCGCGAAGCACATGGACTCCGTCATCGCCGCGATGGGCTCGGTGGAGGAGATGAAGGGCTTCCGTGCCGGTTTCCGCGAACGGCTCGTCAAGGCCGGCCGGGATCCCGATTCCTGCAAGGTCATGTTCGTCGCCGCGCCAACTCTTGCCGAGACCAACGAGGAAGCGCAGGCGCATTACAAGGCTCGTCAGAGCGCAAGGACCCGGCCGTCGTGCTTGCCGGCATGGGCAGTCTCGTCGACATCGACTTCTCAAAATTCGATCTCGACGAGCCGCTCGCGGAGATGACCACGAACGGCCAGCAGGGCACGTTCAAACGTTTCCTCAAGCAGGGAAGGACGCTGCGCGAGATCGCCAGCAACTACCGCTATGGCCTGGAGGATCTCGTCGGCACGCCTGAACATGTCGCCGGACAGATGGCCGAGGTGATGGAAGAAGTCGGCGGCGACGGCTTCATGATGAGCGGCACGCTCAATCGCCGGTACCTCGCCGAAATCGCGGACGGGCTGGTACCCGAGCTCCAGCGCAAGGGGCTGATGCGCGACGGATACAGCCACGCCCATTTCCGCGACAATCTTCTAGAATTCTGAGGCGGCACACGATCATGGCTGGCAAACCGTTTCATCTCGCCTGGTTCATCGGCAACAGCTTCGGCGTCCATGGATGGCAGGACCGCTGGGGTGGCGCGGGTCCCGTCAACTGGTGGGACGCGAGCCTGCAGGTCGATCTTGCCCGCGCGGCCGAGCGCGCTTCGCTCGATTTCGTGTTCTTCGAGGACTCCGTCTTCGTTCCGGACAATTACGGTTCGTAGATGGATTTCTATTTGAAGCGTGCCCTTCGCGCGCCGAAGAACGACCCGATGCCGCTCGTTCCTCTGATGGCGCAGGCGACCGAACATGTCGGTCTCATTCCGACGATCTCGACATCGTTCTACCCGCCTTATCTGCTGGCGCGGCTTATCGCGACGCTCGATCTCATGTCGGAGGGCCGGGTCGGCTGCAACTTCGTGACCTCTACCTCAATGCGCGCAGCGCAGAATTTTGGTCTCGACGAGCATATCGAGCACGACACGCGCTACGAGATGGCCGACGAGTTCGTGGATGTGGTGAAGAAGCTATGGAATTCCTGGGAACCAGATGCCGTGGTGATGGACGAGGAGGGCGGCATGTTCGTCGACCCGGCGAAGGTTCACGTGGTCGACCATCAAGGCCGCTTTTATAAGTCGCGCGGCCCGCTCAACACTGCACGGCCGCTCGCAGGGGCAGCCCGTGCTTGCGCAGGCGGGCGGCTCGCCGCAGGGACGCGACTTTGCGGCCAAGCATATGGATGTCGTCATCGCCGCCGTCTCCAGCGCGGAGGAGATGAAGTCCTATCGCGAAGATCTGCGCGCGCGGCTCGTCGCGAACGGTCGCGATCCCGACAGCTGCAAGCTGATGTTTCAGGTCGTTCCGGTTTTCGCCGACACGGACGAGGAGGCGCGCGAGCTCCTCAAGGTCCGTCGCCGGTCGCCGGAAGTCGTTCTCGCCGGCATGTCCAGCCTGTTCGATATCGACTTCGCGCAGATCGACATCGACGCGCCGCTCGAAGGTCTCAGCACGAATGGCCAGCAGGGCACGTTCAAGCGGTTCATGTCCAAGGGCAAGACGCTGCGCGAGATCGCGGAGAATTTCCGCTTCGGGCTGGAGGATATCGCCGGTACGCCGGAGTCGGTCGCTGGACAGCTTGCCGAACTGATGGAGGAAGCGGGCGGCGACGGCTTCGTGATCGCGGGGCCCCTGACCCGCCGGTACATCGCCGAAGTGACCGACGGTCTTGTGCCCGTCCTCCAGCGGAAGGGGCTCGTGCGCGACGGCTACAGTCACGCCCATTTCCGCGACAACCTCATGGAGTTCTGAACGCCATGAAAGCGACCCATCGCTGCGGCCACGACCAGGAAAGATCATGACCCTTGCCCGCATGATACTCCGTCGCGTGTTCTGGGTGCTGCCTGTCGCTTTCGGGGTCGTGACGATCACCTTCTTCACCGCGCGCGTCTTCAACGGCGATCCGACCGAGCTCTACGCGCCGCCCGAGGCGACGCTCGAACTGATCGCCCAGATCCGCGAGGAACTGGGTCTGGCCGATCCGCTGCACGTGCAGTATGCCCGCTATATTCGCTCGCTGCTCCAGTTCGATCTCGGCCGTTCCTTTTCGACCGGCAACAATGTCGCGGTCGACCTGATGAGCCGGCTGCCGGCTACACTGGAGGTGGGCTTGCTGGGGCTTGGCCTCGCCATCCTTCTCGGCATTCCGTTCGGCGTCATCGCCGCGGTCAACCGGGAGAAGTGGCCGGATTTCGTCCTGCGCTGGGTGACGCTGAGCGGCATGGCGCTGCCGCAGTTCTGGATCGGCCTCGTTCTTCTCCTCGTCTTCTTCGTAAATCTGCAGTGGTTGCCGGGACCGGTCGGACAGTTGCCGATCGGCGTCGACCCGCCGACGCGCGTCACCGGCTTCATGCTGGTCGACACGCTCCTCGACCGTGACTTCGGCAAATTCTGGGAGGCGCTGCGTGCGCTTGTCCTGCCGGCGCTGACGCTGGCCATCTCATCCCTCGCGCCGATCGCCCGCGTGACGCGCTCGTCCATGGTCGAGGCGCTGCAAAGCGACTATGTCCGCACCGCCTTCGCGATGGGTCACAGCAAGCGCGTCGTCTGGTTCCGCTATTGCCTGCGCAACGCGATGCTGCCGATCGTGACGCTGATCGGCGGCATCGCCGGCTTCATCTTCGGTGGCGCGGTTCTGCTCGAGGCGATCTTCGGCTGGCCGGGCATCGGCCAATACGCGCTCCAGGCGATCCAGCAGAACGACTTCGCCGCCCTGCAAGGTTTTGTCATCTACGCTTCGCTGCTCTACGTGCTCGCCTTTCTCCTGGTCGACATCCTCTACATCCTCATCGACCCGCGGATGCGAACGTGACATCTGCCGCGCGCACGGAAAACGCGCATGGCGCTTGATCTGGTCATCGCGAACGTGCGCCTGGACGGCCGAGCGGAATGGGTTGATATCGGCATCTTGGCCGAGCAGATCGCGACCATCGCACCGCGGATCGAGAACGAAGCGCCGCGTGAGGACGGTATCTTCGCCGACAGCGGCGTTTCTGATTCTCAGAAAAAATAGTTTGTCGATGTTCTTATTTTGTTCTTGACGGTCGCCGTAGGACCAATATCATCGCCGCCATCCCGCTCCGGTGAGGGGCGCGTCGCGATCGTCTTCGATACGTGGCAGCGGGATGCGGTGGCCGCAACGATGCCGGGCCCCGGACACGTGCGAGGATTTCTGATCCTCGCGGCGGACGGGGCAGACGCCGGCGCAACGGGCGGACGGCCCAAGTGCATGTCCGGGCGACAGCTCGCACGAACGGGGGCGCGTCGGCGCCAGTGACAACCCCTGGGGCATGCAGCAAGCCGAAAAATCCATCCGCGTGCGGAACGCAGGCGAAGATCTGCTTCCGAGGCCCGGTTCAGCTCAACGATCTTCGGCGTTGGGCTGGGCCACTGCCCGTGTGCCACGCTCGGCATGCGGGATGCCCGCATCCAAACCATGCGGGCGCCGCGGGCGCGGCTTTTCGCCCTGTCGTTCCGCACGCTCCTACGGGGAAAGGGACGAAGAGAAGACCGGCGTGCCCTGGAGCCGGATAAACCACGGGGCGATGACGCGCGTCTGCGTGAGACGCGCGGGCCGTGCCCGGCGTAGCCCGCAGGGCGAAGCGGGGCTGTTTGACAATTGAATCGGCTACGAACGACGGCCGCTATAGGCCAGCAACTCGATCGCAAAGGCCGCACTCGCGCGGCGCTCGGACGTGATGCGCGAGCACCTGAAGCTGGCCTCCGGCCGCCGCGTCGTCTGTGGCATCTCGTTCGGCTATCCGGCGCACAACCACATCATCAGCTATCGTACGTCCCGCGCGCCGCTGTCGGAAGCGGTGACGTTCGTGGGGGAGTAGCGTCCGATCGCCACGAGGGTCGATCACGACCTCCACACCGTGTCCTCGGTCCAGCCGAGGCTCGCGAACTCGGTCGCCCTGAGCGGTGCTTCTCCGGCCGAGAAAAACTCGTCGAGTTGCGGCGGCTCGATCGCAGTCCCGGACAACATGGCGTGCGCCTGTCCGCGATGATGGATCTGATGCTGGAAGAGATGCATCAGCAGGCGGTCGCGCCGCTCGGTCTGGATCCGCGTGTCACGATTGACGCGCACGGTGTCGGAGAGCAGTTCCGGCGTCAGCCCGTCGCAGATTGCGATCAGCCGATTGTCGATGGCCGCCTGGGCGGGCTTTAGCTCCGCAACGGACGGGTAGGGCACATCGTCTTCCCATGCCTTCGGTCCGAGCCATCCGCCTTCCAGCGCATCGACGTAGAACAGGTCGATGACGAAGACGTGGTTCAACGTCAGCTGCAGACTGGGAAAGAAGCTCGTCCGCCTGGCCTCGAAATCCTCCTGGCTCAGATTGGCGCAAGCCGTGAGCAGCCGGTGATTGGCCCAGGCGTTGTTGAACGCGAAGGCGCGATAGGTCTGAACAAGGCCAGCGGACATGTCTGTTCCTCCTTTCGACGGATCTGACTGAGAGAGCACGAGCGCGTGTCGGCGTATGGCAGCAGTCTGCCTCTTGCAGCGACAGAGCCCTGAGGGACCATCACACGGCGGTTGCCTTTTCCTTCGCCATACCGCCTTGTTGAAAAGCACGCATATCCTACCATATTCGGCAGGAAATCTCGGCCGTTACGCGCCGTTTCACATCGCCGTCATGTCACGCCGTTAGCTGTCGGGCGCACCCAACAAGCGCCGGAGCTGTCATGACTGTCGATGCCAAACCTGTTCTCGGAGCGGCGTTGTCGATCAACTCGCTTCCGGCTTATCGTCCATGGCTGCTGTCGCGCCAGCGTGACCTCGAACTGCAGGATTTCTTCCGCGCCGAGGTGCTGGACGGCGACTGGCGCAGCGTCGCTGACAAGGTCAAGCAGCAGCTTGACGGCTTTGAGGGGCGGCTTGGCATTCACGGTCCCTTCTGGGGCTTCAAGATCGACAGCCACGATCCGCTGATCCGCCAGGCGGTGAGGACGCGGCTGCTGCAGGGGCTGGAGGCGGCCGAGACCGTCGGCGCGAGCCAGATGGTGATCCATTCGCCATATACAACCTGGGATCACAACAACCTCGATCTCTACCCGGGTGGACGCGAAGCTGTGATCGAGCGCGTGCAGGCGACGTTGGTCGATGTGATCCGTCGTGCGGAACAGATCGGCTGCGAGCTCGTGATCGAGAACATCGAGGACAAGGACCCGCATGAGCGCGTGCGCCTTGCCAATGCGCTCGGCAGCAAGAACGTTCGCGTCTCGCTCGACACCGGGCACGCGCTGTATGCGCATATGTCGACCGGCGCGCCGCCGGTCGACTACTACGTCGATGCGGCGGGCGACATGCTCACCCACGTCCACCTTCAGGATACCGACGGCTTCTCCGACCGGCACTGGGCGCCCGGCGACGGCGTGATGCGGTGGCAGGCTGTCTTTCGCGCCCTCGGCCGGCTGCGATCCAATCCGCGGCTCATTCTCGAGCTGCGCGACCACGCAAGGGTCGCTACCGGCGCAAAATTTCTGACAGAGCTCGGTGTGGCTGAGTAGTCGCTGCGACTACGTGCACTGGCTTTTCGTTGAGCAAGCAAATCGGAAACAGGTAACAGGAAAAGCAACCATGACTGGACATTCCCGCCGTCACGTTCTCGGCATGGGCGCAGCCTCCGCCGGCGCCTTGATCCTTCCGCGTTTCGCCATAGCCCAGGCCGACAATCGTCCCTCGATCACCATCGCCGTGCAGAAGGTGACGAACTCGAACGTGCTCGACGTGCTGCGCGAGCAGTCGAATGTCGGCGAGCGCATCTTCTTCTCGTCGATCTGGGAAGGATTGATCTCGAGGGATTGGCGCGGAAACCTGGAAGCGGTGCCGGGGCTCGCGACCGAATGGAAGCGCATCGACGACCAGACGATCGAGCTGAAACTCCGCCAGGGCGTCAAGTTCCACAACGGCGACGAGATGACGGCCGAAGATGTTGTGTTCAGCTTCGGCCGCGAACGCATGTTCGGCGCCACGGAAGCCAAGAACCGCTCGACCATCAAGGCGTTCGAGCAGATCCCGACCCCGCGCGCGGGCAAGGAGCTGCCGCCGGAAGTGCCGGCTGTGGCGCGGCGCATCTGGCCTGATCTGTTGCGCATCGATGTCGTCGATAAGTACACGGTGCGGTTCATCAACGCGACGCCGGACGTCACGCTGGAGGGGCGGCTGTCACGTTACGGCTCCAATATTGCCAGCCGGCGCGCCTGGGAGGAGGCGGCGAGCTACCTCGACTGGGCGCGCAAGCCGGTCACGACCGGCCCTTATAAAGTGGTCGAGATGCGGCCCGACGTGTCGCTGACGCTCGAGGCCCATGACGAATATTGGGGCGGGCGGCCGCCGCTGAAGCGCATCCGCTTCGTCGAGGTTCCGGAAGTCGCGAGCCGCATCAACGGGCTTCTGTCCGGCGAATACCAGTTCGCCTGCGACATTCCGCCGGACCAGATCGCCTCGATCGAGAAGAACGCCGCATTCGAGGTTCAGGGCGGCACCATCTCCAACCATCGCCTGACGGTGTTCGACAAGAACCACGCGCAGCTTCAGAACCCGCTGGTGCGGCGCGCCTTCACCCACGCGATCGACCGGCAGGCCATCGTCGACAGCCTGTGGGCCGGACGCACCCGCGTGCCGCGCGGCCTGCAGTGGGAGTTTTATGCCGACATGTTCCAGGCCGACTGGAACGTGCCGGAGTTCAATCCGAAGCTTGCGCAGGATCTGCTCAAACAGGCCAATTACAAGGGCGATCCGATCCCGTATCGGATGCTGAACAACTACTACACCAACCAGGTCGCGACCGCGCAGGTTCTGGTCGAGATGTGGAAGAGCGTCGGCCTCAACGTCCAGATCGAGACCAAGGAGAACTGGACCCAGATCATGGAGCGCAACGACGCGCGCGCCGTGCGCGACTGGTCCAACTCCGCGCCCTATAACGATCCGGTCTCGTCGCTGGTGGCGCAGCACGGCCCGCAGGGCCAGCAGCAGCAGATCGGCGAGTGGGCCAATGCCGAGCTGAACCAGCTGTCGGAACTCCTCGAAACGTCGATCGATCGTCCCGCGCGCCGCAAGGCGTTCCGGCGGATGCTCGAAATCGCCGAGCGCGAGGACCCGGCCTACACCGTGCTGCATCAGAACGCGGCGTTCACGGCGAAGCCGAAGGCGATCAAGTGGAAGGCGTCGCCGGCCTTCGCCATGGATTTCCGCCCCGGCAATTTTGGAGCGTGACGATGCGTCCGCTGCTTTCGATCGAGGGGCTCAGGGTCTCGTTCGGCGAGACGCGCGTCCTGCACGGCGTCGACTTCACGATCGGCAAGGGCGAGGCGCTGGGCCTCGTCGGCGAGTCCGGGTCCGGCAAATCGGTCACCTGGCTTGCCGCGCTGGGCCTCTTGCCTCGCACGGCAACGGTCGAGGGCAGGGTGTTTCTCGACGGAACGAACATCCTGTCCGCGCCGGCGAGCATGCTCGACACCGTGCGCGGCCGCAGAGTCGCGATGATCTTCCAGGATCCGGCCAGCGCGCTCAATCCGGTCCTCACCATCCGCCGCCAGCTGTCCGAGGCGCTGGTGCTGCATCGCGGGCTTTCGGGCCGCGCGCTGCAAGCCGAATGCAAGCGGCTGCTCGACCTCGTCGGCATTCCCGACGCCGAGCGGCGGCTGTCGGCCTATCCGCATGAATTTTCGGGCGGGCAGAACCAGCGCATCATGATCGCGATGGCGCTGGCCGGAAATCCTGATCTCTTGATTGCCGATGAGCCGACGACCGCGCTCGACGTGACGATCCAGGCGCAAATTCTCGAATTGCTGGCGCGCATCCGCACTGAGACCGGCATGGCGATGGTGCTGATCAGCCACGATCTCGGCGTCGTCGCCGAGAACTGCGATCGCGTGGCGGTCATGTATGCAGGCCGGGTGGTCGAGAACGCGCCGGCGGGCGAGCTGTTCGACAATCCGCGCCATCCTTACGCGAACGGATTGATCGGTGCGCTGCCGCCGCTCGACGGCGAACGAAAGCGTCTGACCGCGATCGCCGGAACCGTCCCCGATCCGCGCGACATGCCCGCCGGCTGCGCGTTCGCACCGCGGTGCAATCTGGCCGCGGCCACGTGCAAAGTCTCATCGCCGCCGCTGGTGCCGATCGACGGCGTGCGGGACGTGGCCTGCCATGTCGTCGCTGCGCAGCACGAATTTCAGCCCGGGCAGGCGGCCGAATGACCGAGCCGCTGGTCCAGGCGCGTGGCTTGAAGAAAATCTACGTCACCCGCCGTGGCCTCTTCGGCCGCGCCACGAATGTATGCGCCGTGGACGACGTGTCGTTCGAGATTGCGCGGGGAGAGGTCCTGGGCCTCGTCGGCGAGTCCGGGTCCGGCAAATCCACCACGGGGCGTCTGGTGCTCGGCTTCGAGACCGTGGATGCGGGCGAAGCGAAATTCGACGGTGCGGCGTTGCCCGCGATCGCCTCGGACGCCTGGCGGGCACAACGCGCGCGGGCGCAGATGATCTATCAGGATCCGCTCGGCGCGCTCGACCGCCGCCTGACCATTCTCGAGCAGGTTCGCGAGCCGCTGGATATTCACGACATCGGCGCGCGCGCCGGACGCGACCAGGTGGCGCTCGAGCTGCTCCGCTCGGTGGATCTGTCGGCCGAACACGGGCGCCGTTATCCGGGCGAGTTGTCCGGCGGACAGCGCCAGCGCGCCGTGCTGGCGCGGGCGCTCGCCACGCGCCCGGACTTTCTCGTCTGTGACGAGCCGGTCAGTGCGCTCGACGTGTCGATCCAGGCGCAGGTCGTCAACCTCTTGTGCGATCTGCAAGGCAAGCTCGGGCTGACGATGCTGTTCATCAGCCACGACCTGCGCGTGGTGCGTCAGGTCAGCCAGCGCGTGGCCGTCATGTATCTCGGCCGGATCGTCGAAACCGGATCGGCCGACGATCTGTTTGCCGCGCCGCTGCATCCTTACACGCGCGCGCTGGTGTCCGCATCGCCCGCGCCGGGGCGCCGCAGTGCCGGGCGAACGGTGCTGCAGGGCGATCCGCCCAATCCCGCCAATCGTCCGTCGGGGTGCGCCTTTCACCCGCGCTGTCCCAGCGCACTGCCAAGATGCCGCGTCGAGCAGCCGGCCGTTTCGCAGCCGAATGCGACGCGCAGCGTCGCCTGCCACCTCCATACGGACGGGCAGGCGGGAAGGAGCGCCGCCTGATGCTGCGCTTCTTTGCCTTGAGGATGGGCCGCGCGCTGCTGACGATCGTGCTCGTCGTGACGTTCGCCTTTGTCGTCCTGCGCCTGTCCGGCGATCCGGCGCTGATGATCATGGGGCCCGAAGCGCCGCCGGAGGTGATCGCGGCCTTCCGCAAGGCCTGGGGCCTCGATGAGCCGATCTGGATGCAGTACTTCGACTATTTTGGCGCGATCGCTCAAGGCGAACTCGGCCGCTCCATGCGCGACGGCCGGCCGGCGATCGTGCTTGTCGCCGAGCGCATTCCGGCGACGCTGGCGCTGACGCTTCCCGCGCTCCTGATCAAGGTCGGCATCGGCATTCCGGCCGGCATCTACGCCGCGCTGCATCGCGGCTCTGCGATCGATCGGGCGGTGATGATCGCGGCCGTGGCAGGCTTCACCGTGCCGAGCTTCGTGCTGGCGCTGCTGCTGGTGCTGATCTTCGCCGTGCAACTCGGCTGGCTGCCGTCCGGTGGCCAGGATACCTGGCGTCACGCCATCCTGCCGATCTTCACGCTCGGGGTCGGCGGGGCGGCTGTGCTGGCCCGGTTCACGCGCAGCGCCATGCTGGAAATCCTCGGCCAGCATTACATTCGCACCGCGTCCGCCAAGGGCGTGCCCTGGCGCGCGGTGGTGACCAACCACGCGCTGCCGAATGCCGCCATTCCGACGGTGACGATCGTCGGCTTCATGGTCGGCTCGCTGATCGCCGGCGCAGTCGTCGTCGAAAGCGTGTTCTCGTGGCCGGGCGTGGGACGGCTTCTGGTGGTCGCCGTCGCCAATCGCGACCTCGCGGTCGTCCAGTGCATCCTGCTGCTGGTTGCGCTGACGATGGTGACGTCAAACCTGATCGTCGACTTCCTCTACGGCTTCCTCGACCCGAGGCTCCGGACGCGGACGGGGTCTGCATGACCCAGGTCGTCATCAGCAACGCAGAGGTGCGTTCGCGGAAATGGCGCTGGCCGGCGCTGCCGGCGAGCGTCGTGGTGGCGCTGGGCTGGATCGCGGTGATGCTGGTGCTGGCGTGCTTCTCCGAAATCATCGCGCCTTACGGATTTACGAAGCTCGACCTTCGCAACCGCCTGGCGCCGCCGCTGACGCCGGGCCACTGGCTCGGCACCGACGAACTCGGCCGCGACGTGCTGTCGCGACTGGTGTTCTCGATCCGGGTGTCACTTTTGATCGCCTTCGGCGCCACCATCATCTCGGCAACGCTGGGCACGACGCTCGGATTTCTGGCCGCGCATTTCCGCCGCTGGGTCGAGCAGATCGTGCTGATGCTGGCGGATTTCCAGGCCAGCATGCCGTTCCTGATCCTGGCCCTGTCGGTTCTGGCGTTCTTCGGCAACTCGCTCGTGCTGCTGATCGGCCTGATGGGGCTGTTCGGCTGGGAGCGCTACGCGCGCATCTCGCGTGGCCTTGCCATTTCGGCGAACGCGCAAGGCTATGCGGCCGCGATCCGCCAGCTGGGCGCCAAACCGCCGCGCGTCTACTTCACGCACATCCTGCCGAACATCGCCTCCACCCTGATCGTCTCGATGACGCTGGTGTTTCCCGAAGTCATCCTGCTGGAGTCCGGCCTGTCGTTCCTGGGGCTCGGCGTGCAGCCGCCGATGTCGAGCCTCGGCAACATGGTCGGCTATGGTCGCGAGTACCTGACGCGCGCGCCCTGGATCATGCTGTGCCCCGCAGCGACGATCGTGCTGACGACGCTCGCCATCTCGGTCATCGGCGACTGGCTGCGGGACAAGCTTGATCCGACCTTGACGTGACATCCTCGAACAATCGGAGCTGGTCATGACCATATCGCGCCGTGGCGTTTTGGCGGGTGGGGCGGCACTCGCATTCGCGCCGAAAGCTTATTCGCAGGCGAAAGCGCGGCCCGCGCTCCGCATCGCCGTGGCCGAAGTGCCGCCGACGCTGGAGCCCGCGCGCGAACTGTCGAACGTCGGCACGCGCGTGACGTACTCCATGTTCGACACGCTGATCCGCCGGGATTTCCTCGGCAGTCCCGATGGCGGCGGGGTCGGGACTAAAGCCGCACCTGGCCGTGTCATGGACGCGAAACGGGCCGGACGAGCTTGTCGTAAAACTGCGCGACGACGTGCTGTTCCACAACGGCGATCGGCTGACCGCAGAGGACGTCGTCTACACCTTTACATCGCCGCGCATGTTCGGCGAAAAGCCGCTGATGCCGGAAGCACGCTCCTACTTTGCGACGCTGGCATCGGTGGATTTGCCCGCGCCGTTGACCGTGCGCTTCCGCACAAAGGTGCCCGACGTGCTGCTGGAGCAGCGGCTGGCGTCCTGGTGCAGCTGGATCGTCAACAAGCGTGCCTACGAAGAGCGAGGCTTCGACGGCTTTTCCCGTGAGCCGGTCGGCAGCGGGCCGTACAAGTTCCGTGCGCATCAGCGCGACCAGAAAGTCGTCCTCGATGCCTTCGACCAGTACTGGATGGGCCGGCCGAATGCGGAAAGCGTCGAATTCCGCCAGATGCCGGAGCTCGCGTCGCGGGTCGCCGCGCTGCAGGCGGGCGACGTGGATATGATCACGAACATTCCGCCGGATCAGGTCGGCGTGCTGAAGAAGAGCGCAGGGATCGACGTTCGCAGCGTCGTGCTTGCGAACGTGCACGTGCTGACCTTCGACGAGCGGGGGCCGCAGATGGGCGACAAGCGCGTGCGGCAGGCGCTCGGGCTTGCGATCGACAGGAAGCTTCTGGTCGATACGCTCTGGGACGGCTCCGCCGTTGTGCCGAGCGGGCACAACTATCCTGAATATGGCCAGATGTTCCTCGAAGGGCGCAGCCTTCGCTACGATCCCGACGAGGCGAAACGTCTGTTGAAGGCGGCCGGCTATCGCGGCGAGGAGATCGTCTATCGCACCATGCCGAACTACTACACCAATGCACTGCGCGCGGCGCAGGTGCTGGTGGAGATGTGGAAGGCGGTCGGCATCAACGCGCGGCTGCAGGTGGTGGAGAATTTCACGCAGATGCGCGCCGAGGGCGCGCAGATCGGCAACAACTCCAACTCCACGCGGCTGCCCGATCCGCTCGGCGCGCTCTGGCTCTCCTGGGGGCCGGACTCGTTCTTCCAGAAGGCGGGCGCGTTTCGCAGCACCGCTGCTTTCAACGCCGCTGGCCGTGCGCTGGAGGCCGAGACCGATCCTGCCAAACGCAAGGCGCTGTTCAAGGCGCTGCTGGATGCCTGGGAGGACGAGGCGCCGGGCACGGTGCTCTATCAGCCGGCGGAGTTCTATGCGCTGAAGCGCAGCATCGCCTGGCGACCCTACACGTTCTATTTCATGGATCTTCGGAATGACAATCTCGCATTCGACTAACGGCGGCGGATCCTCGTTTCGCCTGGTCCACGTCAGCGACACGCACCTGTCGCGCACGCACGGCTATTTCGACGTGAACTGGTCGGCGTTTCGCCAGATGATGGCGGCGTCGCCGCCGGACATGCTGATCCACGGCGGCGACATCTCGTTCAACGGTCCGGCCGCGCCGCTCGATCTTGCCCATGCCGCCGAGGAGATCGCCGCGCTCGGGTTGCCGTGGCGGGCCATCCCGGGCAACCACGACATCGGCGAGGCGCCGGATTTTTCCCGTCTCAATCAGCACATCAACGCCGAGCGAATCCAGGCGTGGCGGCAGCACGTCGGCGACCAGTGGTGGTCCTGCGATGTGCCGCACTGGCGGCTGATCGGCCTCGACACCGCGCTGATGGGGTCGAACCTGCCGGAGGAGAGAGAGCAGGGGGAGTTCCTGGAGCAGGCGCTGGCGACGCGTGGCGCGCTGCACGCGATGGTGTTCATCCACATGCCGCCGTTCGAGCGCGATCATCTCTCGCCCGCAAATCCCGCGTCCTACATCCCGATCACGGCACGCGCGAAATTCCTCGACACTTGCGCGAATGCGGGCGTGAAGGTGATCGCCTGCGGGCACAAGCACGTCTACCGCAAGGTCCGCCACCGCGGCATGGACATCGTCTGGGCGCCGGCCACCGCCATGGTCGACGTCAAGCATCCGCTCGCCCGCCGCGGCAGTTTTCCACGACCCGGCTACCTCGAATGGACGCTCCGGCCCAACGGCGCGTCGCATGAGTTGATCGAGCCGGAGCGGATGTTCGTCATCGACATGACAGGATGGACAAAGAGCAATGGCGGGACGACGACGACATTGCCGGCGTGGCCTTAGTGGTCATTCCGCGGCCCGCGAAGCGAGAGCCTGGAATGACGTTTACGCCAACAGCGCCGCCACCGCCTTCTCCTTCGCCACCGGCGCATCGTTCAACAGCATATCCGCGATCGCGCCTTCGCCTGCACCGGCCTCGGCCGCAAACGGATCGCGCGCGGCGAGATGATGATCCACCACCAGCTTCGACAACAGGAAGCGCCGTGCGTCGCCGCGCTTGGCCAGGACCTGTTCGCCTTCCCACGCCAACACCACGGCGCTGGCGGTATGGTAGAGCATGCTGGTGGCGCGGCGGGCGTCGGCTTCGTTGTCGGCTTTGGCGGCGACGTTCTGCGAGAAGCTGATCGCGCGGTCGACGAAACCTTTCAGCTTGTCGCGATAAGCTTGCGGCAGCGACGGCGTTTCCTGCAGCCGGGCATGCAGGTCGGCAGCAAGCGCGCCTTCGGCGTGGTGGCGGCCGATGGCACGACTGATGGCGTCCAGCGCGATGATGTTGCCGGTGCCTTCCCAGATCGAACCCAGATGCGCGTCGCGCAAAAGACGCGCGGAGGCGAATTCCTCGACGTAGCCGATGCCGCCGCGCATCTCCAGCGCGTCGCCGCAGACTTTTCGCGCATCGCGGGTCGAGCGGAATTTCAGTACGGGCGTCAAGATGCGAAGCAGTGTCGCCGCCTCCTGGCTGCCTTCGCGCTCGGCGCGATCGAGCGCAGTCGCCGTCTGGAAGCAGAGCGACAGCGCCTGTTCGACCGGCAGCATGATCTTCAGGAGTTGCCGTTTCGCCAGCGGCAGGTCGATGATGCGCTTGCCGAACACGACGCGTCCGCGCGCTACCGTCAGCGCATCATGCAGCGCACGTCGCATCAGCGCCGTCGACTTCACGCCGTTCGACAGCCGCGACCAGTTCACCATCTCGGCCATCTGCAGGAAGCCGCGCTCGAGCGAGCCGACCGCGTAAGCGATGGCGCCGTCGAACTTGATTTCGCCCGAGGCCATCGAGCGGGTGCCGAGCTTGTCCTTCAGCCGCACGATCCGGTAGTGGTTCGGCGAGCCGTCGTCGAGTTTTCGCGGCATCAGGAACAGGCCGACGCCGCGGGTGCCGCCCGGTGCGCCTTCGGGCCGCGCCAGCAGCATGGCGACGCCGGCATCGGCGTTCGAGCAGAACCACTTTTCGCCGTAGAGCCGCCAGTGGTCGCCTTCGCGCCTGGCGACCGTCGTCAGGCTGCCGACGTCGGAGCCGCCTTCCTTTTCCGTCATGAACTGCGCGCCCTGCGTCAGTTTCGTCATGTCGGTCTGCGTCAGCCCGTCGAGATATTTGTCCTGCAGACCCTTGTCGCCGAAGCGCGACAGCAGCATCGCGCCGCCGTCGGTGACGTTGATCGGGCAGCCGAGGCCGAACTCGGCCTGGTTGAACAGGTAGGTGAAGGCGTGTTTTGCGGCGGCAGGATAGGTGTCCGGCCAGCCGAGGATACCTTTGCGGTGCGACATCGCGTGGATGCCGAACTCGCCGAAGGCCACCTGCTCGAGCTCGCGATAGGCGGGGTGGTATTCGACCCATTGCACGTCGCGCCCGAAACGATCGCGCTGATGCAGGATCGGCGTGTGCCGGTCGGCCAGCCGCGCGCAATTGTCGAGATGGTCGCCCGCGAGCGCGCCGAGCCGGTCCAGATGCGGCTCGATATGCCGCCAGACCTTTTCGGGCAGATGGATCTGCAACAGGTCCTGCAGGGACTGATCGGCGCGGAAGAAGTTTTGTCCCGTCGTATCCGGCGCGATGGCGTCGGACGACTGTCTGGCTTGGGCGGTCATTTTTTGTCTCCCGGTCCGTGAGGCGGACCCGATTTGCGGCGCAAGATGCAGAAAACGCTGCCCCGCCTCAACTCCTTTCCGGTACTGGCGGAACTGCATGCGCCGCGGGCTCTTTCGCAGGACGGAACGATTGCGTATGCAGGCCGTCATAAGCCGCTCAAAACGCTGTGGAGACGCCCATGACCCGCCTGCCGATGATCCCCGAAGACCAGCTGAACGAGGCGCAGCGTCGCGCCGTCCAGGCCGTCACGCAGGGCAAGCGCGCCGGCGTGCGGGGGCCGTTTCCGGCGTTGCTGCGCAGCCCCGAACTGTGCGGCCACGCGGCCGTGCTCGGCGAGTTCTGCCGTTTTGGCTCGTCGCTGCCGCCCAGACTTTCGGAGATGGCGATCCTGATCACGGCCTATAACTGGAAGGCGCAGTACGAATGGTTCGCGCATGCGCCGATGGCGCAGAAGGGCGGGCTGGCCGACGACATCATCGAGGCCATCCGCGTCGGCAAGCGGCCGGCCAGCATGCAGCCGGACGAGGCGGTGATGTATGACATCTGCACCGAGTTGCACGACACCAAGCGCGTGAGCGATGCGACCTACAAGAAGGGCGTCGAGACGTTCGGCGAAAAGGGCGTGGTCGAGATCCTCGGCATCAGCGGCTACTACGTGCTGGTGTCGATGGTGCTGAACACCGCGCAAGTGGCGCTGCCCGCGGGCGAGAAGAACCCGTTTCCGGAGTGAGTTGGCTTCGACCGTCGACCTTGCGCCTCGTCGGGGAGCCATGGTAGCGTCGAAAAGCGAAGCGCGGGTGAGGGTGCAGGCCCGCGACTGTGTGGGACGCGCCTCGGACCTGCAGGTACGGGATCAGCCCGCTACGCCCGGCTCCTCACCGCGAGCGATTTGAGGGAGCGCGTCGCCGTGCGCCGTCACGTATCAATCCCGCCATTCACGCCGATCATCTGGCCGTTGACGAAGCCGCCTTCGTCCGAGCAGAGCAGGCCGCACATGGCGGCGATCTCTTCGGGCTTGCCGATCCGCCGCACCGGGATTTCCGTTTGCGCGACCTTTTGCGCGCGCGCGACGAAGGCCGGATCTTCGCTCGTGTCGATCACGCCGGGCGAGATCGCGTTGATGGTGACGCCCTGCGGGCCGAATTCGCGCGCAAGCGTCTTGGTCAGACCCCACAGGCCATGCTTGGCGACGGATGTAGTCACGTGACCGGGATAGCCGCGCATGGCGTTGCGGCCGGTCATCACGACGATGCGGCCCCATTTTTGCGCGATCATGCCCGGGAGAAACGCCTGCGACAGGAAGATCGAGCTCTCGAGATTGGTGCCCATCACGCGTCGCCAGTCTTCCTCGGTATTTTCCAGGAACGGCTTGTCGGGCCGGATCGCCGCATTCGCGACCAGCACGTCGATGGTGCCGAAGGTGGCAAGCGCCTCCTCGGCAGCGCGCCTGGCTTCCGCCACAAGGCCCACGTCGGCCATGATGACATGGGTCTTCACGCCCGTGCTCTGCGCCTCCCTGGCAACCGCAGCGCAGGCGGCCTTGTCGGCGCGGCCGTTGATGACGACGTTGTAGCCGCGGCCCGCAAGTTCGAGCGCGCAGGCGCGGCCGATGTTCTTGCCGGCGCCGGTGATGAAGGCCGTGTGGGTTGCCATCGAAGTCCTCCCGCAGAGTTTGTTTTGGCCTCAAGAAAAACGGCAGGCTATCAGCCTGCCGTTGTTTGTCATAACGGGGTGGACGCCGTCAGCTGGCCTTCTTCATCTCGCCAGCCTTGACCGCGTCCTGCATCTTCACCGGCGGCACGACCTGCGTGACGCCGACCATGATGGTGCTCGGGATGCGCTCGATCAATTCGTCGATGGTGAACACCGAACCGTCGTTGAACAGCGCCTTGTAATCGTCGCCGAACATATACGTGTTGATGCGGCCCTTCTCGACGTGGAAGAGGTGGCCGTTGATATAGTCGGCCTGGTCGAGCGCGAGATAGGCGATCAGCGGGGCGACATGCTCAGGGCCGCGGCCGGAGAAGAAGCGGTCATACTGATCCTGCGAGATCAGGCCAGCCTCGAGCTTGCGCTTCTGGCTGGCGATCACCGCGTCGTTCATCATCATGCGCGTGTCGGCGGCGGGGCAGATCGCGTTCGCCGTGATGCCGAATTTTGCGCACTCCTTGGCGATCGAGCGGGTCAGCCCGATGATGCCGGCCTTCGCCGCGGAGTAGTTGCACTGGCCGACCGAGCCCTTGAAGGCGTCGGAGGAGAAATTGATGATGCGGCCGTAGCCCGCCTGGCGCATGTACTTGATCGCGTGATGCGACATGTTCCAGTGACCTTTCAGGTGCACGTTGACGACCGCATCGAAATCGTCTTCCGACATGTTCCAGATCATCTTCTCGCGCAGCATGCCGGCGACGTTCACGAGGATGTCGATCTTGCCGTAGTCCTCGACGCAGCGGCGCACCATGGCGCCGGCCTTCTGATAATCCGCGACCGAATCATAGTTCGCCTGGGCCTTGCCGCCCGCCGCCTTGATCTCGGCGACGACATCGTCCGCCGGTCGCTCGGTGGTGGCTTCGCCGCCGCGGCCGACGCCCGGATCGTTGACGATGACGCTTGCGCCTTCCTTGGCCAGCAGTAGCGCGACATCGCGGCCGATGCCGCGTCCCGCGCCCGTGACGATCGCGGCTTTGCCCTTGAGGTGCATGGGTGTTCTCCCTTTTGGCTGCTGTGGATGATTGAAGGTCTCTTGCCGCTGTTGTTCCACATGCAATGACGACGTCAAGGCTATTGGCCGTGGCGGAAATTCATGGGCCCTATGTTTGTGCCCTATGTTGGGGCCTGTGTTCGGCAGGGCCGTTCGCAGATGCGAAGGCGCACTGTTCCAACCTTTGGAATGACGAGAAACGCATTGCCGTTTGTTCCTGAAGCGCGCCCGGGCTGAACACAAATTCATCTCTGCAACGGAAATCCGACGCTCGAGCGATATTGCTGTGATGGCGTAATCGCAGCGGAACGCCGTCATTCCTGTGGCGTTAAGCGCCAAGTGAAGACCCCCTAGGGGCATCGCAATCACCAAAAGGGATGACGCATGAAAACGACGAAAATACTCACCGCGGTTTCGGCCGCAGCGCTGCTCGGCATTTCGAGCTTTGCGCTGGCCCAGGGCACGTCTGGCGGCGGCACCGGAGGCGCGGGCGCGCCGTCCGGCAATACGATGCAGCGCCAGCAGGAATCGCCTCCTGCCGGCTCGTCGACGCAGACCAGCCCGTCGATGAGCAAGGACTCGATGTCCAAGGATTCACTATCCAAGGACGACATGAAGTCGGACCGGGCCCAGGGCAAGGAGTCGGGCAAGGATGCTCAGAAGTCACAGGCTCAGGGCAAGGAGATGGGTAAGGATACCCAGAAGTCCCAGGCCCAGGGCAAGGACATGAGCAAGGACGCGCCCAAGGCGGCCCAGTCGCCCTCGACCGACAGCAAGTCGCAGATGAGCCAGGATAAGGACGGCGCGAAATCCGGCTCGACCGTCGGCGCAGCGACGTCCGGCGCGGTCAATCTGACCAGCGAACAGCGCACGACGATCCGCAGCGAGGTGCTGACCTCGAGCGCGCCGCGCGTCACCAACATCAACTTCGCGGTCAGCGTCGGCACCGTGGTGCCGACCAGCGTCCGCGTGGTTGAGGTGCCACCGACGATCGTCAGGATCCACCCGCGGTGGAAGGGCTATCGCTACTTCGTCTACAACGATGAGATCATCATCGTTGAGCCGCGGACGCTGAAGATCGTCGCGGTGCTGGACGTCTAAGCCATCAACGGGAAGTATCGCGCTCGCGCAAAAATGCGCCTACGCGATGAAGCGGCCGGCGGAGCATTCCGCCGGCTGTTTTTCGTCGTCATGACGGCTGCGTTCTGCAATATGGAACGCTAGTTCGCGCGCAGCGGGCTTGCATGCGGGACGATTGACCTGCGCATACGGCCCCGGTCTTATCCGCGCAAGGATTGAGGGAGCGCGGAAAAATGGCCGACATCAAAGTCAGCAAGAATGGTCACTTAGGCACGGTCGAGCTCAACCGCCCGCCGAACAATTTTCTCGACATGGAGCTGATCGGCGAGGTCGCCGGCGCCTTCGAAGAGTTCGATCGCGACGACAACATCCGCGCCATCGTATTGTGCTCGGCCGGCAAGCATTTTTGCGCCGGCGCCAATCTCGGCCAGCGGCTGGCGAACGAGGCCGCCGGCAGGCCGGCGCAGACCGGCAAGCATCTCTACCACGAGGCCAATCGCCTGGTGCGCACGAACAAGCCGTTCGTGGCTGCCGTGCAGGGCGCTGCGGTCGGTGCAGGATGCGGCCTTGCGCTCGTCGCCGACTTCCGCGTCGGCTGCTCCGAGGCACGCTTCAGCACCAATTTCGCGCGGCAGGGCTATCACCCCGGCTTCGGCACCACCCACACATTGCAGCGGATCGTCGGGGTGCAGAAGGCATCGTGGCTGCTCTACACCGGCGAGCGTATCGACGGCGATGAAGCTTTCAAGATCGGCCTGATCGATCGCCTCGTGCCGCTCGACAAGGTGCGCGACACGGCTCTCGAGATGGCCGAAGAGATCGCCCGCTCCGCGCCGCTCGCGGTGCAGGCGACGCGGGTCACGCTCCGGCGCGACCTCGAGCGCGAGTTTGCCGCGGCCACCGAGCGCGAATTCTTCGAGCAAACCTGGCTGCGCGCCACCGACGATTATAAGGAAGGCGTCGCGGCGATGAATGCAAGGCGGGAGCCGAACTTCAAGGCAAGGTGAGGGGGCGGGGCGCTTCAGAAAATCACGGGTCGTCCTCGCGAACGCGGGGACCCATACCCTCCGAGCAAATGACTGAAGGCAACGCTCGCCTCACGCAAAATGAACGTCACGGCGTATGGGTCCCCGCGTTCGCGGGGACGACGCGTCACTTTGCATCCGCGATGATCATAGCCGAGCCTTTTTCGGCGATCATCGCCGTCGGCGTGTTGGTATTGCCGGACGTGATCGTCGGCATCACCGAGGCATCAACAACGCGCAGGCCGCCGATTCCGCGCAGCCGCAGCCGTTCGTCAACCACGGCCATCGGATCGGTCGCAGTCCCCATCTTCGCCGTGCCGACGGGATGAAAGATCGTCGTGCCGATGTCGCCTGCGGCTTTCGCCAACGATGCATCGTCGTCACCGACCGATGGCCCGGGCAGAAACTCCTCGGGCCGGTATTTCGCGAGAGCCTGCTGCTTCATCAGCTTCCGCGTGACGCGGATGGCGTTGGCGGCAACCTGTTTGTCTTCCGGCGTCGCCAGATAGTTCGGGGCGATGATCGGCGCGTCGGTGAGCGCCGCGCTGCGCAGGCGGATCGTGCCGCGCGAGGTTGGGCGCAGATTGCAGGCGCTTGCCGTAATCGCCGGGAAGGTGTGCAGGGGATCGCCGAACTTGTCGAGCGACAGCGGCTGGATGTGGAACTGGATGTTGGCGCGGTCCTGCATCGGATCGGAGCGCGTGAAGATGCCGAGCTGCGACGGCGCCATGGTCAGGGGGCCGCGCCGGCGGAACAGGTAATCGAGGCCCATCAGGCCGCGGCGGAACAGGTTGTGGTAGGTCTCGTTCAGGGTGCGCACGCCGGAAACCTTGAAGATGGCGCGCTGCTGCAGGTGGTCCTGCAGGTTGCGGCCGACGCCCTGGCGGTCGAGCTTGACCTCGATGCCGAGCGCCGAGAGCCAGTCGTGCGGGCCGATGCCGGAGCGGTGCAGGATCTGCGTCGAGCCGATCGAGCCGGCGGCGAGGATCACTTCGCCCTTTGCGCGTGCTTCGTACGGCTCGTTGTCGAGCAGGAAGCGGATGCCCTTGGCGCGGCCGCCTTCGATGATCAGCTTGTCGGCGAGGACGTTGATCAGGAGCTTCAGGTTGGGCCGGTCCAGCGCGGGTTTGAGAAAGCCGCGCGCCGCAGACCAGCGCCGGCCGCGCTTCTGGTTGACATGGAAGTAGCTGAAACCCTCGTTGTCGCCGGTGTTGAAGTCGGCAAGTTTCTGGATGCCCATCTCGCGCGCGGCGTCTCCCACGGCGTCGAGGATTTCCCACGACAGCCGCGGCTCCTCGATGCGCCAGCCGCCGCCGGCGCCGTGGTGCTCGGTGTCGCCGAGGAAATGATCCTCCAGCCGCTTGAAGCAGGGCCGCACATCGTCCCAGCCCCAGCCGGTGAGACCCAGCTGCCGCCAGTGGTCGTAGTCGGCCGCCTGTCCGCGCATGGAGATCATGGCGTTGATCGCCGACGAGCCGCCGATCACTTTGCCGCGCGGGTAGGCGAGGGCGCGCCCGTTGAGGCCGGCTTCGGCTTCGGTCTTGAACATCCAGTCCGAGCGCGGATTGCCGATCGCGAACAGGTAGCCGACCGGGATGTGAAACCAGATCCAGTTGTCCTTGCCGCCCGCCTCCAGCAGCAGCACGCGCTTGTTCGGGTCGGCCGAGAGGCGATTGGCAAGAATGCAGCCGGCAGTGCCCGCGCCGACGACGATATAGTCGAAATCGCCGTCGAGCGGTTTCGCTTGAACGTCCACAATTCGTCCTCAGGCGGTAGCCAGCGAGTAAATGCCCTGCGCGCCGTCGGGAAGCTGATAGGCCTTCCAGCTTGCGCCGCCGTCCTCGGTGCCGAACACCTGGCCGCGCCGCGCCGCGCAGTAGAGCCGCTTCGGATCGGAGCGGCTGGGCGAGATCGTCATCAACGTGGAGCCGATCGACACGCCGTGGTCGAACCGCTTCCAGGTCTCGCCATGATCGTCGCTGCGATAGAGCGAGCCGGCGTCGGAGACCGCGGCAACGCTCAGCGCCGCAAAGATCGTGTTCGGATCGTGCGGCGAGATCTGCACGTCGCGCGCATAGGTCAGCGGCGAGAAGCGGCCGACCTCCATGTCCTTCCATGTTTTTGCGCGATCCTGG
>CAVWTB010000047.1:0-63081 GCA_963757845.1 uncultured Alphaproteobacteria bacterium
GCGGCAAGCCCTGTGTACGGTTCCGCACAGACCCTCGTATCAGCTCCTGAGTAGATTTCGGCATCGTCCCTCCAATTGCAGTCACAGACAGCGAACTGTCGGACCTGTATCAGCAGCGAACCAAAGGAAGCCTTGTTGACACGCAGCGATGGAATTGGCGCAAGGCGACACTCTGCGGCGC
This sequence comes from uncultured Alphaproteobacteria bacterium, assembly GCA_963757845.1. GTDB lineage: Bacteria > Pseudomonadota > Alphaproteobacteria > Rhizobiales > Xanthobacteraceae > P52-10. The sequence continues at coordinate 182 of CAVWTB010000047.1, forward strand.
ACGCCGCTACCTGGGTCGCTCGACGATGCATTGATGCGCCTGGCTACTGCCGAAAAGCGGCTCATTTGCGTGCTTCGCGAAAATGAAAGCCTGAAATCGAACAGCGCGTACATGATAAAGGCGCTCGATGCCACCTCGCGACGCGCGGTGGCGGCTCAACGCGTTGCCCACCATGACGGGCTGACCGGGCTGCCAAACCGCCTACTTCTGATTAAACGGCTGCAAGTGGCGATCAGGAAGGCCTCAAGCCGGCATCGCCAGTTGGCGCTACTATTCATCGACCTCGACGGCTTCAAGATCGTGAATGATCGATGCGGGCATGCGGTCGCTGACAAATTACTGTCAGCCGTCGGAGCTCGTATCGTAACCAGTGTCCGGGCCGAGGACCTCGCGTGTCGCTACGGCGGGGACGAATTCATCGCGCTTCTTTCGGACGTCGACGATGCGGCGGTGGCCGGCATTGTTGCGGAAAAAATTCGCAAGCATATCGGCGAGAGCTATACGATCGACGGCATCGAGATTCACGTCACCGCTTCCATCGGCCTGGCGTTGTATTCCGCGGACGGCCAGCAATACGACGCCCTGCTGAACCGCGCCGACGCCGCCATGTATCGCGACAAGGCCGATCGGCTCGGTTCTGGTGCACTGGCGGCACGAGAAAGCAGGCGATTCGGCGGCTCTGACTCAGGATCGAGCTGAAACGAGAGCCCGGTCCCAAAGCTGCTTCAGTGACTGGGTCCGCCACTGATGGCGCCCTTCGTTAGCAATCAGCGCTGGCGGGGCAACGCATCGCATTCACGGACATCGCTTCCGCTTCGATGCTTTCTCGATGTAGGACACCGCGTCCGGCGTCTTGCAGTTAGTCTCACCGTGATCTACTTCAACCTTGCCGACTCGCTTTGCTATTTCGATAGCTCTCTTTCGTAGAGTCGGCTTGAAGACGCCGATTGAAATGAGGGCGCCATTCATTGCGTAGCGCGCCCAGTTCGGAGAGCGGTGAATCTCCTTCTCGATCGTCGCCAGCATCTTCTTGGCGTCCGCATCGCTGATCGACTCCGGATGGTCCCTCAAGCGGACTCCGAGGATTCCGTAACCCATTTCGCGATGACACTCTTCCTTTGACTTCATCCATGCGCGCATCGTCGCGTCAGCAATGGAGCCACGGGCCAGAAGATCGGATAGGTAGCAGCCGAGGAAGCGGACCGGTCCGTCCTTTACCAGGGCGTCAGCGTCGGCACGTGACAGTCTCGCAGGGTCGGCGATCAAGAGGGCAAGGATGCGCGCCTCGGCGTTTCCCGTGTTCCAGAGTTCCATTGCGAGCGCGTGGTCGACCTTGATCTTCTTCTTGATCTTCGTAATCTCAGAGGTCAACACGCCGTATACGTTGTCGCCGGATCCATGGCGTTTGTAGATCGCAGCCGTTTGCGGTTTTCCGAGTGTCTTGAAAGTTGCAAGAATGTCTTCAACATTCATACCGTCTCCTTTTGTCACCATGATTGATTCTTCGCGAGGGCAGCCTAACGTCCGCGTTGAGCGGGCCGCGTGAGGCGCATCCGGCGCGCCGCAGGCGCCACCAAAAGGATCCGGCAATTCATCCTCTTGCTGCCAACGCACCAGAACCCAAAGTACAGTAACTGTCACATGAGTCTGATGCACATCGATGCATCTCGACCCCAGGTTTCAGGGAAAAATTGGCGGAGAGAGAGGAATCAATACGGGCGCGTAGGCTATTGTTTCATGAAGGCTTTCCAACCTCCATGAATATTGGTGCCATCAAAAATAACCTCCCGCGCGGTTCTACCGCGCTTCCGCCTTCCCACTCGGGAATACTCGCGTAGCCGCCAAGCCCAGGAGGCCTCCTGCAGTCTGGGCCAAGATGAAGCCCACGGCATCGATGGGACGAATTCCGGTGAACGTATCCGTCAGCGTTCGGCCAATCGTGATCGCCGGATTGGCAAACGAAGTAGACGCGGTGAACCAGTAAGCCGAGCCAATCCATGCGGGCACCCGCCACGCCGCTTCCTTGACGCTCGGAGGCGAGTGAATACGACCAGAACCAACCCCGCGGTCGCAACAACCTCAGATAGCCACTGCGCAGCGCCGGTTCGAGAGTGCGACGAAAACTGCAACAGCGGAAGCTCGAACATTACATTCGCCAGCATCGCCCCCGAAGCAGCAACCGACGACTTGCACGGCGACGTAGGCGGTAGCCTGGCCATCGGGAGCAACCGCTTTGTGGTCGCGACCAGCGTGATGACCGGATTGAAGTGCGCGCCGGTCACGGGCCCGAAAAGCGCGATGAGTACGGCGAGAGCCGCAACAGTGGCACCCGTATTGGCGAGTAGCGCGACCGCTATGTTTCCGTCTGCCAACCGCTCGCGCCATGATTCCGGAGCCGATAACGGCTGCGGCGAGAAGCAGCGCGCCCGAGCACCTCCGCCAATAGCCGCCGCATCATGCGACGTCGTCGGTCAGCTTGCTCCGTCCGATGGCGTTCAGGCGCTCCTGCAACTTGATCTTGTCCAGCGACCGAAGAGGCAGACTCGTGAAGATCTGGAATGCGCTGCTCGAGTTCGCGGAAAGCGTGAAAAACGCTGCCCGCTTTTCGTTTCCGTTCCCTGCACGGAGCCGCGGGATCCGCAATGCCCCAGTGGGCAGCCATGGGTTGACCGGGCCATATCGGACAGGTTTCGCCGGCTGCCTTGTCACAAACCGTGAAAACAAAGTCCAAATGGGTCGATCCCGGTTCAGCGAACTCGTCCCATGCCTTGCTCCGGAGACCATGCCGTGGGTATCGTTCATATTGTGAGGAGGTCAAGCGCGAACGGATTGATCTCGCCGTTCGGAAAGCTGCCAGCGCTGTAACCGACGAAGCTGCCCGCGCCCCCAACTGATTCAGGAGTGCTCTCGGCCATGATGCTGCGCGCCGAGTTGCCGGTGCAGAGGAACAGTACGTTGAATGGCTTTGTCATCACGCGGCTTTTGACGGCTCGCAGCATGGTTTGGCGCGTGCGCCTTCACCGCCTCGCGCGCCATAGATCGTACTCTCGCCTGTGGTCAGAAAGGTCTCCCATTGCACGCCTTGCGGGTCTTCGACCCAATTTTTCTCGCTCTTGGCGTAGCAGCAGATAGTGTTGCCCTCATTCGAGCACCGGGCGCTGCGTATGTTCGATCCGCTGGAACACCTCTGTGAGCTCGGCGCGATTCCTCAACCTGAATGCCAAGGTGCCGAATGCCGGTTATCTTATCGCGCTTGCTGATGGCGAAGTTGACTCGCGGATCATCGAGCATCCATTTGGCGTAGTCGTCCTTCTGCACCGTGGGCTGCGCAGCAAACAGGATTGAATAAAAGTGCACCGACTCGTCGAGGTCGGAAACACTGACATGAACGTGGAGACGCTTCATGGTCAATAGTCCTTTGATGAAACTCAAGCCGCCCTGGACGACTTTGCTTTGCGGGGCGCGCAGCTAAGCGCGCAGGCAACGCTCTCGACACAACACTCGTTGGTCAGATAGCCGACCAGATCGTTCATGGCGGCGAAGTCCGCGCTATAGAAGAGCTGACGGCCCAGCCGCACCTGTTTGATCAGCCCTGCTCGTTGCAGCGCCTGCAGGTGGAAGGTAAGCGACGACGGCGTAAGGCCGACCTGATTCTCCGACGACGCCTGCCGGCAGCCCTTCCGGCCCCTGCTTCATGAGCAATCGGTAAATTGCGAGCCGATTCTCGTGCGCCAAGGCACCCAACGATCTAACGGCAGTAAGGGATTTCACGATCGTCACGATATTACAAGTAATATCGTAACGTCAACCCATGAAGCAGCGACTGCCCAGGTATTCCGGACTACTACGGGCGAGCCCCGATAACTCATCCAATAGGCCGGCAACACGCCGAACGAACGGACCGCCATATGACCGCAACTGCCCCGCATAGTACCGCTTCAGATCCTCGGTATATCCGATGATGCAGCTGCCGCCCGCGCACGGTCGCCTCGATCCAACGCACCCGATGATTCGCGGGGTCGCGAATCGCGATACGGCACCTATCGATACCAGCGCAGCAACAGCGCGGCTAGCATTTCCCTTGTCGAGGGCCAATCTCTCTGCGAGTTGAAGCACAGTCAAGCCGCTTCTCATGGACGAGAAAATCGAGCGCATAACATTGCGTGACGGAGATGCCGCATATCGTCCGACGGTCGCGGTCGCGAAACTGATAGTTCCGAAGCAGTCGCGCAAGCGCCATGTAAAACCGCTCGATGTCTGCCGAACTGGGCTGACGCTTCAAAGCAGTGGGCCCAGGTCAAGATTGATCCGACTCGAGCAAGGAACGAGTCGTCCGCCGTTCGCGGCACCAACGCTCGCGAATTCGTCCATCCACGAATCGATAGATAACGATAGAGTCGTTGTGCAGCATCCGGCCCGAAGGCGCAAATCCCCACAAACTGCCGGTGTGACGTGCCTCCACAGAAATGCGCGCAGCCACACGGTCGCCTTCCTCTATTGCATCATGGAGCGTATGCCGTACGTCGCCGAACGCCCCGCTGAACAGTCGAAAGCCGTCTCGTAGCGCTTCCTGTGACAAGCCACCAGCTAGCTGGCGTGCTTCAGTGGCGTCATGATCGAGGTAGTCCGGAGCATAGAACCTCAGGGCTCCGTCAATGTCGCCGGCATCCGATGCTGACAAGCAGGTCGCGAAGGCGCGCATTTGTTCGATACTTGTAGGCTCATTTCCGTCGGATCATACTGTCCTAAGTTGCGTGTCGCAACTGAGAGTTAGGCAATGCAGCCCCGCGTATTTAGTCCGGGATCTTGAAATCCGGGGCGCTACCAAAGCGGATGCATCCGCACTTGCGGATATCTATAACCCTTACGTAGTCGAGACAGCGATCACGTTCGAGGAAATAGCAGTCGACCCTTCAGAGATGGCAGCACGGGTTGTAGAGGCGACGGCGCGGGGCTTCCCTTCCTGCTTGCCGACAGTCGCGGCGCGCCGGCTGGGTTTGCCTATGCCGAGCAAATGGAAAGGTCGGTGTGCCTATCGACACACCGCTGAGACAACCGTCTACGTCAAACACGAACACTGGCGATGCGGTGTCGGCAAGACGTTATATACGCAGATTGCTGGACGGCTGCAACATGCCGGCACGCACGCCGCGATAGGCGGCATTGCCCTCCCCAACGAGTCGAGCATCGCCTTGCACGAACGATTGGGATTTACGCAGGTCGCGCATTTCCGGGAGGTAGGCTTCAAGTTCAACCGGTGGATCGACGTTGGTTACTGGCAGCTACTCTTCAGCAACGGCGATCCTGAATGACGGCTTGGCCTTTGCCTTGCGAAATCAAGCTTCGATCCGACGTCCCCGCTCTTGAGTAGCGGACGCGTAAAGACTTCAATCCCAAAAATATCAAGTCTAGGTTTCAGGGAAAAATTGGCGGAGAGAGAGGTATCAATAGCCAACTGCAGGCGCTTGTTTCTCATTGGTTTTCTCTGCGCCGGGATTATTTATGCCATCGACATCGGCTGGTTCGATTCCTCCCGCCCTGAAGCGATTCTCTTCAACCGCCGAACTCGCTCCTAGTTAGGCAGATGGTCACGAGTGGCCCATTGTCTAGGCACTGCCTCCCACCTGTTGAATTGCGATGAGGCCGGCTCGAATCCTGACACAGCAAGGGAGGTGTGTCGCTCAACCGCTTGGAGGTCAGGCTTTGTTTTCGCGCTCCCGATACTGATTGCGCAAATCACGAACACGATCGTGGTTCGCGACCGCGCCTTGATGCTGGCGCTGCAGCACTTCACGAACATTCGCCGGAAGGTCCATTTTCAATGCCTGCGCGTACCGGGCTTTTGCGTAGTCCTCTCCGCGTTCGACCTCCTCCAGCACAGCGAGTGAATCACGGCTCGTGAGTTTCGTCTTCAGATCCATCCATCCGCGATGCACCGCGCCTTTGATGCTCCCGTCGCGCTCCGGGGATCCACCCATGTCGCGCACGAGAGTCTGCAGCTCCGCAGCACCACTGCGGCAACGTGCCGCGCATTCGGTAAAAATGGTCTTGAGATTGCCGTCGGAGACGTCTTGCGCGGCTCTGTTGAAACCCTGCTCTCCGTCCTTGCAGGTTTCGATCAATTCATTCAGAAGGGATCGGGCATCGTCCTTCATTGTTTGCTCCCAAAGTTTGCACGAGGCCGCATTGGATCGCGCTGGAGCGGCGACTGCCTAGCGGCTATCGCCTACGCGGGCGTAAGACAGGCCGCCGGTATCGTTAACCGGGTGGCTTTTAATCGGGCGACCACCGCGAAGATCAGGTTGGTTCCACGACCGACCAGGCGGGCCGCGCTGCTGGTTCGTGCCGCGGCGTGAAGTGAGCCCGCTCACGTCTGAGGGCAACTGCGTGCGTCGTGATCGTGAATATCGCCCCTCTAGTAGATGACAACGGGACCATCGTCGGCGCCGTGAATGGTTTTTGCGAAAACCCCCTACGCAAGACCCAAGAACGGCGCGTAACCGTATTGCGCCATTAGGTCAGCTGCCAAGGGTGGCTGGCCTTTCTGCGTTCCGACCTATTTACTTTCAATCACCCCCATAACCTTGAAACACGGTGGGGTGCCGGGAAACGACTTTAGACGTCGAAGTTCGTGCCATTGGTTGCAATGCGGACACTCAATGACGTGCATGCCGTCGTACCACTCGACATCACGCACTGGCGACATTTTTCCGCAGTCTCCATTCATGCATGCAAATTCTTGAGCGTCCGTGACCTTTCCTTGAATCGTGCTCGTAGTTCGGTTTCTTACCCTTCTGCTCTGTCCATGAGTCTGGTATACGCCCTATTCGAGGTGGCGACGCGGTTGCTTTCCGAGATCGAGCCACAGGCCGTCGGATTTTGAACGGCCGCGGCAGCCGTGTGTACAAAAGTCCTACAGGGTACGCACCGCGCGCTGTCATACCGCCGGTACCGCGGTTAAGAACGCGTCGTTCTCTGAGAGTAGATGAAGTAGCTGAGTATCGCGGATGCGCATACAAAGAAAGGGCCACCGCTAAGTGGCCCTTTCTCGCGTCGTGAATCGGAAATGCAAACTTCCGGATTCATCATTATTCGATGACTACATTAGGCGCTATTTGGGATTCCGAGGCTGGCTGTTCGAGTCCTGATTGCGGTTCTGCCTTCCACCTGAACCTTGCTCGCTGTCGTCATCGTCGTCTGCCCCAGTACCCTGTTCTGCGGTTCCGCGAAAACTGCCGGCAGAATCCTGATCATCCTGATCGTCGGGGTTCGGTATACCGCCGGTGCCTTGACGTCCGCCCTTGTACTCGTAGTCTCCTTTGCCAGTTCGTACGCCTTGGTCCTGGCGGCCTTCGCTACCTGCTGTACTGCGGCCTTCATTCGGCACGCCGCTAGGAGAGGGACGTGTGGACGGCTTATCACTTTCGCCCTGACCTTCGCGACCGCCCTGCTGGCCGCCGCCTTGGCCTGGCTTCTGAGTTCCGCCCTGACCTTCGCGACCGCCCTGCTGGCCGCCGCCCTGGCCCGGCTTCTGAGTTCCGCCCTGACCTTCGCGACCGCCCTGCTGGCCGCCGCCCTGGCCTGGCTTCTGAGTTCCGCCCTGACCTTCGCGACCGCCCTGCTGGCCGCCGCCATGGCCGGGCTTGTTTCCTTGCCCTTGTCCGCCCTGATTAGTCGTGCGGTCTCTGTTTTCCATGGTCACTCCTTAACCAATGTCTTGCCTAAATTACGTTCGGTCCTGGTAACGGCCTGGGTTTTCTAGACTGTCGCAAAGATCTCTTGGCCTTGCCGAGTAACGAGCTATCGGCTTCTAGCTCTTGCTTACGCGCCTGCATCTGTGCCCCTAACTCATCGAGATCCATTTCCGACCGCCGGGCCTTCGCGAACATCCCGTCGGGTTGTTCTTCTTCCTTAACATGGTGCTTGATCATCTCAGACAACACCGTCACGCGAGCATCGAAGTACTCGTCGGCGGTTCGGGACTCGATATCTGCAATCAGACGCTTGGCGCCGGTATGTTCGACTTCCGCTTCGTGGTGCATGTCCTCGTCTTCGGTAGCCTCGAGGAACGCGGGGTAAAAGATTTCTTCTTCAATCTGCGTATGAACTTTCAACGCCTTGCAGATCTGTGCGGCAAGCTGCGTCTTACGCTTCTTGTCCCTAGCTTTCTCAAACTCACCAAACCACTCTTCGACCTGCCGATGGTCCCCCTTCAGGAGCGCGATGGCATCCTTCGCGGGACCATTCTTCGAAGCGCGACGCGAATTGCCCTGGGATTTGCTATTCGACTTTGCCATGACGCGACTCCTAAAAGCGGTGGACGCGATTCTTCCGCCGGCGGCATGTCTGAGTCTTGTCCCTTAGGAGCGTGACTCGCGGTAGGAGGGTCACCTACGGCAATCGGCGAGGGTCTGTCAGCTTCGCCTCGTCGCCGGCGGCCAGGTAACGCTCGGTGGCTGTCGGCACAAACGCGTTAGAAATCGGGAGGTGACCTGTTGGGCCCCGGGCGCATGATGCTGGCCGCCATGCCGCAGGAAATCCGCCTCAACACTTTCCCCGATTCAGGGGCGCCTGCAGATTGAAACCTGCATCAACGATCCACCACGAGCCGTCAGGGTCTTCGCTGACATTCCCAGTCCTGAATTGCTCTTCCAGCTTGAAATGGGATGTGACCACTCCACCTTTCAGGTGAAAGACTTCATGACCACAGTCCATCCGCTCGATCGCTATGAATGCTCACGATGTGATCGATCGTCCTGCCCTCGACCCGCAGCGTCCACGAACAAGCCGAACCCCGTCGAACCGGTACACGCCTTGGGAAACGGATGTAGGCCAAAGGAAGCCATCCGAGGTCGGTATGACTGAAAACATGCCGGCTAGTACGGAGCCATCCTGTGTCCGCCATGAAGTGTGCATGTACTGGGTTAGGCGCCTGTTCGGATCGAGGGCTTGGGCCCTGTCCGGAGCAACAAAAACCAGGTCAGACAGAAAGCAACGGTCGTCGCAATAGCGGTGCGCGGCCGTCTAGAGCGAAGCAGAAGCGGTCGGCGAGAAGATGTGTTTCTCATGTAGTACGCGCATAACGGTGGGCTATCGGCAGCTTTTCGCGCGAAACTCGCGCTAACTAATCTTTTGGTCAAGTGAGAAGATCACTCTGACCGACTCTGTAAATTGGCGGAGAGAGAGGAATCAATACCCTCACGTAGGGTATTGTTTCACAATGATTACCCACGAGTTCTGAATATTCGTACCATCAGCACCAGGCGAACGCCAGGCTGAGGCGAGACACGAAGCGCGGTTGAGCTGTCAAACCCTGCAATTGAAGTGGGGCGCGAAATGACGGCAGAGCTAACTTCCGCCTTTGGTCGGCCGCAATAGGCGAATGCCTACCCAAGCGAACCAGAGGATTAGCCCGAGACCGAATACCGAGCCGGCTTCCTGTAACAATGGAATCACGGTGACTATACCAGCCAAGCCCACGACCACGCCAAGGTAGCCCAGCACTCTGGGCAACGCTGTCGAACGCAGGATGCTAAAGCTAACCAGCAGCAACCAGACGCCGCCGACAATCTCGTTGCCGCCTCCCAGACCGTTCACGAGAATCATCAACGACCACCAGACCGTGGCCGCCAAGGCGGGCTCCTTGGCAAAGAGTTCGACTACGACAGATGCGCCGATGTTCGCGACCATGCCGCTGGCGATGACCAGAGTGGACCAGATGAGCCCGAAGGCGGTTGCCGCTCGCATCAAGCCAGCGGCGTCCTCCTTCAATCGTTCATACAGCGCCAAGTTGACGATCACTAGCAGCATTCCGAAGAGGACATAGATGATCAGGTTCCAGGCGGACATCGTGTTTCGGTGCTCAACGAGAAACGCGGCGTGTTTGACGGCGTCAATCTTGAGCGAGCCGTAACCGGCAGGCACCAGAAGTACGATGTAGAGCGCAAATCCGATGATGAACGTGATCGCGGCGCCAACCGCGGCGACGCCACCGGACTTTTGAAGTGTGGGCATCAGATCTCGCAACTCCTTTTTGTTCGTGCGATGCTCATCATCTCATGACGCACCCTCCATAATAAGCGCACAGGTAATCGCAGCGCGTCGCGGAAACAGGCAGAACGTCACCCGATTCTGCTTCGGTCGCCTTGCGACGAATGAATGCGATCGCTCTCCTCACTGATCGCTTGTTCCTCAGCACACTCCAATAGATGGAGTTGCTTTTGCAGGGCGCTCGTGCGTGCTTGTGGCGCGATCGTCAACAAGTCCTCCAGAGCTGCGCGAAGGCGGCGTGCGACTTGCGGTGAGCCGGCGCCGGCCATTCGGATTTCGTCGAACGCGAGGTGAACATAGTCGTCCCAGGTCATGGACGGTGTCACCAGGCGAACCTCGCCTTTCTCGTCTCTATGTTGACCATCCGGAAAAGGACGAGGGGCGAGCTGACGCAGGCAATCATAGAGTCGATCGATCGCCTGCACGGCCGTCGTCGGATCAAGAAAAGGTCCATCGGACAGTGAACGCTCGGCGATATCGACGAGCATTCGCAAGCCATAGGCCATGTCTTGATCGAGAGTACGCTCCAGGCCTATCTGACTGAGCGTATTGCAGCGCAGACGTCGATTTGCTTGGTTTCGCCGGAAATCTCAAACAGCGGGGCTCCTGCCGGCACAAACTCGCCCAAGGCTGGAACCAGCGTCAACACGCTATCGCCTGCCTCTGCGATCCGCACCAGCGCCTCGTGATCTACCTGTGTGATCACCCCGGAGCGCGGCATGTAAATGGTCGGCCGTTGAAATCCGGGAGTCACACCAGGATCTGCATAGGTAGCATTAAGCAGCTCCCGCGTAGCCGCCCCGACAAGTTCAATCAGCGCCGACACCCTCAGCGAGCGTCCGATGTGGTGTACATACCAGACGAGCACCATGATGCTGATGATGACCAGCACGAACGCAACGACTACGGCGAGGCCTGGAACGACGCCGTCACTGCCGGTTTGCACTTCCCGAAGTGCCAGCATTGCATGTGCGAACGTGCCGACGAAGATGCCGATCGCGAACTGACTGGGCTTGTCCTCGAGAATGCGTTGGACGATTCGCGGAGAGAATTGACCCATGGCGAGCTGCACGACGACCATGGTGATCGTGAGCACGAGTGCGGCGAGGCTGACCATCGATGCCGCCACCGTACCCAGTATTTCCATGGCCGCTTCCGGCCCACCGCTGATCCATTGCGGGACCAGCTTGTAGTCGAACGCCTTGTCAATTGCGATCGTGCAAAGTGACAGTCCAACACCAGCGACCACACACGCAAGCGGTATGAACCACAGGCCCCGTGCCACGCGAGAAAACGGTTTCATGATGCTCCTTACAATTGACATCCGCCAAATTTGCCTCGGCCGTGCCCTGTCGGCGTAGACGAGCGACTTCTGGCGAATTACGCCACGACCACAGCATTTGATGTAGGAGATATTGACCATATATCCGACCGAGAGCGCTGCACTTGTCGTCTCCCGCTGGAGCGTCGTCATGCACCGGGTTTTATTCACGCAGGTCCGCACGTATGGCGAATGCGGGCGTAGCTGACACGAAGGCGGGTCGTTGTCGTACATGTTTGATTCGGCATGCCTCCGACTATCAAGGAGTCACGCTGCGTGAAACGCGCGCGATTCACCGTAAATAATTACGTTGATAACCTTATTCGGAGACGTTAGAGATGACAAATCGCAATACGGACGTTGACCGTAAGAGGGACGCAAACCGGGACCCGATCACCGGCACGCCTGGTTCCCGATCCAGTTGGCACGGGAGTGGCGCTGCCGCGGGCGGAATGCCGCGGCCCGGATCACAAAGCCTTCGTTGAAGTGCTGAAGCCTCATCTTGACAAGGTGACGGTTCTGGACTATTGGACGAAGTAAGTCGCCAAGTGACCGTCATCCCGAGCTGTGGGTTTGCACAACTGCCAATCGGTGATAAATCTTGAATAGTCTGCTAATCATTACGCTTGGGCGAAGCGAAGGATCTCCTTCCGGCTGGGTTGTTCTTTGTTTGTCCAAAATGTAATTCCTCCAACGTATCGGGATCGTTCGCTGCGCGATGATTCTTAGAGTATCTTCTCCGAATTATTTGTCGCGCTAATTTATCAGGCTGCAGCTCACGATGACGGATTCTAAAAAAAGACCGGTTATTTGCCGGTCCTTATTTTTTTCAGCCTGTTATTTTATGCCTGGAGTTCCTGCAGGCGCTGCTGGTGCAGGAGACGCTCAGGCGCAATCCGCACAACGGCCACCTGTTCGTGTTCCGCGGGCGGCGCGGCTCGCTGATCAAGGTGCTGTGGCACGACGGCCAGGGCATGTGCCTTTACGCCAAGCGGCTGGAACGTGGCCGGTTCGTCTGGCCATCGACCGCTCCGCGCGAGACGCGGACGGACGGTGACGATCACGCCGGCGCAGCTGGGATATCTGCTCGAAGGGATCGACTGGCGGCTGCCGCAGCAGACGTGGCGCCCGCAAGCGGCGGGCTGAACGCGACATTGTGAATCACTGCGCGATCGAAGGCTCACAAGTGCGTCGCCTTGTGATTCCATCGTTGCCAATGAGCGCTGATTTCCTTCCCGATGATGTCGAGACGCTGAGGCAGTTGCTGCTCGCGCGCGACGCCGAACTGGCACGGGCGCGCGCGCAGGCATCGAGCACGGAGGTGCTGATCGCACATCTGCGGCTCACCATCGAGAAGCTGCGGCGGGAGATGTTCGGTCCGCGCAGCGAGCGCCAGGCGCGGCTGCTCGATCAGATGGAGCTGCAGCTCGAAGAACTCGAAGCCGCCGCTGCCGAGGACGAGTTTGCGGCCGAGCAGGCCGCGGTATCGACGACCGTTCGCGCCTTCGCCCGCCGCAAGCCATCGCGCCAGCCGTTTCCGGCGCATCTGCCGCGCGAGCGGGTGGTGGTGCCCGGCCCGAGCGCCTGCGCCTGCTGCGGCTCGAGCAGGCTCGCCAAGCTTGGGGAAGATGTGACCGAGACGCTGGAGGTGATCCCGCGGCAATGGAAGGTCGTGCAGCACGTGCGGGAGAAGTTCACCTGCCGGGACTGCGAGAAGATTACGCAAGCGCCGGCGCCGTTCCACGTCCTGCCGCGCGGTTTTGCCGGGCCGAGCCTGCTGGCGATGATCCTGTTCGAGAAGTACGGCCAGCATCAGCCGCTCAACCGGCAGGCCGAGCGCTATGCGCGCGAGGGCGTCGAACTGAGCCTGTCGACGCTCGCCGACCAGGTCGGCGGCTGCGCCATGCTGTTGCAGCCGCTCTGCGACCTGATCCGTGCCCACGTGCTCGCCGCCGAACGCCTGCATGGCGACGACACCACGGTGCCGGTGCTGGCCAAGCACCAGACGCGCACCGGCCGGTTATGGACCTATGTCCGCGACGACCGCCCGTTTGCCGGCCATGCGCCGCCGGCCGCGCTGTTCTTCTACTCGCGCGACCGTACGGCCGAGCATCCCGAGCGCCATCTGTCCGGCTATGCCGGGATCCTGCAGGCCGACGCCTATGCGGGCTTCAACGGACTCTATGCATCCGACCGATCCGCGGGAGCGATCACCGAAGCGGCCTGCTGGGCGCATGCGCGACGCAAGTTCTTCGTGCTCGCCGACATCACCGCCAAGGCGAGCGGCAAGCTCGCCGTCGTCGCGCCGCTCGCCTTCGAGGCGGTCAAGCGCATCGACCTGATCTTCGACGTCGAACGTGAGATCAACGGCCTCGCCGCCGACCAGCGCCTCGCGGCTCGCCGCACCCGCGTCGCTCCGCTCGTCGGCGATCTGGAGGCTTGGATGCGGAGCGAGCGCGCAAGGCTGTCACGCCACTCCGAGGTCGCTAAGGCCATGGACTACATGCTCAAGCGTTGGGACAGCTTCATTCGGTTCCTCGCCGACGGCCGCATCTGCCTGACCAACAACGCCGCCGAGCGGGCGCTGCGCGGCATCGCGCTCGGTCGCAAGTCATGGCTGTTCGCCGGCTCCGATCGCGGCGGTGAGCGTGCTGCCGTGATGTACACGCTGATCCAGACCGCAAAACTCAACGACGTCGATCCGCAGGCCTGGCTCGCTGATGTGTTCGCCCGTATCAATGATCACAACATCCAAACGCTCGATCAGCTTCTGCCCTGGAACTGGAAGGCCGCGCGGGCCAGACTTGCCGCCTGACCCCAAAGCCTCGGGGCGAGCCGCAAGCCCACTAAACTGCGGCCTCCACCGGATGCTTACTCCGAAGCGGGATCCTAGTTCGTCTGATGCGCCGGAAAGCGGACGCATTATGCTCACTTTGAGTTTTGTCGAGTCTGACCCGAAGCAGACCTGCGGGTTTGGACGACCGTTCGGGTTGGGATGAACCAGACAAGGAACTCCAGCGACCAATCGCGTGAGGAGGCGAGCCTGCGCACTGCGCGAGGAAGCAACTCGCTCGCGCAAATGGGAACGGAGTGCCTGCCATGGGCCTGAAACAGAATGTGCTCGCAACCTTGGCTTCCCCGCAAATCAAATGGATCAACTTGGCCTTCGCCAACCGCATGTTGTCGCCCGTCGTGTACCGGTCGCTGTACGCACTGGTGGACGGAGGCAAGGTCATCACGTGCGAGGTCGATTCGACCCTGGACGACACTGCGAAGTACGATCCGCTCAATAACAAGCTTGTCGCCAGCGACGGCAGCTATGGCGAGACTTATTTTTATCAGAAGGCGTTGCTGATCCACGAATCCAGCCATGCCATTCTCGATGGTATTTACAATGGCCGTGACATGGACAACAACAAGGCCGCGGGAATTACCGTGCTGGCCGACGAAACGATCGCCTACCTCGCGCAGGCGTTTTACCTGGTGGCATCTAACGGGAACATGCCCAACAAGCCCGCGGCGCCCGATTATAAAGCCGTCGAGATCGTCCAGCCCCGGTTGGAAAAGATCATGAAGAAAGGCTGGACCGGCTGCGACACCATTTACTTCACCACGGCGGATGTGACGAGCCTGCAGGGGGCCATCAAGGATGACCCTGCTTACGGCGATTGGGCGTCGACTGCCGTGCACAACGGATAGCCGCCTTTCGAGACGCGAGCGCGGCGATCTTCTGAAATTCCGAACGGTGAGAGTCCGCGGTTTGTCGCACGCGCATCGCGAAACGCCGGGCCCTCTCCCATTCTTCTTCGTTGAAGCTCCGCGCAGCCCTCTCCCAGCAAAAGGGCGTCGACGCCCGTCTTCGACGGGCTATGCGGGCCAGGGCGCAGCGACGACGACCGCGCACGCGGCTTCAAACTTTCTGACGCAGCAGAACCAGCAAGACCGTCCCGGCCGAAAAGCGAGTTGCGCGATGGCAGAAGCCGAACGGGGCATGATGATCAGACGGCGCGCACCGGTGCTCAGGGTAGCGAGAAGCGGGGCGGCAACTTGCGGCGAGGCCCCGGCTTGGCCAAAAAAAACCCTCGCTGTCTTCACAGACCTTCAAGGCGGCGGCTTTGCGCTATCGCCGCACGTTCCCCCGGCGCGGTTTCCTCCCCTGGAGGCTTTCGGACGCCGGCCCCTCGGCGCGCGCGGCACCGTCGATCATCGGGCCGGCATCCGAAACCCTTTACATAGGTGGAAACACAGCTTGCCCTGCGCGGGAACGGCCAAGAGAAGTGGCGGCGGCCATCAAAGCTGCTTCAGCGCGTCACCTGACGCGGGAGCTTTCGTCCCGGGACTGGCCGCTGCATCGGCGGGCAGCGTCATCTCGAACCGCGCCCCGCCATCCGCCCCGGATGTCGCCGACAGGTCGCCGTCATGCTGCTCGACGATCATTTTGCAGATCGCCAGGCCCAATCCTGTTCCTTTAGCCTTCGTGGTGACGAACGCCTCAAAGATGCTTGTCAGTTTTTCGGGGCAATTCCAGGACCCGTGTCTTCCAGTGAAATGGCAATTGACCTGGAACCGCAACGCTCGGTTACGACGCTGATAACCCGGGGTCTGCTTGTCGTCACCGCCATTGCCTCAATCGCGTTCTGGATCAGGTTGAGGATGACTTCTCGAAGCTGCCCCGTGTTGCCTTGGATAACCGGCAATTCTGAAGCCAGTTTCGTGCGGGTTGTGACGTTGTGGTCATCCAGTTCCTTGCGGAGCAGGTGCACCGCTTCAAGAACCAACGCGTTCATGTGCACGGGCTGATGTTCGTGCTTGCCTCTTCTGAACAAGTCGAGAAAGCCCTCGAACACTTCGTTCGCACGAAAGGCGCCGCCTTTTATCTCCTCCAGGAGCCCGGTTACCCTGTCGACGTCGGGTGGCGTTCGGTCCAGAAATCGTTGCCCCGCGGCGGCCTGCAAACTGATGCCAATCAGGGGTTGCCTGACTTCATGGGCAATTGCGGCCACGGCCGCGCCTGCGTTCGTCAGCTTGTTCTCACGTTCGTGCTGAAACTTTCTGTTCGCAAGCACAAGTCTTGCCTGCAGCCGCACCGTTTCCGAGAGCAGCACGATCAATACGACTTTTGAAACGAGCAGCCAGATCACACGAGTCGCATAAAAGACAACGTCGAAGCGCCTCGGAACAAGAAACGCGATCAACGTGGTTTCCACGATCAGCGCAAAGACCGCAACCATCAACCAGAGATCAAGTACTGACTTTCCACGAGACCACAGCAGCAAGAGGGTGAGCACATTCGTCAGTGCGATCATTCCATTGGCATAAAGTCCCAACGGCAAAATGTTCCCGCCATCCAGCAGGCGAGGCATGAAATCATGTCCTGCAGTAACGGCCGCGGTCAGCGTACACACCACAACGATTACGATTGCCACGCTCCAGGAAATTGCAGGTCGCAGCGAGGCCTCGATCGAACCTTTCGTGGGCTTGCCGGATGCCGGGAGGGCATACCCCAAGGTGGCCACGGCAAGACCGAAGCGCGAGGAAACATTGAACCACGCGGCGCTCTGAGATCCGGCCCCGAGGAGGCCTGCCGGTGCAAACTCGCCCGGAAAGGTGAGTGCGTATGGAATGGCTATCAGGCTGGAAAACAGGTAACCGCCCGCGAGCATCAGGAGTGCGCGTGAGCCGGTTGCCGAGAACTGACCGAACAGCAGAACCGCCGTGACGAGGTCGGTCACGAATACGATGGCCATGATGGTCGCAACGAAGCTGTCGATCCGCGGCAGCGGCGTGCCTGCAAAAGGCACCACCGCTCCGTATGCGGCCAGTGTGAGGACGACGATGAGGAACGCCAGCCGGCGATGCCGCGGCGTCGGCGGCAAGGTTGCCACCGAATATTCAAATGCGTCCCGTGCCCCGCGTTCCGCCAAAGCTGCCTCCTAAATCCGCGACCCGTCAGGCGATCAGCGGCGGCAACTGGAGCGAGTATGGTCTCTGGAGGGCTATCCGAGTCAAATGGGAAACGTTGCAGTACCCCCGCGCCGGGTGACAGCGTCGACCACGCCCGCGGATGACCTCCACGGCTTCAACCCTTGCTTCCGGGCGGTTCTCGGCGATACGTCCGTGACTTCTCCTGTGGGCCAATAAGCGACATGCGGATGAATCCGGTGCGTCACCTGATGCTCGGCATTGAAATACCACCGTCGCCAGCGATCCTGCATTAGTCTTGAGGTTCGGGGACGAAGGCATGATCCGCGCAAACGCCGGCTGCACCTGCGTTGCCGTCGCCACACTGTGGCTTGGATCCGTGAGCGATGGCGCGTTGTACGCACAGCCGAACGCCGAGAACGTCGGCGGCTCGATCAACCTCGGCGCCCGCGGCGCGATCGCTCTCCCGGCTCCGACGCGCCCCGCGTCCACGCAAGACCGTCCGGAAAGCTCGGTCGAGCTCAGCTTCCGCGCCGGCATCGCATCCGACTACATCTATCGCGGAGTGACCCTCTCGGCGCATGAACCTGCCGCCGGCGTAGCAATAGAAGCCACACTCGGCATGTTCTACGCCGGCGGCACCATCGCCACCGTCAAACTGCCGAGCCAGCCTGCCGCGGAGATGTCGTTTAGCGGCGGCGTTCGTCCAAAGCTCGGGAACGTGCAATTCGACTTCGGCGTGACCTCTTATATTTATCCGAACGAGACGCCTCCGATCGGCGTGACCAAGGGCATCAACTACTGGGAAGCCATGGCCCGCGCCGACACCACGCTCGGCGACGTGCTGCAGGTTGCCGGCGGCTTCGCCTGGTCACCCAACGTCTCCAACACCGGCGCGTGGGGCAATTATGCGGCGTTCGGCATGGGCTTCGATCTGCCGGGCAAGGTGTTGCCACCGGAAGTCAGCGCGTCGGTCACCGGGGGTACGGGCTATTCGTGGTTCGGCAATCAGTCGGCGGCGCTCGGCGGCTTTCCGTTGCCCGCCTATCTTACCTGGAACGCGGGCGTCACGTTCACGCACAAGAATCTCAACCTCGACCTGCGCTACTCCGACACCAACCTGTCGAAGGAAAATTGCTTCGTCTTCACCGGCGATCCGGGCGCCACGTCCGGCGGGCAAATCAATCCGCTGACAAACCCGCAGGGCCTGCTCTCGAACTGGTGCAGTGCCACGTTCGTCGCGAAGTTTTCGTTCGCGTTCAATTGACCGATGGGACGAGGCGGCACGGATGACGTTTGATCCAGCGGCACTGGTGAGACGGCCCGATCGCATCCTCGATCCGATGGACAGGATCTCGGAGGTATTGTTCGGCCTGATCATGGCTCTCAGTTTCACCCTGACGTTCGCTGTCGCGACCGCCGACAGCATGGCGGTTCGCACCATGCTGCTTGCCGCGTTGGGTTGCAATCTCGCCTGGGGCATCATCGATGGCGGCGTGTACCTGCTCGCGCGCCTCAATCAACAGGGCCGCGCGGTCCTGCGCTGGCGGGCAGCGCGCGATGCGCCGGATGCAGGTACGGCCCAGCGGGTGATTGCGGATGCGATGCCGCCGCTGCTGGCGTCGGTTGTGGAGCCAGTCCAACTGGAAACGATGCGGCAGAAGCTAGTCAACTGCCCGAGCCTGCAAGACCGCGGCTGACCAAGAGCGACTGGCTCGGCGCGCTGGGAATTTTTCTGCTGTCCTTCCTCTCGACGTTTCCCATCGTCATCCCGTTCCTGCTCATAGGCGATGCAAGGCTCGCGCTACGCGTGTCGAATGCCGTCGCGATCGCGATGCTGTTCCTGTGCGGATTCCTGTTCGGGCGGTATGCGGGATTTCGTCCGATGGCGATGGGCGTCGCGATGGTCGCGCTCGGCGGCACCTTGGTGGCGGTGGCGATCGCGCTCGGCGGATAGCCGCAACTCGCGTCGGTGACGAGGTACGATGCCAGCGTCAAGCGAAGGTCAGTTTTGGGTCAACCGCGTCTTTCCACGATGTCCTTGACAGGTCCGGTCTACCCCTCAATAGCTGCCGTGATGTTGCAGCGCCGCGATCGGTCGAAACGGGCCAACAACGGACTCACGCACCGCAGCGAACAGCATCGCTCTCGTTGGTAACGTCCAGTCTCGTTTGGAAATGCCCGTGGTTGTCCATTGGTGATTCACCTGAAAAAGTGGCGCGTTTCCCCGAGGCCACAAGGCGCGCCCGAACACGAGTTGCGCGACCGTACATTCGCGGGCGGTCAAGCGCGTGGCCCTACGCCCTTTCCGGAGTCACGAGACCTGTCCTGACCCAATCCCCAGCCGGCGATCCGGAATGGGACGGCTTCCGCGTGGACAAAGTCCTGATCGCGGAGATGAGATACTCGCTGCTATCGGACTTGAGAAGGTAGCCGCAAGCACCGGCATCGAGGGCATCGCTGACCATCGATTCGCTCTCATGGGTCGCGAGGATCAGAACCTGAGTCCGGGGTGCGTGCTTTCGGATCTGACGCGCGGCCTCGATGCCGTTTGTCGGCGGCAGGGATTGATCAAGGACTGCCACATCCGGTTCGACCTCGAGCGCCTTGCGCACGACGTCCTTGCCGTCGGCCGCCACGGCAACAACCTGCCATCCCGGCTGCGTCTGGAGGATCAAACGCAGGCCCACGAGCGCGACGTGGTGATCGTCCGCAATCAGAATACGGATCGGCGGCCCTGCCCAAGGTGCATTCGCGACTGGCATCAGTCGAGGAGAACCCGCGCCGACCGGCGCAATTCGCCGCCGTGCCTCCATGGCGGGCAAACCCGGTCCCGCCGAACGATCGTGCGCCGTTGTCGTGATGGCCATGAGAGTTCTCCCCGTTGTTTGCCTTCCAAGTGATGAAGCGTTGCCGCGAAATTGCCGTCAGCGGATGGGCGAGGTCTCCTGTCCGGCAAACGTCGGCGGCTGTGCGGCTTTGACGACCGCGCCGGTGCCTGCACCGTCGGTCACTCTGGCGTTGAGACCGATGAGGACGACGACGATTGCGCCGGCCAGCGACAGCGCCGCGATCTTGAGATGGGTGGTGCGCCCGGCGCCGAGGAGCGAGTGGTGCATCGCAGTCTCCCTGATGTCCCGATCGTCTCGTGCGACCTTGGGCTCGTGCTAACTGCCGATGCGAAACGGTAGTTCGGTTACCCCCAAACGCTCCATTCGACTTGCGGAAGACGCTGGTGTCTCAAGGAATTGGAGAGTTCGATACTTTGGTCGTAGTTCTGGACTGGAAGCATGGCGTCCCGCCGCAGCAGGCGCACGGCGTCAAGGCGTTTCGCGCAAATCTGCCGAAGCAACAGCGATGCACCGTGTTTTCCGGCCGGGGAGCGATTGCGCCGCGGCGCTGCAAAAGAGTGCGGCCGGCTCCGGGGGAAGAGCCGACCGCGCGCGAGCCTGGTCGGGAAGTTTGGGGGGCTGCGGGTCCAGGCCGCGTAAACTCAGCGTAATTGACCGTAACGTCGCAGAACGCGCCGGCACTGATTTCCGATCTGATCGCTGACCGCCGCAAGGGTCGCTCCGCACTGCAGCAGGCTGCTCGCCGTCATGCCGCCCGAGCGGTCGCAGTGTCGTGCTGCCGCGGTCTTGCAAGGCGCGAGATCGTTCAGCCCGCCCTGCCGCAAGAGTTGAACGATCGATACGCGCTGCGTTGGTTGCGACGTCGTTGAATCATCGCCGCGCGCGGCCGTGGTCGCGATCAGCATTCCGGTCAACGACGCGATGGTCATGGCTCGGCTGGCGCTGGCATTGAATGCGATACGCATCATGACCATCCCCTCGGAATGCTGCGGGGAGGCTACGACGCGCATCTGCCGTCGCACCATTACACGTTGGTAAACGGTCCATGGCGGAAAGCAGGGGAGGGCGATACGCAGGTTTCGGGAGCGCACGCCCGCAGGTCTGAAGAAGAGCGCTGTTGCTCGAATGCGCGGGAAACACGACCCGGGCTAGCGGTTGACGCTACCGGCCGCAGACTTGAGCGCCCTGTCCAGGCAATCGATCAGGCGGTCGTCGCTGTACGGTTTGCTCAGGAAGCAAATCGCGCCGGCGTCCAGGGCCCGCGTGCGCAGCCTTTCGTCGGGAAACGCCGTGATGAAAACAATGGGCAGGCGGCGACCCTGCGCGATCAGGTGGTCCTGCAGCTCGATTCCGCTCAATCCCGGCATATGCAGATCGGTAATCAGGCATGATGTGTCGTGCAAGTGTTCCGAAGTCGAGGAACTCTTCGCGCCGAAGCGAACGTCGAAACGTCGTAGCCGAGCGAACGAACAAGGCCTCTGGTCGCCGCACGAACGGCCCGGTCATCGTCGACAATTGAAATCATTGGAACCTTCGCCACACCGAATCCTGTTGCTGCAGGTCAAGATGGGCAGATCGGCCACGCGTCGCCACTTCTCTCCGGGGGGAGTTTCCCTCACTGTACGGACAAAGGAATTGTACTTTGGTTTAGAAAATCAGGGCGACGGCCGGCGAATTCCCAGAGCGTCCGCCATTCTCACCAGCTCGGCCAGCGATCTCGCGCCCATCTTGCGCATGGCATTGCCGCGATGGACCTTGACGGTCACTTCGCTGACCCCGATTTCTCCGGCGATCTGCTTGTTCATCAGGCCGGAGGTGACGAGGGCCATCACCTGCTGTTCACGGGCCGTGAGGGATTGATAATTGGTCTGCAACTGGGAGATGGCCTTCTCGTCTTCCAGTCTGGCGCGATCGCGCGCCAGTCCGGCTCGAACGGCATCGAGCATGTCCTGTTCGCGAAACGGCTTGGGAAGGAACTCGACAGCCCCAGCCTTCATCGCCCTGACGGTCATGGGTATGTCGCCATGCCCGGTGATGAAAATGATGGGAATTCGAATGTTCTGCTTCGCCAATTCAGCCTGAAAGTCCAGCCCGCCGACGCCCGGCAGGCGGACGTCGAGAACAAGACAGCTTGGAACACTGGGAATTTTGTTGACGACGAACTCCGCGGCCGAATTGAACGTCTCGACTTTCAACCCGATCGATCGCAAGAGACTTTGCAACGACGCGCGGACGCCGGGGTCGTCGTCAATGACGAACACCACGGATTCCCGCCCCGGTGCTTGCTTCGGATTCTCTGGCATCGGCATAACCCGTCAGCTGCTTCCTTGCGTCTGTCCGTCACTCCCAATGGGAATCGTGAACTGGAAATCCGTGCCGTGGGGCGTGCCCGGCGAGGCCCAGAGCCTGCCCCCATGGGCCTCGATGATGCTTCGACAAATCGACAGCCCCATGCCCATGCCGGTCGGCTTGGTCGTGAAGAGCGGATCAAAGATGCGATGACGGATCGCTTCCTCGATTCCGAGTTCCCGAGTCCTTGACCGTGACCTGAATGCTGCCTTCGCCGTCGACCTGCGATTCGATCCGCAGGACGCGAGGCCGCTCGGTCACGGTGCTCATCGCGTCCGCGCCGTTCATGACCAGGTTCATGATGACCTGTTGCAGTTGGACGCGGTCGCCCAATGCAAGCGGAAGGTCCGCGGGCAGCGTCGTCTGAACCGCCACCGAGCGGCTCCGCAGCGCGCTCCCCGTCAGCGCCAGGACCTCCCGGATCGCGTCATTCGATGTCGAGCGCAACGTAGTTCGGCTTGCGATGTTTGAGCAGCTCGCGAATGCGCGCGATCACCTCGCCTGCACGCGTGCCCTCCTCGACGATGCCTTTGAGCGACTCCGTTGCCTCCTCGACATTGGGCGGGCGTGTGGGCCAGCCATCGGAGCGCCGCATTTCCGTAGGCGACGACCGCCGCGAGCGGTTGGTTGATTTCATGGGCGATGGACGCCGCGAGCTCGCCCATGGTCGTGAGCCGCGCCACGCGCGCGAGCTCCGCCTGCGCCTCGTGCACGGCCGCGTTGGCGCGGACGCGCTCGGTCTCGTCCATCGTGACGCCAATGTACTCGACACTCTCCGGACTCGTCGAACGGCGTGCCGACGCTGTGAAGGTGCTTGACCGTCCCGTCGCGCAGCATGGCGCGGAACGAGATGTCGAAGGATTTCTTGTCCGGATCGCCTGCGCATTGCTCTCTTCCACAAGAGCGCGATCCTCCGGGTGAATCAGGTCGACAAACATCTGATAGCGACAACTGCGTCGTGGCCGGGTCGAGGCCGAAGATTCGCCACTGTCCGGCGACCAGAACACCTCGCCGGTCTTGGTATTCCTGGCCCAACACCCGGTATGGCTGAGCTTCTCGGCCTCGGCCAGATAGGTCGCGGATCGCCGCAAATCGTGGACGAGTTGGTCGCGTTCGCGCTCCGCATTGATGCCGGTCCGTAACATCCCGGTTGACGCCGACCATGCGCACGGGCCGCCCGTCCGCATGTTCGGACGAATTTGCCCCATGCCGCGGATGATCCGGATGGCGCCGTCCGCTCGCCGCACCCTGAAGTCCGAGACCGAAACTCGCGCTCGCCACGAAGCGCGGCCGCGACATCGGCATTCGCCCGCGCAATGTCTTCCGGCACGAGGCACCGGGACCACGCCTCGAGAGCGCCGCTGAATTCATCCTTGCGAACGCCGTAGAGCCGGTACATCGAGTCGTCCCATACCAGCTGATCCTGCTCGACGTTCCAGTCCCAGATGCCGAGCCCTGCCGCGTCGATCGCAAGCTGCAGCCGCTCTTCGCTCATGCGCAGTCGGGCTTCGCTTTCCTTCAGCTCGCGCTCACGACTCTTCCGCGTCTCGACCTCTCCGACCAGATCGTCGAACGACTTCTTGAGCCTGGCCGCCATGGCGTTGAACGATTCCGCGAGGGCATCCAGCTCCTCCAGTTTGCTGCCTGGCACCCGTACGCTCAGGTCCCCGCGCGCCATCGTCCGCGTCGCCTGCGCCATGCGCCGAAGCGGGGCGGTCACCATCGACGCCAGTGCTGCGGCCAGCACGAGGGAGAGCACCAGCGCCAGGGCGAACACCATCGCGGAACGGCTGTTGGCCTTGCGCAAGCCCGCCAGATAGAACGCTTCCGGCGTGGCCGTGACCAAAGTCCAATGATGGCCGGCGCCGTCGTCGCGATACGCGGTCGCGTAGGTCAGCCACGTTTCCCGTGAGAGCGGCTTCGCCGTGACGTAATCGAACTGGAAACTCCGTCGCTGCTGCAGACAGGCCCGACGGACCGGTGTGCCGCGCCAGAGCCGCAACCGCACTCTCCACCACCGGGTCGCCGGCGGGAGCGGACGAGGCGACCATCTTGCCGGTTGCTGTCAAGGATGAAGGCGCGACCGTTCGTGCCGACAGCCTGGCTTCGCAGCAGAGAGACGAGAGTGTCTTCGCGCTGGGCGTCCGATCGGCGACGGCGAGCGCGCAAGGTAGTCGTCCAGCCGCATGCGGATGTTCGCCGACATTGCCTGATGGAGCCTCGTCGCCAGCATCGCCGCATCATCGTCTGCGCTCCGAAGCGCGACAATCGCCGTGGCGCCAACCATCACGAGCAGCAGTGCGATGAACGGCGTGAAGATGAAGATCCGGATCGGCAGGCCTTCCTGCACCGCGTCGGCGCTGTCCCGCGTCTCGCCGCGGCCTGCTTCCCAGGTCCACTCGCTGCTCCCGATCGCGCGTTCTCTGACGCGTCCGGGGATTTCCGCCCAGAACCATCCGAACCGTCTGGCCAGCGGCAGGGCGACCAGAAAGGCCAGGGGCCCCAATGACCCAGGTGATCGACGTCGTGAAGAACAGCGCCGGCGTGATGCTGTGATACGAAATCCCCGAGGGGAACTGATCCGAACACACGTACCCCCACAACACGGGTTCCAGCATCATGAACAAGGCGGCGGCCGCGAGATATCGCCACCACGTCCTGGCCATCCGAAAGTCGGGATTCTTGCCAATGAACTGGTGGGCAATCCAGAAACACGCGGGATTGATGAAATATCCCGGCAGCCAGGCGAGCAGGAACTCCGGAGGGACGCCCTCGATCAAGTCCGACAACCCGTACGCGAACGGAATGGTGATGAGCGCCGGGTAGCCCAGAAGGACGACGCTCAGCAGAACGACCAGATCCTTCAAGGACTCGAACGTCTGTGCGCCCGGTACCAGCACGATGAATGATCCGATGTAGCCGGTCGCGATGATCAGCACGAACGTCAGCGGCACGCTCAGGAACGCTTTCACATTCCACGTCTGCCGCGCCCGGCCAAATCCCCAATGCTCCCCGATCCGGAACGTGAAGCCGCCGAAGGCGCAGACAGCCAGGAAGAGGCCGACGATATAGGCGAAGCGCCCCCACACCTCCAGCAGCGGGAGGGGGACGGACGTAAACAACATCTCGTACCAGGCGATGATGGCCTTCATGGTCAATTACAGGTGTCGCGGATGCGACATGTCCTCCCATGACCGTCCTCGCGTTGAGTTCGTCAACGCGAGGTCCGGAGTCTG
This sequence comes from uncultured Alphaproteobacteria bacterium, assembly GCA_963757845.1. GTDB lineage: Bacteria > Pseudomonadota > Alphaproteobacteria > Rhizobiales > Xanthobacteraceae > P52-10. The sequence continues at coordinate 25,912 of CAVWTB010000047.1, forward strand.
GTGATGCGACAGAACACCGAGCGGAAATCTTCGCGGCCGCCCTGCGAACCTTCGCCAGCCGGGCCGTCACACTGTCCGCCGGACCCGTGAGCGGGCTATCGGGTGTTTCCCTGAAGAAGTGGGATGCATACCCTGATGACGGCGCGCCACGTTGCGGAACGTGCCGTCCGCCTGGGTCAAACGGGGTCAGCACGGACACTGGCAATGTCCGCTCCGGGTCCATTCGCGCCGGTTGCGCTATGTCCGAGGTATGTCGGCTTGACCGCCCGCCTCAGACGTATCGTTGCGATGCAACGACCCGACGCGATGGGCCATAAACGGCCATAGCGCTATGTTGAGCCAACTACGGAGATACAAGGCAAAGACGAATTGGAGGGCACGGGCTGGAGTCGTCATGTGGTCTCACCTACTCGTCCTCGCCTGCGCCCTGCTCCTGCTGCCCGCCCAAGCCCTGGCCGGTGCCAAGGAGAAGGTCGCGGCGCTCGCTCCGTCGGGGCTGGTGCTCGCGATGGACGAAAAGGGCAACGAGCTGGTGGTTCAGAACGCTGACAAGCCCTTCGTCCCTGCCTCCGTCACCAAGATCGTGACCGCCTGGCTGGCGATGGAGGTCCTGGGCGGCGACTACCGCTTCGAGACCCGCTTCTACCTGGACGGCGACCGGGTGCTCTACATTCGCGGGGGCGGCGATCCCTTTCTGATCTCCGAAGAGCTGGCTCAGCTCGCGTCGGAGCTGGTCGCCGCAATCGGCAAGAAGCCGCTAAGCGGCATCGTGCTCGACGCGAGCTACTACCCCTCCGACATCCGCATCCCGGGCATCGAGGACACCGACGAGGCCTACGACGCGCTGAACTCCGCGCTCGCGGTGAACTTCAACACGATCCACGCCGTGCGCAAGGGCAAGACGGTCCGCTCCGCCGAGAAGCAGACCCCGATCACGCCGCTCGCTATCAGCCAGTTCCGGGCGCGGGGCCCCCAGGGTCGCGGTCGCATCAGCCTGACCCAGGACCCCGCGGTGGGCCTGCAATATGCCGGCGAGCTGATCGCCGCATTCATCGAGCGGGCCGGCGGCAGCGTCAAGGGCAAGATCTCGACCGGAGCGGTGCCCGAGGGCCTGGAGCCGGTCTACGTTCACCGCCAGTCGCGCACCCTTTCGGAGATCCTCGCCGGGTTGCTCCTCGGCTCGAACAACTACATCGCCAACCAGGTCTTCCTGGAGGTCGGCGGGCATCGCCTGGGCGGGCCCGTCAGCCTCGAGAAGTCGCTCCAGGTCGCGAACGAGATGCTCGCCAAGCACGGCCTCGCCGAGTCCATCCATCTCGAGGAAGGCTCGGGCATCAGCCGCGGCAACCGCTTCACGGCCCGCGGCCTTGCCCAGTTGCTGCACCTCTTCGAGCCCCATGCCACCCTGCTCCGCCGCGGCGACGGCGCCCTCTTCAAGACCGGCACCTTTCCCGGCGTCCGCACCTTGGCGGGCTATGCCGACACCTCCAAGCATGGGCGAGTACGCTTCGTGATCTCGCTCAGCAAGCAACGACGGCGCGATGCGCTTCCGGCTGCTCAAAGCCATCCAGTCCGGGCTGTAGCCGGAGGCGCGCCCGCCGAGTCGAAGTTCCCCACGCGCCACAAAAATCCGCAATCGGTGAAGATCGGCGAGGCGGCGCTGGTCGTGATCGAGGTGGTGGAACTGACGCCGAAGGGACGCGCGGTGCGCCTCGTCTGCGAGGCGAGTTCGACGGCACGGCCGTGCTGCACGGAGAGGCCGTGGTCTCGGGCCGGCCCGCCGCAAGGCCGCATCTACGTAGTAATCCGGATGGAGATCATGATCAGATTTATTTCCGCGCCGGCACCCGGCCTTTATAGTTTCACGCGATCCGACAGACCCGCAGGGCGTGCGCCAAGCCGGCCTATCGATCCCTTACAGGCCCGCCGCTCCCGCTCGCGCCATCGTTCCCGGAGCGCGCGATGCTAGCCTCATGGTGGCTGCAGGGGGGCGCCGCGGTGGCAGTCGTCACCGCCCTCGTTGTGTTGGTGCTGGCCGGACGCGCCGTCAGTCGCGCGAACGCGGCGCGCGCCGCGGCCGAGCGGCGCAGCGGCGCCCAGGCGGAAGAACTCGCCAAGGCCCTGAACATGCGCGCCGAGGCCGACACGGCGCTGCGCGCCAGCCAGGCGCAGTTCGAGTCGACCATGCGCCACGCGCCCATGATGGTGGCACTTAAGGATCTGCAGGGACGCTATACCTTCGTCAACGAAGCGTTCCGCGAGTACACCGGGCGCGACGCAGACATAGTGATCGGCAAGACCGCCGCCGACTTCTACCCTAGGGAGCTCGCTGATTTCATCGCGAGGGAGGACCGCGACGCGGTCGAAAGCAGGCGCGTGATCCAGCGCGAGATGACCCCGCAGCTCGCGCACGACGAGCGAACCGCCCTGATGGTGAAATTTCCGGTCTTCGACGCGCGCGGCGAGCCGACCGGTGTCGGCCTCGTGGTGACCGACGTCACCGAGCAGAAGAAGATCGAGGCCCAGCTCGCGCAGGCACAGCGGATCGAGTCGCTCGGTCAGCTCACCGGCGGGATCGCGCATGACTTCAACAATCTGCTCACCTCCATCCTGCTCAACGCAGATGTCCTGGTCGGTGTGCTCGACGACAAGCTGCGTCCGCTCGCCGAGGCGGTGCGGATGGCGGCCGAACGCGGCGCCGATCTGACGCGCCAACTGCTCGCCTTCGGGCGCCGCCAGATGCTTGAGCCGCGCCCGATCGACGTGCGCGAACTGCTGACCGGCATGGAGGCGCTGATGCGCCGCACGATCGGCGAGCACATCCGGATCGAATTCCGCAATGCCGCCGACCTGTGGTTTGCGACCGTCGATCCGAGCCAACTCGAGCACGCGGTGCTCAACCTCGCGCTCAATGCGCGCGACGCAATGCCGGACGGCGGGCGGCTGACGATCGAAACAGCGAATTGCGTATTCGACGCCGATCAGGCCTCCCTGGAGATCAAGCCGGGGCAATACGTGATGATCGCGGTCGGCGACACCGGCGTCGGGATGCCGCCGGACGCGCTGGCACGCGCGTTCGAGCCGTTCTTCACGACCAAGGACGTGGGCAAGGGCACCGGCCTCGGACTGAGCATGGTCTATGGCTTCGTCAAGCAGTCGGGCGGTCACGCGCGCATCCAGTCCGAGGTCGGCAACGGCACCGTGGTGCGGCTCTATGTGCCGCGCGCCATCGTGGCCGAGGTGGCGGCGAGCGCCGCGCCGGAGCCACGCACGAAGCTTCCCGGGGGCAAGGAGACCATCCTGTTCGTCGAGGACGATCCGATGGTGCGCCAGTACACTGGCCAGCAGATCGTCGGACTTGGCTACAACGTGATCACCGCCGAGAACGCCGTCGAGGCGCTCGCGCTGGTCAAGACCGGCGCCGCTCCCGACCTGCTGTTTACTGACGTCGTGATGCCGGGCGGGATGAACGGGCGGCAGCTCGCGCTCAAGCTGCGCCAGCGCTGGCCCAATCTGCGCGTGCTCTACACTTCCGGCTACGCGCACGGGCGGCTGACCATCGACGGCGAGTCGGTGCCGTCGAAATACGTGCTGAGCAAGCCGTACCGCCGCGCGGAGCTCGCCGCCAAGCTGCGCGATGCGCTCGACGATGCGGTGGCGAGCGGCACGTAGACCGGACGTTGCGCCGATGCGTTTGACTTGCGGGCGGTGGAGACGGCGCGGTCGCGCCGATAACGACTGGGACATTAACCGGCCGTGAATGGGCCGCCAGGGCGGAAGAACTCATAGTGAGCAAATCTTTTCCGCTCCGGCCCTGGAAGCAGACTTCGTCCGGCGTGGCTTGCACTCCTCCTGCGGGCCAACACCCGACATTGATGAAACGTGAAGCCGTGCCGGGGCACTCTTAGCCGCTTGCGCCGACGCTCGCTCGTGTCAAACTGTTTTCGAGTTTTGGGGTCGGTAATGATTTACCGTCAACAATTCGCTCAACAGCGGGAATGATCTTCTGCTTGCTGGCGCTGCTTGCGTGCGAAATTGCATTGGCGGCCGAGCCCAAGCGGGTGATGATGCTGCATTCGTTCGGCCGCAATTTGGGCCTTGGAACGAATACGCCAAAGCCATCCGCACCGAACTGGTTCGCCAGTCGCCATGGCCGCTGGACATCATCGACCATGCGCTATATCGGCCCGCGACAGAGACGAAACCGCAGAGAGCGCGTTCGTCGAGTACCTGCGCGCGCTCTATGCCAGACAACCGCTTGATCTGATCATAAGCCTCGGCGCTCCCGCCGTCGGCTTTGTCCAGCGGCACCGCCCGGGCTCTTTCCCGTCACGCCGATGGTGTTCACAGCGGTGGAACAGCGTCGCATTCAGTACTCCGGTCTGACCGAGAATGATCGTCGTTGACCTACGCGCACGACTTCCGGCCTTCTTCGAGAACATCCTGCGTGTGCTGCCGGACACCAGCATCTGGCCGTGGTGAACGTCGGCAGTCGGCCATTGAAGATTTTGGGCGGCAGGAGATTCGGCGAGAAGCGAAGGCGTTCGAACATCGAATGACATTCCGGTGGTACAACGAATTGTCCTTCGAAGACATCCTGAAACATGCCGCTGCGCTTCCGCCGCGGTCGGCGATCTTCTGGGAGTTGATGTCGTCGATGCGGCTGGCGTCGTTCACGAAGGCGACTTCGCGCTGAAACGGCTTCATGCCGTCGCCAACGCGCCAATTTTTTCCTATCAGAGTGCATTCTTCGCCGGGAAATTGTCGGCGGTCCGATGCACTCCGTCACGCGCGCGAGCGAGCGGACGGTCGCCGCCGCCATTCGTATCCTCGGGGGCGAAAAGGCGGCCAACATCAAGATCCCGTCGAGGGATTTGCAGTCGCCGAGGTACAACTGGCAGCAAATGCAGCGCTGGGGGATCAGCGAAAGCCGCCTGCCGCCGGAAAGTGAGATTTACTTTCGTGAGCCGGGTGTGTGGGAACAGTATCGGCTGCAGATCATCGGCGATCTCGGCGATCATAGTTCTGCAGGGAGCACTGATCTCCTGGCTGATCTACGAGCACCGGCGGCGGTCGCTTGCCGAGCTCCGTTCGCGCAACGCCATGACCGAGCTCGCGAACATGAACCGCCTGGCGACGGCCGGGCAGCTTTCGGCATCGATCGCGCACGAGATCAACCAGCCGATCAGCGGGATGGTGTTAAGTGCGAACGCTGCTTTGCGCTGGCTTCAGCTGAGAAACTGACATGCGAGCGCTCGAAAGGTCCGTGGGTTTTGACGGACATCGTCGGCGCCGGTCACCAGGCCCGCGAGATTGTCAACAGCGTTCGCGCGATGTTCAAGAAAGAGGGGCGCGCGAAATCGCGCGATCAATCTCAATAACCTCGATCAACACCGTATTGGTGCTGTTGCGCGCCGATCTGCAGAAAGATGGCGTGCGGGTCGAGATACAACTTGACGAGAACCTTCCCGCCGTGACCGGGGATGCAATCCAGCTGCAGCAGGTGATCCTCAATCTTCTCGTGAATGCCGCGGACGCGATGCGCGATGTGCAGCCGCGCGTGCTCAAGGTTCAGACCAGCCAGAGCCCGTCCGGCATGGTTCACATGTCTATCGAGGACACCGGAACGGGGATCAGCGCGCCCGATCGAGAGCGCATCTTCGATCCGCTGTTCACAACCAAGGCCGCCGGGATGGGGATGGGGCTTTCGATCTGCCGTTCGATTATCGAGAACCACGGCGGCCGCATCTGGGTCTCACCCGGTGTCAACAGGGGTTCGATTTTCCAGTTCGAACTGCCGACAAAATCCAACAACGCCAGCGTGGGCTCGATGGCGGCTTAGGGTCAATCGCGTCGGTTCAGCAACGTCCTCGCCATGTCGGCTTCGACCCTCGACTTCAGACGTATCGCTGCGTCGCAGCGAACCGACGCTTCGGGCCAATTGCCGACATTCTGTCGGCGCGGGGCTGGCCTTCCGGATGGCCAGCCGCAGCCAGTTGATAATTCATATCCAGTTCAACACGCTTCTTGTGTGGAGCGTCGGGATTCCACCCAACAATGGCGAACATCACGAAGAAGCCCACGATATACGACACCGCGACAAACCAGCCGTGCCGCAGCCACAGGCCGACCGACTTGGCCTCCGGATACATATTGGAGATCGCGACGCCCGCAGACGAGCCGAACCAAATCATCGAACCGCCGAAGCCCACGGTATATGCAAGGAAGCCCCAGTCGTAGCCGCCCTGCTTGAGCGCAAGCGCTGTCAGCGGGATGTTGTCGAACACGGAGGACAGGAAGCCGAGCCCCAGCGCGGTTTGCCACGAGGCCACAGGCAATTCTTCGACCGGCATAAAGGACGCATTGGTGACAAGGGCCAGAAGGAAGACCGTGCCCTTAAACGTTTCCGGCATGATCGCCCAATCGGGCTGACGCAGCGGCGCGGTCGCGAGGATGACGATCCACACTGCAAGTCCTATCACGGGGATGGCATCGAGCACCGTCGGAAATTTCAGGTTGGCGATGACGTTGGCCACAATAGCGATGGTTAGGATTGCAGCGACAATTCCCACATAGGTCCATTCGATGTGCAGGCCACGCTGCGCATCCTTTTCGATTGGGGAATAGCGGTGCTGTACGAGCGACGCGGGTATCCCGTAGATCAGGAAGCCCGCGACGGCTGCGACATAGGCCTCGACGACACGCAGCGGGCTAATGCCGTCGATCCACATCATGGTGGTGGTGGTATCACCAACGACGCTGCCTGAGCCGCCAGCATTGGCGGCTGCAACGATGGCGGCAAGGTAACCGATATGTACCTTGCCCTTGAACACGTGCCGCGCCATCGTGCCGCCGATCAGGGCAGCGGCAATATTGTCGAGGAAGCTCGACAGCACGAATACAATTGCAAGCAGAGCCAAGCCGCCACTCCAGCCGTCTGGCAGGAATGCTGGCATCGCGTCAGGAATTCGGCTGTTCTCGAAATGACGCGACAGGATGGCGAAACCCATCAGCAGCAGAAACAGGTTAGCGAGGATCACCCATTCGTGGTGAAGCTGGAGCATCAGGCCGGTCAGGCCCTCGCCTTGTCGGAAGCCCGTAAACAGGAGCTTGTAAAGTGTAACGGCCACAAGCCCGGCCAACGCCACCTCAAGTGTCTTGTGGTGGAACACCGCTACACCCAGCAGCGTCAGGCCGAACAGAATGAAATCAACCGGGATGCCGAACAGGTAGACGGGCTGTGCTGAGTACACGCCAGTCGTGGATGCTGCCGCGGCCGGATTTGCGAACAGGACACCTAGGATGGCCACCGCGGCAGCAAGAAGCAGCAGTGGCACATTCACGGCCCGCTCGGCAAGGAATTGGGCTCGCGGCAGGTCTTTGGGTGACAGTCGATGATCCATTGGGCGCACGCTTTCCGCGTGGCGGCCCGACCATCGCTTGACCTGTCACTGCTGCATGCAGCGAACACCCGAAAGTCGTTCTACACAGCAACGGTAAGAAGGCAACCTTATTCGACGACCGGCCCTATGGCTTGCAAGATTCCACTGCTCTTGCCGTTCAGCGCGGATGCAATTCGGCCTCGCATTGCGTCTACTGCTATTTGTCTCAAGGCCTTTGTCCGACCTGAGCCCGCAATGTCCGAGTTGGGTCTTGGGCGGAAGAACTCACAATGAGCAAATCTTTTCCGCTCCGCCCCTAGGAGCAGACTTCGTTCGGCGTGGCTTGCACTTCTCCCCATAACCCGTCGAAGTCAGCCGAACGGGGCCGGCGTCCGGAAGCTTTCGCCGGAAGCTGCCGCGCCGCCTGCAGAACGATGACGATACGTCCGTCAGGTCGTGCGCATCGGTTGCGAGGCGCCGGCGCCGGTGATGGTGTTGAGGCGGGCCAGGGTTTCGCGGTGGTAGGCGACGGCCTCGCGCGCGAAATCGGCGGCGGGACGCGGCTCAAGGTCGAAATGCCCGAAGCGATCGCTGCCACGCACCAGCATCGCGGTGTCGCGCACCGGCGAAAGCTGGCGCAGGCGCGTCGGGATGTAGCGCGCGGTGAATCCGATGCGCCAGTCCGCACCGCAGTTCGGGGCCGAGCCGTGCACGATCAGCACGTGATGGAGCGACATCTCGCCCGGGGCCAGCACGATGTCGATCGCATCGCCTCGTCGACGTCAGCCGAGATCTCCTGGCCGCGCGACAGCAGATTGTCCCCGTCGAAGGTGTCGCGATGGGCGAGCTGGCGCGCCTGGCTGCCCGGCACGACGCGCATGCACCCGGTCTCGGGCGTACTCGGGCTGAGCGCAATCCACGCCGTCACCACCTCGTTCGAGGAGAGGCCCCAGTAGGTTGCGTCCTGGTGCCAGGAGACAAAACTGCCGTCGCCCGGCGCCTTGGCGAAGAAGCCCGACGCCCAGCACAGGATGTCGGGGCCGAGGATGGACTCCACGGGGTCGAGCACGCGCGGATCGCGGATCAGATCGTCGAGCCACTTGAGGATCAGGTGCGGGCGCGTGTTGATCGTACGCGGCAGCGTGCCGCCATGGCTCGAGCGCAGCTCGTCGAAGCGGCGGCGCAGCTCGCGCGTTTCGCCGGCTTCGAGCGCCGGCAGCGGGAACACGTAGCCCTTGTCACGGTAGTGCGCGGCTTGATCGGTCGTCAGATGCCTTGCCATGCGGGTCTTCTCTCGTGCTTGGAAACTGGCGGCGCGTGCGGCCTTCGAGCAACGGTCGGCATTCATGCCGCTACGAGCTCGTGCTCGACAAGTTCAGCTCGAGAACGCGAGCAGGCGCCTTTTGCCCACCTACGCGCTGATCTCCGCCAGCGCCGCGTCAAAGGCCTCCAGGGTCTCGTCGACGGCGGCATCGTCGTGGGCGGCCGAGACGAACCAGGCGCCGCGTTCCAGCGCGCGCACACCCCGATGCATCATGGCCGTCGTGAGCTTCACGTACATGGCCTTGTCCGTCGTCGTTGCATCGCGATAGTTGCGGATCGGCTCGCGCCGGCCAAGCGCGACGTGGAAGATTCCAGGGAAACCCTGGACGCGGCCCGCCACTTGCCGCTCGCGCAGGATGCGCTCGAAGCCGGCCATGAGTTTTTCGCCGTGCCTTGCGATGCCCGCGTGGACCTTGCCGTCGGCGATCGACTTCAAGGTCGCAACCATCGCCGCCATGCCGAGCGGATGAGCATTGTAGGTGCCGCCGTGCAGCACCTTCCTGGTCACCACCTGGTCCATGATCTCGGCCTTGCCGGCGAAAGCCGCGACCGGCATGCCGTTGGCGATCGCCTTGCCGAACACCGCCAGGTCGGGCGTGACCTTCATGAGCGATTGCACGCCGCCCGGAGCAACCCGGAAGCCGGTGATGACTTCGTCAAACACCAGGATCGTGCCGGTCTCGTCACACAGTTTGCGCACGCCCTCGAGGTAGCCCGGGGCCGGGTGGATCGCACTCGTGTTGCACATGGCCGGTTCCATGATGACGGCCGCGACATCGCGCTTGAGGAGCCGCTTGCGCAGTCGTTCGAGGTCGTTCCACACGACGACGTCGAGGCCCGCGTCCGAATGTGGCGCCATGCCCGGGGTCCCTGAGACGTGCGCGGGATCGTCTTCGTTGCCGAACTCGGACGGTCCCGGAGCCGTGCTCCAGGCGATGTTGTCGAACCAGCCATGATAATGGCCTTCGAACTTGACGATGGTCGGCCGGCCCGTCGCCGCGCGCGCCAGACGGAATACGGCCTGTACGACCTCCGATCCAGACGAGTTGAAGCGCACGCGCTCCGCGCACGGGATGAGCTTGCAGAACAGCTCCGCCGCCTCGTACTCGATCTCGCACTGGGCCGCGTAGAGAATGCCATGCTCCAGCTGCGCGCGGATGGCATCGACGACCGGCTTCGGATTGTGCCCGAGCAGGATTGCGCCCATGCCGAGGTAGTAGTCGATCAGCCGGTTGCCATCGGCATCGATGAGATGTGCGCCCTCGGCCTTTCTGCACGACCAGCGGCGTCGGCGAAATGCCGGCCCGGAAGTTGGAGTTGACGCCGCCCGGCACCTGGCGGCTCGCGGCCTTCACGCGCGCGGCGGACTTGTCGAATTCATGGCCATGGTTGCCTCCTCAGCACCGCCGGCCACGCACTCGCGTCCCTCATCCCGAGACGCGTAGCCTTCGCTGGCGAGGGAGGGTCGAAGGTGGCCGCTGCTCGCGCCCCACCATCGCGGCGAGCAGCTGCGGCTCCACTGAGCTGCACGGGGCTCTACCTGAGGCGTAAAGTCCGTCATTGCGGTCTCCAGGGCGGATCGAGCGGGAAGATCGGCCGGCGCAGGTGCCTGTAGGGCAGCCGCGTGAGATCGCTCGGACAGGGGCCGGGGGTGTCGACCCAGTAGCTCGCCGCGGTGATGCGATCGTAAGCACGTCGGTGAGCGACCGCCGCCTTGACGCCGACGAAGCGCAGCGTCTCCGGCACGATGCCTTGCGAGCGCAACTGGCCGAGATCGAACGGCGGCGTCTTCTTCGACGTGATCAGGATGTCGACGCCGTCCGCCCGTACGGTGGCGCACGGTCCCATGTCGATGTGGATGCCCTGCATGGCCGCAAGGTGGCTGTTGCGATCCTCGAGCGTGAAGCGGCCGTCGGAGCGCGAGAGCAGCGTCGCCTCGACCGCGACGGCACCGGGATCGAGCGCGCTGCTGCCGCCGAGCATCAGGCGCAGCGAACTGCCGGCCGCGGCGCCGGCGAGGGCCGCGACCGCGCGCGGATCGTTCATGATCACTGCCGAGCCCGGCAGGCGACGCGCCAGGAAAGCGCGCAGGATCGAGGTGCAGTCGCCGGGGGCGCCGCCGCCGATGTTGTCGGCAGGCTCGACCAGCGCCACGGGACCGGTGATGCCCCGCGCGAGCGCGTCGTCGATGGCAGCATCGAGCGTCCACTCGCGCGGAACGCCGTCGTATTTGTGTGCCTCGCGCGATCGCCGCGAGACGATCGAGATGGCGCGCCGCCGCCGCGTCGCTGCCTGTCGTCACCACGGACACGGACACGCCGGTGTCGGGCGTATCGGCGAAGGCATAGCCGCCGACGACGTTGGCGGCCCAGATGTCCGTATCGGTCGCCTCGATGCGCCGCGCCTCGGCTTCCATGGGCTGCATGGGCGCGACTGCCGTGCCGGTCCCGGTCGGCGGCCAGATGAGCGGCAGCGTGCGCGTGACCATGCGCGGTCGCACGCCGGACTTCAGGGATCGCGCCAGCAGCTCCGCCGAACACACCGCCATGTCGAACGCATCGATGTGCGGGTTCTCGCGGTAGCCGACGAGAGCATCGGCGTGTCGCGCCATCGCCGGCGTGAACGTCGCGTGCAGGTCGAACACGCCGAAGAGCGGCAGCCGGTCGAAGCCCGGCAGGGCGCGGATGCGTGCGAGCAATTCGCCCTCGGGATCGAGCGAGCCGGTCGTCACCATCGCGCCGTGAAGTGCAAGCCACACGCCGTCGAGGCCCCGGTCCATGGCCGCCCGCGCGCCGCGCTCGAACTCGGTCCAGAAGGCCTCGAACACGGCGTGATCGAGCGTGCCCGACGGCATGGCGCCGATTTCGAGCAGCGGTACGACGCGCCAGTTCTCGCGCGCCGCGACGTTGAGGAAGCCGTCGACCGTCGAGGCATCGTGGCGCCGCGCGAGCAACTCCTCGCCGCGTCGCAGGCGCACGGCATCCGCGCGCGTGATGTCGCCGACAAACGTGTGCGTTTCGTGGTAGAGGCCGGCGAGGAGGATGCGCGCGTTCATGCGACGGTCCCCGGCATCCGGGCTGCCATTTCCCGTTCGACCTCCGCAAGGCGGGTCACGAGCAGCCGGCCCACTTCGTCGCGTCGTTTCGCACCCATGCGCGACAGCGGGCCCGCGACACTGACGGCAGCGACCGGCCGCCCGTCAGCGTCGCGCACGGGGGCTGCGACGCAAGCCGCGCCGAGCTCGTTCTCCTCGACTTCCGATGCAAAGCCGGCATGGCGGCACGCGCCGAGCAACCGCTCGATCGCGGGCACGGAGACGCAGGTCTTCGGCGTCGCGGCGGCAAGCGGGCCGAGGTTGAGAATCTTGCGGCGAACCGCAGGCGGCATGTGCGCGATCAGCGCGCGCCCGCACGCCGTCGAGTGATAGGTCGCCCGCGTCCCGGCATAGGATGAGACGCGCAACCCCTGACCGCCCTCGAGGCTCTCGACGATCACCACGTCCGTCGGGCACGGCAGCGCCAGGTTGACCGTTTCGCGCGTTTCGGCGCAGAGCTGCACCAGATGCGGGCGCATGAGCGCAACGACATCCAGCTGACGCTCGACGACGCGGCCATAGATCAACGCATGCAGGCCCAGGCGATAGCCCCGCTGCGGGTCCCGTTCGACCAGACCCGTATCGGCGAGGGCGGTCACGAGATTGAAGGCGGTGGTCTTCAGCGAGACCCGTCGCCTCGGCGATGTCGCGCAGTTGAACGTGGCGGCCGTTGGCCGCGGCGAGCACATCCAGAATGGCCTTGGCACGACCGATAGACTGGATTCTCGGCTCTTCGCGCGTTTCGCCACGCATCTCAGACCTGTCCGCCATCGCGCACGACGATCAAATCGTATCCTACATTGTAGGACGCCGGGCGCACACCTTGATGCGGACGCAAGTATTCGCATGAACGGCGTGATTTGCAAGCAGCTGCTGCGTTTCGGCGCCGCGGGTGACGTTGACAACAATCGCAGCAGTGCTGATACTTGCCAGGATCTGACAGCGTCGTTCAACATTATGCGACGCTGCATCCGCCGCTTGTATCGCGCCCCATGGGTTCCGCTTGATGCGCATGTTCGTGGCATCGCTGGCGACGGAGACGAACACGTTCTCGCCGCTGCCGGTCGATCGCAGCGCGTTCGAGCGCGCCTTTTACGCGCCGCCCGGCAAGCACCCCGAAACGCCGACGCTCTGTTCCGCGCCGGTCGTCGCCGCGCGCAACCGCGCGAAGTCGGGCGGCATCACGCTCATCGAAGGCACCGCGACCTGGTCCGAGCCGGCGGGCCTCGTCTCTCGCGGCGCCTACGAGAGCCTGCGCGACGAGATCCTCGGTCAACTGCGTGCGGCCATGCCGGTCGATATCGCGCTGTTCGGGTTGCACGGCGCCATGGTGGCGGACGGCTATGACGACACCGAGGGCGATCTGCTCGCCCGGGCGCGCGAGATCGTCGGGGCGAAGGCGATCATCGGCGCCGAATACGACATGCACTGCCACATGACGGAGAAGCGCGTCGCGGCAGCGAACATCTCGATCCTGTTCAAGGAGTTTCCGCATACGGATTTCCAGGCTCGTGCGGAGGAGCTGGTCGATATCGCCATTCGCGCGGCGCGCGGGGAGATCCGTCCCGTCTCAGCCCTGTTCGACTGCCGCACGCTCGATCACGCGTTCATGACCAGCCATCCGAAGGGCCGCGCGTTCGTCGACAGGATACAGGCCATGGAGGGCACGGACGGAGTCCTGTCCATCTCCCTCGGTCACGGTTTCACGCCGGCAGATGTGCCCGATGTCGGCAACAAGGTCCTGGTGCACACGGACGGCGACGCGGCCAAGGCCGAGGCGCTGGCGGCGAGGATTGGTCGCGAATTCATCGAGTTCGGCCGTTCCGGGGTGTCTGCGCACGTAAAGCCCGAGAACGTGCTCGCCGTCGCAGGGGAAACAACGGGCCAGCCTGTGGTCTTTGCCGACCGCTGGGACAATCCCGGTGGCGGGGTTCCCGGCGACGGCACGATCATGATCGAAGAGCTGCTGCGCCATCCGGACGTGCCGTCCGCCGTCGGTGTCCTATGGGACCCGATCGCGGTCGAACTCTGCCGCGCAGCAGGCAAGGGCGCAAAGCTCTGGTTGCGCATCGGCGGCAAGGCGACGCCAATCTCCGGGCGCCCGGTCGACGCGCACGTGGTGATCGGCGCGGTCACCGCGGAGCTCATCATTCCGTTCGAGCAGAGCTGGGTCTCAATGGGGCCGGCGGCGGCGGTGGCGATCGGAAATCTCGACATCGTGCTCGCCAGCGGCCGCGCGCAAACGTTCAGTCCGCAAGCCTTCACGAACATGGGCATCGACATCAGCCAGAAGAAGATCGTCGTCGTGAAGTCGTCGAACCACTTCCACGCCGCATTCTCGAAAGTCGCTGCCGCCATCCATCACCTCGACTGCGGGGGGCCGTTCCCACCCGACGTGCGAAAGATTCCCTACACGAAGCTCCGCCGCCCGATCTCGCCGCTGGATCCGAACCCATGGCTGTAGGGCTGCTGCGTCAGTCCGTAGTCCGTAGGGCGGGCAAAGACGCCTGCTCCGGCAAATCGATGGCGCGCAACTGTGGCGCGTCGTGCCCGCCAGCGGATTTGTGGTGGGCAACGGCGTCGTCGTTCGGTGCGTCACCGCGCCGCCGTCGCACCCGCCTTTTGCCCACCCTACGACTGCTACGCGCCTTTTGGAGCCCGCCCATGCGCATCGCGCTCATCCACATCTCGCAGGAAACGAACGATTTCAATCCGCAGCTCACGACGCTCGCGGATTTCAAGGCGTTCGGCCTCTACGAGGGCGAGGAGATCGTCAGCCGCCTCGGCACGATCGGCCAGATTGGCGGGCATTTCGCAGCCATCGAGCGCGCCGGAGCTCAAGTCCAGACGATCCCGATCATCCGCGGCTTCGCCGTCGCCGGAGGGCGCATCGACAGCTTGTCGCGCGCGTTCTTCCTCGACCGCATTCGCGCCGGCCTGAAGGCTGCGGGCAAGATCGACGGCCTCGCACTTCAGCTGCATGGCGCCTGCTCGGCCGAGGGCGTTGACGACGTCGAGGGCGAACAGGCCGCGCTCTGCCGCGAGATACTCGGGCCGGACGTGCCGATCGTTCTCGGTCTCGACCACCACGCCAATGTCACGGATCTCATGGTGCGCTCGGTCAATGCCATCGTCGCGCATCGCACGCAGCCGCACGATCCCCACGATACCGGTGTCCTCGGAACGTCGCTGCTCATCCGCATGGTGCGCGAGAACCTGAAACCGGTCACCGTGTGGCGCAAGATCCCGCTGGTCTCGCACCAGGAGCAGTTTCTGACCAAACAAGCACCGATGAAGACGTGGTTCGATCGCGCGCGCGCCATGGAACGAGACCCGCGGGTGCTGCAGGCCTGTCCGTTTCCCATGCAGCCCTGGCTCGATGTCGACGACGGTGGCTGGGCGGTGACGGTGACGACGAACGGCGATCGCGCGCTCGCCGATAGTCTCGCAGACGATCTCGCCGACCTCTGCTGGTCGCTGCGCGATGCGTTTCAGGTGCGCGAGGCCGTCTCCGTCGACGATGCCGTACGCATGGGCGACGCCGAGCCGAGGGGCGTCGTCGTGCTGAGCGACACCGGCGACACCGTGTTCGGGGGCTCGGCCGGCGACAGCAACGTGATCCTGGAGGCGGTGCTGCGCCTGAAGCCGGCGGGCAAGGTCCTGATCCCGCTCATCGGACCGAACGCGGTCGCGCAGATGTGCGCTGCGGGCGAAGGCGCGACGGTCACGGTGCCGCTCGGGGCTGAGATCGCGACGCGTTTCTTCCAGCCGATCGTGGTGACCGGAACCGTGCGCAAGATCGGCGGCGGCATCATCAGGGCGACGGACAACCATCAATCGGAGTTCGACATGGGCCGGTCGGTCGTGTTCGAGGCCGGCTCCGCCATCGTGCTGGCCAGCGAGCTGCGCGGCATGGGCGGCAACCTGCCCGACATCTACCGCGCGTTCGGCATCGAGCCGCGAGAGCACAAGATGGCGGTGCTCAAGACAGCTTCGAACTTCCAGTATTTCGCACCGATCACGTCGCGGGTCATCCGTGCTGATACGCGCGGCCCTGGCCAATCCGACGTGTTCACGCTGCCTTGGACGCGTACGCCACGGCCGATCTATCCCCTTGAGACGTTCACCGACAGAAGCGTTCGCCGTTCGCCACCCAAAGCCTGAGAGAATATCCTGAGAGATACAAGGAGAGATGACGATGACCCTGAAACGCAGAAGCCTGCTTCAAGGAGCCGCCTGGGCAGCGGCCGTCATGGCCGGAGCAATACCGCTCCTGCCGCAAGTGGCCAGTGCGCAAGGGGCGCGCATCCGCGTCGGCATTCTCGACGACATCGCCAACTTCGACCCGCACCAGTTCTCGTTCGTCAACGCGGTGCTGATCAAGAACCTCTACGACAGCCTGCTCGAGTACACGCCCGACGGGAAGGTTCAGCCGAGCCTCGCAACGGCATTCCAGATCGCGCCCGACAGCAAGTCGGTGACGCTGACGTTGCGCCAGAACGTCAAGTTCCATTCCGGCAACCCGTTCAACGCCGAGGCGGTCGCCGCCAACTTCAAGAAGGCCGCCGATCCGAAGCTCGGCAAGAACGTGTTCCCCACCATGTCCTTCGTGCAGGATTGGACGGTGGTCGACGCCAACACCATCCGGCTGAACTTCAAGGGCCCGGCGCCCGAACAGCAGGTCACCGACCTGCTGCAGTTCATCACCATCATCGATCCGGCCGGCATCGACACGGTCGAGCAGAAGCCGGCGGGCACGGGCGCCTACATGCTGGGCGAGCGCGTCGTCGGCCAGCGCATCAACCTGGTCGCCAATCCGAGCTATTGGCGCCAGGGCGAGCCCGCGACGAAGGAGGCGGTGATCACGGTCTTCGCCCAGGATGCCGCCGCGACCGCAGCACTCGAATCCGGCTCGATCGACCTCGTCTATGGCAGCAATCCGAGAAGCGCCGTGCGCCTGAGGGGAGCCGGCTATCAACTCGTCCAGGGACCGGGCCCGCTGGTGCAGGTGTTCCGCATCAACACGACACGGGGCCCGTTCAAGAACGCCAGGTTCCGCCAGGCGTTCAACCACCTGATGGACCGTGAAGCGATCCTGCGCGCGGGCTATGCCGGCCTCGGCCAGGTGGTCGCGCTGCCTTGGGCACCGGCAAGTCCCGCATTCGATCGATCGTACAACACGAGCTACGGCTTCAGCCTGGAGAAGGCGCAGGCGCTGCTCAAGGAGTCCGGTCTCTCCGCTGCCGACCAGAGCAACTGGAAACTGCTCGTCAACGGCGGCGACCAGCCGTCGCTGCAGATCAGCCAGGTCGTCCAGGGCACGCTCGACAAGGCCGGCATCAAGGTGCAGCTCGATCTGAAGCAGGGATCCGAGTTCGTCGACGCGCTGCTCAAGGGCAACTTCGACGCCGTGTTTGGCGGCGTCGGCAACGTGCAGAAGTTCCCAGCACGCGTGACGACGAACAGCATCTACCGCACGGCCAACAACCCGGTGCTCGGAGAGCCGCATCCGCATCCCGAATACGTCGCCGCCATCGACCGCGTGAACAAGACGTTCGGAACGGGACCGGATGTGAAGGCCTCGTATGACGCACTCAACAAGGCGCTCGTCGAGACGGCATTCGGCATCCCGACCAACACATACGATGCCGGGCTGATCGTTGCGGCCAAGAACCTTTCGGGCTTCACGCTCGACATGGACAACATGCTGATCCTGCGCACGCTCAAGGCCCAGTAAGGCAGGTCTGGGCCGCGCATGACCCCGGCAAAGGGCGAGCCCGTACTTTCGGTCCGTGACCTCACCGTCACGTTCACCGGTGCGGGCCGCCCCGCTCCCGCCGTGCGCGGCATCTCGTTCGATGTGTATCCGGGCGAAGTGCTCGGCATCGTCGGCGAGTCGGGCTCGGGCAAGAGCGTCGCGTGCCTCGCCATTGCGGGCCTGTTGCCGGACAACGCGCACGTCACGGGGTCGATCCGCCTTACCGGGACTGAAGTCGTTTCGGCCGATGCCGAGACACTCAGAACGCTGCGCGGCCGCGACGTCGGCTTTGTCTTCCAGGACCCGACGACGACGCTCAATCCCGTGCTGCCGGTCGGCCGGCAGGTCGTCGAGGGGCAGGTCGCCCTGGGGCGTGTCGCGGCGGGCAACGCGCGGTCGCGCGCCGTGCAAGCCTTGCGCGAGGTCGAGATCGCGGCCCCCGAAACGCGTGCCGAGCAATATCCGCACCAGTTCTCCGGGGGCATGCGCCAGCGCGCCGTCATCGCCATGGCGATGTCGGGGCAACCGAAGCTGATCATCGCCGACGAGCCGACGACGGCCCTCGACGTCACGGTGCAGGCGCAAGTGCTGGCACTGCTGGCCAGGCGCCAGGCGGCGACGGGCGCGGCGGCCATTCTCGTGACGCACGATCTTGGCGTCGTGGCCGAAGTCGCGCGGCGTGTCGCGGTCATGTACGGCGGGCGCATCGTCGAGGCGGCAAGCGTGCGCGATATTTTCGAGCGGCCGCGCCATCCCTATACGGCGGCCTTGCTGAAGAGCGCGCCGCGACTGGAAGCGCGCGGCAGCCGGCTCGATCCAATTCCCGGCCAGCCGCCGACACCGTCGGCATTGCCGGCGGGCTGCTCGTTCCATCCGCGTTGCGGCCTGGCAGCCGGGCGATCCCGCTGCGCGTCGGAAGATCCCGCCGCGCGGACCATCGAGAGCGGGCGCACCGTCGCCTGCCACTTCGCCGAAGAGCAAGCCGCGCCGTCGCCGGTCTTTGCGGCCGCGCGCGCCGAGGCTCCGCGGGCTGCGGTCGGCCCCACGCCGCTTCTCGCCATCGAAAACCTGCAGGTGCATTTCCCGCTCCGCAGCAAGGTCCTGCGCCGAACGATCGGCGCCGTGCGTGCCGTCGACGGCGTGAGCCTGACCCTTTCCGCCGGCGAGACGCTCGGCCTGGTGGGCGAATCCGGCTGCGGCAAGACGACGGTCAGCCGCGCCGTGATGGGTCTCGTGCCGGTGACGGGAGGGCGGATCGTGTTCGACGGGCAGACGATCAGCGGCCTCTCGCGCGAACAGCTGCGACCTTACCGTCGTCAGATGCAGTACGTCTTCCAGGACCCGTTCGCTTCGCTCAACCCCGTGCGCAGCGTCGGCGACCTGGTCGGCGAGCCGTTGCGCATTCACGGTCTCTACGACGAGATGGGCGGCGATGCCTGGATCCGGCGCCTGTTCGAGATGGTCGGCCTCTCGCCGTCAGTCGCGGGACGCCTGCCGCGCGAGTTCTCGGGTGGGCAGAAGCAACGCATCGGCATCGCGCGGGCACTGGCGTTAAAGCCGCGCCTGCTCATTCTCGACGAGCCGGTCGCCTCGCTCGACGTATCGATCCAGGCTCAGGTCATCAATCTGCTGCAGGACCTGCAGCACGAGCTCGGCCTTGCCTATCTGTTCGTCGCCCACGACCTTTCGGTGGTGAAACACACCTCGGATCGCGTCGCCGTCATGTATCTCGGGCGCATCGTCGAGGAGGGCGACAAGTCGGCCATCTACGACACGCCGATGCATCCCTACACGCAAGCGCTGCTCTCCGCCGTGCCGCGGCATGACGTGCGTGTGCGCGAAGAACGTCTCATCCTGCAGGGCGAGATCCCGAGCCCGGCAAGTCCGCCCGGCGGCTGCCGCTTCCATCCGCGCTGCTTCAAGGCCAGCGCGCGCTGCGCCACGGACACGCCCGTGCTCGAGCCGCATCCCGGCATTGCAAGCCGCCGCGCGTGCCATCACGCGGGACCCTACCATGGCGGCCCCCGCGGATCCGATGGCCGCGGGAGGCGGCGCATGAGGGCGCGCCAGCAGATCCTCCGCCTGCTGCGCGATCGTGCCGCGCAGGCGAGCCTGCTGTTTCTCGTCCTTGTCTCTGTCGCGGCACTCCTCGCGGGTGCTCTCGCCATCGACCCTTTGCGCCAGGACGTCGCGCGGATGCTGGAGGGCCCCTCGCGGGACTTCTGGTTCGGCAGCGACGAGCTCGGCCGCGATATCCTGGCCCGCGTGCTCTACGGCGCGCGCACCTCGCTGCTGACGGCTGCAGGCGCGGTTTCGATCGCGGCGCTCGTCGGCGTGCCGATCGGGCTGGTTGCGGGCTTCTTCGGCGGCTGGCGCGACGCGCTGCTGATGCGCGTCGTCGATCTCCTGCTGGCGCTGCCCGCGATTCTGCTCGCCATGGCGATGATCGCCGTCCTCGGGCGCAGCCAGCTCACGGCGCTCGTCTCGGTCGGCATGACCGGTATCCCGGCCTTCGCGCGCGTGACACGGGCACAGGTGCTCTCGCTCAAGAGCCGCGACTTCGTCACCGCCGTCGAGGCCTTCGGCGGCACGTCGAGCTACATCATGTTCCGCACCGTCCTGCCGAACGCGTGGAGTCCCATCCTGGTGCAATGCGTCGTGCTGTCGTCGGTCGCGATTCTGCTCGAGGCGGCGCTGTCGTTCCTCGGCGTCGGCATTCCGCCGCCGACGCCGAGCTGGGGCGAGATGCTGCGCGCGGGCAAGGACTATCTCCACGACGCGCCGACCTATGCGGTTCTGCCGGGCGTCGTGCTGACGTTGACCATCCTGGCGTTCGACACCATCGGGAGGGCCCTGAACCGCGTGCTCGAGGATCAGCGTGGCGGCGACACGATCGATGGAGGCCGCGCATGATCGGCTTCATCGGCCGCCGTCTCCTGGAGCTGCTCCCCGTTGTTCTCATCGCTTCCATGGCGATCTTCGGCATGATCTATGCCATTCCCGGCGGTCCCGTCGCGGGAATCGTCGGCGAGAACGCGACACCCGAACAGATCGCCGAGGTGACGCGCCGACTCGGCCTCGACCGTCCGTTCCTGGTGCAATACGCCGATTGGCTCGGCCGCGCCGTCGCAGGCGATCTCGGTCAGTCGTTGCACAGCCGCGAGCCTGTGACCAAGCTCATCGGCCAGCGGCTCCCGGCTACCTTGCAGCTGGCGTTGGTGGCGACGATCTTCGGCCTGCTGTTCGGCATCCCCGTCGCCGTGGCGAGTGCGTTGCGCCCCGGATCACGGCTCGATCGAATCCTGAGCGGATGGAGCGCTCTCGCTCTCGGCGTCCCGACATTCTGGTTCGGCATCCTCGTCATTCTGCTGTTCGCGGTGACGCTGCGCTGGCTGCCATCGGCCTCGGGCTATGTGCCCTTCTGGCAAAACCCCGCCGAAATGCTCCGCAA
Organism: uncultured Alphaproteobacteria bacterium; assembly: GCA_963757845.1. GTDB lineage: Bacteria > Pseudomonadota > Alphaproteobacteria > Rhizobiales > Xanthobacteraceae > P52-10. The sequence continues at coordinate 46,920 of CAVWTB010000047.1, forward strand.
CACGCTGCTGCCCGCCATGACACTCGGTCTCTACGTCTCCGGCATCTTCGCGCGCTTCCTGCGCGCATCTCTCGTCGCCGAGCTCAAATCCGACTATGTCCGCACCGCACGCGCCAAAGGCCTGAAAGAGCGCGCCGTGATCGGGCGCCACGTCATGCGCAACGCGCTGCTGCCGTTCATCACCATCGTCGGCATCATGCTCGCGGGCTTCGTCGGCGGCGCTGTCGTGACGGAGAGTGTCTTCACATATCCGGGCCTCGGCCGGTTGCTCGTCGGCGCCATCGGCACACGCGACTACCCGGTCATTCAGGGCTGCATCCTGGTCATCCTGATCGGCTACGTTCTCGTCAACCTCGTCGTCGATGTGCTCTATGCCTACATCGACCCACGCATCGACTATGCATAAGGCACCTGATGGCGGTCACGTCGCACGCAGCCGAGCTCTTCGACCTCACGGGCCGCGTCGCACTCGTGACCGGAGCCACGCGCGGCCTTGGCGCGGTGTTCGCCCGTTCGCTCGCGGCGGCGGGCGCGCACGTCATCGTCAACGGGCGGGATCAGGCTGCGATCGACGCACGATGCGCCGCGCTGCGCGGCGAAGGTTTCGCGGCGAGCGGTGCACGTTTCGACGTGACGGACGCTGCCGCCTCGGCCGCGGGCATCGCCGATGTCGCGCGCCGTCACGGCCGCCTCGATATTCTCGTGAACAATGCCGCGACGACCGTGCGCAAGCCGCTGCTGGAAACCACCGACGATGAATGGCGCGCCGTACTGGAGGCGAACCTCGGCGCCTGCTGGCGGCTTTCGCGCGAGGCGGCGCGCGTGATGATGCCCGCGCGGTTCGGGCGGATCGTCATGATCTCGTCGATCAACGCCGTGATCGCACGGCCGACCATCTCGCCCTACGTCTCGGCGAAGGCGGGCCTCGAAGGCCTGACGCGTGCGCTCGCCGTCGAACTGGCGCCGCACGGCATCACGGTCAACGCACTTGCGCCCGGCTACTTTCTCACCGAAGGCAACGCATCGACGCGCAAGGCCGATCCGACGTTCGAAGGCCGCATCGCCGCGCGCATTCCCGCCGGACGCTGGGGGCAGCCGGACGAGCTCGCCGCTGCAATCGTCTATCTCGCTTCGCCGCATTCCGCTTTCACCAACGGCACCGTGCTCACCGTCGATGGTGCCATGACCGCTGCCATCTAGCGCATGTCCCGGAAAAGTGGGCACCGGTTTTCCGAAAAGGACATGCGCCAACGCAGGAATTACCCCGGAGTCACACATGTCGCTTTCCGCGGAGCAGATCGCCCGCTACCGGCGCGACGGCTTCATCGTCGTCGAGGATGTGTTGTCGCCGGCCGAGATCTCCGACCTGCGACGCGTGACGGATGCGCTCGTCGAGAGCGCGCGCACGGTGACGGCCCACACCGGCGTCTACGATCTCGAGCCTTCACATACGCCGGCCGCCCCGCGCGTCCGGCGCATCAAGAAACCGCATCTGGTCGATCCCGTGTTCGACCGCACGATGCGCCACCCGCGCATCGTCGCGATCCTGCGCGATCTGCTCGGGCCGGCGGTGCGCTTCGATGAATCCAAGCTCAACATGAAATCGCCCGGCTACGGCGCGGCGGTCGAGTGGCATCAGGACTGGGCGTTCTATCCGCAGACCAACGACGACCTTTGCGCCGTCGGCGTGATGATGGACGACTGCGCCGTGGAGAACGGGCCGTTGCTGATCATTCCCGGCAGCCACAAGGGTCCGGTCTACGACCATCACGTCGACGGCCATTTCGCCGGCGCCATGGATCCGGCCAGATGCGACATCGATATTTCCTCGGCGGTGCCGTGCCTCGGCAAGGCGGGCAGCATCTCGGTTCATCATGTGCGCGCGGTGCACGGCTCGGCCGTCAACACGTCGGACAAGCCGCGCCGTCTGCTGCTCTACCAGTACTGCGCCGCCGACGCCTGGCCACTGACACAACAGCCGGCGGATTGGGAGGCGTTCAAGTCTCGTCTCCTGTGCGGCGAGGCGGACCTCGTTGCGCCGCGCCTGACGAACGTGCCCGTCCGCCTGCCGCTTCCGCCTGCGAAGCGCACGGGCTCCATCTATGAAACTCAGCTGGAGCTGAAGAACAGCTACTTCGGCACGGCCGAGGCGCCACGCACGGCAGCCCGCGTGAACCCCGGACCTTGCCCCAAGTGATGACGCTCTCGAGGAGGGAACCATGATCCGGCTTGCCATGGTATCGCGCCCGCTCAGCGACGCCGACATGCGGCTGGCGAAGCAGATGGGCATGACGGACGTGGTGACGACCATGCCCGGGGTGACCATGGCGCCGGAGCGGGTGCAGGGACCAGCGTGGAACTATGTCGATCTGCTGCATCTGCGCAAGCGCGTGGAGGCGGCGGGTCTCACTCTGTCGGTGATCGAAGGCTACCAGCTCTCGGACCGCATCACGCTGGGGATGCCGGGGCGCGACGAGGACATCGCGCGGGTGTGCGAGACGATCGCCAACATGGGACGGGTCGGCATCCCGATCTACTGTTACAACTTCATGGCGGTCTTCAATTGGCTGCGCACCGCGACCGCCGTGCGCGGACGTGGTGATGCGCTGGTCACAAGGTTCGACAGTGCCGACCTCGTCGGCGCACCGCTCACTTATGCGGGTGAGACGACCGACGAGCAGATGTGGGAGAACTTCCGCTATTTCCTGCACCGGGTGCTGCCCGTGGCGGAGGCCGCGAACGTCAAGCTCGCGCTGCATCCGGACGATCCGCCCATGTCGCCTGTGCGGGGGCTGGCGCGGATCATGCGGTCGATGGACGCCTTCGAGCGCGTGCTCGACGAGGCGGACAGCCCGTCCAACGGCATTACCTTCTGCCAAGGCAATTTCGCCGCCATGGGCAATGTCGACCTGCCCGCAGCGATCCGCCGGTTCGGAGCGCGCAAGAAGCTCTTCTTCTCCCACTTCCGCGACGTCCGCGGCAGCGTACCGGCCTTCGAGGAGACGTTCCACGACGAGGGCAAGACGAACATGGCCGAGTGCGTGCGCGCCTACGCCGACATCGGCTATGACGGCCCTATGCGCCCCGACCACGCCCCGACAATGGAGGGCGAGTCGAACGACACTCCCGGCTATATGGTGCGCGGCCAGATCTTCGCCGTCGGCTACATGAAGGGTTTGATCGACGCGATCCGGCAGGAAGGGAGCCAAATGCGGACATGACCTCCGCTGAAAAGCAATCGTGCGCGTGCATTCAGGCGCAGGGGTGGCCCCGCCGGCTAAGCGGCCGCCAGTCTTGGAAACCCCGCGAGGCTGATTTCCGGCGCGCGGCCGGCGACGATGTCGGCGACCAGACGGCCGGCGCCGCACGACATGGTCCAGCCCAGATGCCCGTGCCCGGCGTTGACGAACAGGTTCTCGATCCGCGTGCGTCCCATGTAGCCGACGCCGCTCGGCGATACCGGGCGCAGGCCCGCCCACACCTTCGCGGTCGCGGGCGAATAGCAGCGCGAAAAGCCCGGAAACGTCTGCAGCACTTTTTCGATGATCGCCTGCGCGCGCGCCGGGCTCGGCGTCGCGTCGTAGCGGGCGATCTCGGCCGTGCCGACCGCGCGCAGCCGGTCGCCGATCGGCACGAGGCCGAACATGCGCGCATCGTCGATGATCGCGTGGGTCGGCGCATCGTTCCACGGCGCGCGCGCGACCGTGATCGACACGCCTTTCACCGGATAGATCAGCACGTCGACGCCGACCTGGCGCAGCAGGGCCGGCGCAAAGCTTCCGAGCGCCACGACGACATTGTCGGCCTCGACCGGCCCCTGCGAGGTCAAGACCGCGGCGATACGGCGGCCCCGCCGCCTGAGCCCGGTGACAGTCGTCTCGTAGAGAAATTTTACGCCGCGCTCCTGCGCATGGCGCGCCAGGCCCTGCATGAACTTGTGGCAATCGCCGACCTCGTCGCGCGGGAAGTAGAGCGCGCCCACCAGCGATCCCGCTGTCTCGGACAGCGCGCCCTCGTGCGCGACGCATTCCTCCGGTGACAGCTCCTCGTAGACCAGGCCATGCTCGGCGAGATGCGCGGCATTCCGGCGTCCGACCGCGAGGGATGCCGGATCACGGTAGATCTTGATCACGCCATGGGTCGCCCGGTCATACGCGATGCCGGTCTCGGCCCCGATCTCCTGCAGCGAGCGCAGGCTGTAGAGCGCGAGGCGCAGATTGGCGAGCGCATTGCGCGCGAACCGGTCTGGCGCGCAATTGCGCAGGAAGGCCGTGCCCCAGCGCAGCACATGCGGCAGCGCGCCGGGGCGAAGCAGCATCGGCGCATCCTCGCGCCCGAGCCACTTGAGGATCTTGAGCGGCATCCCCGGCTGCGACCAGGGCTCGACCTCGCTCGCGTGGATCACCGCGCCATTGCCGAAACTCGTCTCCAGCGCGGCGCCGGGCTGGCGCTCGACGACGGTCACCGCGTGGCCGAGGCGGTTGAGGTAGTGTGCGGTCGCAACCCCGACCGCACCGGCACCAAGCACGACCGTGTGCACGCAAAGCCTCCTGTTTTCAGGTTTTTGGCGCGCCCTTGGGCTGGGCGGTGGGCGCCGTGGACTCCTCGGCAATCTCGCGCTCGGCGGCCGGCCGCGCCGGCAGCAACCCCTGCGGGCGGAATATCATCAGAACCATCAGCATCGCGCCGAACGCGAGCAGCCGGTAGAGCGCGAGATCGCGAAAAATCTCCGGCAATGCGACGATGACGATCGCGCCCAGGATGACGCCCAGCACGTTTCCCATGCCGCCAAGAATCACCATTGCGAGGATGTTGATCGATTCCTGGAACAGGAAATTGTCGGGGAACACCGAGCGCTGCCAGGACGCGAGCAGGCCGCCGGCGAAGCCCGCGATCGAGGCGCCGATCGCGAAGGCCTGCAGCTTCGCCACGGTCGTGTTGACCCCCATCGCCTCGGCGGCGAGCTCGTCCTCGCGGATCGCCTGCCACGCCCAGCCGACCCTGGAATCGCGCAGCCGCACCGACGCGAGCACCACCGCTCCGAGGGTCAGGAGAAAGAGGTAGTAGTACTCGATATTCCGCTCGATCACGTAGCCGAAGAAGGACGGCGGGTCGATCGAGATCAGCCCGCTCGGCCCGCCCGTGATGTTGATCGGCCGGTCGAGGTTCACGAGGCAGATATAGGTGATCTCGCCGAAGCCGAGCGTGACGATCGCCAGGTAGTCGCCGCGCAGCCGCAGGGTCGGGGCTCCGATCAGTATCCCCGACGTGGCGCTCGCCAGCGTGACGATCACCATGGCGAGCACGAACGGCAGGTGCAGACCGAAATGCGGGGAGGCGAGAAACGCATAGGCATACGAGCCGATGCCGAAGAACGCCACGTAGCCGATGTCGAGCAGTCCGGCGAAGCCGACCACGATGTTCAACCCGAGCGCAAGCAGCGAATAGAGACAGATGCGGGCGAGAACGCCGACCACGTAGTCGTTGGGCGCCAGCAGCGGCGCGACCACCGCGCCGGCGAGCAGCACGAAGAGGCCGTATCGGTTGAGCCACTCCCCGATCATATCTTCTTCCAGTCGGCGAGCTTCTCGCCCAGAATGCCTTCCGGCTTGAACACCAGGGTGAGGATCAGGACCGCGAAGGCGACGACGTCCTTGAAGGCCGGATTGATGAAGGTCGACGCGAGACTTTCGATCACGCCCAGGAGCAGGCCGCCGAGCATCGCGCCCTTGATGTTGCCGATGCCGCCGAGCACCGCCGCGGTGAACGCCTTGAGGCCGGCCGAGTAGCCCATCACGAAATCGATCTGCGTGTAGTAGAGGCCGACCAGGACGCCGGCCGCGCCGGCGAGCGCGGATCCGAGGAAGAACGTGAGGCCGACCACGCGGTTGGCGTCGATGCCGACGGCGTCGCCATCTCGCGGTCCTCCGAGACCGCGCGGATCGCGCGGCCGAGGCTCGTGCGCTGGATCAGCGCGACCAGCCCCCACATCAGCAGCAGCGACACCACGACGATGACGATCACCAATGCCGAGACGTTGACGCCAAAAATGTTGAACCGCCAGGTGCGCGGAAACACCAGATTGGTCATGTAGACCTTCATGCGCGCGCCCATGGGTGAGCATCACGAAGTTCTGCAGGAAGATCGATGCGCCGACCGCGCTGATCAGCGGGCCGAGCCTGGTTGCGCCGCGCGTGTAGAGCGGCCGATAGGCGAGGCGCTCCAGCGTCATGCCGAGCCCGCCGCACAGCAGCATGGCGGGGGCGAGCAGAACCGGCAGGACCCACAACGGATGCAGCCCGCCGACCGACCAGTCGATCAGTACCGCGAACACGCTCCACCCGATGTAGGCGCCGATCATGAACACCTCGCCGTGGGCGAAGTTGATCATCTGCAGCACGCCGTACACCATCGTGTAGCCGAGCGCGATCAGCCCGTACACCGTACCGAGCGCAAGACCGAACACCAGCTGCTGGGGAAGAATGGAGATGAGGTCCGCCATCGGTCAGTCCTCGCCCAGATAGGCGCGGCGCACGTCGTCGGCGGCAAGCAGCGCCGCCGCGCTGTCGGCGAGCACGATGCGGCCGTTCTGCAGCACATAGCCGCGGTGCGCGATCGACAGGGCGACGCTGGCATTCTGCTCGACGACGAGGATCGTCGTGCCCTGCCGGTTGATCTCCTGGATGATGTCGAAGGCCTGGTCGACGAAGGCGGGCGAGAGCCCCATGGAGGGCTCGTCCATCAGGAGCAGCTTTGGGCGCGCCATCAGGGCCCGGCCCATCGCCAGCATCTGCTGCTCGCCGCCCGAGAGCGTTCCGGCATACTGGGCGGTGCGCTCGCGCAAGCGCGGGAAGAGACCGTAGACGCGCTCCATGTCGCCGTCGATCTCGCGTTGCGGCTCGCCGCTGCGCACATAGGCGCCCATGATCAGATTCTCCCAGACCGTCATGCGGCCGAAGATGCGGCGCGCTTCGGGAACGAGCGCAATGCCCTGACGGACGATCTTTCCGGTCGGAAGACCGTCAAGAATGCGGCCCTCGAACTCGACCGTGCCGGAGGTCGGGCGCACAAGGCCCAGAATGGTCTTCATGGTCGTCGACTTGCCGGACGCGTTGCCGCCGAGCAGGCAGACGATCTCGCCCCGGTCGACGTGAAGGTCGATGCCCTTGAGCGCCATGATGGGCCCGTAGTGGGTGACGACCTGATCGAGCCTAAGCATGGCCGGCGCGGCGTCCGAGGTAGGCTTCGACGACCTGCGGGTTGTGGCGCACGGTGGCGAAATCGCCGTCGGCCATCTTCACGCCGTGGTCGAGGGCGACGACGCGGTCGGAGATGCCGCGCACGACCGTCATGTCGTGCTCGATCAACAGGATCGTGATGCCGCGGTCGCGGATGCGCAGGATATCCGCCATGAGTTCGCGCGATTCCGTCGGGTTCATTCCGGCGGCCGGCTCGTCGAGCAGGAGCAGGCGCGGCTCGGTGGCCAGCGCCCGCGCGATCTCGAGGCGCCGGCGATTGGCGTAGGACAGCGAGTAGGCGAGACGATCGGCGCGCGGCAGCAGCCGTTGCCCGAAGATGGCCAGCAGCTCCTTGGCCTCCTCGATCACCCGTGCCTTCTCGGCGCGGGCGGAGGGCAAGCTGAAGACGACCCCGGCCAGGCCCGCCTTCGACCGGCAGTGCCGGCCGACCAGGACATTCTCGAGGACCGTCATCTGGTTGAACAGGCGCTGGTTCTGAAATGTGCGCGCGACGCCGAGCGCGGTGATCGCATGCGGCTTGCGGCCCAGCAGATCGTGCCGGCCGTCGAGCACTGACGCGGCCGGCACTGGCGGGCAGGAGGCCGGTGATGAGGTTGAAGATCGTCGTCTTGCCCGAGCCGTTCGGCCCGATCAGGCTGACGATCTTTCCCGCATCGACCGTGATGTCGAATCCCCGGATGGCCTCCAGCCCGCCAAAGTTCTTGCGCAGGCCGGAGACCTCGAGCAGCGACATGGGCGAAGATCAACTACTTCGAGACGGTCTTGACGAGCTCGAACCCCTTGCCCTTGACCTGATAGACCGAGAGCGACGGGGTGGCGACGTCGCCCTTCTCGTCGAAGCTGATCGGCATGCCCAGAATGCCCTTGTAGCCGTTGATGTTTCGTACGGCATCGCGCACCGCCGCGCGATCCGCCTTGCCGGCACGCTTGATCGCCTCGAGCAGGATGTTGGCGGCCTCATAGGCGAGCGGGCCGTAGGAGCTGATGCGCGCCGTGCTTGGCCTCGAATGCCTTCACGAAGGCCTCGGCACCGGCGATCTTCTTCATGTCGGGAACGAAGAAGGTCACATAGTTGCCCTCGGCGGCGCCGCCGGAGGCCTGGATGTAGTCGACCGGCTCGAACTGGCCGTCGGGGCCGATCATCGGCGCGGTGATGCCCACGTCGGGAAGCTGCTTGGCGATCAGCGCCGCGTCGGGCGCCCACAGGCTCGCGTAGATTGCATTCACGTCCTTCGGCACCGTACCGAGGATGGCGCGGAAGTCCTTGTCGCCGGAGCGGATCACGAAGCGCAGCGGCGTCGCGCCCATGGCCTTGGCCTGCTTCTCGGCCTCGTCCGCGGCGCCGCGCGGGCCGGTGGTGCCATCGTCGAAGATCGCGATCTTCTTCGCCTTGAGCTCGTTGACGAGCGAAGATGATGCCGGCCGGGCCCTGGAAATCGTCGCGGGCGCACAGCCGGTTGACGGTCTTCAACGCCGCGGTCGGTGACCTTGGGATTGCTGCAGCCGGGCGTGATCATGACGAGGTTGACGCGATCGAGAACCTCCGAGACCGGGATGCAGGTGCTGCTGGTAATGCCCCAGACCGTGCCCAGCACGGCCGGATCGGCCGCCACCTTCTCGCCGGCCGCGACGCCGACCTGTGGGTTGCCCTGGTCATCGGCGGCAATCATCTCGATCTTCTTGCCGAGCACGCCGCCCTTCGCGTTCCACTCGTCGACGGCGAGCTGCACGGCGTTCGCCACTTCCTGGCCCTGCTTGGCGAGCGGGCCGGTCAGCGGCGCACCGGCGGCGATCTTGATGACGTCCTGCGCATGCGCGGCGGAAGTCGCGAAGGCGAACGCCAGAGCGACGCCCGCCCAGATAGCGGAGCGCCGGGAATTCCAATGACTGATCATGGATCTACTCCCCTGACCGGGCTTGGCCGGTCTCCACGTTTCGCAACAGCAAGCCTAGCGAGTTCCGCAAGCCCCCTGACAAGCTGCACCCGGCCACCACGCAAGCGACACGCCAGATTCGGCGATCAGCGCGTTCCGGCCGGCTTGTGCAAGAAAACGTCGAGATCGAGCAGGTTCATGCGCCTTCGTCAAACCCCTTCCCGAGCTTGCGGCAGATCGTCACCAATGCCGGTCAGCACGTCCTCCGGCGGCCACGAGCTCGAAGGCGCGGGTGCCCGCGCTGTCATTTGCGCTGCTGCTCCAGGTGCCGCGCGACAGTGGCTGCCCTTGGAGTCGGCGAAAAACGCGTGAAGGCCATGATTGCGCAGCATGGAGTGGAAGCCTTTTCTGCCACGACAACCGAGATCATCGCTTATTCCGCCGCCAAGGCGCGCGATGCATATCGGACGATACCAGACGGCACTTACGAGTTCACGGACTATCTAGATGACGACTACAATTCCCCCGTTCCAGTTCGAATTCATGCGCGGTTGGAGGCATCGGATGGCCTCCTGCAACTGGATTCACCGGCACCAACCCCCAGGTCGCCTCGGCTTATAATCTGCCCAGTGCTGGCATTCGGCACTCGTGGCTCTCAGTCGGGTTGATGCATTATGCTTTAAACTGGGATCCGACCATCCCGGTAAATTCAGGCCTGTTCGAACCCGTGCGGATGACCATACCGCAAGGGACGTTGCTCAATCCGGTCTCTCCGGTTCCGTCGGCGTTGGGCCATACAACGGGGAACCGGGTCTGTGACGTGGAGAGCGGATTGCTGTGCCAAGCGGTGCCGGATTTCATGCGCTCCGCCGGTTGCGGCGTATTGGTGCCTATCGTGCTGGCTGAGCCGACGGACGCGATGGGCAAGCGCAAGTCGATGTCGTGGAACCGTTCACCGGCGGCACCGGAGCGGGCCGCGGGATCGACGGCATCGACGCCAGTGAATGCTCGGTCAGCGGCATGTCCAATAATCCGATCAAATCGGTCGAGGCCAATGCCAACGTCACCATCCTTCGCTACGGGATCAAAGTCGATTCCGGTGGACCCGGCCAATGGCGCGGCGGCGCCGGACTTCGAACTGACTTTTTCGCCGCACCGGTCTGGTAGTCAGGTTCTCGGCCGCGGCGTGGAGCGGTTTCGTTTCGCACCGTGGGGTTTCCTCGGCGGCCGCTGCGCCGAACGTGCGCGGATCATCAAGAACCTCGGGCGTCCGGACGAAGCCGATCTCGGCAAGATCGATGTCGTCAATCTGGAAGCCCACGAGACGATCACCATCCTAACACCGGGCGGTGGCGGCTTCGGCGATCCGCTCGATCGTGACCCTGAAAGCGTGCTGGCCGATGTCGCGCGCCGGCGTCGTGACCGAGCAAGGCGCGTTGTGCGACTTCGGGGTGGTGATCGAGGCGGGTGTAGTGGAGCGGGCCGCCGAACAAAACGCGCGGCCCGCCGCGCGACAAGCGTTCCGAGCGCGGCGTTGTTCGACTTCGGATTGGAACGCGACATCTGGGACGCAGTGTTCGATCGCGATCTTGTCGGCCGCATACATCGTCACCTCGACGCGGTTCCGGCAACCGCGCGGTCGGCGGCGCGGGACGAGCTGTTCGCACCGGTCAAGGATGTGTTGAAACGTGGCGAACCTTTTAACCGCGAGCGACTGGACAAAGCCACGATGCAGTTGCGGCAGGTACTACTGGCAGCGGTGCCCGCTGAGGATCAGTCCGCTCACCCGGATCGGGCGGCCGACGACGACGTTGCGGGCGGGCACGCGAGGCCTGGGCCCCGCATCAGCCCCTCGATGCGATGCAGGCCGCACGATACCCCCTCGGCCAGCACATCATGCCACACACGCCTCGCCCATAGGTCCGATCAGATGCAACGAAGCTCGCCCGCACCTTCACGGCGAGAACATCGTCGCTGCGCGATCGCGCGCCGGTGATCGGCCGAGCCAGGCATGGAAGCCGCAACGAGACACACCCAACGGTGCGCACAGCCATGCCATCGGCCAGGTCCCGCGATGCTTCGCGAGCAGCAGGAAGCAGTTCCCGCGGCGCTGAATTCGAGCCTCTAAAGCGGTGCGGGGTCGATAAAACCATCGCCGTTTCGTTGCGACAACTTTGATGTTCATTTGTTGGCAACCGACTGGTTTTGCCGATGGGGCCGATGGGCTCGGCGCCGTCAGAGCAACCCACGCCAACATGCGCCTGGATGTGTACCCGGACGGCCATCTACCCTCCGGCTAGAAGGTGACGGACGTGACATAAGTACTTGATTATATTGGCGCGCCCAAGAGATTGGGAGCCAGACCCCAAATTCGTAGTCTTACGCTCAAAAAAGTGGGCTAGGGGACAACGTTAAATCGAACGGTAAGGAACCGCACATGGCTCTCGCACGGTCACCCGATCGAAACCCGGGGACGAGAGTCGACGTGATCACATCGTGTCTGCGATCGACGCACGAGAGTAGACACAGTTGGACATCGGCATCGCCTGTGCCATTGCGAATGACGCAGTCAGTTCAAAGTTCGTTCGACCCGCACCCCCGCCCACCCTCGGCACGCTCGTTTATTGGATATTCGTCGGACACCGAGCGCATTGGCGCTCGCTAGGCCGCGGCAGGACAATCGTGCGACAAGACGCCGTGACGGCCCGCGAAGCCGACAAGGTATCAGCGGCGATTTGCGGCCGCTGATCGCGGGGGTGCGTGCTAGGTGACCTGACCGGGTCCGGGGTCAGGCGTCACGGAGTTGCCGCATCGGGTCGCGGAAGTTTCGAGGTGCAGCACTGACTGCGCCGACTTCGCCGACACCCGCGACATCGACCCCAATTTCTGACCGGGTCAGAGAAACCCTCATCCTCTGACCGGGTCAAAGCAGCCGCTCGCCGGGAGAGGTCGAGGGCGCGGATTACGAGAGCCCGTACAGCGCGCGCCGGGAGCGCGAGGGCACCGGGACAGCGGACCAGCACGTCCAGCGCATCCAGCGAGCCGCTGGTGCGCGTCTGCTCCGTCGCTCTAACGCACCCCAGGGGGGAGCGCCCGCCCCTGCGAAGCGGGAGCAGCTCGTCGGGCTGCTCGACCCGCAGCGAAGCCCCTGCGCTTCGTAGCTCGGGCCGTAGCCCCAGCCCCATCGTCCCGCTGGGGCGCCATCCGAAAAATTCGGCAAAAGCTATTGATATTGCAAGGGGATATTCGGTCAGATATCTGAAAAGTAGATCACTTCTTCGGAAACAGCGAGAGTCGCAGGATCTGAAGGGTGCCGACGAGGCTTGGTGACCGTTCGTACAATGTTGCCAAGTTAGGTTTTGAGTGGTCATCGATCATCGAACGCAGGGGCCGCAGACGGCAACCGCTCCTCGTCCCGGCAGACCCAAAGCAATGCACGAGTCAATTTGTCACAGGCGACTCAGAGTCAACGCAGGATTTGATGCGCCATCGGCGGCCCGCCGCGGGGCCCATGGCCGATGGAGGCGCGCATGGTCCGGCGCACGGATCGCCTTCTACTGCAAGTGCGCGTGTCATTCGAGGCGACAAGGTTCGGCCCCCAGCACCTGATCGAGGCCTACGCTCGCCTCGTACCGGCGGTGCGACGGACGAGCCCGCGGCCCAAGCGCAGCAATGCTCAGCCGCCGAAGACGAAGGTGGCGACAGTGACAGCGCGCGGAGGTGACAGATGACCGCGAGGGGCTCCGTTGCGCTGTATGCACGTGTGTCGAGCGAGAGTCAGGCACGCGACAACACGATCGCCAGCCAGGTTACCGCGCTACGAGAGTGTATCGCAGCTGACGGCTTTCAGCTTGAACCGGATCATAACTACGTGGATGAAGGCTACAGTGGTGCAATCCTGTTTCGCCCGGCGCTGGAGCGGCTACGAGATGCAATTGCTGGCGGCCAAGTCGAGCGCATTTATGTCCATGCCCCGGATCGGCTCGCCCGCCGTTACGCCCATCAAGTGCTCCTGATCGATGAGTTTCGCCGCGCGGGTGCGGAGGTTGTCTTCCTGAACCACCCGATCGGCGGCACCGCGGAGGATGATCTTTTGCTCCAGGTTCAAGGCGTGATCGCCGAATACGAGCGGGCCAAGATCCTCGAACGGGGCCGGCGCGGCCGCCGGCATGCCGCACAATCCGGATCCGTCAGTGCGCTGACGGGGGCTCCCTACGGGTATCGCTACGTGAGTCGAACTCAGGGCGGCGGAATAGCGCGTTTCGAGGTGGTGGAATCGGAGGCGCCCATCGTTCGTCTCATCTTTGCGTGGATCGGTCTGGAGCGAATGAGCCTGCGCGCAGTATGCCGACGCCTGCAGCAGATGGGCTGCCAAACCCGGCGAGGGTCAACGTATTGGCATGCCTCCACGATCCGCGAGATGCTCAACAATCCGGCCTATATCGGACGCGCAGCCTTCGGGCGAGCACGCTTCTTGCCTCCTCGGCCACGGCTGCGGCCGATCCGTGGGCACCTGAAGCCCTCGCCGCGCGCCACCTCGCGCATCCCCATGCCACGCGAAGAATGGATCGAGATTCCAGTTCCTCCAATCGTCGATCCCGCGGTGTTCGAGGCTGTGCGAGCACAGCTTGAGGAGAACCGGAGGCGTAAGCGGGAACGTCAGCGCGGCCAGTGCTGGCTGCTGCAAGGTCTGACGGTCTGCCGGCGCTGCGGATACGCCTATTACGGCAAGATAGCTCCTCGTTCACGCCCATACGATCCGATGAACACGTTGCGCTATTATCGCTGCACCGGTGCGGACGGTTACCGGTTCAGTGGCAACGCGGTGTGCAACAACGGCCCCGTGCGCGGCGATCAGTTGGAACAGGAAGTATGGGATCAGGTGCAGGCTCTCTTGGAAGAACCGCACCGCGTGGCCGACGAATATCGCCGTCGCATTGCCCAAGCGCGTGACGGCGCGGCCATGCCGGACGAGATCATTCGCCTCGATCGGCAAATGACGAGTTTGCGGCGCGGAATTGGTCGGCTCATCGACAGTTATACCGAAGGCGTCATCGACAAAGCTGAGTTCGAGCCGCGCATCGCAGGCTTGAAACAGCGCGATGTCCCAGCTGCAGGAGCGGCATCAGGCAGCTCTCGACGCAGCTGAGACCGAACGCGACCTCGCCCTCGTGATCAGCCGTCTGGAAGATTTCTCTGCCAAGGTGACAACCGGGCTCGATAATCTCGACCGGCTCGGCATGCAGGATATCATTCGCACCGTCGTACGCCGGATCGAAATCGACGACAGCCGTATCGAGGTCATATTCCGGGTCCCATCACCAGATCCATCGGGACCAGCATCACCGACCAAAACGATCGGCTCCTGGCAACATTGTACAGGCGTTGGTGAGGCGACGGACCGCCAGAGCGCTATCCGCAAGTCGCAGGATCTCCAGAGTGCGGAGTCGAAGCACCGTGAGGCATCGGATCGCCACAGCGCTCTGCCGGTGCCGACCGAAATGGTGACGGAAGCGGCGTGACGGCCGCGCGCAGGCCGCGGCCGCGGCAAAGGCCGATCTGGAACGAGTCGTCAGCGACATTCATAAGGCTCAAGGAGCACTTGAGCAAGTGGGCGGCGCTGTTGCACGCGAACGATTGCGAGACGCAGTAGAGGCGTACGACCTGGCCGAACGTCACGAACGCGAAATCGAGGCCGAATACGACGCCTGGCTGCTACTACTGCAACAGATGAAAGAGGCCGACGCGGCGCAGGCCAGTAATCTCGGACAGGTGCTCGCGCCGGCGATTGCCGGAAGTTCGAGGCCTTAACCCAGAAGCGCTACGAAAGCGTGCGGCTCACCGCGCAGCTGGGAACCGAGGGCATCGTCGTGGGCGGGGCGGTCCGAGCCACAGAGCGCCTGTCCGTTGGGACGCGTGAACAGCTTTCAACGTTGTACCGGCTGTCGTTGGCCGAGAACCTGGGACGACGCTCGTGTTGGACGATCAGCTCGTTCAGAGCGACGACACGAGGATGGACTGGTTCCGCACTATCCTCGCCGAAAAGGCGCATGCGTTTCAGATCATCGTGTTCACTTGCCGGCCGGCCGACTACGTGTCAGCGAGCGCAATGCCGTCCGAGAAGGTCGTTCACAAAGATACGGATGGTGGTTTTGTCCGCGCAACAGCTCTTGATCGCGCCATCCAACGACGCTAGTTACAAATAATCCGGGATGCGCAAAACCGAAACCACGAGAGCCGTGTGCGATGCTGGCCTGGAGGTGGTAAGCCGTGAGAGTTCGCGGCCGACCGACGAAGTGGGACCGCTGGTACTCTACGACGCGCTGGGCTCGGATCAGGAAGCACCAGCTGCTCGAACATCCACTTTGTAAGTATTGCCTGGAGCGCGGCATCGTGAGCACCGGCGACAATGTGTGGATCACGTCGAGCCACATCACGGTGACGTCAACAAATTCTGGCTCGGCCCATTCATGAGACCTGTGCAAGCGATGCCACAACTCCACCAAGCGGCTCGTCGAGACGCGCGGATTTCGTCCAGACATTGGTCTTGATGGGTGGCCCCTGGACCCGTGTCACCCGGTCTATCGGACACAGTGAGGCCCTCAGCGCGCCCCTGATTTGGGTCCACTTATCCGCCGTGTCCCAGCAAGCCCATCCACCTGCCACGTCGAGGGCATGATCCATACCACGCGTGCGGTAATGGGCAGCATGCGGGCACGGCGCTATGGCCGGATTGTGACGGTGGCACACCGAAGCCGCTCCCTTATCCGAAACTACCGCGACCGTCGCCCGAAACCGGTTTGTGAAAACCGCGCCACGGCGCGCAACGCTGTGGGCCAAGCCTAACCGCTGACGCGCCGCGGCGTTCGCACCGGTACTTCGCCCGGAGCGAGACGGCCTGACTGACGGCCGAGCTGAACTGGCGCCGCATTGCTTGCGTCATTCCCGCGTCCCGGCATAAAAATCGCCTCGCAGACAGCGACTCTGCGAGGCGTTTCTCCCATCAAAACATTCCGGGCCTAGGCGACC